>NZ_JAGDYM010000004.1 GCF_017565745.1 Leucobacter weissii
GACAGCGAAGAAGCCAGGGCCGCAACATATGGCACCTGGCTCCATCACTACAATCATCACCGACCCCATACCGGGATCGGTGGGCAGACACCCTCAGATCGCGTTCACAACCTCACTGGGAACTACATCTAGGCCGGGCCGTGGCCCGCGGCGGAGCGGCGGTTGCGACCCCGGGCCGCGGATCCCTGCACGGGAGCGGCGGCCGCCTCAGCCCAGATCGACGACCTCGAACTCGAGCAGTTCGGCGCCCTGAGCCACGGGCGGCCGCTGCTGCCCCTCCGGCCCGGCGTGCGCGTCCTTCGCCCGCCCGTCGCGCCACGCCGCGAAATCCTCCTCCGATGCCCAGGTGGTCACGACGAAGTAGCGGTCCTCCCCGGCGGTCGGCCGCAGCAGCTGGAAGCCCTCGAACCCGGGCGACCCGTCGACCGCGTGCTTCCGCGCGGCGAACCGGGCTTCGAGCTCCGGGCCGGCGCCCTCGGGAACCGAAAGAGCGTTGATCTTGACGACGGACATCGCCGCCTCCTCCCTGCGCGGCTACCGCGCGGTCGCGTGATGTGTGCTCTCAGCACCCTATCCGTGCAAGCTCCGGGTATCCACCGAGACGTGTCGCGACGATTCGACGGAACCTAGGCGATGGGCAGCAGCCCTCGTTCGGCGAATACGCGTTTCGCTGCGAAGGTCGCATTCAGCGCGCGCGGGAACCCGCAATAGACGGCCGCATGCAGGAGCGCTTCGATGATCTGCTCCGGGGTCAGGCCGGCGTTGAGGGCGGCGCCCACGTGGATCTCGAGCTGGGGCTCGCAGCCCCCGAGAGCGGTGAGCATGCCGAGGGTGACGAGCTGCCGGTCCCGGGGCTCCAGCCCTGGGCGCGCGTAGATCTCGCCGAATCCCCAGGCGACGACCTGGTGGGCGAGTTCCGGCGAGATATCGTCGAGCGCTTCGACAACCTTCGAGCCCGCTCGTCCATCGACCGCTTCGAGCACTGTCCGCCCGCGCTCGAAGCGCCGCCGTCGCTCAGCGGTCTCGGTCACGGCTGCGGTCGTTCCGGTGGTCTCAGTCGTATCGGTCATCTGTCCGTTCCCCTCTCGGTCGGCGATCGCCGTGCGGTCTCCGCCGACGGCTCCGGGTCGCTCCCAGCGTGTGTGCTCGGCGCGGCGAGCACGGCGCGGTAGGCGGTGGTTTTCTCTGCCAGTGCCCGCTCGTGAGCGCGCAGCCGCGCGATCTGCTCGCGCAGTTCTTCGCGGTGCGCCTCGAGCAGCCGCAGCCGCGACTCGGTCGTCGCAGAGCCCTCCTCGCGCAGTCGTGCGTACCTGCGCATCTGGGCGACCGGCATGCCCGTCTCGCGCAGCCGGAGCAGAAACCTTACCCACTCCACGTCCGCGGGCGAGTAGCGACGGTGATTGCCCGGATTCCGGGCGACCGGGCGGATCAACTCGGCGCGCTCGTAGTAGCGCAGGGTATGCGCCGATACCCCGGTCGTCTCGCTCATCCGGGCGACGGACAACCCGGCCTCATCCGCTGTCATGGCAGCAGCCTAGGAGTTCGAGCGCGCTCTCAGTCAACATGCGCCCGTCGCTCGTGGCTCCTCGGGTAGGCTGACGCCATGTCGTCGTCTCCGTCGCACGTCCCCGCCCCGCTCGTCGGCCCCCTCGTCACGCTGCGCGCGCCCGAGCCGGGAGACACCGGCCCGCTGCTCGCGATCCTGCAGGAGCCAGAGGTCTCGGAGTGGTGGGTCGGCTACACCCCCGATCGCGTCCGAGAGGACTTCATCGATCCGCCGACGGGCCGGATCATCGAGGTCGAGGGGGAGTGCGCCGGGGCGATGATGGTGCTCAGGGGAGAGGATCCCGAGTATCCGACCACCGTGATCCACCTCTTCATCGGCACCCGGTTCCGCGGCAGGCGCATCGGCGAGGAGGCGCTCGCGCTGGCGATCCGCGGCGAGTTCGCCGCCGGCATCAGCCGCGTCACCCTCGACCCGAATGCGAACAACCACGGCGCGATCCGCAGCTACGAGCGGCTGGGGTTCAAACGGATCGGCGTGCTGCGTGACTACCAGGTGCGGCCCGGCGGGCATCTCGAGGATGCGCTGTTCCTCGACCTGACCCGCAGCGACTTCCCCGACGGCCCTCCGCTGCCCGAGCGTCGCTGAGGCGGTTGGCGGCGTCACTCGGCCGGAAGCGACCGGAGCGCGGGGAACACCTGCTCCGTGTTGAGCGGCGCCAGGTCGTCCCGCGGGCGGGCGGGATCCACCCACTCGAGACGATCGATCTCGGCGCTCGCCGCGGCGCCGGAGCGATAGGGGTGCTCGTAGACGTGCGCGACCACCGCGTACCCCGGTTCGTTCGCCGCCGCGGAGCGGAACTCGCCCAGCAGCGTGAGGGCGGCTGGATCCAGCCGGACGCCGAGCTCCTCCCGGAACTCCCGCACCGCGGTCTCGTGCGGGGCCTCGCCGGGTTCGGGCTTGCCGCCGGGCAGCATCAGCATGCGCGTGCCCCGCTTGCGCACGTTCAGCACGCGCCCCGCGTCGTCCCGCATCACGACGGCGCTCACACGGATCTCTCCCACGCCTCAACGCTATACCCCGGACGCCGTGCGCGCGTAGACTCGAGGGCATGGCACGCATCATCATTCTCGGGGGTCACGGCAAGATCGCGCTGCTCGCGGAGCCGCTGCTCGTCGCGCGCGGCGACCGGGTGACCGCGGTGATCCGCAACCCGGAGCACGCGGACGAGGTCCGAGAGACGGGCGCCGAGCCGCTCGTCGCCGACATCGAGACGCTCGACGTCGCGGGCCTCGCCGAGCTGGTCTCCGGTCACGACGTCGTGGTCTGGAGCGCGGGAGCCGGCGGCGGCGACCCGGCGCGGACGCGCGCGGTGGATCGAGACGCGGCGATCCGCTCGATCGACGCCGCCGCTCGTGCCGGGGTCGCGAGATACGTGATGGTGTCGTACTTCGGGTCCTCGCTGCAGCACGGCGTCGACCCGGAGAACGCGTTCTTCCCCTATGCCGAGGCGAAGGCGGCCGCCGACGAGCATCTGCGCGCCAGCGACCTCGACTGGACGGTGCTCGGCCCGAGCGCGCTCACCTCGGAGGAGGGGAGCGGTCTCATCGACACGGCCGCCGCCGAGGCGCGGCGGGTCTCGAGGGCGAACGTCGCTCGCGTGATCGCCGCTGTGACCGCCGCTGCCCAGGGCGGTCGCGGCACGATCCGGCGCACGATCCGCTTCAACGACGGCGCGACGCCGATCGCGGAGGCGCTTCGCGCCGGCACGTCGGGCTGAGATCGCACGTCCGGAGGATCCTCGGGGGCGAGGATCTCAGCCCGAAGCGCGATCTCAGCCCGGAAGGCGCTCGCGCCGCTCCTACTGGGCGCCGTGCGCCCCGTGCGCGGGGCCTTCGCCGCGCACGGCCGGACGCTGCTCGGGTGCGCCGCCGGTCTCCCGCTGCGCCAGCAGGTCCCTGATCTCGACGAGCAGGTCGGTCTCGGTCGGGGGCTCCTCCTCGTCCTCGGGCTTGTGGCCGTGCTTGCGCACGTAGGCGGCCTCGTTCAGCTTGTTCATCGGCAGGATGATGACGAAGTAGACGACCAGCGCGATCAGCAGGAAGTTGATCAGGGCGCCGAGCACCGCTCCCACGCCGAGCGAGACCGGGCCGATCTGCCACACGGCCTTGTTGATCTCGTCCGCGTTGAAGATCGCGGCGATGAGCGGGTTGAAGATCCCGTCGACCAGCGCGTTCACGATGGAGGTGAACGCCGCGCCGATGATCACGGCGACCGCCAGCTCGATGACGTTTCCGCGCATGATGAACTCTTTGAAACCCTTCATCGCGGGCTCCTTCCCTCTGTCTGACTGTGTGCCTGTCCGCGCACCCCGCTGCGGCGGTGCCTCGCAGACCAATGTAACCGTTCGGCTGTGAATCGCGCGACGGTCGTCCGACGTGTTGCGCGAGGATTCGGTGTTTCGCGGCGAAAGGGTGTAGTCTCACTTATAGTCAAAGTGACTATAAGTAGGGCTCGGAACGGAGGTGCGGTGTGGACTACTCACGGCTCAGCGTGAGCGAGCGCAGGTTCCTGCCGCCGGCGGTAGCCGTCTCCTCCGTGGCCTTCGCGCTCCGGCCCCCGGTCGGCGCGCTCATCGGCGTCGTCGGTGCGGATGGAGTGTCGTTCGGTCGAGGTGAACGCCGCGCCTCGGTCGATCGGCTCGATCGGGATCGCGACGCCTCGGAGGCGGCGCTGTGGCTGCCCCTGGTCCGGCGCACCCGCCCGCCGTTCGAGGGCGACTGGGCGCTGCCGGGCGGCCCCATCCCCTGGGACGAGACCCTCGTCGACACCGCCCTGCGCACCCTGCGCGCCGCCGTGCGACGCGATCCCGGCTACCTCGAGCAGCTCTACTCCTTCGGCGCGATCGAGCGCTCGGCCGAAGCGCAGCGGCTCGTGACGATCGCCTACTGGGCGCTGTACGGGGAGTCGCAGCTCGATCCCGACGCCGGCCCCGAGCGCGATGAGGTCGACCCCAACGTGGCCTGGTTCTCGGCGGATCGGCTGCCGTCGCTCGCCTTCGACCACACGGAGATCGTCGCCTACGCGCTCGGCCGGCTGCGTTCGAAGACCGAGTACTCTGCGGTCGCCCATCGCTTCCTGGGGGAGTCGTTCACCCTCGCGCAGCTGCGCGAGGTGCGCGAGGCGATTCTGGGCGAGCAGGTGGATCCCGCCAACTTCAGGCGGCAGGCGCTCGCGCAGGGCACCCTCGTCGAGACGGGCGCCACCCAGACCGGCACCAGACACCGTCCGGCCCGCCTCTACCGCTTCCGGCACGGCGCCGAGACCTCCCGGATCTCGGGACCGGCCGTCGTTCCGGCCACCGCCCCATCCCAGAATCGAAGGAAGACCTCATGAGCAGCGTTGCCGAACTGATCCGCGATGCGGCGGACGCCGAGCGCTCCGCCGCCGCCCCGGCGCCCACCCCCTCCCACCGGCGCCCCATCGCGCTCCGGGCGACCGGATCGACCTGCGACACGGATCTCGGGCTCGAGCCCTGGACCATCGACGCCCGGCCCGGATACGGCCCGGGCGCCTCGGTGCGCGACCGCATCCCGGGCGACGCGCCCCGGCAGGGGCCGCTGCCGACCGAGTACACCGACGCGAGCGAGGACGAACTGCACCGCCGGATCATCGCGGCGAAGTCGGCGCTCGGGGAGAGAGTCCGCATCCTCGGCCACTTCTACCAGCGCGACGAGATCGTGCAGCACGCCGATTTCGTGGGCGACTCCTTCATGCTCGCCCAAGCGGCGAAGGCGCATCCCGAGGCCGAGGCCTTCGTGTTCTGCGGAGTGCACTTCATGGCCGAGACCGCGGACATCCTCTCCGGTCCGGACCAGGCCGTGATCCTGCCGAACCTCGCGGCGGGGTGCTCGATGGCGGACATGGCGACCATCGACCAGGTCGAGGACTGCTGGCGGGAACTAGTCGAGGTGCTCGGAGACGAGCCCGACGCCTCGGGTCGTCAGCCCGTGATCCCCGTGACGTACATGAACTCCTCGGCGGCGATCAAGGCGTTCTGCGGGCGCAACGGCGGGATCGTCTGCACCTCTTCGAACGCGCGCACGGTGCTCGAATGGGCCTTCGAGCGCGGTCAGCGGGTCGTGTTCTTCCCCGACCAGCACCTCGGCCGCAACACCGCGAAGGCGATGGGCATCGAGGAGGATCGGATGCCGCTCTGGCGCTCGCACCTGCCCCGCGGCGGCAACAGCGAAGCGGACCTCCGCGAGTCCCGGGTCATCCTCTGGAACGGCTTCTGCTCCGTGCACAAGCGCTTCACCGTCGGGCAGATCGAACGGGCCAGGGCGCAGTTCCCGGGGGTGCGGGTGATCGTGCACCCGGAGTGCCCCGCCGCGGTGGTCGAGGCGGCCGACGGCAGCGGATCGACGGAGTACATCCGCAAGGAGATCGAGGCGGCGAAGCCGGGCGACGTGATCGCGGTGGGCACCGAGATCAACCTCGTCAACCGGCTGCAGGAGCAGCACCCCGAGCTCACGGTGTTCTGCCTGGACCCGGTGGTCTGCCCCTGCTCGACCATGTACCGCATCCACCCCGCCTATCTCGCCTGGACGCTGGAGTCGCTCGTAGCCGGCGATGCGCCCAACCGGATCGTCGTCGACGGCTCCGTGGCGGAGGACTCGCGCGTCGCGCTCGAGCGGATGCTGGCGGCGCGCCCGTGATCCTGATCGCGGGATCCGGGGTGGCCGGGCTGAGCTGCGCGCTCGCCGCGAGCGCGGCCGTCGAGGCGGCCGGATCCGACATCGGCGTGGAGCTGGTGACCCCCGGCGTTCTCCGCGCCGGCTCCGGGGCGGCCGGCGGCAACACCGCGCTGGCGCAGGGCGGCATCGCGGTCGCGCTCGGCGACGGGGACGCTCCGCGCGACCACGCGGCGGACACGATCGAGGCGGGCGCCGGGCTGGTGGACGCCGAGGCCGCCCGGATCCTCACCGCCGACGGCGTGCAGGCCGCGCGGGCGCTGCTCGACGCGGGGTTCGCCGCGGACCGGGATCGCGACGGGCGGCTGCAGCTCGGTCTGGAGGCGGCGCACGGGCGCCCGCGCATCCTGCACGCCGGGGAGGATCGCACGGGCGCCTCCCTGCACGACTTCCTGATGCTGCGGGTGAGGGAGTCGGCGGACGCGGGCCGGATCGTGATCCGCGAGCGCACCGAGCTGGAAGCCCTGCGGGTCGACGCCGGCGCGGTGCGCGGCGCGGTGCTGCGCGACGTCGACGGCGGCGCGTCGGTCGTTGACGCGGCGGCGATCGTGCTCGCCACCGGCGGCTACGGGGCGCTGTTCCCGCGGACGAGCAATCAGGCCGGGGCCCGCGGCGAAGGCATCGTGATCGCGGCACGTGCGGGTGCTCTGGTCGCCGACCTCGAGTTCGTGCAGTTCCACCCGACGGTGCTCGACGGGACCGGGTTCCTCATCTCCGAAGCGGTGCGCGGCGCGGGAGCCGTGCTGCGAGACGGCTCGGGCGAGCGTTTCATGGTCTCGGTCCACCCGGCCGCGGAGCTCGCACCGCGAGACGTCGTCTCCCGTGTCGTGCACCGGGTGCTGCGCGAGCGCGGTGAAGACGCCGTCTGGCTCGATGCGACGGGGATCGAGCGCGACGGCGGCGCGGGCACGCTCGCGCGCAGATTCCCGAGGATCTCCGCGACGGTCGCCGCGCGGGGCCTCGACTGGACGCGCGAGCCGATCCCGGTCTCGCCCGCCACGCACTACACCATGGGCGGCATCGCCACCGATCTCGACGGGCGGAGCTCGCTGCCCGGGCTGTACGCGGCGGGAGAGACCGCCGCGACCGGGGTTCACGGAGCCAACCGCCTCGCCTCCAACTCGCTGCTGGAGGGGCTCGTCTTCGGCCGCCGCGCCGGCGAATCCGCGGTCAGGCACGCCGAGGCGATCGCCGCGGGGCGGACGGTCTGGGAGCCGAACGGCGGCGCCATGCGCGAACTGCTGCTCCGCCGACGCGAGTTTCCGGTGTCTCCTCAGCCTCCCGTCGGCGCGCAGGCCGACCGCGCGCAGGCCGACCGTGCGCAGACCGGCGACGCCTGGGTCCGCGACGCCGTCGCGGCGGGACTCGGCATCGAGCGCGATGCCGCCGGGTTGCGCGCCCTCCGCGAGCGTCTCGCGCCAGAGAGCGGGATGCTCGCCGAACTCGCCGATATGGTCGCGGTCGGTGCCGAGGCCCGCACCGAGTCGCGGGGCGCCCATCAGCGCTCCGACCACCCCGAGACGGATCCGGCCCAGCGCCGCAGACAGGCCTGGATCGCGCCGACGGTCCCCGACGCGATCGCGGTGCCGACGACCTTCACCGACGTCCGACGGAATCGGGCAACGACTTCCGATACGAGGAGCCTCGCCGCATGCTGACCAAACAGATCGTCTCGGAGGCCGTGTCGCGCGCCCTGGCCGAGGACGCCCCCTGGGGCGATCTCACGGCGACGCTCGCGATCCCGTCCGCCTCGCGCATCGACACCAGGATCGTGGCACGGGAGCCGGGAGTGTTCGCCGGCGGACCCCTGATCGTCGAGTCGTTCGGACAGGTGGACCCCGATGTCGAAGTGGCGGGGCTTCTGGAGGAGGGGACCCCGTTCGCGGCCGGCGATGCGCTCGCCCGAGTCTCCGGCCCGGCCCGGGGGGTGCTCACCGCCGAGCGGATCGCGCTCAACTTCGCCCAGCGCCTCAGCGGGATCGCCTCGCTGACCGCGCGATACGTGGCCGAGACGAGCGGGACCCGCGCGCGGATCGCCGACACCCGCAAGACCACCCCGGGGCTCCGCGCTCTCGAGAAGCACGCGGTGCGTGCGGGCGGCGGCTCGAACCACCGGTTCGGGCTGTCCGACGCCATCATGGTGAAGGACAACCATCTCGTCGCGCTCGGGGCCACCGGCGGCGATGCGCTGACCGAGGCGCTGCGACGGCTGCGCGAGCGAGCGGGACACGCCGTCTCGATCATCGTGGAGGTCGACCGGCTCGAACAGCTGGAGTACGTGCTCGCCGCCCGGGTCGACGGCGTGCTCCTCGACAACTTCTCGCTCGCCGATCTCGAGGCGGGTGTGGGGATCGTGGACGATCGGGCGGTCTGCGAGGCGAGCGGGGGAGTGAGCCTCGACGCGGTCGGCGCGATCGCGCGCACCGGGGTGGATGTGATCTCGGTCGGACGGCTCACCCATGGCGCCCCGTCGCTCGACCTGGGACTCGACGCCGTCGAGGTCGAAACCGGCTCGGATCTCGCCGGTGCCCCCGCGGTCGAGCGGTGACTGGGACGGCTTCCGGGGCGACGGTTCCGGCATCGCGGCACCCGCGCTCGTCGGCGCCGGACTCCTCCCGGTATCTCGACGCCGCGGCGACGGCTCCCCTGAGGCCCGAGGCCCGGGCCGCGATGATCGCGGCCCTCGATGCGGGCCCGGGCAACCCGTCGAGCGTCCACGCCGCCGGGCATCGGGCCGGGGCGCTGGTCGCGGCCGCGCGCACCTCCGTCGCGGCCGCGCTCGGCGCTCGGCCCGCCGAAGTCGTCCTCACCTCCGGCGGCACCGAGGCGAACAATCTCGCGGTGATCGGTCTCTCGCTCGGAGCGCCGCGCGGTCGGCACATCGTGACGACGCCCATCGAGCATCCCTCCGTGTCGGAGTGCTGCCGATTTCTCGAACGGGTGCACGGCTTCGAGATCTCCGAGGTGCCGGTGGACGGGTTCGGGCGCGTCGACCCCGAGGACGTGGCGGACGCGGTGCGCGAGGACACGACCCTCGTGACGGTGGGCCTGGCGAACGGCGAGGTGGGCACCGTGCAGCCGCTCCCGGAGATCGCCGCGGCCGCGAAGCGGCGCGGCGCGCTCGTGCACACCGACGCGGTGCAGGCCGCCGCGGTGCTGCCGGTCTCGTTCGCGGCGTCGGGGTGGCCGGGCGGCGAGGTCGACGCCATCACGGTCGCCTCGCACAAGTTCGGCGGCCCGCAGGGCTCCGGCGCGCTGCTCGTGAGGACGAGCCTGCCGCTCGAGCCGGTGCTGCACGGCGGCGGGCAGGAGCGCGGGGCGAGATCGGGGACCGAGAACGTTCCGGCGATCGCGGGGTTCGCCGCTGCGGTCGAGGCGGCGGCGAGGAGCGTCGGAACGCGCGCGCTCGCGCTGGTCGCGAGTCGCGACGAGCTCGTCGCGGCGTTGCTGCGTCGCGTGCCCGGCGCCCGCCTGACGGGCCACCCGCAGGAGCGACTGCCCGGGCACGCCTCGTTCGTGCTTCCGGGAGTGAGCGGGGAATCGGTGCTCGTCGCCCTCGACGCGGCGGGGATCGCGGCGTCGTCGGGTTCCGCCTGCGCGGCCGGCAGCGACGAGCCCTCTCCCGTGCTGCTCGCGATGGGCATCGATCCGACGCTCGCTCAGACGGCCGTGCGCTTCACGCTCGCCGAGCCGATCGGCGACGCCCTGATCGACCGGATCGCCGGCGTGGTGTCCCGCGAGACGGGCGGGGGCTGACCGGCGTCTCATCCGTCGCCCACCGGCCTCCTGGTCCAGGCGGGCGGCGTCGCGATGAGGCGCTGCATCATCAGCGAGAGCTCGTGCCCCGGCGTGAGGCGGAGCGCGTCGTCGAGCAACCCGGAGGCGACCGTCTGCGTGCCGCGCAGCCACCACGCCCAGGCGAGAAGCGCGAGCAGACCGGGGCGCCGTGCCTCGGGCGTGTGCGCGGCGATGCTCCCGACGACCTCGATCGTCCGCCGGATCTTCTCGGCGCCCGCTCGTTGAGCGGCCAGCGAGCACAGAATGCGGCGTATGCTCCATCCCCGGGCCGGCCCGGGCGTCGGACCCGCATCGAGGTCGATCGGCACCTCCGAGAACCGTCCCGGTACGAGATCTTCGGCCTCCTGCACCGCGTCCATGACGAAGCGCGCCCGCGTCACGGCGGTGAGCGCCAGCAGCAGCCACCGGCGAGGGTCCTCCGCGGCGCGCACGAAGCGCGCGCACAGGCGAGAGTCGGGCACGTCCTCCGACCGGAAGCACGCCTCCGCGACCCGCGCGGTTCCGTGCAGCCAGACCGAGGCGTCGGCCCGAGACGCGCGTGCCGTCTCCTCCGCGCCGGATCCGCCCGCCTCTTCCCGGTCGGGGGATTCGCGCCGATCGAGCTCGGCGAGCCGGTCGACGACCGCTGCGGCGCGGCTCGCGTCCGCCGGGCCGATCCGGCCGAGCTCCGAGAGCGGCCGCGGGGCATCGGTGGGACCGATCGCCGCCGCGGCCGCGGCAGCGATCGGGCTCGCGCGGATCTCGTCGAGCGGTCGACCGACCCGGGGCCGCGCCTCGCCCATCAACGAGGCCCAGCCGTCCCGCGCCATCACCGCGAGGTCTCGCAACCGCCATCCCTCGCGGCGGAACCGCCCGCGCAGCTGGCGCGCGAGGCCGCGCCAGGGCGCGCCGCCCGACGACGCGAAGGCGTCATCCGAGACGATGACGAGCGCCGGGGCCTCGGCGCCCGCGCCGGTCGCCCGCAGCAGTTCGCACACCGCGTCGATCAGGAGTCCCATCCCGGGATCCTCTTGATCGCGGGGAAGATCCATGCGGGCGACGTGACCGCTCCGGCTCCCCTCGAACATCACGATGAAGAGACTGTTCTCCGCGGTGAACCCCGTGAGGAACGGGAGCGCGGCGAGCAGGTCGGCGGTCGTCCCGCAGCGGAGCACGCTCCGCTGATCGGATCCGGTGAGCGGTGGGGGAGGAGGCATGCGTCCAGGCTGGGCGATCGTTGCGCCTCGAATCGGGTTCTCCCCGGAAACGACGCCGCTTCAGCGGGCTGTCAGAGAAGACCGCCGCTGTGGAGGGCGAGTGGGCGGAGCCTGCGGGATCAGGCCTCGAGCTGCCTGAGGTCCGCCTCGAGCGCCACCCAGCCGAGCATCGCGCACTTCACCCGCATCACGAACTTGGAGACGCCCTGGAAGGCGATCGCGTCGCCGAGGAGATCCTCGTCGGGCTCGGCCTCGCCGCGCGACTGGATCATCTCGCGGAAGGCGTCGATGCGCCGCCGGGCCTGAGCGGGCGTGAGCGACCGGCCCTCGTCGTCGCCCTCGCGCACCAGCTGAGCCAGGACCGACGCGGACGCCATCGAGATGGAGCAGCCCTGCCCCTCCCAGGCGAGGTGCTCGATGCCGCCCGTCGCAGGATCCACGGCGATGCTCAGGGTGAGCTCGTCGCCGCAGCTCGGATTGAACTCGTGGTGCGAGGCGCTGAGCGCTCCCTCGGGGGGCTCGAAGGGACCCTTGCCGATCGGGCGCCGCGAATGATCGAAGATCAGCTCCTGATAGAGCCCGTCGAGCCCGCTCATCGCGCGGACCCCGCTCCCGGCGTCGCGCTCGGGGCCACCGTGCCGAAGTAGCGCTGCGCGCCGCGCAGCCCGTCGAGGAAGCGATCGACCTCGTCCTCGGTCGTGGTGACGTGCACGCTCGCCCGGGTGCTCGAGGCCATGCCGAGCGCGCGGTGCAGCGGCTGCGCGCAATGATGCCCCACGCGCACGAGAACGCCCTGCTCGTCCAGGAACTGTCCCACGTCGTGGGCGTGCAGGCCCGCAACCTCCACCGCGGCGAGGGCGACCCGCTGCTCCGCGCCCTGCGGCCCGAGCAGGCGGAGCCCCGGCGTCTCGAGGATCCCCTGCACCAGCCGCTCGACCAGTTCGTGCTCGCGCGCCGCGGCGCGGGCCACCCCCACGTCCCGGTTGAACGCGACGGCCTCGCCCAGGGCGACGATCTGCGAGACCGGCTGCGTGCCGGCCTCGAAGCGCATCGGGGGCGGCAGGAACTCCGCCTCCTCCATCGTGACCTTCGTGATCGCGCTGCCGCCGGTGCGCGCGGGCGGCAGCGCCGCCAGCAGCTCCTCGCGACCGTAGAGCACGCCGACGCCGTTCGGCCCGAGCATCTTGTGGCCGGAGAAGGCCGCGAAGTCCACGCCGAGCTCGCCGAAGCGGACCGGCAGGTGCGGCACCGACTGGCAGGCGTCCAGCACCGTGATCGCGCCGACCTCGCGGGCGAGTGAGGCGAGCTCGGCGGCCGGTGAGAGGAAGCCGGTCACGTTCGACACGTGCGAGAAGGCGAATATGCGGGTTCGCGCATTGATCGCGGCCCGTGCGTCGTCGATCGACCAGGTGCCGTATTCGTTCACGGGAATGTAGCGGAACGCGGCACCCGTCTTCTTCGCGAGCCGCTGCCACGGGATCAGATTGGCGTGGTGCTCCGCCTCGGTCACGAGGATCTCGTCGCCCGCGCCGAGCGCGAAGCGCTCGCTGCCGGTCACGCCGAGTCCGGCGTTCGCCTCGCCGATGCCGAGCGCGATGATGTTCAGCGCGTCGGTCGCGTTCTCGGCGAAGACGATCTGCTCGGGGCGGTCGGCGCCGACGAACCCGGCCACCGTCGCGCGCGCGCCCTCGAAGAGCTCGGTCGCCGATCCGACGGCCCGACTGGTGCCGCGGTGCACCGCGGCGTTGGCGTGCTCGAGGAACGCTCGCTCGGCGTCGAGGACACGCGCCGGCCGCTGCGAGGTCGCCGCCGCGTCGAGATAGGCGACGGGGCGGCCGCCGGCCGACGGGGGATCGGAGAAGTACGGAAACGCGGCGCGCAGATCCGCGACCTCGTCCGGCGTGATCGGAGTCGGATCGGGGGAGGGCATGGGCACCATTCTCCCACTCCCGCAGGGGTCGTGGACGGTTTCAGTTGTGCTGAGAGCGAAGCCCCGGGAACGCGACCAGATTGACGAGCGCGGCGCCGACCGCGAGCACGGCCGAGGCGAGCGGCAGGGCCATCGCCGCCGCGGTGCCGACCTCGCCTGCCGTCAGGCCCGTGACCGCCGTCGCCGAGGATTGACCCACCATGATGCCGGTCCCCACCATGCTCATCACCGTCGCGGATCGGCCCTCCGGGGTGCGCGCGGCGGCGAGGCTGAAGACGGTCACCAGCAGCGGTCCGATGCCGATCCCCGTGAGGGCGAGCGTCCAGGCCATGCCGGGCACGTCGGAGACGAACTGCAGCAGCACCGTCCCGGCCGCCGTGACGCCGCTGAACACGAACCAGCGGGTGCGCAGGGAGAAGCGGGGCGGCAGCCAGGCGACCCCGATGGCGAGGATCGCCGATCCGATCCCCATGACGCCGTAGAGGAGCCCGGCCTGCTCCGCGATGCCCCGATCCCGCAGGAACGAGGTCAGCGCGGTCAGGGTCGAGCCGAAGAACAGGCCGACGGCGGTCGCCCCCAGGACCACCAGAAGCAGCTCCGGTCGCCAGAGATCCCGCACGGGTGCGAGGGTCGCCAATCGCTCGGAGGCGGAGACCGCGGGCGCGCTCGTGCGATGGAGGGCGAACGCGGAGACGAACACGAGGCTGAGGATCGCGGCGCCCGTCACCGGCGCCCAGCCGCCGAAGACGGTGGCGAGAAGCCCCACCACCACCGGCCCGAAGACGAAGACCACCTCGTCGGCCGCCGACTCGAACGCCAGCGCAGTGGAGAGGGTCTTCGGCTGATCCTCCGTCCTGACGGTCGAACGGATCGCCCCGAGCAGTCGGGTCCGCGACATCGGCGAGGTCTGCGGCGCCGTCGTCCCGACGAGGAAAGCGAACAGGAGCAGCGTCCATTCGGGGAGACCGCCGTACGCCACCCAGGCGAGCAGGCCGAGCGCGGCGCTGTTGGCCGCGGCGAGGACGAGCAGCGTCGGGCGCTGGCCGTAGCGATCCGCCGCCGCCCCGATCAGCGGACCGAAGCATGCGACCCCCAGCCCGACCATCGCCGAGGTGAGCCCGCCGAGCTGCATCGACCCCCTGGCCGACACCGCGAGCGTCAGCACCCCCACGACCATCATGGCGTAGGGGAAGCGCGAGACGACGGCCAGGGGCGCGTAGCCCGGTCCGACGCGGGCGATCAGCGCCCGCAGCCCGGAGGGCGAGGCGCGCTCGGCACCGCCGGTCGTCAACTCGTCTGCTCGTCGTAGAACTCGCGGAAGGCCGCCGCGTCGTCGGGAGCGCCCGTGTAGAGCACCCCGTTCACCAGCACCGTCGGGGTGCCGGAGAGGCGGGACTCCTGGTCGATCGCGTTCGGGACCGGATTCGCGAGCGCCCAGTCGTTCAGCGCCTTCACGAACGGGACGAAGCGCCCGCTCTCGATGCAGTCCGCGACGCCGGGGTCGAGGTCGGCGCCGCTCGCCTGCGCGGCGAGAGCGATCAGCCCCGCATCGTCCACATCCTCGCCCGGTGACGGTTGCACCGCGGGGTCGAGGAGCGCCGCATGCAGCTCCCAGGCGTGCTCGGGCTGGATGTCGACGGTGCAGACCACGGCCGCCGCCGCACGGGCGGAGTAGCCGCCCTCGTTCCCGCGGTCGAGGAAGGAGAGCGGTACCAGCTCCACCGTGGTCGAGCCGTCGCCGAGCGCCTCTTCGAGCAGATCGCCGTTCGCCAGCTCGAACGCGGCGCAGTGCGGGCAGCGGTAGTCGACGTAGACGAGCACGTCGTTCCGTCCGCTCTCGCGCTCGACCCTGGTGGGTTGCGGCGCGGTGCCCGACGGAACGGGATCGCTGCGCACGGGCTCGCCGCCCTCGGCGAAGACGATGCCGCCGCTGGCCATGTTCGCGGGCCATTCGATGGCGGACTCCTCGCTCTCCGGGGGGACGGTCTCCTCCGCGCCCGGCGAGTCGCCCGTGCCGGGTGCGAGCTCGGCGACGCCGGTGCCGAGGGCCGTGCCGAGGGCGAGCACGCCGCTGAGCAGGGCGATCAGGACGGCGACGGCGGCCGCTCCGACGCCGGTGATCGCAGCGGCTCGCAGCTGCCCGCGCCGCACGAGCGCGACGATCCCGAGCACGGCCGCGAGGATCCCGAGGCCCGCCCCGAGCGCCACGAGCGGATTGAAGTAGAAGGCCGAGACCGCGCTGGTGAGGAGCGCGAGCAGGCCGAGGCCCATGGCTGCGATGGACAGGCCGCGACCGGTGCTCGAGGGGCGCCGCGTCGCGTAGGGGTTGGCGGGCGGCACCGGCACCCACTGCCGATCTCCGGCCTGCGGGCTCTCCGGATCGCCGTGCTCGTTCTCGCTCATGGCTCCATTCTTCCAGCCCGCGCCACCGCGTACCATGTGAAGCATGATCCTGCTGGCAGCGACTCCGATCGGCAACCTCGGAGACGCGTCGCCCCGCCTGCGCGAGGCGCTGGCCGACGCCGAGGTGATCGCGGCAGAGGACACCCGCCGCACCGCGCAACTCCTCGCGCTCCTGGGCATCCCGCGCCGCGCGGAACTCGTCGCCCTGCACGACCACAACGAGCGCACGCGCGCGGCCGAGCTGGTCGACCGCGCGGCCACCGCGGAGGTGGTGCTCGTGAGCGACGCCGGCATGCCCACGGTCTCCGACCCGGGTTTCCGCGTCGTGCAGCTCGCCGCGGAGCGCGGGGTGCGGGTGAGCGTGATCCCCGGTCCGAGTGCCGTCATCGCCGCCCTCGCCGTGGCGGGGCTGCCGACGGACCGTTTCGCATTCGAGGGCTTCCTCCCCCGCAAGAAGGGCGAGCTCGCCCGGTTCCTGGCCGAGCTCCGCTCCGAGCGGCGCACGATGGTCTTCTTCGAGTCGCCCGCCCGGACCGCCGGCTCGCTGCGCGCCCTTGCCGACGCGTTCGGATCGGATCGCCCCGCAGCCGTCTGCCGGGAGCTCACGAAGCTGCACGAGGAGGTGCGCCGCGGCCCGCTCGACGAGCTGGCGGCGTGGGCCGAGGACGGAGTGCGCGGAGAGATCGTGCTCGTCGTCGGAGGCGCCCCCGAGACGAGCGTCTCCGCCGCGGACGCGCTGGCCGAGGTGCGGCGACGCGTGGCCTCCGGAGACCGGCTCAAGGACGCGGCACGGGAGGTGGCGGCGGCGACCGGGGGGTCGGCGCGCGAACTGTACGCGGCGGCGATCGCGGCCGGTCCGGGTCGAGGAGACGCAAGCGGATGAGAGCCGTCCGGAGCGCGAACGGCGGGGAGGAGCGGCGATGACGGTAGGACGAGCGGGATCCTCGGTCGGAGGCCTCGGAGTGGAGCTCTGGCGGTTCGCGATCCCGGTGCTCTGGCTCGGGATGGTGGCGGCGATCAGCTTCGTCGAGGCGCCCCTGAAGTTCCAGGCGCCGGGCATCACCATCCCGCTCGGGCTCGGCATCGGGCGGCTCGTCTTCGCCGCCCTGAACCTCGCCGAGGGCGTGCTCCTGAGCGCGCTCGTGCTGCTGCACCTCTGGCCCCGCGCCGCGCGAGCATCGCGCGGCAGACTGCGGTGGCTGCTGCTGCTGGTCGCCGTGTTCGTCTTCAAGGTCGCCGTCGTGCGCCCGCCGCTGAACGCCCGCACGGACCTCGTGCTCGCCGGCGCCGAGCCGGGGCAGTCGATCTGGCACTACGTCTACATCGCCTGCGACGCGGCCACGATGGCTCTGCTGATCGTGCTCGTCATACAGGCCGGCCGGGCGATTCGGGTGACCGCGCGCACGGCCCCGGCGCCCGGATCGGCGCGCGGCTGACTCGCTGCGCTACCAGCTTTCGTGAACCTTCGGGTGTGATACTCGTTGGGGTGCGCAGTCGCGCATCGACGACCGACCCCACGTCTCTTCCGCAGACGTGCAGACCGTGAAGAGGCTCCACGTGAAGCGTACCCGCGCCCTGTCGACGATCACCCTGCCCGCCGTGCTCGTGGCGGTTCTCGCCGCCACCGGCTGCTCCTTCGGGAGCGACAACGGCGACGAGGGTGAGAACGGCGCCGTCAACGGCGAGACCCAGGCGTGCGCGCCCGCGGGCGAGGCCAGTGGCGCACTGCAGATCGAGGGGGATTTCGGCGCACCGCTGACGCTCGCCTCCGAGACGCCGATCGAGGTCGCCGAGCTGGAGCGCTCCGTGCTGATCGAGGGCGAGGGCGAGGAGATCGCCGAGGACGAGCTCGTCCTCACCCAGCTCTCCGTCTTCAACGGCGTGACGGGGGAGACGCTCGCCCCCACGGCACCGACCGCCGTCACCAACGGCGCCGACGAGAGCACCTTCCCGGCCTGGGTCACGGAGACGATCGCGTGCTCGACCATCGGCGACCGCGTCGCGGCGGTGGCCCCGGCCTCGAAGGTGCTCGGCGACGGCCAGGCCGCCAGCTACGGCATGGAGGACGCCGACGCGCTCGTCATGGTCTTCGACGTCCTGCGCGCGCCCGCGCTCGAGCGCGCCGAGGGCGAAGCCCAGGAACCGGTCGACGGGCTCCCGACGGTCGAACTGGCCGAGAACGGCGCGCCGACCATCACCATCCCCGAGGGTGAGGACGCCCCGAAGGAGCTCGAGATCGTGCCGCTCATCGAGGGCGACGGCGCCGAGGTGGGCGAGACCGACTCCGTCTACCTGCACTACACCGGCGTGGTCTGGAGCAGCGGCAAGGAGTTCGACTCCAGCTGGACGAACGGCACCCCGATCATGCTCCCGGCGAACCAGTTCGTTCCCGGCTTCACGAAGGCGATCACCGGGCAGAAGGTCGGCTCTCAGATCCTCGCCGTCATCCCGGCCGACGAGGGCTATGCGGAGGCCACCGCCGAGCGCCTCGCGGCCGCTGATGCCACGGAGGACGACGTGATGGTGTTCGTGGTCGACATCCTCGACGCGATCCCCGCGCAGGAGACGGCGGACGCGGAAGAGGACGCCGAGTAGCGCGAACCCCGGAGGCGACCGTCGTCGCGGTGCGGCGCGCGGCTCCGCTCCGCGGGAGTCATCCGACAGAATGGTGGCTATGAGACGCGTCATCATCCTGGGCTCCACCGGTTCCATCGGCCGCCAGGCCATCGAGGTGATCCGATCCAACCCGAACGGGTTCGAGGTGGTCGGCCTCGCGGCCGGAATCCGATCGGACCGCCTGCGCGAGCAGGCGGAGGAGCTGGGCGTCGAGCACACC
This sequence comes from Leucobacter weissii, assembly GCF_017565745.1. Taxonomy (GTDB): domain Bacteria; phylum Actinomycetota; class Actinomycetes; order Actinomycetales; family Microbacteriaceae; genus Leucobacter; species Leucobacter weissii. Next base: position 18,422 of record NZ_JAGDYM010000004.1, read on the forward strand.
GCCCTGGGCGCGGACGAGTCCGCGGCGCTGGTGCGCGACGTCGAGGCCGATGTGGTGCTCAACGGCATCACCGGCTCCATCGGATTGGGGCCGACCATCGCGGCGCTCGAAGCGGGCCGCACGCTGGCCCTCGCCAACAAGGAGTCGTTGATCGTGGGCGGTGCGCTGGTGAAGCGGCTCGCGAAGGCCGGTCAGATCGTGCCGGTCGACAGCGAGCACTCCGCGATCGCGCAGGCGCTCCGCGCGGGCTCCGAGTCGGAGGTGCGGCGTCTGGTGCTCACCGCGAGCGGCGGTCCGTTCCGGGGCCGCAGCCGGGAGGAGCTCGCGGACGTCGCGCCCTCGGAGGCGCTCGCCCATCCGACCTGGAACATGGGCCGGGTCGTCACCACCAACTCCGCGACCATGATCAACAAGGGGCTCGAGGTGATCGAGGCGCATCTGCTCTTCGACGTGCCCTACGCGGACATCGAGGTGGTGGTGCACTCGCAGTCGATCGTGCACTCGATGGTGGAGTTCAGCGACGGGTCCACCATCGCCCAGGCCTCGCCCCCCGATATGCGTCTCCCCATCTCCCTCGCCCTCGACTGGCCGCACCGGGTCTCCGGCGTGGGCGCCCCGCTCAACTGGGCGGCCGCCCAGAGCTGGGACTTCGAGCCCCTCGATTCCGCGGTGTTCCCGGCGGTGTCGGTGGCCAAGCAGGTGGGCCGCGCGGGGCGCACCTTCCCGGCCGTCTACAACGCGGCGAACGAGGAGGCGGTCGAGGCGTTCCACGCCGGAGGGATCGGGTTCCTGGGGATCGTCGAGACGGTGCAGTCCGTGCTGGACGTCCACGACCCGCCCGCCGAACTCACCCTCGACACGCTCGCCGACGCGGAGCAGTGGGCGCGCCGGCAGGCCCAGAAAGTTATCGCGTCCGCTTGACGCTGACCGAGCACGCCCATTTCTGGGCGTGCTCCCGGCGCGCCGAGGGCGTCTCGCCCTAGGGGGGGGTCTGCCGCTTCCGGCAGGCACAGAAAGTTATCGCGTCCGCTTGACACGGTTTATCCCCCCCGAGCGGGACCCTCTTCGGCGAGTGGGACCGCCTTGCACCGTCGAACACGGTCCCGTTCGCGAAACGGGGGTCCACTCGCGGAGCCCGGAGCCCGGAGCACTGGGCCCGGGGCCCGGACGCGGCGGGCTCCGGGCCGACCGGTCAGCGGCGCAGGATCGTCAGCTTCGCGGAGGTCGCCGGGGCGATCGAACGGAGCGAGGAGCCCCGGTAGCCCGCCCGGTACTCGTGCCGGCCCTTCGCCACGGCGCGGGCCTTCACGACGACCCGGTACCGGCCCTTCGCGTCGACCCGCACCGTGCGGACGGCTTTGCCGTTGCGGGTGATCACCACGCTCGGTCGTTTCGCGCCCGACTTCGCCGCGATCCGGACCTTGCCCGAGAGCACGATGCGCTTGCCCGGGCGGAGGTTCACCAGGTCGCTGCGCAGGGTGACCGCGGCGGCGTGGCTCCTCACGTGCAGTGCCGCGCGCGGGGAGGCCTGCTGCGTCGCCCCCGGCTCGGCGGCTGACGGCACGTGGAGGAACGAGACGGCGAGCTTGCCGGTGCGCGGCGCCGTGGCCCGCAGCGTCGCCCGGCCCCTCTCGTCGAGTCGGATGTACGATCCCGTCGCGCGCCCGTCGATCAGCAGGCGGACGCGTCCGCCGACCGGGGCGCCCGAGCTCTTGGAGGCGACGGAGACCCGGGCCGAGAAGGGCTTGCCGCGGGCCACGACGGTCTGGGGGAGGGAGATCTTCGCGACCGTCGCCGGGGCGGCGACGACGAGTTCTGCGGCGCCCGCGTTCGAGGGGTCGAAGACGTCGTCGCCGAGGTACGTCACCGCGATGGTCCTCCTCCCGGCGGTCGCGAAGGCCGGGAGCTCGACCCGGGCGCGCCCCGCCTCGTCGAGCGTCGCGTCCGCGGTCAGCGGCACGCCGTCGACGGTCACCTCCGCTCTGCCGGTGGGGGTGGGAGTTCCCGAGCGGGATCCGCTCACGTCGATCAGCACCGCCGAGCGCTCGCCGATGCGCGGCGAGGGCTGCTCGACCGAGGCCCGCGTCACGCTCTCCGCGCCGCGGACCCGGACGATCGCGGTGTCGCTGCCGGACGGGTCGAGCACCGCGTCGCCGTCGTAGCGCGCGTCGAGGTGGTGCGTCCCTCGGGGCAGCGCGATGCGGAAACGGGCCAGCCCGCGCGCGTCGAGCTCGGCGCTGCCGATCTCGTCGCCGTCGGCGAGCAGCGAGACGCTCCCGGTCGGCGCATCTGCCGCGGCCGGAGCGGTGACCCGCACGTCGGCGACGACGCGCTCGGTCGACTCGGGCGACGGATCCAGGATCGAGAGAGCGACGAGGGAGAGCGACTCGGTGGTTCGCTTGTCCACCACGCCAGCCGTCGCGACGGAGGTGTACTCCTGGCTGTCGAAGCGGCTCTCGTCGGCGACGTCGGTCACGCCGACCCGCAGTCGGTAGCGTCCTACACGATCGAGGAGCTCGGTCTCGGTGACGTCGTCCTGGGTCACCCGGTAGGTCTTGCCGACGGCTCCCGGGATCGGCACCGGCGTCGCATCGCCGCGCTGCCGGTACCACTGGAAGCGCAGGTGCACCCCGGTGTCGTCGGCGCTGTCGGTGGTCCACCAGTCCGCTTCGGCGTCGGCGGCGAGCACATCGCCCTGCGCCGGTGCCCGACCCGGGGCCGTGGTGTTGGAGATCGCGATGGTCTGCTCGGGGTCGAGCACGCTCGGCGTGGTAGCGCCGCACGACTTGCGGCCGAGGCTGTTGAACACCGCGAGCGTCGAGTCCGGGGTGCTGGATGACGGGTTCGAAGCGTGCGGCACGGTCAGTCGCGCGGCCTCATCGGTCGTCCACTGCATCGCCCCGCTGTCGAAGCGCCACCGCGCGGTGGCCTGCACCGACTTCGCGGCCAGCACGGCGGTGGCGTACCGCTGCGGCGGGATCGTCCAGCTGACCTCCTGTTCGACGGTCTCGGTGTCGCTCCAGACCTTGCCCCATTCGGTCGAGGTCTGCACCTCGACGCTCGCGGAGAGGAAGGCGCCCACGTCGAAGGAGTAGCTCGTGGTGACCGATAGCCCCGTGGTGACGGAGGTGCTGTACGAGTTGCTCCCGCCCGCCGAGATCGTCGTCGTCAGCGGCGCGGATCCGCCGTTGAAGATCGACTGCGCCGTGCTGCCGGTGCCGTTGGGTCCCGCGCACCCGATCGTGTGCCATACGGGACGAGGCTCGTGGACGATCTTCATGCGGTCGACCCGCTCCCACTGCGAGGAGAGCTGCTCGCCGGTGGTCCCGTCCCGCAGTAGACCGGCGCAGCGGCTGGGGTCCTTCCCGCAGCGGGCCACGGCGTGGGCGACGGCGGAGCTCAGGATCGCCTTCGTGAGCTCGTCGCGATGCTCGGGCGAGAGCGTGTACCTGTTCGCCGCGCCCTCGTAGTCGTACACGTTGAACTGGGCGAAGGCGCGTTCGGTCGCGTCCAGGCTGTCGCAGTTCTTGATCGTCGCAGTCACCTGACCGAACGGCGCCTGCTCGATGAGCCCGTCCTTCTTGGTGATGAGGCAGCCGTAGGTGTCCTTGCCGTGTCCGGCGCTTCGGATGTAGAACTTGCCGTCGATCGCCTCCGAGCGGGGCCAGTCGTTCGCGCGGGAGACCGGCCACCAGGGGTTCCACCCGCCCTCCTGCGTGTTCACCTGGGTCGCCGCGGGCTGGAAGAACCAGCGCTGCGCAGAGTTGGTTCCGCACTCCCGGAGGTCCGCATCATCGCCGGTGGCCTGCAGGCACTGCTCGTCGTCGGTGCCGATCGAGGAGCGGAGCACGATCTGGAACGTGCCCTGCCACGGCGCGTCGCCCGCCGACTCGGGTTCGTTCAGCGTCGGGCGCAGATACCAGGTGTCCGCGTCGGGAATGTTGTCGCTCGCGATGTCGCTGAACCCGCTGCGGAAGGTGAGGCACTCGAGCGCTCCCACGCAGTCGGCGCTGCCCTCGGCGGCGCGGGCGGGCGCGGGCGCGGCGGCGGGGAGCAGCGTCGCGAGCAGCGCCCCCGCGAGGAGCACCGCGAAGAGCGCCGTCGCGAAGCGGCGCGGACGATCGGATGGGAGGGCAGTGATCATGGTTCACCTCGGAGGACGATCGAGCGGCGGCGCCGCTCTCGGGATGGGTGCACGGTTCACTGTAAAGATTCTTGATGGCGCTATGGTGTCATGGCCTATAACCGCCATATTCTGGAGGCATGCCACCCCGCACCGCGCCCCCGTCGCGGGACTCCCTGCCTCCCTCCAACGCGCTCTCGACGCTCGTGCAGCAGCGGCCCCCGACCACGAGGTCGGCCGCAGAGGCGCTGGACGTCGACCTCGAGGAGACTCGGGGGATCCTCGCCGCGCTGGCCCGCGACCGCGAGATCACCTGGGACGGCGAGGCCATCGGGTACCGTGCGCCCGAGCAGCGCCTCATCGAGCAGGTGGGGGAGCAGCTCGACGCGGGCCGCGCGCATCTGCGCGAGGTCGAGCAGCTCATCGCCCGGCTGCCCTCGCTGCTCGAGGACTGGTCGATCGGGACGGATCCGCACGCCGGGCGCTCGGCGATCGAGATAGCCGACGGCCCGCTGCACATGGAGCAGCTGTGGACGAGGCGGTTCGCCTGGCGCAGCCCGCGCAGGATCCGGATGCTCCTGCCCGATGTCGCGGTGGCCGAGCGCTTCGGCCACGATCCCGAATCGGCCGAGCTGTTCCTGCACGGCGAACAGGTCGACATCCGCACCGTCGTGTCGACGGCCCAGCTCGCCGCCGAGCCCGAGCGCATCGCCGCCGTCATGGCGCCGTCGGTCGCGCTGCGAGCGCATCCGCGGCTCGCGTCGTGGATCATGGTGAGCGACGACACGGTCGTGCTGCCGAGGCAGTGGGGCGGGAGCCCGTTCGAGGGGATCGTCGTGATCACGGAGCCGACGGTGGCGAGTCTCGCCCACGCCCACCTCGACGGCGTCTGGGAGCAGGCGGTCGACCCGAGGCGTCCCCGGGATCGGCCCTGGACCGGGGTGCTCGAGCACCTCGCCCGCGGCGCGTCGATCGACACGGCGGGCCGGGCGCTCGGCATCTCGCTGCGCACGGCGCAGCGCCGTGTCAGTGCGGCGATGAGGCACTACGGAGCGACCTCGCTGTTCGAGCTGGCCGTGAAGTGGAACGGCGAACCATCCGCGAGCGACGCGTCCGATGCCGGGTCGGCCCCGGGCGACGGCTGAGCCGACCCGAGCCGAGCCTCCGACACGGCGCCCGAATGTGGTAGCGTCGGCGCAGAGTCACAAGTGAATACGCCGCTCAATCGATGCGGGAGAGACCGGACGATCCCCGCTGGATCAGCCCGGCGCCGTAGGAGCAAACCCTCTCCGGGAATCTCTCAGGCACCCGTACCGCACCGATCAGGCAACTCTGGAAAGCAGCGCGTCGTCGCGCTCACCGAAGGTGCAAGGCCGTCTCCATGCGAGCGGCTGAATCTCTCAGGTCACGGTACAGAGCGGGGAGGATCAGCCAGGAGGCGCCATTGGCGCCGCCCAGACCCCGGAGATCCTCGTGAGCGATACGTTTCCCGCCCCGACCCTTGCCGAAGGCCGGTTCGCCGACCGGCACATCGGCGTCAGCAGCGCCGATGACCGCCGGACCATGCTCGACGCCCTCGGCTACCGCGATCTCGAGGAGCTCATCGACGCGGCCGTGCCGGCCGGCATCCGCAGCGCGCAGCGCCTCGATCTGCCGGCGGCGCTCGGCGAAGAAGAGGTGCTCGCCGAGCTGCGGGGATATGCCGCGCGCAACATCGTGAAGACGCAGATGATCGGGCAGGGCTTCTCCGCGACGCACACCCCTCCGGTGATCCGTCGGAACGTGCTCGAGAATCCGGCCTGGTACACGGCCTACACGCCCTATCAGCCGGAGATCTCCCAGGGCCGTCTCGAGGCGCTGCTGAACTTCCAGACGATGGTCGCCGACCTCACGGCGCTTCCCGTCGCCAACGCGTCGATGCTCGACGAGAGCTCGGCCGCCGCCGAGGCGGTGCTGCTGATGCGCCGGGCGAACCGCGGCGCCGCGCCGACGGCCAAGACGGTGCTCGACGCCGACCTCTTCCCGCAGACCGTCGCGGTGATCCGCGGCCGGGCCGAGGCGCTGGGCTTCGAGGTCGAGGTGGCGGATCTCTCGCGCGGCCTCCCCGAGGGCGATGTCTCGGGCATCGTGCTGCAGCAGCCCGGCAACAGCGGGCGGGTGGCGGATCAGACCGCGATCATCGCCGAGGCCAGGGACCGGGGTGCGCTGGTCACCGTGGTCGCCGACCTGCTGGCGCTGACCCTGATCGTGCCCCCCGGCGAGCAGGGCGCCGACGTGGCGGTCGGCAGCACGCAGCGCTTCGGCGTGCCGCTCTTCTTCGGCGGGCCGCACGCCGCCTACCTGGCGGTGCGGCAGGGCCTCGAACGCGCCCTGCCGGGCCGACTGGTCGGGGTGTCGAAGGACGCCCGGGGCGTCCCCGCGTACCGGCTCGCGCTGCAGACCCGCGAACAGCACATCCGCCGCGAGAAGGCGACGAGCAACATCTGCACGGCGCAGGCGCTGCTGGCCGTCACGGCGTCGATGTACGCCGTCTACCACGGGCCGGAGGGCCTCCGGCGGATCGCCGAGCGCACGCATGCCCACGCGCGCACGATCGCGGCGTCGCTCACCGACGCCGGAGTGGAGATCGTGCACGAGTCGTTCTTCGACACCGTCTGGGCTCGGGTACCGGGGCGCGCCGATGAGGTGATCTCCGCCGCGGCCGACGCCGGCGTGAACCTGCGCCGCGTCGACGCCGACACGGTCGGCATCTCGACCGACGAGACGACCACCGACGAGATTGTGGCCGCCGTGGCGGAGGCGCTCGGGGTGCCTGTCCTACGAACCGATCCCGAGGACGGGATCGGGACATACGGCGCGCAAAGCGATGCTTTGCTTTCGAGCGCCTTAGTCCGGACGAGCGACTACCTCACCCATCCGACGTTCCGGACCATCCGCAGCGAGACGCAGATGCTGCGCTATCTGCGCCGCCTCTCCGACCGCGACCTGGCGCTCGACCGCACCATGATCCCGCTCGGATCCTGCACGATGAAGCTCAATTCGACCGCCGAGATGGAGCCGATCTCCTGGCCGGAGTTCGCGGGCATCCACCCCTATGCGCCCGCGGATCAGACGGTCGGCTGGCGCGAGCTGATCGCCGAGCTCGAGCGCCGACTCGTCGAGATCACCGGCTATGCCGGGGTCTCCCTGCAGCCGAACGCCGGTTCGCAGGGGGAGTACGCGGGACTGCTCGCCATCCGGCGCTACCACCTCGATCGCGGCGACGCGCAGCGCGACGTCTGCCTCATCCCCGCGTCCGCGCACGGCACGAACGCGGCCTCGGCCGTCCTGGCCGGCATGCGGGTGACGGTGGTCGCGAACACGGAGACGGGGGAGATCGACCCGGACGATCTCGCCGCGAAGATCGCGGAGCACCGCGACGCGCTCGCCGCGATCATGATCACCTATCCCTCGACCTACGGCGTCTACGACGCGGACGTGCGCGAGGTGTGCGAGAAGGTGCACGCCGCGGGCGGGCAGGTCTACATCGACGGCGCCAACATGAATGCGCTCGTCGGCCTCGCGCGGCCCGGCCGCTTCGGCGGAGACGTCTCGCATCTCAATCTGCACAAGACATTCGCGATCCCCCACGGCGGCGGCGGGCCGGGAGTCGGCCCGGTCGCGGTGGCCGAGCATCTGCTGCCCTACCTCCCCGGCGACCCCCAGGGACCCTCCGCCGACGCGGGCGCCGGCGGCGCCCCCGAGACGGCGGGCGTTCCGGTCGCCGCCACGCGCTTCGGCTCGGCCGGGGTGCTGCCCATCTCCTACGCCTACATCGCGATGATGGGAGCCGATGGCCTCACCCGGGCGACCGAGACCGCCCTGCTGAGCGCCAACTACATCGCCGCCAGGCTCCGCGACCACTTCCCGGTGCTCTTCAGCGGCAACCGGGGGCTCGTCGCGCACGAGTGCATCCTGGACCTGCGGGAGCTCACCGCGGCCAGCGGCGTCACCGCGGAGGACGTGGCGAAGCGGCTCATCGACTTCGGCTTCCACGCCCCGACGCTCGCCTTCCCGGTCGCCGGGACGCTCATGGTGGAGCCGACCGAGTCCGAGGACCTGGGGGAGATCGAGCGCTTCATCGAGGCGATGATCGCGATCCGGGGCGAGATCGACGAGATCGTGGCGGGACGCTTCGCGCTCGAGGATTCTCCTCTCCGGAACGCCCCGCACCCCGCGGCGGCCGTCGTGAGCGACGAGTGGAGCGCGCCCTACTCGCGGGAGCAGGCGGCGTTCCCCCTCGCGCGCCTCCGCGTCGACAAGTACTTCCCTCCCGTGGCCCGCATCGACAGCGCCTTCGGAGACCGGAACCTGGTGTGCGCCTGCCCGCCACTCGATCCGGAAGTCCTCGGACTTTCGGATCCAACCGATACCGAGCTTGCTTCAGGGGCCGTAGCCACTGAAGCGTTTGGAGAGTGAACATGACCGACCCCCGACCCACTGCGCTGCACCAGGAGCACGAGAGACTCGGTGCCTCCTTCACCGACTTCGGCGGATGGGACATGCCGCTCAGGTACGGCAGCGAGCTCGCCGAGCATCGCGCCGTCCGCGAGACCGCGGGACTCTTCGACCTCTCCCACATGGGTGAGCTCTGGATCGAAGGCCCGGACGCCGGCGCCTTCCTCAACACCGCGCTGGTCGGCGATCTGGCCCGGATCGGGGTGGGGAAGGCCAAGTACTCCCTGATCGTCGACGAGCGGGGCGGGATCATCGACGACCTGATCGGCTATCGCCTCGCGGAGCACCGCTACCTGGTCGTTCCGAACGCGGGGAACACGGCAGCGGTCGCGGCCGCGTTCGCCGAGCGGGGAGCGGGCTTCGACGTCGCGGTGCGCGACGCCACCGCCGCGACGAGCCTCATCGCGGTGCAGGGGCCGGCCTCGGCCGCGATCCTGCACGAGCTGATCGGCGGGGGGTCGGGCCTCGCGAACCGGCATGCGCTGGTGGACGAACTGGCCTATTACGCGATCGCCGAGACCAGCCTCGCAGACGTCCAGCTGCTGCTCGCCCGCACAGGGTACACCGGCGAGGACGGTTTTGAGCTCTACGTTCCGAACGCGTGCGCGCGCGAGGTCTGGTCCGCCCTGCTGGCGGCTGGCGAGCCGCACGGCCTGGTCGCGGCGGGGCTCGCGGCGCGGGATTCGCTCCGCCTGGAAGCGGGCATGCCGCTCTACGGCAACGAACTGAGCACCGAGGTCACGCCCTTCGACGCGGGTCTCGGGCCGGTCGTCTCGTTCGAGAAGGAGGAGACCTTCGTCGGCCGGGCCGCGCTGGAGGCCGCGAAGGCGGCCGGCCCGGCACTGGCGCTCGTCGGCCTGAGCGGCGCCGGCCGGCGGGCTCCCCGGGCCGGATACCCGATCTTCGCCGGGGATCGCGAGATCGGCCGCGTCACGAGCGGTCAGCCCAGCCCCACCCTCGGCGTTCCCATCGCCCTCGCGCTCGTGGATCCGGCGTTCACCGCGCCGGGCACCGCACTCGAGGTCGATCTGCGCGGGCGTCGCGAGCCGTTCGAGGTGGTCGCCCTGCCGTTCTACCGGCGATCGAGGTGAGCGAGACATGAGCTCGCTCGCTCTTCCGAACCGATTGAAGCCGGTCGGATGATGCGATCCTCGCATCCGAAGCGCCGCCGCGAATCATCCGCAACCGCCCATCACCCATCACGATAAGGAACCATCATGAGCACCGTGCACCCCGCCCTCCGCTACTCCGTCGAGCACGAGTGGATCGACGATCGGACCCCGGCCACGATCGGGGTGAGCCGGGTCGCCGCCGACGCGCTGGGCGACGTGGTCTATGTCGAGCTGCCCGAACCCGGGGCGACCGTCACCGCGGGCCAGGTCTGCGGCGAGATCGAATCGACCAAGTCGGTCTCCGAGCTCTTCTCCCCGGTCAGCGGGGAGGTGGTCGCGATCAACGACGCCGTCGTCGCCGATCCGTCGCTCGTCAACAGCGACCCGTACGGCGACGCCTGGCTGTTCCGCGTCGCAGTGACCGAGGAGGGGCCGCTGCTCTCGGCCGGGGAGTACGCCGCCGCGAACGGGGCGGATCTCGGCTGACGCGTCTCGCCGCGGTTCCCTTCGCCACCGGTGTCCCCCTTCGTCGCGAGCGCACCCCGAAGACGCCGTCTTCCCGCGGTGCGTGGGCGGTCTCGGGGCACGACGGCGAGCAGAGCCTCGTCGGGTCGGACCGCGCGGTGAGCGGCGCCCCGTCCAACAGCGTTCTCCGAAGAAGTGGGGATAGCCTTTCCGGGTGACCGAAGTCCTCCTCTACATCCTCGGCATCCTGATCATCGTGATCGGAGTGGCCCTGTCCATCGGGCTGCACGAGATCGGGCACCTGCTGCCCGCGAAGCTCTTCGGCGTCAAGGTCACGCAGTACATGATCGGCTTCGGCCCGACCCTGTGGTCGCGGCGCAAGGGCGAGACCGAGTACGGGGTGAAGGCGATCCCGCTGGGCGGCTACATCGCGATGACGGGGATGTACCCGCCGGGCAAGCACGGGGAGCGCGCGCGGGCGAGCACCACCGGCTTCCTGAACACGGTGGTGCAGGAAGGCGCTGCGCTGCCCGCGGCGAAGGGACGGACGGACCAGGAGCCGGTCGGCTCCGACGGCCTCTCGGGCTTCCCGGACCGCTCAGCTGCCGGAGCCGAGGATGACCCCCGGGACTCCCCGGTTCCTCGCGGCCTCGCGGGACTGGTGGACGATGCGAGGCTGGCGAGCGCGGAGACGATCGAGGCGGGCGAGGATCACCGCGCCTTCTACCGCCTTCCGCCTTGGAAGAAGATCGTCATCATGCTCGGCGGTCCCTTCATGAACCTGGTGCTGGCCTTCGTGTTCTTCGGCATCGTGCTGATGGGGTTCGGGGTGCCGCAGTACGGCACGTCCATCGCGGCCGTGAGCGAATGCCTGATCCCCGCCTCCAGCGACGCCGAGACCTGCGGCGCGACCGACCCGCCGGCGCCGGGAGCTGCGGCCGGTCTGCAGCCGGGGGATCGGATCGTCGCCATCGGCGGCCAGGAGATCACCGAGTGGAAGCAGATCCGCGACACGATCAGCGCCGCCCCCGGCGTCCCACTCGATCTCCTGGTCGAGCGCGACGGGGCCCAGCTCATGCTCACGGTGACTCCGGCGGAGAATCAGAGGTGGGCGGTCGACGACCGCGGCAACACGGTGAAGGGGGCGGACGGGGAGCCGGTGGTCGAGACCGTCGGCATGATCGGGGTCGTCCCCGCGTCGGAGATCGTCCAGCAGCCGATCACCGAGGTGCCGGTCTTCGTCGGCGACAGCGTCGGGCAGATGGTCGGAGTGATCCTCGGTCTCCCGCAGCGGATGGTCGACGTCTGGAACGCCGCGTTCGGCGCCGAGGAGCGCGACCCGAACGGCCCGATCAGCGTCGTCGGCGTCGGCCGCATCGCGGGCGAGATCGCCAGCATGGAGGAAGCGCCGGTGACGGCCCGCGCGCAGAGCATGCTCAGCCTGCTCGGCTCGCTGAACGTCGCCCTCTTCGTGTTCAACCTCCTGCCCCTCATGCCGCTCGACGGCGGACACGTCGCGGGCGCGCTCTACGAGTGGCTGCGGAGGGGCTGGGCCAGGATCCGCCGCAAACCGGATCCGGGACCCGTCGACACGGCGCGCATGGTGCCGATCACCTTCGCCGTGGTTATCGTGCTCGGCGCCATGAGTCTGCTGCTCATCTACGCGGACCTGGTCAAACCGGTGAGCCTGCTCGGCTGATCCGTATCCCCAGGCTCGGCGGGTAGACTCGCGGCGTGGCCGCAATCAATCTTGGAATGCCGAAGATTCCCGAGGTGCTCGCTCCGCGACGCAAGTCGCGCGAGATCAGGGTGGGCTCGGTGACCGTCGGCGGCACCGCGCCCGTGTCGGTGCAGTCGATGACGACCACCCCGACCACCGAGATCAACGCCACGCTCCAGCAGATCGCCGAGCTCACGGCGGCGGGCTGCGACATCGTGCGCGTGGCCTGCCCCAGCCGCGACGACGCCGAGGCGCTGCCGATCATCGCCATGAAGAGCCAGATCCCGGTGATCGCCGACATCCACTTCCAGCCGAACTACGTCTACGCCGCGATCGACGCCGGCTGCGCCGCGGTCCGGGTGAACCCGGGCAACATCCGCAAGTTCGACGATCAGGTGGGCGAGATCGCGAAGCGCGCCGCGGCCGCCGGCGTGTCGATCCGGATCGGCGTGAACGCCGGTTCGCTGGATCGCCGGCTCCTCGAGAAGTACGGCAAGCCGACCGCCGAGGCGCTCGTGGAGAGCGCGGTCTGGGAGGCGTCGCTGTTCGAGGAGCACGGCTTCCACGACTTCAAGATCTCGGTGAAGCACAACGACCCCATCGTGATGGTCAAGGCCTACCGGCAGCTCGCCGAGCGCGGCGACTGGCCGCTGCACCTCGGGGTGACCGAGGCCGGTCCGGCCTTCCAGGGCACGATCAAGAGCGCCACCGCGTTCGGGATCCTGCTCGGCGAGGGCATCGGCGACACGATCCGCGTCTCGCTCTCGGCGCCGCCCGTCGAGGAGGTGAAGGTCGGCCTGCAGATCCTGCAATCGCTCAACCTGCGCGAGCGCAAGCTCGAGATCGTCTCCTGCCCCTCGTGCGGGCGTGCGCAGGTCGACGTCTACACCCTCGCCGACGAGGTCACGGCCGGCCTCGAGGGCATGAGCGTGCCGCTGCGCGTCGCCGTGATGGGCTGCGTGGTCAACGGGCCTGGCGAAGCGCGCGAAGCGGATCTGGGCGTCGCCAGCGGCAACGGCAAGGGGCAGATCTTCGTGAAGGGCGAGGTCATCAAGACGGTGCCCGAGTCGGAGATCGTGGCGACGCTCATCGCCGAGGCCAACCGGATCGCCGACGAGATGGGCCATGAGGCCGGCACCGGCGCCCCCGAGGTCGTCACCGTCTGAGCCTCGCCGCTCTCCGGCCGCCCTCGGATCGCGGGTCGTGCCCGGCGGCCTATGCCACGGCGAGCTCGAGTTCTCCGGAGGGCACGTCGGCGCGCACCACCCGCACGCGGACCCGCTCGCCCGCGACGAGGCCATCGCCCGCGCAGTGGGCCGTGACGGGAGGCTCGGCGATCTGGATCCGCGCGCGTTTGCCCGCCTCAAGCACCACCGCGGTGAAGCGCTCGCCCACGCGGTCGCGCAGCAGGGCCGCCTCGACCCGATCGAGCGCCGCCGAGGAGATCTGCGCGGCGCGGGCACCCGAACCGCGCATCAGCGCGGGCAGCTCGGCCAGGCTCGCGCGCGCCCATTCGGGTACCGCGCGATCCGCGCTGATCGCCGCGCAGATGGCGAGGCCCCAGCGGTCGACGAGCCGCCGCAGCGGCGCCGTCACGTGCGCGTAGGGAGCGGCGAGCGCCGCCTGCGCGCTCTCCGCCGGTGGTTCGCCGTCGAAGGCCGCGTAGGCGGCGCCCCGGAACAGCGAGGCCGCGGCCTGCAGCACCGCCGGCGACTGCGGCGCCTCCCGGTCGAGCGAGCGGAGGTAATCGCCGTAGCTCGTATCCGGCGCCCAGGGTGCGCCGAGGGCGCCGACCCGAGTGCGGAACGCGTCGAGCGCCTCGGGCTTCGGCGGCGGCATGGTGCGCAGGATCCCGATGCCGGCCTCGAGCATCATCGCGCCCGCCGACATGCCGGCGAGCAGCGAGAGCTGGGCGTTCCACTCCTCGACCAGGAGCGGGAACCGGCGCTCGATGCGATAGCCCGCGTCGTCGCGCACGATCTCCTCCTCTGGCATGTTGAGGCTCGCCCCGCCGCGCGCTCGTTCCCGCTCGACGCGGAGCTCGCCGATCTCGCGCAGCAGCGCCAGCGGCCCTTCCGCCGAGCCCGCTTCGATCGCCTGCTGCGCGCGAGGATAGTCGAGTTGCGCGCGGGATCGGATCGCGGCTCGCTCGAGGCGCACCGCGGTCTGCTCTCCCGCCTCGTCGAGCGCGATCGTCCACACGTAGGCGGTGCGATCCTCTCCCGGCAGCAGCGAGGCGCGGCCCTCGCTGAGGATCCTCGGATGCAGGGGCACCGCGCCGTCGGGGAGGTACACGGTCTGCCCGCGCAGCCGGGCCTCGCCGTCGATCACGCCGCCCGAGCGCACGAAGCCCGGCACGTCGGCGATCGCGTAGCGCACGAGGAATCCGGCGGATCCGCCGCGCCGTTCGAGATGGAAGGCCTGGTCGAGATCGCGGGAGCCGACGGGGTCGAGTGTGAGGAAGGGGAGGTCGCGCAGATCGAGCTCCGGAGCGGCCGGAGCGGCAGTGCGCGCCTCCTGCTCCGCGCCGGACGGGAATCCCGCGGGGAGCGAGAACTCGGTGCGCAGCGCGGAGAGCGCGGCGGCGAGCTGGCCGTGGGAGCTCTGCGGCGCGATGCGCGTGTGCCGTGCTGGCATGCGTTTCAGCCTAGTGGTTCCCTGCGATCCACCGGCGATCTCCCTGCGGCCTCACCTCCGCACAGGGCCTTCGCGATGCACCCTTCGAGGGCAGGATGGTCGAGTTCGGGGCCGATCATCATCCGGCTGCACGCGTCGAGGCGGAGCTGCTCCGGTTGCTCTGCCCGGCGTGCTCATCTCGCGATTTCCGCGCGTAGTTCTCGCAGAGTGCCGACCTGGAACCCGGGCTGATCGCTGAACGAGCGCAGTGTGCCGTCCTGGTCAAGCTCGTAGAGCGCCTCCGTAGGATTGAGCAGATCGTAGGGGGCATCGTCATACTCGGCCAGGAAGAGCAGCAGCAGCTCGGATTCGACGTCCTTCAGCAGGGTGGTGCTCGACTCCGGGACCAATTCGCCGTCGATTTCGGTTGCGATCTGGGCGATTTCGAGGGTCTGTCCGGCCTTCGCTCCTCCCTTGAGCACCTCGGTCACCTCGACCCGGCTGACGTTCAGCGGGATCGCGCCGTCCTCTCGTGCACGCTCGAGCTCCTCTTCGGAGAGTCCGTGCTGCGGGTTGGTCTCCGGATCCCCGCCGGCCGAGACATCCGGGTACAGGGTGTCGCGGTGTTCGTCGACATACTTCGCCACGATGACCACATCGGCGTCCTGCGCCACTTCCTTCGGACCGGCATAGCTCAGCCAATCAGCGGTGGGGGCCAAGTCGGACGACCGGGGAGATGCTTCCTCGGCCGACCCGGTCGGGTCCGTCCGTTGCTCTGCCGGAACGACTGTGGTCGCGCACGAGCTGAGGAGCGCCGCGAGCGCCAGGGCCGACATCGGCAGGGCGAAGGCCTTCATCGTTCTCGTTCTCATCAGTAGATCCTCAGCACTTCTTCTTTGTCGTAGGCCGTGGGGCGGACCACCGTGTTGCGGTCGCGCGAGTGATGCATGAGCGACGGCCGTGTGGTCCTCGGGTCGTCATCGAGACTCAACGCGTGACCGAACTCGTGGGTGGCGGTGCCCATGAACCAGGTGCCGTAGTTGCCGCCCGAATGCGCCGCAATAGTTCGGGAATTGATTCTGATCGTGAACACCCGTTTCCCGGTGGAGGTCTCCCAGGGCGCATACAGGCCGAGCCAGCTTCCCGAGTATTCCCCTGCAGTGATCTTCGAACTGGTGTCCGGGTTCTTCGAGATATCCACCCCGATGCCGGCGCTGTTCCAGCGAGACCTGCCCGCGTCGAAGTAGGACTTCCAGGTGGAACTGACGTCGCTGTACCGCACTCCGAACGTGCGAGTCGGCATGCCACCGGAGTAGTAGTCTGCGTGAGCTACCGGTCCGCCGCTGACCGCCAGGACGAGTGCGAGGAGAAGCGCTGGGAACGTCCTCGCGCCCTTCTTCCTCGTGGTTGCCCCGGACCGGACGAACTCGGCGGCCGAAGCCCGTGCGCGAGGTCGAACTCGTTGCTTCATCTCAGGTGGCCTCACATTCACGAATCGCAAGATCTCAAGTCGTCTCATCGGACGCCGTCCACCGGCGTCGTACCCCGCCCGGGCATTCTGATCCGCTGCTCCCGGCTGCGGGTCTTGTCGGGGTTGCTGCCATTTGGCCTCTGTCGCTTGGAGTTACCGTGACCATACCCCCAACTGTGTTCATTGGCAACGCGTTCGGCAGCCGTGAGCCTGCCGGAGCGATTGACCTGTCGCGTGCCGGTCGTGACCGCGCGGAGTCGCGCAGCCCGTGTTCCGCGCTGTTCATTCGTCGTAGAAGTCGGCCGCGGCGGTCGAGCCGGCAGGGCGGGTGCGAGCGTGTCCCACGAGTCATGGCTCGGAGGTGGGCACGCCCGGCCCAGCGAAGATCCATCGGCGGACCCGTAGACTTGGGGTCATGGAGAATCGTCCCGATGACGACGCGCTCGGCGCCCTGCTGGACGAACTCATCGCCGAGGCGGGCATCGCCTCGCAACGCGGTCTGATCAAGCGGATCGTGGCCGCCGGGCTCGGGCTCGGGCACGACGGGGCGACGCGGCTGAACCTCAAGATCAGCGCGGCGGCGCTCGAGGAGATGCGTCTGGCGTTCCGCCTCTTCGCGCCGTTCGCCGACGTCCCGAAGGTGACCATCTTCGGCTCGGCCCGCACGCCCGCCGACGATCCCCGTTCGCAGCAGGCCGAGCGCGCCTCGCGCGAGCTCTCGGAGCAGGGCTGGATGGTGGTGACCGGCGCCGGGCCCGGCATCATGGAGGCCGCCGCCATAGGCGCCGGCGAGGCGAACTCGCTCGGCGTCTCGATCCGTCTGCCGTTCGAGGAGCGACCCGGCGCGCAGATCGCGGCCGGCGACCGACTGGTCTCGATGAAGTACTTCTTCACCCGCAAGCTGATGCTGGTGAAGGAGTCGCTCGGCTTCATCTGCCTGCCGGGCGGTTTCGGCACCATGGACGAGACCTTCGAACTGCTCACGCTGCAGCAGACGGGCAAGATGGTGCCGGTGCCGATCGTGCTGCTGGATCAGCCCGGCGGAACGTTCTGGCGCGGCTTCGAGACCTTCGTCACCGGGGAGCTCGAGCGCACGGGCATGATCACCGCCGGCGATCTGGATCGGGTGCTCATCACCGATTCCGTCGACGACGCCGTGGCGGAGATCACCGGGTTCTGGCGCAACTACGTCTCGCTGCGATGGTTCGGGGAGCAGCTCGTGCTGCGCATGCGCACCGCGCCCGACGACCATGCGCTGGAGGCGCTGAACGAGCGGTTCGGCGGCGTGCTCGAGCGGGGCCGGATCGAGCGCACCGAGCCGTTCCCCGCGGAGCGCTCCGATTCCGACGCGTTGGATCTCGAGCGCATCGTCCTCGTCCCGCGCCAGCGCGCCGTCGGCGAGCTGCACCGCCTGATCCGGGCCCTGAACGAGCTCCCCGAGGCGCCGCGGACGGCGGTCCCGCCGGAGGCCGGCGAGTAGGACGCGACGGGGCCCGCGGCTCGTCCCGCCGCAGGCGCCTCACGACCCGTCTCGGCCCGCTAAGAGGTGGCGCAGATACCGCTCGGGAGCCTGCAGGTAGCCGCGGTGGTGCTGCACCAGTTCGAGATCCTCCCACGCCGCGGTGCGGATGCCCCACTCGCCGAGTTCGAGGATCGTCGCACCCGGCAGGGAGGCGAGGATCGGCGAGTGGGTCGCGCAGATCACCTGCGTCCCCCGTGAGCGCATCCGGTCGAGCGCGGCGAGCCAGCGCAGGATCGAGCCGAAGGAGAGCGCGGCCTCCGGCTCGTCCAGCAGCGCCAGCCCGATCTCGAATCGCTCGTGATCGATCTTCCGGTCGAGCAGGTCGTTGAACGACTCGCCGTGGCTGAGTCGATGCAGGCGGGCATCGGGATGGGACTCGTTCCACTCCAGTCCGTCCTCGAGCCACGAGAAGTACTGGTGCATCGTCTCCGCGCGCAGGAAGAATCCGCCCTTCGCCCCCATCGGTCCGCGGACGATCTTCAGCCATCCGCCCAGCGGCGATTCGGTCGATCTCGTTCTCGCGCCCCCATTGCGGCTGCCGCCCTCGGGCGGCAGCCCGACCGCCTCCGCGATTCCCTCGATCAGGGTCGACTTGCCGGAGCCGTTCTCGCCGACCAGGAACGTCACCCCCGGACCGAACTCCCAGCCCCCGAAGGGCGCCCCCGCGCGCGCGACCTCGAGGAAAGCGCCGACCGCGGGCACCGTGACCGGCCAGCTCTGCTCGTCGATCACCGCGTCCTGGAACACGCCGATCGCTCGGATGGGCCGACGATCGTGCCGCCAATCGACGGTCTCTTCCCCGGTGGCGCCGGCGCTCGTTCCTGTGTGCGCACGGGGGTCTCTTCCGGTGTTCACGGTCGCGCGCACTCCTCGCCTCGCGATCGATCGTAGCGGACTCGGCCGACACGGGTCCGGGGCAGTGCCGCTCGAGCCCTACTGCGCGACGTACTCGGCCAGGTGCTCGCCCGTGAGCGTCGAGCGGTCGGCCACCAACTCCGCGGGCGTGCCCTCGAATACGACGCGGCCGCCCTGCTGGCCGGCCCCAGGACCGAGGTCGACGATCCAGTCGGCGTGGGCCATGACCGCCTGGTGGTGCTCGATCACGATCACGCTCCTGCCCTCGTCGACCAGACGGTCGAGCAGCGCGAGCAGTTGCTCCACGTCGGCGAGGTGCAGGCCCGTCGTCGGCTCGTCGAGCACGTAGATCTCCGCGTCCTCCAGGATGTGGATGGCGAGTTTCAGCCGCTGCCGCTCTCCGCCCGAGAGCGTCGAGAGCGGCTGGCCGAGCGTGAGATATCCGAGGCCGACGTCGATGAGCCGGTCGAGGATCTTCGCGGCCTTCGGCACCTTCGACTCGGAGCCCCCGAAGAACTCGCGCGCCTCCGACATGCTGAGGTCGAGCACCTCCGCGATGTTCCTGCCGCCGAGGGTGTAGTCGAGCACCTCGGCTGCGAAGCGCTTACCCTCGCACACCTCGCAGACGCTCTCGACGGTCGCCATCATCCCGAGATCGGTGTAGATCGTCCCGGCGCCCTTGCACTCGGGACAGGCGCCCTCGGAGTTCGCACTGAAGAGCGCGGGCTTCACGCCGTTGGCCTTGGCGAACGCGGTGCGCACCGGGTCGAGCAGTCCCGTATAGGTCGCGGGGTTCGAACGGCGCGATCCCTTGATGGCGCCCTGGTCGACCGCGACGACGCCCTCGCGCCCGGAGACGTAGCCGTGGATGAGCGAGGTCTTGCCGGACCCGGCCACGCCGGTCACGGCGCAGAGCACGCCGAGCGGCAGGTCGACGTCGACACCGTGCCCGTCAGCACCGCGCAGATTATGCCGGTCGGCGCCGCGCACCTCGATCGTCCCGTTCGCCTCGCGCACCGAGCTCTTGAGCCGCGCGCGGTCGTCGAGGTGCCGGCCGGTGAGCGTCTCCGAGCCGCGCAGCCCCTCGACGGTCCCCTCGAAGCGGATCTCGCCGCCCTGGGCGCCCGCGCCCGGCCCGAGGTCGACCACGTGGTCGGCGATCGCGATCATCTCCGGCTTGTGCTCGACGACGAGCACCGTGTTGCCCTTGTCGCGCAGCTGCAGCAGCAGCTGGTTCATCCGGCGGATGTCGTGCGGGTGCAGGCCGATCGACGGCTCGTCGAAGACATACGTGGCGTCGGTGATCGGCGAGCCGAGGTGCCGGATCATCTTCGTCCGCTGCGATTCTCCGCCCGAGAGCGTGCCGGTCGGCCGGTCGAGCGAGAGGTAGCCGAGCCCGATCCGCACGAAGGAGTCGAGCGTGTCGGAGAGCTTGGCCAGCAGCGGGCCCATGCCGGGCGCCTCCAGGCCGCGCACCCAGTCGGCGAGGTCGGAGATCTGCAGCGCGCAGACATCGGCGATCGATCGCCCGGCGATCGTGGAGGACCGCGCCGTGTCGTTCAGCCGGGTGCCGCCGCAGTCCGGGCAGGTGCGGAACACGATCGCCCGGTCCACGAAGGCCCGGATGTGCGGCTGCATCGCCTCGCGGTCCTTCGAGAGCATCGACTTCTGGATCCGCGGGATCAGGCCCTCGTAGGTGAGGTTCGTCCCGTCGACCTTGATCTTGACGGGCTCCTTGTAGAGCAGATCCGTCAGCTCCTTCTCCGTGAAGTCGCCCAGCCGCTTCTCCATCGGCAGCATCGCGCCGAAGAGCCGTCCGTACCACCCGTCCATGCTGAAGCCCGGCACCTTGAGCGCGCCCTCGGCCAGCGACTTGTCGGCGTCGTAGAGCTCGTCGAGCGCGAAATCGCTCACCGCGCCGCGCCCCTCGCAGTTCGGGCACATGCCGCCCAGGACCTCGAAGCTGCGCCGCTCCTTGATCGTCCGCCCGCCCTTCTCGAGCGTCACCGCCCCGGCCCCGCTCACGGAGGCGACGTTGAAGGAGAAGGCGTTCGGAGAGCCGATCCTCGGTTCCCCGAGGCGCGAGAACACGATCCGGAGCATCGCGTTGACATCGGTGGCCGTGCCCACCGTGGACCGGGGGTTGGCCCCCATGCGCTCCTGGTCGACGATGATCGCGGTGGTCAGGCCCTCGAGCACGTCGACGTCCGGCCGGGCCTGCGAGGGCATGAAGCCCTGCACGAACGCGCTGTAGGTCTCGTTGATGAGTCGCTGCGACTCGGCCGCGATCGTGCCGAAGACGAGCGAGCTCTTGCCCGATCCCGAGACCCCGGTGAACACGGTGAGGCGACGCTTCGGGATCTCGACCGACACGTCCTTCAGATTGTGCTCCCGGGCGCCCGAGACCCGGATCCGGTCGTGGGAGTCGGCCGGGTGCGTGCCTGCTGCGTCGCTCATGTGAGAAGCGTAGCGCGGGTCGCCGACATCGGACCTCTCAGATCCTGATCCCGCACCGGCCGCGCCCCGACGCCCCCTGTCGCGCCGCCCCGCTCCCGCCGCCCTCCCGTCCGCGAGCGGGACCGTCATTCGCAAGTGGGGCGGCGATCTGCAGTCCGACAGCGTTGCTCTCGCGAAGACGGGTCCCACTCGCCGCCCGCGCGTCTCGCCCGGCGCCTCGCCAGCAGTCGAGGTGTCATGCATTGCAATACTTGCAATGCAAGGTATAGTCGGAGTATGGACGAACCCGGTGACCGCATCGCGACGAACCTGCGCAAGGGCGTGCTGGAGTTCTGCGTCATCGCGCTGCTCGCGCGGCGGGACATGTACGGGCTCGAACTCGCGAACGAGCTGACGTCCCGCGGGCTGAGCGCGAGCGAGGGCAGCCTCTACCCGCTGCTCGCCCGCATGCGTGAGGCCGGAGCGGTCGAGACCCGGTGGGAGCACGCCGAGGGCGCCCGCGCCCGCAGGTACTACGCGGTCACGGCTGCGGGACTCGAGCAGCTCCGGGTCTTCGCAGGCGTCTGGAACGGCATCTCGGGCCAGGTGGACCGACTACTCGAGGAGGAATCACGATGAACGACCACTTGCCCGAGCAGGCCGACCACTACCTGCACAGGCTCGACCGCGTGCTGGCGGGAGCGCCGGCGGCGGTGCGCGAGGCCGCTCTCGACGATGTGCGCGCGCACATCGTCGACGCCCGCGACGAGGGGCGCCAGATCGACGAGATCCTGCGGGCGCTCGGGCCGGCGGATGCCGTGGCGCAGCAGTACCGCGACGAGCTCGCGCTGTCGGCCGACGCCGCGGTCGGCGAGGAGCGCGCGGCCAAGACGCTCGGCTGGGCCTCGGTGTTCATCGGGATGCTGACGGGCGTCTTCATCGCCTTCCTCCTGCCCTCCTACCGGATGGACGACGAGGGGCTCGCGTCGGACGAGGGCGGGGGGCTGCTGCCCACCACGCAGACGCTGGTCGAGCAGTACGGACCGGGCGCCGCCGTGCTCGCGCTCATCCCCGCGGTGCTCGCCGCGCTGCCGTTCGTGCTGCCCCGCTCCGCCCGGCGCCCGGTGGTATTCGCAGCCGCGATCGCGGTGACCGGACTCTGCGTCGTCGCGATCCTCTCGGTCGGCGGCTTCTACGCCCCGCTCGCCGCAGCGCTCTGGGCCGCCGCGATCGTGCCCTGGCGCGTCGGCCGCGGGCTGAACCTGACCGCCGCGCGGGGCTGGCGGATCCTGCTCGGCGTCGTGCTCGTCATTCCGGCCCTGCTGGCGATCGCGGGCCTCGCGAGCGGCGCGATCCTCTTCGCCTGGGGCACGGTCGCGGTGATCGGGCTCGTGATCGGGCTCGCGATCCTCTGCACGCTGGGGCTGCGCTGGGGCTACCTGCTCACCGCGGCGGTCGGCGCCGCGGTGATGGTCCTCACGCTGTTCGGCGAGAGTCTGCTGATGCTCCTCTTCTGGTGGATCGGCGGCGCCTATGCGGTCCTCGGGCTGGCCTGCTTCGTCGCCTCCGCGCCTCGCGCGCCGGTCGGTGCCGACGGGCGACGGCGATGAGCCGCGCGCCCGGGAGGGCCGCACGGGCCGCGACCGTGCTCCCGATCGCGCTGCTGCTCGCCCTGACGGCGGGATCATGCGCCTCCTCGCCCACCACGAGCTACCGGGACGAGGCGGGGCGGACGGTCACGGTCGACTGGGCCGACTACCCGGCGTCCGCCGGCATCGAGGCGGACGCGGTGCTCGCGAGCCCCACCGTCGAGGAGACCGAGGCGCGCGTGACCCCGCTCATGAACGATCTGAAAACGGCCATCGACGCCGAGCTCGACGGCGGCCCCGGGCCGTTCTCGTGGAGTCTGAGGCAGGATCCCGATGAGGGGAACTGGTTCCCGACGGGCGGGAACGGATACGGAGGGGGCTCGATGCTGCTCCTCTACAACTCGCCCGTCTGGCAGGCCGACGTCACGATCCCGGAGCACGACTGGGATCGGGTGCTCGACGCAGCCGAGGAAGTCGCCGAACGGCACGGCCTCCCGCGCCGAGCCGACGACTGCGACAGCACCCGAGAAGAGGACGCGTGCGATCCGGCGTGGGCCGGGTCGATGCGCTCGGCGACCTTTCACGGCACCGGGACGGAATGGCTGGACATCTCGGTCTTCGACCTGACCCTCGACGAGGGGCTGCGCCGGGACGCGGAGGAGTACGGTTGGCTGCCCGCCGGCATCGAACTGTTCGCCGGCGCCACCGCCGTGCGCGAGCGCGACCGCGACGAGTTCGTGCGCCGGGCCGCTCCGTTCGAGGGGCTGGCGCTCCCCGACGAGACGCATTCGGACTGAGACCGCCGCCGTGAGCGCAGCTCCGCCGAGAATCGCGCGCGGCGGCGGATCTGCGCTCATGGCGCCCTCGGCGGCGAGCAACCGCCAGATACCCTGGTCAGATGGAGACGCAGCGAACCGAGGCCCGTGTGCGACCCTGGGCGCTCGTCGCGGCGACGCTCACGATGCTGGCCGCACCGGCGTTCTTCGTCCTCGAGATCGTCTGGCTCGGGGCCGGTCTGCTCGTCGCCGGGCTCGCCATCGCCTTCGCCGCTGAGGGAGGCGGCGCGCTCCTGCGCCCGGGCGCGGAGGCGCGACGCACGCCGTCCCTGCTGCGCGATCTCTCCCTCGTGGCGATCGGGCTCGTGATCGTGCGCTCGATCCCGCTCGCCGCCGAGCTCGACAACTGGGCGATGGTGCGGTTCACGCTGGCGCTCGGCGGCGCGGTGCTCGTGCCCTACCTGGTCTCGCGGTTCGTCTACCGGGATCGCGCCACCTCCTTCCCGTGGCGGGGCGGCGGGCGCTGGGGCGCCTGGCACTGGACGTGGCTGGCGGCCGTCCTCGTGCTCGCCTGGGTGATCCTGCCCTTCTACTTCATCGCCTCGGGCGTCTACCAGAACTGGCCCGTCGTCGACACCCCGGATCTCATCGCCCGTCTCTTCGTCGGCGTCGGCGCGGTGGGCATCTGGGACGAGCTGTTCTTCATCTGCACCGTGTTCGCCGTGCTGCTGCGGCACTTCCCGGCGTGGCTCGCCAACCTGCTGCAGGCGATCGTGTTCGTCTCGTTCCTGTGGGAGCTCGGCTACCGGTCGTGGGGGCCGCTGCTCACGATCCCGTTCGCGCTCGCGCAGGGCTACATCTTCCTGCGCACGAAGTCGCTCGCCTACGTCGTGACCGTGCACCTGCTCTTCGACGCGGTGGTGTTCGCGGTGATCGTCCACGCGCACGATCCGAGCCTGTTCGACATCTTCCCGACGGCGCCGTGATGATGCGCACGGGCGTACCTCGAAACCGCGGTGGTTTCGGGGTGCGCCCGCGGCCTCGGGGCACGCTCGTCGCACGCCCGAAAGCGGCGGACGGGCGCGCGGAGGCTCAGCCGAGGATCGCGGCGAGGCGGCGCACCGCGAACTCGTAGCCCTGGATCCCCGCGCCCGCGATGACGAACGCCGCGACGGGCGAGATGTAGGAGCGGTGCCGGAACTCCTCGCGCGCGTGCACATTGCTCAGGTGCACCTCGGCCACGGGCAGGGCCACCCCCGAGAGCGCGTCGCGCAGCGCGATCGAGGTGTGCGTGAAGGCGCCCGGATTGATGACGATCGCCTCCGCCTCCGCCTCCGCGTCGGTGCCGGTGCGGGCGTCGTGGATGGCGTCGATCAGGACACCCTCGTGGTTGCTCTGCACGGCCCGCAGCTCGAAGCCGAGCCCGGCTGCGGTGCGCTCCGCGAGGGCGACGACGTCCTCCAGGGTGTCGCCGCCGTACACCTCGGGCTCGCGGCTGCCGAGCAGGTTGAGATTCGGGCCGTTCACCAGCAGGATCCGTCGCGTCATGCGCCCATCTTATTCAACTCGCCGTTCGCCCAGTAGGCTGGCCTGATGACCGAACCGCGCGTGTTCCGCGAGCGCCCGCTCTCGTTCGTGCGCCGCAGCGGACGCATGACCCCCTCGCAGGAGCGCGCGTGGGAGGAGCTCCGCCCCCGCTATCTGCTCGAGCTGCCGCGCGAACACGGGGTGACGAGCGTCGCCGAGGAGGCGAGGATCGATCCCGCCGAGGTGTTCGGCCGTGCGGCGCCGCTCACCGTGGAGATCGGATCGGGGCAGGGGCACGCGATCGTGCACGCCGCCGCCGAGCACCGGGATCGCGACTTCCTGGCGATCGAGGTCTTCCGCGCCGGCCTCGCCCGCACGATGATCCGCGCCGAATGGGCGGAGACGACGAACCTGCGCATGATCGAGGCGAACGCGCCCGAGGTGCTCGAGCGAGCGCTCCCGCCGGGCGCGGTCGACGAGCTCTGGGTGTTCTTCCCCGACCCCTGGGCGAAGTCGCGGCACACGAAGCGTCGCCTCGTCTCGGACGATTTCACCCGGGTGGCGGCGCGTGCGCTGCGGTCCGGGGGCGTGGTCCGGCTCGCGACCGACTGGGAGGACTACGCCGAGCAGATGCGCGAGGTGCTCGACGCCGCCGAGGGTTTCGAGCGCGACTTCGAGGGGGAGTGGGCGCCGAGGTTCGAGGGCCGCGCGCTGACCGCCTTCGAGCAGAAGGGCATCGATCAGGGGCGCGCGATCCGCGACCTCGCGTACCGCCGGGTTCCGTAGGGTGCTCGCGGAGCGGGGTCTTTCCCCAGCGTGAGGCGAGCGGAGCGCGGCCCACCGATTTTCCTCGCAGAGCAGGACCCCCGACGAGTCGCGGCCGATGCTCGGAAAACCGCTGGGCCGCGCCCCGCTCACCGCAAGGCGGTCCCACTCACCCCGCGCACGCCCTCGTGCGCGAGCAGGCGCCGCTTGAGCTCGGTGCCGAAGAGGTATCCGCCGAGCCCGCCGTCCGTGCGCACGATGCGGTGGCAGGGCACGATCAGCGGCACGAGGTTGTTCGCGCAGGCCGAGGCCGCGGCGCGCACCGCGGAGGGGCGCCCGGAGAGGGCGGCCAGCTCCGTGTAGCTGACGGTCCCGCCCGCGGGCACCCGGCGCAGGGCCTTCCACACCTCCCCGCGGAAGGGGGTCTCGGGCTGCGCGACCGGCAGCGCGTCGATCGCGTCGAGCTCGCCCGCAGCATAGGCGTGCAGCGCATCGGCGACGGCACGGACCGCGGCCTCGGTCGACTCCTCCGTCACTCCGCGCGCGGCCAGCGCCGGATCGAGCTGCGCCAGGCGCCGCTCGGGGTCGGCTTGGGCGTGCTCGGTGTGCCCGCGATCCGCGGAGACGAAGCCGGCGGCGCGGATCACGCCGTCCTCGGGGGTGACGAGCGTCTGGAAGACGGCGCCGGCGATGGTCGTGCTCGTGCGGACGAGGGGTGCTCGGGTCATGGGCGTGCTCCTGGTGCGTGTGTGGGGTGGGGAACGGATCGCGAGGCGGTCGCGGCGGCCTGGGCGGCGAGGAAGTCTGCCCACAGATGCTGGGTGGCGTAGCCGCGGAAGGGGCGCCAGGCCTCGGCCAGCGAGCGGGTCTCTCGATCCGTGCGCGCACCGAGGGCGCGGCGCAGGATCAGATCGCCCGCGGGGAAGGCGTCGGGGTCCCCGAGGGCGCGCATGGCGATGAGCTCGACCGACCACGGTCCGATGCCGCGGAGAGCGGCGAGTTCGGCGCGGGCGTGCCCGCGGTCGGCGCCCGGGCCGAGATCCAGCCCCGTCGCCAGTGCTCGAGCCACGTCCCGCAGCGTCTCAGCCCGCGCCCTCGTCAGCCCGAGACGCTCGCGGAGCTCGGCGGGGTCGGTGTCCGCGATCCCGGCCGCATCGGGCGCCGGACGGAACTCGGAGGCCGATCCCGGGGGAGGGGCGACGGAGAACGCCTCGGCGAGCCGACCCTGCAGCGTGCGCGCCGCGGCGAGGGAGACCTGCTGCCCGAGCACGGTGCCGAGCGCGAACTCCTGAGGGTTCCGGGCTCCGGGCAGGCGCAGGCCCGGTCGCCGGCTCAGGAGCGGGGCGAGCCGGGGATCGGGGCCGAGCGCCCCGCCGATCTGCGCGGGATCCGCATCGAGATCGAGCAGTCGGCGCACCGTCGCGATCGCGGGCATCGTGTCGGCGAGGATCGGAAGCGTCAGCGCGACCGGGATCGCGACCGTTCCCCGCTCCTCCCGGACCGCCTCCCACCCGATCTCGGCGGTCGCGGTGCCACCGGGCACATCGATCGCATGAGCGGTCGGGGCGAGCGGATCCGCTCCGACCGCGTCGCGACTGCGAATTGGAGCCGCGTCGCGACTGCGAGCTCGAGCAGCCTCGCGGCCGCGGCACTCGACCGCGTCGCGGCCGGGGATCGCGTGCGCGACGAGGAACGCCCGCATCCCCGCGACGTCGTAGGGCGCGCGGCCCCGGAGCTGCAGCGCGAGCCGGGGCCGCTCGTCCGAAGCGGGGTCGGCGGCCGAACCGCCCGGCGAGACGGACGTCCGGGCTCCGCGCCCGTTCCGCGGCAGTCGCGAGGGCGCGTCGCCGAATTCCTCCCGCATGGTGTCGCCGAACTGCCGCAGGCTGCCGAAGCCGGCGGCGAACGCGATGTCGGCGAGCGGCAGATCGGTCTGGTCGATGAGGGTGCGGGCGGCGTGCGCCCGCCGGGTTCGGGCGAGCTGCAACGGACTCGCGCCGACCTCGGCGATCAGCACCCGCCGCAGGTGCCGCTCGCTGACCGCGAGCTCGCGCGCCAATCCGGTGACGCCGACGGAGTCGACGGCTCCGTCGCGGATGCGGCGCACCGCTCGGGCGGCGAGGTCGCCGCGGGCGTCCCAGTCGCGGGTGCCGGGGATCGCGTCCGGGCGGCAGCGCTTGCAGGCCCGGAATCCCGCGGCGACGCAGGCCGCGGCGCTCGCGAAGAAGCGGCAGTTCTGCGGTTTGGGCTTGCGGGCGGGGCACGAGGGGCGGCAGTAGATCCGGGTGCTCGAGACGCCCAGGAAGACGCGGCCGTCCCAGCGTGGATCGCGCCCGGCGATCGCCCGATAGCAGACGTCGAAGTCGAGCGGGAACGAGGCTCCGGGGGTGCCATCGAGCGGGAGCGAGGCTCCGGGGGTGCTGTCGAGCGGGAGCGAGGCTCCGGGGTCGCCGTCGTGCTCCGGTGTGACCTGCGTGGCGCCGGCGGCGCCGCTGGGAGGCGACGCGGGGGGCGTTCGGGTCTGGGCGGGGCGCATGCTTCGATTCTGACGTACTCCCCGGAATGGGGCACGCGGTTTTCGGACACCGAGGTGGCGGTTCAGGCGCGCCCGGATCCGAAGCCAGCGGCGGATAGGGCGGAGCTTTGCAGCTCGGGCTGAGGAGAACGGCCGAAGCGACCCTCCCGAGCTGCGATTTCCTCCCGAAGCGCAGGGGAGGCGCGCCGCGGCGGCCTTCAGAGCGCCGCGTAGGCCTCCGTGATCGCGCTGCGCAGATCCTCTGCGAGTCTCGGGGCGCCGCCGATGAGCAGCGGCTCGCCCGGCGCGGTCGCGTCGTCGCGGCCGAGGATCAGCGCGCCCGCCTCGCGGGCGATGAGTGCGCCGGCCGCATAGTCCCAGGGCTGCAGGCCGCGCTCGTAATAGGCGTCGAGGCGCCCGGCCGCCAGCAGGCAGAGATCCGTGGCGGCGGAGCCGATGCGTCGGATGTCGCGCACGCGCGGGATCAGCCGCCGCACGACCTCCGCCTGCTCGGTGCGGCGGTCGACGGTGTATCCGAATCCGGTGCCCACGAGCGCCTGCGAGAGCTCGACCTCGTCCGGGCCGGTGAGCGCAGTGCCGTCGAGCCGGGCGCCGCCGCCCTGCCACGCGGTGAAGAGCTCGTCGGTGACCGGCAGGTAGACGGCGCCGGCGACCGCGCGGCGTCCGTCTGCCATGCCGCCGCGCCTCGGTTCCGGCGCGGAGGCATCCTCGACCGTCGCAGCCACGCTCACCGCGTAGGCGGGTAGCCCGTAGAGGTAGTTGACCGTGCCGTCGATCGGGTCCACCACCCAGGTGATGCCGGTCGATCCCGCGACGCTGGCGCCCTCTTCGCCGAGGATGCCGTCGTCCGGTCGGAGCTCGCGCAGCCCCTCGACCAGCAGCCGCTCCGCCTCGCGGTCGGCGGCGGTCACCACGTCGGTGATGCTCGACTTCGTCGCGGCCACGGCGACGCCCGCGTCGCGCAGCGAGCGGACCACGCCGCCGACGCTCCGCGCGAGCGACGCCGCGGTGTCGGCGAGAGAGGCGAGTGCTTCCGGGGCGAGTGTGGAATCCGTCACGCTCAGAGCCTATCCAAGGATCCTGCGGCCCGCCTGTCCGGTGAGCCGCGTGGATCCGGTGGCGAGAAGCGCCCTCCGCGACGAGGATGATGCTCCGCACCCGTTGCGGAGGGGGCTTCTCGCGCCAGAGTGCCAGTGTCGTGGAGCAACGCGTGGCGGGACACGCGGGATGCGCGGGCGGCAAAAGGGCGGGGCGGGTTCGGCCATCGGCGCCCGAACCCGCCCCGGTCTGGGGGTCGAGGGGAGTTACCTCGCGGAGGGGAGGCTCGCCTCCGCCGGCTCGACCAGGGCATACGCCTCTTCGCCGTGGGCGACCGAGTCGATGCCGGTCTCCTCGACCTCGCTCGGGACGCGCAGGCCGGTGAGGGCCTTGACGCCCAGCGCGATGAGCAGGGAGACGACGAAGGAGTAGATCAGCACTCCGAAGGAGGCGATCGCCTGCACCAGCAGCAGTCCGCCGTTGCCGCCGGTGAAGAGACCGTCGTCGAAGGCGAAGAAGCCGAGGTAGAGCGAGCCGATGAGCCCGGCGACCAGGTGCAGGCCGACCACGTCGAGCGAGTCGTCGTAGCCGAGACGGTACTTCAGGTCGATGGCGAGGGCGCAGGCGGCGCCGGCGATGAGGCCCAGCAGCAGAGCCCACAGCGGGGAGAGGTTCGCGGCGGAGGGCGTGATGGCGACGAGGCCGCCCACCGCACCGGAGGCGGCTCCGACGACGCCCGGCTTCTTCCCGCGCAGCACGTCGGTGATGATCCAGCCCAGGATCGCGGCGGCCGGAGCGGCGAGCGTGTTCACCAGGATCAGGCCGGCCTCGCCGACCTCGGTCGCGAGCCCGCCGTTGAAGCCGATCCAGCCGAACCACAGCAGGGCGGCGCCGATGGTCACGAGCGGCACGCTGTGCGGCTTGTGCGAACCCGGGGCGAAGCCGACGCGCTTCCCGGCGACGATGGCGAGGGCGAGGGCCGCGGCGCCCGCGTTGATGTGGATCGCCGTGCCGCCGGCGAGGTCGATCACCTCGGGCGTGCCGAGCCAGGTGCCGAGCTGCATGATCCAGCCGCCGCCCCAGACCCACGCGGCCACCGGGAAGTAGACGAGCGTCGCCCAGACGCCGGCGAACAGCACCCACGAGCCGAGACCGACGCGATCGGCGATCGCGCCCGAGATCAGGGCGGTCGTGATCATCGCGAAGACGGCGCCGAAGCCGACGCCGATGAAGGTCGCCGGGTCAGTCTCGATGAGCCCGAAGTCCTTGAAGGGGTTGCCGGCGAAGCCGCTCTCGCCGTCGGCGAAGTAGCTCATGCTGTAGCCGAAGAGGATCCAGAGCACCCCGACGACGCCCATGGCGCTGACGCTGAAGAGCATCATGTTGACGACCGATCGCACCCGTACGAGTCCGCCGTAGAAGAGCGCGAGGCCCGGGGTCATGATCAGTACGAGCGCCGCGCTCGCGAGTGTCCAGACATCTGTGGCTTCCATGATGGTGCCATCCTTTCTCCCGTGCCGAGCCGGGGGTTTGTCCTGCCCTGTCAGTCTGCGGGGTCGGTGTTTCGGGAACGTTGCGCGGCGATGTCCCTGCCGTAACCGTTCGCGCACGCTCTCGTTTCGGCGACGGCGCTCTCCACGCGCGTAGACTCGACGCATGGGCCGGGCACGGGATCGCGCGTTGTACGTCGAGATCGACATTCGCGCCCCGATGGAGACGGTGTGGAGCCTCACCCAGGATCCCGTGCTGCACGCGCGCTGGGACGCCCGGTTCAGCCGGATCGTGCCGACGGGCCTGCGCGACGACGGCGCGCAGGAGTTCCGCTACGAACTCGGCCTGGGCGTGCACACGATCCGGGGGACGGGCGTCTCGCTGGGGGAGCGGCGCGGTGCGCGGGGGTCACGCACCTCGGCGCTGGTCTTCGACACGGACGATCGCCTCTCCCCGCTCGGCCGCGGTCGCGGCTACTGGCGCTACCTGCCGACGGAGGGCGGGGTGCGGTTCATCACGGGATACGACTACGAGCCGGGCTGGGGGCCGCTCGGTCGCCTGCTCGACCCCCTGCTCACCCGACGGCTGGTCTGGCGGCTCACGGCCTGGAGCTTCGACCGGCTGCGGCTCTGGGCCGAGCAGGGCGTCGCGCCCGAGCGCGTGCGCTGGTGGCGTCTCGCGGGGCCCCGCGCGCGAGCGGGCCGCTGCCGCTCCCGGCCGCAGCGGGGCGGATCCGCGAGCGTGATGGACGACGCGCCCGACTCGCTGGGAGCGCTGGAGCGGTGAGCGGTGGGTGCCCCCGCGCCGCGCCGGTCGGATCCGCCGGGTCGGCCGGATCCGCCGGGGTGTTCCGGCGCGCCATGGGAGGCGACTTCGAGCGGCTGCATCCGCAGCTGCAGCGTCGTTTCGGCGTGGGCGTCTCGGCCGGCTACGGCTGCGTCGGGCGCGGGGTCATGCGGGAGCTGCGGCGCGGCCCCTGGTGGGTCCGGCCGTTCCTCGCGTTCGGCGCGACCCGCAACATCATGTTCCCCGAGCGCGGCCGCGACGTGCCGTTCCAGATCGACAACCACCCCTACGTCGACGGCTTCGGACGTGAGACCGTCACCTTCGTCCGCACGATGGAGGTGCGGCGCGGCCGCAGGCGGCGCTTCGACGCGACGATGATCTTCAGCGAGACCCGGGGCGGCATCGTCGACTATCTCGGGACCCATCAGCATCTCGCCGTCGATCTCAGCCTGGAGGCCACGGCCGAGGGCGCGCTGCGGCTGACCTCGGGCGAGCAGCGCTTCTACGCCGGCCCGCTCGGCTTCCGCTTCCCGCTGCTGCTCAGCGGGAGCGCGACCCTGCTCGAGCGCTATGACGACGAGCGGGAGTGCTTCGTCGTCGATCTCGAGGTGCGCAACCGTGTGCTCGGGCTGCTCTTCGGATACCGGGGCGAGTTCGTCTGCGAGTATCCTCCCGGTTCCGTCGCGCCGGTGACGGTGCGGCCGTATCGCGAGGAGATCAGGGAGTGACGGGGCGGGGATCCGTGCTCCTCGCCGCGCTCGGGGAGCGCGCGCGGCGTTTGAGCCCCGAGATGCTCGCCTACGTCTCCGGCCCGCCGGATCCGTCGGGCTGGGGCGTCGGTCGGGGCGAGTTCGAGATCGCGGGCAGCCGTTTCGGCCCGCTGCTGCGACTGGCCCGGCCGATCCTCGGCCCCGGAATGCTCGTCACGCGCCGGGAGCGGCGGGTTCCGTTCACGGTCGTCGACCGGCCCTGGAGCTCCGGCGACGGCGAGCCCGCACTCGCCACGGGGCGGGTGTTCGGATTCCGGGGCGGATCGCAGCGCTTCATCGACGTGCTGCTGACCGGCCCCGAACCGGGTGCGCTTCGGAACGTCCTCGGGGCCCGCGGCCGGGTCGAGCTTCTCCTCGACTGCGGCGTCGACGCCGAGGGCCGGCTGATCCTGCGATCGCGTTCGATGCGGCTCAGGATCGGCCGGAGACGCCTGCGCCTCCCGCGCCTGCTCGGGATCGCCGCCGAGTCGGCGACCGGCTTCGACGCCGAACGGCAGTGCTACACGATCTCCGCGCGGGCCCGCCATCCCGTGCTCGGCACCGTGCTCGAGTACCGCGGCGACTTTGCCTACGAGCATCTGCCGGGTCCGGCGGGGTGCCACTCGCCCGAGCAGACCGCCGCCTAGCGTCCCGCACCGCGGGCGCACCGGAGCGCGTGCAGACTTCGGCGACGTGCCCTAGTAGGGCAGGGCCGTCGCGAGCCAGCCGCCGAGCGTGCCGAACAGCATCGAGGCGAGGGAGAGCGCGCCCGAGACGAGCGAGCCGATCGCGGTCCAGCGGAGTCTCGGCGCCGAGCGCTGCAGCACGCCGCCGATCGCGAGGCCGATCGCGACGAGGACCACCAGGAACTGCAGTCCCGTGAGCGATCCCGCGACGAGCGAGTAGTCCCCGATGATCGCCGCCTGCCGGTAGAGCAGCGGGGCGAGGAGACTCAGGAACGAGAGGAGTGCGAGGAGCGACAGCGCCGCGATGCCGAGGCCGTTGACCCCGCCGCGCGCGGTGAGCGTCGGCGCGGCGCTCGCCGGAGCCGGGAGGGGCGCCTGCGCCGGGGACGCGATTGCGCCCGGCGCAGGATCGTAGGCGGGTGCGGCGTACCGGGGAGGCGGATCGCCGTGCGGGGGCGTCTGCGCGGGCTCGGGGCTGGGGGCGGGATCCGTGGAGGTCATATGCGGAGCCTAACGGATCGTGCCGGAGACGGGAACGGCCCCTCCGCCGGGGCGGAGGGGCCGTTCGAGAGCCGGCGGCGCGAGAGGGCCCTCAGATCTTCGAGGAGGCGTCCTTCAGCACGCTGCGCAGGATGCCGCCGATCTCGGCGAACTCGGCCTTGCCGATGGTCAGCGGCGGCGCGAGCTGGATCACGGGGTCGCCGCGATCGTCGGCGCGGCAGTAGAGGCCGGCGTCCCACAGCGCGGGGGAGAGGTAATCGCGCAGCAGGCGGTTCGACTCCTCCTCGTTGAAGGTCTCCTTCGTCGCCTTGTCCTTCACCAGCTCGATCCCGAAGAAGTAGCCCTCTCCGCGCACGTCGCCGACGATGTCGATGTCGAGCAGCTTCTCGAGCTCGGCGCGGAACAGCGGGCTGTTCTCGCGCACGCTGCCGTTGAGATCCTCCTCCTCGAAGATGTCGAGGTTGGCGAGCGCCGCTGCCGCGGCGGCGGGGTGGCCCGCGAAGGTGAAGCCGTGGTAGAAGGTGTTCTCGGTCGAGTTGAACGGCTCCGAGACCTTGTCGGACACGATCATGGCGCCCAGCGGCACGTAGCCGGAGGTGATGCCCTTCGCCGAGGTGATGATGTCGGGCTCGTAGCCGAGCGCCTTCGAGGCGAAGAAGTCGCCGATGCGGCCGTATGCGCAGATGACCTCATCGCTGACGAGCAGCACGTCGTACTCGTCCGCGATCTCGCGCACGCGCTTGAAGTAGCCGGGGGGAGGCGGGAAGCAGCCGCCCGAGTTCTGCACCGGCTCGAGGAAGATCGCGGCCACGGTCTCGGGGCCCTCGAACAGGATGGCCTCCTCGATGCGGTTCGCGGCCCACTGGCCGAAGGCCTCGAGGTCGTCCGACGGGGCGCCCATCTCCTCGGCGCGGTAGAAGTTCGTGTTGGGCACGCGGTGACCGCCAGGGGTCAGCGGCTCGTAGAACTTCTTCATGTCGGGGATGCCCGTGATGGCGAGGGCGCCCTGCGGGGTGCCGTGATAGGCGACCGAGCGCGAGATCACCTTGTGCTTCATCGGCTGGCCCTTGATCTTCCAGTAGTGCTTGGCCAGCTTGAAGGCCGACTCGACGGCCTCGCCGCCGCCGGTCGTGAAGAACACCTTGTTCATCTCGCCGGGGGCGTAGCCCGCGAGGCGCTCGGAGAGCTCGATCGCGGCCGGATGGGCGTAGGACCAGAGCGGCATGAAGTCGAGCTGCTGCATCTGCTTGGCGGCGGCCTCGACGATGCGCTGGCGGCCGTGGCCCGCGTTGACCACGAAGAGGCCCGCGAGGCCGTCGATGTACTGCTTGCCCGCGGCGTCGTAGATGTGGTGGCCCTCGCCGCGCACGATGACGGGGATGCCGTCGTCGAGCACCTTGCGGTTGGTGAAGTGGGGCCACATGTGGCGCTTGGCCGAGGCCTGGAGTGCGGCGGTGTCCACCGCTGCGGTCGGATCGTAGGACATGGTTATCGTGTTCCCCAGTCGTATTTCTGTTTCTTGAGTTGGAGGTAGAGAAAGGTCTCGGTCGCGGCGACGCCGTCGAGTTCGCGGATCCGCTGGTTCAGCAGTTCGATGAGCGCGTCGTCGTCGGCGCAGACGATCTCGGCGAGGATGTCGAACGACCCGGCGCTGAGCACGACGTAGGTGACCTCGGGCAGCTCGGTGAGGCGGTCGGCGACGACCCTGGTGTCGCCGGAGACCCGGATGCCGAGCATCGCCTGGCGGTTGAAGCCCAGGCGCATCGGATCGGTCACCGCGACGATCTGCATCACTCCGGCCTCCGTGAGCTTCTGCACGCGCTGGCGCACGGCGGCCTCGCTGAGGCCGACCGCCTTGCCGATCTCGGCGTACGAACGCCGACCGTCGAGCTGGAGTTGCTCGATGATCGCCTTCGACGTCGCGTCGAGCGTCGTCGTGTTCCGGATGGTGCTCACGCTATCGATACTGACACTAAAGAAAGGAAAAAGCAAAGGAATCAGTGGTTTGTGATGTTGGATCCTGATGATTTCATGATTATCGCCCGGGAATCAGGTGTCCGAGGCGGTTCGGAGCCTGGGCCGGCCGCGCGCCGCGACGCGCGGAAGCGACCCGGCGGCGACGGAATCCGTCGCGCTTCCGCCGGGGCGCGACGGATCCGGCATCGGGGATTTCGCTTCTGTAACTGTTTCGTGTCGAAAATACGCTCGCGCGTCGGTGAGGTTGTGATGCGCGCTCCGTCTGCGCCATACTCGTGTTCATCGACTCCGGCGATGACGCCCCCGGCGAGTGGCAGGTAGTCGTACCGTCCGATCGAGCAAGGAGTCACTCGTGGTTCGTCCCTCTCCCGAAGATCCCATCGTCAGCGGTCTGGTCGACCTGATCCGCCGGCAGCAGGTCAGCCGCAGGCAGTTGTTCCGCGGCGCGGCGGTCGGCGCGGCCGGCGCCGGAACGCTGGCGCTCTCCGCCTGCGGGGGCGGAAGCGGCGGGAGCGGCGACACCCTCATCTGGGGCAACTGGACCTATTACCTCGATTTCGACGAGGAGACCTCGACGAATCCGACCCTCGAGGCGTTCATCGAGCAGGCCGGTTTCAACGTCAACTACGTCGAGGACATCGACGACAACAACACGTTCTACGGCAAGATCAAGGATGCGCTGCAACTCGATCAGTTCGTCGGGTACGACGTGATCACGATGACGGACTGGATGAACGCGCGCCTCATCGATGCGGGACAGGTGCAGGAGTTCGACTACGCCAATCTCGGGAACGTGGAGAGCAACCTGCTCGAATCGGAGTGGGAGGCGCTCGCGGAGGATCCGGGGCGCAAGTTCTCGATTCCCTGGCAGCTGCCCACCACGGGCTGGGCCTGGAACAAGGAGGCGCTGCCCGGCGGTCTGCACACGCTCGACGATCTGCTGAAGCCCGAGCTGAAAGGCAAGGTGCAGGTGCTCAGCGAGTTCCGCGACACGATCGGCCTGATCCTGTCCGGCCAGGGCGTCGATCCCAGCAGCGATTGGGGCGATGCGGAGTTCGACCGTGCGATGGAGTGGCTGACCGATGCCCTGGACAGCGGCCAGATCAACAACGTCAAGGGCAACGATTACACGCAGGATCTCGAGACCGGCACGATGCTCGCCGGTTTCGTGTGGACCGGTGACGTGGTCATGATGAACAAGGAGCTCGATGACCAGTGGGGCGTCGAGCTTCCCGAGACCGGCGGCATGGTGGCGCGTGATTCGTTCACGGTTCCCAACGGCACCTCGGCCGAGAACAAGGAGCGGGTCGAGCAGCTCATCGACTACTACTACCAGCCGGAGGTCGCCGCGGAGGTCGCCGCCTATGTGGCCTACGTCTGCCCGGTGCAGGGGGCGCAGGAGGCGATGCAGGACATCGATCCCGATCAGGTGAACAACCCGGCGATCTTCCCCACCGAGGAGGACTGGACGAAGCTGCGTCCGTTCCGCATCCTCACCGCCGAAGAGGACAACCGCTACTCGACCGCCTTCCAGCAGGCGCTGGGACTGTAGCAGATGGTTGCCACGTCTTCGTTCGCCGAGGCCGGCGCCGACCTCGAACTCGTCGGTGTGCAGAAGCGCTACCCCGGCTTCACCGCGGTGGAGCAGCTCGACCTCCGCATTCCCGCCGGTTCGTTCTTCGCGCTGCTCGGTCCCTCGGGCTGCGGCAAGACCACGACGCTGCGCATGGTCGCCGGCCTCGAGGATCCGACGCAGGGGAAGATCCTCATCGGCGGGACGGATGTGACCCAGCACAAGCCGCACCGGCGCCCCGTCAACACGGTGTTCCAGTCGTACGCCCTGTTCCCGCACATGACCGTGCTCGAGAACGTGGCCTTCGGCCTGCGCCGCCGCAAGATAGACGACCCGGTCGGCAAGGCGCACGAGGCGCTGCGCCTGGTGGAACTCGATCACGTGTCGGATCGGAAGCCCGCCCAGCTCTCCGGCGGACAGCAGCAGCGCGTGGCGCTCGCCCGCGCGGTGGTGAACCGACCGGCGCTCCTGCTGCTCGACGAGCCGCTCGGCGCGCTCGACCTCAAGCTCCGCCGTCAGATGCAGCACGAGTTGAAGCAGATCCAGCAGGATGTCGGACTGACCTTCCTGCACGTCACCCACGACCAGGAGGAGGCCATGACCATGGCCGACACCGTCGCGGTGATGAACAAGGGACGCATCGAGCAGCTGGGCGCGCCCGAGGAGCTCTACGAGCTGCCGAAGACGGTGTTCGTCGCCAACTTCCTCGGCAAGTCCAACCTGTTCGAGGTGCAGGTCGTGAGCGGCACCGACCGGGTGATCCACACGGAATCGGTCAACGGCACCCGTGTCACGGTGTCCCGCTCGCGCACCGAGCGCGACGCCGGGTCGATCACGGTGGGCGTGCGCCCCGAGAAGCTGCGATTGCACAGCGAGGCGCCCGCCGAGACGAGCGAGCGGAACGTCCTCGGACCGGGCCGGATCACCGACGTCTCGTTCATCGGCGTCAGCACCGAGTACACGGTCGAGGTGCCGGGTCTCGGCGAGGTCGAGGTGTTCTCTCAGAACGTCGAGGCCGGACCCGCGGCGCAGCTCGGAGACGAGGTGTGGCTGAGCTGGTACGTCGACCACACCTTCGGCCTCGCGGACGACCCGGTCGCGCCCGCCGGGGTCGCCGCGGACTTCTCCACGCAGGCGATCGCCGCCCAGGCGGCGCACGCCGGGCAAGAGTAGAAGGGCGGGAGCATGGCTTTCACCGCATTCTCGGCCGCGACCAAGGCGGTCGACCAGGCGCCGAAGAAGAGGGGCTGGATAGCGCTGCTGCTGCTCGCCCCCGGGGTGCTGTACATGCTGCTCTTCTTCGTGACGCCGTTCATCCAGCTCGCGCTCACGTCGCTGCAGGCGCCCGCCGAGGGGGGCGGCATCGGGCAGTACGTCGCCGCGGTGCAGTTCTCCAACTACTGGGCCGCGCTCGAAGTGTACTGGCCGCATCTTCTCCGTTCCTTCGTCTACGCGATCATCGCGACCGTCGTCGGGCTGCTCATCAGCTACCCGCTCGCCTATCTGATCGGGGTGCGGGTGCGGGACAAGCCGATGCTCCAGGGCATTCTGCTGATCCTCGTCATCGCCCCCTTCTTCATCAGCTTCCTGCTGCGGACGCTGGCGTGGAAGTCCATTCTGCCGACCGAGTTCATCGGCACCGACGGATCGGTCGTCTTCGGGCTGATCTACAACTTCATCCCGTTCATGGTGCTGCCGATGTTCGCCTCGCTTCAAGCGCTGGACCTGCGCTTGGTCGAGGCGGGGACCGACCTGTACGCCTCCCCCTTCGCCGTCTTCCGCAAGGTGACGCTGCCGCTTTCCATGCCCGGGGTGGTGTCGGGCACGCTCCTGAGCTTCATCCCGATGTCGGGCGACTACATCAACGCCTCGCGTCAGTTCCTCGGCAGCACCGACACGCAGATGATCGGCAACGTGATCGAGTCCAACTTCCTGCAGACGCAGAACTATCCGCTGGCCGCGGGGCTGTCGATCATGCTGATGCTCATCATCCTGGTGATGATCGTGGTCTATGTGCGCCGGAGCGGGACGGAGGATCTGCTGTGAGGAAGTTCAGCCTGGGCAAGGCCTTCGTGCCGGTGGTCAGCATCATCGTGCTGATCTACCTGCTGCTGCCGATCGCCAACGTGATCCTCTTCTCGTTCAACGAGCGACGCGGTCGCAACAACATCTCGTGGAACGGCTTCACGTTCGACAACTGGATGAACATCTGCGGCGCGCCCGACGTGTGCACGGCCTTCGGCAACAGCATCCTCGTCGGCGTCGTCTCGACAGCGGTCGCCACGGTGCTCGGCACGCTGATCGCCATCGCGCTCGTGCGATACCGCTTCAAGTTCCGCAGCACCGTGTCGCTGTTGCTCTTCACCCCGATGGCCACACCCGAAGTGGTGCTCGGAGCGGGTCTCGCCTACCAGTTCCTCACCATGGGCGTGCAGAAGGGCATCGGAACGATCATCCTGGCGCACATCATGTTCTGCATCTCCTACGTGGTCGTGGCGGTGAAGGCGCGGGTGGCGAGTTTGAACCCGGCCGTCGAGGAGGCCGGGCGCGATCTCTACGCTTCGCCCTTCCAGGTCTTCTTCCGGATCACGCTGCCGATGCTGATGCCCGGCATCATCGGTGCGGCGCTGCTCAGCTTCGCGCTCTCCTTCGACGACTTCATCATCACCAACTTCAACTCGGGAGCCGTCAGCACCTTCCCGAAGTTCATCTACACGGCCGCGGCGAAGGGCGTTCCGGCGCAGGCGAACGTGCTCGCGTCGATCGTGTTCATCGGCGCGCTCCTGCTGGTGATCATCGTGCAGATGGTGAACATCAACAAGCGGAGGCGAATGGCGCAGGCGTGACCGAAGCGAAAAGCATCGCTTTTCGCCCACGCCCGCGCTGCGGCCACTGCCGCAGGGCGTGACCGAAGCGAAGAGCATCGCTTTTCGCCGGCGCCGCCGCATCGAAAGGGTGAGGGCGGTCCCGTCCGGACCCGGTAGGCTTGGGGGATCATGCTCGATCTCGATTTCAGCGGCCGCATCTCGGCCGTGCGCGCCACGTTCTCCGACATCGCCGCGGTGCTGGATCTGCCGAAGCTCGAGCGAGAGATCGGCGAGCTCGAGGAACAGGCCGTGGCGCCCGGCCTGTGGGACGATCCGGAGGCGGCGCAGCGCGTCACCAGCGGCCTGAGCCATCGCAAGTCGCGGGTGGCCAAGCTGCGCGGCGTCGAATCGCGCCTGGACGACCTCGAGGTGCTCATCGAGCTGGCCGAAGAGGCGGACGACGAGGCCTCTGCGGAGGAGGCCCGGCGCGAGCTCGCCGATCTCGAGACGCTGGTCGGCGACCTCGAGGTGCAGACGATGCTCTCGGGGGAGTACGACGAGCGCGCCGCGGTCATCACGATCCGTTCCGGCGCCGGCGGCGACGACGCGACGGACTTCGCGGAGATGCTGCTGCGCATGTACCTGCGCTGGGCCGAGCAGCACGACTACCCGACCAAGGTTCTCGACACCAGCTATGCGGAGGGCGCGGGGATCAAGTCGGCGACCTTCGAGGTGGACGCGCCCTACGCCTTCGGCACGCTCTCCGTCGAGGCCGGCACCCATCGGCTGGCGCGGATCAGCCCCTTCGGCTCGGCCGACAAGCGGCAGACCAGCTTCGCCGGCGTCGAGGTGATCCCCCTGCTCGAGGAGGCGACGGAGGTCGAGGTCCCCGAGACCGACATCCGGGTCGACGTCTACCGCTCCAGCGGCCCGGGCGGCCAGTCCGTCAATACGACCGACTCGGCGGTGCGGATCACGCACCTGCCGACCGGGATCGTCGTCTCGATGCAGAACGAGAAGAGCCAGATCCAGAACCGCGCCGCGGCGATGCGGGTGCTGCAGACCCGCCTGCTCCTGCTGCAGCGCGAGGAGGAGGCCGCGAAGAAGAAGGAGCTGGCCGGGTCGATCACCGCGAGCTGGGGCGACCAGATCCGCTCCTACTTCCTCTACGGGCAGCAGCTGGTGAAGGATCTGCGCACCGGGCACGAGTCCTCGCAGCCCGACGCGGTCTTCGACGGCGACCTCGACGGGTTCATCGCCGCGGGGATACGCTGGCGCTCGCTGAAGAAGGACTGATCCGTCCCGAAGCTGGGAACCCGCGGCACGCCCGCGAGTCGCGGCCCCGGGCTCCGCGCCCCGGCGTAAGGTCGAACGCGTCATGATCCTCTTCGAAGACGTCACCAAGAAATATCGCGGCACGCAGCGCCCCGCGCTCGACGGCGTCAGCATGAACGTCGAACGCGGCGAGTTCGTGTTCATCGTCGGGGCGTCCGGCTCGGGCAAGTCGACCTGCTTGCGGCTGATCCTGCGCGAGGAGTCGCAGAGCCAGGGCGAGCTGCACGTCCTCGGACAGGATCTCAGCAGGATCTCGACCCGCAAGGTTCCCTACTTCCGGCGCAATCTCGGCGTCGTGT
The DNA here is from genome assembly GCF_017565745.1 of Leucobacter weissii. Taxonomy (GTDB): domain Bacteria; phylum Actinomycetota; class Actinomycetes; order Actinomycetales; family Microbacteriaceae; genus Leucobacter; species Leucobacter weissii. The sequence continues at coordinate 59,674 of NZ_JAGDYM010000004.1, forward strand.
TCCAGGACTTCCGCCTGCTCACCAACAAGACGGTCTACGACAACGTCGCCTTCTCCCTCCAGGTGATCGGCAAGTCCCGCGGCTTCATCCAGGAGGCCGTGCCCGATACCCTGCGCATGGTGGGGCTCGAGGGCAAGGCGAAGCGCTACCCGCACGAGCTCTCCGGCGGCGAGCAGCAGCGCGTCGGCATCGCGCGCGCGATCGTCAACAAGCCGGCGATCCTGCTCGCCGACGAGCCCACCGGCAACCTCGACCCCGCCACGAGCCTGGGGATCATGCAACTCCTGCGGGCCATCAACGCCTCGGGCACGACGGTCGTGATGGCGACGCACGAGGCGACCTTCGTCGACATCATGCAGCAGCGGGTGATCGAGCTGTCGCAGGGCGTGGTCGTGCGCGACGAGCAGAGCGGCGGATACGGCGACACGGCCTCCATCCCCGCGGCGGATCTCACCGAGGCCGGCGTGCAGGTGCTCCGTGCGAGCGAGGAGGTGGTGCGCGCCACCCTGACCCAGGAGCTGGGCGCGGCGGAGCGGGCGCGAGCCGAGTCGTCCCGTTCCGCGGGGAGCGCGGACGCGCCCCGGGCCGGGGCCGTCGACGACCCGGCGGATCCGGAGCCGACTGCGCCGCCCGAACCGGCGGCACCGGCGGAAGCCGGGCCCGAGGGGGTCGCGGGAGAGTCGGCCGGGCCGGCGCCCGAGCGCCCGCCGAGCGCGGAGGACGACGATCCTCCGCGGGACGACGGCCGGCGCGCTGATCGGTCGGCCGGGGACGGCATCGACCCCGTGACCCTCGCCACGCAGGACCGCAGCCTGGCGGAACGACTCGGACTCGATCCCGCCTCGGACGATCAGACGGATGTGGGGCCCGTGCGATGAGACTCGGACTGGTACTGGGAGAGGTCTGGAACGGGCTGCGCCGCAATCTCTCCGTGGTGATCTCGGTGATCCTGGTCACCTTCGTGTCGCTCACCTTCGTCGGCGCCGCGATCCTCATGCAGCTGCAGGTGCAGCAGATGAAGACGTTCTGGTACGACCGCGCGCAGGTGGCGATCTATCTGTGCACGGAGTTCGACCAGAGCGCCACCTGCCCGGGCGAGGATGTGAACGAGGAGCAGATCGCCGCCATCGAGGAGGCGCTGCAGTCGGATACGCTCGCGCCGTACCTCGAGGACTTCTTCTTCGTGGACCACGATCAGGCCTACGAGGAGTTCACGAAGCAGTTCGAGGGCAACCCGATCGTCGACATCACCTCTCCCGAGCAGTTGAATCAGACGTTCTGGGTCAAGCTGCAGGACCCGTCCCAGTCGGCCATCATCCAGGAGACGTTCACCGACGTCCCCGGGGTGCAGAGCGTCTCGGACCAGCGGAGTCTGCTCGACCGGATCTTCCTCCTGCTCGGTGTGGCCAGTTATACGGCCATCGCGATCGCCAGCCTCATGCTCGTGGCCGCGATGCTGCTGATCTCCACGACGATCAGGCTCTCGGCCTACTCCCGTCGGCGCGAGATCGGGATCATGCGCCTGGTGGGGGCGTCGAACCGCTTCATCCAGACGCCGTTCATCATCGAGGGCATCATCGCGGCGCTCGTCGGCGCGCTGCTCGCGGGAGGCGCGTCGGTCGCGGTGGTCAAGTTCTTCGTGCAGGACTATCTCTCGTCGAACGTCCCCTTCACGAGCTACATCACGGTGGAGCAGTCCCTCGTCGTGCCGCCCATCCTGCTCGTGGTCGGCGTGGTGCTGTCGGCGATCGCGGCGAAGATCGCGATCACGAGGTACCTGCGCGTCTGACCGCGCGCAACTCGTCATCGGCCCGCCGCCAGACGGCGCCGGGGAACGCGGGTGGTCGTCATGCGGCGTGACACCGTGCAGAAGCGCCCCGCGAGGCGGTTCGCATCTCGTCCGACGCTCTGATGACCCGGGAAGGGGCGAGGTCGCGACGGGCTGCGATACGATGGTTCTTTGCGCACGAGGAGGGAGGCGGACCATGCCACGCGAAACCGGAGAGCAACTGATCGCCTCCAACAAGAAGGCGCGCCACGACTATCACATCCTCGACACCTACGAGGCCGGGATGGTGCTGACCGGCAGCGAGGTGAAGTCGCTGCGGATGGGACGGGCCTCTCTCGTCGACGGCTACGTGTTCATCGAGAACGGCGAGGCCTGGCTCGACGCCGCCTACATACCCGAGTATCTGAACGGGTCCTGGACGAATCATGCGCCCCGCCGCAAGCGCAAGCTGCTGCTCCATCGCCAGCAGATCGACAAGCTCTTCCAGAAGACCCGCGAGGGCGGCATGACGATCGTGCCGCTCAGGCTCTACTTCCGCGACGGCCGTGCGAAGGTCGAGATCGCGCTCGCGAAGGGCAAGCGCGAGTACGACAAGCGGCAGACGCTGCGGGAGCAGCAGGATCGGCGCGAGGCCGAGCGCGCGATCGCCTCCCGGCGCCGACTGGGGGAGTGACGCTCGTCGAGGAGCGCCGCCGGGCAGACGAAAGCGCCCCTGCCTGAACGGCGAGGGGCGCTAACGCGGTGGTCGGTGTGCGCCTATCGGCGCAAACCCAGGCGCTCGATGAGCGCGCGGTACCGATTGATGTCGATCTCCTGCAGGTAGCCGAGCAGGCGGCGGCGCTGGCCGACGAGCAGCAGCAGACCGCGACGGGAGTGGTGGTCGTGCTTGTGGTCCTTCAGGTGCTCGGTGAGATCCTTGATGCGCTGGGTCAGCAGCGCGACCTGCACCTCGGGGGAACCGGTATCACCGGGTGTGGTCGCGTACTCTTCGATGATCGCCTTCTTGGCTTCTGCGTTCAGTGCCATGGGGCTCCCCTTTCGTGTTGCTGCGCGGCGTCGGGAACCCGATGTTCCGACTCTCTCGATCCGCGGCCGTTCGACGGCAACCTGTCCATCCTAGCACTGGTGAGGTGGAGAGCGAAACGGCCCCGGGGATCCTCCCCGGGGCCGCACCCGTGTCGCCGCTCTGCGGTGTTCGCCGCGAGCTCCGGTATTACTTCTCGGCGAAGCGGAAGAGCTTCTTGTTGGCGAACTCGAGGAGGCCGACCTTGCCGAGCTCTCGCCCGTAGCCCGACTTCTTGACGCCGCCGAAGGGCACGTCCGCGCCCTCGAGGCCGGCGGCGCCGATGAACACCATGCCCACGTCGAGCTGGGTGCCGACCCGCTCGGCGCGCTCGAGATCATCGCTGATGATGACGGAGCCGAGGCCGTAGGGCGAGGAGTTGGCCAGCTCGATGGCCTCCTCATCGCTGGAGACCTTGTAGAGCTGCGCGACCGGGCCGAACAGCTCCTGGCTGTAGACGTCCATCGACGGGGTGACCCCGCCGATCACGGTCGGGGTGTAGACGTTCCCGTCGGGCTCGCCGCCGCCCACGAGCACCTCGGCGCCCTGCTCGATCGCGCCCTGCACCTGCGAGCTCAGGGTCTTGGTCGCGCCGGCGGAGGAGAGGGGGCCGAAATCTGCGCCGTAGCTCTGACCGCCGATGGCCTCGAGGAACTTCTTCGAGAACTCGTCGTAGTACTTGTCGAGCACCACGATGCGCTTCGAGCCGTTGCACGCCTGTCCGGTGTTCTCCATGCGTCCGCCGACCGCGTGCTCGACCGCGTGGTCGAGGTCGTCGGTATCGAGCACGAGGAACACGTCGGAGCCGCCCAGCTCGAGCACGCACTTCTTGAGGTGCTTGCCGGCCTGCTCGGCAACGATCGCGCCGGCGCGCTCCGAGCCGGTCAGCGAGACGCCCTGCACGCGGTCATCCGCGATGATGTCGGCGATCTGATCGTGGGTGGCGAACACGTTCACGTATGCGCCCTCGGGGAACCCGGCGTCTCGGAACAGCTTCTCGAGCGCGAGCGCGGACTCGGGGCACTGAGCGGCGTGCTTCAGGACCACGGTGTTGCCGAGGATCAGGTTCGGCACCGCGAAGCGGGCGACCTGGTAGTACGGGTAGTTCCACGGCATGATGCCGAGGATCACGCCGATGCCCTGGAAACGGAAGAAGGTCTTCAGCCCGTCCTCGACCTCCAGGTGCTCGTCGGCGAGCCACTTCTCCGCGTTCTGCGCGAAGGCCGCGGTGATGGCGCCCGAGAACTCCGCCTCGCCCACGGACTGGTCGAGCGGCTTGCCCATCTCGCGGTTGATGATCGCGCCGAGTTCGTCCTTGCGCTCTTCGAACAGCTCCGCGGCGCGCTGCGCGAGGGCGGCGCGCTCGGCGACGGTGGTGGTGCGCGACCACTCGGAGTAGGTCTTCTGCGTCGAGGCGAGCGCGGCCTCGATCTCCTCGGAGGTGGCATCGGGGTACTCGGCGAGGGTCTCGCCGGTAGCCGGATTGATGACGGCGAACGTAGCCATGGGGACGTGCTCCTTCTGAACGGCGTTGTTGGGGTCGAAGCCAGTCTGGCACACCTCGCGGCGCAACTCTATCTTTTCGAAAAACCTCCGGCTGATTCACACCTGCAGGCGAAATCGCCCGTGTGCTTAGGTGAAATCGACGGAATCGGTCGGGCTGAATCACCCCTGATGGGGCAGCTGGATCGGCGCGGTATCGGGGATCGGCGTCGCATCGCGCCCGCGCAGGTCGGGCAGCCAGGGCACGCTGATCGCGGCGGTGACCGCCGTGATGACCAGCAGCAGCGCCGACACCGCGATCCCGCCGTTGCCCCCGGCCACGTCGATCGCGACTCCGGCGAGGGCGGACCCCATGGCGACGCCGACGAGCATGCCGGTTCCGACCCAGCCGTAGGCCTCGGCGGTCTCCGAGAACTTGACCGTGGCGCTGACCGACGAGTACAGCGCGGCGAAGAACGGCGCGACCCCGATGCCGCCGACGAAGAGGGCCGCGGCCAGCCAGTAGGGGTCGGAGCTGAGCAGGCAGAGCGCCGTCCCGACCAGCACGATGACGGAGCGCCAGAACATCGACCATCTGCGCACGGCGCGGTGCCCGAGGAGCAGGCCGCCGAGGATGGATCCCACCGAGAAGATCGCGAGCAGGATGCCGGATTCGATCCCGCCGTGCCCGAAGGCGGCGACGATGCCCGCCTCGAGCGCGGCGAAGGACGCCACGAAGAAGAAGTTCCCGATGGTCGCGATGAGCACGGTGGGCTGCGCGAGGACCGCGCCGAAGCGCCGGCGCGCCGGCGGGATCTGCACGCGGCCGATCTCGGGGCTGTAGGTGAACCACAGTCCGCCGCCGAGCATGAACAGCGCGGCGAGCAGCAGGCCCCACACGGTGCTGAGCTGCCCCGAGACGAACACCGCGACCACGGGGCCGATGACCCAGATGATCTCCTGGGCCGAGGCGTCGAGCGAGAAGAGCGCCGACACCTGCTTGCCGGGCACCAGCTTCGGATAGACCGTTCTGACGGCCGGGGTGACCGGGGGCGTCGTCAGGCCGAGCGCGAAGGCGAGGGGGGTGAGCACGACGAGGGGGAGCTGCGTCAGTGCCAGGGTGGTGAGCAGCGCCGTGCATACGATCGAGGTGGTCAGGAGCACGGGGCGCATGCCCAGTCGGCCCATCAGGCGCCCGGCGAGCGGACCCGAGATGGCCTGCCCGATGCTCTGCGCGGCGAGGACGATGCCCGCCGCGGTGTAGTTGCCGTAGGCGAGCTGGATGTGCAGCAGCACGATGATGGACAGCATGCCGAACGGGAACCTCGCGGTCAGCTGCGCGAGGAGGATCCGATAGACGCCCGGGTTGCGCCCCAGGTCCCGATAGATGCCCACCAGCAGAGTCTAGCCTCGGATTCCGCAACTTTCGAGCTGGATCTGCAAGGAATCAGTGGCGATTCCCGCGATTCACGAATGCGATGGACCGCTCGCGGTTCGACCCGTTCGGCCCGCGGTCTTGGTCGCGGGGCTCGGCGGGGTTACCGTTGAACCATGGAGAACGGAACCGAGCGGGAAGAGCAGGAGGCGGAGCTCGCCGCCGACCTCGAGGAGATCTGGCAGCAGGAGTCGCCGCAGACGGCGAAGCGCACCGAGTTCGCCGATCAGGTGGACGGCGAGCTCGGCACCCGCGAGGGCGCCGAGGCCGACGAGGACTGATCCCGCACTATTCTGCGAGCGTCTTCTGCAGGCGGGCGAGGGAGGCCGGTTCAGCGGTGCGCAGCTGCTGCGCGAAGAGGCTGATCCGCAGCTCCTCGATCAGCCAGCGGGCCCGCACCAGACGCTCCGGCGCGTCCGGCGGCAGCGGGATCGAACCCCCGGCCTCCGCGAACAGCGCCAGCGCGCGGTCCGATTCGTTCTGCCAGGCCCGATCCCGCCCGGGCTGCGCGGCCAGCCCCGCCATGCGCTGACGGATCCCCTCCAGGTACACGGGCACGCGCTCCAGCCGGTCCAGGCCGGTGCGGGAGACGAAGCCCTCGCCCGCTCCGCCGGCCGGGTAGACCAGCCCGTCGAGCTGCGCCTTGGCATCGGCCACCTGCCCGAGGACCTGCAGCGACTTCGTCCCCTCGATGGCCTTGCGCGCCAGCCGCGCCTCGTCGAGCACCCGCGCGGTCAGCGCGATGCCCCGGTAGATCTCGTCGATCAGGGCCCGGGCGTACTCGTTCGCGATCGTCTCGAAGTCCTGCTGCCTGCGCACCAGCCCGTCGGGACGGTGGCGCCGGAGCACCCGATCCGCGACGGCCGCGGACACGTCGGCGATCGCCTCGTCCAGCGTGCGATGGGGCCCGCCGCCCAGCAGCAGCTTCTCCTGGTTCGAGAGATGGTCGCGCACGTAGCTCGCCGGCGACGGGGAGCTGAGGACGAGCAGGCGGCGGACCCCCCGCCGCGACAGGCGCCGCTGCTCGGACTCGTCGGCGACGAGCACCAGATCGACGGAGTCCCGCCGATCCACCAGAGCCGGATAGGCGCGCACCACGCCTCCTCCTCCGCGTCCGCCCGCGAACGAGCTGTCGAGGTGCTCGGGCAGGTCGCCGAAGTCCCAGGCGCGGAGACCGCTGCGCTCGAGGTCGTTCTTCGGCCGGGCGGCGGTCGAGACCCGGGCCACGCCGCGCGTCGCGCGGTCGCGGTGCGCGGCCTGCAGTTCGGCGAGGTCCTTGCCGGTGCCGATGGCGCGGCCGCGCTCGTCGATCACCCGGAAGGTCGGGGTCAGATGCGCGGGCAGCCGGGCGGCATCGAAGCTCTCGGACGTGATGGGAGCGCTCGTGCGCCGACGGATCTCCGCCGCGAGCAGTTCCGTGAGCGTCCGGGTCTCGGCCGGATCGTCGAGCCGCGGGCCGAGCGCTCCGAGCAGCGTGCGGGCCCAGTCCGCCGCCGGGACGACGTGCTTGCGGATCGCCTTGGGCAGTGTCCGGATCAGCGCCGCGACCAGTTCCTCGCGCAGACCCGGCACCAGCTTCTCGAACTCGCCGCCCTCGATCCTCGGCAGCAGCGGCAGCGGCACCGCGACGGTCACGCCATCGTCCTCGGCCGTCGGATCGAAGCGGTAGCGCAGACGCAGCGTCTGATCGCCGTGGCGCCACTCGCGCGGGAACGCGCGGTCGGCCGCGCCGTCAGCGGCGGCGTCCGCATCGTCGTCGAGCAGATCCTCGCGCCGGAGGTGCAGCAGTTTCGGCTGCTCGCGATGCTCCTTCTTCCACCAGCCCTCGAAATCGCGGACGCTCGCCACCTCGTGGGGGATCCGCTCGTCGTAGAAGTCGAACACGGCGTCGTCATCGCCCACCAGCCCGCGCCGGCGCGTGCGCTCCTCGAGCTGTTCCAGCTCGCGTCGCAGCTGCCGGTTGGCCCGGTCGAACGCGTACAGCGGCCCGCCGGGAGCGTCCCAGCCGGATCCGCCGCGGCCGCCGTCGTCGGTATCGTTCTCGACGCCGACGAGTGCGTGACGGATGAAGAGCTCCCGTGCGTGCGCCGGGTCGAATCGCGCCAGCTGCACCCGGCGGCGCTCGACGATGGGGACGCCGTAGAGCGTCACCCGTTCGTAGGCGACCGCCGCGCCCTGGCTCTTCTCCCAGCGCGGCTCGCTCAGCTGGCGCTTGGCCAGCGGTCCGGCCAGCTCCTCGGCCCACTCCGGCTCGATCGCGGCGTTGCCGCGCGCGAAGAGGCGGCTCGTCTCGACCAGCTCGACGCTCATGACGACCTCGGGCGGTCGCTTCGCGAGCACCGAGCCGGGGTGCAGCGCGAAGCGGGTGCCGCGCGAGCCGAGGTACTCCTGCGCGGGCTTGCGCCGGGACGCGCCGCCCGCTCCGCGTCCGCCGGGCGCGGCGCGGCGGTCCTGCCGATCGTCGCGCACGCCGATGTGCGAGAGCAGGCCCGCGAGCATGGATCGGTGGATCGCCTCCGCGGACCCGCTCCCCGCACCCGAGTCGCCGGAGGGGGAGGCTTTTGCGGAGCGATTCAGCTGCCGCACGAGATCCATCCACTCCCGCACGCGCAGGAAGTTCAGGAATTCGGCGCGGCACAGGCGCCGGAAGGCGCTCGACGAGAGATCCGCCTGCTGCTCCTGCAGATGGTTCCAGAGGTTCAGCAGGGTCATCGCGTCGCCCAGCGGATCCGCGAAGCGCGCGTGCAGCTCGTCGGCGCGGGCGCGCTGCTCGGCCGGGCGCTCGCGCACGTCCTGCACGGTCAGGCCCGCGACGATCGCGATCACCTCCGCGGTCGCGCCGTGGCGCCGCGACTCGACGATCATCCTCGCGAAGCGAGGCTCGATCGGCAGGCGCGTCAGCTCCCGGCCGACCTTCGTGATGCGGTGGCGTCTCGCTCCCTGACCCTGTCGAGGGGAGCGAGACTCCACCGCTCCCAGCTCGGCGAGCAGTCCCAGACCGTCGGCGATGCCGCGCTGGTCGGGCGGGGTGAGGAACGGGAACGCGGCGATGTCTCCCAGACCGAGCGAGAGCATCTGCAGGATCACGCTCGCGAGGCCGGTGCGCAGGATCTCCGGCTCCGTGTAGGCCGGCCGCGAGCCGAAGTCCTCCTCGCTGTAGAGGCGGATCGCGATGCCGGGACTCGTGCGGCCGGAGCGCCCCGACCGCTGGTTCGCGCTCGCCTGCGAGATCGCCTCGATCGGGAGGCGCTGCACCTTGCTGCGAGAGCTGTAGCGCGAGATCCGGGCGGTGCCCGCATCGACGACGTAGCGGATGCCCGGGACGGTCAGCGAGGTCTCTGCGACGTTCGTCGCCAGCACGATCCTTCTTGCCGCCGGTCCCCGAGCCTGTCGAAGGGTCGCGCGCTCGAAGACGCGATGCTGCTCGGCGGCGCTGAGCCGGCCGTAGAGGGGCAGGATCTCGGCCGGGCGGGTGCGGGCCGACGAGGCCAGGCGCCCGCGCAGGGCGTCCGCCGCGTCCCGGATCTCGGCCTCGCCGCTCAGGAACACGAGCACGTCGCCCGGATCCTCCCTCGAGAGTTCGGCGACCGCGTCGCCGATGGCGTCGAAGAGGTCTCTCTCGATGCTCCGGGTCCTCGGAGCTCCGCCTTTCGGATCCGGGATCTCCTGCTGCTCCACCAGCGGCCGATACCGGATCTCGACGGGGTAGGTGCGACCGGAGACCTCGATGATCGGGGCCGGTTCTCCGTCCGGGCCCGCGAAGTGCCGCGCGAACGACTCCGGATCGATCGTGGCGCTCGTGATGATCACCTTGAGATCGGGACGGCGGGGGAGGAGGGTCCTCAGATATCCGAGCAGGAAGTCGATGTTGAGGCTGCGCTCGTGCGCCTCGTCGATGATGATGGTGTCGTATGCGCGGAGGTCGCGGTCGCGGTGGATCGCGTTCAGCAGGATCCCGTCGGTCATCAGCCGGATCCGGGTCCTCTCGCTCACCCGGTCGGTGAAGCGCACCTGGTAGCCGACGAGGTCGCCGAGCTCGCTGCCCAGCTCGTCCGCGATCCGTTCGGCGATGGTGCGCGCGGCGATCCTGCGCGGCTGCGTGTGCGCGATGCGCTCGCGGCCGAGGGCGAGCGCGATCTTGGGCAGCTGGGTGGTCTTTCCCGACCCGGTCTCGCCCGCGACGATCAGGACCTGGTGCTTCTCGATCGCGGCGGATATCTCGTCGCGCATCCTGCTGACGGGCAGCTCCTCGGGGAAGCGGATGCGCGATTCTGCTTCAGACATGACTGTTCCATTATCGGGGTGGAGCGCGTCTCCCGCCGAGGACGTGCCCTATGCTGAGAAACCCGGGTTCACCGGAGGTAAAGATCCCGTTCCAGGAGGCCAGCAGATGAACGCACTGCCTGTTCCGAACATCGAGTTGCGCGACGGCAACCTGATCCCGCAGTTCGGCCTCGGCGTGTTCAAGGTCGAGGCGGAGGAGACCGAGGGGGTCGTCGCCAAGGCGCTCGAAGCCGGATACCGGCACATCGACACGGCCGCCGTGTACGGCAACGAGGCCGAGGTGGGGCGGGCCATCGCGGCCTCCGGGATCCCGCGCGACGAGCTGTTCGTGACCACGAAGCTCTGGAACTCCGATCACGGAGACCCGCGAGCCGCGTTCGACGCGAGCCTCGAGAAGCTCGGCCTCGAGAAGCTGGACCTCTATCTCGTCCACTGGCCCGTCCCGAGGCGCGGCACCGCGGTGCGCGCCTGGCGCGGCCTGGTGGAGATCGTCGGCGCCGGCCTGGTCGATTCGATCGGCGTCTCCAACTTCGAGATCGAGCATCTGCGCGCACTGATCGACGAGACCGGCGTGGTGCCCGCCGTGAACCAGATCGAACTGCATCCGCTGCATCAGCGGCGCGAGCTCCGCGCGTTCTGCGCCGAGTACGACATCGCGATCGAGTCGTGGGGTCCGCTGGCGCAGGGCAAGAGCGACCTGTTCGAGCTCCCCGAGGTCGCCGAGGCCGCCGCCGCGCATGCCAAGACCCCGGCGCAGGTCGTGCTGCGGTGGCACCTGCAGCACGGCTTCATCGTGTTCCCCAAGAGCACCCGTCGCAAGCGCCTGGTGGAGAACGCGGAGATCTTCGACTTCCGGCTCTCCGACGACGAGGTGGCCCGGATCGACGCGCTCGACGAGCAGCGGGCGTTCGGTGCGGATCCCCGCACCTTCGAGGGCTGACCCGGTGCCCGCGGATCCTTCGCACGGACCAGCCGTGCTCTCAACGGTGGAGGAGCATCGATGACCACGCACCGCCCATCGCGCGCGATGCCCGCCGCGGGCGTCGCGCTCGCGCTGGCGCTCGGATCGCTCGTCTCGGGTGCGGCCACGGCCGCGGTGGCGCTGCCGGTCTCGTCTCCGGCGGCGGCCGTCGCGATCGTTCCCGGCCCCGCGATCGCCCCGGTGGTCGCGAAGAAGTCGAAGAAGTCGAAGAAGTCGAAGAAGTCGAAGAAGCCCAGGATCACGGTCTCGAAGAGGCTGAAGACGGGCACCTGGTACAAGAATCAGGCCCCCAAGCGCATCGGATACGACTATCGCCTGCCGTTGCTCACGGGCGCGAAGGCGAAGGCGAAGAAGAGATTCAACGCCAAGGTCGACCAGCTGGTCAGGGCCGAACGGCGCTCGCTGGTGAGGTGGCGGAGCGGGGGATACTCGCCGGACGACGTTCTCTACGCCACGTACAAGGACGGCAGCGCGCACTTCTCCATGCGGCCCAAGGTGAGCCGGTACAAGAACTACGTCAGCGCGACCCTGCTCTTCGACACGAATCCGAACATCGGCGGCGTGTCGCAGCAGAACTCGCCCACCGTGACCGTCGACGCGCGCACGGGAAAGACGGCGAAGCTCTCGCGCTTCACCAAGCTCTCTACGGCCGAGCTGAAACGACTCGCCTACCGGAGCGCCGTGCGCGAATACGGGGCCGACTCGATCTGGCCGAGGTCCGCGAAGGAGATGCCGAAGCTGGATAGCTTCCAGGTGAGCGGCACGGGCATCAGGTTCTGGTTCAGCCGCTACGAGCTCGCTGCAGGGGCCTACGGGAACACCTCGGCGTTCGTCGGCTGGTCGAAGTTGCGGTGACGATCGCGGCCGGGAACCGGTTCCGCTCCGCCGGGGTGCTTGGAGCCGAATAGGATAGAGAGCATGTCAAAGGTTCTCTCTTCCCTGCCCGTCGGCGAGCGCGTCGGCATCGCGTTCTCCGGTGGTCTCGACACCTCCTGCGCCGTCGCCTGGATGCGCGAGAAGGGCGCGGTGCCCTGCACCTATACGGCGGATATCGGTCAGTACGACGAGCCCGACATCGAGGGAGTCGCCGGCCGCGCCAAGGAGTACGGGGCCGAGATCGCGCGCTTCGTCGATGCGAAGACGCCGCTCGTGGAGGAGGGGCTGGTGGCGCTGCAGTGCGGCGCCTTCAACGTGCGCTCCGGAGGCAAGACCTACTTCAACACCACGCCTCTCGGCCGAGCCGTCACCGGCACGATGCTGGTCCGCGCGATGAAGGAGGACGGCGTCGGCATCTGGGGCGACGGCTCCACGTACAAGGGCAACGACATCGAGCGCTTCTACCGCTACGGCCTGCTCGCCAATCCGCGCCTGCGCATCTACAAGCCCTGGCTGGACGCGGACTTCGTGGAGGAGCTCGGCGGCCGGCAGGAGATGAGCGAGTGGCTCGTCGAACACGGCTATCCCTACCGGGACGCCGCCGAGAAGGCCTATTCGACGGACGCGAACATCTGGGGCGCCACCCACGAGGCGAAGCGGCTCGAATTCCTCGACACCGGCCTCGACATCGTCGAGCCCATCATGGGCGTGGCCGCGTGGCGCGACGAGGTGAGCGTCGCCACCGAGGAGGTCTCGGTGCGCTTCGAGGCCGGGCGTCCGGTGGCGATCGACGGGACGGAGTTCGACGACCCGGTCGCCCTCGTGCTCGAGGCCAACGCGATCGGCGGACGGCACGGCCTCGGGGTGTCGGATCAGATCGAGAACCGCATCATCGAGGCGAAGTCGCGCGGCATCTACGAGGCGCCGGGGATGGCTCTGCTGCACATCGCCTACGAGCGGCTCGTCAACGCGATCCACAATGAGGACACCATCGCCTCGTACCACAACGAGGGCCGCCGTCTCGGACGGCTCATGTACGAGGGGCGTTGGCTCGACCCCCAGTCGCTCATGCTGCGCGAGTCGCTGCAGCGCTGGGTCGGCTCGGCCGTGACCGGCGAGGTCGTGCTGCGCCTCCGGCGCGGGGACGACTACACGATCCTCGACACCTCCGGGCCCAATCTCAGCTACCACCCGGAGAAGCTCTCGATGGAGCGGACGGTCGGCGCGGCCTTCGGTCCGCAGGACCGCATCGGGCAGCTCACCATGCGCAACCTCGACATCGCGGATTCGCGCCAGCGGCTCGAGCACTACGCGTCGCTCGGCCTCGTGGGAGGGGCCACCGCGGAGCTGGTGGGCGAGCTCGAGCGCGGCGGAGCCGAGGAGATCGCCGACGCGGTCGGCGGGATCGACGGGGACGCGGACGAACTCGGACTCAGCGCCGCGTTCGACACCGGCACCGACTGACGCGGTTCATCGTGATCGCCCCGAGCCCGTCGGAGGGGCGGTCTCGGAGACGACAAAGCGCAACCCCCGCCCCTTCGACGAGGCTTCCTGAGCTCGTCGACGGGGGCGGGGGTTGCGACTGCGGAACCGCGCCTTCAGCTCGCGCGACGGGCGCGGGCCGCGCGACGCTTGAGGGCGCGGCGCTCGTCCTCGCTCAGACCGCCCCAGACCCCGGAGTCCTGGCCGGTGTCCATCGCGTACTGCAGGCACATCTCGGTGACGGTGCAGCGGGCGCACACCGCCTTCGCGCGGTCGATCTGGTCGACCGCCGGCCCGGTGTTGCCGACCGGGAAGAAGAGCTCGGGGTCGACGGTGAGACAAGCGGCCTGTTCGCGCCAATCCATGGGTGTTCCTCCTCTGTGCGTGTGCACGCGCGCGAAAACCGCTGATGGCCGATAGCCTGGATTTCGCGCCAAATGCTGACATGTGGGCTGAGCATGCTCACAGCGGCGTGCGCGAAACTCGATGAATATATGTTTCCATGAAGTAACAGGTTAATCAATAGTTAATTTTTGGAACTGCCTGAGAGGAAGCTGACCGCATGGAGAACTCGGCCCCGGTGCCCGGCCCGCGCATCGCCTGGACGACGCTCCTCGTCCTCCTCGCCGCCGAGGCGCTCGGCGGTCTCGTACTCGTGGTGAGCGCGATCGGGGGACTGGTCGCGGCCTCGGCCGAGCCGCTCGGCCAGCGGCTCAGCGTGTTCCTGGCGCTCGTGATCGGATGGCTCTGGGTCTGCGCGACGCTCGCCGGAGCCCTGCGGTCGCGAGCGCCGTGGTCCCGCGGATCCGCGATCACCATTCACGTGCTGCTGTTCGCCGCCGGAACCGGGATCCTGCAGCTCTCGCTCGCCGACCCCCGGCTCGGCTGGGTGCTCGTGCTGATGTCGCTCGCCGGCTTCTTCGCCGCTCTGCTCGCGAAGCCCTCGCCGCGCTGAGGGCGCTCGGGCCGCCGACGTCCGGGCAAACCCGGACGTCGGAACGGGCTCAGACCTCGAGGAGTTTGCGGATGCGCGCCACGTGCCCGGTGGCCTTGACGTTGTAGAGCGCGTGCGCCACCCGCCCCTCCTCGTCGATGACGAAGGTGGAGCGGATCACACCCTGGACGATGCGCCCGTAGTTCTTCTTCTCGCCGAAGGCGCCGTAGGCGGTCAGCACGCTGCGGTCCTCGTCGGCCAGCAGCGGGTAGTCGAGGTGCTCGGTCTCGGCGAACCGCTTCTGCTTCTCGGGGGCGTCGGGCGAGATGCCGAGCACCGTGTACCCCGCTGCGCGCAGCGGCTCGATCGAGTCGCGGAAATCGCAGGCCTCGGTGGTGCATCCCGGCGTCAGCGCCGCGGGGTAGGCGAAGAGGATCACGCGCCGCCCTCGCAGGCCGGAGAGCGAGACCGTGCCGCCGTCCTGATCGACGAGGGAGAAATCGGGGGCGGGGGATCCGGCTTCGAGCACGACCTTCTCAGACATGCCCCAAGCCTATCGCCGCCGGTCGCCTCGCGCGCGCGTCAGCGCAGCAGCCTCCGCAGGGACTCGACCCTCCCGGCGCCCGCCGCGTCCAGCCGGCCGTCGGCTATGGCGGCGTCCAGCTCGCAATCGGGCGCGCCGGCGAGGTGGGTGCAGCCCCGGGGGCACTCGTCGATGATGGGTGCGAGATCGGGGAGGCCGCGCAGCAGGCCGTCGCCCGTCACGTGCCCGAGGCCGAAGGATCTCACACCGGGCGTGTCGATGACCCACCCGTGGTCGTCGTCCGCGGGGCGGGCGTCGGCGCCGCGGTCTCCGGCTCCTCCGGGGGTGCTCACCCGGAGCGCGATCGACGACGACGACGTGTGCCGTCCGCGGCCGGTGACCTCGTTGACGTGCCCGGTCGCGCGATCCGCGTCGGGGACCAGCGCATTGATCAGGGTGGACTTGCCGACTCCCGAGTGGCCGACGAAGACGGTCGTCTTCCCCGCGAGGGCCGCGCGCAGCTGGGCGAGCGGTTCGGCGCCCGTCCCGGAGCGGATCACGGGGACGTCGAGCGCGGCGAAGTTCGCGAGGAACGGCTCCGGGTCGGCGAGGTCGGTCTTGGTGATGCAGATCAGCGGGGAGATGCCCGCGTCGTAGGCGGCGACCAGATAGCGATCCACCAGGCGCACTCTCGGCTCCGGATTCGCCGCGGCCACCACGATCAGCATCTGGTCGGCGTTCGCGACCATCACGCGCTCGATCCGGTCGCTGTCATCGGCGCTGCGCCGCAGCACCGTGCGCCGCTCCTCGAGCCCGACGATGCGCGCGAGGGTGCCCTCCTCGCCGCTGACATCCCCGACGAGTTGCGCCCGATCGCCGATGACGATGGGGGTGCTGCGCAGTTCGCGGGCGCGGGCGGCGGTGACGGTCGTCCCGTCGACGAGGACCGTGTAGCGGCCGCGATCCACGGCGACCACCATCCCGACGACCGCGTCCGCGTGCTCGGGGCGGCGCTTGGTCCGGGGGCGGTTCGATTTCGGGTTCGGCCGCTGCCTCACGCGGTGGTCGGCGTACTCGGCGTAGGGGCCGTCGAGTTCCGTCTCGTCGTCGGGAGGGAGCCAGCTCACCGGCGCCTACCCGCCGAAGCCGGGAAGGAGCCCGCCGACGAACCCGGAGAGGCCGAGCGCGCCGTTCGCCGGCGGCGGATCGGAGGCGGCCGTTCCCGCGGAGGGTCCGGCGATCCCGAGCATCCGCGCCCACATCCGCGGGAAGTCGGGCAGGGTCTTCGCGGTGGTGCCGATGTCGTCGACGGAGACGCCCGGAACGCGCAGGCCGATCAGGGCACCGGTGGTCGCGATGCGGTGATCCTCATAGGCGCGCCAGGCTCCGCCGTGCAGTTTCGCCGGCCTGAGCGCGATGCCGTCCTCGAGTTCGACCGCGTCGCCGCCGAGCCCGCGGATCTCGTTCACCAGTGCGGCGATCCGATCGGTCTCGTGGTGCCGGATGTGTCCGATGCCGGTGATCTCGCTGGGCTCTCCGGGGAAGTCCTCGGATCCGTGGGCCGCCAGCGCGGCGAGCCCGACGAGGGTGGGGGCGAGCTCCCCGGCGTCGGGCAGGTGCAGGCGCGCGCCGCGCAGCTGCCCGCCCGCGGTCACGCGGACGAGACCGTCCTGCGAGGAGACGGCCGCTCCGAAGGCGGGCAGCAGCTCGCGCAGCCGGTCGCCGACCTGAGTGGTGGTCTCGGGCCAGCCCGGCACCGCGACGCTCCCGCCCGCGGCGAGCGCAGCGGCGAGGAACGGCGCCGCGTTCGACAGATCCGGTTCGATCGCGAGCTCCCGCGCCTCGATCGGCCCGGGCGCGACGCGCCATTCGCCGTCGCCCGTGGCGGTCGCGTCCACGCCGCGGGCGCGCAGCACCTCCAGCGTCATCTCGATGTGCGGCAGACTGGGGACGCGCTCGCCCGTGTGGACCACGTGGACGCCCTCGTCGAAGCGCGGGGCGCTGAGCAGCAGCGCCGAGACGAACTGGCTCGAGAGCGACGCGTCGAGCTCGACCCGGCCGCCCCGCAGCGATCCCGTGCCGTGCACGGTGAAGGGGAGCGCGCCGCGGCCCTCGTCGGCGATGTCCGCGCCGAGGGCGCGCAGCGCGTCGAGCACCGGCCGCATCGGGCGCTTGCGGGCGTAGGGGTCGCCGTCGAAGGCGGTGGGTCCGAGCGCCAGAGCGGCAACCGGAGGCACGAAGCGCATGACGGTGCCGGCGAGGCCGCAGGCGACCGTGGTCGAGCCGAACAGCGGATCCGCCGGGGCGATGCGCAGATCCGCCCCGAAGTCGCCGGCCTCGCCGATCTCCTCGATGCCCGTGCCGAGGGCGCGGAGCGCGTCGATCATGAGCTGCGAATCGCGTGAGTGCAGCGGAGCCCTCAGCAGTCCGGGACCGTCGGCGAGCGCCGAGAGGATCAGCTCCCGCCCGGTCAGCGACTTCGAGCCCGGCAGCCGCACGGTCGCGTCGAGCGGTGCCTGCGCGGTCGGCGCGGACCAGGCCTCGGGCGCGGCGCCGTCATCGTCGCTGCGGCCGGCAGGATCCTCGTCGTCCCGTCCGGCGTTCAGCTTGGCGATGAGCATGGAAGAGACCTCTCGACGATGCGGTGCTCCGCGATGGAATGTTCGGGGCGTGCTCTGAGTTGTACAGTCTACCGGCTGCGATCGAGTGGGAGGAGGCACGATGACGACGATGGCCACGGCCCTGCTCGACCGGCGACCCCGACTAGGCTTGAGCATTGTGAGTCGTAGTAGGGATCGTGCCGCGCGCACGAACGCGTCCGATCGGGCCGACGCGGCGCAGACGTCGCAGGCGCAGACGTCCGCCGAGCTGGAGCGGCGCTTCACGCGCGATGCGCTGCCCTATCTCGATCAGCTCTACGGTGCGGCGATGAAGATGACCCGCAACCCGCAGGACGCGCAGGATCTCGTGCAGGAGACCTTCACCAAGGCCTTCGCCTCGTTCGGCACCTTCACCGAGGGGACGAATCTGAAGGCCTGGCTCTATCGGATCCTCACGAACTCCTACATCAACACCTATCGCAAGCGCCAGCGGGAGCCGCATCTGGGCGCGGTGGACGAGTTGGAGGACTGGCAGCTGGGCGGGGCCGAGTCCACGACCTCGATGTCGTCGCGGTCCGCCGAGGCCGAGGCCATCGACCGGACTCCGGCCGACGTCGTCACCCGCGCGCTGAACGAGCTGCCCGAGGATTTCAGGATGGTGGTCTACCTCGCCGACGTGGAGGGCTTCAGCTACCAGGAGATCGCCGACATCATCGGGCGCCCGATCGGGACCGTGATGAGTCGGCTGCACCGCGGACGTGCCCGGCTGCGGCAGTCGCTGGGGGAGTATGCGCGGGAGCAGGGCTTCGGCGTCGGCGCGGAGAGTGCGACGCGGGCGGGGCAGGGCGACCGGGCGGAGCAGAGGAGGGCGAGATGAGCGGCTGCGATTGCGAGCACGCGAGGGCGAACCTCGAGGAGCTGATCCGGGGCGAACTGCGCGAGGTGGATTGCGGGCCGATCCGCGAGCATCTCGCGGACTGCCCCGAGTGCCGGGACGAGCAGCAGGTGTTCGAGAAGCTCACGGTCGCCGTGCGACGCGCCTGCGACGGCCCCGCGCCGCCCTCGCTGCGCGATGCGGTGCTCGACAGCATGCGCGCACTGCACGACTGATCCCACTACCCGGGATGCCGGGCGCCGACGCGCCACCCGCGGCCGGTCCGGATGCCGCTTAGCGCACGTCGACGGACCCCGGCCTCCCGCTCAGCAGGCCGAAGCAGAGCTGCACGATCTGGAGCGCCGTCAGCCCGAGCAGCACGGTGAGCCATGTGCCCGAGAGGCTGGCGAGCGCGCCGGCCGACACGGGGCCCAGCGCAGCGAGAGTGTAGCCGCAGGTCAAGGCGAAGGAGGAGAGCCGCGCGGTCTGCGCGGGGTTCGCCGACCTGATGCTGAAGAGCGAAGTGACGACGACGAAGGTGCCTCCGATGCCGAAGCCCAGCAGGATCACCCAGAGCAGTCCGAGGCCGGGGAACAGGATCTGGCCCACGAGCCCGACCGGCCCAGGCAGGCCGAACGCCCAGACCGCTGGCCGGGCGTCGTCGCCGCCGCGCTGCAGCACCCAACCGGCGCCGAGGGATGAGACGATCGAGACCACCTGGAGCACTCCCTGGTGCAGACCCGCCTCGGAGGCGCCGACCCCCGAGAGCCGCTCGATCGTCGGCCACCAGGTGAGCACGGTGTAGTAGAGCAGGGCCTGGAGCCCGTTGAAGATCGTGAGGTGCCAGACGAGCGGGGACCGCCACAGGCCGCGCGCATCTCCCGGGGTGCGCGATGCCTCGGCCCGGATCGGGCCGGCGTGCCGCAGGACGGGTAGGAAGACACCGATCGCGATCAGGGCCAGCCCGGTCCAGATACCGAACGAGAGCCTCCAGCCATCGCCCGTGGCGCCCGCGATCGGCACCGCGATCGCGGAGGCGACGGCGGCGGTGCCCGACTGCACAGCGGAGTAGACGCCCGTGATGCGCCCGGGGCTCCGGGGGAACTCCCGCTTCACGAGACTCGGCAGCAGCACGTTGACGATCGCGAGCGCGGAGCCGATGAGGGCGGTGCCCAGCCAGAGCGAGAGGCTCGAGGGGAGTGATCTGCCGAGTATGCCGACGGCCAGGGCGACAAGCGCAGCCAGAAGCGCGCGCTCCAGCCCGAGCCGCCGTCCGAGCCAGGGCGCCGTCGGCGAGAGGACGGCGAAGCAGAAGACCGGCAGCGCGATGAGGATCGAGGCCGCAGCCGGGCTCAGGTCGAGCGAGTCCCGCACCGGCGCGATGAGCGGTCCCACCACCGTGATGGGGGCCCGCAGATTCGCCGCGATGATGAGGATCCCCACGAGCATGAATCCCGGTCTCAGGCCGGAGCGGGCCAGAGACCGGGATCCGCTCGCCGCCCCCGGTCCGGTTTGCGGGGCGGGGGCGGCGGGGTGCGCGGTGCCACCCCGCCGGCTCATACCGCCTCTTCCTCGATCACGGCACGGATCCTCAGTGCCACCTCGACGGCGTTCGGAAGATCCGAGTGCACGCAGAACGACTCGGCGCGCACGGCCAGCTCCGTGCCCGAGACGCTCGAGGTGCGCCCGTCGAGGAGCGCGCGGCGGGCGCGCGTCTCGACCTCCTCCAGGTCCCGGGTTCTGCCGACCCGGTTGACGATCACCATGCCGTCATCGTCGTAGTCGAGGTCGACGTAGAACTCCGGGACGAACTCGACGCCGAGTCGCAGGGCCGAGCGCTCGTGCGCCGTGCCTGCGAGACCGAGGATCGGTACTTCGAACTGCAGCGCCACCTCGCACACGGCGTCCATCATCTCGTCATCGCGCGCCAGCATGCCGAAGAGGGCGCCGTGCGGCTTGATGTGATTGAGCTCGGCACCGGCGCGCTGCACGAACGCCTGCACCGCGCCAGCCTGGTACCGCACCAGGTCGCGCGCCTCCTGCGCGGTGATCGCCATCGCGCGTCGGCCGAAGCCCGCCACGTCGGGGAGCCCCGGGTGCGCGCCGACGGCGACGCCGCGACTGACGGCGGCATCGACGGTCTCGGCGATCGCCGAGGGATCGCCGGCATGCATCCCTCCCGCCACATTCACCAGGTCGACCAGGTCGAGCAGCTCCTGGTCGTGCCCGAACGAGTGGATGCCGATGGACTCGCCCATGTCGGCGTTGATGGTGGGTCGCGTCATGGCGGGCACGGGTCGGCCACTCACAGGGCGGGAGCGCGGCGTGCGCCGGTCGCCTTCTCGACCGCTGCGGCGACATTGAGGAGCCGGTGCTCGTCGTACGGCGCGCTGATGATCTCGAGGCCCACCGGCAGGTCGTTGTCGGTGAACCCGACGGGCACGGTGATGGCGGGGAAGTGCAGCTGCGAGGCGATGACGGTGTTCGTCGGGTAGGTGAGGCAGGTCCACTTGTCGGAGAACACCTCGTCGTGGGTCGGCGCCGGCAGCTTAACGTCGGGGAAGACGATCGCGTCGAGGCCGAGCTCGGCGAGCAGCCCGACGACCTCGCGCTGAAAGTCCTGCTGCGCGAGGATGCGGTTCAGGTATTCGGGGTCGTCTGCGGGGTCCGTCGAGGTCGCCGCGATGCCCTCGAGCAGGTCGAGCTTCTCGTGGTAGCGTCCGCTCTCGATGACTTCGCTGATGCCCTTCACGCCGCTGCCGGGGCGGGTGGCGAAGAAGGCGTTCATGTCGGCGTGCGACCTCGTGTTGTAGACGGATGTGAAGCCGACGAGGTGCATCAGATCCTCGATCTCGACGTCGACGACCTCGCCGCCCGCAGCCACCAGCTGCTCGAGCGCGCGCTCGAGCACTGCGTTCACGCGCGCGCCGTCGGGGTCCGAAGGATCCCCGAAGGCCCCGCGCAGCACGCCCAACCGCTTGCCCGACATCGTGGATTCGGCGAGCCCCTCGGCGTAGGAACCCGTGTGGTGCGAGATGCGGTTCACGGAGGTGAAGGGATCGGCTGGGTCCCATCCGGCGACGACGTCGAGCAGGCGCGCGGCGTCCTCGACGGTGCGCGTCATCGGGCCGGGGGTGTCCTGGGGCACCACGAGCGACGACATGCCGTCGCGGCTGATGATGCCGGGGGTGACGCGGAGCCCGACGAGGTTGCAGAACGACGCCGGCAGACGGATCGAGCCGCCGGTGTCGCCGCCGATGCCGACGAGCGCCAGGTTCGCGGCGATCGCGGCCGCCGAGCCCGAGGAGGAGCCGCCCGGATCGCGACTGAGGTCGTAGGGGTTCTTGGTCACACCCGAGCGGGAGGAGGTGCTGAACCAGGAGGTCGCGAAGTCGGGCATCGTGGTGGTGCCGAGGATCACGGCGCCGGAGTCGCGCAGGCGGCGCACGACCGTCGAATCCCGCTCGGGCATCGACTCGGCGGCGATCTCGCTGCCGTAGCTCGTGGGCATGCCGCCTACCTCGACCTGGTCCTTCACGAGCACGGGAACGCCGTGCAGCGGACCGCTCAACCGACCGCTCCCGGCGAAGGCCCGGTCGAGGGCGTCGGCGTCGTCGAGCGCGCGGGGCGAGAGGGCGACGATCGAGTTGAGGCTCGGTCCCGAGCGGTCGACTGCGTCGATGCGGTCGAGGTAGGCCTGCACGACCTCGCGCACCGTGAGCGCACCGGATGCGTACCTGCTGAGGATCTCGTCGATCGTGATCTCTTCGAATGCGAATGTCTCGGACATGGGGTTACTCCATCGGGTTGTTCTGAAAAGGGGTCGTCACGGGTGCGGAACGGGTCAGTCGGCGCCGGGGCGCCGGATCCTCGAGAATCTGCTCCAGTCGAAGGATGCGAGCGCCGCGATGATGATCACCCCCTTGATGATGTTCTGATAGTAGGGATCGATGTCGAGCAGGTTGAAGCCGTTCTGGAGGGTCGCGAGGATGCCCACGCCGACTGCGGTCCGCCAGATCGAGCCCTTGCCGCCGGTGAGGGCGGTCCCGCCGACGATCACCACGGTGAGCACGTCGAAGACGAGCGAGCCGCTCAGCCCCGCCTGCGCCGAGCTCAGCTTCGAGGCGGTGATCGAGCCCGCGATGCCTGCGGTGACGCCGGCGATCGTGTACGTGCTCGCGATGACCCAGTCCGTGCGGATGCCGGAGAGCCTCGCGGCCTCGCGGTTGCCGCCCGCCGCATAGACGTTGTGCCCGTAGCGGGTGTAGGCAAGGATCAGGCCGGCCAGCACGAACAGCGCGACCATGAGCAGAGCGCTGAACGGCACGCCGAGCAGCTCACCCCGGCCGAGGACCGTGAACGGGTCGAAGCTCACCTGGATCGGCTTGTTCCCCGTCAGCAGCAGGGTGATGCCCGCGATGATGAGCGACGAGCCCAGGGTGGCGATGAACGGGTTCACGCGCAGCTCGGTCACGATCAGCCCGTTGACGGTGCCGACGAGCGCGGTGATGAGGATCGCCCCGGCGAAGGCGAGCAGCGGAGGCGCGGTCTGCCCGAAGGCGGCCGCGAGCACGGCGCCGAGGGCGTAGGTCGACGCCATCGAGAGGTCGAAGCCGCCAGTGAGCATGACGTAGGTCATGCCGATGCCCATGATCGCGACGGGCGCCCATTGCGACATGACGTTCATGAGGTTGCCGAGGGCGAGGAACGAGGGCTGGAGCAGGCTGATGACGATGATCAGGCAGACGAGCGCCAGCACGACGCCGTACTCGCCGAGCAGGTGTCGCGTGCGCGAGGCGGCCGTCGGGGTGGGTCCCGGGATGGTGTCGGTCGGGATGGTCACGGGCGGATCTCCTCCGTCTGGTTCTTGGGGTCTGTGCGGGTGGGCGCGGCGGCGAAGGATGCGGAGAGAACCTCTTGCATCGAGGTCCCGGCCGGGAACTCGGCGACCATGCGCCCGCCGTTCACGACGACGATGCGGTCGCTGTGATCGAGCACCTCCTGGAGCTCGCTGGACGACCAGAGCACCGAGGCGCCGGTGTCGGCGAAGGCGCGCATGGCGGCGAACACCTCCGACTTCGCGCCGATGTCCATGCCGCGCGTCGGCTCGTCGAGCAGCATGAGTCGAAGCGGGCGGGAGAGCAGACGCGCGAGCAGCAGCTTCTGCTGGTTGCCGCCCGAGAGGGTGCCGGCCGGCGCCTTGAGCCGCGCCGTCTTGAAGGCGACGCGCTCCGTGAAAGGGGCGGCCCAGAGCCGGATCGACTGCGGGGTGATCGCGCCCCGCCTGCGCACCGTGCCGAACGCGCCCACTGCGACGTTCCAGGCGGACTCGCGGTGGAGGACGAGCCCCTGGCGCTTCCGATCCTCGGGTGCGAGCGCGATCCCCGTCCGCCAGGCCCGCGCGGTGCTCTTCGGCCAGGCGACCACGGCCCCGTCGATCTCGAGCCGGCCCGACCGGACGGGGTCCGCGCCGGCGATGCTCCGCAGCATGCGGGTGCGGCCGGACCCGACGAGCCCGGCGATCCCGACGACCTCGCCGGCGCCGATCGCGAGATGGGGCACGTCCACGCCCGGCGCCCGGAGATCCTCGATCTCCACCGCGGTGCGCGTCTCCGTCCGCGCGGTGTGATCCCGCCGCGGGATGTCGGGCACGTGCCCGAGCATGGCGGTGACAAGCGTGTCCTTCCGCCAGTTCTCGGTCCGATCGTGAGCCACCGTGCGGCCCTCGCGCATCACGAGCACCTCGTCGCTGACGTCGAGCACGGCGTCGAGGTCGTGCGAGACGTAGAGGATCGCGCAGCCGTCGGCCTTGAGCTCTCTGATGATGCCGTGCAGCCGCTCGATCTCGCCTGGCCCGAGGGAGGCCGTCGGTTCGTCCATGATGACGAGGCGACGGCCGTGAGCGATGGCCCGCATGATCTCGAGCAGCTGCTGGCTCGCCGTCGACAGCCGGCCCGCCCGGGTGTCCGGGCGGATCCCCCCGCCCACACGGCGTGAGACCTCGTCGTAGCGGAGACGCATCTCGCGACGGCGGATGACGCCGAATCGGGAGGGCGCGTGGCCGAGGAAGACGTTCTCCTCAGCTGACATCTCGGGGGCGAGGGTCAGTTCCTGGTAGATCATCGCCACCCCCGCCTCTTCGGCGGCGCGCGGGCTGCCGCCGAAGAGAGGGGAGCCGAGCACCTCGATCGTCCCGGCCGTCGGGCGGATGGCTCCGGCGACGGATTTCATGAGCGTTGACTTGCCGGCCCCGTTCTCGCCCACGACGGCGAGGACCGTGCCCGCCGCGAGAGAGAGCGAGACGTCGGCGAGGGCACGTACTCCGGGGTAGTCCTTGGCGAGTCCGGAGACGACGAGCGCCGACTCCTGGGCGGGAGGCGTCTGCATCAGTACCCCGGCTCGAAGCCCGATGCGTTGTCACTGGTGAGGAAGATGGCACCGGGGCCGTCGACGATGCGCGGGGCCTCGGCGAGGTAGGTGAAGCCCTCGGTGGCGGCGCCCTCGCGGAGGGCGCGGGCGAGCTGGACGACACCGTAGTAGGACTCCTCGTAGGGGAGCAGGACGGAGGTGGAGGTCCAGGCGCCGTCGAGCACCCGCTCGACGCCGTACTCGGTGCCTGCGACGCTGTAGATGCGCACGTCCTCGCGCGGGGTCAGGCCGGCGGCGCGGACGCCCTCTTCGACGCCGCGCGTCATGTCGTCCCAGGAGGAGAGCACGATCTCGGCGTCGGGGTTGGCCTGCAGGGCGTCCTGCACGACCCCCAGCGCGACCGAGGGGTCGAAGTTGCCGGGCTGCTCCGAGACGACGGTCACGTTCGGGTGCTCCTCAGCGGCGCGGGCGATCGCGTCCTGCCAGCGAGTGTAGAGATCGCTGCCGACGAAGCCGCCGACCGCGATGGCCTTGCACTCGTCCTCGCACGACTCGAAGGCATTGCTCACGTGCTGATAGAAGAACAGC
The DNA here is from genome assembly GCF_017565745.1 of Leucobacter weissii. Lineage (GTDB taxonomy): Bacteria > Actinomycetota > Actinomycetes > Actinomycetales > Microbacteriaceae > Leucobacter > Leucobacter weissii. Next base: position 84,955 of record NZ_JAGDYM010000004.1, read on the forward strand.
TCGGTCTGCATCGCCACGAATCCGGAGGTGCCCTCGGTGAAGTCGGGGTTGCCGCACATCGGGCTGTTGATGTTGACGATGGGGGCGCCGGTCTCGGAGAGCGTCTCGAAGTTGGCGCAGCCGGGGGCGTCGGCGACGGGGGAGAGGATGTAGCCGTCGAAGCCTCGCTGTATCGCGTCCTCCACTTGGGACTGCTGCGCGTTGACGTCGAAGCCCGCGTTGAAGAGGGTGATGTCGGCGTTCAGCTCCTTCGCCGCGTCCTGCGCGCCCTGCCAGCGGCGCTGGCAGAAGGCGTTCTCGGTGGCGCACTCGGTCAGGTAGGCGATCTTGGCGCCCTCGAGGTCGGGGAGCCCGGCGTCGATGAAGGCGAGGGTCTCGGCCATCGCCGACTCGGACGCGACCGCGTCCTTGCCGGAGGGGACCGCGTCGTCGCTCGACTGGTTGGGTGCGGCGCATGCCGAGAGGGAGAGGGCGGCGATCGCCGCGCCGATGATGAGAATTCGTCGCGTAGGTCGTGTAGTCACATCGACTCCTTTGTCAATACTTAGATGTTCAATGTCAATTGTTCGACATTGAACATTGTATGTTGGTCATGTTACACGCATAGACCACATGTGTAACGTTTTTGTTACGGACGTGCCCGTGCGATCCACCCCGGCCGAGCGGGCGTCCCTATAGAGTTCTCTTGTCCCCCGCGAAGAATTACGGAGTCCAGATGGCCAGGCCGGAGTTTGAACCGACTGCTCTCACGCGGCGCGACGCCTCGGGCCAGATTGCGCGGCAGTTGCGCGAGGCGATCACCTCCGGCGTGTGGACTCCGGGGGAGCGGCTCCCTACCGAGCAGGAGCTCGCGGAGACCTACGATGTCGCGCGAGCGACCGCCCGGGAGGCGCTCAAGCTGCTCTCCGCCACGGGGCTCGTGCAGTCGACGCGCGGTGGCCAGGGCGGCACTTTCGTGACGGTGCCCGACGCCGACGAGATCGCCAACCAGCTGGGCGATGCGATCCGCCTCTGGTTCCGCGTCGGCAACGTTACGATCCACAACGTCGACGAGGCACGCGAGGCCTTGGAGACCATCATCGCCGGCCTCGCAGCGCAGCGCCGAACGGAGGACGACCTCAAGGCGATCCGCCTCGCGGTCGACGCCGCCCGCGATCTCGAGATGGAGATCGAGGAGTGGCTCGACTGGGACATCGCGTTCCACACGGCCATCTCCCGGGCGACGAAGAACCCCATTCTCGAGCTCGCGATGATGGCGGTGCACCTCATCCGTCCGCTGACCAACAAGGTCTTCGTCGAGTTCCTCGGCCGCCAGGAGGTGCTGGATCAGCACATCGAGCTCGCGGCCGCGATCGAGGCGTCGGATCCCGAGCGAGCCCGGGAGGCGCTGCGTGCGCACGTCCGCTACCTCGACGAGGTCCGCCGTGACGCGCTCGCGGCGCTCGCCGTCGAAGACGTCCCGCTCTCCGACCTGCCGCTCCGCGACAGCAAGAAGAGATGACGTCGACGCTCTCGATCGCCCCGCCTACTCCGGGAGGCGCGGCAGCGCCGCGATGAGCTCGCGGGTATAGGGGTCGCGGGGGGCGGCGAGTATCTCCGACGTCGGGCCCTGCTCGATCACGCGGCCCTCGCGCATCACGGCGATGCGCTCCGCGAGCCGCGGCACGATGCTCAGGTCGTGCGTCACCGTGACGAGGGTCAGGCCGAACTCGCGGTGCAGCCCGGCCAGCAGGTCGAGCAGGCGCCCCCGCACGAGCACGTCCAGCGCGCTCACCGGCTCGTCGGCGAGCAGCAGATCGGGCCGGTGCACGAGGGCCCTGGCGAGCGCGATGCGCTGCCGCTGTCCGCCCGAGAACTCGTACGGGTAGCGGTCTGCGGCATCCCCGGGCAGCTCCAGCCGGTCGAGGATCTCGCGCACCGCGAGGCGATGATCCCCGGCAGCGCTCGTGGCCACGAGCGGCTCCGCGACGGTCTGCCCGATCGTGCGCCGCGGGTCGAACGAGGCGTAGGGATCCTGGAGCACGATCCCGGTGCGGCGGCGCAGCCAGAGCAGGCGGTCGCGCGCGGGGTCGACGGTCCGGCCGTCGAAGCGCACCTCGCCCGCGGTCGGTCGGCTCAGCCCGAGCAGCAGGCGCAGCAGCGTCGACTTGCCCGAGCCCGACTCGCCGACGATGGCGAGGCTCTGTCCTCGCTCGACGGCGAGGTCCACCCCGTCGAGCGCGGTGGTCTCGCCGGCCCCCTCGAACACCTTCGTCGCCGTCACCCGATACCGTTTGGTCAGATCCCGCGCCTCAACCAGCGCAGCGCCCGCTGCGCCGCTCGCTCGCGCCCCACCGCCGGCGTCAGAGATCGGGGACGCAAACGCCGGTTTCGTCGGCGGGTTAACCGGTATCCGCGTCTCCGACTCGGGGTCCTGCCACGGAGAAGGGGGGAGCAACGCACGGGAGGGGGAACGCGCGGGGGACGCGGGATTCGGCGCGGGCAGGGGAGGCGCGGGAGCCTGGAGCGCGGGGCTCCGCGCGGCGTCGACGAGCGCCCGCGTCACCGGGTGGCGCGGCGCGTCGAGGATCTCGGAGACCGGCCCCTCCTCGACGATGCGCCCCTCGGCGAACACCAGCACCCGTTCGGTCACGTCGGAGACGACCGCGAGGTCGTGCGAGATGAAGACGAGCGAGCAGCCGTCGCCCTCCGTGAGGTCGCGGAACAGGCGCAGGATGCCGCGCTGCACCGTCACGTCGAGCGCCGTCGTCGGCTCGTCGGCGAGCAGCAGCACGGGATCCGCCGAGACGGCCGCCGCGATCGCCGCCCGCTGGCGCTGCCCGCCCGACACCTCGTGGGGGTAGGCGCGCACCATGCGTTCGGGCTCGCCGAGCCCCACCCGTTCCGCCAGGCGCAGCGCCGCAGCTCGTCGCTCGGCGCGCGACAGATTGTAGTGCACCGAGAGCGCCTCGGTCATCTGCCTCCCCAGCCGCCGGAGCGGGTTCAACGCGGTCTTCGGCTCCTGGAACACCGTCCCGATGAGGTCTCCGCGGATCTCGGAGAGCTCGCGCTCCCCGAGCCCGACGAGCTCGCGATCGCCGAGCCGGATCGAACCGCGCACCTCGGCGTCCTCGGGAAGCAGCCCGGCGATGGCGAGTGCGGTCACGGTCTTGCCGGAGCCGGAGCCGCCGATGAACCCGAGCCGCTCGCCGGGAGCGAGTGCGAAGGACAGGTCGTGGAGCAGCGGCCGGCCGCCGATGGAGACACGCAGGCCGGAGACCTCGAGAGGAGGGGCGCTCATCGCTTCGGCCCCCCGTCGACGACCCCCGCGGGAGGGGTGAGCGCGGCGGGCAGGGACAGGGCGACCGGAGGCGGCGCTGCGCCCGGGACCACCGGCCGCCCGGCCGGGCCGCCCGTCCGCAGCCTCGGGTCCATCGCCTCGCGCAGCGCATCGCCGAGCAGGGTGAAGGCGAGCACGGTCAGGGTGATCGCGAGCCCGGGCAGGATCACGACCTCGGGATGCATCGAGACGTACGATTGGGTCTCGGCCAGCATCCGCCCCCACGAGGGGACCCCTGGCGGCGCGCCGAAGCCGAGGTAGCTCAGCCCGGCCTCCGCGAGCAGGGCCAGGCCCATCGAGAGCGAGAGCTGCACCGTGAAGACGGGGGAGACGTTCGGCAGCAGGTGGGTGCGCAGAATCGCCCAGCGCGAGAGCCCCGCCGCCCGCGCCGCGAGCACGAAGTCCTCCGCGGCCACCTGCCGCAGCTCGGCGCGCACCACCCGGGCGATCGCCACCCCGTAGCCCACGCCGACGGCGGCGATCACGACGGGCAGACCGCTGCCGAACACGGCGGCCAGCATGATCGCGAGCAGCAGCGTCGGAAAGGCGATGAGCACGTCGATGAGGATCGCGAGCGGCTCGCGCGCCCAGCGGGCGCCGAGTGCGGCGGGCACGGCGAGCAGCAGCCCGATCCCACCCGAGACGACCGCGGCTCCGAGCACCACGATCACCGTCACGCGGCTGCCTGCGATGAGGCGGGAGGCGAGATCGCGGCCCGAGCCGTCGGTGCCCAGCCAGTGCTCGGGGGAGGGCGGCTGCCAGGCGCGGAAGGCGCTGGCCTGGTTCGGATCCCCGGGCAGCCAGACCAGAGACAGCAGGCACAGGGCGAGCACCGCCCCGAGCACGATGAGGGAGAAGAGCCCGCGCGGTGAGCGGACGACCGAACGGATCATTCGCGCTCCTCCACCCGCAGACGCGGGTCGATGACCCGGTGGAGCACGTCGATCAGCGCGCCCAGCACGAGGATCACGCCGGTGAGCACGAGAAGGGTGCTCTGCACCTTCACGAGATCCCGGTTGCCGACGTCGGAGACGAGCATGCGGCCGAGTCCGGGAAGGTTGAACAGCTGCTCGATCACCACGGCGCCGACGAGCAGCTCGGCGATCTGCAGCCCGAGCAGCGAGATCACCGAGAGTCCCACCCCGGGGAGGCCGTGGCGGACGAGCGCGCCGAGTCTCGTGCGCCCCTGGGACATGGCCGTGCGCACATGGTCGGCACCGAGTGCGCTGAGCGTGGCCGAGCGCACGAAGCGGAAGAGGATCGCGCCCACCACCAGGCCGATGGTGAGCGCCGGCAGGGTGAGGGAGCGGAGCGCGGCGAGGGGGTCCTGCCAGCCGGCCCGGGGGAAGCCCTGGGGCGGCAGCCAGCCGAGCCACGACGAGAAGACGATGATGCCGAGCAGCCCCGCCCAGACGATCGGCACCGCTGCGGCGACCACCCCGAGCACCGACAGCGCACGGCTGGCGAGGGCGTGCCGACGGTACGCGGCGAGCACCCCGAAGGGGAGCGCGACGAGCAGCGAGATCACCAGTGCGTAGAGCGTGAGCGGCACGGTCACCTGGGCCTTCTGAGCGAGCTCCGCGGCGATCGGGGTGCCCGAGACGAGCGAGTTGCCGAGATCCCCGGTCAGCACGCCGCCGATCCAGTCGACGTACTGCGCGGGAGGCGGCAGATCGAGCCCGAGCCGCTCGCGCAGCGCCGCGATCCGCGCCGGCGAGGCCGTGGTGCCGCCGATCACCTGGGCCACGTCGCCGGGCAGCAACCGCAGCGCGGCGAAGATGAGCAGGCTCGCCAGCAGCAGCCCCGCCGTCAGCGTCAGGGCCCTGATCGCAAGGAATCGGCTCACTTCTCGATCCTAAGCTCTCGACCCGGGGGCGCTCCCTTCGACAGGCTCAGGGGACGCCCTTCCGATCCCCGGGCCCGTCGAAGGGTCCGGAGGCGGGCGATGCGAGATCAGCCGATGCTCACGCCTTCGAGAGGGATCCGGGAGTTCGTGTTGCTCTCCGGGAAGCCGTGGACCTCCGTGCTGACGGCGTTGGTGGGCGTGTAGTTGATCAGCCACTTCGCCGGGGCGTCCTCCGCGACGAGGGCCGCAGCCTCCCTGATGAGCTGGCTCGCCTCGGCCCCGTCGGTCGCCGCGATCGCGGCGTCGTAGCGCTCCCGCGCCTCCTCGTTCACCGCGCCGAAGTAGTATCCCTCGGTGACGTAGTTCACGAAGTCGTTCGCCTCCGCGTGGTTGACGTAGCTGAGGTCGAAGTCGCGCGGACCGCCGTCCTCGGGGGCGGTGTAGACGTCGCTCAGCCACGTCGCGAACTCGACCGCTTCGACCTCGAGCGTCACTCCGACCTCGGCGAGCTGGCTGACCACCTGATCGATCGGCTCCTGCGGATAGAAGTTCGGGATCGTCACGGTCAGCTCGAGATCCTCCGCGTCCGCGTCCGCGAGCAGCTCTCGCGCGCCCTCGGGGTCGTAGTCGTTGACGGCGGTGAGATCCTCGTAGGCCGGCTCGAGATCGGTGATCGGGCCGCCCAGCGCCTTGCCGTCGCCGTAGAACGCCTCGATGATCGCCTCGCCGTCGATGGCCTTCGACAGCGCGCTGCGCACGCGGGGATCGTCGAGCGGCTCCTTCGCGGAGTTGTAGGCGCGCGTGAACACATCGGTGCTGTCGGCCCGGGTGAGCGAGAACGCGTCGGAGCCGTCGAAACGCGAGACGAAGCTCGAGGTCACGGGCGCGACCACGTCGAGCTCGCCCCCGAGCGCGGCGTTCACCGCCGCGTTCGCATCGGGGATGTACTGCCAGATCACGCGGTCGAGCGTGGCCGGCTCGCCCCAGTAGGCGTCGTTCGCGGCGAAGGCGATGCTGTCGCCCTGCTTCCAGTCCTCGAGCACGTAGGGTCCCGTGCCATTGGTGGCGCTCGCCAGATCCCCGTCGAAGGCGGTCTCGTAGATCAGGCCGGGACGATTCGCCAGATGCCACAGCAGCTGGCTGTTCGGCGCCTCGAGCTCGATCACGACGGTGCGCTCGTCCGGGGAGGAGACCGCCGGCGCCGTGCCGAGCGCCGCCGCCAGCGTGAACGAGGCGTCCTCGGAACTCAGCGAGTCGACGACATCCGCGGCGGTCACCGGGTTGCCCGATTCGAAGGCGGCGCCCTCGCGCAGCACGAAGGTGTAGCTCAGGCCGTCCTCGGAGACCTCGGGAAGCGACTCCGCCAGCACCGGCACGAACTCGTCGACCGATCCCGGGGCGAGTCCGACGAGGCCCTGGTAGACGTTGTCGATGAGGATCTGGTCGAGTGCGACCCCAGCCGTGTTGCGGATGTCGAGATTGCCCGGCTCCAGCTGCAGGCCCACGGTCAGCTCGCCTCGGGCCCCGTCGTCTCCGCCGGTCGGCGCGCCGCCCTCGCCGTTGTCGCGACCGGCCGTGAGCGCGACCACGGCCACGATCGCGGCGACCGCGAGCACCGCGATGGCGATGATGACGGTGGTGCCCGAGCGCTTGCGCTTGCGGTACTCGGGGGCGGCCTGCCGGTTCTCGGCCTGCGGCTCTGGCTGCTGCTCGGTCACGGATGTGCTCCTTGCGGTTGTGCGCGATGGTGCCGCGCGGCGGGGTCGAAGACGGCGCGCGGCGATGCAGGATCGTCAGGTGCGCCGAGACTACGTGGATGCTGCCTATGTTGATTCTGCGCGGATATCGGCGGAACCACCAGTTGGTTAACCTCTTGTTACGAAGGCGAGGCCGCCGAGTGCGGCGGCGAGCTCGCGCGGCGCGGCCTCGTGCAGATTGTGCGGACCGTCGACCGTTACGACGGTGCTGCCCGGCAGCCGTTCGCCCCACTCCGCTCGCAGTGCGGCGTCGACCAGGCCGCCCTCCGCAGCGATCAGCGCGAGGGGCGCTCCCGCGGCGTGGAGCGCCTCGAGCGGGGCCCACAACGGCCGGAGCGGGGCGGGGTCGTCGCTCGCCGCGATCGGCGGCGTCTCGAGATGGGCGAGGTGGTGCGCCCACTCCCAGCGCCCGTCGGACCGCCTGCGCGTGTTGAGCGCGATCCCGCGCCGCAGCGCAGCCCGATCGTGCCCGATGCCGAAGGCGATCGCGCGATCCACGATCTCCTCGTGCGTCGCGAAGTCGCGCTGTCCCGTGATGAACTCGACGACGGCGCCGGCGTCCCGCTTCGGGCGGACCCCCGGCGTGATGTCGACGAGTGCGACCCCGCGGACCCGCTCCGGGCGCTCCGCCGCGAGGAGGATCGCAGCCAGGCCGCCGAGCGAGTGGCCGACCAGCGCGAACGGCTGCGGCGCGAGGCGCTCGAGCGCGCGCGACAGGTCGGCCGCGAGGGGGCCGGGCGTGTAGTCCGCGTCCTCGCGCCAGTCGCTCCGACCGTGGCCGGGCAGGTCGACCGAGAGCGTCGGCGCGCCTCCGCGGAGGTCGCCCAGTGCGAGTGCGACCGGGTCGAAGCTGTGCGCGTTCAGGCCCATGCCGTGGAGCAGCACGGTGGCGGGCGCCTCTCCCGCCTCGAACGCCAGCGCCGAGATCCCCCGGCCCTCCGCGGTCTCGGTGCGCACCCGTTCGACCGCGGGGAGCGGCGCGACCCGGCCGACCCTCTCCGCGTCGGCCGCGAGGAAGCGGAACTCGTCGGCGTTGTCGGCAGCGCCGGTGCTTTCGGCGGTGACGCCGGGGTCGAGGCCGTCGGTCTCGGTGTCGTTCACAGGTAGCCTCCGTCTTCGAGTCCGGCTTCGATTTCGAAGCGGTTGCGCAGCGGATCCCGTCCGGCCAACAGGTAGAGGACCGGCAGCGCCATCCCGTAGCGCCGCCACTGCTCGCGGTGCACCCGCTCGTGGCGCAGCACCGCGGCTCCCGCGTTGTCGGCGGTGAGGTAGCAGGCGCCGACGCAGCTGCCGCCGCGGCCGAAGGCCCACTTCGGCAGGCCCGTGAACACCCAGAGCCCGTCGATGCGACGCACCTCTCCGGTGCTCCAGATCGACCCCCACACGAAACCGACGACGGTCGCGTACCAGTACCCGATTCTCGCGAACGGGTATGCGCGTCGCCTCTGCGGCGCCGCGGGCGCCGGTTCGCCGGGTGCGGAAACGCGGTGCGCTTCAGCTGACGCCGGTGCGTACCGGTATGCGATCCCGACGAGGGTCCGGGGACGCGCGCGCGTGATCGCGGCACCGCCGCTCATCGCGATACCGTCACGAAGTCGATGAGCTCCTCGACGCGGCCCAGCAGGCGCGGGTCGAGATCCCGGTACGAGCGCACCCGGCCGCGGATCCTCGACCAGGCGTCGGCGATGTCGGACGGATCCTCGGCCGGCCAGCCGAGCGCCCCGCAGATGCCCGCCTTCCACTCGACCTCCCTAGGGATCTCGGGCCAGGCGCGCAGGCCGAGGCGCTCCGGCCGCACCGCCGCCCAGATGTCGACGAAGGGATGGCCGACGATCAGCACGTGCGCGCCGAGGGAGCCCCCGGCGATGCCCGCGGCGATCCGGCTCTCCTTGCTGCCCGCGACGAGGTGGTCGAGCAGCACCCCGGCTCGTCGCTCGGGACCGGGGCGGAACTCGGCGAGCACCGCCTCGAGGTTGTCCGCGCCGTCGAGCAGCTCGACGACGACGCCCTCGACCCGCAGGTCGTCGCCCCAGACCTGCTCGACCAGCTCGGCGTCGTGCTTGCCCTCGACGAAGATGCGGCTCGGCATCGCGACCCGCGCCCGCCGCTGCTCCACCGCGAAGGATCCCGACGCGGTGCGCTGCCGCTGCTTCGGCCGATCGGGCAGGGTCAGCGACACCGGGGCGCCGTCGATGAGGAAGGCGTCGTTCAGCGGGAAGGATCGCACGCGCCCGCGCCCGTCCTCGAGCTGCACGAGTCCCTCGCGCGCGCCCACCACCGCGCCGCACCACTCGCTCTCGCTGTGCTCGACCACCAGGCCGCGCTCCAGGGCGACCGCGCGGCGCCGCACCGGCCCGCGGCGCGGGCGCATCGCGGCGACGGGATCCTGGTCGTATCTCGGGTCGAACACGCCTCTACGCTACCGCGCCCGACGCCGTGCGCTTCGCCGGGTCCCGCGTGAGCCGCGCCGAGTTTCGCGAGTGGGACCTTGTTTCGCGAGTGGGACCGAGTTTGGCGGTGCAATGGGGTCGCTCTCGCGAAACGGGGTCCCACTCGCGGAGGAACGGAAGGGAGGGGAAGGGGAGGCCGGGAACGGCGGGGCGGGGAAGAACGCGGAGCCGGATGGGAAGAGCGCGGAGCGCGGGCGCATCGGGGTGTAAGGTGCGGGGGTGGGCGGAACGAACGACGAAGCCGAGCGGCAGCGCGAAGCGCATGATCGGCGACGCGAAGCGCAGAAGGGCGGGCGCGAGGATCGGGCACCGCGCCGACGGTTCAGGGATCTGCTGGTCGACACCGCGCCGCTGCGGCAGAGCCCCGCCTTCGCCCGGCTCTGGTTCGGGGGGTCGGTCGCGCAGATCGGCGCTCAGATGACCATCGTCGCGGTCGGCCTGCACATCTACCACCTGACCGAGTCGACGCTCGCCGTCTCGATGGTCGCGCTCTGGGCGCTGGGGCCGATGATCCTCGCGGGCTTCGGCGGCGGCGCGCTCGCGGATCGCTTCGACCGGAGGATGGTCGCGCTCGTCACGGCCTGCGTGGCCTGGACCAGCATCGGCACGATGACGCTGATCGCGTTCCTCGGCATCGAGGCCACCTGGCCCTACTACGCGCTCGCCGCCGTGAACGCCGCATCGGCCACCGTGATCGGCGCCGCCCGCGGGGCGATGGTGCCGCGGCTGCTCCCGGGCGGGCTGCTCCCCGCCGCGGCCGCGCTGAACGGCATCACCATGGCGCTGGCCGTGACCGTCGGCCCGGCTCTGGCCGGTGTGCTGGTGGCGACGATCGGGTACGCGCCCACCTATCTGCTCGACGCCGTCCTGTTCACCGCCGCCTTCGTGGGCATCCTGGGGCTGCCGAGCCTCAAGCCGGAGGGCGAGCGCTCGGCGCCCGGCCTGCGCTCGGTGGTCGAGAGCCTGCGGTTCCTGCGCCGCGCGCCCAACGTCCGCGCCACCTTCGTGTTCGATCTCATCGCGATGGGCTTCGGCACGCCGCGGGTGGTGTTCCCCGCCGTCGGCGCGCTCGTGCTGGGCGGCGGTCCGGTGACGGTCGGCGCGCTCACCGCGTCGTTCGCCGGGGGCGCGCTCCTGAGCGGGGTGATCTCGGGTCCGCTCGGCCGGGTGCGGCGGCAGGGCCGCGCGGTGACGTTCGCCATCGCCGCCTACGGCGCGAGCGTGACCGCGTTCGGAGCGGTGCTGCTGATCGCCGGCCTGGCCTCCGCTCCCGAGGAGGGAGCCGCCAGCGGTGCGCCGGAGGTGCGCTGGACGGCCCTCGTCCTCGCCTGCCTCGCCCTCGCGGCGGCCGGGTTCAGCGACAACGTCAGCGCGGTGTTCCGCACGACCATCCTGCAGGCGGCCGCTCCCGACGAGGTGCGGGGCCGCATGCAGGGGCTGTTCTACGTGGTCGTCGCGGGCGGGCCGCGCGTGGGCGACCTGTTCGCCGGAGCACTCGCGACCGCGATCGCGCTCTGGGCGCCCCCGCTCATCGGCGGCGTCGCGATCGTCGTGCTGATGCTGCTGATGCTGCGCACCTGGCGCGGCTTCCAGCGCTACGACGCGATCAGCCCCACGCCGTAGCGGCCGGACCCGCCGACCCGGCCGCACCGGCGGCGGGAGCGTCAGGTGGCCGATTCGCCCGCCTCGCCCGTGTCGACCAGCAGCACCCCGGAGGAGATGTTCCAGGTCATCGTCACCTCGTCGCCGCGATTGTGGATCCGCGCCTCCTGGCCGAGCCGCACGGATCCCTCGCTGCCGTCGGGGAGGCGCACCGTGTAGCGGCGGGAGGCCCCGAGGTAGGTGACGTCGAGGATCGTGACCGGGATGGCGTTGCGCTCGCCCCTCGGCTCGGTGCCCGCCGGCTCGAGCCGGAGGTTCTCGGGCCGGATCAGGATCGCGAGATCCTCCGCCAGGCCGTGACCGTTCGCGACGACCCGGTGCCCGGCGACCTCGATCGCGGTCTGCCGGTCGCCCACGGACGCGCCCTTGCCGAGCAGCACCGTGGATTCGCCGAGGAAGCGGCCGACGAAGAGCGTCTGCGGCGCCTCGTAGAGGTCCTCGGCCGTGCCGACCTGCTCGAGCCGCCCGTTGTTGAACACGGCGATGCGGTCCGACATCGACAGCGCCTCCTCCTGGTCGTGCGTCACGTACACGAAGGTGGATCCGACCTCGCGGTGGATGCGTTTGATCTCCGACTGCAGCCACTCGCGCAGCTTCTTGTCGAGCGCGCCGAGCGGCTCGTCCATCAGGAGCACGCGGGGGTGGTAGACGAGGGCGCGGGCGAGGGCGACGCGCTGCTGCTGTCCTCCCGAGAGCTCGGACGGGTACCGGTCGCCGAACTCGCCCATGCGCACCATGTCGAGGGCGTCCGAGACCATCCTCCGCTGCTCCGTCTTCGAGATCCTGCGCCGCTGCAGGGGATAGGCGATGTTCTCGAAGACCGTCTTGTGGGGGAACAGGGCGTAGTTCTGGAAGACCATCCCGATGTCCCGCTTGTGCGGCGGGAGCTTCGCGACCGGCTTGCCGTAGATGTGCAGGAGACCGTCGGTGACCTGCGTGAAGCCGGCGATCATGTTGAGGGTCGTGGTCTTGCCCGATCCCGACGGGCCGAGGAAGGTCATGAACTCGCCCGGTTCGATCACCAGATCGATGCGGTCGACGACGGTGCTCTCGCCGTAGCGCTTCGTCACCTGGTTGAGGCTGATCCCGGCCTCGCCGATCGTGGAGATCGCCGAGGTGTCGAGCCCCTCGGCGCGCAGGGCGCGTTCGTGCCCCTCGGGCACCGGGATGTCGTTGTGGGTCATCGCGTTCACGCTGCGACTCGCTTTCTCTTTCTCGAGGCGAACTGGGCGGTGAGCATCACCAGCACGGAGGTCACCATCGTGATCACCGCGACGGCGGCCACGGTCGGGTCGTTCGTCTGCGTCACACTGTTGAAGATCTTCACCGGCAGCGTCTGCAGCGAGGGGCTCTGGATGAAGAGGGAGAGGATCACCTCGTCGAAGGAGGTGACGAAGGCGAACAGGGCGCCCGCAGTGACCCCCGGCGCGATCAGCGGGAGGGTGATGCTGAAGAAGGTGCGCACCTTGCCCGCCCCCAGGCTCGCGGAGGCCTGCTCCAGCCGCGGATCGAGCCCCTGCAGCGAGGCCATCACGTTCGTGATGACGAGCGGCAGGGCGACGATCGTGTGCGCGAGCACGAAGCCGGGCAGCGTGCCGAGCAGGTTCATGCGCAGGAACAGGGAGTACAGGCCGACGGCGAGCACGATGCCGGGCACGATCAGCGGCAGCAGGAAGTATCCCTCGACGAGGCTCTTGCCGCGGAAGCGCACCTTCGAGAGCCCGAGCGACGCCAGCACCCCGACGGCGGTGGCCACCAGCATCGTGAGGATCGCCACCTGCAGGGACGAGAACAGCGACCTCAGCCAGGTCGGGTCGGTGAAGAAGTTCTCGTACCAGCGCGTCGAGAATCCCTGCGGCGGGAAGTTGAACGACGACGCGTCGTTGAACGACATGGGCACGATCACGAGGGTCGGCAGCACCAGCCAGACGATGATGATCACGGCGAAGGCGCCGAGCAGACGCTTGGACGTCATCAGCGGTTCACCCCCGGGAAGAGGCTGCCGCCCTTGTTCAGCCGCGAGACGACGACGAGAAGCAGGATGGTGCACACGAGCAGGAAGATCCCGAGCGCGGTGCCCTGGCCCCACATCAGGAACACGCTGATCTGCTGCTGGATCAGGGCCGAGATCATGATCTCCTTCGAGGATCCCAGCAGGGCGGGGATGATGTAGAAGCCGAGGCCGAGGATGAACACCGTCACCGAGCCCGCGAAGATGCCCGGGCGCGACAGCGGCAGATACACCGTGAGGAACGCCGTCACCGGTTTCGCCCCCAGATTCGACGCGGCGGGCAGGAGCCGCTTGTCGATCTTCGCCATCGCCGAGTAGAGCGGCAGCACCATGAAGGGCAGCAGCACCTGGCTCATGCCGAGGGCCACGCCGAAGGTGGTGCGGATCAGCGGGATCGGGCCGATCCCGAACCAGGCCGCCAGCAGCCCGTTGATGGGGCCGGTGTCCTGCAGCAGCACCATCCAGGCGAGCGTGCGCACCAGGATCGAGGTCCACAGCGGCAGCATGACGAACAGCTGCAGCAGGTTGCGGGTGCGGTCGGAGACGATGGTCATCAGGTACGCGTAGGGGTAGGCCAGCAGCAGGCAGACGACGGTGACGAGGAACGCCGTGCCGAAGGTGCGCACGACCACGGCCAGGTTGGCCTCGGTCGTGAACAGCCAGACGTAGTTCTGCAGCCCCGGCACGGGGTCCGTGACCGAGCGGATGAAGACGTCTACCAGCGGGGCCAGGAAGAACAGCGAGACGATCACGAACGCCGGGACGAGCAGGAGGAGGGGGCGCCAGTTGCGCGCGCCCCGCTTCCTCCCGCCCGCGGCGTCCGCACCGGGGGCGGCGCCCTGCGCGGCGATGCGCTCGGTCGCCGTGCCCCCGGTGACGGTGCTCTCGGTCATGGCGATCAGTTGCCGGTGGCCCAGCCGGCCCACGCCGCGGCGAGCGCGTCGTAGTTGTCGACCCAGAAGTCGACGTTCGGCGCGATGCCGGTGTCGAGGTGCTCGGTCGTCATCCAGGTGGTGAGCGTCTCGTCGAGATCGGGCTTCGCGTCGACGTTCACCCCGCCGTACGAGGTGAGCTCGGTCATCTTCGCCTGCTGCTCGGCGCCGAGGGAGTAGTTGACCGCCGCCTGCGCGGCCTGCTTGTCCTTGACCCCCTTCGGGATGCCGTTGGAGTCGACCATGATCATCCACTCGTCCCACATGGGGGCGACCGGCGCGCCGGCGGCGGCGGCGCCGTAGCCGCGCCCGGACCAGACCAGGCCCATCACGGCCTCGCCCGCCTCGAGCTGCTGCTGCGCCTGTGCGCCGGTCGTCCAGCCGATCACGCTGTCGCCGAGCCCCTTGTAGAGGTCGAAGGCGCCCTCGATGTCCTCCGGCTGCAGGTTCTGCACGTCCTTCCCCTGCGCGGTGAGCGCGAACTCCACGGTCTGCGGATCCACGTAGGTGGACTGGCTCACCGTCCGCTTGCCCGGGAACTTCTCGGTGTCGAAGAAGTCCGCCGCGCTCGTCGGCGGGTCGTCGCCGAACGCCTCGGTGTTGTAGGCGACGACGAGCCCGTACAGGATCTGCGGCACCATGCAGTCGTCGGTGATGGTGCCCTCGGGGATCTTCGAGAGGTCGATCTGGTCGTAGTCGTACTCCTCGTAGAGGGTGCCGCAGCCCCGCGCCGTGTCGAACTGCGTCGTGTTCACGATGTCCCACGTGACGTTGCCGCTGTCGACCATGGCCTTGAGCTTGCCCGCGTCGAACGCGTCCTGGTTGAACGACGCCCCCGACGCCTCGGCGAACGGAGTCCACAGCGCCTCGGTCTGGCCGTCCTGGAAGATGCCGCCGGAGCCGGCGAACGTGAGGGTGACGCCGTCGAACACCCCCGCGGGCACCTCGCCCGCGACGGGGGTGCCGAGATCCCGCTCGGGAGGGGGTTCCGCCTCGCCGCCGCTGCAGCTCGCCAGTGCGAGCATCAGCGCCGCGGCGCCGGCGGCCACGGTCGCGCCGCGTCTGACGACTGCCCCGCCGCGTCTGTTCGTGATTCTCTTCGTCATGGCTGTTGCTCCCTCACCTCATCGTGATTGTTCGGCCGTCCCGTCTGCTCCTCCGACGGCTCGTCCTGAGCCCCCGGAACCGGCCGTGCCGCTCGGCGGACGCCGCGACGGGATGCCCCGAAGGTAGCAGCGCCCGACCCGGTCGAGGGCGGTGCCGTTACCCGTTCGTTACCGCGGACCGCGATGTTTCATAGATTCGTACGGAGCCGCCGCGAAGCGTCGTACGAACATAAGAATCCGGACGATCCGGGCTCCGATCCGCTCGCGTCGGACCGCGGATTCCTTACGATGGTGCTGCAACGGGTTCGAGGAGGAACACCAATGGATATCGTCGTCGTCGGCGCGGGGCTCGCCGGTCTCACCGCAGCATGGGAGCTCGGGAAGTCGGGCCACCGGGTCACGGTTCTCGAGGCGCGCGACCGCGTCGGCGGCCGCACCTGGTCGGAGCGCCTGGGGAACGGCCAGCTGACCGAGCGGGGCGGCGAGTACGTGTTCCCGACCGAGTTCCCGATCCGACGGCTCGCCGCCGAGCTGGGCGTGCCGATCATGACGCACAACGTCCGCTACGGGCGGAGGACCGTCGCCGGCCGCGTCATCTCGTTCGAGCAGCTCGGCGAGACGACGGCACTGGTGCGGGGGACGCTCGATCGCATGCTCGCCGACGGCGAGACGGAGGTCTCGCTCGAGCAGGCCTTCGCCGAGGCGCTCGGAGAGGGCTACCGCCTCGATCCCGTCTACCGGCGCACCACGACCTCGGCGGCGGCCGATCCGGAGCGGGTGAGCGCGGCCGCGGTCCTCCTCCACGAATCCTCGGGGGTCGGCGGCTACATCGAGGACGGGGGCCGCTTCGCGGCGGGAAACCAGTCGCTCGCGCTCGCGCTCGCCCGGGAACTCGGCGACCGCGTCCGCCTCGAGCATCCGGTCGCCGGGGTCGACCAGTCCGCCTCGGGGGTGCAGGTGACGCTCGCGGACGGCGGGCGGATCGACGCCGATGCGGCCGTCGTGTCCGTCCCCCTGCCGCTGCTCGGCGAACTGGAGCTGGGCTTCGAGCTGCCCGACGCGCAGCGGCGCGCGCTCGACCATCGCTTCATGGGGGTCGCGGCCAAGCTCGGCGTCCCGCTGAGCCGCGTCGACGAGGACTCGGCGCTGCAGCACCCCGAGCACACCTGGTGGTCGTGGCGGTCCCTCTCGATCGACGGCGAGCACCGGATCCCGGCGCTCTCCTGCTTCGCCGGCGGCCCGTTCGCGCTCGAGGCGCTCGGCACGCAGCACGGGCACGAGGGCTGGGTGCGGGCGCTGCGCGAGCTGCGGCCCGAGCTCGAGATCGACGGCGAGCCGCTGCTCACCGACTGGACGGACGATCGCTGGACCCGCGGGGCCTACAGCGCCCCCGGGCTCGCGTGGGCTCCGGAGGACACCGACGCGTTCCGAGAGCCGGCGGGCCGGGTCGCGATCGCGGGCGAGCACACCGGTGCGGCCCAGTCCCTCTCGGGCGCGGTCGCCTCGGGGTATCGCGCGGCCGCGGCCCTCGAACGCGGGTCGACGGTGTAGCCGTGGACCGCGCCGACTCCGACCGCACACCGCCGAACGGGCCGGGGGCGCACCCGCGCCCGATCGCCCACGGCAGAGGCGTCCGACCACCCGGAGCGTCGGCGACCGCGAAGAGCACCGGCGCATGACCTTCACCGTCAAGTCCCTGCTCGATCTGCCCGAGGCCCGCACCGTCTCGCTCACCCCCGGCGTGGGGGAGGAGCGCCTGATCACCTGGGCGCACGTCTGCGAGCTGCCCGAGCCCTGGCGCTGGCTCGGTGCGGGCGCACTGCTCATGACCACCGGCCTCCCGCTGCCGCCGGACGCCGAGCAGCAGCGGGAGTACTTCCGGGGCGTGCACGCGGGCGGGATCGCGGCGATCACCATAGACGAGACGATGCCCGAGGTCGAGCTCCACGCCTCCGCACTGGACGACGCGGCGAGGATCGGCCTCCCCGTGCTCCAGACCGCCCATGAGGTGCCGTTCGTCCAGCTCTCGATGGCGGTGGCCCGCGCGGCTCAGCAGGATCGGGTCCGCCGCATCCGGCAGGCGGAGCGGATGTACGCGATCCTCCGCACCCGCGCGACCGACCGGACGGTCGACCTGCTGCTCGCCGAGCTGGGCCGGGTGCTCGGCGGGGAGCTCAGCCTGCACCGCGGCGCCGAGCGTGGCGTCGACCGGAAACCGGTGGAACGCGTCTCCCGGGGGGTGCTGACCGCCGTCGTCCCCGCGGAGACGGAGACGGAGCTCCGCTTCTCCGGCGCCCTCGACATCGATCCCTCGCTGCTGCTGCACGCCGCGAGCATCGTCGGAAGCGCCCTGGCGGTGGAGGAGGCCGCCAGGCACAGCGACTGGCGGCACGGCTCGCTGCTGCTCGGCGAGCTCTGCGACGAGACCCTTCCCGCGGAGAACGCGGGCGACCTCGTCGCCGCCTACGGGCTCCGCACGCCGTTCGTGCTGGCCGCCGCCCAGGCCGCGGAACCGGAGGCGCTCCTCGCGTCCGTGCACACGGCGTTCGCCGCCGACGGCGTGCCGGCCCTGGTCACCGTCAAGGACCACCAGCTGCTGCTGCTCGGCAACGCGGGCGAAGCAGTCGATGACGTGTTCGACGCGATCGCCCGGGCCGGTGCGCGCCTCGGCGTCAGCGAGCACTTCGACGCGCTGCAGGAGCTGCCGACGGCGCTGCGCCAGGCGAGGAGCGCGCTCATCCGCAATCACGAGCCCGGGCTCGTGATGCGGTTCGAGGAGCACGAGACCTCCTCGCTCTTCCTCCCCAACGACCCCGCGCAGCTCCGCGGCATCGCCAGGCAGGTGCTCGGCCCGCTCCAGACCTACGATCGGCAGCGCGGCACGAAGCTCACGCACACCCTCCGGGTCTTCCTGGAGGAGAATAGGAGCTGGGTGCGCGCCGCCGAACGCCTGTACGTGCACCGCCAGACGCTCATCGCCCGCATCTCCCGCATCGAGAAGATCATCGACCGCGACCTCTCCTCGATGGAGGACGCGGCGGAGTGCTGGCTGGCCATCCAGGCCGCCATCGGCTCCGGCGAGCTGGACCCCGGCGTCGCGGCCCGCCGCGCGGACACCGCGCCGCACCCATCGGAAACGGAGGAGACGTGAACGACACGGATGCCGACCGCTCCGTCGACGTCGCGGTGATCGGGGCCGGTTTCGCCGGCCTGATCGCCGCACGGGAACTGGGCCGGGGCGGACTCGACGTCCTCGTGCTCGAAGCCCGGGACCGCGTCGGCGGGCGCACCTGGACCGAGCACCGCCTCGGCCGGCCCCTCGAGCTCGGCGCGAACTGGGTGCACTGGGTGCAGCCCCACGTATGGGCCGAGATGACGCGCTACGGCCGGGGCATCGAGCGCAGCCCGGCCGCGGAGGAGGCGCACTGGCGGGGCGCCGGCGGCGCCCCGCGGAGCGGCACCCTCGCGGACTTCACGGCGCTCATCAACGACGGCCAGCGGCGGCTCGTCGCCGACGTCGCGGAGGCGATGCCGCGCGGCACGGAACCGACGGTCGGCGCGATCGGAGAGCTCGACCGGCTCAGCATCCAGGACCGCTTCGACCGGCTCGGGCTCGATCCCGAGGCGCTCGCCGCGAACGAGTCGGTGTGGGTCGGCCACGTGAACGCGCCGCTCGACCGGGTCGGGCTCTCCAGCGCGTACCGGTGGGTCGCGGCGACGGGCGGCCACTGGCCGCTCATGCACGAGGCCTCGGCCACCTTCCGCGTCTCGGAGGGGATGAGCGAGTTCACCCGCCTCATCGCGGGAGACGTGCGTGGCGAGATCCGCCTCGGGACGACCGTCGTGTCGGTCGAGCAGCGCGGCGACGCGGCCATCGTGGAGACCGCGGGCGGCGAGCGGATCCGCGCCCGCCGGGTGGTCAGCACGCTTCCCGTGAACGCGGTCCGCGGCATCCGCTTCTCGCCGGAGCTGCCGTCCGCCTGGCGGAGGCAGAACGCCGAGGCGGTCGCCTCCGACGGCACCAAGATCTGGATCCGCGCCCGCGGGCACCTGCCGCGGTTCTTCGCCTACGCCACTCAGCACGACCCCATCTCCGTGCTCAAAGTTGAGTTCCACGGCTCCGACGAGGACGGCGAGCCCTGCACCCTCCTCGTGGGCTTCGGGCCCGACCACTCCCGGATCGACCCCGACGACCTCGCCGGGGTGCAGTCCGCCGTCGACGCCGTGCGGTCGGGCATCCGGGTGACCGGCGCGACCGCGCACGACTGGATGGCGGATCCGCTCTCCCGCACCACCTGGATGACGCACCGCCCCGGGCAGCTCACGCGCGACCTGGCGGAGCTGCAGGAGACGGCGGGCGTGCTGCACTTCGCCACGAGCGACAACGCGAGCCTGTGGGGCGGCTTCATCGACGGTGCGATCGAGAGCGGGCTGCGGGAGTCGCGTCGGATCCTGGACGCGCTTCTGCCCCGCTGAGCGCGGCGCCGGAGCTCAGTGCGGGTCGCCGATGCAGAACTGGTTGCCGTCGGGATCCTGGAAGATATCCCAGCCGAAGTCGGCGTCCCCGCGCTGCCCGAGATGCACCGCGCCGGCCGCGACCCACTCCGCGACCATCCGTTCCCGATCCTCTCCCGCCGAGCGGTCGAGGTCGAGGTGCATCCGATTCTTGCCCGGTGTCGGATCGCCCACCCGCTGAAAGCCGAGGTTGACCGCCGAATCGGGAGCGCTGACGATGCTGAACCAGCCGTCGGCGTCGAAGACGATCTCCCCGCCCAGCCGCTCCGCCCACCAGGCGGCGATCGGCCGCGGATCGCGGGTATCGAGGGTGACCATTCCGAGGCGGATCATGTTCGCTCCGTTCGTCGGGGCTCTCGCCCCCGCGGCTTCGGTGTGTACAGGGTAGCGGACGACCGTCACGGGCGCGACGCCCGTTGCTCTCGTCGTCGACGCGGCCTGGGGCGCGTGGCTCGGCGGGCCCGACCGGGCGCGAGAGGGACACTCCGCGACGAGAAGGCTGCTCCGCTCCCGCGACTGAGGGTCCCTCCCGTGGTGGAGGGTCCCTTTCGTGCTGGTGCGCGGACGACGGTGCGCGGGGGGTCAGCGGGGGATCCGGCTCAGCAGGGCGCGGTGGATCGCGGGCTCGCCGGAGAGCTCGGGATGGAAGGCGATGCCGGTCACCCGCCCGAGCGACGCGTGCCCCGCGACGTCCGCGTCACCCTCGATCGAGGTGGCCCCCAGCACCCGGCCGTCGCGGCGCACGATCGCGCGCGCGCCGGAGCCGACGGACACGATCTCCGGGGCCCGGATGAGCGCTCCCCGAACGGTCCCGCCCGGCTCGGTGCCGTCGATCCCAGATGGTCCGACCTCGAACTCCGCCTCGTGGGAGACGAGCTGCGCTCCGAAGGCGTTGCGCCGCACGGAGACGTCGAGCAGGTCGAGGGATCGCTGACCGGGGGCCGGATCGAGCACCTCGCGCGCGAGCAGGATCAGGCCGGCGCAGGTGCCCAGCGCGGGGACACCGTCCGCGACCGCCCCGCGCAGCGGCTCGGCGAGGTCGAGCAGGCGCAGCAGCCGATCCTGGGTGCTCGACTCGCCGCCGGGCAGCACGATCGCGTCGACGCGCGGACCGTCGGGACCCGTCAGATCGCGCTCGCGTCGCACCGGCACCGCCCGCGCGCCGAGCCCCTCGATCAGGCGGAGGTGCTCGGCGACGCCGCCCTGCAGCGCGAGGACGCCGACGGCGGCGGGCGCCGTGCGGGGGCGGGCGCTCACCATCCCCGTTCCGCGAGGCGGTGGGGAGCCGCCAGATCCGCCACGTTGATGCCGACCATCGCCTCGCCGAGCCCGCGGGACGCGCGAGCGATCGCGGCGGGGTCGTCGTACTGCGCGGTCGCGGCCACGATGGCCGCGGCGCGCTTGGCCGGCTCGCCCGACTTGAAGATGCCCGACCCCACGAATACGCCGTCGGCGCCGAGCTGCATCATCATCGCCGCGTCGGCGGGGGTCGCCACGCCGCCCGCGGTGAAGAGCACCACCGGCAGCGCGCCGGTGCGCGCGACCTCGGCGACGAGGTCGTAGGGGGCCTGCAGCTCCTTCGCGGCGACGTAGAGCTCGTCGTCGCCCAGCGAGCCGAGGCGGGCGATCTCGCCGCGGATGGTGCGGATGTGCTTGGTGGCCTCGGAGACGTCGCCCGTGCCCGCCTCGCCCTTGGAGCGGATCATCGCCGCGCCCTCGGCGATCCGCCGCAGCGCCTCGCCCAGGTTGGTGGCGCCGCAGACGAAGGGCACGGTGAAGCCCCGCTTGTCGATGTGGTTGACGTAGTCGGCGGGGGAGAGCACCTCGGACTCGTCGATGTAGTCGACCTCGAGCGCTTCGAGCACCTGGGCCTCGACGAAGTGGCCGATCCGCGCCTTCGCCATGACCGGGATCGAGACGGCCGCCTTGATGCCGTCGATCAGGTCGGGGTCGCTCATGCGGGCGACGCCGCCCTGGGCGCGGATGTCGGCGGGCACGCGCTCGAGCGCCATCACGGCGACGGCGCCGGCGTCCTCGGCGATCCTGGCCTGCTCGGGGGTGACGACGTCCATGATGACGCCGCCCTTGAGCATGTCGGCGAGGCCGCGCTTGACGAGCGGGGAACCGGTCGAGGTGGGCGCGTCGGCGTCTCGGGCGGGGGAGGCGGCAGGGGTGCGAGCAGCGTGATCGTGAGTCATGCCATTCACTCTGGACCGCGCAGTTGGTCTCTTTCAAGTGCCAAGAATCATCATATGAAATAGACCAAGAGGGGAAGCGGTGGCACACTGGTCGGATGCCGAACACCGCCGACCCGCGCCGATCCGAGGAACGCGCCCATCAGCACAGCCGCACGGCGGCCGAGTTGCCGGTCGTGCTGGATCGCCGGGGCGAGGAATCCCTGCCGGTGCAGCTGGCCGCCGCGCTCCGCGCCGCGATCGACGGCGGCGCGCTCCTGCCCGGCGAGCCGGTCGCGGCGAGCCGGGAGCAGGCGCGGCGCCTCGGCGTCGCCCGCGGCGTGGTGGTCGCGGCCTACGAGCAGCTGATCGCCGAGGGGTATCTCACCGCGGCCCACGGGCGCGGCACGAGGGTGCACCCCGAGCTGCGCACGGCCTCCGCGGGACCCGTCGGGGGAGCGCGGCCCGCGAGCGGTCGGGGGGCGGAGCCGATCGCCGCACCCGATCCGGGGCCGGCATCGGGTGCGGCCGGAGCGGCCGGATCCGCGCGCGGGCCCGCGGGGCCCCTCACCCCGGGGCTGCCCGACATCAGCGCGGTCGACACCCCCGCGTGGCGCGCGGCGTGGCGCTCGGCGGCGGCGCGAGCGCATCTGCGGGCGCCGGATCTCGGGGATCCCGCTCTGCGCTCCGAGATCGCCGAGCACATGCGCCGGATGCGCGGCACGGCCCGGCCCGCGGAGGACATCATCGTGACCGCCGGCACGCGCGAGGGGCTCGGCCTGCTGATGACGGCGCTGGGCACGACGGGCGGGCGCCGGCTCGTGATCGGCGTGGAGGATCCCGGCTATCCGTCGCTCCGGCGGGTGGCCGCGCGGCACGGCGCCGAGATCGTCGCGCTGCCCGTCGATGTCGACGGCCTCGACACGGGTGCGCTTCCCGAGGGTCTGCTCGATGCGGTCATCGTCACCCCGAGCCACCAGTATCCGCTCGGCGGTTCGCTGCCGCTCGCGCGTCGCCGTCAACTGCTGGAGTGGGCGGTTCGCGGCGGGGCGGTCATCGTGGAGGACGACTACGACTCCGAGCTGCGCCACGCGGGGAGCCCGCTCCCGGCGCTCGCGGCGCTGGACGACCCGGTCGAGGGATCCGTGGTGCTCCTGGGGACGTTCTCGAAGACCGTCTCCCAATCGCTCTCGGCGGGCTTCCTGCTCGCGCCCCGGCGGCTGCGCGCCCTGGTCGAACCGGTGCGCCGCGACCTGGGCGGTCCGGTGCCCGCGGTCGTGCAGACCGCGCTCGCGGCCTATCTCGGCAGCGGGGAGCTCCGGCGGCACACGGCCCGGATGCGCCGGAGGTACGCGGCCAGGCGCGAGGCCGTGGTGGAGAAGCTCCTCGGCGTGCCGGGTGCGCGGGTCCGGACCATGAGCGGGGGGCTGCACGCGGTCGTCCAGTTCGGCTCCTCGCCTGAGACCGAGCGGCAGGTGCTCGCCGCCTCCGATGCGGTGGGGCTCGGCGCGGTGCCCCTCAGCGCGTACTGGCAGCAGCGCACGCCCGGCGCCATGCGGTACGGGCTGGTCATCGGCACCGGCGGCGCCGACGACGCCCGCTTCGCGCGCGCGCTGACTGCGCTGCGCGCGGTGCTGCTGGCCGCCGATCTCGGCGGCAAGGAGGCGCATCCGGGGGTCTGAGGCGCCGGCACACCCCCGGGCGCGCTTCTGGCAGGACCGCCTTCGCTCGTTCGCCGGCCCGGGTGGGAGATACTGGTAGCTGGCTGGGATCGTGAGAGGGAGCCGGGAGAGGAGCGCCGTGTTCGAACGTCTGAGACGCATGTTCGGTGGATCGCGCCCGCGCGCGCACCGCAGACTGCCGCGCCGCGAACTCGCCCCGGTGGAGGAGATCGTCGAGCAGGGGCTCCTCGTCGCCGACGTCGCGGCGCGTATGGCCGTCAAGAACGACATCATCATGAACGCGCTCAAGCGCAAGGTCGACTACGACGAGCAGCAGATCGTCGAGATGGTGCGCAGCGCGATCACGGAGCTCGCGGAGGAGCGCGAGCGTGATGCGAAGCACATCGACCGGATGCGGGGCGAGATCCGGAGCACCGGACGGAGCGCCTGGACCGAATCGGAATACGGCAACGACGACAACCGGACGCTCCGTCACCGCCAGGAGGTCTACGAGGGCGTCGCCGCCGAGTTGCGTCTCAGAGCCGACGACCCGGACTATCTGACCCGCACGGCGGAGCGCGCCCGGGCGGCGGCCTGGGGAGAGATCGGCGACTCGCTGAAGGAGCGCGCCAGCCACCCCTACTATGCCGGCGGGCACTCGGCCGAGTACCGGCGCGCCCGCGACTCGCGCATCCAGCTGCTCATCGAGCGCGACCTCACCGAGCTGATGCGTGAGCGGCAGGAGGCCCAGCAGCGTCCGGCCGAGGGCAAGTCCCGCCGCAGGCTGCTCGGCGGACGGAAGGGCGAGGACGGATAGGATCGTCCCGCTAGGCCGAGTTCAGCCGACGCAGCTCCGCCGCCATGAACCAGCACGAGGCGAGGATCCGCCTCCCCTCGACGATCTCGTCGGTGAGCGCGCGCTGTGCGAGCAGGCGGGAGATGCCGCTGCCGCGCAGCGCGGGATCGACCTCCGTGCCGTCGAAGTCGATCGCCGCGCCCTCGGCGCCCGCCTCCCCGTGCAGCGCGTAGTGGGCCGTGCCCAGCAGCGCGCCCTCCCGCAGGATGACGAAGCGGTGGCGCTCGGGCTCGTGGGAGATGACGAGTCCGTCGTCGCGCGCCGCCTTCTCGTCGGCGTACCCGGTCATTCTGGGTTCCCCTCGACCTCGACCCCGCGGTTCCTCGGGCGCTTGGCGAACCGAACGAGGAGCACCACGGCGAGAGCGATGACGCCGCCGAGTGCGAGCCATGGCAGGAGCACGCCGAGCACCACCAGGAGTCCTGCGCCGGCGGTCGCGATCGAGTTCCAGCCGGCGACGAGACCCTCCCAGAAGTTGGCGGGGCCGCCCGGCAGCACTGCCGCCTCGCTGCCGAGGGAGACCCGGATGCTCGCCTCCTGCACGCGCCCCTCGAGCGACTTCAACTGCGCGACGAGCCCGTCCAGCTCCTGCTGGCGCTCCGAGAGCGCGGCCTCGGCCTCGATCAGATCGGCGGTGTTGTCCGCGTCGGCGATGAGCGCCGTCAACCGCTCGACCGAGGCCTCGAGCGCGGCGACCCGGGCCTGGAGGTCGACGTGCTCCGCGGTGACGTCGTTCGCCGAACGATTCTGCGACACCACCGTGCCGATCGCTGCGAGCGCGGCGAAGGCCTCGTCGAGACGTTCCGAGGGCACCCGCAGCTGCAGCTCGGCCCGGGACGCCCCGTCTTCGTCGGCGCGCTCGATCGTCTCCGACTCGACGTAGCCGCCGAAGCCCTCCGCGAGCCGCCTCACCTCCTGGGCCGCGTCCGCGGGGTGCTCCACCTGGATCGCGGCGTCCCCGCTGTAGACCACCGACCGGCCGGACACCGCCGAGGGGTCGTCGTTCGCCGCGACGGCGTCCCCGGTGGCATAGCCCTGCTCCTCGACGACGCCCAGCTCGGGCGCGACGGAAGTGCCGGCATCCGTCGCGCCCCCGTCCGAGGAGCAGGCGGCAAGGGAGGCGACGAGCAGAGCGGAGGCGACGGCGAGCGCGGTGCGGCGGAGCTTCATACGACACACGCTAGAGCCGCGGTCCTCGGTGTTGCTGGAGAAGACCGGGTCGCGGCGAGATCGTTATGGAGCGGTGATCGTCATCGGTCGTCGAGGGGGGTCCCGCCGCGATCCACCAGACCCCACGTGGCCGCGGCCGCCACGACGAAGAAGACGGCGAAGAGGGTGAAGGCGAGCGCCGCACCGCCCGCGGCGAGGATCAGCGGCACCAGCAGCGGCGCGATGATCGAGGCGATGCGGCCGACGCCGGCGGCCCAGCCCGCGCCGGTCGCGCGCAGCGAGGTGGGGTAGATCTCGGGGGTGACCGCGTAGAGGGCGCCCCATGCGCCGAGGTTGAAGAACGAGAGCGCCATCCCGGAGGCGATGATCGCGGCTTCGCTCTGCGCCGTGCCGAAGAGGACGGCGGAACCCGCCGATCCCAGCAGGAACACGGAGAGCGTCGAGCGGCGCCCCCACTTCTCGATGAGCCATGCCGCCACCGCGTAGCCCGGCAGCTGGGCGAGCGTGATGATCAGCGTGAAGCCGAAGGAGCGGACGAGGCTGAAGCCGGCGTCGACGAGGATGCTCGGAATCCAGATGAAGGCGCCGTAATAGGCGAAGTTCACGCAGAACCAGATCAGCCAGGCCGACGCCGTGCGCACGCGGAACTCGCGTGACCACAGCGAGGCGACGCGCGCGCCCGAACTGCGCGCCAGCGGCGCGGCCGCCGCGACGGCGGAGGCCGCCGCGGCGCGGCTGGGCTCCACGGGTGCCTGGATCCCGGCGGACCTCTCGAAGTCCGCGATGATCCGCTCCGCCTCGTCCGCGCGTCCCCGGCCGATCAGCCAGCGGGGGGACTCGGGCAGGCCCCAGCGGACGATCAGGGCGTAGGCCGCCGGGATCGCGCCGAGCACGAACGCCCAGCGCCAGCCGTCGGGCGAGGCCGGGACCAGGAAGTAGCCGATGACCGCCGAGGCCGTCCAGCCGACCGCCCAGAACGCCTCGAGGATCACGATGAGCCGACCCCGGATGCGCGCCGGCGCGAATTCGCTGACGTAGGTGGAGGCCACCGGCAGCTCGGCGCCGAGTCCGAGCCCGACGATGAAGCGCAGCAGCAGCAGCAGCCCCACCCCGCCCACGAGCGCGCTCGCGCCGGTCGCGACGCCGTAGATCAGGAGCGTCAGGGCGAACACCTGACGGCGTCCGATCCGGTCGGCGAGCAGGCCGCCGAGGCTCGCCCCGATCGCCATGCCGGCGAAGCCCACCGAGACGATGAGCCCGCTCTCGCCCTTCGTGATCCCCCAGTGCTCCACCAGCGCGGCGATGATGAAGGAGATCAGGCCGACATCCATGGCGTCGAGCGCCCAGCCGATCCCCGAGCCGGTGAGGACGCGGCCGTGCTTGCGCGTGAACGGCAGGCGGTCCAGGCGTTCGGCCGGAGACGGCGCGGGCGGCCGCGGCTCGGGAGCGGAGTTCAGCGGCTCGGAAGATGCGGTCATGCACATATCGTAGGCTCATAGCCACCATGACCGCACCCGGCTCCGCGCCCGATTCCGCACACGTCCCCGCGCCCGGCTCCGCGCCGCCGCCGCTCCGCGCCGAGCGCTTGATCAGAGGCGCCGCTCGAGCCGGCAACGGCCTGATCGCGGGTGCGCGGGTGGCGGTCCGGGTGAGCGATCCTGAGGTGGCCGAGCCGCTGCGGTCGGCCCTGCGGCGGATGGGGGCGAGGCTCGAGCGCGAACCCGCCGGGCCGATCGGTGCGGGCGGCGACCCCGCCTCCGGGGGCGAGGCGGATATCGTCATCGGCGATGAGCGGGTCGGACCGCCGGAGATCCGAGACGGATCGGCCGCCGGGCGGATCGCCTGGGCGCGCGCCCGCATGCCGGCGACCGCCGCGCTGGCGGACGAGCTGCGGAGCTCGGGCGCGCTCGCCGGCGCGCGGGTCGCCGTGAGCCTCGTCATCGAGCCGAAGACCGCGGCGCTCGCCCTCGCGCTGCGCGGAGCGGGGGCTGAGGTCGCGGTGTTCGGGGCCGCGTCGGAGACCGACCCGGCCGTCGTGCGCGAGCTGCTGCGCGAGGGTCTGACGGTGTTCGCGCCCGCCTCAGGTCCGGTGGCCGGCTCGGAGACGGATCCGGACGCCGCCGCCGTGGCGGACGCCCGGCACGCCGCCGCCGTGCTCGACTGGGGGCCCGAGCTGCTCGTCGATGACGGGGCGCATCTGATCCGACTCGCCCACACCGAACGACCCGACGCGCTCGTCCGACTGCGCGGCGCGAGCGAGGAGACCACGAGCGGCGTGCGCCCCCTCCGCGAGATGCAGGCCGAGGGAGCGCTGCGGATCCCGGTGCTCGCCGCGAACGACGCCCGCACCAAGACGCTCTTCGACAACCGGATCGGCACCGGGCAGTCCTGCGTGTTCGCGATCGCTGACGCCGTGGATCACCCGGCGCTCGCCGAGCGGGGGCTCGCGCCCGGCGTTGCGGGGCGCTGTTGGACGGTGCTCGGCTACGGTCCGGTGGGCGAGGGCGTCGCCCGCTTCGCGGCCGCGCTCGGCGCCCGGGTGACGGTGGTCGAGCGCGACGCCGTGCGGGCGCTCGCGGCGCTGCACGACGGCTTCGAGGTCGGAGAGCCCACGTCGGTGCTGCCGCTCGCCGACGTGGTCGTGAGCGCCACCGGGATCCGGCACACGCTCGACGCGGCGGGGTTCGGGCTGCTGCGGCCGGGCACCGTGGTCGCGGTCGCCGGCGGCGTGGACGACGAGCTCGCGCTCGACGCGCTGCGGGCGCTGGGGTGGCGGCGCGGGGCCGTCACCGGGTCGGCGGGGGAGTGGCGGCCGCCCGCGGTCGATGCCTCCGCCGGCGTCGCGCTCGGCGTCATCGTGCTCGCGGACGGCGGCGGCGTCAACTACACCGCCGCCGAGGGCAACCCCGTCGAGGTCATGGATCTCTCCTTCGCGACCCAGCTGGCCGCCCTCGGGCGGCTGTCGGCTGGCGGGCTCGAGCCCGGCGTGCATCGCCTCGGCGCGGAGGACGAGCAGCGGGTCGCGCGTGCCGCGCTGGCCGCGCGCGGCGGGTCGGCGCACGCCGGGGCGGCGTCCGCTCCGCGCCCCGGCGATGCCGCGCAGGCCTGGCGGGCGCACCGCTACCGGGCCCGAACCTGATCCTCTCGCGTCGCCCGCGGCAAGGGGTCCACGCCCGGAGGGAAGCACGCGGCCCGGAACACCCGGTCGATCCCGCAGCTCTGCCCCGAGCGACGGCGAAAAGGGGAGACGGGCGCGACAGTAGACTCGCGGGGTGAGCATCACCGTCTACAGCGCCGAGCACGTCTTCCCGGTGAGCAGCCCGCGGATCCGCGACGGCGCCGTCGCCGTGCGCGGCGGGCGGATCCTGCACGTCGGGGACCGGCGCTGGGTGCTCGAGGCGCTCGCGCAGCGCGGCGAGCCGATCCGCGAGGAGCGCTGGGACGGCGTGATCACCCCGGGGCTGGTCAACGCGCATACCCATCTCCAGTACACACGGATGAGCGACGTCGCCGCGCGCCATTACGAGGGCTTCGACGACTGGGGACGCGCCTTCGACGACGCCTACGAGCGCCCCGGACACGACTGGGCTGCGGCGGCGGCCGAGGGAGCTGCGCTGTCGGTCGCCGCCGGCGTGACGGCGCTCGCCGACGTCGTCACCGACCGCGCCGCGCTCTCCGCGCTGCACGACGCCGCGCTGCACGGCATCGCCTACTGGGAGGTCTACGGCAAGAGCAACGCCGACTGGACGCCGGAGATCCGGGAGAGCGTGCGCCGCCAGCTCCGCGAGATCCCCGCGCCGCCGGGCGGAGGGGTCTCGCCGCACGCGCCCTACTCGCTGGAGGTGCAGCCGCTGCTCGAGATACCGGACCTCGTGCGCGAGGAGGGGCTGCGCCTGCACATCCATCTCGCCGAGGCGCACATGGAGCGCGAGCGCGGCGGGATCCAGGGCCGCGGCTCGTCGGGCGGCGACGCGCACGAGACCTGGCCCGAGCTGGGCGCCGACAGCTTCCGGGCGCTGCGATCCCGAGGCATCGGCGTCTCCTCGACCCAGTTCGTGGACCACCTCGGCGTGCTCGGCCCCGACTGCCATATCGCGCACGGCGTCTACGCGAACGCCGCCGACCGCGCGCTGCTGCGGGCGCGCGGCAGCAGCGTCGCGCTCTGCCCGCGCTCGAACGAGATCATCGGCCTCGACCTGCCGCCCGTCGCCGACTACCTGCGCGAGGGCAACCCCATCGCGGTGGGCACCGATTCGCTGGCCTCGTCCCCGTCGCTCGACCCGCTGGCCGATGTGGGGGCGCTCTACCGGGTGGCACGTCAGCAGGGCTACGCCGAGGCGGATCTGCATCAGCGCCTCTTTTCGGCAGCGACGCTCGGCGGGGCGACGGCGATGGGGCTGCACGTCGGCAAGCAGCGGATCGGCCAGCTCGTCGTCGGCGCGTACGCCGATCTCGCCTTCTTCGACGTGCGGGGGCGGGATCGCGACGCGGTGCTCGCGGAGCTCGTCGAGGCCGGGGCCGGTCGTTGCGCCCGCACGCTGGTCGCGGGCGCGGAGCGCTTCAGGGGAGAACGCATCGCGTTCGACCGCGATCCGCGCTGAGGCCACTGCCTCAGGAGCGCTTCAGGGGAGAACGCATGGCGTTCGACCGCGATCCGCGCTGAGGCCACTGCCTCAGGAGCGCTTCAGGGGAGAACGCATGGCGTTCGACCGCGATCCGCGCTGAGGCCACTGCCTCAGGAGCGCTATGGGCACGGCCGCTCGGACGGGACTCGGTGAGCGGCGGCCGATAGGCTGGCTCCCATGGGAATCCGTGGTGTCCTGCGTCGTGTGAACGATCCGAGCAGCGTGCCGCACGGGGTTGTTTCGACGGCGCTCGTGGCGGGGCTGGCGTTGGTCGAGCCGCGGAGGCTGACCACGGGGCGTCGCCTGGTCTATCGGGTCGGGATCGCCGCGATGACCGCCTGGATGGTGTGGGCGAGCCTGCGGCCTAAGAGCGACGAGACTGTCGATTCGGCCGGCCCGGTCCCCCTGCTCGGCCCGGTTGATCCCGCCGCCTCGTTCGGTTCGCTCGGCCCGGCCGATCCGCTCGGGCCGCTCGGGCGCGCTGCGGTCGCCACCGGTGCGGCCGGTGCGGCGCTCGGGATCGCCGAGGCGGGCGAGGCCCTCGACGCCCGGCTGCACGACGGGCTGGTCCGCGCCGGCGCGCGGCGTCCGCGTCTCTGGCTGGCGGCTGGCGAGGCGGCACTGTCGATTGCCGCGTGGTGGGCCGCTCGTCGGCTCGACCGTGTCAGCATCGATACCGAGTATGCGTTCGAGGAGCCCGCGCGGGCTCTGGTCGAGCTGCCGGGGGAGCTCCGGGATCTGGCGCTGCACGTGCTTTCCGCCACGGAGGATCACGGTGCGCCACGGCTGCGGGAGCAGTTGGCCGCGGCGAGGGCGATCAGCTTCGACGATGGTGCGATCGAGATCTCCTTCGCGCAGTTCGACACTCCGACGGATCTGCCGCGGGCGGTGCCTGGGAACGGTGTGTTCCCCGTCATCGGGCGCTTCCGCGCGCTCGACAGCCGCACCTTCGACATCCGCATCTTCGTCGACGAGGGGCGCCTGGAGAGCATCCACATCGATGAGGGAGCCGACTGGACGCCGGAGGAGCGGGACGACTGGGACGACGCGGGGCGCGACGTCGGCGAGCTGGAGGCGTGGCCCGCCCCGGCCGACGTCGAGCTGCTGAGCGAGACCGAGTCGGGCTACCGGCCGTTGACGTGACGCGCGGTCGTCGACCGCGCGCTCCCCTGCTCCCCGCGCTTCCGTCCCTCTGCTCGCCGCGCTTCCGCCACGAGAATGGTGCTCCGCGACGAGGGGCATCTCTCCTTGCAGGAGCGGAGCGCCGCTTTCGTCGCGGAGGATGCCTCTCGTCAGCCCCGGGACTCGCCGCCGATACGCAGCGGCCTCCGCGTGGAAGATGACCGTCTGTGACGACCGGGTTCTCCGGATCCGGGAACGCTGGCCTATGCTGGTTTGGTTGTCCGCCGATCCGGCTCAGGAACCCCGAGAGGACCCACCACTGTGCTCAAGAAGACCCGACTCTCCGCCGCTCTCGCGCTGGGCGCTGCCGCGATCCTCGCCCTCACCGCGTGCACGAGCGGGGGCGGCGAGACCGAGAACACGGCCGAACCCGCGCCGGAGACCGGCCTCAGCACGCTCACCGAGGGCAAGCTGACCATCGCCACCGGCGAGCCCGCCTTCGAGCCGTGGGTGGTCGGCGACGACCCCGCCAGCGGCGAGGGCTTCGAGGCGGCGGTCGCCTACGCGGTGGCGGAGCAGCTCGGCTTCGCGGACGAGGACGTGGAGTGGGTGCGCACCACCTTCGACGCCGCGATCGCCCCCGGTCCCAAGGACTTCGACCTCAACCTGCAGCAGTTCTCGGTGACCGAGGAGCGGGCCGAGGTCGTCGACTTCTCCTCGCCCTACTACGAGACCACCCAGGCCGTCGTCGCCGCGACCGGCACCGAGGCCGCCGAGGCCGCCGGCATCGCCGATCTCAAGTCCGCCACCCTGGGCGTGATGAGCGGAACGACCTCGCTCAAGGCCGCGGAGGACGTGATCGCCCCCGACACCGATGTGCAGGTCTTCAACGACAACGCCGACGCCGTGACCGCCCTGCAGAACGGCCAGATCGACGCGCTCGTGGTCGACCTGCCCACGGCCTTCTACGTGCGCGACGCCCAGCTCGAGGGCGACGGCGTGATCGTCGGCCAGCTCGACGCCGCCGCGGGCGACGAGTTCGCCTTCGTCCTGCCGAAGGACTCGGCCCTCACCGCCGACGTGAGCGCGGCGGTCGACGCCCTGCGCGCCGACGGCACGCTCGAGCAGCTCGAGCAGACCTGGCTCGCCGACCAGGGCGCGCCGTTCCTCAGCTGAGCTGTTGACCCCCACCCCGCGGCCGGAGGCGCGTCCGTTCCAGCCCAGCTCCGTCGAGCTGGAACGACGCGCCTTCCGGCGCGCCCGCAGCCGGCGATCCGTGCTGGTCAGCATTCTGAGCACCCTGGTCTTCGCCGGGGTGCTCGTGCTCGTGCTCGTGGGCAGCCCCGGCTGGGAGCGGGTGAGCAGCACCTTCTTCGATCTCGACGTGGCCGTCGCGGCGTTCCCGCGCGTGATCGAGGGTCTCTGGCTCAACATCCGAGTGCTGGTCTTCGCGGCGCTCGGCGTCGCCGTGTTCGGCACGCTGCTCGCCATCGCGCGCACCCTGCGGGGCGCGGTGTTCACCCCGATCCGCCTCTTCGCCGCGGGCTACACCGACCTGTTCCGCGGAGTTCCGCTGCTGCTCGTGCTCTACATCATCGGCTTCGGCGTGCCGGGGCTCGAGCTCACGGAGCGCATGCCGGCGCAGTTCTGGGGCACCATCGCGCTGATCCTCACCTACTCGGCCTACGTGTCCGAGGTGCTGCGCGCGGGCATCGAGGCCGTGCATCCCTCGCAGCGCCTCGCGGCGCGCTCGCTCGGGCTCACCCACTCCAAGACCCTGCGGCTCATCGTCATGCCGCAGGCCGTGCGCAAGGTGACCCCCGCGCTGATGAACGACTTCGTCTCGATGCAGAAGGACGTGGGCCTCATCTCGGTGCTGGGCGCGGTCGACGCCGTGCGCGCGGCGCAGATCGAGGTGGCCAACAGCTACAACTTCACCCCCTACGTGCTCGCCGGGCTGCTCTTCGTCGCGCTCGCCTGGCCCTTCATCCGGATCACCGACTGGGTCACGGCGCGGGCGCAGCAGCGCGAGCAGATCGGGGGCACCGTATGAGCGAGCCGGAGGCGGCCGCGCCGCTGCTGCGCATCCTCGGCGTGGTCAAGCGCTTCGGCGAGCACACCGTGCTCGACGGCATCGACCTCGAGGTGGGACGGCACGAGGTGGTCGTGCTGATCGGCGCGTCCGGCAGCGGCAAGTCCACGCTGCTGAAGACGGTGAACCTGCTCGAGCAGGTCGACGACGGCCGGATCCTCCTGGGCCGCGCGGACGCGCCGGGCGAGGCCGCCGAGGACATAACCGATCCGCGCATCGACGCGGATCGCGTGCGCGGCCGGATCGGGGTCGTGTTCCAGCACTACAACCTCTTCCCGCACCTGCGCGTGCTCGACAACGTCACCCTCGCCGCGCGCAAGGTGCACCGCGCCGGCCGCGCCGAGGCCGAGCGCACCGGCCTGGAACTGCTCGAGCGGATCGGGCTCGCGGAGAAGGCCCGGGAGTACCCGGATCGGCTCTCGGGCGGGCAGCAGCAGCGCGTCGCCATCGCCCGCGCCATCGCCACCGACCCGGACCTCCTCCTGCTCGACGAGATCACGAGTGCGCTCGATCCGCAGCTCGTCGGGGAAGTGCTCGATCTCGTGCGCGAGCTCAAGACGCAGGGCTCCACGATCCTGATGGCGACCCATGAGATGAGCTTCGCCCGGCGCGTCGCCGACCGGGTCGTCTACCTCAAGGACGGGCGGATCGTCGAGTCCGGCCCGCCCGCCCAGATCTTCGACGCGCCCGAGCGCGAGGAGACCCGGGAGTTCCTCTCGCGCCTGCGCGACCCGTTCTCCTGAGCGTCGGCAAACGCTCTCGGCGAACACCGCCGGATCCGTCATCCTGACGTCACTGAGCGGGTGTAGTCTGAACAGCCTTATGCCTGCGACCCCGCCCCCTTCAGAAACCGAGCGGGAGTTCGGTCCCCGCGAGCAGCTCGCGATCTGGCTGCTCCTCGGCAGCGCCTTCGTCGTGATGCTGAACGAGACCATCATGGGCGTGGCGCTGCCGCGACTCATGGAGGATCTCGAGATCTCCGCCGCCGCCGGCCAATGGCTGACCACGGCCTTCCTGCTGACGATGAGCGTGGTGATCCCGATCACGGGACTGCTCATCCGGCGCTTCACCACCCGCGCGCTCTTCCTGACCGCGATGACCCTGTTCACGCTGGGCACCCTGCTCTCGGCGGTCGCGCCCGGCTTCGGGCTGCTGCTCGTCGGCCGCGTGGTCCAGGCGGGCGGCACGGCGATCATGATGCCGCTGCTCATGACCACCGTCACGACGCTCGTCCCCGAGCGGCAGCGCGGGCGGCTGATGGGGCGGATCGCCATCGTCATGTCCGTCGCCCCGGCGATCGGCCCGACGATCTCGGGGCTCATCCTGCAGTGGCTGAGCTGGCGCTGGCTGTTCCTCGTCGTCCTCCCGATCGCGGCGCTCTCGCTGCTGCTCGGGCTGCTCCGGTTGCCGAACGTCGGCCAGCAGACCAGGATCCGCATCGACGTCCTCTCGGTGCTGCTCGCCGCACTCGGCTTCGGCGGGCTCGTCTACGGCCTCAGCTCGATCGGCGAGCAGGCCAACGGCGTCGAGACGCTGCCGCCGGCGATCCCGATCCTGCTGGGGCTGGCCGCGCTCGCGGTGTTCGTCTGGCGCCAGCTGATCCTCCAGCGGAGCGACCGGGCGCTGCTCGACCTGCGCACCTTCCTCACGCGACCCTTCGCGCTCTCGGTGGTGCTTTTCGCGTTCAGCATGATGGCGCTCTTCGGCAGTCTGATCCTGCTCCCGATCTACGTGCAGCAGGTGCTGGGCTACGAGACGCTCGAGGCGGGCCTCGTCCTGCTGCCGGGCGGGCTGCTGATGGGGCTGCTCGGACCGTTCGTCGGCCGTATGGTCGACGTCCGCGGTGCTCGTTCCGTGCTGGTCCCGGGCAGCATCGTCGCGGCCGCGGCGCTCTGGAGCTTCGGGCTGCTCAGCGACACGAGCTCGATCTGGCAGGTGCTGGTCTCGCACCTGCTGCTCAGCCTGGGACTCGCGGGGATGTTCACCCCGCTGTTCTCCGTCTCGCTGGGGTCGCTCCCGTCGCGGCTGGCCTCCTACGGCAGTGCCACGATCAGCACGGTGCAGCAGGTCGCCGGCGCCGCGGGGACGGCGCTGTTCGTCACCGTCATGACCCTCGTGTCGAACCAGGCGGCCGGATCCCCGGACGCGGTCGATCCGCACGCGCTCGCGGCGGGCACCAGGGCGGCGTTCCTGCTCGGCGGCGTCGCCGCGACGATCGGAGCGGTGATCGCGTTCTTCGTGACGGAGCAGCCGGAGTCCCGGCGGGTCTGAACCGCGTGTGAGCCGCCCCCGCCGGCTCCTCAGGTGCTGAGTACAGCAGCCGTGCAGCAGGCCGCCGGCAGCTCGCCGAGGCGGTACCCTGCACGACTCAGCACCTGACGGAGGTGAGCGACTCGGGCAGGGGGTGTTCGCGGCCGGTCAGCTGAGCGCCGCGATGGTCCGGCGCACCGCCTCGGCGAGCTGCCGCACGGCGGGGGAGGGGTGCGGGCCCGTCGCCGCCAGCAGGATCTCGCGCGCGAATCTCGGGTCGTCGATCGGCCGCAGCACCGTGCCCGGAGGGATGTGCTCGGCGGCGAGCTGCGGCACCATGCCGACCCCCATGCCCGCGGCGACCATGCCGAGCGCGACCGAGTAGTCGTCGGTGCGGATCGCCACCTCGAAGCGGCGGCCGGCGTCGGCGAAGGCGTCGGTGATCACCTCGTCGAGCGTGTCGCCGGGGGTGGCGCCGTACACCCAGGGGGAGTCGTCGAGATCGAGCAGGGCTTCGAGGGTGAAGCGCTCGCGTCCGGCCGAGCCGTGATCGGCCGGCAGCGCGAGCAGCAGCGGATCGGTGAGCAGGTGCGTGGTGTGCACGCCCGTGCGGAAGGGCAGCGGATAGCCCGGTGCGGTATAGACCAGCGCCGCGTCGAGGGTGTGCTGATTGACCCGCGCGACCAGGGGAGCGATCTCCTCGAGCACGGCGTCGAGCTCGATGCCGACCTCGCCGAGCCGCTTGACGATGCTGGGCAGGAGACGCGCGGCGGCCGTGGGGAAGGAGCCGAAGCGCAGCCGCGTCCGCCCGACCTTGGCGAACTCGCGCACATCTGCCAGGGCGCGCTCCGAGAGGGCCAGGATCTCCGAGCCGCGCTCGAGCATCAGCCCTCCCGCCGCGGTGAGCGTGCTCCCACGTGCGCTGCGCTCCGTGAGCGGATGGCCCACCAGGGCGTCGAGGGCTCTCAGATGGTAGTCGACCGTGGGCTGGCTCCATCCGAGCCGCTTCGCCGCGCGCGCGACGGATCCCTCGGCCGCAACGGCCTGCAGCGCCTTGAGCTGTCGCGGATCCAGCATCTCACCCTCTTCTCATACCGTCTGCAGCAATACTGCCATATGCGCGCCGGTGATCTATATCCAGTATGGAGGGAGGGAGGGGATTCGGGCTTCCGAAGCGGCGGAATTCCCGGCAGTTTGGAACCATGTACGAAACTGTGAAGCTGCCTGAGCACCCGGGCCCGCGCGTATCCGGACTGCGCGGGCATGCGAGCCGCGCCGGAGGCGTGGCCGGAAGCCCCTCCGGCGCCGACGCGCAGACCGAGACCCCGTATCTGAGCGCGGTGCAGCGGCTGGCGGAGTCGCAGCCGCTGCAGGTCATGGTGCCGGGGCACAGCGGCACCTCGGATCGAGGCGGCGACCATCTCTCGGAGGTGTACGGCGACCGCGTCGTCCGCTACGACGTGCCGCTGATGCTCGAGGGGATCGACCTGGGCGACGACTCGCCCCTGAACGAGTCGCTGGCGCTCGCCGCGCAGGCCTGGGGCGCGCGCCGGGTGTGGTGGCTCACCAACGGGGCGTCGCAGGGCAACCGCACCGCGGCCCTCGCGGTTCGCGGCATCGGCGAGCGGGTCCTCATGCAGCGCAGTTCGCACTCCAGCTTCACGGACGGCGTGCTGCTGGCCGGGCTCATCCCCGCGTTCGTCTCGCCCAACGTCGACCAGCGGCACGGCATCGCCCACGGGCTGACCCCCGAGGCGCTGGAGGCGGCGCTCGCGCAGGAACGCGACGCCGGCCGGCCGGTGGACAGCGTCTACGTCGTCTCGCCCAGCTACTTCGGCTCGACGGCCGACGTGGCCGGACTGTCCCGAGTGGCGCACGCGCACGACGCCGTGCTGATCGTCGACGGGGCCTGGGGTGCGCACTTCGGCTTCCACCCGGAACTTCCCGAATCACCCGCTCGTCTCGGCGCGGACCTGGTGATCTCCAGCACGCACAAGCTCGCCGGCTCGCTCACGCAGTCGGCGATGCTGCAACTGGGCGACGGACCGTTCGCCGAGCGCCTCGAGCCGCTCATCAAGCGCGCCTACACCCTGACCGCCTCGACCTCTGCGAGCTCGGTTCTGATGGGATCGCTCGACGCCGCGCGCCGCGCGCTCGTCACCGGCGAGGCGAAGATCGGGCACGCGATCCGCCTCGCCGCCGAGTTCCGGGAGCGGTTGCGGGCCGACGACCGCTTCGCCGTCATCAGCGACGGTTTCGGCGCCTACCCGGATATCGTGGCGACCGACCCGTTGCGGGTGCCCATCGACGTGTCGGGCTTGGGGCAGAGCGGGCACTGGGTGCGCGACCGGCTCATCTCCGAGCACCGCGTGTTCTTCGAGATGTCCACGGCCACGAGCGTCGTCGCGGTCATCGGGGCGCTCTCCTCGCCCGACCTGGATCGGCTGATGGACGCGCTCGGCGCGGTCGCCGACGAGGCCGATCGGCTGCGCGCCGCGCAGGGGACCGGCGACCCCGGGTCCGCCCCGCAGGAGATCGCGCGGCAGACCGAGTTCCCCAGGCTTCCCGATCCGGGCACCCTGCGCATGCTGCCGAGGGCCGCGTTCTTTGGCGAGAGCGAACTCGTCTCCGCGGAGGAGGCGATCGGACGCCTCTCCTCCGACACGCTGGCCGCCTATCCTCCCGGCATTCCGAACCTGATCCCGGGCGAGGAGATCACGGAGGAGACCGTCTCGTTCCTGCAGGCGGTCGCCGCCTCGCCGACCGGCTTCGTCCGCGGCGCCGCCGATCCTCGGCTCACGAGCTTCCGCGTGGTGCGCGACCCGGTCACGGCCTCGCAGGCCGGGTAGCCGGGCGCAGCGGGGAAGGGAATCGGGGACGCGAACGACGGTCCCGTCTGGCCGATGGCGAACCTCTGCGTTCCCGTTTCCCGAGTCTCGTCGCGCGAGCGCTGCGGGGTGTCAGGCTCCGGGGAAGCTCGGGCGGCGCTTCTCCACGAACGCCGCGGTGCCCTCGAGCATGTCGGGAGTGCCGAAGCGGTCGGCGAAGGCCTGCCGTTCGATCTCGAGGCCGCGGTCGGTGGGCAGCGCCTGCGCGGCGCGCACGGTGCGCTTGGCCGCGGCGACCGCGGTGGGGGACTGGGCGGCGGACGCCCGCAGCGATTCACGGGCCGCGTCGAGCAGCGCGGCGGCGTCGGGCAGCACTCTGAGCGCCAGGCCGAGCTCGCGGGCCTCCTGGGCGTCGATCCGGCGGCCGGTGAGGATGAGCTCCCGGGCCGCGGCGATGCCGACGTACTGCTGCAGTCGCACGCAGCCGCCGAAACCGGGGATCAGCCCCAGAGCGACCTCGGGCTGGCCGAAACTGGCGCTCTCCGAGGCGAGGATGTAGTCGCAGGCCATGGCGAGCTCGCAGCCGCCGCCCAGCGCGAAGCCGTTGACGGCCGCCACCACGGGCACCGGGAGCGTCTCGATCCATGCGGTCAGCTCCTGGGCGTCGGCGGCGTAGGCCGCGGCCTCGTCCCGGCTCTGGTCGCGCATCACCGAGATGTCGGCGCCGGCGACGAACGAGCGTTCGCCCGAACCGGTCAGGATCACGCCTCGGATCGACCAGTCCGGAGCATCGTCGGCAGCCCCGTCGCCGCTCCGGCCGATCCGACCGCGGAGCAGGGAGAACACCTCGCGCAACTCGGCTATCACGAGAGGCGAGAGCGCGTTCAGCACCTCGGGCCGGTGCACGGAGACGGTGAGCAGACCCTCGGCGACCTCCAGGCGGAGGGAATCGAGCTCGAGATCCGCGAGTTGCGCCGCGGCGGTCATGACGGCTCAGTTCTTCTCGAAGAGGTTGCCGATGAGCTGGGCGAGGATCAGCACGATCGCCAGCAGCACGATGCCGCAGATGATGATGGCGCCCACCTGCAGCGGCTCGCCGGCCGTCGAGAACTGATCGGCCGGGTTGAACTTCTCCACGCCCTCCTCCGCGGCGAGCGCCGGGCTGGTCGTGAGCACTGCGGCGACGAACACCGAGACGAGCGCGGCGGCGGCGGTGGCGATGCGGGCGATGGTCTTCACGTGGTCTCCTCGCTACGGGCGGGTGCCGGCGGCTCCCGGGGTGCTGACTCTATTCTGCCGTGTCCGCGGCCGTTCCCGCGAACCGGAGCCGCCGGGCTCGGGGGGATCCGCCCCTGCGTCCCCGCGCTCAGGGCGCGGTCACGGCGAACGCGATGCGGTCGAGGCCCTGGAAGGCCCCCCATTCGGCCGCTCGCTCGGCGAGCCGTTCCACCCCCGCGTCCAGCGACTCGCCCGGCAGCGCGGTCGCGACGATCCCCTCGCCCTGCTTCGCGCCGCGCTTCCAGGTGCCGACGACGCGCCCGTCGCGCACGACGGTGGCGAGGAACACGCCGTTGCGGCCGGGCACGATGCGGGCGAAATGCCCCGGCTCGAGCTGCGCGGATCGATCCTGATAGCCGAGCAGGTGCTCGTCGAAGGCGGGGAGCAGCAGCCAGTCGGCGGCCTCGGCGCCGGATCCGGCTCCCGTGCCCGCGCCGCTCGGGCCGGGAATCCGGTCGAGCGCGCCCGGAGCCGCCCAGAGTTCCCCGGCGTCTTCCACCGGGATCGGGACGAGCCGTCCGGCGTCCGAGGCGAGCGAGACCGCTCGCCGGGACTCTCCCACGGTCATCCCCGACCACCAGGCGAGATCCTTCACGGACACCGCCCCGCGAGGCGAGGCGTAGCGGACGGCGAGTTCGGCCAGCGCCTCGTCGCCGCCGAGCCGCCGGGGAGCGGTGATCCACTCCTCTGCGGAGACCAGTCTCGGTTCGTCGCCTCCCGACACCGGGCCGAACACCGCGAGCCCGTTCTGGCAGAGCCACCAGACGAGGTGATAGCGCCAGTTGCTCTTCCACTCGATCCCCGCCTCCGTCCACGTGGCGGCGAGCTCGTCGCGGTCGAGTGCGGCCCCGCCCCGCAGCGCGGCGACCGACACCTCCACGAGCTGTTCCAGAACCGCGTCGTCCAGTCCGAGGAACTCGCGCCGCCTGGGGGCGTCCTTGAGCACGCGGTGATTGGTGGCGGTCTGCAGCCAGCCGATGTCCTCCGCGGCGACCACGTGCACCGTGCCCCGCATCGGCCAGGATCGGACGAGCGTGCCCGCGTCGAAGGCGGCGTGCACGTGCTCGACCTCGATGCCGGGGGTGCGCACGCCGAGGGCCCAACGCGACGAGCGCCAGTCCTGCCCCTGCAGGGCGAGCATGCGACGAGCCGTCGCGGCCGCGCGCTCGGCGCCGGATCCCTCGCCCCGAGCGTCTGCGGGGAGTCCCTGCGCAGCCAGCCGCAGCCGCCGCAGTTCGCTCGCGGTCAACGCTCGGCGCATGCGGCGAGTCTATCGTCGTTCCGTCGGTTCGTCCTTCCGCCCGAGGCTCTCCGCGCGGGAAGGCGCCTCAGTCGCGGTAGCCGGTCGAGTAGACCGCGCCTCCCGAGCTCTGGGCACGACGGCCGCTGCGGCGCTGGCCGCCTTCGGCACCGCGGCGCTGGCCGCCCGTGCCCTGACCCTGGGAGTTCTGGTGCTGCTGGCTCCTCTGGCCCTGCTGCCCCTGGTTCTGCGACTGACGCGCCGGCTGGCCCTGGCGCTGCCCGGACTGGCCCGATCCCGTCCGCGGCGCCTGGGAGGAGCCCTGTCCCTGCGCGCCGGAGCCCGCCGCTCCGCGACCCCGGCCGCCGCGCGAGCGCTTGCGCTTGGCGTTGGCCCCCGTGGAGCGGCCCTCGCCCGGCGCGGAGTGGCCCGCGGCCCGCTGCTGCGCGGTCTGGGCGGCCGCCCGGCGGCGTTCGGTCTCGCGCGCGTCGACGCGGGGCGCGACCTCGCCGATCAGCTCGACGACCTCGGGGTCGCCCGTGGTCACGGGTCGCGGCGTCACCCGGATCTTCGCGGCGCGCAGCAGCTGCCGCATCTCGCCGCGCTGCTCGGGCAGCACGACGGTCACGACGTCTCCCTCGTTGCCGGCCCGCGCGGTGCGCCCGGAGCGGTGCAGATACGCCTTGTGCTCGACCGGCGGATCGACGTGCACGACCAGGTCGACGCCGTCGACGTGCACGCCGCGCGCGGCGACGTCGGTCGCCACGAGCACCTTCGCCTCGCCGCTCACGAACTCGGCGAGGTTGCGGTCGCGTGCATTCTGCGACAGGTTGCCCTGCAGCTCCACGGCCGGGATGCCGCGCGCCGTGAGCTGCTTCGCGAGCTTCTTGGCCTGGTGCTTCATGCGCGTGAAGAGGATCCGCCGCTCGGAGCCGCTCGCGAGCGCCTCGATCAGCGCGTTCTTCTGCTCCGTGCCCGCCACTTCGAAGACGTGGTGGGTCAGCTGCGGCACCGGCGACTCGGCGCTGTCGACCGAGTGCAGGATCGGGTCGTGCAGATACTTCTTCACGACGTTGTCGACCCCGTTGTCGAGGGTCGCGCTGAAGAGCAGCCGCTGGCCCTGCTTCGGCGTGGCGTTCAGGATGCGCGTGACGACGGGCAGGAAGCCCATGTCGGCCATGTGATCCGCCTCGTCGAGCACGGTGATCTCGACGCCGTCGAGGCTGATGAGCCGCTGGCGCATCAGGTCGTCGAGGCGCCCGGGGGCCGCGACCACGATGTCGACGCCGCGCTCGAGCACGGCCTCCTGCCGACGCTGCGGCACGCCGCCGAAGATCGTGGTGACGCGCACGCCGACGGGATCGGCCAGCATCTTCACGGTCTCGGCGATCTGGGTGACCAGCTCGCGGGTGGGGGCGAGCACGATGCCGCGCGGGCGGTTCGGCCTGCGCTTGGCCTCGACGTCGCCGGCGAGGCGCGCGACGAGCGGGATCGCGAAGGCGATGGTCTTGCCGCTGCCGGTGCGCCCGCGGCCGAGCACGTCGCGGCCCGTGAGGGTGTCGGGGAGCGTGTCGCGCTGGATCGGGAAGGGGGAGGTCTTGCCGTTCTTCTCGAGTGCGTGCGCGAGCGGAGCGGGCACGCCGAGATCGGCGAATGAGGGAGTGGTCACGGTGACCTTTCGTGGTGATGGCGGCGCAGAGCGACGGCCGGGGCCTTCGGCTCCCGGGAATCGTGCATCGCTGCCGGATCGGCGAGTGCGCGGGACCGCGCATCCGTTCGCCGCGGAGAAAACACGCGCGCCCTGGGGCTCGTGAGGAATGTCAGCGACGATGGGGCCCTCGGATCGGGCCCGTGCTCTGAAGTCTAGCGGATGTTCCGCAGAGCGGCTGTCAGAATCCGTTCCGATCTGCGAGGATGCCTCCATGGGACGCGTGCACATCCGTGAGTTTCACGATGACGACCTCGACGCGGTCGTGGGGCTCTGGTGGGAGGC
The DNA here is from genome assembly GCF_017565745.1 of Leucobacter weissii. Taxonomy (GTDB): domain Bacteria; phylum Actinomycetota; class Actinomycetes; order Actinomycetales; family Microbacteriaceae; genus Leucobacter; species Leucobacter weissii. The sequence continues at coordinate 127,842 of NZ_JAGDYM010000004.1, forward strand.
CGCCTCCTCGGCCGAGCCGCCGGTCTACTCGCTCGCCGAGGTGACGGCCTCCTGCCGCGAGGACCACGCGGTCGTCGCGGTGCAGGACGACCGCGTGGTCGCCGCCGCGGTGGGGCGCGCGGCGCACGCCCAGGGGTGGATCGTGTTCTTCGGCGTGGCGGAGCACTCCCGCTCCGAGAACGTGTCGGCCGTGCTGCTCGACGCGCTCGAACGGCGGATGCTGCCGCTCGGGATCTCCACGCTCTCGGTGCTCATGCCCGAGGACGGCCGCATCGATCTGCTCACCTCCAACGGCTTCCGCCTCCGCCACCGCCTGCGCTACCTCGAACGGCGGCTGCCGGTGCAGCGGCGCGAGCTCGATCTGCTGAAGGACGTCGGCGGGCGGATCCTCCCTCGGCATCTCTGGGATCAGGTGGCGGGCATGCACCACGAGAAGCAACTCCTCGAGGAGCGACTGGTCGCTCCGCTCGCGCAGCCGGATCTGGCCGACCGCTACGGCGTGGTTCCGCCGCGCGCCGTGATGCTCTTCGGTCCCCCCGGCACCGGCAAGACCACCTTCGCGAAGGCCGTCGCCTCGCGCCTCGACTGGCCGTTCGTCGAGGTGTTCCCCTCGCGGCTGGGCGACGGCGGCACGGGGATGGCGGCGTCGCTGCGCGGGATCTTCGAACGGATCGATCAACTCGAGCACGCCGTGGTGTTCATCGACGAGGTCGAGGAGATCGCCTCTCAGCGCCGGGGCGATCCGCCCTCTCCGACGCAGGGCGTCACGAACGAGCTCTTGAAGATCGTCGCCGACTTCCGCGCGCGCGAGGGGCTGCTGCTCATCTGCGCGACGAACTTCGTGCGCGCCCTCGACGCGGCCTTCCTGCGGCACGGACGGTTCGACTACGTGCTGCCGATCGGTCTGCCCGACCGAGAGGCGCGGGATGCCATCTGGCGGCGCTACGTGCCTCCCGAGATCATCTCCGCGATCGACGTCCCGATGCTCGTCGAACGCAGTGAGGGCCTCACCCCCGCCGATATCGAGTACGCGGCGCGGCGCGCTTCCCAGGAGGGACTCGCCCGGGAGCTGCGCGCCGAGACGGCGCCGGCGGCCCGGGCGGAGCTCGCGACGGTCGACTACCTCGAGGCTCTCGCCGCGACCCGGGCGACGGTGTCGGCGGCCGAGGTGGAGGCGTTCCTCCAGGACATCGAGGCGCTCGCGAGACTGTAGGCCGCGTCTCTCGGCCCTCCGCCGGCCGCGCCGGCGCGGTGCGGGAGACGAGGGGTCGAGCGGGCGGGGTCGCGAGCGCCCCGGATGTCGGCGGTGCACCGTAGTGTGTGAGCAGCGACCGGAACCGGCTAGGAAGGGGGATCGCTGATGTTCGTGCAGCGGGAGGGCGAAGGGCTGCGCCTCGTCACGAGCGCGAGCGATCTCACTGCCGCGAGCTCCTGCGAGTTCGCCTTCCTGCGCCGGGTGGATGCGAGACTGGGGCGTGAGGTCGAGGTGCCGCCCGACGACGACCCGATGCTCGCGCGGGCCGCGCGGATGGGCGACGCCCACGAGGATCGGGTGCTCGCGGCGTATCGCGCCGAGTTCGGCGAGGGCGGGATCGGCGCCGCCGGCGGCGTGATCGAGATCGAGCGGGCCGATTCGCGCGACCCGGCCGCGCTGCTGGCGGCCCAGGAGGCGACGGTGGCCGCGCTCATGGGCGGGGCGGACATCGTGTTCCAGGCGACGTTCTTCACGCGGAATCTTCAGGTGGGGGTGCAGCGCGTTCCCGCGGATCCGGCGATCGGCTTCGTCGGCTACGCGGACTTCCTCGCCCGCACCGCGGACGGGTCCTACGAGGTTCAGGACACCAAGCTCGCCCGCCGCGCCAAGGTCACGGCGCTCATGCAGCTGGCGGCATATGCCGAGCAGTTGGAGCGGTTGGGCGTTCCCGTCTCTCCCGAGGCGGTGCTGATCCTCGGCGACGGGGCGCGCAGCCGCCATCGTCTGGACGACATCGCTCCGGTGTTCCGCGCGCGGCGGGTGCGGCTGCACGAGATCCTGCTGCGGCGCGTGCGGGCGGTCGGGGCCGATGGTCGTCGCGAGAGCGCCGCGGCCGTGAGCTGGCGCGCGGACGATGTGGTCGCCTGCGGGCGTTGCGAGGTGTGCGGCCCGGAGGTCGCGTCGGCTCGGGATCCTCTGCTCATCGCCGGCGTGCGGATGGCGCAGCGGGATCGGCTGATCGGCGCGGGGTTCGACACCATCGACGGCGTCGCGGCCGCGCTGCCCGCCATCATCTCCGGCGCGGTGAGCGTGGACGGCGTCGGGCGGGCCGTGCTGCAGCGCCTGGCCGAGCAGGCCGCGTTGCAGATCGAGGCGGTGGAGGCCGAGCCCCCGCCGTTCCGGGTCGCCGAACCGGCCGCCCTCGCTGCGCTGCCGCCTCCGAACCCCGGCGACCTGTTCTTCGACTTCGAGGGCGACCCGCTCTACCGCGAACCGGGAGCCGGCGAGCGCGCGCGCTGGGGTCTCGACTACCTCTTCGGAACGATCGACGCGCACGAGCGATTCACCCCGCTGTGGGCGCACGACCTCCGGGCGGAGCGCCGGGCACTCGAAGAGTTCCTGGCGCTGGTCGCCGAGCGGCGGAGACGGTACCCCGGCCTGCGCATCTACCACTACGCCTCCTACGAGCGCACGCATCTGCTCTCGATCGCGGCCCGCCACGGCGTCGGCGAGGCCGAGGTCGACCGGTTGCTGCGCGAGCACGTGCTCGTCGACCTCTACCCGATCGTGCGGCGCGCCCTGCGCGTCGGATCCCGCTCCTACTCGATCAAGAAACTGGAGCCCCTCTACATGGGTGACGAACTGCGCGACGAGGACGGGGTGACCAGCGCGGGGCAGTCGATCACGGAGTACGCGGAGGCGAGCGCACTCGTGAGATCGTCGGATGCGGTCGAGCGCGCGGAGGGGCAGCGCCGGCTCGACGCGATCGCCGACTACAACCGCTACGACTGCGTCTCGACGCTGCGCCTGCGGGACTGGCTGCTGCGCCTGGCCGCCGAGCACGATGTGCCGCCGTTCGACCCGGTCCGAGCCGAGGAGGACGGAGACGGTCCCGAACTCGAGCTGAGCTCGCTCGCCGCCGAGCTGACGCGGTACGCGGCACTGGCCGAGGATCCTGCAGACCGCCGCGCGGCGGCCCTCGCGGGCAGCGCGATCGACTACTACCAGAGGGAGCAGAAATCGTTCTGGTGGGCGCACTTCGCACGGCTCGTCGATCCGATCGAGGAGTGGGCGGACACCCGGGACGTGCTGGTCGTCGACACCGCAGCCAGCGCCGTGGAGAGCGATTGGCGAGAGCCGGAAGGCCGGCAGCGGAAGCACCGACGGAGGCTGCGGCTGCGCGGGCAGTTCGCGCCCGGCAGCTCGCCGAAGCCCGGGAGCGAGGGATACCTGCTCTACGACTTCCCCGCGCCCTTCGCCCAGGCGGGCGGCGGTCCCGGTGCTCGTGGCGCCCGTCTCGCGAGCATCGTCGAGCGGCACCCCGACGGGGTCACGGTGGAGGAGACGCGGGCGGCGGAAGCGGTCGCCTACCGGGAGCTGCCCGTGGCGCTGACTCCGGGACCGCCGCCTCCGCCCGGCGCCCAGAAGCCGGCCATCGAGGAGTGGGGCGCGACCCTGGCCGCCTCTCTCGACAGCGGATACTTCCTCGCGGACCCGGTGGTCGATCTGATGCGGCGGGTGCCGCCGCGGTTGCGCGGGGGAGCGGCGCTCGTCGCTCCCGGCTCGCCGGAGGCCCGCAGCGCCTTCGCGGGCGACGACTCGGGCGTCACGGGCGCCGTCGTGGACAGTCTGCGGCGGCTCGACCGCTCGGCTCTCGCCGTGCAGGGCCCGCCGGGAACGGGCAAGACCTACCTCGCGGCCCGGGTGATCCGCACCCTCGTCGAGCGCGACGGCTGGCGGATCGGGGTCGTGGCTCAATCGCATCGGGTGGTCGAGAACGTGCTCGAGGGCGCCGTGCGCGCCGGTCTCGATCCGAGTCTCGTGGGCAAGGTGCCGCAGGGCGGGCGGATCGAGGAGGGCGGCCTCCGGCCTGCCTACACGGTCCTCCCGAGGAACGGGCACGACGCCTTCCTGCGAGCGGCCGCCGCGGCCGGTCGGGGTGCCGTGGTGGGCGGCACCGCCTGGGATTTCAGCAACGCGTCGCGTGTGGCTCGTCGCAGCCTCGACCTGCTGGTGATCGACGAGGCGGGGCAGTTCTCGCTCGCGCCGACGATCGCCGCCTCCGTCTCTGCCGAGCGCCTGCTGCTGCTCGGCGACCCGCAGCAGTTGCCGCAGGTTTCTCAGGGGGTGCATCCGGAACCCGTCGACACCTCCGCGCTCGGCTGGCTGCTGGGCGGCCGGGGGACCATACCCGAGGGATCGGGCTACTTCCTGGCCGAAACGCGCCGCATGCGGCCGGAACTCGCGGATGTGGTCTCCGACCTGGCCTACGAGGGGCGCCTGCGCGCCCACCCCGACGCAGCTCTGCGGGAAGTCAGCGGAGCCGGGCCGGCCGGTCTCGTCTGGCACCCGGTCGACCACGCGGGCAACGCCACGAGCTCGCCGGAGGAGGCCGCCGGAGCGGTGCGGATCGCCCGGGAGGTGCTGCGCGGCCGGCTGCGCGAACCCGGCCGCGCCGAGCGGTCGCTCACCCCGGCCGATCTGATCGTGGTGGCCGCCTACAACGCTCAGGTCGAGTGCGTCGCCGAGGCGTGCGCCGTCGCGGGGCTCGGCGACGTCCGCGTCGGCACCGTCGACAAGTTCCAGGGCCAGGAAGCGGCGGTCGCCATCGTCACCCTCGCGGCGTCGAGCCCCGCCGACGTACCGCGCGGGCTCGAGTTCCTCCTCCTGCGCAACCGCCTGAACGTCGCGATCAGCCGGGCCCAGTGGTCGGCGCATCTCGTCTCGTCACCGCACCTCGGCGACGGGCTGCCGGGCTCCGCCGAGGGGCTGGCCGCGCTCGCGGGTTATCTGCGCCTCCTCGAGCGCGCGGTTCGCCCCTGATCGGTCGACCGCGCGATCCGGTGCGCGCCTGCGTGCCGCTTCGGGGTGCTCTGCCCCCGTGCGCGCGCCTGATCTGGCTGAGATTGCAGTTCGGGCTGATCCTCCGGCAGCGAAGGCTCCTCCAGAACCGCAACCTCAGCCAGAAGCGCGGGGCTCCGCCCGCCGGGTGGAAATGCCAGAAGGGGGTAGCGTAGGAGCATGACTCCCAGCGAACGGCAACCGCCGACCGCATCGCGGCGCTCGCGCATCCCGGCCTTCGAGGTCATGCGGATCACCGACGAGATCGCCCGCCGCCGTCTCGCCGGCCACGACGTCGTCTCGCTGTGCGCAGGGGAGCCGAGCGCGCGCCCCGCACCCGGCACGCTGAAGCCCGCGGGCTACACGGGTCCGCTCGGCACCTCGCCGCTGCGCGAGGCGATCGCCGGCCACTACCGGGACTGGTACGGCGTCGACGTCGATCCCGCGAGGGTCGCCGTCACGACCGGGTCGTCCGGCGCGTTCCAGCTGGTGTTCCTCGCCGCCTTCGACCCCGGCGACCGGGTCGCCCTCGCCAGCCCCGGGTACCCCGCCTACCGGAACATCCTCACCGCGCTCGGCGTGCGCGTGGTCGAGATCCCCACCGGCCCGGAGACCCGATACCAGCCGACCCCGGAGCTGCTCGACGCGGCGATCACCGATCACGGGGAGTTCGCCGGACTCGTCGTCGCCTCGCCGGCGAATCCCACCGGCACCATGCTCGGCCGTGCGGAGCTGACCGCGCTCGTCGAGTGGGCGCGGACGCGGGGGGTGCGCCTGATCAGCGACGAGATCTACCACGGCATCACCTTCCCCCGGACCGACGACCCGGACCCCCGCGGTGTGACGGCGGTCGAGCTCGGCTCCGAGTCGATCGCGATCAACTCCTTCTCGAAGTACTGGGGGATGACGGGATGGCGACTCGGCTGGACGGTGCTCCCCGAGAGCCTCGTGGCCCCGCTGGAGGCGCTGGCCTCGAACTTCGCGCTCTCGCCGCCCGCGCCCGCGCAGGAGCTCGCGCTCCGCGCCTTCACCGACGAGAGCTACGCGGAACGCGACGCCGTGGTCGCGGGCTTCGCCCGGGCCCGGGCGCTGATCCTCGACGCGGCCCCGGAACTCGACTGGGGCGCCGCGGCGCCGAGCGACGGCGCCTTCTACTACTACAGCGAACTCGGCCCGCAGCTCGCGCGCTTCGGCAGCGCGACCGCCTACGCCCGTGCCCTGCTCGAGGGCGCCGACGTCGCGGTGGTACCGGGCGTCGACTTCGACCCGCTCGCCGGCGAGCGCGCCGTCCGCCTCTCCTACGCCGCGGGGGAGCCGGCCGTCGCCGAGGCGCTCGACCGGATCCTCCGCTTCCAGGCGCGCTGAGGCGGCCCCGCGCGACCACAGGTCGCGGTCGCGCGGGCGCGTCGCCGCGCCGAACGAGTGAGGCCGGCTTGCGCGAGTGGGATCGGTTTGGGCGGTCGAATCCGGTTCCACTCGTGAAACATGAACCCACTCGCGAGCGACGCGGGCGCGTCGCCGCACGATCAGTCGAAGCGGATCGGTGTGCCCGCGGCGATTCCGGTGCGGGATTGGAGCGCGTGATCGACGGTGGCCGGGGGGCTTCCCGCTCTGTCGATGGAGAGATTGAGCTCCGCCAGCACGGCGCTCTCCGCGCCGTCGAGGGACAGCACGATCGCGGTGACCGCGCCGAGCAGCGGCTCCGGCAGTTCGGCGCCGGCACGAGCGATGACCGAGCGTGCGGCGGCCGCGAGCCCCGACGGGCCGGGAACCCGGAGTCGCTTCGACGCGCGAGCATAGTCCACGCCGTCACCCGACAGCGCGACGCAGACGAGTTCGCCGCCCTCGCGGGTCACCCGCAGTTCGAGCGTGCTCGAGGTCGAGACCGGAGGCCCGCCCGAGGCGCCGACGAAGGGGAGCGGGATGCCGGACGGAGCGCCGTCCGCGCCGCGATCCGAATGATCGTGCGGCTCGGGCGACGCCCCGCCGAAGGTGAACTTCAGGCTCATGGCCTCCAGCGTATCGCGCTGCGCGGAGGTCCGAGACGTGCTCGACCCGGACGGGTGGCCCCGAGCGAGAGGCATCCTCCGCGACGAGAATGGCGTTTCGCGTCTGGTGCGGAGGGTGCTCCTCGTGGCGGAGCGCCATTCTCGCGGGTCCCGGGGGCGGGTCCCGGTCCGGGTCCGGGGGTTGGGGGTCGGGTTCGGGGCTACGCCGAGGCCAGCACCTCGCCGTAGGGCGTGTAGGCGAGATCGGTGAAGGCCTCGTGCACGCCGTGGTTGGTCACCGCCCCCTCGTGAGCGTTCAGGCCCTTCGCCAGCGACTCGTCGGCGGACAGCGCCGCGCGCCACCCCTTGTCGGCCAGCGCCACGATGTAGGGCAGCGTCGCGTTGGTGAGCGCCGCCGTCGAGGTCTCGGGCACGGCGCCCGGCATGTTGGCGACGCAGTAGTAGATCGAGTTGTGCACGGGGAACGTGGGATCGTCGTGCGTGGTCGGGCGGGAGTTCTCGAAGCAGCCGCCCTGGTCGATCGCGATGTCCACCAGCACGGAGCCGGCCTTCATCTGGGCGACCATCTCGTCGGTGACGAGCTTCGGCGCCTTCTCGCCCGGGATCAGCACCGAGCCGATCACGAGATCGGCGTCCTTCAGCGCCTCGGTGATGTTGAGCGCGTTCGAGGTGCGGGTCTGGATGCGGCCGTTGAACTCGTCCTCCAACTGCTTGAGGCGCGGGATCGCGATGTCGATCACGGTGACCTCGGCGCCCATGCCGTAGGCGATGCGCGCGGCCTGCTCGCCCGCGGCGCCGCCGCCGATCACCACGACCTTGCCGCGCCGGGTCGCGGTGACGCCGCCGAGCAGCACGCCGCGGCCGCCGTTCGCCTTCATCAGGCTGTAGGCGCCGACCTGCACCGAGAGCCGGCCGGCCACCTCGCTCATCGGGGCGAGCAGCGGCAGCGCACGGCTCGGCAGCTGCACCGTCTCGTAGGCGATCGCGGTGGTGCCGGAGGCGAGCACGGCCTCGGTGAGGGTCTTGTCGGCGGCGAGGTGCAGATAGGTGAAGAGCACCTGGCCCTTGCGGAGCTTGTCGTACTCGGCGGCGATCGGCTCCTTGACCTTGAGGATCAGGTCGGCGGACGCCCAGACCTCGTCTGCGGTGGGGGCGATGGTGGCGCCGGCGGCGACGTAGTCCGCATCGGTGATGGCGGAGCCGAGGCCGGCTCCCGCCTGGACGAGCACCTCGTGCCCGCGGCGCTTCAGCTCGAAGACCCCGGCCTGGGTGATGGCGACGCGGTTCTCGTTGTTCTTGATCTCGGTGGGGATACCGACACGCATGATTCTGCTCCCTCGTGTTCGCTTGGCTGACTGCGAGCGGTCCGGGGTACATCCTGCGCTTCGCTGCGCGGAGCCGAACGAGCCGACCACTCGAATACGGTTCCGATTCTGCACTATATTCGCCGGTAACGGTGGTGTATAGAATATTCTTCGAAGCAATCGGGGATATCTCGGTGCATTGACCGAAGGGGCTCGGGAAGACATGGAACCGTCGAAGAATCTGCGAGTCGAGCCCGTGCTCGACGAGGTCGACCGTCTGATCGTGGAGGAGCTCCAGCGGAACGGCAGGATCACCAACGCGGAGCTCGCCGAGCGCGTCGGCATCGCCGCCTCGACCTGCGTGGCCCGGGTGCGCGGGCTGGTGGCGCGCCGGGTGATCACGGGCTTCACCGCCCGTGTGGATCCGGGCGTCATCGGCATGAACCTCCAGGTGCTGGTGAGCGTGTCGCTCCGGGCCGGAGCGCGTCAGCGCCTCAGCGAATTCAGCGATGAGCTGCGAGAGCTGCCCGAGGTGCTGCAGCTCTTCTTCCTGGGCGGCGTCGAGGATTTCATCATCCACCTCGCCGCGCGCGACTCGGACCACATCCGCGATTTCGTGACGGACCACCTCTCCGCCCATCCGGCGGTGTCGTCGACGCGCACGAGCATCGTCTTCAGCCATCACCAGAACCCCGTCCATCTCAGGGGCTGATCGCTCGGCGGCCGCTCGGGTGCGTTGAATAGGTCCGTGCGCTGGCGAGGATGTGCCCGGGGCGTGCGCTCGCAAGGCGGAGAAGCGAGGCGATGCCGGAAGGCTCGCACCGGGCGCTCGAAGCAACGCATCGCGTTGCGCGCCCACGTGCCGAGGGCCGCATGCGGCCCTCGGTGCAGGCGCCCAGGGCAGAGCAACGCTCTGCCGCGCCGTCGACTGACGACAACGCTGCGAGCGTGCGTCACGGGTGCACCGCAGCGCGTTCGGACCTATTCAACGTGCCCTAGCTCAGTCGTCGCCCGAGCCGGTCCCGCCGTCCGGCGCGTCGCGCGCGAGCGGGATGTTGAAGATGCGCAGGAAGACCTGGCAGAGCGGTCCGATCGCGAGAGCGAACGCGACGGTGCCGAAGCCGACGTTCCCGCCGAGCAGCCAGCCGAGCGTCACGACGGTCACCTCGAGCCCCGTCCGGGTGATCCAGATGGGCAGCCCGGTGACCCGGTGCAGCCCCGTCATGAGCCCGTCCCGCGGTCCGGGTCCGAGACGAGCCCCGATGTAGAGGCCCGTCGCCGCGCCGACCGTCACGATGCCGGCGGCGAGCGCGAGGATCCTCAGCCAGAGCGGCTCCGCCTCCGGGATCAGGAGCAGCCCGGCGTCCGCGGCCGGCCCGACCAGCACCGCGTTGCACACCGTGCCGATGCCGGGGCGCTCGCGCAGCGGGATCCAGCACAGGAGGACGACGATGCTGACGAGCACGGTGGTCGTGCCGAAGCTCAGCGGGACGTGCCCGATGATCCCGAGCGTGAGCACATCCCAGGGCGAGGCGCCGAGCGTGCCGCGCACGATGAGCGCGATGCCGATCCCGTAGAGGAACAGCCCGAGCAGCAGCTGCGCGCTGCGGCGGCCGACCCGCTCGGGCGTTCGCATTCGACTACGGTCCGCAGACATCGCCGCCTCGCCGCCGGGATCCGACGCTCAATGCTTCGACGGCGGCGTGAGCCGCAGCTCGTGCGCGTCGAGCGCGGCCTCGGCCGCGCGCAAGGCCTCGCTGCTGTACTGCCCGACCGCTCGTTCCTCGAGCAGCGTCGCACGCTGCGCATCGAGGACGATGCGGGCGAGGCGCAGCTGCGCGCGGGCCTCGTCCTCGGCCGGCGTGCGCTCGGCGTCGGGGGACTGCGGCAGCGCGAACGCCATGGACGCCACCGAGCCGCGCACGTTCGAGCGCGCGCGATCGATCACCGTCTCGGAGGGGACGGGGTGCGCCGGATCCGCCTCGGCCAGCTCCCGGTCGTGCTCGATCGCTGCGTCGAGGGCCGACTCGCCCGCCTCGGCGAGGTCGGAGGCGAGCGCCGTCAGCTCCTGGGAGCGATCCCCCGCCGAGGGGCCCGACGGCCGCAGTTTGCGGATCATGCCCGGGAGGGTGAGGCCGTGGAGCAGCAGCGTGGCGACGGCCACGAGGAAGGCGATGAGCACCAGTTGCGAGCGGTAGGGAACGGAGGTGGGGATCGACTGCGCCGCGGCCAGGGTGACCACGCCGCGCATGCCGCTCCAGCCGAGGATGGTCGCCCCTCGCCAGTCGAGCCCCTGATCCCTCGCGTGCGCGGCATCGGCAGCGGTGCGGCGCACCATGCGGTCGAAGCGCCGCAGTCGCATCGCCTGCGTGTCGGTCGGCGCGCTGGAGCGCGGATGGGCCTCCACCCGCTTCGCGAGCCGACGCATGCCCGCGGCCCGGGCCTCGGCGCGGGGGAGCGCCCGCGCCAGGGCCCAGGTCACCGGCCACATGAACGCCATGCGCAGCAGGATCAGCACGACCACGACGCCGAGGGCGAGCAGCAGCGTCCGGCTCAGGTGGACGTCGCTGCGGGCGACGTCGTCGACCAGCTTGTGCAGCTCGAGCCCCATCAGCAGGAACACGCCGTTCTCGAGCAGGAACTGCGCCGTGCGCCAGTTCAGACGCTCGTTCACGCGTGCGGTCGCGCTGAACTTGTGCGGCGCGTGGTGCCCGGAGTAGAGCCCGGTGACGACCACGGCGAGCACGCCCGAGGCGCCGAGGTACTCGGTCGGCACGAAGGCGATGAAGGGCACGGTGAACGAGACGACGGTGTCGTGGATCGGGTTGCTGAGCTTCGATCGCACCCACACGGTGATCGCGCCGACGAGGAGGCCGATGATGATGGCGACGACCACGGCGAAGGCGAAGGTCGCCGCCGCCTCCCAGAACACGAAGCCCCCGGCCACGGCCGCGATCGCGGTGCGCAGGAGCACGAGGGACGTGGCGTCGTTCACCAGGCTCTCGCCCTCGAGAATGGTGACGAGGCGCGGCGGCATGCCGACCCGCTTGCCGATCGAGGTCGCGGCGACGGCGTCGGTGGGGGCGACGACGGCTCCGAGCGCCACGGCCGCGGCGAAGGGGATGGCGGGCACGACCAGGTGGAGCAGAGCGCCGATCGCGATGGCCGAGATGATGACGAGCACCACCGAGAGCGCGGAGATGGGTCCGAGGTCGCGCCGCAGATCGAGCACGGGCACGTTCACCGCGGCCGCGTAGAGCAGCGGCGGCAGCACCCCGAGCAGGATGATCTCGGGATCGATCGAGATCAGCGGGACGCCGGGGATGTAGCCGATGCCGATGCCGAGCACGACGAGGATCAGGGGCGCGGCGACGTTGATGCGGCTGGCGAGCATCGCGACCGCGACGACCGCGATCAGCGCGGCGATGCCGATCAGCGACAGCTCTTCGATGTCCATGTGTCCAGGGTAGCGGCGGGCGGCGAGACGGTGCTCTCCGAGCTCGGATCCTCGAGCGGCGCGTGGGCGGATGCACCACCGTGACGGGGGCGCGGGGGATTCGTGCTCACGCGTCGGGCGCAGCGGCGCGTGCGCGAGGAGGAAGCGGGGCCGGGCTCAGAAGCGGGCTCGGGCGTACTGCGGCGGCACGAGTGAAGCCGCGTTCTCTGCCCGCAGCCGGTGCGCCCAGGCGATCGGCAGGTGCGGGTCGGCGAGCAGCGGACGCGCCAGCGAGATCACGTCGGCCTGCCCGGAGGCGAGGATCCCCTCGGCCTGCTCCGGCTGAGTGATCAGCCCGACGGCGCCGACCGGCAGCCCGGCCTCGCGGACCCGCGCCGCGATCGGCACCTGGTACGAGGGGCCGACCGGGATGGGCGCGCGCCCGGTGTTGCCGGCGGACGAGCAGTCGATCAGATCGGCGCCGTCCTCGGCCAGCCAGCCCGTCAGCTGCACCGCGGCGTCCCGGTCGAACCCTCCCTCGACCCACTCGTCGCCGGAGATGCGCACGATGATCGGCAGCTCGGGATGCGCCGCGCGGATCCCGCGCACCACCTCGCGGGTGAGACGCGCCCGGTTCTCGGGGGTGCCACCGTACCCGTCCGTGCGCCGGTTGCTCAGGGGCGAGAGGAACTCGTGCAGCAGGTAGCCGTGCGCGGCGTGCACCTCGACCGCGTCGAAGCCGATCCGCACCGCGCGCTCGGCCGCGGCGACGAAGGCCTCGACCACGCCCTCGATCCCGGCGACGGAGAGCTCGCGCGGGGTCGCGAGGCCGTCGAACGGCTCGGCGGAGGGCGCCACCGTCTGCCAGCCGCCCGCTCCCTCCGGCACCGAGCCCTCGGGCTCGCCCGGCAGTGAGCGGTAGGTCGACGCCTTCCGGCCCGCGTGCGCCAACTGGATCCCGATCCGAGCCCCGTGCGCCCGCACGAGCGGCACGATCCGCGCGAAGGCGGCTTCCTGCTCGTCGCTGTAGAGTCCGAGGCAGCCCGGGCTGATCCGGCCCTCGGGCACCACCGCGGTCGCCTCGACCATCACCAGCCCGGCCCCGCCCCGACCGAGCCCGCCGAGATGCTGCACGTGCCAGTCCCCGGGCACGCCTTCCCCGGGGCCGCTCTCGGCGACGGCCGAGTACTGGCACATCGGCGCCGCCCAGAGGCGGTTGCGGATCTCGAGCCCGCGGAGGCGGTACGGCTGGAAGAGGAGGGGGTTCGCCATACGGCAGATTCTACCGCCGACGGCCGGGCGCGCCGTGCTTGCCCGGGGACTCGCCCGGATGGGAGCATTGGGGCATGAGCACAGACTGGTACGCCGCGCCGGAGAGCTACGAGATCCCCGCATCGTGGGGCCTGGAGGACGAGGACCGGGAGATCCTCCGCGATTCCGCCTGGTCGCTGATCCTGAAGGGCGAGAACGACCCGGCCGAGTTCGTCGCCCTCTTCGAGGACGAGCTGGCCGAGGCCGGGGTGGCCGAGGAGCGCGCGCTCGCGTTCTTCGCCTCCGCGATCGAGTTGCGCCGACGGCAGCAGGACGAGCTGGGCGGACCGCCGGAGTCGCGCCTCTCCCGTGCCTTCGCCGAACTCGCGGAGATCGGCGTGCTCGGGCGCGAGGACTTCACCTGCTGCGGCACCTGCGGCTCCGCGGAGATCTGGGACGAGCGGGACGACTCGCGGGTCTGGCGGGGCTACCTCTACTACCACACCCAGGACGCCGAGCGGATCCCGGAGGATCGCAGCACCTACGTCGGCTACGGGGCCTTCCTCGACGCGCATCTCCCGGAGGACGAGTGGAACGCGCTGAACGAGGAGCAGCAGGACGAGCGCTACGAGCGGATCGTCACGGGGCTGATGGTCGACGAGGTGTTCCCCGTGCTCGAACGGCACGGCATCGAGGTGAGCTGGAACCGCGATCTCGGCACGCGGATCCTGCTGTCGAACGTCGATCTCTTCGTCGCCGTGTAGCGATCCGGTCGCGCCTCCAGTGCTGGCCCCCGCCCCCTGGGCTTGTCGAGGGGGACGGCACTCGGGCGTCACGGGGCTGCTCGCGGGTAGGCTGGGGGTATGAGCCTGGCGCACGTACTCGACGCGGCGGGCGCTGCCGGCGGATCCTCCGAGCCCGATGAGCTCTTCGCGCGCTTCGAGCAGTGGGCCGCGGAGGATCGCGGGCTCAGCCTCTACCCGGCGCAGGAGGAGGCCCTGCTCGGCCTCGCCCTCGGCTCGAACGTGATCCTCGCCACGCCCACGGGATCCGGGAAGTCGCTCGTGGCGCTGGGCGCGCACTTCTTCGCGCTCGCCGAAGGAAGGCGGACCGTCTACACCGCGCCCATCAAGGCGCTGGTCAGCGAGAAGTTCTTCGAGCTGGTCGCGGCGTTCGGTGCGGAGCGGGTCGGCATGATCACGGGCGACTCCTCGATCAACTCCGACGCGCCGATCATCTGCTGCACGGCCGAGATCCTCGCCAATCTCGCGCTGCGCGACGCCGCGGCGGGCGGCATCACCCAGGTGGTGATGGACGAGTTCCACTTCTACGCCGAGCCGGACCGGGGCTGGGCGTGGCAGGTGCCCCTGCTGCTCATGCCGGACGCGCAGTTCCTGCTCATGTCGGCGACGCTCGGCGACGTGAGCGAGCTCGCGGCCGACCTCTCGCGCCGCACCGGCCGGGGCACGGAGCTGGTGACCGGCGCGCAGCGCCCCGTGCCGCTGCATTTCGCCTACGAGGTGCGCGCCGTGCACGAGGTCGTGGAGCTGCTGCTGGCCGAGGGCGGCACCCCCGCCTACCTGGTGCACTTCAACCAGTCGCACGCCGTCGAGCAGGCGCAGGCGCTCGCGAGCATCAAGCTGGTGGATCGCGCCCGGCGCGACGAGATCGCGGAGGCGATCGGCGCGTTCCGCTTCAGCACCGGCTTCGGCACGACCCTGTCGCGGCTCGTCCGCTCGGGGATCGGCGTGCACCACGCCGGCATGCTGCCCCGCTACCGGCTGCTCGTCGAGCAGCTCGCGCAGCGCGGGCTGCTGCGCGCGATCTGCGGCACCGACACGCTGGGCGTGGGCATCAACGTGCCGATCCGCACCGTCGTGATCACCGCCCTCGCCAAGTTCGACGGGGAGCGGATGCGGCGGCTGTCGGCCCGCGAGTTCCACCAGATCGCGGGTCGGGCGGGGCGCGCCGGCTACGACACCGAGGGCGACGTGATCGCGCTGGCGCCCGAGCACGAGGTGGAGAACGCGCGCGCGGCCGCGAAGGCGGCGGCGCGAGCGGAGTCGGGGCGCGCCGGTGGCAAGAAGGCCAAGCCGGTCAGGAAGAAGGCTCCGCCGCAGGGCTTCGTCGGCTGGAACGAGCAGACGCTCGAGCGGCTCACCGTCGCCGAGCCCGAGCCGCTCGTGAGCCGCATGCGCATCACCCACGCGATGGTCCTGGGAGTGATCGGGCGCTCGTCTCCCGATCCGACGGGCGTCGCCGGGCGGAGCGCCGCGGCCGGCCAGCGGGCGAGCGAGGTGCTGCGGGTCATGCGCGCGCTGATCTTCGACAGCCATGAGCCGCCGGCGGCCCAGTTCGCCCACGCCCGCACGGCGCTCGCGATCTTCCGCACGCTGCGCGACGGCGGCGTCGTCGAGATCGTCGATCCCGACCGCAGCGAGGACGACTGGGGCGGGGGTCGCTGGTCAGGGGGCGTGTGGAGCGACGACGGCGTGATCGTCGACGATGGCGAGGGCGGCGCGGCGAGCCCCGATCCCATTCTGCGCCTCACGGTCGAGCTGCAGCATGACTTCGCCCTCAACCAGCCGCTCTCGCCCTTCGCGCTCGCCGCGATCGAGCTCTTCGACCCGGAATCCGAGAGCTACGCCCTCGACGTGATCTCGGTGATCGAGGCGACGCTCGAGGATCCGCGCTCCCTCCTGCGGGCGCAGGAGCACCGGGCGCGCGGCGAGGCGATCGCCGCCATGAAGGCGGAGGGCATCGAGTACGACGAGCGCATGGAACTGCTCGAGGAGGTCACGCACCCGCAGCCCCTCGCCGAGCTGCTGGGCGAGGCGTTCGAGGCCTACCTGCGCGAGGTGCCGTGGGCGCGGGACTTCGAGCTGAGGCCGAAGTCGGTGGTGCGCGACATGGTGGAGCGCGCCTTCGGCTTCCGCGACCTGGTGTCGTTCTATCAGCTCGGTCGCGCCGAGGGGACGGTGCTGCGCTATCTCAGCGACGCCTATCGCGCGATCTCGCGCACCGTGCCGGAGCAGGCGAAGACCCCGGAACTCGAAGAGCTGATCGAGTGGCTCGGAGAGCTCGTGCGCCAGGTCGATTCGAGCCTCCTCGACGAGTGGGCGGCGCTCGCGCATCCGGAGCGGCTGATCGTCGACGCTGACGATGCCGCGCCCTCGGATCCCGGTGCCGATCTCGCGCCGCCGACCCGTTCGGTGCTCGTCAACGAGCGGGCCTTCACCGTGATGGTCCGCAACGCCGTGTTCCGGCGGGTGCGGGCGGCGGCGTTCGAGCACCTCGACGAGCTCGCCGAGCTCGACGGCGCGCACGGCTTCGGAGCGGAGCGCTGGCGCGAGGCGCTGGACGCCTACTTCGCCGAGTACGACGCGATCGGCACGGGGCCCGAGGCCCGCTCTGCGGCGCTGCTCGAGATCGACCGTTCCGCGGCGGGCTCGGGAGCCGGTGCGGCGGAGTGGCGCTTCCGCCAGGTGCTGGACGATCCGGAGGGGGACCGGGACTGGGCCATCGAGGGAGCCGTCGAGCTGGCGGCCTCCGAGGCGTCGGGGGAGCCGGTGGTGCGCGTCGAGCGGGTCGGGCCGTTCGGGCGGGAGTGAGGGATCGAGATGACGCAGCAGAACACGGGAACACCTCGGGCCGAGCGCGCCGTCGGGAGCGCCGAGCGCGAGGAGCCGCGCCGCGTGCTCGTGGTCATCGGCACCCGCCCCGAGGCGATCAAGATGATCCCCGTGATCCGCGCACTCCAGGAGTCCGGCAGATTCCGCCCGGTCGTCGTCAGCACGGGGCAGCACGCGGCGATGCTCGAACAGCTCATCCAGCGCTCGCACCTGCGGCTCGACGCGAACCTGCGGGCGGGCGAGCACCGCGACGGCCTCGCCCCCTCGCTGAACGAGATGGTGGCGCGCGTCATCACCGGCATCGACCGGATCTGGCGGGAGAACGCGGTGCCCGCCGACCTCAGCGCCGACGGGACGCGGCGGCCGAAGGGCGCCCTCGCCTGCCTCGTGCACGGCGACACCAGCTCCGCAGCGGCCGCGGCGCTCGCCGCCTTCAATCTGCAGATCCCGGTCGTGCACGTCGAGGCCGGGCTGCGCACCTCCAACCTCCTCGAGCCGTTCCCCGAGGAGGGGAACCGGCAGCTGATCTCGCGCGTCGCCGCCCTGCACTTCGCGCCGACGACGAGGAACAAGACGAATCTCGTGCGGGAGGGCATCGACTTCGACCGGATCGTGGTGACGGGCAACACGGCCATCGACATGCTGCACTGGGCGATCGGGCAGCCGTCGGGCTACGGGGAGGGGCTCGAATGCCTCGAGGGCTTCGAACCCGGCCCGGGACGGCGCATCGTGCTCGTCACCGCCCACCGGAGGGAGAACTGGGGCGCGGGGATCGACGGCATCGCCGAGGCGGTGCGGCGGCTGAGCGAGCGCTACCCGGAATCGCAGTTCGTCGTGCCGCTGCACCCCAATCCCGTCGCGAGGCGCCCGATGCGGGCGGCGCTCACGGGGCAGGGCAACGTGCGGCTGGTGGAGCCGCGGGACTACTTCGAGTTCGTGCACCTCATCGCCGCCTCGGCCCTGATCATCACCGACTCCGGCGGCCTGCAGGAGGAGGCGCCGGCGGTCGGGGTGCCGGTGCTCGTCACCCGTGAGACCACCGAGCGGCAGGAGGGGGTGCTCGCCGGATCCCTCACCCTCGTCGGGACCGATCCCGGCCGGATCGTGTCCGAGGCGGTCCGGATCCTCGACCGCGCGCCCGGGGCGCCCGAGGATGCGCCGCGCAACCCCTACGGCGACGGGCGCGCCGCCGAGCGGATCGTGCGCTCGCTCGATCACGTGCTGCTCGACGGCGCGGCACCGGAGCAGTACGACGGCGATCAGCTGCGCTCCGCGGTGCGGAGATTCATGGGGGACCGCGGGTTCGAGGAGCGCGGCTGACATGCCCGCCCTGCTGATCGGACTGATCGGACTGATCGGATTCGCCGGTCGTCCCGGGGCGCTCGGCACGAGCGGCGGGTTCGCGCAGTGGTGGCGCGAGACGGGGGACTTCCTGTTCGACCTCTACGGCGGACTGCCGTGGTGGGCGGTTCCGCTGTTCTGGGTCGCGCTCGTCATCATCCTGGTCTCGACGGTCTCGCTGCTCGCCCTGACGGTCTCGGCGCAGCTGCAGCTCGCGCGTACCGCCCGCGCCCGCAGGCGGTACGGCGACCCGGCCGAGAGCGAGGCGGACTATCTTTGGGTGTTCATGGTGCCGGCGCTCAACGAGGAGGTGACGATCGCCGACTCGGTGGGGCGCCTGAGCGAGGTGCGGGCGACGCACAAGCGGATCCTCGTCGTGAACGACGGCTCCGACGATCGGACGGGGCAGATCCTCGCGTCGCTCGACGTGCCGGAGCTGACGGTGCTCACGCGGACGGCCCCCGAGGCCAGGCAGGGGAAGTCGGAGGCGCTCAACGACGCCTGGCGCTACCTGCACCGGGAGGTGCTCGGCGCGGGGGTCTACGGCGGCTGGGATCCGCGGCGGGTGATCGTGACGATCGTCGACGCCGACGGCCGTCTCGACGCGCGTGCGGCCCGCGTCTCGCGGCTCTTCGACGATCCACGGGTGGGCGGGGTGCAGGCGCTCGTCCGGATCTACAACCGCCGCTCCTTCCTCACCTGGGCGCAGGACATCGAGTTCGGGGTCTTCGGCCACCTCTTCCAGATGGGACGCATGAGCTGGGGCACCGCGAACATGGGCGGCAACGGGCAGTTCAACCGCCTCGCCGCGCTCGACGAGGTCGCGGTCGAGAACCGGCGAGGGCAGCGGGGTCCCTGGCGCGAGGGCCGGCTCACCGAGGATCAGGACATCGGCCTCAGGATGATCGAGCGCGGCTGGCGCGGCGCCCAGTCGACCACGGTGACCGTGCATCAGCAGGGGCTCAACTCGTTGCGCGCGCTCTACCGGCAGCGCACCCGGTGGTCGCAGGGCGGCTGGCAGATGCTCGATCTGAGCTGGCGGATGCTGAGGAACCCCTCCGTCGGGATCGCGGGGCGCTGGGATCAGTTCTGGTACCTGCTGAACCCGCTCGTGCAGGCCTGGATGGGGCTGACCGTGCTGCTCACGGTGGTGTTCGTCGCGACGCAGACCACCCGGGTGCAGCCGAGCGTGCTCTTCCTGCTCGTGCTGTACCTCTTCGCCGTGTTCCCCGTCGTCTGGTCGGTCGTCTTCGCCCGTCGCCGCTTCACGCCGCTGAAGCTGATCGCCGATGTGCTGCTCGCGCACCTCTACGTCTTCTACTCGTGGCTGATCTATCCGGTCGTCTACCGCGCGCTGCTGCGGCAGCTGATGGGATTGCAGCGCTGGGCCAAGACGGAGCGCGAGGCGATCGAGGGCGATCCGCCGGACTGAACCTCAGCCGCGCCCCGGGCGGGCCGCCACGGCCTCGGTGAGCAGCCGGATCGCCTCGTCGCGATCGACGCCGAGCTCGGCCAGCGCCGCCGCGGTCTCCAGGGCGATCCGCCGCGCCTCCGCCGCCACGGGATCGTCTCCCAGACTCACGAACGTGCCGGCCCGTCCCCGTCCCTCGATCACCCCGGCCCGCTCCAGAGCACGGTAGGCTCCGGCGACGGTGTTGGCCGCGATGCCGAGCCGAGCTGCGAGCCCGCGGACGGTGGGCAGGCGCTGCCCCGGGGTCAGCGTTCCGTCGCCCACCCCGGCGAGCACCGCGTCGCGCAGCTGGGCGGAGGGCGGAACGGCGCTCTCGCGATCCACGGCGAAGGCGAGGCCGTCCGAGTGCGGGGCGCCGTCGGTCCGCTCGGTGTCTCTCATCTCGCCGTCGCTCATCCCCTCAGCCTACTGCCGCGTCCGGTCGCGGCGGTCGCTGAACGGTCGCCGCGCTCGCAGGGGAGCACCGTAGAATCTGAGGCATGCGCCTCGGAGTGATCGACGTCGGGTCCAACACCGTCCACCTGCTGGTGGTCGACGCGCACCCCGGGGCGAGCCCGGTGCCCTATCACTCGCAGCGCTCGGTGCTGCGGCTCATGCGCTACCTCGACGACGACGGCGCGATCGTCGAGGAGGGGCAGCGGCGCATCGTCGAAGCCATCCGGGAGGCGCTGAGCACCGTCGCCGAGATCGGCGTGGACGATCTGATCGCCACCGCCACCTCGGCCATCCGCGAGGCCGCCAACGGCGAGGCCGTGCTGGCCCGCATCGCGCGCGAGACCGGCACCGAGCTGCAGGTGCTCTCGGGCGAGGACGAGGCGAGGATCACGATGCTCGCCGTGCGGCGCTGGCTCGGATGGTCGGCCGGCGAGATCCTGCTCTTCGACATCGGCGGCGGCTCCTTCGAGATCGCGCAGGGCGCCGACGAGTACCCCGACGTGTCGCTGTCGCTGCCGCTCGGCGCGGGGCGCACGACGATGCGCTTCCTGCGGGAGGATCCGCCGCCGCGGGGCGCCGTCTCTGCGCTGCGCGCGCACGCGCGGGAGGCCTTCACCGAGGCCCGCGACGCGTTCTTCTCGGATCGGCCGCGGCCCACGCGGGTGGTCGGCACGTCGAAGACCATCCGCTCCCTGGGGCGGCTCGTCGGCGGCCCCTCGGATCCGGTGACCGGCGAACTCGCCCCCCTGCACTACACGGGCCTGCGGGAGTGGGAGCCGACGCTGCGCGAGATGCCGGGCACCGTCCGCGAATACCTGCCGGGCATCACGCCCGAGCGCGGCTATCAGATCCTCGCCGGGGCGATCGTGCTCCGCACGGCGATGAAGGTGTTCGGCGTCGAGACGCTGACGGTCTCGCCCTGGGCGCTGCGGGAGGGGATCGTGCTGCGCTACATCGACGCGCTCGACGGCTCGGGGGCGGATCCGACCGCGCCGGTGCCGCCGCAGCTGGCGAGCCAGCAGGTGCCGGGCCGGGTCGCGCCGGAGGAGGCCTCGGAATCCGCCGCGCCCGAGCCGCGCGGCAAGCGGAAGCGCGAGCGCGCGAGGGCGTCGGCGCGATGAGCGGAGCGGAAGGCGGGCGGAGGATGAGCGCAGGAGCGCGCGCGAGGGGCGCTGTGGGGAGGATCGCCCTGGCCATCGGGCTCGCCGCCGGTGTGTTCGGGGGAGGCCTCCTCGGGGTCGGCGCCGCGTCCGCGACGCCGCCCGTGCCGCTCGACTCCGGAGCGGTGACCGACTTCGCCGGGGTGCTCACCGAGGCCGAGCTCGAGCGCGCCGACGAGCGCCTCGACGAGACCTACCGCGAGACCGGGGTCGACCTGTTCGTCGTCTTCGTCGACGAGTTCACCGACCCCTCGGACAGCAACGACTGGACGAATGACACGGCCGACCTGAACGGCCTGGGCGCCTCGCAGTATCTGCTCGGCGTCTCCACCGAGGGGCGCCAGTACTACATCTCCGGGCTCGACGGCGGCGACCTCTCCGACGACTTCCTCGGGCAGATCGAGGAGGAGATCCGTCCCGAGCTGCGCGGCGAGGACTGGATCGGCGCCATCGAGACCGCCGCGGCCCTGATCGAGGAGGGCGAGTCCGGCGGCGGCTCGGAGTCCGGCGAGGGCTCCTTCGCGGCGGACGCGATGACGGGCATCGGCGTGTTCCTGCTGATCGCGCTCGGGATCGCGGCCGTGATCGTGCTCATCGTCGTGATCGTGAAGCGGCGCAAGCGGGGAGCCGAGCGCCGCTTGCGGGAGCAGAGCCTCGCCGAGCTCGAACGCGACGCGGGCGTGGCCCTCGTACGCGCGGACGACGCGCTCAAGACCAGCGCCGAGGAGCTGGAGTTCGCCCGGGCGCAGTTCGGCGACGAGTCGGTGACGGAGTTCGCCGAGACCATCGCCGCGGCCGGGGCCGGCCTGGAGCAGGCCTTCGCGCTCAAGCAGCAGCTCGACGACGAGATCCCCGACACCGAGGAGCAGCGGCGGGAGTGGAATCTGCAGATCGCCGAGCTGTGCGCTCAGGCCGAGGCTCGGCTCGACGAGAAGGCCGCGGCCTTCGACGAGCTGCGCAAGCTGGAGCAGAACGCGCCCGCGGCGCTCGCCGCGCTCGAGTCCGCGCGAGCGCGCGCGGGGGGTGCCGAGGCGCTCGCCCAGAAGCTGCACTCGCTGCGAGCCGGGTACGCGGAGGAGGCGCTGGCGACGGTGGCAGAGACCCCGGCCCTCGTCGCCGCGCGGCTCGCCTTCACCGACCAGGAGATCGCGCGGGCGCGCCAGTCCGTCGACGCGGGCGCCTCCGCTGCGGCGGCGGTGAGCATCCGGGCCGCCGAGCAGTCGCTCGCCCAGGCGGAGGCGCTGGCGCAGGCGCTCACCGCCCACGAGGCCGAGCTGCAGGCGGCCGGCGAGCGGGCCAACGCCCTGATCGCCGAACTGCGGAACGACATCGCCACCGCTCGGGGGCTGCCGGATCCGCAGGGGGCTGTGGCGGCGGCCGTCCAGGCCACCGAGCGGCGGATCGGCGAGGCCCGAGGCGATCTGGAGGGCGATCGGCGCCACCCGGAGCGCGCCGAGCGAGCCCTGGAGGACGCCAACGCGCACATCGACGGCGTGGTCGAGCAGGCGAGCGGGCTGGCCCGGGCTCAGCAACTGCTCGACGCCCAGCTCGCCCAGGCGCGGGATCGGATCCTGCAGACCGACAACTACATCGCCTCGCGGCGCGGCGCGATCGGCGCCACCGCGCGCACCAGGATCGCCGAGGCGCAGCAGGCGCTGGCGCGGGCGGAGGCGGCGCGCGCGCAGCAGGACGTGACGACGGCGCAGGGCGAGGTGCAGCGGGCGGTGCAGCTCGCGGCGGCCGCGCTGCAGGCGGCGGAGAACGACGTGAACGGCTTCTCTCCGCCCCAGGGCGGGTACCCCCGCGGTGCGGCGGGCGGCTCCGGGTCGTCGGGCGGGGGAGACGTCCTCGCCGCGGTGCTCGGAGGGATCCTGCTCGGCGGGATGGGCGGCGGCGGTGGCTCGCGCGGTTCGCGATCCTCCCGCGGCGGATTCGGTGGCGGTGGCGGCGGGCGTCGCTCCGGCGGCTTCTCCGCGGGCAGCTTCGGCGGATCCGGCACTCGCAGCCGTCGCGGCGGAGGCCGATTCTGATGCCGTCTCTGCTCATGAGATGCTCCCGCCCCGCGGTGCGCCGGGCCCCATCTGTGACCTGCTCGTTCTCACCCACCTCCTGAAAGGAACCCCCATGTCCAAGCAATCAATCTTCGGGCGCATCTCGAGCCTCGTCCGGGCGAACATCAACTCGCTGCTCGACTCCGCCGAGGATCCCGAGAAGATGATCGATCAGCTCGTGCGCGACTACACGAACAGCATCGTCGACGCCGAGGCGGCCATCGCCGAGACCGTCGGCAACCTGCGACTGCTCGAACGCGACCATGCCGAGGACGTGCGGGCGGCCGGCGAGTGGGGCGCCAAGGCGCTCGCAGCGAGCAACAAGGCCGAGGAGTACCGCGCGGCGGGCAACGCCGCGGAGGCCGACAAGTTCGACAACCTCGCCAAGGTCGCGCTGCAGCGGCAGATCTCCGCCGAGAACGAGGCCAAGCAGGCCGAGCCGACCATCGCCTCGCAGAACGAGGTCGTCGAGAAGCTGAAGTCCGGCCTGAACGGCATGAAGACGAAGCTCGACCAGTTGAAGGCGAAGCGCGCCGAGCTGGTGGCCCGCGCGAAGACCGCGGAGGCGCAGAACCGCGTGGCGGACGCGGTGAAGTCGATCGACGTGCTCGATCCGACCAGCGACCTCGGACGCTTCGAGGACAAGATCCGCCGCCAGGAGGCGCTGGCGCAGGGCAAGGAGGAGCTCGCAGCCTCGTCGCTCGACGCCCAGTTCAACGAACTCGAGGATCTCGGCGAGCTGACCGAGGTCGAGCTGCGCCTCGCGGCGCTGAAGAGCGGTTCGGGAACGGCCCCCGCGATCGAGCAGTAGTCGCCGTCCGGCGCCGTCGACCCGTGACGTCGGCGGCGCCGAGGCGCGATCCTCCGGGACCCGTGAATACGCCGGCCCGGCGCCTCCTGGTGCCGGGCCGTTGCTCATGCGCCGAGCGTCACCCACTCGGGGACGCTGAGGAAGAGCGCGGCCGCGAGCCGGTCGGGGTCGCGCCCGGGTTCGAGCAGCCAGGCCTCGAGCGCACCCACGATGCCGTGGCCGATGAAGCGCGCCACCAGGGGAGCCTCTCCGCGATGCCTGCCCGAGCGTCTCAGGACGAGTGTCACGCCGCGCTCGAAGTGATCGCTCAGCAGGCGCTCCAGGGCGGGGGACATGTGATCCGAGGGGGTGCGGATCCCCGCGCCGTAGATCTCCGCGCGCCGGAGCAGATGGGCGGCGAGCTCGTGGTCGCCCTGCAGCCAGCTCTCCCGGAGATCCCGGCCCTGCTCCAGTCGTCTCTCGAAGGCGTTCGCCACGGTCTCGAGTTCCGAGCCCAGCAGTGCGGTGACGAGTGCGGCCGGGTCTCGGTAGTGATTGTAGAACGTGCGGCGCGTGACGCCCGCCGCGTCTGCGAGCTCGCTCACGCCGATCTGCTCGACCGGTCGTTCGGCGGCGAGCCGCAGCGCCGTCTCCCGGAGGGAGTCGGCCGTGCGCGTGAAGCGAGGATCCATCCAGGCATCGTATCCGTGCGCGCCGACGGGCGCTCGCGTCTATTTCTCGCATGTGAAACAATTGCGGTGCGGCCCGAGGCCACATCCCGGCGCCGGGGCGCGGATCCATCCCTACGAGGAAAGAAGGAAACGATGACATTCCCGGTTCTGGCAGACAAGGTGGCGATCGTCACCGGTGCCGCGATGGGCATGGGCTATGAGACGGCGAAGCTGTTCGCCGAGGCCGGCGCGAAGGTGGTCGTGGCGGACTTCAACGACGAGCTCGGCGAGAAGGTCGCGCAGGAGATCCGCGAGGCCGGCGGCGAAGCGCGCTTCGTGCATGTCGACGTGTCGGACGGCGAGCAGGTGCAGGCGCTCGTCGCCGCCGCGGTCGAGACCTACGGGCGACTCGACGTGGCCGTGAACAATGCCGCGCTGAAGCCCGACAACGCACCCGTCGCCGAGTTCGACGAGGCCTACTGGGACCGGCTGCTCGCGGTGGACCTCAAGGGCACCGCGCTGTGCCTGAAGTACGAGATCCGGCAGCTGCTCGCTCAGGGCGGCGGGGGATCCATCATCAACATCTCCTCCGTCAGCGGATTCCGCCCGCAGCCCAACAACATCGCCTACGTCGCGGCGAAGCACGGCGTCGTCGGCATGACCAAGGTGGCGGCGCTCGAATACGGGGCGCAGAACATCCGGGTCAACTCGGTCGCGCCCGGCGCGATCGACACGCCCATGCTGCGCGAGGCGCTCGAGGAGACCGGGATCGACCCGGAGGCATTCGCGCCCCAGCTGAGCCTGCTGAACCGCTTCGGGCAGGGGCGCGAGATCGCGCAGGCGAGCCTGTGGCTCGCGAGCGATCAGTCGTCGTACCTCACCGGCACCACGATCCATGCCGACGCGGGGTACACCGCCCGCTGATCGCGGTCGCGGGCGTACCGAGGGGCGGGGACCGGGCGCGGCGATCCCGCCCCTCACCGTTCGGCCCTCCTCGCCGACGCCTTCGACTTGTCCACAGATCGATGCTTCCGGGGCAGCCCCGAGGCGCGTTCCGGCCATTCTGGGTGAATGAACTCACCGCACCCCGCCCAGGACCGAGCGCGAACCCTGGCACACGATGCCGAGCTGCGCGAGCAACTCGCGCTGCTGCTCGGCCAGGCCGATCGGCGTCAGATCTGGACCCTCTACCTGAGCCGGGAGCACCGGATCCTCGACCCGGTCATGCCGATGGGCGATCATCCGCCGGTGCCCCAGCACCTGTGCCGCACCGCCGATCTGGGCATCGTGCCGTTCTCGTGCGTGCTCGTCGAGCGGGTCGATAGGGTCCGCGAGGCGGTGGGCGCGAGCTCGCTCGTGTTCGTCTGGGAGCGGCCGGGGCCGCCGAAGCCGAGCGGCACGGACCTGAGCTGGGCTCGGGAGGTCGTGGCGGAGGGGGAGCGCCGTGAGCTGCGGATCCGGGCGCAGTTCCTGCTGCACAGCGGAGGCGTGCGGCAGCTCCTGCCCGCGGAGTGGTCCTAGCCGCAGTTCCTCGACGCGCCGCTCGTGCCGCTGACGCGCGATCCGATGCTCACGGGAGTGCCGGGTCTCGCAACCCGGTGATGAGCCGCTCCCGGCATGTCCCTCGTTTTGGGGTGCCCGTCGACATAGGGTAGACTCGTCGCTTGGTACTCCGACCGGTTCGCCGGGAACGGGGCCATCTTTGGGATATGGTGTAATTGGCAACACTACGGTTTCTGGTACCGTCATTCTAGGTTCGAGTCCTGGTATCCCAGCCATCCGATCGTCACGCGAAACCGCCTCCGCGAGGGGCGTCGTGAACCGGGCTGCGCACCCCGGGAACGGCTCGTGCGGTGACGGTATCGGGTCTGGGCGGCGCCCGGTATCGTCAGCCTCGAAGCCAGGCCCGAATCCTCTTCCGTGCGTTCGCGTACGGCGATGAGGTGTTGAAAGAGATCATCCTCCCCAGCGTCCACTTCCCGTACCATGCCGCACCGTACAGTTCCTCGTCGCTGGAGCCTTCTATCAGGGCGACGATGCGCTCCTTCACGTCGACCAGTCGACGGCGGAGGTCTTCCCAGGAGGCATCGGCTCGGTCGGCGTAATAGCGTCGAGCGAGCTTCCCGAGTTCGTTCCACGTGACGCCTTCAGCCGGGAACTCGTCCTCGAGACCGTTCCTGCGGCGCTCGTGCCAGATGAGCACCTGCTCATTCCAGCCGATGAGGTAGGCCACCAGATCGGCTGGGCTCATCAGCGTGTCCTTCGCGTGCCCCGGAAGCACCGTATCGCGCGCCATCTGCGGCGGTACGCGATCCAGGTCCTGGTCGAGCCGGTCGAAACTCGTCCGTATCGCCGAGAGGAGTTCGTCCTTGGAGGCGGGAACGGCCATAGGATGATCTCCCCCGCCCGAGAGGCGCTTCGGTTGTTCGCTGTTCTCATTCTCTCACGGGCGGAGGTGTTCGCGAACCCCTCAGCTCCGCCGCCGCGATCCCGGCGCGCGCTCGAGGCTCGGCGTCACCAGTGGACGCCGAGCAGGTCGGCGCTGCGCTGCCAGTGCTCGCGCACGATGTGAGGATCGTAGGCCTGCCGGTTGGTGCGCCCGATCCGTCGCGGCGCCACGTAGTAGTCCCCCGATCGCCACGCATCTCCCGGTTCGCCGTCGATGAAGTACCGGAGCCGTCGGCCGCCCCGTTCGGGCGAGATGAGGAAGCGTTTCAGCGCGCCGTGATAGATCCGCCGGAAGCAGCTGTCGGTGTCGGATGCGAAGTTGGTGGCCACATTGCCCGGGTGCAGCGCGACCGACGAGAGTCCGCGCGCGTGGAAGCGATCGTGCAGACCCCTGGTGAACAGGATGTTCGCCAGCTTCGCGTCGCCGTAGGCCTTGGTGGGGGTGAAGCCCCGCCAGTTGTTGAGGTCGTCGAGATCGATGTCGCCGAACAGCCGAGCTCCGATGCTGGCGGTGTTCACGACCGCCGCCCGGCTGTCGAGCAGCTTGTCGAGCAGCAGATTCGTGAGCAGATACGGCGCGAGGTGGTTGACCTGGAACGTCTGCTCGAAGCCGTCCCCGGTCGCCGTCGGCCCCGAGAACATGCCGCCCGCGTTGTTGGCCAGCACGTCGATCCGGTCGCAACTCTCGTCGAGTGCCGCTGCGAGGCGCCGTACGTCATCGAGTCTCGTGAAATCGGCCAGGTGGTGCTCCGAGTCGGTGGCTTCGGCCACCGCTCGCGTCTTCTCGGGGGAGCGTCCGACGAGGATCAGCCGAGCGCCGGTGTCGGCGAGTTGCCGCGCGGCCGCCGCGCCGATCCCGTCACTCGCCCCCGTGATGACGATGGTGCGCATCGATATCTCCTTTCGCGGTCTTCGGGAGGAAGTCTGCGGTGAGCGCTTCAACGGCTTCCCAGGTCTCACGTTCGCGCTGAGGATCGTATGACGCCGTCGAGGAGGGCGCGATCCTGCTGCGGTCGATGTATCCGCCCCTCGGCGCTTCCAGCGCCCCGAGTGCCGCGTCAGCGAGGAATCGCCCGGCATCGCCCACCGACGCGGCCAACGGTGTCACCGTCAGCAGCGGCATGACCCGGCGCATCGCGAATCGGGAGCAGGCATCGGCGTCACGGGCCAGAGCGGTGCCCGGCACGAATCCGGGGTTGTAACCGGCGATCCTCCACGTCGCCGGGAGGCGGCGCGCATACTCGTGGACGAGGTAGATCGCCGCGAGTTTGCTGGTCGAGTACGCGATGCGCCCCGCCGTCGTGCCCGCGGGTTTGGGAAATGCGCCGACGCGCGCGAGCGTTCCGACGGGCTGCCACCTCGGGCCGGGCACCATGCCGAGGTTGTGCCGAAGATCTCCGAAGTGGGTATCGCTGACGGTGATCACCAGACTCGCGTGCGCGTGCAGATGATCCTGGAGTCTTCGCACCAGCACATGATTGGCGAGAACGTTCACCGCGAACGTCGATTCGAAGCCGTCGATCGTCTCAGTGAGCGCATTCGTGTGCTGCACCCCGGCGTTGCACACCAGCGTGTGAATCGGAGGCAGGTCGCCGGAGCGTGCACGGGCGACCACTTCATCCGTCGCGTCGGCCACGCTCTGCAATGAGGACAGTTCGGTATGGATCGTCGAGACGGTGCCGTCGATTGCCGCGAACTCCTCCAGGAGCTCGTGCGGGGCGGTACGGCTCAACAGGACGAGGTGGGATCGAGGCTGCTCGGTGAGTATGCGCCTGGCCGCGACGCGACCGATACCTCGACTCGCCCCGGTCATCACGATGGTGCGCTCCGCGCCGCTCGCGGCTCTGCTCACCGATCTGCTCCGTCGCGCTGCCGGGCCGCGGAGCCGGCGACGGCCCGCACGAGCAGCGCCACATCGCCCTCGGTGAGGATCTCGCCGTCACGGTCGGATCCTGCGAAGGCCACTCGGGTGAGCACCGAACCGACCACGATATGCGCGGCGGAGGCGGCGTCCGCCTCGACGCGCTCGCCCCGCGCCCGCGCACGTTCGAGGATCGCGGCCAGATGCTCACGCGTCGGATCGAAGATGCTCGTGCGCACGATCGACGCCAGTTCGGGATCGTGCGCGGACTCTCCGAGCAGGGCGAGCAGGGTCGCTCCGATCCGGCCCGAGAGCACGCGTCGCTTGTGCGCGAACAGTTCCCGCAGATCCTCTTCGGTCGCCCCGGTGTCGATGTCCGCCGTCTCCGACTCGGCGATCTGCTCCGCCGCAGCGAGCAGAAGATCGCGTTTCGACGGCCATCGCCGGTACAGCGTCGCGGTCGAAACCCGGGCACGCCTGGCAACCGCGGCAGTGGTCAGGCGGGCGTATCCCTCATCGGCGAGCAGGGAGAGCACCGCCTCCATGATCGCGGGGGTCAGCCCGGTATCGAGCGGTCGACCGCGTGACCCGGGGCTCGTCCTTTCGCTCGGACCCACAACCGCCTCCCGGCCTCAGTAAATACGAAACGATTTCATTTCCTAATTTAGTATCGAGCTGAGTGTTGCGCAAGGGCTGGCAGCCGGGCATTCCTGCGAGCCCATGCGCCGATACCGGCTTGACTCTGACGCGACGTCAGCGTTTTTACTGGCCGTATGGCACGCATCGCACTCTTCTACCTCGCCTCATTCGGAACCTCGCTGCTGGGCAACTCGATCACCGCGATCGCTCTGCCGCTGCTGGTGCTGTTCACCACCGGCAGCCCGCTCGGAGCCTCGGCGGTGGCCATCGCCGCAGCGGTCCCCTCCGCCGTGGCCGGGCTGCTGATGGGCTCGCTGATGGACCGGATCAATCGCCGCACGGTGGCGATCCTCTCGGATGTCATCTCGGCCGTCGCGCTGCTCATCCTGCCGATCGTCGACCTCACCGTCGGCTTGAATCTCGGCTGGTTCATCGCCGTTGCCGTGCTGAACTCCTTCGGAGACGTGCCCGGGATCACCGCCCGCGAGGCGATGCTGCCGGCCGTCGCCAGATCGGCGGGCATGGACCCGTCGAGGCTGATCGGGCTCAGAGAATCGCTGGCCGGCGTATCCCTGCTGGCCGGCCCCGCCGTCGCCGGGATCCTCGTGGCCGCACTGGAGCCGGTGACGGTGCTGTGGATCACCTCGGGAACGGCGGCGCTGGCCGCGGTGCTCACGCTCGGCGTGCCGCCGCGTGCCTCGGCGCTCCCCGATGAGCCGGCGAGGGAACGCAGCTCAGGATCGTCCGGGTCCGTGTTCCACGGCCTGGTGATCATCTTCCGCTCGCCGCTGCTGAGACTGATGGTGCTCCTGGGGCTGGCCCTGGCGCTCGTGCTCGCCGCGACGCAGGGCATGGTGATCCCCGTCCACTTCGCGTTCCGGGGAGAGGCCGGGTTCGTCGGCTTCGTTCTCAGCTCGCTCGCCGCGGGGCTCCTGCTCGGCGGCGGGCTCTTCGCCGCGCTGGGCGGCAGGATCCCGCGCCGCACCTGGTTCTTCGTCGGCGTCATCGTCGTCGCGTCGGGGTTCGTCGTCATCGCCGTGCTGGGTCCGCTGTGGACGGTCTTCGCCGGCGCCGCGATCGTGGGCCTCGGCGGCGGCTGCATGAACGCCGTGGTCGGATTGACCTTCGTCGAGAACGTCGACGACTCCGAGCGAGGCAGGGTGCTGGGCGCGCAGAACGCCCTGCTGACGCTGGTGCCCGCGGCGGGCATCGGCGGCGCGGCGCTGCTGATCGAGCTGGGCAGTCTACGGCTGGCGATGGTCGGCGTCACGGTACTGTGGGTCGCAGCGGCCGCGGCGGCGCTGCTCAGTCCGCGAATCCGACGACTCGGGCGGGAGGGATCCTGATGCGCATCGCAGAACTCGCCGAGCTGGCCGGTGTGACGGTTCGGACGATCCGCTATTACCATCAGGTCGGGGCGCTCCCCGAACCGCCGCGGCGCTCCAACGGGTATCGGGACTACAACGCGGATCACCTGGTGACTCTGCTGAGAATCGCCCAGCTCACCGGGTCGGGCCTGTCCCTGGCGCACGCCGGGGCGCTGGCCGCCGAATCGAGCGGATCGAGCGACGAGGTGCTCGACGAGATCGATCGCGCCCTGGAGACGCGGATCGCCGCGCTGACCGAACAGCGCACGCGACTGGCGCAGGCTCGAGCCGGTGGTCATCTGGGGCTCTCGCGGGTCGCCGCAGCGCTCAGCTTCAGCGCCTCGGACCTCCCCGTCGCGGTGCTGTTCGCCCACCTCTACCGCGACCAGCCGACGGTGGAGGCGTTCGCCGACGCGCTGCTCGAGCCGGAGTCGCGCGCCGCTCTGGCCTCGATCCAGCGGCGCTTCGAGGCGGTCGACGAGACCACGCCGGACGGCGAGCTCGAGGGCCTCGCGGCCGAGATGCGATCGATCGTGTCGGAGCTCGGAGGGGGTGCCTTGGCCGCCGAGTTGCCGCCGTTGGCGCCCGAGCGATCGCAGCTGCTGCTCGCGCTCGCCGAACGCGAGCTCAACGACCGGCAGAAGGAGTTCCTGCGCCGTCGGCTCTGAGAGCGGCACGTCGTTCCTCTAGCGCCTCCACCACCGGATCGGCAAGCCCGATGCGAGACGCCTGATCCTGGATAGGGTGAGATCATGAGCGGTGCAGAAGCGGGCGAGACCGAGTTCGGCGCGGATGAGGATCCTGGCCGGGCGCGGGAGCCGGGGAACGCGGGCACAGGCGAACCGGGACAGCCGGGCGGGATCGCCGGTCTCGTGCGCTCGGTCGTGGCCTTCGCGCTGCGACGGCGGCTGGTGCGCGCCTACCTGCTCTACTCGGAGCATCGCGGGCCCGGACTGGCCGACAGCATCACCTACCGCGCCCTCTTCAGCGTCTTCGCGGCGCTGCTGCTCGGCTTCTCGCTCGCGGCCCTCTGGCTCGGCGGCAACCCTGAGGCCATGCGCACCCTCACCGAGACGCTCGACCGGGTCATCCCCGGCCTCACGGAGATCGTCGACCCGAGCCGCATCGACGCCCCCGCGAGCTTCACCGTCGTCGGCGCCATCTCGCTGATCGGCCTGCTCGGCGCCGCCATCAGCGCGATCGCCAGCCTCCGCATCGCCATCCGGGTCCTCGCCGACGAACTCCACGACGACGGCTTCTTCCTCTGGGTGCTGCTGCGCAATCTGCTGGTCGCCATCGGCTTCGGCGGACTCCTCGCGGTCGCGGCGGTGCTCAGCGTGCTCGGCTCCCAGGGCCTCGGCACCGTCGCCTCGTGGACCGGCGCGTCGCTGTCCGGCGGAGTGCTGGAGGTGCTCACCCGGATCGTCGGGGTGCTCATCGTGTTCGCGGTCGACACGATCGCCCTCGCGATGGTGTTCCGGCTGCTCTCCGGGGTCTCGGCCCCCGCCCGAGCGCTCTGGGGCGGCGCGGCACTCGGCGGCGTCGGGCTGACGGTGCTCCAGGAGCTCTCGGGGCTGTTCGTGCGCGGAGCGGCCTCGAATCCGCTGCTCGCGTCCTTCGCCGCGCTCATCGCCCTGCTGCTGTGGTTCAACCTCTCGGCCCAGGTGATCCTGCTGGCGAGCAGTTACACCATCGTGGCGACCGCGGAATCCCACGATCGGGTGCGCGAGCGCTACGGCGCCAGCACCCTCGCCCAGCATCGGCGGCGGCGTGCGGAGGATCTCGTCCACGCCGCCACGCGCGAGCTGCGGGCCGCCCAGGAGGCGGAACGGGCCGAGCGCGAGGCCGCGGACACGGGACGTTCCGAGGCGAGCGACTCACGGCGCTCGCAGTGAATGCAACGCGCGCCGGCGAGCGTCTCAGCGGCGCCGACGAGGTCAACCTGCTGCTCGACCGCGGCGACAGCGTCTACGTGGTGACGGTTGCGGGAGCCCTGGGCCGTGGCGGCTTCGTCGGCCACGGAGCGACCGGCCGGGACGGCATCGACCTCGACGGACTCCGCGCGGGACTGGCGGCGCGCGTCGCCGCCGTGCCGCGCCTCAGCGCGACGGTGCGGGGGTCGTGGGGGCGGCACCGCTTCGAGCCCGGCGCCGTGGACCTCGCCGAGCACGTGCGCCTCGCGGAGCCCGTCGACGGGCGCGCCGGCTTCGAGCGCCTCTGCGCGCGGCTCGCGACGACGCGTCTGCGGGCGGATGGTCCCCTGTGGGAGCTGCTCCTCGTGCCCGGCCTGCGGTCGGAGGGCCCGGTCGGCTGGGTGTTCCGCATTCACCACACCCTCGCCGACGGCACGAACGTCGCACGGATCCTCGACGGGCTGTTCGACCCGGTGCCTCCGGGGGAGGATCCTCCGCAGCGGCCGCGCCGCACGGGATCCACGCCGGCCGGCTACTGGTCCGGTCTGCTCCGCGCCCTCGGGGAACGGATGCCGCGCACCGTCCTGCTCGGGCGCCTCGGCCTCGGGCGTGGGATCCGGGTGTTCTCGGTCGACCTGGCGGCCGTCGCCGAGCGCGCTCGATCCCGGGGCGCCACCGTCAACGACCTCGTGCTCGCCGCAGCCGGGGCGGGTGCCCGGAGCGCGTTCCTCGCGGCGGGCGAGGACGTGCCGGAAGCGCTGCCGGTGTCGGTGCCCGTCGTGCTGCCGGCGAACGCGTCGGTCGCGAATCAGGTGTCGGCGGTCGTCGTGCGGATCCCGCTGCGCGAGGCGCCGTTGGACGAACTCCTGCCCGCCGTGGCGGGGATCTCGCGCGAGGCGGTCGCCCGCACGCGGGCCCAGGGCCTGCCGTGGTTCGCCGGCACGCGGCTGGGCGGCCTGGTGATGCGCTGGTTCGTCGCGCGCCAGAGGATGACCGCCCTGCTGACGACCAACGTCCGCGGCCCGGCGCGGACGCGGACGCTCTGCGGCGCACCCGTGGAGGCGGTCTGGGCGCTTCCCGTGCTCGGCGGGAACGTGCGGACGGGCGTCGCCGTCGTGTCCTACGCGGGGACGCTGACGTGCTGCGTGCTCTGGAGCGATCGGCTGGGCGACGCCGGCGCGGCGTTCGCCGCGGGGATGCGGGCGGCGCTGCTCACCGCAGAGGATCGCCGCCGGAGCTGAGCAGCTCCGCGACCTCGCGCTCGACGTTCGCGCGGGCGCGTTCCTCCCAGAGCCGCTGCGCCGCGTCGCTGCGGTAGATCATCGGCCGCTCCAGGTAGCCGCGGAGGATGCCCGCGCGCCCGGCGGCGAAATCCGCGGCCGGGACGTGCGCGTACTCTGCGCGCACCGCCCTCGCGTACTGGTCGTAGCGGGGCGCGGGCGACGCGAAGATCGCGAGATCCGCGTCGAGCAGGTGGGCGAGCGCCGGGTCGGGATCCGCGATCGACCGGGCCGGCGTCGTCTCGACGATCAGCGAGCCCACCAGCCTGATCGTGCCCGGTTCGAGGTCGAAAGCGCTGAGCGCGCCGGTCGCGATCCGCGCCGATTCGACCTCGTCGGTGTCAGCCGCCAGGCGGGCCTGCGGCCCGGCGGAGTCGGTTGCCGAGCGGCCCTCCGGCCCGGTGCCGCCGCGGCCCGCGTACACGGCGTCGTGGAACCAGGCCGCGAGCAGCGTCGCGGGGGAGAGGCGCTCGCCGCGGATCGCGAGGTGGTCGAGTGCGAGCAGCACGTCCTCAAGGTGCCGCTCGTCGTGGTAGCGGCGGTGCGGCTCGTTCCAGCGCGCGAGCAGATCGTCGCCGAGGCGCTGCCAGTCGTCGGCCTGCCGCCGCCGGTGGCGGTCGCGGTGCGCTGCGCCACCGACGCCGATCAGTGCGCCGAGGCCCGTCCACTCGGCGCGCAGATACTGCCGGCGCCGCACCGGCCGCACCGCGTCGCGCTCCTTCTGCCGCACGCGCAGACCGGCGTCGCGCAGGCGGTGCACGATGTCCTTCGGCCCCACCGGGCGGGCGCCGAGCGCGACGGCGCGCTCGTACAGTCGCGCCGGCACGTCGTAGTGGTCGAGATCGAAGCTGCGCCGGGGCAGCGGCAGGCGCCCGGCGAAGACGTGCAGCTCGTCGTAGTCGCGGTCCGAGACGAGGTGGCTCCAGAGGGTGCCGCCGGTGGGCCAGCCGGGCGGGTCGATGAGGATCGCCATCGCATCAGCGTAGCGCGGCGCTCGCTTCGGCCCGGGATTCGATCCGGCACTCGTGACGTCTTTCCGGCCCGAGAACACCCCACTACTGCCGGATCAACGGTCAAGGCACGAGGCACGGTCAGTGCGGACCCGAGCAGAGCCGGGCGATTAGCATGATGGTGGAACCCATCGCCGCACACTCTTCGCAGAAACGAGTCACCGTGACCCCTCAGGATCCTCCGCTCGGCTCGTCGCCCGGTGCCGGCCGGTGCTCACCCGGGTGCTCGCCGACCTGCAGATCGGGACGGAGCGCGCGGTGCGGCGCAGGATCCTGCTGATCGTCTCGCTGCTGGTCGGCATCCCGTTCGCGGTGCTGCCGCACCTGGACCTGGTCGTCGTCGGCGTGATCCAGTCGCTGCAGGCGCTCGTGCCGGTCGCCTCGATCGTCGTCCTCGCCTGCGCGCTCGTCATGCTGGTGCTGCGGGCGTGGGGCGCCGCGGCGGTGCTCGCGGCGGCGGCGGTGGCCGGGGTGCTGCCGACCCTCACGCCGACGGGCGCCTTCGCCCAGGCGGACGGCGTCGCATGCGGTGCCGAGGCCGCCGCGTTTCGGGTGGTGTCGTTCAACGCCCAGTTCGGGGAGGCGGATCCCGGCCGGCTCGCCGCGCAGATCCGGGACGAGGATCCCGATGCCGTGATCCTCGTGGAGGCGACGGAGCCGCTGATCCGCGCGCTGCTCGTCGACGAGGGGCTCGCCGAGGCACTCCCCGAGCGCAGCGGCGAGGTGTCGACTGGTGGCGCGAGCGGCAGCGTGATCCTCTCGGCGCATCCGCTGCGCGACGAGGATCGGGCGCCGGGCAGCGCCTTCGACCAGCCGACGGCCGTGGCCGCGGTGCCGGGCTTCGGCGATGTGCGGCTCGTCGCCGTGCACCCGCATCCGCCGATCCCGGGTGCGCGGCTCTGGCGCGACGGACTCGGGATGCTGGATCGCTGGCTGGAGGCCGCCCCGGACGAGACGCTGATCGTGGCGGGGGATTTCAACGCGTCGTACGCGCATCCCGCGTTCCGGGAGCTGGCCGGCGGTTTCGTCAACGCCTCGGCCGCGGCGGGGCCGATCCCGTGGCCCACCTGGCCCGAATCGGATCGGCCGATCCCCGCGTTCACGGCGATCGACCACGTGCTGGTGCGCGGGGGAGCGCCCGCGGAGTGGCGCAGCTTCGCGGTCGAGGGCAGCGACCACCGCGGCGTCGCGGCCGGGCTGCGCCTCTGCGGGGCGTGAGCGCCGCCCGGCCTTCCGCGAGCGCCGGGGCCGCCCGGCGTTCCGCGAGTGGGACGTTGTTTCGCGAGAGTGCCCCCGTTGCGCGGTCGAAACCGGGTACTCTCGCGCAATCGGGTCCCATTCGCGAGGCTGACCCCCGTTGCGCCCGGCGTCAGCCCTCGGCGGCGAGCAGGCGGTCGATCGCGTCGGCCGCCTGCTCGGCGAAGTCGGGCGGGGTGCTGCCCAGCATCCAGGTGATCGACGGGAACGGGTCGTCCCCCGTCCACGACAGTTTCGCCGTGAATCCGTAGTCCGTGCGTTCGCCGCCGTAGGGTTCGTCGACATCGAGGATCAGCTCGATCGAGCGATCCCTGCCCAGGTGCAGCTGTGCGGGGAGCGGATCCGTGCGCAGTTCGTCCCGCAACTCCTCCAGATAGGTGTCCGACATCATCCCGCAGAGCGTCCCCTCGAACGGCCACGCCCGCACCCGGAACGTCAGGTTGTACGCCCACGGAACCTTGTCATCCGCCTCCGCCTCCACCACGAGACTGCTGCTCGATTCTCCGAGGATCAAAATGGTTTCCGCCATGGTGTCCGTCCTTTCGCTGCGCGTCGATCGGATCGCTCAGCGCAATCGGCGATCGAGTCGACGACTGCGGTACGCGATCTCCGGCCCCGGCTCCGCCGGATGCGACGGCTCGGCCCGGCCCCGTTCGAGCGCGGATCCGATCGCCTGCGCGAGGTCGGCCGGGCTCGCCTCGTTGGGCGCCAGCGCGATCCCGAGCCCCGTGCGCTCCAGCGCCTCGGCGCCGGCGAACTGATCGGTGGAGAACGGCAGGACCACCAGCGGCACTCCGCAGGCGAGGGCCTCGGTCACACTGTTGTTGCCGCCGTGCGTCACCGCCGCCGCTGCGCGTTCCAGCAGCGTCAACTGGGGGAGGAAGCCGCGCACCAGCCAGTTCTCGGGCAGCGGGCCCAGCTCCTCGGGCGACGAGGATCCGTGGGCGATCGCCGCCCGCAGCCCGCGCTCGCGCAGGGCCGCGGCGACTCGGGCGAGCACGTCGCCGCGCACGGAGAGGAAGCTGCCGAAGCTGACGTAGACGAAGGGCTCGTCGCTCTGCTCGAGCCAGGCCGCCACCTCGTCGTCGTGCCGCTCGGGCCGCAGCAGGGAGCCGACGAAGGTGTGCGGGGGCAGGAGCTCCCGGCGCTGCGGCGAGACCAGCGACTCCGGGTAGTTGAAGACGAGGAAGTCGCCGTGAGCGGCGAAGGCGTTCGCCGCGGGAGGCCGCTCGGGTGCCAGCTCGGCCAGCACCGCATTCCACTCGCGCGTGAACCGCTCGCTCACCTCGTCGCAGAGCTCGCGCAGCTCGTGCAGTTCGGCGGCGGCGGGCGCGAACGCCTCGGGCCAGGCGGGCGGAAAGCCGTAGACCTCGCCGGCCGCGGGCAGCGGCAGCGCCGTCGGATGCCCCAGCACGACGTCGATGTAGGGGATCTGCGCGGCTTCCACGGCGAGCCGGGCGCTGTACGCCAGGTGGTCGATGATGATCTCGTCCGGCGCGACCTCGTCGATGATCGACCGCACGGCCCGGGCCGAGCTCACCGGCTGCCACATCAGGTCGTGCAGCCGCGCGCGCGCCTGATAGGCGAGTGTCGGGATCATGCCGTCGCGGGTCGCCTCGAAGAAGCCCCGCAGCACCTCGTCCTCGCCCTTCGGCTGATCCTCGGCCCGGATCGTGCCGGGATTCGATCCCTGGCTCAGCTGCAGCGGTGCGTGAGCGAAGCCGAACGACCTGACGATCTCGGCGGTCGCGGCGCCGGTGGCGACCACGACCCGGTGGCCGCGATCCTGCCAGGCCCGCCCCATCGACGCCAGGGGATAGAGGTGAGACGCGTAATCGGGGCTGATGATCAGCAGGGTCACGCCGCGGCCTCCTCTGCCGTTCCGGCTCGCGACGCGGCGTGCGTGCGGGCCACCGAGGCATAGATGCGCGTCAGATGCTCGGCCATGCTGCGGATCGAGAACCGCTCGGCGACCACGCTGCGGGCCCGCGCCATGCGCGCCTCTGGCCCGGGCTGCTCGGCGGCATCCAACGCCGTGGCGAGCGTCGCGCGCAGCGTCTCCACGTTCGAGGTGTCCGTCAGGAATCCGGTGTCGCCGTGATCGAGGTAGGTCGCCGGGCCGCCGCGCTCCGGTGCCACGACCAGCAGGCCGGTCGCCATGGCCTCCAGGATCGCCAGTCCGAACTCCTCTTTCAAACTCGCGCAGGCGTAGACGCCGCGGGGTCTGACCCAGTCGGCCAGCCCGGATTGGGCAGCCGCGAGCCAGCGGACCGCGACCGAGTTGGGCTGATGCCCGGCCAGCAGCAGACCCTCCCGGGCGCGCTGCGCGGGGTCGATCAGTCGGTCGATCCGACGCAGCTGCTCGGCCTCGTCGGCGGACGGCCGTCGCAGGTCGCCGCCCACGATGAGGAGGTTGCAGCGCTCTCGGATCGTCGATCCGGCCCACGCCTCGACCAGCGAGGCCATCCCCTTCGCAGGGTGCAGCCGTCCCACGGTGATCAGCAGCGGCAGCCCGCGTCGGCTCACCGGCAGCGGGGCCAGCACCTCGCGCAGCGCGCGGAGCGCCGCCGAGGGCTCGGCGCCGGCGTCGCCCGCCTCGCCGAGCCGGGCCTCTGCGACGGCAGCGTCGGCCACGGTCACGTCGATCCCCTCGGCGACCGCGCTGAAGCGCGTCGGATCCGCGCCGATGTCGATGCCGACCAGGCGCCGGAAGTCGTCTCGCAGGTGTTCGCGCGGCATCAGCACCGTGTGCTGTGCGGAGTCGGCGAGCTCCCGCACCAGCCAGCTGCGGAACCAGAAGCGTTCCGCCTCATCCCACACCCCGAAGTTCTCCCGCGTCAGCTTGCCCGAGTGCTGCAACGACTCGATCAGCACGTGAGGATCGGGCGCGGCGGTGAAGACGACGGGGATCCGCAGATCCTGGGCCACCTGCCAGGCGGCGAAGGATCCGACGTCGGCCATTCGCAGATGGACCACATCGATCGGGCCGTGACGCCCGAGCTCCCGTGCGATGCCTCGCCGCGCAGCCACCAGATTGGACCAGGAGTCCTCGGTTCGCCTCACGGGCAGCGGCAGCGGCACGCCCGCATAGACGTGCCGGTGGGCCGCCCCTGCGGCGTGACGGGCTCCGGCATCGGTGCGATCGGATCTGGCATCGGCGTCGGCGTCGGAATCGGTGTGGTCGCCGGTGGGCGACGGGGCGGTGGTTGCTGTGCCGAGACCCCGCGACAGCGTGAGCACCCGGGCGACCCCGGGCAACGGCGGAGTCTCAGCGTCCGACCCAGCGCCCGATGCCGGGCCGTCGACGAGAGCGTTGCCCAGGCGCACGAGCAGGGTGGCGATGCCGCCGTTGTTGCCGCTGCCGACGCGGCGCAGCTCGGGATCGATGTCTGCGCCGAGAAACAGCTGCGCGATCCGCAGAGATCCGGCGCCGCGCGGGGCGTCGGCCGTGGTCGCGCCGGGCTGATCGGCCAGGTCCTCCAGGGCGAGCGCGGCGGTGTCGGAGAGGTCATCGCCGCGGGCACGGAGCTCCTCGAGTGCCGCCGTGATCCGTGCGGCGGCCGGCCGGCTGCCGAGCGCGGCGACGGCGGCGTGCCGCACGGGTGCCTGCTCTTCCGCATCGCGGGCGATCCGGAGCAGGGGATCGGCCGATCCCGCGTGATGCAGCAGGCCGAGTGTCTCGATCAGGAGGCGGCGGGCGAGGGCGTCCTCATGCTGCACCAGAGTCGACCGCAGCCGGGCGGCGATCGCCGTTGACGCCGCCGCCGCGGCCCCCCAGAGCTGCAGCGTGCGCTGCGCCAGCATCCCGCCGAGGCCGCCGATGGTCAGCAGCTCGATCAGCGCGGCGAGCGACGCTTCACGGAAGGGCTGCTCTCCGGAGGCCCAGGCCGCGTGCTCCCGGATGAAGGTGCGCGGGTCCTCGAGCGCCGCATGCAGCGCGTCCTCGGCAACGGGGGAGTCGATCCGTGCCGCCGCGTGCACCGCAGCGATCGCCATGACCTGGTCGCGGCCCGCGATCGCGGCGATCAGCGCGTCCACCGATGCTCGGTCGGCGGTGCGATCGGCCTCGGCGATCAGCTCCTGCGCCTGCGACAGGGCCCGGACGATGCTGCGCTCCTCACGCATTGCGGCCAACCGCTCCACCACTGCCATACGCGCCCCCGTCATCAGCAGAACCCGTCTCATCAGCGATGAGACCCTGGGATGCCGATTTCAAGGTAGCAGCTATTCTCGCGGGGCTGATCCGCGCTTTCTTCGGCGCTCACCTTGTGGTATCGCGGCGGCTTTGTCAACGGTCTTGGCCGGCCGATCCGAAGCGGTCAGACTGATCCGGATGAACAGAGCGACCGCGAGATGAGCCGAGCGACCACTCGGGATCCTCGACCCGAAGACGAGCGCCTCCCGTGGGGCAAGAACCTTGCCTATGGCCTGCAGCACGTGCTCAGCATGTACGGGGGCATGATCGCGCCGGCGCTGATCATCGGAGGTGCCGCCGGGCTGACGCAGACCGAGATCGGGGTCCTCATCGCGAGCTGCCTGTTCGTCGGCGGGATCGCGACGCTGCTGCAGTCGCTCGGGCTGCCGTTCTTCGGCAGTCAGCTGCCGCTGGTCCAGGGCACCTCCTTCGCATCGGTCGCCACGCTGACCGCGATCCTCGACGGCGGAGGCGGCATCCAGAGCGTGTTCGGCGCCGTGCTGGTGGCGGCGGTGGCGGGGTTCCTCATCGCCCCCTTCTTCGCGAAGATCGTCAGGTTCTTCCCGACCGTGGTGTCGGGCGTGGTCATCACCATGATCGGGATCTCGCTCATGCCGGTCGCCGCGAGGTGGGCGATGGGCGGGAACGCGAGTGCGCCCGACTACGGCAGCGTCGCCAACATCGGCATGGCGGCCGCCACCCTGGCGATCGCGCTCGTGCTCTCCCGCGTGCCGGTCGCGGGGATCTCGCGCGCGGCGATCCTGCTCGCGCTCGTGCTCGGCACGGTGATCGCGTGGCCGCTCGGCATGACCGACTTCTCGTCGGTGGCGGACGGGCCGATCTTCGCGCTTCCGCAGCCCTTCGCCTTCGGGTTGCCGACGTTCGAGATCGGCGGCATCATCTCCATGTTCGTCGTGGTGCTGGTCATCCTGACCGAGACGACCGCCGACATGGTGGCGGTCGGTCAGATCACCGGCGCCAAGGTCGACTCGCGACGCATCGCCGATGGGCTCCGCGCCGACATGCTCTCGAGCATCCTCGCCCCGGTGTTCAACACCTTCACGCAGAGCGCCTTCGCGCAGAACGTCGGCCTGGTCGCCATCACGGGCGTGAAGAGCCGCTTCGTCGTCGCCGCCGGAGGGGGCATCCTGGTGGTCCTCGGGCTGCTGCCGGTCCTCGGGCGGGTGGTCGCCACGCTGCCGACGACGGTGCTCGGGGGCGTGGGGATCCTGCTGTTCGGAACCGTGGCGGCCTCGGGCATCCGCATCCTGAGCCGGGTGCGGTACGAGGGCACCTTCAACACCCTGATCGTGGCGGTGTCGCTGGGGATCGGCTGCCTCCCGATCGCGCAACCCGATTTCTTCGCACAGTTCCCGTCGTGGTTCAGCACGGTGTTCCACTCCGGGATCAGCGCTTCCGCGATCACCGCCGTGGTGCTGAACCTGGTGTTCAACGAGCTCGTGTCCGCGCAGTCTGAGGCGGCGCGGTCCGCTGCGGCGCACGACGAGCGTTCGGGTGCGGCGGCCGACGAACGTGCCGGCGCGACGCGCGGCGAGGGCTCGGTCGCGGCGCGGGACGCCGAGCCGGATCGGTAGGGGCGGGCAGGCCTGGCGCTCGTGGCCGCGGCTGGTCCCGGCGGTTGTGCTCTCCTTTTCGGCCGTCGCGTCGCTCGAGGGGTTTCCCGGCGGGTCCGAGTGGGATCCTGCCTGTTACACTGGCCGCATGCGGACACTCAGCTGATCCAGCCTGCGCCCGAGGATCCTCCCGGCAGGCGTCGCCGCTGCTGAAGGATCAGTGTTTCCCGTGTCTCCCGCATCATCTCTGCCGTCTGCGCCGTTCGGCGGCTCGCCTGCCGGCTGCGCCGCCGCCCAGGCCGTCGTCGTCCGCGACCTGAGCGTCGCCTACGCCGGCCGCACGGTGCTCGACGGGGTCGGCTTCACCGCTCCGCCGGGGCGCCGCGTCGCGCTGGTCGGCGAGAACGGGGCGGGCAAGTCCACGCTGCTGCGCGCCATCGCCGGGCGGCTGCCGCCGAACGCGGAGCGCGGCGGGGATATCGCCCGGCCCGCCGATCTCATCTGGCTGGATCAGGAGCCGTCGTTCGGCGAGGCGCGCACCGTGGCCGAGGCGCTCGCGGGGGCGCTCGCGCCGCTGCGGGAGGCGGTGCGCGAGCTGGAGCGATTGGCGTCGCGGCTGGGGGATCCCGCCGCCGCGGTGAGTCATGCCGAGCGCTACGCCGAACTGCTGGAGTGGGCCGAGGCGCACGACGCCTGGGATGCGGACCGGCGGGCGCTGCTGCTGGCGGAGGAGTTCGGGATCGCCGGGATCGATCCGCTGCGCCCCGTGGCCGAGCTGTCGGGCGGGCAGCGGAGCCGGCTGGCGTTCGCCACCGCGCTGACCCGTCGCCCGGACGCGCTGCTGCTGGACGAGCCGACGAACCACCTCGACGACGCCGCGCTCGAGCTGCTGGCCCGGCGCCTGGGGGAGCTCGGCGGGGTCGTGCTCTTCGCGAGCCACGACCGGGTGTTCCTCGACGAGGCGGCGACGGAGCTGATCGACCTGGATCCCGGGGTGGTCGGAGCGGAGGGGGTTGTCGGTCCCGAGTCGGACGGTGCCGGGACCGGGGTGCCGGGCTCCGGCGCTGGTTCCGGCGCAGGATCCGGTTTCGTCGTCAGCGGGGTGCGCCGCTTCGGCGGCGGCTGGAGCGCCTACGAGGGGGAGCGATCCGCGGCGCGGGAGCGGTGGGAGCAGCGGTACGCTGCGGAGCAGGAGGAGCTGAAGCGCTTGCGGGCCGCCGCGTCGATCGGCTCGGGCAGCATCGCCCACAATCGGGGGCCGCGCGACAACGACAAGTTCATCTACCGCTTCAAGGGCGCGAACGTGGATCGCGCGCTGGCGCGGCGGAAGAAGGACGCCGAGCGCCGGCTGGCCGAGGCCGAGGAGAAGCAGGTGCGAAAGCCGCCGCCGCTGCTGAGTCTGAGCGCGTCGCTGCTGCAGGGTCCGGGTGCGCGGGCCGCGCGATCCTCTCCCGGACCGGTGATCGAGGCCCGGGATCTTCGCGTAGCGGGCCGACTGGCGCTGCCCGAGCTCTCGGTCTCCTCGGGCGAGCACGTGCTCGTCACCGGGCCGAACGGCGCGGGCAAGTCGACGCTGCTCGGTGCGATCGCGGGGCGGATCCCGCTGGATGCGGGCGAGTTGCGGGTGTCGGCGCGGCGGGTCGGCGAGCTGACGCAGGATCCGCGCTTCGAGCACCCGGAGCGGAGCCCGCAGCAGCTCTACGAGCCCTTCGAGCGGCGGGGTGCCCCGCCGCTCGCGCACCTCGGCCTGCTCCGCTCGCGCGACGCCGCGCGGCCCTTGCACGAACTGTCAGTGGGTCAAAGACGCCGCTTCGCGCTCGCGCTGCTGGTCGCCTCCGAGCCGGAGTTGCTGCTGCTCGACGAGCCGACCAACCACATCTCGCTCGCGCTGGCCGGCGAACTCGAGGCGGCGATCGCCGCGTCCCCGGGCACGATCCTCGTCGCCTCCCACGACCGCTGGTTGCGGAGGCGGTGGGCGGGGCGGGAGGTGCGGCTCGGTGCGGAGTAAATCAAGGACATCCCATCGAACAGACCAAGCGCGAACCTGGCGCAGTGGTGCCGCGTAGTCCGGTTACACCACACTACGAAGCACTACTAAGTGATGAACCGCGTCTAAGAACGGGCCGTCGAACTGTGGGCTGCGCTACTCGTGGTTCTCTTGAGTTGAATTGGCGGCTCGGCGTACGATGGACTCTTGCCTTCGTGGCGGGTACCGAGAAGGAACTCAGATGAGCCGCAGCACAAAACGAAACTTCCACCAGGCGTTCAGGTCCATGTGGGCGCAGCATGGCGGGCG
The DNA here is from genome assembly GCF_017565745.1 of Leucobacter weissii. Classification (GTDB taxonomy): domain Bacteria; phylum Actinomycetota; class Actinomycetes; order Actinomycetales; family Microbacteriaceae; genus Leucobacter; species Leucobacter weissii. Next base: position 172,268 of record NZ_JAGDYM010000004.1, read on the forward strand.
TGTGCCAGTCATCCGCAAGGATCGCGACAAGAACGTTTCCCACGCGAAGCCCTGCTATATGTGTATTAAGGGCACCGCTCCGAAACGCTTGCTGCAGGTGAAACCGCGGCGCCGCAAGGAAAAGCGCCAGCTGCGAAAGACGGTGCGCGAGAGCCTGTGCGCACAGTTCTGAGTTTGAATCGAAATCAGTAGCTACGAGCGCTGCTGCGTTCCTTCATTGACGACAACCGTGAAGCGCTCGAAGACCTCTGCGTGGAGGTGGGACGAGTATTCGACGTACATCTACCGCCGCACCGTCTCCACCCTCATCGAACGGGTGGCAGGTCTCACGCCAGCTTCCCGGTTGCTGGGGCATGCAAGTGAGCAGATCACGAGAACCAGTTACGTCGTCAGTGCCGAGGAGGTCGACCCGATCACCGTCGACGTGCTCGATAAGATCCTGGGGAGTTGACCACGCGAAGGAACTCTCCTGCCGAGTCAGTATTTTCGTTATACATTAATGGCGTGAACGAGCGCGAGACGATCGACGGGGTTCCCGTCACCGAGGAGCGGATCGCTGCCTGGGCCGCCGAAGCCGAGGCTGGCTATGACGTTGCGGCTTTGAAGAAGCGCGGTCGCGGACGCCCTGGTCGCGGTGCAGAACCATCTCAAGTAGTGGCGCTCCGGCTTACCGTTGAAGAGATCGCCGCGATCGACGAGCGCGCTGAGCGCGAGGGCAAGTCGCGTTCAGAAGTCATCCGCGAGGCCCTTCATTTTTTAGCCTTGTGAAAGTTGACGACTCGGAACCGAAGCACGGCGTTCTCGTCGAGGATGCGGTTCTATTTCCTTCGGCGGCTCCGTCGCGGCATCCGGGCGTGTTCGCCTTCAGTCCTTCCCAGCACGCGACTTGATCGGTGCTGCCGCGGGGAAGTGGGGGCGCAAGTGCTCCCGCAGTGCCGGGTCGACGACGTGGATATATGTTCCGAGGATGCCGCGGGTGAGGAGCACGGAATAGATGTTCTTCACCAACTTCTCGATATCGTCATGCGCAAGCTGGATATTGCGGAGTCTGTTGTTCCGCTGCTTGCCGCGAGGGTCGAAATAGTTCGAAGAATCCAGTCGGATCCGGCCCTCCCGGTATACGAGATCTGGGCCGATGATCACTCCCGCGGTGTTCAGGTCGTAGCCTTGAATCGTGTAAATTGAACCGGCCTCGTCGATCGAGGTCCCCGAGTTCACCCAGTCGATGAGCTTCCGGTTCCATTGCACGCTGAAATCCCCGATGGTGATATCTCGTACGCTTTCGTATCCGGACTTCTTGCTGACGTGAGGCCATGCGAACCCCGCCAGCAAGCGGGCCAGCCCGGTGCGCTCATTCTGCTCGCGAATGGAAGCATGCATGTCTGCCGGGTCGTCGTAAAAGCGCAGATCATAGCTGTCGAACGTGCGGGGATCCACGCGTTCGCCGCTCAGCAGTCGCCGAATGTGATCCACATAGTCGCCCCCGGCCTGCACACGCAGTTGAGACTCGAGCAGATATCGTCGACCGCTCCGCGCAGCCTCGTCCGTGAGCTGAGCGATCGTTTCCGCGGGAAGATCCGCCGGAATCACTGCCTGTCCCTCATCGACGATGAGCACCTGATGGTCGCTCTGCGCGCGAATCCAATCGAGTTGCGTGATGTCGGGGTCCATCTCGCCGAAGAGCCGTGTCGTGATGGTCCGGAAGTCGGCGACGAGCCCACCGAACGACTGCGCCGCATACTGGCTGAGGCGGTGCGCCTCATCGACGATCAGCAGATCCCACCGAGTGTCCGACTTGCCCACGTTCCAAGGCGTAAGGATCTCGATCTCCCGGAGTGCTGCGCTGCGGCGGAATACCCGCGTCAGTGTCTCGCGCAGTGCTTGCTGCGGGACCACGAGGCCGATCCGGCGTCCGACGAGTGCTTCCCGGTAGCCGGAGAGGAAGAAGTCGCCGTAAGGACCGTCGATGTCCTCCTCAAGGATATCCTCGCCCTCGGCCACCGTCTGAATATCGCGCAGCAGCTTCAGCAGCGTGATCACGACGACCGTCTTGCCCGTGCCGGGGCCGCCCTCGATCACTGAGAGCGAGGGGCGATCGTCTCCGAGATCCTCGAGCAACCCTTCGGTGATGTTCGACACTGCGGCGGTCTGCACGTCGGTGAGCTGTTTGAAGGGGGAGAACTTGAAGAGGTCGGAGTTCTCGATGTCACGGATCGATCCGTCGAAGAGTCCCTCCGCTTTGAGCGCCTCGAAGATCTGCTCGTGCGCGGATTGGTAGATATCGCGGTTGAAATAGTTGTAGCTGGTCTGCCCAGCGTTCTTATTGAGGAGGGTGAACCGTTGGTCTCCGTCGACGTACTTGATGAGAAAGGACTCGAGATCGTGGCAGGCCGACTTGTTGAACGTCTCGTCGATGATCACCCGTGCGACACGGAGATTCTTCCTGCGCTCGGTAATCTGAAGGTGCTGAGCCATGCGGCTGACCGCCGCGTGGGTTTCTCCGATGTAGGCGTGACGCTCGCCGGTCAGTACATACACCACCGGCCAGTTCAGGAGTTCGGCCGGTTCCTGCGGGAGCCCTCCCGTCGCGAATGGGAAACTCAGGATTTCAAAGCCGGTCATACTTGTCGCTTCGTCCGCGGGCCTTCTCGACTGGATATTTCTCTTTCGTCTGCGTCAGTTTCTCCGCGATGATGGTGTCTGGGTCCAGGCCGAGCCGGTCGGCCAACAACATGCAGTAGGTGAGCACGTCAGCGAGTTCGTACTTGGCAGAGGCGAGATCAGCGTCGCCCCATTGGAAGCACTCGAGGAGCTCGCCTGCTTCGATGCTGATGCTCTTGGCCAGGTTCTCTGGTGTGTGGAACTGCTGCCAATCGCGCTCGGCGACGAAGTCGTGCAGCGCGTCGCGAAGAGATTTCTGATGCACATCTTCAAAGCTATCAATGAAGGGTCCGCTGCGCGGATAGGTGACATCGAACATGGCTAGCCGTGTGTGCTGGCCTAGAAGTATGGCGTTATGCCCAAACCGTTTCTCAAGGAGTTCCGAGACGATGTGATCCGGGTCGCGGAGAACCGTGATCCGGAGGTCACGCTTGCGCAGATCGCGAAGGAATTCGGTGTCCATGTCTGCACTCCCGATAAGTGGATGCGGCAAGCCCGCATCGAGGCGGGTGAGCAGCCGGGTGAGACGAAGTCCGAGTCTGTCGAGTTGCGCGAACTCCGTGAGCGCAACCGTCTCCTTGAGCAGGAGAATGAGGTGCTGCGTCGCGCGGCGGCGTATCTGCCGCAGGCGCATCTGCCTGCGAAATGATGTACCCGCTCGTGAGCGAGTTCGCCGTCGATGGGATTCCCGTCGCGGTGTCGTGCCGGGTATTGAAGCTCTCACGGCAGCTCTACTATCGCTGGTTGTGCAACCCGGTCACCCGGCGGGAGGTGGACACGGCGTATCGCGCGAACGCGCTGTTCGACGCGCATCGTGATGACCCGGAGTTCGGGTATCGGCTTCTCGCCGATGAGTCCCGTGATGAAGACGGTGAGGCGATGGCGGATCGCACGGCGTGGAGGGCCGCATCGGAGAATGGCTGGTGGAGCGGAGGGCAAGCTCTACCTCTGCGCCGTCAAGGACGCCTTCAGCGGTCGGGTCGTGGGCTACTCGATCGACCCGAGGATGAAGGCATCGCTTGCGGTCCGCGCCGTCCGCAACGCCGCCCGGATGCGAAGCAACGTTACGGGCTGCATCGTCCATTCGGATCGAGGATCGCAGTTTCGAAGCAGGAAACTACGGCGCGAACTCGCGGCGCATAACCTCGTCGGATCGATGAGCAGGGTCGCGTCCTGCGGCGACAATACCGCGATGGAATCGTTCTTCAGCTTGTTGCAGAAGAACGTCCTGAACCGGCGCTCCTGGGCCACGCGTGAGAAACTACGCATCACGATCGTGACCTGGATCGAGCGGACCTACCACAGGCGACGCCGACAACGAGTCCTCGGCAAGTTGACGCCGGTTGAGTTCGAAGCAATTATGACCACACAGGTCGCGTTCTCGGCCTAACAAAAAGAGACACCAAGACCCTCAGCAGTCCCAAACGGCCCTGCGACAGTATTGCTTCAATGCTCGTGGCGTATGCGTCCGACTTTGTGGATCTCGGCTACGCAGTCACCGCTCACAGGGCGCAAGGTGTCACCACCGACACCGTCCACACTGTTGCGACGGCGACGGCGACGGCGACGGCGACGAGGGAGAACTCAAGCTTCCAGATCAGCCAGGTTCGTTGCCCATTCCTCGGTAACGGCCTGTATCGGGGCGAGTCTGTCAGAGAAGTCGTTGTGCCGATTCATGGTGGCTGTCGCGCCGAAGCGGAACTCCCATCGTCCGGTGGGCGAGAACAAGCAGGCTGCGACGACATCGAAGCCATCGATGGGATAGAACCTGGACGCGGGGTCGTTCTGGGAGGCGCGGGTCTTCTGCACCTCGACCTTGACGTCGCCGTTGGCGTAGGTCTTTGGGCTGGCGTTCTTGCACTCGACCCGAAGCATCCGCCCGTCGTCGAGTGTGACGTTGAAGTCGTGCTGAGCGTCGAGGTCGAAACGCTCGACGGATGCGACACCGGTAGCCTGCTGGAGTTGGAGTTCGAGGTGGTATTCGGCTACGCCACCTCGAACGGTGACCGCCAAACGGTTACGACCGCCGATGATGTCAAGGATCTGCTGACTGGTGAGCGCGAACTGCTCTTCGAGTACATGACGGCGCGGCACCTCATCAGACGCGTCGCGGGCGGCCATCGCCAAGGCAGCGGATTAGCGCAGCGGCGGATCCAGACGCAGCGAGGTCGCCCGGCGTTCCAAGCGGGCATAGTCGATCAGCCGGTCGGGGGTGAAGGCGACTACGGTTTCCAGGATCGTTGGGGAGCGTGCCTCGGATCAGTTGTTCTTGGTTCGAGTCTGCCTATCAGAGGCATGGATCGAGACGGCATCCTTTGACCGGAGTATTTCTGCGACGCCCACGATCGCCACTGAATAGCTTACACTCTCAGGCCTCATCGAGCCGCTCCAATAGCTCCACCGCGGCGCGGGCGTAGTCGCTGATCCAGCGGTCGTGGATCCGCTTGATCGGGAGCGGCGCGAGGGAGAGGTGCCGCTCGCGGCCGACGCGGCGGCCGGTCACCAGCTCGGCGCTCTCGAGGACGCGCAGATGCTGCAGCACGGTGGTCCGGTCGAGCTCCGGCAGCAGCGCGCACAGCGAACCCGTCGTGTGCGGCGACGCCTTCAGCGCGTCGAGCATCCGGCGGCGCACCGGCGAGGCGAGGGCCTTGAACACCCGGTCGTCGTCACCGGAGCCCTGGTCAATCGATCCAGACATGTGGTAAATTTACAACATGAATGACACTGAGCCGCTCGACACGCTGTCCTTCACCGTCTCCGGGCGCATCGCGCGATCCTGCGCCGAGGTCTATGAGGCCGTCGCCGATCCCGAGCAGCTCTCGAAGTACTTCACGACCGGCGGCGCCCGCGGGCGCCTGGAGCCCGGCGCCGACGTGACCTGGGACTTCCGCGACTTCCCCGGTGCCTTCCCGGTCGCCGTGGTGGAGGCCGACCCGCCCCGGCGGATCGTCATCGAATGGGACGGCGAGGCGACGACGGGGGAGCGCGGCACGACGCGCACCGTCTTCGAGTTCGAACCCCTCGACGGCGACACCAGAACCCTCGTCACCATCACGGAATCCTCCTGGCTGCCCACCCCCGAAGGCGCCCGGAACGCCTTCGGCAACTGCGTCGGCTGGACCGGCATGCTCGCCGCAATGAAGGCCTGGGTGGAGCACGGCATCAACCTCCGCGAGGGGTTCTACCGCTAACGTCGGAGGTCATCGTTACTCTGAGGGCACGGCAGAAAGCCTGCCGACCTGGTGATGGGCTCTGAGCCGGCTTGGCGCTCGCACCTGTCGCATCTGCCGAATCGGAGAAAGGGAGAGATATGACAGCGCTCACATGATCGGCCAGACGCGCTGACCGACCCGCCGGAAGGGTTGGGCGAGTGGCTCGCCGACCTCACGCAGCGCGTCTACGCCGCGCGGCAGCGTGCCGCCCTCGCGGTCGACGCCAAGATGCTGCGCGTGTAGCGGAGTTCCGCTTGGCGTATGCGGAGTCGGCTATCGAGCTCGGCGCTTCGCCTCAGCGCGCCTTCCCGAACTTCACGGTCTTCGACTTCGACGTGTATCCGGTCTTCGAGACCGTCACCTTCACCGTGATCTTCTTGTTCCGCAGTTTCTTGGCGATGCGCAACTTCTGCTTGGTCGCTCCCTTGATCGTCTTGCCGCTGGCGTACCACCGGTACGAAACTCTGAGCCCCGCCTTCTTGCCGGCCTTCGACAATGTCGGTTTGCCGACCTTGACGACCTTGCCGACCTTGGGGGTGGACGATTTCTTGGGCCACTTGGCGATCCACCCGCTGGGGATCGTCTTGCGCTTGGGCGTCGCGCCATTCTTCGACGTGGCGAGCTGCGTGGCCCCGATCGAGGGGAAGCTGCCGGTCTTGGAGATCAGCACGGGCTTCACGAGGGTGCAGGAGGTCGCCGGGGACGCGGGGGTGCGCGCGGCGAGCAGGCCCCGACTGTCGACCCAGGAGATCCAGGAGCCGTCCGGGGACAGGCTGAAGTCGGTGACGCCGCCCGCGGTCGGCACCAGGCACTCCGCGGTGATCGCTCCGCCGAGACCGGCCGTCTTGATGAAGCCCAGTTCCTTCGTGTCGCCGGAGGAGCCCGTCTCGAACGACACCGCGACCGTTCTACCGTCGGCGGAAACGTCGACATCGTACAGGCCGGGCAGGCTGAACCACGGCGCGAAGTCGGGGCTGAACACACCCGCGGGATCCTGAACCAGGGCGTCGTCGCTGTTGGCATCGACCCCGAAGAGGCGCGAACCCATGACCGAGGTGCCCAGCAGATTGCTGATGTTGATCGGGGTGAGCGACGAGTTGGCGGTGTTCGTGACCCAGGTTCCCTGGTAGAGATTCGAAACGGGGTAGGCGTATTGGAGATAGGAGTAGGTGTACGCGACCTGTCTGCCGCCCGTGGTCAGGGCAAGGTCCACTGGCACGGCAGCGGAGGCCATACTGGGGTCGTAGCCGAGTGACGACCGCACGGCAACGGCGCCGTTCGGCTTCCACAGCCTGGTCGGGGCTCCGGCCCCGAACGACGCGGGCTTCCTCGCCACGCCGAAGATCCATCCGTCGTCCGACTGCGTCTGCTCCGTCCACTTGCGACCGGTCGGCGCCGCCCCCGAGATGGCGCGCTTATGCTTGCCGTCCAAGGTCGACACCCAGATCTTGCCGCCGTCGATATAGGACACCTGCGGGGGTGCGGCCGCCGCAGATGCCGCCGCCGGTGCGGCAGTCAGCACCCCCACGGCAAGGCAGGCCACCAGAGATTTCGCGATGAGAGAGCGCATCTCCAAATTCTCCGCCGGTCCGGTGCGAATCCGCGTCAGGGGGCACCCTGATCTTTTCGACCGTCACACCGTGCGGATCGTGCGGCGGCGCACGGTCAGGATCCCGACCGTGGCGAGCAGGATCGCACCGCCCGCCAGCACCGCGATGCCCGCGCCGTCGAAGCCGTTCTCGAGCGGCCGCTCGGCGAGCGCCCAGTGCCAGGGCGAGACCACCGCAACAGGCTCCAGCGCCGCGATCGTCGGAACGAGCGCCGAGATCAGATACCCGAGCACGAGCCCCCCGAACGACCCGGCCAGGACGACCCCGGCGCGCAGGCCGATCCCGGCGAGCGCCAGCGCGAGAGCGGCATGGAAGACCGCGAGCAGGAAGACGCCCAGCGTCGCGGCGGCGACCCCCTCGGCGCGGAGCTTCATGTCGAGCGCCGCGCCGCCGAAGCCCACGGTCGCGCCGACCAGCAGCGCCACGGCCGCCAGCACCAGCGCCACCGCGACGAAGCGGCTGAGATAGACGCCCACCCGGCTGACGGGCAGCGCGAGCAGCAGCTCGAGCCGACCGGCGTCCTCGTCCCCGGCCGTCAGCGCGCTCATGTGCATGATGCCGAGGGCCGCGACCAGCAGCGGCAGCAGCAGCGCAAAGAGGTTGCCGTTGAGGAACCCGGCCGGCGACGCCAGCGCCTCGAGCCCGAGCGCCGAGACGACCTCCGGCGACATGCCGGCCACGAGCGAGTCGAGCGACCCCGACTCGCTCATCGACGGCCAGACCGCCAGCACCGAGGCGACGAGGGCGAGCAGCGCTGCAGCCCATACGAGTGCGCCGCGCCGCTGCGCACCGAGACCGCGAGCGAGCAGTTCCGCGTTCATCGCGCGCCCCCGTCCGTCGAGTCCGCACCCGCACTCGCCGCAGAGGCCCCGCCCGCGCCGCCGTCCCCGCCGCCGCGGTAGTACGACAGGAACGCCGTCTCCAGATCCGGCTCGGGCGCGGTGAGTGAGACGATCTCGGTGCCGGCGAGCCGCCGCAGCAGCGGACCGGGCGGTCCGGACCACCGGATCCGCAGTTCCCCGGACCGCGCCCCACCGGACCGCGAAGACTCGACCGACACGGCGCCCGGCAGCGCCGCGAACGCCGCGATGTCGGCCGCATCCGGCCCCGCGCCCGCGAACACGACGCGGAACTCCTGCGCGGCGCCGTGCCGCAGTTCGTCGGTGGGCCCGTCGGCCACCGCGACGCCGGCGCGGATCACGACCACCCGGTTCGCGATCTGCTCGACCTCGCTGAGGACGTGGGACGACAGCAGCACGCTCGTGCCCGACGCCGTCACCTCCTCCAGGATCGCCATGAACTCGTTCTGCACGAGCGGATCGAGTCCGTTCGTCGGCTCGTCGAGGATCAGCAGCTCGGGGCGCGACATCAGTGCGCCGACCAGCGCGAGCTTGCGGCGGTTGCCCGTCGACAGCCCCCGCACGTGCCGGTCGACCTGCACGCCGAGGCGCGCCACGAGCCGATCCCGGAACGCCTCGTCCACCCCGCCGCGCAGCCGGGCCCAGCTCCGCAGCGTCGCGGCCACGGTCAGCCGGTCGTCGAGTCGCAGCTCGCCGGGGGAGTAGCCGACCCGGGCGCGCACGCGCCGCTGCCGCAGCGGATCCTCGCCGAACAGGCGCACGGTGCCCGCGCTGGGCGCCGAGAGCCCGAGCATCATGCGGATCGCCGTGCTCTTGCCCGCGCCGTTCGGCCCGAGGAAGCCGAGGACCGCGCCCGGTTCGAGCTCGAGGTCGAGATCCCGCACGGCGGTGAAGCCGCCGAAGCGCTTCGTCAGCTTCGCGCATCGGAGGATCGGGGCGGCGCTCATGCCTCTTCCTCCCGACTCCGCTGCCCCTGCTCCTGCTGTTCGACCGCGGCCTCGGCGGCACGCAGGATCGCGTCGTCGCGATAGAAGCCGTGGGTGAAGAGCTCGAGCATCGGCACGGTCAGGCGCCCGAGCGCCGCCGGCGTGAGCTCCGCCTCCCCGAGGGCGCGCGCGAAGTGGCGGCGCAGCACGAGCGGGGCCAGGCCGAACACGGTCAGCAGCAGCGCGGTGATCCTGGGATCGCTCTGGGGCAGGATCACGCCCGCGGCCTCCTGCTCCTGAACACCGCGGAGCGCGCCCCCGAGGATGCCGTCGAAGAGCTCGTCGGCGGACTCCGAATCGTCGTCGGAGAGCATGCGGGCGAGGTAGTCGAGCGCGGGGCCGTAGGCGTCGAGGTCGTGCAGCGCGGCCTGGATCGAGTCGATGGTCGGGGAGGAGCCTCCGACGCCCTCTCGATCGACCGTGAACATCTCGGCGACGTGGGCGCTGCACGCCGCGCGGAGCCCGGACTTGTCCCCGAAGTGGTGCACGACGAGCGCCGCGCTCACGCCCGCCGCCTCGGCGATCATGCGCAGGCTCGCGCGCTCGAAGCCGCGGGAGCCGAACAGTTCGATCGCCGCATTGCGGATGCGCGCGCGGGTGGTGAGGTCATCCGGAATCGAGGTTGAACGCATGTTCATTATACTAAACAATCGTTCAGCTTCGCGCAAGCGCGCGAGGCTCGCCGTCAGCGACGCCGGTTCACGGCGAGCAGCCGGAACCTGCCCGGCCGTTCCACGCGCCAATCGGGCGGCAGCCGAGCACGCAACTCCGCGGGAGCGTAGCTGCGCCGGATGCTGCGCAGGCCGTCGACGAGCAAAAACGATCCCGGCGCGATCGGCGGCACCGCCACCGAGAACAGCGCATAGGCGCCGTCGCTGCGCGCGATGTCGGAGTGCAGGCAGAGCCCGGTCGCCAGAGCCTCGGAGTCCGCGATCAGCTGTTCGAGCGACCCGTCGTCGAGATGGTGCAGCAGGTGGTTCGAGATGACGAGGTCGAATCGCTCGCCCCGCTCGACGAGCGCGCGGCTGCGGGCCTGCTCGTAGGAGACGCCCGGCATCGTCTTCGCGGCGCGTGCCACCTCGAGCGCGCGGGGATCGGGATCGATGCCGAGCGCCTCGACGCCGAAGCCGTCGCTGCGCGCGAGTCGCACCAGGCGGCGCACGACGTCGCCCCCGCCGCAGCCGATGTCGAGGAGGCGCGCGGGGCGATCGAGGCGCCTCAGCAGCGGCCGCAACCGGGCGCGGTAGACGGCGCCCCAGCACGACACGGCACGGTTGACGAGGGCGAAGCGCTCGAGCGTGCGGCGCAGGCGCACGGGATCGCAGGCCGGGTCGTCCATCAACTCCCTCAGCCGCGTCTCGCGCTCGGAGAGCCTCATGCCGAGGCCTCGCCCGCAGACCGCGAACCCGGGCCGCTGGAGCGACGGGTGAACCGGGCCGTCTCCACCGTGAGCCCCGGCCCGAAGCAGAGCCCCGCCAGCTGCGCGCCGTCTCCGAGGGACTCGTCGGCCAGCATTCGCCGCAGGATGAACAGGATCGTCGCGCTCGACATGTTGCCGTAGTCGCGCAGCACCGCGCGAGAGTGGCCCATCAGCTCGTCGGGCAGGCCCAGCCCGGCCTGCACCCGATCGAGCACGCTGCGCCCGCCGGGGTGCACGGCCCAGCCGTCGATGCGCTCGACCGCCTCCGTGCCGTCGCCATCGGCCCCGCCCGATCCCGAACCCAGCATCCGATCGACCACCCCGACGATCTCGCGCCCGATGATGCGCGGCACCTCCGCCGTGAGCCGCATCTCGAACCCGTGGTCGCCGATCGTCCAGTCCATGTCCTGCTCGCCCTCGTGCGTGACGGCCGTGGTGAAGCCGCCGACCTCGAGCAGCGCATCGTCCGTTCTCGGCGTCGCGGACGACACGATCGCGGCCGCAGCACCGTCGCCGAAGACCGCTGAGGCGACGATCTGCTCGGGGTCGCTCGAGGTGCGGAGGTGGAGCGAGCAGAGTTCGGTGCACACCACGAGCGCTACCGATCCCGGCTGCGCATCGCAGATGCGGGTCGCCGCGCGGAGCGCCGGGAAGGCTGCGGCGCAGCCCATGAACCCGATGTGATACCGCTCGACGGTGCGCGGGATGCCGAGATCCCTCACCAGGAGGAAATCGGGCCCCGGCGCGAAGAAACCCGTGCACGAGGCCGTCACGACGTGCGTGATCTCGGCGGCCTCGTGCCCGGAGCGCAGGATCGCATCGCCCGCGGCGGCGGCGCTCAGCGGCGGGGCCTCGCGCCGGTAGATCGCATTGCGCTCGCCGGTCGTCGGCGCGAGCAGCCGGTCTCCGTCGCCCGCGAATGCGGGGGAGAGCCCGTCGGCCCCGCCGATGACGGCGTACCTGGTCTCGATGCCTGAGCGATCGAAGGCCGCGGCGATGAGACGTCCGGTCAGCCGGTCGACACCGGGCTGCGAGGCGAAGAGATCCCGGATCCCGGACTGTCGCAGCCGCGCGTCGGGAACGGCGGTGCCGACCGAGAGCAGACGGGTGACCATGCCTCCATGAAAGCGGGTCGGGGGCGACAGCGGAAGGGGTTGACAAGGGCCGCAGGGGGCGCGGGCTTGTGCGCGGGGCGGCTGCGCGACATGATCGGAGTGTGAGCTCGCCGTCGATGGGTAACGAGATGAGAGGCGGGACGAGAAACGGGCGAGGATCTCGGTGATGGGGCTCGTCGCGGAAGCGGCGGTGCTGCTGGCCGTCCTCAGTTATCTCGTCACCGTTACGCTCGGGCTGCTCAGCCAGCGCGGCCATCGGGTGAGGCGCGCGTGGCACAGCCGCCTGTTCGTCCTGACCTTCGCACTCACCGCCCTGGCTGCGGCGCTCTCGCTCCCCGCTCAGTGGATGCGCGGCCTGTTGCTCGCCCTCGCCCTCGTGCCGCTCTCCCTGCTCCCCTTCCTCGGCGTTCCCGTCGCGAGGCGCCCGAGGCGCCACGCGCTGATGGGACTCAGCGCGGCTCCCCCCTATCTCGCCGCCCTCGTACTCTGGGCGGCGCGATGAGACCCCTCGAAGCCGTGCGAAGCCGCCCGGCGGAACCCCCGACTCAGGAGTAAGCGATGGAGTTCTTCGACGTCCTCTTCGACCGCCGCACCACCAACGGCCCGTTCCTCTCCGAACCGGTCTCGGAGGAGCACCAGAGACTGCTCATCAGGGCGGCCGCATCCGCGCCGTCGCAGTTCAACAGTCAGCCGTGGCGCTTCCTCGTGATCGAGGATCCCACCACGATCGCGACCATTGCTCGGATCAGCGGCGAGTCCATGACGGCCGTGATCTCCGAGGGGTCCTTCTTCGAGAGGTACAAACGCCACTTCCGCTTCAGCGCCGAGGAGATGGCCGAGCACCGATCCGGGATGTACTTCGACCGGCTGCCGTCGCCATTGCGGCCCTTCACCCGGACGGTCTTCACCCGGGCCGGTGTGCGGGCGATGAGGATGCTGCGGGTTCCCCGGACCCTGGGTGAGGAGAATCGGCGGCTCGTCGCGGGATCGCCGCTGATCCTGGGCGTCATGCTCGACCGGCAGGAGCGGGGCGCGCACCCGCTCGCGGACTTCTACTGCCAGTTCAGCATGGGCGCCGCTGTGGAGAACCTCTGGCTGACCACGGTCGAACTGGGCATGGGCATCCAGTTCATCTCGTTCCCGATGGAGCAGCCGGATCAGTGGGAGCGGATCATCGATCTCCTGGAGGTGCCCGACGATCTGGAGCTCATGGCACTCTACCGGCTCGGCTACGTTCCCGCGCAGGCGCGGCGGCCGGCGATCGACTGGTCGAGCCGGGAGCGCAGGCCGCCCTCGCAGTTCGTCTTCCGCGAGACCTGCTCCGTGCCGCAGGAGGGGTGGGACGAAGGCTGAGATGGCACGCTACTGGATCGCCGATCTGCACCTCGGCCACGACAGCGTCGCGCGGCGGAGGGGGTTCGAGACGACCGAGGAGCACGATGACACCGTGCTCGGGCAGCTCGGGCGACTGCGCCGCGATGACGTCGTCTGGGTGCTCGGCGACCTCACGAGCGGACGGCCGGAGGAGGAGCAGCGGGCTCTCGAACTCCTGCGCGGCGTCGACGCCGAGCTGCACCTCATCGCGGGCAACCACGACGGCGTCTCCTCGATCCACCGCCGCGGCTACCGGCACCAGCGCGAGTGGCTCGAGGTCTTCGGATCGGTGCAGCAGTTCGGCTGGGTGCGGCTCGGCGGCCGCGAGGTGCTGATGTCGCACTACCCCTACGAATCGCTCGGCGAGGGGCCGGGCCGCGGCGCGACGCGCTACCCGGAGTTCCGCCTCCCCGACCGCGGGTTCCCGCTCATCCACGGCCACACGCACCAGAGCACGCCCCAGGCGCCGCACCCGCAGACCGGCGGGATCCTCACCAGCATGTACTGCGTGTCGTGGGAGGTGCATCGCGATCTCGTGGGGGAACGGCTGCTGGAATCCTGGATCGCGAACGAGCACGGCGGCGGCGCACCCCCGACGTGAGCCGACCGGATCCCGCCCCGACCGCGTCGCATCACCCCGGCCAGCCGCCCCCCCGCCGCACCCGGACCGGCCACGGCCGATCGAGGCCGCCGCCCGGGGTACGCTGGGCGCATGCGGATCGCCGACGTGTTCGAGACCATCACCATCAGCTTCGAGGTGCTCGGAGTCATCGCCATGGTCGTCGGGTTCGGGATCGCCGTCGTCCTCGCCCTCCGCACGCTCGGCCGCCGCGAGGGCGGACGCGCGGCCTACCTCGTGCTGCGCTCCACGATCGGCGCCTCGATCCTGCTCGGGCTCGAAGTCCTCGTCGCCGCCGACCTGATCCGCACGATCTCCTCGGTCCCCTCCCTCGAAGAGGTGGCGGTGCTCGCCGTCATCGTGCTGATCCGCACCGTGCTGAGCATGTCGCTGCAGATCGAGATCGACGGCGTCGTGCCCTGGAAGCGCGCCCTCCTCACGAGCGGCGGTCAGCTGCTCGCCGGATCGGTCTCCCGCGAGACCCGCGCGACGCGAGCCGCTCAGTCCACGCCGTAGCGCGCGGCCTCCTCCTCGGCGAGTTCGAGCTCCCACCCGTTGTCGCCGAGCCAGCAGTGGGCCCGCCGCCCCGGCGGAGGGTCGTCGCGCCTCACGAGCGTGTAGGTCGCGCCATCGACGATCTTCACGGGGGGAGGATCCTCATTCCCCGGGTCGGAAGCGGCCCGTGCGCTTCGCCTCCGCGCGTCGTAGGAGAGCCCGAACACGAGCCCGAGCGCGATTCCGATGGCCATCCAGGTGCCCAGCTGGTCGGTGGCGACGCCGAGTGCCACTCCGACCCCGACGCCCAGGGCGAGACCCAGGGCGAGCCCGGTCTGGTCCGAGGCCTTCTCGGGTTTCTCTGTTCCGGTCATACCTCCAGCGTAGGAAGCCCGAGCGTCCGACGCCTCCGCCGCGAGACGGATATCCGAGGCCGTCGCAAGGACGAGTGCGCGCCGGATCGGCGAGCGTATATCCGCATCGCGGTGTCTTCGGCGCACGCGGGTCGGAAGAAGGGGCGCCAGCGGGTGGGACGGGGAGCGGACGTGCGATCCGGGGCGGCACTACCGCCCCGGCGGCGACCCTGTCACACTGAACTGCATGACTCCATCGCGCACCCCCGCCGCAGTCGTCACCGGCGTCGCTCTGATCGTCCTGCCGCTCGCCGCGCTCGTCCTCAAGGGCTTCTCCACCGGGTGGCTGATGCTCGTGATCATCCTCGGCCCGATCCTCGTCCTGATCGCGGGCTACGCGCTGCAGATCGTGATCGCGGCGCAGGGCTTCCTCTCGTCGCGCGCGCTCTTCGCCTCGGCCGCCGCGCGGTCCCGCGCCACCGTCGCGGCCTGGCTGACGCTCGTCGGCGTGGTCCTGCTCGGCGTCTTCCTGACCGACGGCGGCGACGTCGGCTACGGATCGACCTTCCAGGTGTGGCTCGGCGCCTACGGCCCCGACGCCGACGCCGTCCACGCGGCGACCGATGCGCTCAATGACACCGTCGCCCTCGTCGCGGCGGTCGCCTGGGTCGGTGGCTTCGTGTGGCTCGTCGCGGAGTGGGCGAGGGCTCTGGCGCAGCGCTCCCGGGCGCGCCGCGCCGCCGCGCAGTCGCCCGGTGAGGAGGGCTGAAGAGGGAGGCTCCTACTCCGCGGTGACCGGATCCGGAACCGGGTCCGCGGTGCTGAAGAGCGCGAGCGCGGCCGTCCCGGTCGCGGTCGAGAGCGCCGCGACGAGCAGCAGCTGAGTCTGCCCCCAGGCGATGACGACGGCGCCCAGCGCTGCGCCGACCGCGACGCCGAGATTGAGGACGGTGACGATGATGCCGCCGGCCGTCCCGCGGAAGGACGGCGCGGCCAGGCGGAGCACGCACGCCTGCAGGAGCGGCGGGAACGCGCCGACCGCGAGCCCCCACACCGCCGCGCCCGACAGGAACACGGCCGGTGAGAACCCACCCAGCAGCAGCATCGCCAACCCGGCGGCCACGAGCCCCCCGGCGATCACCACCCCCGTCCGGGGGAGGCGATCCGAGGCGAATCCCGCGAGCAGGACGCCGAGGCCCCCGGCGGCTCCGAGGAGCAGCAGCACGACCGGTGCGGATCCGGGAGGCAGCCCGCCGTGACCGAGGGTCAGCGGCACGATGTAGGTGAATGCGGCGAAATGCCCGACCAGTACCACGCCGCCGGCACCCGTGACGAGCACGACGCGGCGGCGCTCGCGGTCTCGCGCGGCGGCCGGAGCCCCGGGCTCCCGCGCCGGAGCGGCCTCCCGGCGGTCGCGCGGCAGCAGCCAACGCAGCGCCAGAGCGGTCAGGGCGAGCAGCGCCGATACGATGGCGAACACGGTGCGCCAGCCGGCGCGGTCGGCCAGCGCCGCCGCCGCGGGGAGCCCCGCGAGCCCGGCGAGGGTCGGACCGGCCAGCACGATCGACAGCCCCCGACCCAGGCGGGCCGGATCGACGATGGAGGCGGTGTAGGCGACGACCACCGCCCAGAACAGTCCGTGCGCCGCCGCCGCGACGACCCGCGCCAGCAGGGCGAGCGCATAGTCCGGGGCGAGCGCGGTGAGGAGATTGGCGGCGGCGACGATGCCGAGCGCCGTCGTCAGCAGCGCGGCGCGGGGCACGCGCATGGTGAGGCGCACGAGCGGGATCCCGGCGGCGGCGATCGTGATCGCCCATGCGCTCACGAGCGCGCCGATCGCGCTCTCGGGCACGCGCAGATCCCGGCTCATCTCGGGCAGGAGTCCGGAGGGCAGCAGCTCCGCGGTCACCGTCCAGAAGGTGGCGGCGGTGAGTCCGGCGAGCACGAGCCCGAGCGGCCGGGCGCGTCCCGAGGGCGAGGCGGAGGGGTCGGTGGGAGCGGTCATCCTGCAACGGTAGACACTAACATCGGTGTCAAGGTCAAGCGCCGGCTCGAGGGGGTCCGCGGCGGCCGGACGCCGGTTCGCCGGAGGAAGGGGGCGGAGCGCGTGAGGATCGGCGAGGTGGAACGTCGCACGGGGGTCACCAGCAGGATGCTGCGCTACTACGAGCAGCAGGAGCTCCTCCGCCCGGGGAGGGGTGCGAACGGCTACCGCGAGTACACGGAATCCGAGGTCGAACAGGTGGTGATGATCCGGGACCTGAGCAGCTCGGGCATACCGACCCGCATGATCAGGATCATCCTCGACCGCCGGTCGGGGCGGGTCGCGTGGACGGAGGCCTGCGACGATATCCTCGCGGGCCTGATCCGCGACCAGATCGCCGATCTCGACGCCAGGATCACCTGCCTGAGCTCGAGCCGGGAATCGCTGAGCCGGTTCCTGCTCAGCGCACGGGGCGCCGAATAGCCGCGGATCCCGATCCGCCTACCGCTGCTGCCGGCGCACCGCGCGCAGGTGCCGGGGCGTCGGCGCGACCTCGTGCGCCGCGTATTCGGGATGCTTGCGCAGCCACCCCGCCACGTAGGGGCAGACCGGCACGACGGCGCGGCCCGCCGCGATCAGATCGTCCACGACCGTGCGCACGAGCATCGAGGCGAGCCCCTGCCCCGCGTACGCCTCGGAGACGAAGGTGTGGAAGAGCACGCGCTGGACCGCGCCCGCCCGCGGCCGGGCGTCGCCCGCGGCCTCCGCGGCGGCGTCGTCGGCCGCGACGTCGACGTACGACTCCTCGCCGATCTCCTGCGCGCCGCTGCCGTCCTCCCCGCGGTCGATCAGCACGTAGCGCGACTCCGCGTCGCGATGCTCCACTTCGAATCGTTCCCGGGTCATGGTGTGCCTCCCTGGTGGTCGGACGTCGGTGTCGGTGTCGGTGTCGAGATCGGTATGGGTGGCGGATGCCGCTGGGCCCGGTCCGCCCGCGCGTCAGGCTCGCGGCTTCAACCGCGAGATCGGCAGCGCGGGGGCGGGCAGAGCGCGGGGCTGACCCTGCGGGAACCCCCCGAACAGGGCGGGCTTGCCGGCGTCGAGGGGGTCGGCCGGCTCGAAGCCGAGCTCCGCCTGGTAGCGGCGACGGAACTCGACGATCTCGTCGTGTCCGCGCCCCACGAAGTTCCACCACATCACGATCTCCTCGCCGAGCGGCACGCCGCCCAGCAGGATCACCCGCGCACCGCGTTCCCCGGCGGCGATCACGAGGGTGTCGGCGCCCGGCGGAGCATAGCCGAGCGCCCGATGCGCGACGGCGACCGAGTTCACCCGGACCGCCTCGCTCTCCGCGAGCACCGCGTGCTCGAAGTCGCTCCGCACCTCGAGCGAGACCGATGCGCCGGGAGCGAGCAGCAGCTCGGCCCCGAGCAGATCCGGCGTGCGCGTGTCGACGGGCGAGGCCGAGCCCAGCAGCTCGCCGATGAACACCCGCGCGCTGGCGCCCGGCAGCTCCACCGGCTCGGGCTCGTAGTGCGCGAAGCCGTTCTCGCCGAACCGGGTCGACTCGGGCAGCGCGTACCAGAGCTGCACGCCGTGCAGGGTGCGCGTCTCGGGCGCGCTGATCTCCTGGTGGGTGATCCCGCGCCCCGCGATCATGAGGTTCAGCTCGCCGGGCCGCACGGCCGCGGCGACCCCGCCGGAATCGAGGTGGTCGATCCGCCCGCTGAAGAGCCAGGAGACGGTCGCGAGGCCGGTGTGGGGGTGCCGCGGCACCCGCATCCCGCCGGTCGCCGAGACGTCGTCGGGGCCGTAGTGATCCAGGAAGCACCAGGATCCCACCAGCGAGCGGCGGCGCTGCGGCAGGGTGCGGTGCACGGTCATCGCGCGCAGCCCGCCCAGCGGCACCGGTCGTGGTTCGAGCACTTCGACGGCCGTGCACGGCTGACCCGGGCTCAGGATCGCCAGGTCGGGTCGTGCGTCGAGATTGCTCATCGGGATCGCGGGTCCTTCGGCGCCAGGCGGCCCTCGGCGTCGCGCGGCCGCACGGGATGCCGGCTCAGGATCGAGACGCGGTTGAAGGCGTTGATCGCGACGGCCACCCATTCCGCGGCCGCGAAGGCATCGTCGCCCAGCACGCCCCGCGCGGCGAAGAGGTCGGCCTGCGCCTCCTCGCCCAGGGGGAGGATCGTCGCCGCCTCGGCGATGGCCAGCACCGCCGCCTCGCGCTCGCCGTAGGCGCCGGTCTCGCGCCAGGCGGCCAGCAGGTCGAGCTTCTGCTGCGGAATCCCGGACTGCCTGGCCTCGCGCGAGTGGAGATCCAGGCAGAAGGCGCAGCCGTTCAGCTGCGAGGCGCGCACCTTGATGAACTCGCTCTCCTGCGCGCTCAGCCCGCGGGCCAGCGCGGACTCGCGCACCGCCGCGGAGAAGGCCTCTGCGGCCTCCCAGGCCTCGGGCACCGCCCTGTCCAGAAACGGACGCATACACATCCTCCCAGTCGCGAACTCCCCTGAATCCTACCGCCTCCTCGGGACCGGCGAGATCGGCGGGGGAGGGGCCGGCGCCCGCAGCGTCCCGCGCCCGCGCGCAGGCCGTCCGGCCGCCGCCCGGTGCGCCGGACCGGGACGCGCAGATGACCGGATGTTTCGGATCCTGCGCCCGGTCGGAGGCCGCCGAAGTAGCATACGTGCATGTCCGTCGAACTGAGGGGAGCGGGCGATCGGCTGAGCAGGACGATCGCGGAGCTCAGCGCGCTCGTCGACACGCCCCTGGCGTTCAACACCGCCGACATGCGCCCGCTCGTCTCGACGCCGCACGCCGGCCCGCTGGACGGGAGCCGCCTCGCCCTCCTGCTCGGCAAGCCGGTCACCGACACGGTGCGGCGCACCCTCGCGGGCGGCTCGGGCATCTTCACCGGATCCTCGCCGCAGCGCATCGACCCGTTCCCTGGCCTCGAGCTCGGCCGGGTGCATCTGCCGGTCCGGGACGGGCGCGGCGCGCTGCTCGGGCACATCTGGGCGATCGACAGCGAGGCGGCCGTGGCGGAGGGCGACTGGCTGAGGCTGCAGCGCGCCGCCGCGGACGCTCTGGGCGAGGTCGTGCGGGTTCCCGCCGCCGTCGCGGCCGCCCGGGGCGTCGCGCTGGATCGCTTCGCGTCGGCGCATCGCGCCTTCCGCGTGATCTCCGTCGACCTCGTGACGGAGCCGGTGATCGAGCCCGACGGGCACGCCGCGTTCCCGCCCGCCGATCGTCTTCTCGAAGGCCTCCACCCGGGGCTCCGGGGCGTGCACTGGGCGATCACGCGCGACCGCGCG
This sequence comes from Leucobacter weissii, assembly GCF_017565745.1. GTDB lineage: Bacteria > Actinomycetota > Actinomycetes > Actinomycetales > Microbacteriaceae > Leucobacter > Leucobacter weissii. The sequence continues at coordinate 192,271 of NZ_JAGDYM010000004.1, forward strand.
GGGCAGGAGCTGCTGGTCGCGGGCGGAGCGCCCGAGGCGCTCGCCCATCGGTCGCTGGCGCCCGCGCTCGCCGAGGCGCTGGGCTCGATCAACGCCGAGGCCGGCGCGATCGGCCGGCTGACCGCGTTCTCGTCGCCGATCCTCTACACCTCGTACGAGGTGTTCGACCACCTCGACGCCGTCCACCCCATCGCGCGCGCGGTGCGGGGGACGGACGACGCGGTGTTCGCCGACGGGCTCTCGGCGTACGAGCTGCTCATCGAGCTCGGCCGCATCGCTCCCATCAGCCGGCTGGAGGTTCCGCCCGCGATACTGACGCTGCTCGACACCGAGCGGGGGCGCATCATCGCGCGCACTGCGAAGGCGTTCCTCGACAGCGGGGGCAACGCGGGGCGCACCGCCTCCGAACTCGGCGTGCACCGCGGCACGCTCTACTACCGCATCGCCCGGATCGAGGAGCAGACCGGTTTCGATCTCGAACGCGGGGATCACCGCGTCGCCCTGCACCTCGGCCTCACCGCCGCCCAGATCGAGGGGCTACTCGAACGGGTCTGAGCCGCTTCCGAGCGCGGCCAGCGCGGCCTCGGCGAGCGCGGAGTTCGAACTGACGACCGGGAGCCCGATCCGCTGCTCGAGCCAGGCCGAGGCGTCGAGGGTGCGCAGATTCGTGCAGCTGAGCATCACCGCGTCGGCGCCGTCGCCCGCTGCGCCGGCCGCGGCCTCGGCCAGCTGCGCCGGCGTCACGCGGGCGGTGGCCTCGTCGTCGAGGATGCCGAGCCCCCGCGCGGAGGCCACCTCGAGCCCGTGGTCCCGCAGGTAGGCGCTCTCGGCCGCCACGAGGTCTTCGGTGTACGAGGCGACGAGGCGCACGCGGGTGCCCCGCGCGACGAGCGCGCGGACCATCGAGCGCGCCGCGGTCAGCACCCGTGCGCCGAGGAGCTCCTCGAGCTCGGCGACGAACCCCCGCTCGAACGCGGCTCCGCGCAGGAACGTGCCGCTCGTGCACGCGAACAGCGCGAGATCCGGCGCGATCTGCCGAAGCCCGGCGGCCTGCTCGAGCGCCGAGGCCTCGAGCCCGCGCAGCCCCTCGGCGGTCACGGAGTCGAGCCGCATCCGGGCCACGTGGATCGATGCGGCCCCGCCGAGGCGGCGGGGCAGCTCGATCTCGACGCTAGTGTCGCTCGAGGGGACGAGCACGGCGATCCGCGGCCGCTCGGCCGGGGGCGGGGCCGGGCTACTCAAGGATGCGCGGCTCGCCGGTGTCCGCGGCGATCGGATCGAGTCCGGCGCGCTCCAGCGCCTCGGCGATGAGCCCGTTCTCGTGCAGCTCCGCGATGCCGGCGTCGAGCGCGGCCGTCAGCTCGGGGTTGTCCTTCGAGAGCAGGAACGCGGTCTGGCCCGGCTCCAGCGAGGTGGCGATGCGCTCATCCTCGGCGAGGCGCTCCACCGTGAAATCGGAGTCCGCGTAGAGATACAGCGCGGTGCCGTAGCTGTCGATGCCGACGTCGATGCGGCCCGCCTCGAGATCCTGCTGCAGCTCCGTCGACGACGGGTAGAGCGTGAGCCGGTTGTCGCCCAGCACGGTCTGCACGTCTTCGACCCAGTTGTAGCCCTGGATCGTCCCCACCCGGAGATCGGCGAAGTCGGCGACCGCGTCGACGCCGTCCTCGGAGATCACGCCGGCGGGCTCGTCGTAGAGCGGGGCGGAGAAGTCGACCACCTCCGCGCGCTCGGCCGTGCGGAAGATCGAGCCGATGGCCACGTCGATCCGACCCTGCTGGATCGCGGGGATGAGCGCGGCGAACTCGTACGGCTCGGGCTGCAGCTCGAGGTCGTACCGCTCGGCGAGCGCGGCGATGATCTCGCCGTCCGGGCCGGTGATCTCGTCGCCCTCGAGCCCGACGAACGGGGGGAACTCCGGCACGCCCACGGTCAGGGTGCCCTCCGTGATGGTGGTGAAGGAGCGATCCTGCGTCTCGGCCTCCGTTCCCGAGCCGTCGGGATCGGCCGACGAGCAGCCGGCGAGGCCGAGCACGAACACCGCGGCCGTTACGGCCGAGAGGACTGAGCGACGTTTCATGATGTCTCCAATGCAGCGGGGTTGGGTGTTGCCGATGGGACACTACTGTGGCGATTCGATCGCGAGCGGAACATAGACAGGTGTCGAAAACGGCCGCAGATTACGCAGTGTGACGTCTCCGGCGCCCGGCGTCCGGCGCTTTTGAACAAATGCCGAGAAATGCGCGGCGGGGTCTTCCTTATGATCGGAGGCCACACCCGGCCCGAGGATCTGGAGACACGCATGCACCACTCAGCTGGAGAGGGCGAAGCCGGCTCGCGCCCGGCGCGAGGCTCCGGGGCCGGGGTCTCCATCGACGCCGAGCGGCTGTGGACGACCCTCGTCGACTCCGCGCGATTCGGCGGCACCGAGCGCGGAGGCCTCCATCGGCTCGCGCTCGACGAGGCCGATGCGGAGGTCAGGGCGTGGCTGGAGTCGGCTGCGGCTGTCGCGGGCTGGCCGGTGCAACGCGACCGGATCGGCAACCAGTTCGTCGTCAAGCCCGGGCGGCGGGCCGACGCGGAGGCGGTGCTCATCGGCTCGCACCTCGACAGCCAGCCGCTGGGCGGGCGGTACGACGGGGTCTACGGGGTGCTGGCCGGACTCGAGGTGCTGCGCGCGCTGGCCGAGCGGGAGATCGAGCACGAACGCCCGATCATCCTGGCGAACTGGACCAACGAGGAGGGCGCCCGCTTCAGCCCCAGCATGATGGGTTCCGCGGTGTTCAGCGGCTCGCTCGCGCTCGACGAGGCGCTGGCACGCGCGGACGCGGGCGGTGCGACGGTCGCGGAGGCCCTCGCCGGCGTCGGCGGGGTCGCCGCGCCGACCGCCGAGCGGCCCAGCGTCGCGGGGATCCACGCCGCCGTCGAGCTGCACATCGAGCAGGGGCCGGAACTCGAGGCGACCGGGACCGATATCGGGTTCGTGTCGGGGGTGCAGGCGATCCGCTGGATCGACGCCCGGGTCTCGGGCGAGAGCGGCCACGCGGGCACGACGCCGCTGGGGGCGCGGCGGGACGCCCTCGTCGCGGCCTCCCGGATCGTCGCCGAGGTGGCGGGGCTGGGCGAAACCGTCGACCCGGACATCCGCCCCACGGTCGGCGAACTCGTCGTCACCCCCAACTCGCGCAACGTGATCCCCGCGCACGCCCGCCTCGGCCTCGACTTGCGCCACCCCTCCGCGGGGATCCTGGATCGGGCCGAGCGCACGATCCGACAGGCGGCCGCGCGGATCGCTGCCGACTCCGGGACGTCCGTCGAGATCGAGGTGATCCTCGATCAGCCCGCGGTCGTCTTCGACTCCGGCGTGCTCGAAGCCGTCCGTTCCGCGACGCGGTCGCTCGGGCTCTCCGGCGCCGATCTGATCTCGCGCGCCGGGCACGACGCCATGCAGCTGGCCGCGCGGGTACCGACCGCCATGATCTTCATCCCCTGCGCGGGCGGGATCAGCCACTCCGAGGCCGAGCGGATCACCCCGGAATGGGCCGCGAACGGCGCGCGGGTGCTGTTCGAGACGGTCGCTGAGCTGAGCGGAGCCCGCCGGTGAACGGCGCAGCCCGGCCCCCGCTCGTGTCGGTGCGCGGACTGAGCAAGTCGTTCGGGGACCACCTGGTCTTTTCCGACGTCGACTTCGACGTGCCGGCGGGATCGGTCACGGCGATCATCGGACCGAGCGGATCGGGGAAGAGCACCATGCTGCGCTGCCTCAACCGGCTCGAGGAGCCCGACACGGGGGAGGTCGTGATCGCGGGCACCGTCTACCCGGCGGGCCGGAAGCCCGTCGACGCCGCCCGGACCCTGCACGCGGACGTCGGGATGGTGTTCCAATCGTTCAACCTCTTCCCGCACCTGACCGCTCTGGAGAACGTCGCCCTGGCGCTGCGGCGCGTGCGGCGACTGTCCCGGGGAGAGGCGGCCGAGCGGGCCCGCGCGGGGCTGGCGGAGGTCGGCCTCGCGGACCGGGCGGGGCACCGCCCCTCCCAGCTCTCCGGCGGCCAGCAGCAGCGGGTGGCGATCGCCCGCGCGCTCGCCCTCGAGCCGCGGGTCCTGCTGCTCGACGAACCGACCTCAGCGCTCGACCCCGAGCTCCGCGCAGAGGTGCTGCAGGTGCTGCGCCGGCTGGCGGGCTCCGGGATCACCATGCTCGTCGTGACCCACGAGATGCGCTTCGCCGAGCAGGTCGCCGGCGACGTGCTCGTGATGGCCGAGGGCCGCGTGATCGAGCACGCGCCCCCGGCTCGGCTGTTCTCCGCCCCGCAGCACGAGCGCACCAGGCAGTTCCTGAAGGTCGTGCGCGAGCAGTGAGCCCGAGCGAGATCTTCACGAGCATCGCCGCGGGCGTGCCGCTCACGGTACTGATCTCGGTGAGCGCGTTCGCGTTCGGCGCGCTCCTCGCCGTGCCCGGTGCGCTCGCGCTCGAGGCGCGCAGCCGCTGGCTGCGCTACCCGGTGCGCGCGGTCGTCGACCTCGTGCGCAGCGTGCCGATCCTGGTCTGGCTGTTCATCCTCTACTTCGGGGTCTCGATCGGCAGGTTCCACTTCGCCCCGCTCCCCGCGGCGGTGCTGGTGCTCGGGATCGTGGCCGCCGCCTACCTCTCCGAGGTCTGCCGCACCGCGCTCGCCGCGGTGCCCGACGGGCAGCGCGAGGCGGCGCGCAGCCTCGGGCTCGGCCCCATCGATCGCTTCCGCTTCGTCGTGGCACCGCAGATGGTGCGGGTCGCCCTGCCCTCGGCCGCCACGTTCGCGCTGACGCTGCTCAAGGATTCGTCGATCCCCTCGGTGATCGGCGTGACCGAGATCGCCTACTTCACGACCCAGGCGAACCGCACCGCGGGCGCCGGGCTGGACGCCTACCTCGTCGCGGTGCTCCTCTACCTGGTCCTCAGCATCCCGGTCGCGGTGGCCGCGCGCGGTGCGGAGCGGGCCCTCCGGAAGCGGGTGCGGCCGTGAACGGCGAGCTGATCGACACGCTGCGCGAGTTGCTGCCCGGCCTCGGCGTCTCGCTGCAGCTGGCCGGCGTGAGCACGCTGGTCGGCGTGACGTCCGGCCTCCTGCTCGCGCTCCTGTCGACGCATCGTTCCCGCTGGGTCTCCTGGCCGACGATCGCGGTCGTCGAGATCGGCCGCGGCGCGCCGGTCCTCGTGGTGCTCCTGCTCGTCTACTTCGGACTGCCGAGCGCGGGCATCGTGCTCGACGCGATGCCCGCGGCCTGGATCGGCCTGTCGTTCACCACGGCCGCCTACAGCAGCGAGATCCTGCGCGCGAGCCTGCTCGCCGTCCCGGACGGGCAGCGGGAGGCCGCACGCGCGCTCGGCCTCACCCGGACCGACGCCTTCTTCTCGGTGATCCTGCCGCAGGCCGCGCGCATCTCGCTCGCGCCGCTGCTCGGGTTCTGCATCCAGATGTTCCAGGCCACCTCGCTCGCGTTCGCGCTCGGGATCCCCGAGCTGCTGAGCCGGGCCTACGACATCGGCTCGATCACCTTCCAATACCTGCAGGTGCTCGTCGCGGCCGGCGTCCTCTACGCCGCGGTCACCCTGCCGCTCATCAGACTCGTCGCCCGACTCGAGCGCCGCACCGCCCGATCCCGGGCCGGCGCCGCGTCGGCCCCTCTCCCTCCCGCGCCGCAACAGACAGGAGCATCATGACCGATTCCCGCTTCCATCTCGGATGGTTCCTCAACTTCACCGTCGACGACTGGGACGGGCAGTGGGGCGACGGCGGCCGCGACTGGTCGGGGGAGACCCTCGTCGACGTCGCCCGTCAGCTCGACCGCTCCGGTTTCGACTTCGTGCTGCTCGAGGACAAGTCGATGGTGGCCGATACCTACGGCGGATCCTTCGTCGCCGAGCTCAAGCACGCCTACCACGCGCCGAAGCTCGACCCGGCGCCGCTCGTGCCGCTGCTCGCCCGGGCCACCGAGCGGCTCGGCATCATCGCGACGCTCTCGACCACCTTCTACCCGCCGTATCTGCTCGCCCGGCTCACCGCCACGCTCGACCATCTGACGCGCGGCCGGGTCGGGTGGAACGTCGTCACCTCCGGCGAGGACCGCGCGGCGCAGAACTACGGCTACGAGCGGATCCCGGAGCACGACCTGAGATATGAGAAGGCCGACGAGTACGTCGACCTCGTGCAGCGGCTCTGGGAGTCGTGGGACGAGGACGCCGTCGTGCTCGACCGGGAGACGCGCACCTACGCCGACGGCGCGAAGGTGCGCGACATCGGCTTCTCGGGCAGGTTCTACGCCTCGCGTGGACCGCTGAACACCCCGCCGTCCCCGCAGCGCCGACCCGTCATCGCGCAGGCGGGCGGGTCTCCCAAGGGCCGGGATCTCGCCGCCAAGTACGCCGACGTGGTGGTGTCGCCGGCCTCGACGGTCGACGACATGCGCGCCTACCGGGACGACATCCGGGCCCGGGCCGAGGCGCTCGGCCGCCGCCCGGACGACGTGAAGGTGCTGTTCCTCGTCTCGCCGACCCTCGGCGACACCGATGCGCACGCCCGGGAACGGGCCGAGGCGCGGCTGCGGGATCCCGAGTTCCTGGAGCGCACCCTCGTGGGCATCGCCGACGTCACCGACATCGACTTCTCCCGCTTCGATCTCGACCAGCCGCTGCCGGCCGACCTGGCGACCCACGGCGAGCAGGGCACGCTCCGCGCCATGCTGAAGGGGAGCGAGGGCAAGACGCTGCGCGAGATCATCCTGGGCGACAGCGGCCGGCGCAAGGGGGATCTCGTCGGAACGCCCGCGACCGTGGCGGATCGGCTCGAGGAGATCCACCGCGCCGTGGGCGGGGACGGCTTCCTGATCCACGCCCCGGGCATGCGCATCAACCGGAAGTACGTGATCGAGGTCGCCGACGGGCTGGTCCCGGAGCTGCGCCGGCGCGGGCTCGTGCGGGACCCCGTCGCCGAGCCGCCGCGACCGCGGCTGCGCGACCGCTTGCGGGAGTTCTGAAAGAGCGGAGGATCCGGGGATCCGCTCCTATGCTGGACCCGGACCATCCCCGAAGCCCGCAACCGGGAGAACCATGACCGCTCGCCCCGATGCCCCGTCGGTCCGGCACGCGCGCGGCACCCTGCACCTGCTCGAGGATCCCGAGGCCTCCTTCGTGCTGGACTGACGGTCTGGGAGTGGTCTGGGAAGCCCTCCCCGATATTCATCAGATGTAGTAGCTTCGGGTGAAGGGCCGGGCGCGGGGGAGCGCTCGCCGCCCCGCGCCACGAGAGCCCGGGGGAGACGAGAACAGAGAAGCGGAGGCCGGTCATGCCATCCAGCAACATCGCAGTCAGTCACGCCGACACGGGCCTGGTCACCGCAGAGGTGCTGCGCGCCGAGCAGATCTCCCCGCACTTCGTGCGGCTCACCCTCGGAGGGGGCAGGATCGCCGAATGGCGCGATCTCGGCTTCGACCAGTGGTTCCGGCTGGCGCTCCCCGTCTCCGACGACACGCGCTTCGACAAGCTGAGCGAACGCTTCGACATGCGCGGATACCTCCGGTATCTCACGCTGCCCAAGGCGACGCGGCCGGTGATCCGCAACTACACCGTTCGCGAGTACCGGTCCGAGGCGGGCGAACTCGACGTCGACTTCGTGGTGCACGGCACGGCGGGCGTCGCGGGACCCTGGGCGGCCTCCCTGCCGCTCGCGGCTCCGGTCGCGCTCATCGACCAGGGGTGCGGGTACCGACCGGTCGAGGGCGCCAGACGGGTGCTGCTCGCCGGTGACGAGAGCGCGCTGCCCGCCGTGATCGGGATCCTCCGCGACCTGCCCGCCGACAGCACCGGACTGGCGATCATCGAGATCCCCGACGAGGCGGATCGCCAGGATGTCGTCGCGCCGGGTGGCGTCGAGGTGCGCTGGATCGCGCGGGACGCGGGAGCGCGACCCGGCGCCGCCGCGCTCGAGGAGCTGCGCGCCCACGAGCCGGCCCCCGAACTCGCGGACGAGCCGCTCTCGGCGTTCATCGCCGGTGAGCAGCAGCTCGCGAGCGGCGGACGGCGCCACCTGGTGAACGAGCTCGGGGTCCCGAAGACGGCGATCGACTTCACCGGCTACTGGCGCATCCGGTAGCGATAGCCGGGGCGGCGGCCCGCGCGGCGGATCCCGGACGATCCGTCGGGTGCGCCGGACGCACGGTCGGGCGGAACGCCGCCCCGCACGGCAGTCTGGGAGCATGACCACGACTGCCCCGGTGCCCGTCAGCCCCGCGCCCCAGAACGACCCCGCTTCCCGGAACGACGCCGCTCCGCGTATGCGCTACGGCGCCCTCATCGCCATGATGTCGATGAGCTTCCTGCTGGTCACCGCGGAGTTCCTGCCCAACGGCGTGCTGCTCGAGATCGCCGACGAGCTGCGGGTCACCCCCGGCCAGGCCGGCCAGCTGGTCACGGTCACCGCACTCGTCGGGCTGTTCGTCGCTCCGACGGTCGGTCTGGCGCTGCCACGTCTCGACCGTCGCTCGTTGCTCGTCTGGATGGCGGTGGCCGCCGCCGTCTCGAACGCGGTGGTGGCCGTCGCGCCCAGCCTCCCGCTGATGCTGCTCGCGCGGGTGCTGCTGGGCGCGGCGCTCTCCGCGTTCTGGGCGATGTCGATCACCGTGGCCGCGCGCATCGCGGGCCCGGAGCGGATCGGCCGCGCGGTCGTGTTCACCACCGCGGGCACCTCGCTCGCCACGGTCGCCGGTGTCCCGGTCGGCGTGATGCTGAGCGAGGTGCTGGGCTGGCGCGGCGTTTTCGGCCTCGCCGCAGCGGCCACGGCGCTGCTCGTCGTCGCGCTCCGGATCCTGCTGCCGAGCGTGCCCCCGGAGGGCGCGGCACGCCTCTCGACGCTCGTCGACACGCTGCGCCGGCCCGGCGTCTCGCTCGGGATGGCGGGGCACCTCCTCGTGGTCCTCGGCCACTTCCTCGCCTACACCTACATCCGGCTCGCCCTGGAACGGGTGCGCTCCGACGGCGAGCCGATCGACGCCGGGACCATCATCCTCCTGCTCGCGCTGTTCGGCGTCGGAGGTCTGCTCGGCAACGTGCTCATCGGGCTCGTCGTCGACCGCGGCTACCGCCGCCTCGCGGTCGTCTCGCCGGTCGTCATCGCGCTCATGGCGATCCTCATGATCGTCGGCGCGGGGTCGCCGTGGGGCATCGGCGCGGTGGCCTTCGTCTGGGGCTTCTGCTTCGCCTCCTGGCTGCTCGTCGTGAACACCTGGGTGGGGCACCGGATGCCGGACCGCCTCGAGGCGGGCGGCAGCCTGGTCGTGGTCGGCTTCCAGGCGGCGATCATGCTCGCGGCCGGCTTCGGCGGGATCCTGGTCGATGCGAGCAGCGTGGTCGTCGTCTACCTCTGCGGCGCGACGGTGCTCGTGCTCGGGGCGGTGCTGTTCGGGATGTCGAACCGCGCGAGCGGCGATCGCGCCTAGGCACCCTCCGGCGACCGGCCGAGGGGAGCCCCGAGTCGGCAGATTTGCCTCAGAGCGGTACCTTCGTTACGTTTGGTGCGGGCCTTGTGCCTCCTGACCAGTCCGCGGTCGCGTCCCAGATCCGAGCCTGCTCCGCACGCACGGAGGGTCGCGAGCGTACGGTCGATGCTCTGTGCGCGGATCCGAAATCCCTTGCGGGAGCCGTCGTGCGATATCGTCACTGCGGCCCTGCCCTGCGAGCATCACCCGGGCGTAACCGAGAAAAGCCCGGCCGTACGGTCGAGCCACGAGGGAAACGTGTCCGAAACGGCTCTAGAAGCGCGTCATCTGTACAAGGTGTTCGGCAAGCACCCGAATCAGGCCGTCCGCAGGCTGAAGGCCGGAGAGGGCCGAGCCGACGTGCTCGACGCCGGAACCGCGGCCGTCATCGACGCCGGTTTCACGGTTCGGCGCGGAGAGATCTTCGTGATCATGGGGCTCTCCGGCTCCGGCAAGTCCACGATCATCCGGATGCTGAACGGCCTGCTCGCGCCGACGGAGGGCGAGGTGATCATCCAGGGGCGCAGCATCACCGGGGCCTCTCCGGCCGAACTCCGCGCGATCCGCCGCGAGTCGGTCTCGATGGTCTTCCAGCACTTCGCGCTGCTGCCGCACCGGACGGTGATCGACAACGCCGCCTACGCGCTCGAGATCCAGGGAGCGGCCAAAGCCGAACGGCTCTCCGCGGCTCGCGAGATCCTCGAGAAGGTCGGGCTCGGCGACTGGGCGGACTCCTACCCCGACGAGCTCTCCGGCGGTATGCGCCAGCGGGTCGGGCTCGCCCGCGCCCTCACCGCCGGCACCGACATCCTGCTCATGGACGAGGCCTTCTCGGCGCTCGACCCGCTGATCCGCCGGGAGATGCAGGAGCAGCTGATCGAGCTGCAGCAGGAGCTCGGTCGCACGATCATCTTCATCACCCACGATCTCAACGAGGCGATGTTCCTCGGGGATCGGATCGCGGTGATGCGCGACGGGCGCATCGTGCAGAGCGGCACTCCCGAGGATATCCTCACGGACCCGGCGAACGACTACGTGGCCCAGTTCGTTCAGGACGTCGACCGTGCGCGCGTGCTCACGGCGAGCGCGGTGATGGAACCGCCGCACCTGACGACCCCCCTCAGCGCCGGCGTGCGCGGCGCGCTGCGCACGCTGCGCGAGCAGCAGACGAGCGCCGTGTTCGCGGTCGAGAACCGCAGGCTCGTGGGGGCGGTCACGGACCGGGCGGTCATCCGCGCAGTCAAGGCCGGCACCACCGAGCTGCGGTCGATCGTCGACGATTCCGTGCTCACGGTCGGCCCTGACGATCTGCTCACCGACATCGTGGAGCGTGCTGTCGAGACCCCGATTCCCCTCGCGGTGATCGACGAGAATCGCCGGCTCGTCGGGGTGATCCCGCGTGTCACCCTCCTCGCCGCGCTCGGCAACGTGCCCGCGACGACCCGTGAGATGCCGATCGTCCAGACGCCGATCGACCTGGTCGCCGAGTTCACCCCGCTGGTGGACGCTGCGGCCGGTGCGCCGGGAGGCGCCTCCGCTCCCGCGGGTGGCACCCCGGGCGAAGGGGGTGCGCGCTGATGGACCTCCTCCAGTGGCTGAACGACGGCGCCCGTATTCCCCTCGGCGCGTGGGTGAAGGAGCTCATCAACTTCCTGAAGGACTATCTCGGGTGGCTGTTCGACTTCATCGCGATGCTCTTCACCGGCATCTACGACGCGACGACCTGGATCTTCACCGCCCCTCCGGCCTGGACGATCATCATCGCGCTCGCCGCGATCGCCTTCCTCGCCAAGGGGTGGAAGCTGGCGCTGGGGACCGTGCTCGGGCTGGTCCTGATCATCACGGTCGAGCAGTGGGAGAACGCGATGCTCACCCTTGCGCTCACCCTCGTCGCCGTGCTGATCGCGACGATCATCGCGATCCCCCTCGGCATCTGGGCGGCTCGCTCTCAGGCGATCTCGAACGTGGTCCGGCCGATTCTTGATTTCCTGCAGACGATGCCCGCCTTCGTCTACCTCCTCCCGGCCATCTTCCTCTTCAGCGTGGGTCCCGTTCCCGGCATCGTCGCGACGATCATGTTCGCCGTCGCTCCGGGCGTGCGGCTCACCGAGCTCGGCATCCGCGGTGTCGACCGCGAGGTCGTCGAGGCGGGCACCGCCTTCGGCGCGACGCCCGCACGCATCCTCCGGCAGATCCAACTGCCGCTCGCGATGCCGTCGATCATGGCGGGCGTCAACCAGGTGATCATGCTCTCGCTCTCGATGTCGGTCATCGCCAGCATGGTCGGGGCCCCCGGGCTCGGCCGCCCTATCGTGCAGGCGCTCAGCTCGGTCAACATCTCGCTGGGCTTCGAAGCCGGGATCGCCGTCGTGGTGATCGCCATGATCCTCGACCGCATCACGGGCGGTTTCGGCGGTCGAGGTCGGAGCCGCAAGCACGCGTCGCGGTCGAGGAGACCCGCAGCAGCGGATTCGGCAGCCGCGGCGGCACCGACGGCGGCCTGATCGCCTCCGCCATGCGGTTGGCCCCCGCCCAGATCGAGGCGCGCAGCGCGCGCGCCGACGGCCCACGGCAACTCGTGGGCATCCCCAACACCCGCCGCAACGGCTGCGGGAGGAAAGGAACAATATGAAGAAGCGACACCTGCTCGGCGCACTGGCGCTCGGCACGGCCGCGATGCTCACCCTCGCGGGCTGCGCCGGAGGCGGAGAGCCGGAGGGCGGATCCGGCGACGGGGGCTCGAAGGATCTCACGATCGGCGTGTTCAACGGCTGGCCCGAGGGGGAGGCGGCCTCCTACGTCTGGAAGCTCGTGCTCGAGGATCAGGGCTACAACGTCGATCTCCAGTACGCGGATGCGGGCCCGGTGTTCGCCGGCGTCGCCGACGGCAGCTACGATCTCGCGCTGGACGGCTGGCTGCCGTTCACCCACGCCGCGTACTTCGAGGAGTTCGGCGATGACATCGTCGACCTCGGCGCCTGGAACGAGGACGCGAAGCTCACCATCGCGGTGAACGCCGACGCGCCGATCGACTCGCTCACCGAACTGGCGGACAACGCCGACCTGTTCGGCAGCCGCCTGATCGGCATCGAGCCGGGAGCCGGCCTCACCGCCGCGACCCAGGACAACACCATCCCGACGTACGGCCTGGAGGGCTTCGACTTCGTCACTTCGTCGACCCCGGCGATGCTGGCCGAGCTGCAGACCAAGCTGGAGGCCGGTGAGAACGTGGCGGTCACCCTGTGGCGTCCGCACTGGGCCTACGACGCCTTCGCCATCAAGGACTTGGAGGATCCGGAGGAGACCCTCGGCGCCGCCGAGTCGATCCATACGATCGCGAGCTCGGATTTCGAAGCCGAGTTCCCCGAGGTGCACGGCTGGCTGTCCGGATTCACGATGGACTCCGATGTGCTCTTCTCCCTGGAGAACGTCATGTACAACACCGACGAGGACGTCTCGGACTACACCGAAATCGTCCGCCAGTGGATGAGCGAGAACCAGGAGTGGGTGGACGGCCTGACCTCCTGATCGGCCGCCTCTTCGCGCACGAGGGCGCCCCGGGCATCGACCGGGGCGCCCTCGTGCGCTGTTGGGCTCCCTCCGCGGCGCAGGCCGTGCTCGTGCTCGGGGCGGTGCTGCTCGGGATGTCGAACCGCGCGAGCGCCCGGTGATCTCGCGCTCGCGCCCTCTCCCGCCTGCCCGCTCTCCCGCTTGCGCCCTCTTCCCGCTCGTCTCAGGCGCACGCCATCGGCCCCGAACTGCCCTTTCGGCACCAGGGAAAGGGCAGTTCGGGGCCAATCGCGGCGGAGAGGGGCGCGAGAGAGGTGGGAGAGGGGCGCGAGAGAGGTGCGGGGTCGGGCGGGAGGAGGTGGCGCGGTCGGAGGATCCGCGCAGCGGGATCCTCGCCTCAGTTCGCGCCGGCCCGCCAGGCGGAGGGCGTCACGCCGGTGTGCCTGCGGAACGCGCGACTGAACCCCTCGTCGGAGCGGTAGCCGAGCTCCCGGGAGACCTCGCTCACGCCGCGGCCGCGGGCCAGCAGATCCTTCGCGGCGCGCATCCGCACCTCGGCGACGTACCCTGCGGGGGAACGGCCGAAGGCCGTGCGGAAGCGCTCGGCGAACACGGACCGCGACATCGCCCCGGTCGCCGCGAGCGTCTCGACGGACCAGTCGCGGCCCGGCTCCGCGGCGACCGCGGCCACCACGCGATCCAGGAAAGGATCCCGTGACAGCGACGGCCACCCCTCTGGTGCGCAGCCGTGCCGCCACCAGGAGCGGATCGCCGACAGCAGCACGGTCCGCGCCATCGCGCGGCAGACGACGAGATCTCCGTCTCGACTCGGGCAGCTCACGCGGGCGCCGAGTTCCCCGCGCCCGTCCGAGCCGAGGTGGACGGCGAGGGCGGCCGCGGCTGGCTCGTGCCGGTCGAAGCCCCTGACGAGCGCGACGTCCGGCAGCAGCGCCGCGAGGTGCGCCGCGCTCGGGACGAGGTCGAGTTCGGAGAGCACGATCGACGCGCCCGTCGGCGCGCGGAGGATCAGCGGGTCGCGCCCGGACGAGAGCAGGACCCCGCCCGCGGCCAGTTCCCGGGGGAGCCCGGGATAGGCGGATCGGTTCCGGTGATCGCCCGCCGCCGTGTCGGCCCCCGCCGACACGGCGACCGCCCCCTCGATCAGGTAGACGAGCGAGAGGCGCCCCGTTTCGAGGTGCACGGCCTCCCCGTGCGCGAGCGGGAACCGGAGCTGCCGCCGCACCCCCACGTCGAGCTCCGCGAGGACGTCCTCGATCGTCGCGCCCCCGCCGGTGCGCGGCGGGGGCGCGGGGGAGCGCGGTGCGGCCGGGGCGAGTGCGATCGAGCTCATGGTGGCCTCAACCCCGAGCCGCAGGCGACTATTCCGCCGCCTCCGACGGCGTCACCGCTCGGGCGCCATCGCGAGGCGGCCCGGCCGGGCCGCGGACTGCGCCGCCGAACCGCCGGGGCGCTCAGGCGGGCCGGAGGCGCGGATCGATCTCGCCGGCAGTCCAGCGGCGGACGACCGCGGAGAAGAGGCCGGGATCCTCGACGTTCCAGACGTGATGCATCCCGGGCGCGAGCCGGATCTCGGCGCTCGGGAGCGCTGCGCGGATCGCGACGAGCGAGCGCCGCGCCGCGCCGGACTCCTTCTCGCCGGCGACGGCGAGCAGAGCGCCACCGTAGCCGGCGAGTGCTTCGGGCACCCGCCCGTTCACGACGTCGCGCGACATCTCGACCGCGTTCTCCTTGCGGACGGAGAGCCCGTGCGCGACGAACTCCGCGCGCGCGTCCTGCGGCAGTCGGAACGCGGCCGCCTGCGCCCGCCAGAACCAGGGCGCGTTCCAGAGGGCGAGCTGCAGCCTCGTCGCCACTCGGGCGACGGCATCGACGCCGACGAGGACGGAGCCCGTGACGAACGCGCGCGGGACCGCCTCGCCGTGCCGCGCGAGCACGCGCAGGGCGACGATCGCGCCGAGCGACAGCCCGACGAGGTCGAACGGCCCGTCCACCCCGGCGGCGCGCACCCCGGCGACCACGTGGTCGGCCGCGGCGTCGACACCGTGCCAGGGCTCTTCGGTGCGCGACCCGAAGCCCGGCAGGTCCGGGGTGAGCGCGAGCCGATCCCGGAAGTCGGGCAGCTGCGGCTCCCACATCCAGTTGGCGACGTTGCCGCCGTGCAGGAACACGATCGGCCGCGCGCCCGCGGCGGCGGGCGGATGGGCGACGGGGAACGCGGGGGTGTCGATCACGGCAGCTCCTTCTCGGTCTCGTCGAGCCAGGACAGCTCGGCGCGGGCGTGGGCGATGCCGTTGGCGAGCGTGGCGAGCCGCATCCGCGTCCCGCGGTCGGTCGCCTCCGCGGCTTCGGCTCGCAGCCGCTCGAAGTGCGCGAGCAGCGCCTCGGCCTCTTCCCGGCGCCCCGCCAGAAGCGCGCGGAACGCCTCGGGCGAGAGGTGCTCGGCGAAGAACATCCTGGCGAGGAACGGGTCGCGGTCGGCGTGCGGCTCGACCGGCGAGCGCAGCCAGGCCTCGAGCGCGGCCCGGCCGCCCGTCGTGATCCGGTGCAGCTGCCGGTTCGGTGCGCCGGCGCCGGGGATCACCTCGATCTCGGCGAGCCCCTCCTCCACGAGCCGGGCCAGGGTGCGATAGATCTGGGCCTTGTCCGCGGCCCAGAAGTGCCGCGCGCTCGAGTCGAAGTGCCGCTTGAGGTCGTAGCCGGTCATCGGGGCCAGGGCCAGCAGGCCGAGGATGATGCGAGAGAGGATCACGGGACTAGTGTACTCGGCATATAGTAGATTTATCTACTAGTACAAGCCGTCGCCCCGTGCCGTTCACCCGCGCGCCCTAAGATGGCCCAGTGCCGCGGCCCTAAACTGGCACGGTGGCGCAGCCCGGCGCGTCGGCGACGAATCACACCACCACACCCCGTAGGAGTTTCATGTCCGAGAGCCTCGAAGTCCACGGCGTCGAGAAGGACGACCTGACGCTTCCCGAGCCCACCCCCGGCCATTTCCGGTGGTGGCTGCTGCACCACCTGCAGTACACGGTCGGCACCGACCCGGAGCACGCCTCGCGCTTCGACTGGCGCATGGCGCTCTCGCACACGATCCGGGATCGCGCGATGGCGCCCTGGTTCGAGGCCACCAGGCGCACCTGGGACGAGGACCGCAAACGCGTCTACTACCTGTCGATGGAGTTCCTCATCGGCCGTCTGCTCGAGGACGCCGCGATCAACCTCGGCCTCCGCGACGTGGCGGCCGAGGTGCTGGAGGGACTCGGCCTCGACTTCTCGGAGATCGCCGACGACGAGCCCGACGCGGCGCTCGGCAACGGCGGCCTGGGCAGGCTCGCCGCCTGCTTCATGGAGTCGATGGCCACTCTCGGCTGCCCGGGGTACGGCTACGGGCTGCGCTACGAGCACGGGCTCTTCAAACAGGGCTTCGACGGAGGGCGCCAGGTCGAGGCCCCCGAGAACTGGCTGGTCGCCGACAATCCGTGGAACTTCACCCGCCCGGAGTCGGCCTATCAGGTCGGCCTCCGCGGCGACGTCGTGGAGGAGGACGGCCGCTCGGTCTGGCGGCCGCGCTTCCAGGTCCTCGCGGCGGCCCACGACACGCCGGTCGTGGGCTACCGGGGGCGCTGGGCCAACACCCTGCGCCTGTGGGCGGCGCTGCCGGGGGCCGAGCTCTTCGACCTGGACCGCTTCAACGCCGGCGACTTCACCGCCGCGGCCGAGCCCGAGGCCTGGGCGCGCAGTCTCAGCCGCGTGCTCTACCCCAACGACTCGACGGACCGCGGCAAGGAACTGCGGCTGACGCAGGAGTACTTCCTCACCTCCGCCTCCGTGCAGGACATCCTCCGCCGCTACCTCAAGGGGCACGACGAGCTGCGCCGCCTGCCCGAGCACGTCGCCATCCAGATGAACGACACCCACCCGGCCATCGCCGGTCCCGAGCTCGTCCGCCTGCTCGTCGACGAGCACGGCTTCGACTTCGCCGCCGCTGCGGAGCTGGCCAACAGGGTGCTCGGCTACACGAACCACACGCTGCTCCCCGAGGCGCTCGAGCGCTGGTCGGTCGACCTCATGCGCAAGGTGCTGCCGCGCCACCTGCAGATCATCGAGCGGCTCGACGCCCACGAGGTCGAACTGCACGGGCCCCGCCCCGAGGGCGTCGGGCTGATCGAGCACGGCCAGGTGAAGATGGGCGAGCTGGCCTTCCTCAGCAGCCACCGGGTCAACGGCGTCTCGGCGCTGCACAGCGACCTCGTCAGGACGGAGCTGTTCCCCGCGCTCGACGCCAGGCATCCCGGGCGGATCGTCAACATCACCAACGGCGTCACGCCGCGACGCTGGATCAAGCTGGCCAACCCGCCGCTCGCCCGTCTCATCACCGACACGATCGGGGAGGGCTGGGAGACCGACCTCGACCGGCTGCGCGAACTCGAGGGCCACGTCGACGACCCGAGCTTCCGCGAGGCCTTCGGCCGGACGAAGCATCTGGCCAAGGAGCGCTTCGCCGGCTGGCTGCGGAGCGAGCACGGCGTCGACGTGCCGGTCGGCGCCCTCGTCGACGCCCAGGTCAAGCGGATCCACGAATACAAGCGCCAGCTGCTCAACATCCTCTGGACCATCGCGCACTGGCAGCGGATCAAGCGGGATCCAGGCGCCGGCTGGGTGCCCCGGGTCAAGGTCTTCGGCGGCAAGGCCGCACCCAGCTACCACGTCGCCAAGGACATCATCCGCCTCGTCAACGATGTCGGCGCGGTGCTCAACGACGATCCCGAGACCCGGGATCTGCTGCGCGTCGTCTATCCGCCCAACTACAACGTCTCGATGGCCGAGAAGCTCATCCCCGCGGCCGACCTGTCGGAGCAGATCTCCACCGCAGGCATGGAGGCCTCGGGAACGGGCAACATGAAGTTCGCGCTGAACGGCGCGCTCACCATCGGCACCCTCGACGGGGCCAACGTCGAGATCCGGGAGCAGGTCGGGCCCGAGAACTTCTTCCTCTTCGGGCTGACCGCCGAGGAGGTCGCGGTGCGCCGGGCCGAGCCCGATCACGCGCGAGCCGCGATCGAGCAGAGCGAACCGCTGCGCGACGTCCTGCAGGCCATCGCCGAGGGGACCTTCAGCCCGGAGGATCCGCATCGCTACGGGGGGCTGCTCGATCTGCTCTGGAACAGCGACTGGTTCCTCGTCGCCTCGGACTTCGCCGCCTACGACGCGGCGCAGACCGAGGTCGACCGGGTCTACCGCGATCCCGAGCGCTGGCAGCGCATGGCGATCCTCAACGTCGCCCGGATGGGCCACTTCAGCTCGGACCGCTCGATCCGGCAGTACATGAGCGAGATCTGGGACATCGTCCCCGCGCTGTAGGGGTCGCGTTCAGCCCCCGTAGCTCCCGAACTGCAGTTCGGGAGGATCCTGCAGCCCGGGAGGAAATTGTTCCCCCGAAAGCGTCCTCCCGAACTGCGATCTCCGCCCGAACCGAACGCCGCTCCCCGCTTTCGCCGCGCTGACGGCCGCCGGTGAGCGGGCGCGGGGGCGCCCTCCGACGCGCTCAGGGCACGGTGCGCGTCGCGCTGCTTGAAGGTGCCGGCGCCCGCGGGTCGGCGCGCCGACATGAACATGTGTCGAACTTATGCACTTCGGGGCATCCCGAGTCCGCCCTCAGTGGTTAGATGGGGGTATAGGCCAAGCTGAGGGAGACCGAAATGGCTGGGGAGAGCGCGGCACCGTTCGCACTCGACGCAGCCGCGGCTCGGCGGATCGCCGGGGGGACCCACGCGGATCCCTTCGCGGTGCTCGGCCCCTCCGACGACGGCCGCCACATCGTGGCGCACCTGCCCGGCGCCGAGCGCGTCTGGGCGGTCAACGACACCGATCGCGCCGAGCTGCACCCTCACTCCGACGCCGAGGCGGTGTTCGTCGGCGCTGCGCTGCCCTTCTACCGTCTCCGCATCCAGTGGCCCGGCGGCGCCGTCGAGGAGCGGGAGGACCCCTACCGCTTCGGCCCGGTGCTGGGGCAGATCGACGAGTACCTGATCGGCGAGGGCACCCACCGGCGCTTGTGGGAGGTGCTCGGCGCCCACCGGATCACCCATGAACGCGCCGACGGCGTCCACTTCGCGGTGTGGGCGCCGAATGCCGAGCGGGTGTCGATCGTGGGCGACTTCAACGGCTGGAACCCGACCGCGCACCCCATGCGCTCCCGGGGCGCGACCGGGGTGTGGGAGATCTTCCTGCCCGGGCTCGGCGAGGGCGCCGTCTACAAGTACGACATCCTGGGCGAGGGAGGGCGTCAGCTCCCGCTGAAGGCGGATCCCGTCGGCTTCGGCAGCGAGCACCCGCCGGCGACCGGATCGGTGGTGCGGCCGCTCGGCCGGCACCGCTGGCAGGACGCGGGCTGGATCGACCGGCGCGCCGCGATCAATGCCGTCGACGCCCCGATGAGCGTCTACGAGGTGCATCTGGGATCCTGGCGGCGCGCGGCGGGGGAGCGCCCGCTCTCGTACCTCGAGCTGGCGACGGAGCTGGTCGACTACGCGGCCGACCTCGGGTTCACCCATCTCGAGGTGATGCCGATCAGCGAGCACCCCTTCGACGGTTCCTGGGGCTACCAGCCGATCGGCCTGTTCGCTCCCACGGTCCGGCACGGCACGCCCGAGGAGTTTGCGGCCCTCGTGGATCGCGCGCACGCGCGCGGGCTCGGCATGATCGCCGACTGGGTGCCCGGCCACTTCCCGACCGATCAGCACGGGCTGGGACGCTTCGACGGCACCGCCCTCTACGAGCACCGCGATCCGCGCGAGGGCTTCCATCCCGACTGGAACACGCTCATCTTCAATTACGGCCGGCCCGAGGTGCTGAACTATCTCGTGTCGAACGCGCTCTACTGGCTCGACGAGTACCATCTCGACGGCCTGCGCGTCGACGCGGTGGCGTCGATGATCTACCGCGACTACTCGCGCCGCGCGGGGGAGTGGATCCCCAACGCGGACGGCGGCCGCGAGAACTACGAGGCGATCGAGTTCCTGCGCCGCGTCAACGTCGCCGCCTACGGCGAGCATCCGGGCATCGCCATGATCGCGGAGGAGTCGACGACCTTCCCGGGGGTGAGTCACGGCGTCGACCGGGGCGGCCTGGGCTTCGGCTACAAGTGGAACCTCGGCTGGATGAACGACTCGCTGAGCTATTTCGGCAAGGATCCGGTCTACCGGAGGCATCACCACGACCAACTGACCTTCGGGATCACCTACGCCTTCACCGAGAACTTCGTGCTGCCGATCAGTCACGACGAGGTGGTCCACGGCAAGGGCTCGATGTACGGCAGGATGCCGGGGAACCATGCCGACAAGCTCGGCAATCTCAAGGCGTTCTACGGCTACATGTGGGGCTACCCCGGCAAGAAGCTCCTCTTCATGGGTCAGGAGTTCGGGCAGCCGGCCGAGTGGGATCACGGCTCAGAGCTGGACTGGGGCGTGCTCCGGGATCCCGGCCATGCCGGCGTGCAGAGCCTCGTCCGCGATCTCAACCGCCTGTACCGCGCGCAGCCCGCCCTGCACCGCGGCGACGCCGACGGCCGCGGCTTCCAGTGGTTGCTCGTGGACGCGGTCGACGACCAGGTCTTCGCCTGGCTGCGGCGCGGCGCACCCGGCGATCCCCACGTCGTCGTCGTCCTGAACCTCACGCCGGTCGAGCGCACGGGCTACCGCGTCGGCTTCCCGGTGCCCGGGCGCTGGACCGAGGCGCTCAACACCGACTCGGAGGCCTACGGCGGCGGCAACCGCGGCAACACGGGCGCGATCGAGACCGAGGAGGTGCCGGCCGGCGACGAGGCCCAGTCGGCGATGCTCACCCTGCCACCACTCTCAGCCATCTACTTCGTGGAGGAACGGTCATGACGGTGAATCCCTATCAGAACCGGAGCAACGGCGCCCACACCCGGCTCTCGAGCCAGACCATGGCCTTCGTCCTGGCGGGCGGCCGCGGCAGCAGGCTCGAGGAGCTCACGGATCGCCGCGCGAAACCCGCGGTGCACTTCGGCGGCAAGTCGCGCATCATCGACTTCCCGCTCTCGAACGCCCTCAACTCGGGGATCCGCAAGATGGCGGTGGCCACGCAGTACAAGGCGCACTCGCTGATCCGGCATCTGCAGCGCGGCTGGAACTTCTTCCGGGCCGAGCGCAACGAGTATCTCGACATCCTCCCGGCCAGCCAGCGCGTCGAGGAGAGCAAGTGGTATCTCGGCACCGCCGACGCCGTGACGCAGAACATCGACATCGTCGACGACTACGACGTGAAGTACGTGATCGTCCTCGCCGGGGATCACGTCTACAAGATGGACTACGAGATCATGCTGCGCCAGCACGTGGAGACCGGCGCCGACGTCACGGTCGGCTGCCTCACGGTGCCCCGCGAGGAGGGATCCAGCTTCGGCATCATGCACGTCGACGACCGCGGCCGCATCGTCGACTTCCTGGAGAAGCCCGCCGATCCGCCCGGCACCCCGGAGGATCCCGACAGCGCGCTCGCCTCGATGGGCATCTACGTGTTCGACTGGTCGTTCCTGCGCGACCTGCTGCTGCTCGACGCCGACGATACGAGCTCCCGGCACGATTTCGGCTACGATCTGATCCCCGCGATCGTGCGCGGCGGCAACGCCTATGCGCACCGCTTCAGCGAGTCGTGCGTGATGACCGGGCTCGAGACCGAGCCCTACTGGCGCGACGTGGGCACGATCGACTCGTTCTGGCAGGCGAACATCGACCTCACGGAGTTCATCCCCGCGCTCGACCTCTACGACAACGCCTGGCCGATCTGGACCTACGCCGAGCTGACCCCGCCGGCGAAGTTCATCCACGACGATGACGGCCGGCGCGGGCAGGCGATCCAGTCGCTGATCTCGGGGGACTGCATCATCAGCGGCTCCGACGTGCGCAACTCGCTGCTGTTCACCGGCGGCCGCGTGCACTCCTACTCCTCGCTCGACCACGTGGTGCTGCTGCCCTACGTCGAGGTGGCGCGGGGCGCGCAGCTCAGCCGCTGCGTGATCGACAGCCGGGTCAGCGTCCCCGAGGGGCTCGTGGTGGGGGAGGATCCGGAGGAGGACGAGAAGTGGTTCCGGCGCACGCCGGGGGGCATCGTGCTGGTCACGCAGCCCATGCTGGACCGGCGCTCCGCCGCCTTGGAGCGATGAGCGCCTCGGGGGTCCCCGAATCGGGGACGCATCTGCGGGTGCCGCCGGTCCGATGACCGGTGCTCGCATCACCGACCCGGTGGATGAACGGACGAGAGGAGGGGAGGGATGGCTCGACCGCTGCGCCGCGTGCTGTCCGTGGCCTCGGAGTGCGCCCCGCTGCTGAAGACCGGCGGTCTCGCCGACGTCGTCGGCGCGCTGCCGGCCGCGCTCGAACCGCTGGGATGGCGGTCGAGGATCCTGATGCCCGCCTACCCGGGCCTGCTCCACCGCGCCGGGCGCTCCCGTCGGGTCTGGCGGGACGACGATCTCTTCGGCGGCCCGGCCGCCGTGCGGCACGCCAAGCACGCCGGGCTCGATCTGCTGCTGCTCGACGCGCCCCATCTCTTCGACCGGCCCGGGGGCCCCTACGCCGTCGAGGGCCGCGACCATCCCGACAACCACGTCCGCTTCGCCGCGCTCTCCTGGGTCGGGGCGAGGCTCGCGATCGAGGGCACGGTCGACCGCTGGCGCCCGGATGTCGTGCACGCCCACGACTGGCAGGCCGGCCTGGTGCCCTCGTACCTGAAATACGCGGGATCCGCGGTGCCCTCCGTCCTCACGATCCACAACATCGCGTTCCAGGGGATCTTCGGCGCCGACCAGCTCGATCCGCTGCGTCTGCCGAGCTGGGATTTCCACTCGGACGCGCTCGAGTACCACGGCCTCGTCAGCGCGCTGAAGGCGGGCCTGGTGCATGCCGCGCGGGTCACCACGGTGAGCCCCAGCTATGCGGAGGAGCTGGGCACGCCGCAGTTCGGCTTCGGGCTCGAGGGGGTCGTCGCCGCCCGGCGGGCGAGGGGCGAGATGAGCGGGATCCTCAACGGCATCGACACCGCGGTGTGGGATCCGGCGGCAGATCCGCACGTCGCGCCCTTCTCCGCCGGCGATCCGCGGGGGAAGGCGCTCGCCCGTCGCGCGCTGCTCGAGGAGTTCGGGCTCGACGAGCCGAGCGGGCCGCTGGCCGTGGTGATCACCCGGCTCACCCACCAGAAGGGGATCGATCTGCTGCTCGAGGCGCTGCCCGGCTTCATCGGGGCAGGCGGTGCGGTGGTCGTGCTCGGATCCGGCGATCCCGGCTACGAGCACGGGCTGGCGCAACTGGCCGCGGCGCACCCGCGCGCGGCAGGGGTGCGCATCGGCTACGACGAGGCGCTCAGCCACCGCATGTACGCGGGCGGCGATCTCGTGCTCGTGCCCTCCCGCTTCGAACCCTGCGGCCTCACCCAGCTCTACGGGCTGCGCTACGGCGCGGTGCCGGTCGTCGCGGCCACGGGGGGCCTGCGCGACACCGTCGTCGATGCGACGCCGGAGCGCCTCGCCGACGGCACGGCGACCGGCTTCTCGTTCGGCGAGGACGGGGCGATCGACGCCGCCGGGCTGCGCGCGGCGCTCGACCGCGCGCGCGAGCTGCACGCCGATCGCGAGGCGTGGTCGCGCCTGCGCGAGCGGGCGATGCGCGCGCCGTTCGGCTGGGCCGCGTCCGCGGCGCGCTACGCCGGGCTGTTCGAGGAACTCGCCCGATGAGCGCGGGCGGCCGCCGATGAGCGCGGGTCGCGACGCGGCGCACACCGGACCGCGGCGCCCGGTCGGGCTGGGACGATCCCAGCCCCTCGGTGCGATCCCCGACGCCTACGGCGTCAACGTCGCCGTCTGGGCGCCAGAGGCGTCCCGGCTGTTCTTCTGCCTGTTCCACGACGACGGCGGCGAGGAGCGGATCGAGCTGCCGTACCGCGACGGCGACGTCTGGCACGCGCATCTCGGGGGGATCGGGCCGGGCGCGCGCTACGGCCTGCGCGCGGAGGGCTCGCATCGCGTCGCGGCGGGCGCGCGCTTCAATCCGCACAAGCTGCTCATCGATCCCTACGCCCGCGCCCTCGACGCCCCACTGCGCTGGCACCCGCTCATGAGCGACGACACGGCCGGCGGGCTCGTGCTCGACACCCGCGACAGCGCCGCCGTCGTGCCGAAGGGGGTCGTGGCCGGGCCGGCCGAGGGCGCGGATCCCGCCGCCAACCGGCCGAACCACCTGCTGAGCGATCTCGTGATCTACGAGGCGCATGTGCGGGGCATCTCGGCGACGCACCCGGAGGTGCCGGCGGAGCTGCGCGGCAGCTACGCGGGCATGGCGCATCCCGCGATCGTCGAGCACCTCGTCTCGCTCGGCGTGAACGCGGTCGAGCTGCTGCCGGTGCAGGCGTTCTTCGACGATCAGCACCTCGTGCGCTCCGGCCTCACGAACTACTGGGGCTACCAGCCGATCGCCTGGCTCGCGCCCGAACCGCGCTACGCGAGCCGCCCGGAGGCCGCGGACGTCGAGCTGCGCCACCTGGTGCACACGCTGCACGCGGCGGGCATCGAGGTGATCGCCGACGTCGTCTTCAACCACACCGGAGAGGGCGATGACGGCGGGCCCACGCTCGCCTATCGCGGCCTCCACAACACCGGCTACTACCGGCTCACCGACGGGGGCGGCTACGTCAACGACACCGGAACCGGCAACACCCTCGCCGTCGACCGGCCGATGGTGCTGCGCCTCGTGCTCGACGCCCTGCGGCACTGGGCGACGCGGTACGGGATCGACGGCTTCCGTTTCGACCTCGCGACGACCCTCGGTCGCACCCCGCACGGCTTCGACCCGAACGGAGCGTTCTTCCAGGCGGTGCGTCAGGATCCCGTGCTCGCCGGGGTCAAGCTGATCGCCGAGCCCTGGGATCTCGGCCCGGGCGGCTACCAGCTCGGAGGCTTCCCGCACCCCTGGTCGGAGTGGAACGACCGCTTCCGCGACGGCGTGCGCCGGGCCTGGCGCGGCGACGCGATCGGGCAGGTGGGCCTCGGGTCGCTGCTGCTCGGCTCGGCCGGGCACTTCGAGCACTCGGGCCGCGCCGCGACCGCCTCGGTGAACTTCGTGACGGCCCACGACGGCTTCACCCTCGCCGATGTCGTCTCCTACGCCCGGAAGCACAACGAGGCGAACGGCGAGGACGGCCGCGACGGTCACGACGACAACCACTCCGACAACCTCGGCGTCGAGGGGCCGAGCGACGATCCGGCGATCGCGGCGGCCCGCGCCCGCCGCGCGCGCGGGATACTCGCCACCCTGCTGATCGCGCAGGGCGTGCCGATGCTGCTGGCGGGCGACGAGATCGGCAACAGCCAGGGCGGCAACAACAACGCGTACGCCCAGGACAACGAGATCGGCTGGGTCGACTGGTCGGATCCCGATGCCGAGCTGCTCGGGATCGCGCGGCGGCTCATCGCCCTCCGCCGCAGGCATCCGGTGCTGCGCCAGCACACCTTCCTCCACGGCATCGAGCGCCGCGACGGGCACCGCGACGTGGTCTGGCGGCGCGCCGACGGCGCCGAGCCCAGCGTGGAGGACTGGCACGATCCCGAGCAGCGCTGCATCGTCGCCGCGGTGCGGGGCGCCGCGGGCGAGGCGTGGGGCGAGAGCCTCACGGGCGTGGTGCTCGTGATCCTGAACACCGGGGACGACACCGAGGTGCGGCTGCCGGAGCCCGATGCGCGTCCCGGTGACGGCGGTGCGGGCGATCCGCCCGGGCCGGAGGATCCGCCGGGGTGGTTCGTCGAGATCGACACCGCGCGCCCCGAGGCCGCCGGCGCGGTGACCTCGTCGTACCCGGCGGCCGCGCAGTCCGTGGTCGTGCTCTCGACCGTTCCGCCCGACGAAAGGTGACCCGAGTGACCGACGCCGACCGCGCGGCCCCCGCCGCGCCCGCCGACACCGCGCCCGCCTGGTGGCGCTCCGCCGTGATCTACCAGGTGTATCCGCGATCCTTCGCCGACGCGGACGGCGACGGGATCGGCGACCTGCCCGGGATCACCGCGCGGCTGGGATATCTGCGTGCTCTCGGCGTCGACGCGGTGTGGATCTCGCCCTTCACGCCCTCGCCGCAGGCGGACGGCGGCTACGACGTGGCGGACTACTGCGGGGTCGACCCGCTCTTCGGCGCGCTGGACGACGCCGACGCGCTCCTCGCCCGCGCGCACGAGCTCGGGCTGCGGGTGATCATCGATCTCGTGCCCAATCACACGAGCGACGAGCACCCGTGGTTCCAGCGCGCGCTCGCCGCGGGCCCCGGCAGCCCGGAGCGCGACTGGTACCACTTCCGCGATGCGGATCCGGAGGATCCCTCGCGACCGCCGAACGACTGGCCCTCGGAGTTCGGCGGTCCCGCCTGGTCGAAGGAGCCCGCGCCGCGTCCTTCGGCGCCCGAGGGCAGCGCCGGACAGTGGTACCTGCACCTCTTCGATGCGAAGCAGCCCGACCTCAACTGGGAGCATCCGCCGGTGCGCGAGGCCTTCGAGAGGATTCTGCGCTTCTGGCTCGACCGCGGCGTCGACGGCTTCCGCGTCGACGTCGCGCACGGCCTGGTGAAGGCGCCCGGCCTGCCCGATTCGGGCCTCACCCGCGACGAGCTGGCGAACGGGACCATGCCGACGAGCGTCGCGCCCTACTACGACCAGGAGGGCGTGCACGACGTCTACCGCGCGTGGCGCCGGATCCTCGACGAGTATCCGGGAGATCGCGTGATGGTCGCCGAGGCCTGGATCCGGCCCTACGACCGGGTGGCCCGCTATGTGCGGCCCGACGAGCACCATCAGGCCTTCAACTTCCCGTTCCTCAGCACCGTGTGGGACGCCGACGCCCTGCGCGCGAGCATCGCCGCCTCCTTCCGCGCGAACGAGCCGGTGGGCGCGCCGACCACCTGGGTGCTCTCCAACCACGACGTGATCCGCCACGCCACCCGCTTCGCGCTGGCCGATCGCGGCGCGACGGCTCAGCTCGGCGCACCCGTGGCCGCGCCCGATCCCGCGCTCGGCCTGCGGCGGGCCCGGGCCGCCACCGCGCTGATGCTCGCGCTTCCCGGCAGCGCCTATCTCTACCAGGGGGAGGAGCTGGGCCTGCCCGAGGTGCTCGACCTCGATCCCGAGGCGCGGCGGGATCCGACCTTCCGCCGCACGGGCGGTGCGCGGCTCGGCCGCGACGGCTGCCGCGTGCCGATCCCCTGGGAGGGCGACGCGCCGGCCTACGGTTTCAGCCCCTCCGGCGCCTCGTGGCTTCCGCAGCCGCCGGTGTTCGGCGAGCTCGCCGTCGACCGTCAGGAGGGGGCGGCCGGCTCGACGCTCGAACTCTACCGCCGCCTGCTCGCCCTGCGGCGCGAGCGCGGGCTCGGGTCGGGGTCGCTCGCGTGGGTCGAGATCGACGGCGCCGATATCGAGGGCGCGCACGACGGGATCGTGGCCTTCGACGTGACCGCGGTGTCGGGCGCCACCCGCGTGGTGCTCAACCTCGGCCCGGCCTGGACGATTCCCGCGGGGTGGCGGGTGCTCGTGGCCAGCGATCCCGGCGCCGGGGAGGACCCCGGCTCGCGCGAGGATCCCGCCGCCGCGCTGCTGCCCACCGATTGCGCCGTGTGGCTCGCCGGCTGAGCGGCTGAACGTTCTCCGAGGGATCAGCTCCGACGTTCCCGAAGCCGGGAACCGTCGCGCCCATCCCGGTGCGCACGGGCAAGGCGGCGGATCCGGAGTCCGGGGCCGGACGCACGGTGTCAGGTTTTGCCGGCTCCAGCGATGTACCGGGTGAGAGCGGGTCGCGAGCGGCCCCGAGCATCGGAGCTCGAAGGGACAGCGAAGTGGGGGACAGTGAAGTGACGCACACGAACGGCGCACGGAGGCAGACGCCGCCGATCTCCGCCGCGGGGCGGCGACCCATCCGGTCGCTCGCGGGGCTCGCGCTGCCGCTGGCGCTGCTCGCGGGATGCGCCGCGCCGGCCACGACGCCGGTCGCGGGCAAGGAGGGCACGGTGCGGGCCGAGAACGCGTCGATGCGCACGGTCGGACTGGACGACGCCGGAGCGCTGGACGCGGTGGTCGCGGCGACCGGAGCGCTCGGGCTGACCGTGCTCGGTGCGGCGCCCGACGAGGGCAACGCCGTGGTGTCGCCGGCGAGCCTGGCGACGGCGCTGGCGATGCTGGGCGAGGGCGCCCGCGGCGAGAGCCTCGACGAGTTGGAGCGTGCGCTCGGCGCGAGCGGCGAGGAGCGTCGGGATGCCTTCGCGGCGCTGCAGCGCTCGGTTCTCGAGCTGGACGGCGACCCGTTCGACGCGACCGCGGACGAGCTGCCGGAGCGGCCGATCCTGCATCTCGCCAACAACGTGGTCGTGCACAACGGCGAGGGCTTCGAGGTGCTCCCCGAGTATCTGGCGGCGCTCGCCGACGGCTTCGACGCCGGGGTGCAGTACGCGGACCTGACCTCGGACGCGGGCAAGGCCGTGCTGAGCGAGTGGGTGAACGAGCACACGGGCGGACTGATCGAGGAGTCGGCGATCCGCACCCACGCGGATCTGCGGGTGGTGCTGCAGGATGCGATCCTGTTCGCCGCGAGATGGCAGACCCCGTTCGATGCGGGCAGCAGCTACCGTCGGCCGTTCACCCTGCCGAGCGGCGAGCGGGTCGAGGTCGACACGATGCACGCCTCCGGCGGAGAAGGCGGCGTGTTCGCCCACGCCGAGCTCGGCGGTGGCTGGGTGGCGGTGCGCCTGCCCTACCAGGAGGGTGCGCACAGCGATCTGCTGCTGCCGCCGAAGGGCACCGACCCCGCCGCGGCGACGCCGGCGCTGCTGGCCGAGGCCGCCGAGCAGCTCGATGCGGCGAAGCCGGTGCCGCTCGCGCTCTCGCTGCCGAAGATCGACATCGAGGCCGAGACGCCGCTCGATCTGATCGAGAGCGGAGCGCTCGAGCAGGCCGGGGTCTCCGCCGTCGTCTGCGGCAGCGGACGCAGTGACCTCTCGGGCATCGCCGGGGGGAGCACTCGGCTGTGCCTCGATCAGGCGGTGCAGCAGGCAGTGCTGCGCGTCGACGAGGCGGGCACCGTCGCGGCGGCCGCCACGGAGGTCGGGATCTCGACGTTCTCGGCCCAGGCCGCCCCAGCGGCCGTGCACTTCGATCGGCCGTTCCTGCTCACCATCACCCACAGCGAGAGCGGCTGGCCGCTGTTCCAGGCCGCGATCCGCGATCCGCGGTGATCCGTCACCCGCTCAGTCGATCACTCCATCAGGAGACGGGCTGCGGAGTCCCGTCCGTGTTCCATGTGCCGGCGCATCAGCCGCGAGGCCTCGTCAGGACTCTGCTGCTCGATCGCGGCGTTGATCGCGTTGTGCGACTCCACCGATTCCTGCCAGTAGTCGAATCGGGACTTCGGCGTGGGAAGACCGAACAGCTGAGCCGAGAGCCGGGAGAGCAGATCCGTGATGCTGGGATTCTGCGCGGCCTCCCAGAGCTGGAAGTGCCAGCTGTCCATGAGACGCAGCGGATCTTCGTGCGCGGCGACCTGCGCCGCGGCCTGGTCTGCGATGCGCTTCAGTGTGAGGATCTGCTGGGTCGTGCGCCGCAGCGCAGCGAGCCGGGCCGCCTCGGCCTCGAGCACGATGGCGGCGTCGTAGACGGCAACGATCTCGTCGATGGAGAAGACGCGTACTCGGAGGCCCTTGGCTGAGCGGCTCAGCACACCATCGTGCTCGAGACGGAAGAGCGCCTCCCGCACAGGGGTTCTGGACACGCCGAGATCATCGGCCAGAGCAACTTCGCGCAGGAGCTCGCCAGGGCGGTACTGGGCCTGCAGGATGCGTTCGCGGATGATCTCGTAGGGGGTGGCCGATGGCACGTCGGCGCCGCCCCTCGCCTGAGCATCCTCGGTCATCCGTCTCCTCCTCGCCGAAGCACACCCTATCGAATGGGTGAGTTGTGAAGAACTATTACGCATTTTTGTATACAGTAGCAACGATCCGAATACAGTCCTTCTCGAGGGTGTAGAACGGCGGGCCGCGCCCGCTGCGGCGCATCTCGCCGAGCACCCGCATCGAGACCACCTGAAGCACGGCACGAGAGAAGAGTAGGAAATGGATCAGATCACGCGAGGCATCGCGCCCAACAGACGGGGAAAGGGAGTGGCGGCACTCGGCGCGGTGGCGCTGGCCCTCGGACTGACTGCGTGCTCCTCTCCTGCGAGCGAGGAATCGCCGGCGGGTGAAGAGACCGACAGTACTCCGGTCACCGTCGCACTCGACTGGACGACCAACACCAACCACGTAGGCATCTATGTCGCCGAGGAGCTGGGGTACTACGAGGAGGCCGGCTTGGAGCTGGAGATCCTGCCGTACGCGTCGTCGCCCACCACCGACCTCATCGAGAGCGGCTCCGCGGACTTCGGCGTGAGCACGCAGGCGGTGGTCCAGCAGGCACGCACCGCGGGAGCCGACCTCGCGTCGGTCTTCGCGGTCGTCCAGAAGGAGACCGGGGCACTGGTGACCCTGCCGGATCGCGACGATATCGCTTCGCCGAGCGATCTCGACGGCAAGCTCTACGGCGGCTTCGGCATTCCGCTCTATCACAAGCTCGCGCAGCAGGTGATCAAGAACGACGGCGGCCAGGGAGACATCGAGGAGGTGACCCTCACCACCGGAGCCTACGACGCGCTGGAGGCGGGATCGATCGACTTCACCGCGGCCATCACCACCTGGGAGAGCATCCTGCAGGAGCAGGCCGGCCAGCCGTTCCAGGTGTTCGAATACGAGGACTTCGGCATCCCGAACGAGCAGACGATCCTGATCGCGACGAGCGACGAGACCATCTCCGCGGATCCCGAGAAGGTCGAGGCCTTCGTGCAGGCCACGCAACGCGGCTATCAGTACACCATCGACAACCGCGAAGAGGCGGCTCAGCTGCTGATCGACGCGGATACGACCACGCTCGGCGAGTCCGAGGAACTGGTGCGCGCCAGCCTCGACAAGCTCATCGACGAGGGCTACTTCCAGAACGGGGACCGAGCTGTGGGCTCCCACGACCCCGAGGCCTGGGACGGTTTCGGCGGATTCCTCCTGGAGTCCGAACTGCTGACGGATGGCTCGGGCGAGATCGTGACCGAGGCGCCCGACTGGGAGAGCTACTACACGAATGAGTACCTCTAACCGGGTCGTCGGGATCAGGGCTGGAGCGCTGGGTTCGGTGCTCCAGCCCCTTGCCCTCATCGCCGCGCTGCTGCTGCTCTGGCAGGTGATCGCGAGCATCGGGGTGATTCCCGTGCGGCTGCTCCCCGGGCCGGTCGCGGTGCTCGAAGCGGCCTGGAATTCGCGGGAGGCGCTGCTCGCGAACACCTGGCCCACGTTGCGTGCGGCGGTGCTCGGCTTCTCGCTGGCGCTCGTCGCGGCCTTCCTGATCTCGCTGCTGCTCGACTTCTCGGCTGCGCTGCGCCGGGCGGTGCTGCCCGTCCTCATCATCAGCCAGACGCTTCCCATCGTCGCGATCGCACCGCTGGTGATCCTCTGGTTCGGGTTCGGGCTGCTCCCGAAGGTGCTGCTCGTCGCGCTGGTGACCTTCTTCCCGTTGACGATCAGCCTGCTGCAGGGGTATCGCTCGAGCGATCCCGATGCGGAGCGCCTCGTGCGCTCGATCCGGCCCGGTGCCTGGAGCGTGTTCCGGCACGTGCGCCTCCCGTCGGCCACCGTGTCGTTCTTCTCCGGGCTGCGCATCTCGATCACCTACGGGGTGGTCGGGGCGATCTTCGCGGAGTACGCCGGTGCGGTGTCCGGTCTCGGCGTGTTCATGCTGCAGTCCAAGGCCTCGTTCCGCACCGACCTCGTGCTCGCGGCAGTCGTGGTCTCGAGCCTGCTGACGCTCCTGCTGTACGCGGTGGTGCTGGTGATCGAGCGGGTCACCGTGCCCTGGGTGCGCATCGAACAGGGGAGGACCCGATGAATGCGTCGATCACGCCCAAGCTGCGCGCAAGCGGCTTGAGCCACGGCTTCGATGGACGCGCGGTGCTGCGGGATCTCGATCTCAGCGTGCGGGGCGGAGAGTTCGTCAGCATCATCGGGCCGAGCGGCAGCGGCAAGAGCACGCTCCTCTCCATCCTGACCGGAGGACTCCGCGCCGATGCCGGTGCGCTCGAAGTCGACGGCCGTCCGGTCGAGCGCCCCGACGCCGACGCATTCGCATTCATGCCGCAGCGCGACGTGCTGCTCCCCTGGAAGCGCATCGTCGACAACGCCGCCTTCGGGCTGCAGCTTCGCGGCGTGCCGCGCGCGGAAGCGCGACGCCGGGTGGCTTCTCTGCTCGCCGAATTCGGCCTGTCCGGCACGGAACGTCTCTACCCGAGGCAGCTCTCCGGGGGCATGCGTCAGCGCGTCGCGCTCCTGCGCACCGTCGTTCAGGAGCGCGGGCTCGTATTCCTCGATGAGCCGTTCGGCGCCCTCGATGCGATCACCAGGCTCGAACTGCAGCAGTGGATGGCGCGGATGTGGGATCGCCACCGCTGGACCGTGGTGCTGGTCACGCACGACATCCGCGAGGCTCTGCTGCTCTCGGACCGCGTGCTCGTGCTCGCCGGACGACCCGCCGGAATCGCGACCCAACTCCAGGTGCCGCGCGACAGCCGGATCCGCGACCGTGATTTTCTGCTCGAGCCGGATGTCGTTCGGCTCGAGAAGCAGCTGCTCGACGCGCTCGCCGCGCACACCGCCGCCGTCACCGAGGAGGAATAGGGATGTCGCCTCGCCCGTTGATCCTGAACGCGTTCCTGACGCAGAACCTCTCGCACATCCACCACGGGAAATGGCGCGATCCCAGCTCCCGGAACGTGGACTTCAACGATCTGAGCGCCTGGACCGAGCTGGTGGAGGCCCTGGAGCACGGTGGCTTCGACGCGATCTTCTTCGCTGACGTGCTCGGCTTCGGAGACGACACCGCCGGCGGCTGGCGGGAGGCCGCACGGTACGGCGTGCAATTCCCTGCGGGGGATCCCGCCGCGTTGGTCCCCGCCCTCGTCGCCCGGACCAGCGAACTGAATTTTGTGCTGACCAGCTCGATCCTGAAGGAGCACCCCTTCGTCTTCGCACGCTACATCGCCACGCTGGACCATCTGTCGGGCGGCAGGATCGGCTGGAACGTCGTGACGAGCTCGCGCCGCACCGAGGCCCGCGCCGTCGGTCTCGCGGAGATCTCCCCGCATGCCGAACGCTACGCGATGGCCGAGGAGTACCTGGAGGTCGTGTACGCTCTGCTCGAGACGAGCTGGGAAGAGGGGGCGATCATCGCCGACCGCGCGAGCGGCGAATACCTCGATGATCGCAAGCTGCACGAGATCCACCACCGCGGCGCGCACTGGACCGTCGACGCAGTGCAGCAGCAGGCGCCCTCGCCTCAGCGGACCCCGGTGCTCTTCCAGGCGGGGGGATCCCCCGTGGGGCGCGACTTCGCGGCCCGGCATGCCGAGGGCACCTTCATCGCCGGTCACGACCCCGCTTCGGCAGCCAGGGTGATCGGCGAGACGCGAGCGCTGCTCGCGAAGCACGGGAGGCGAGCGGACGACCTCCGGTTCATCCAGGGACTGAGCTTCGTGGTCGGTTCGACCGACGAGGAGGCGCAGCGACTCAGCACTGACATCGACGACGAGCTGGTGGAGCAGGCCATGCTGATCCATATGAGCAGCACCATCGGCATCGATTTCACGAGCATCGATCTCGACCAGCCGGTGGAGGGATTCCAGAGTCGGCGCGTGCAGGGTGCGGTGCAAGGGCTGCTCGACAGCGCCCCGGGAAAGCCCAAGACATTCCGCGAGCTCGCCCGCTGGGCCTGGTCGCAGCGCGTCGTCGGCGGCCCCGAGACCATCGCGGATCGCGTCGCCGAGTGGGCTCGAGCCGGGGTGGACGGCCTGAACATCATCCATGTGACCACGCCCGGCAGCTATCTCGACTTCGTCGATCAGGTGCTGCCGGTGCTGCGCGAGCGCGGGCTCGCGCGGCGCGGACGCCGCTCCGGAACCTTCCGCGAACAGTTGTTCCCCGGCCGCGGACCGCGGCTGCCGGAACGGCATCCCGCGCGGAGGCAGGGACGCTGAGGCCGGACCACGAACCATCTGAGCCCGAGTTCGGGCGCATCACCACGAGAGAAGGGAAGACCCATGGCCGATCAGACGCTTCTGATAGATCCTCATCAGCTGGCGCAGGAGTTGGAGGTCGGCGCTGACGACCTCGTCGTGCTCGATGTCCGCGTGCACTACGTCGACGGGGAACCGGTGCCGCACCGGAGCGCGTACGAGGAGGGCCATCTCCCCGGCGCGTTGTTCGTCGACCTCGTCGGCGAGCTCTCCGACCCGCACGATCGACTCCAGTTCACCCTGCCCTCCGCGGTGCGCTTCTCGCGAGCCGTCGGAGCCCTCGGCGTCGGGGACGAGAGCCGGGTGGTGGTCTACACCGACGGGTGGCAGATCTGGGCGACGCGACTCTGGTGGCTGTTCCGCTACTTCGGGTTCGACCGGGTGCGAGTGCTGAACGGCAACTTCAGGAGCTGGGCAGCGGCGGGGCTGCCGGTGTCGCAGGAGATCCCGTCGCCGGTGCCGGCTGAATTCACGGCTCGGCCCAGGCAGGAACTGGTGATCGACGAGCGCGAGGTCGAGCGCATCAGCTCGGGGGAGGCCCCCGGCCTGCTCGTCAACGCCCTGCCCTACGAACTCTTCACCGGCGAGGTGCCGACCCACGGTACGACGGCCGGCCGCATTCCTGCGAGCGCGAACATCCCCTGGCCGGTGGCGGCGGATCTCGATTCCGGTCGTTTCGCCGATCCGCAGGAGATCGAACGGGCCGCCGCGCCGGTCCTGTCGGCCGCCGGCGAGGGCGGCCCGGTCGCGGCCTACTGCGGCGCGGGCGTCTCGGCCACCGGCCTGATCTTCGGCCTGGCTCTGATCGGCCGCGACGACATCAGGCTGTACGATGGCTCGCTCGACAGCTGGGTGCTCGGCGGCCGTCGCGGGCTCGAGCGAGGGGAACCCGGAGCATGACGAATCGCATCATCCTCGGCGCGCTTCGCCAGGTGACCATCGGACACACGACGCAGGGGTTCTGGAGGCACCCGCTCTCGCAGGCGCACCGGTACAACGAGGTCGACTACTGGATCGAGGTCGCGCAGATCCTCGATCGGGGCAGCTTCGACTTCCTGTTCTTCGCCGACGTCGTCGGCGCGCTCGATACCTACGCTGGCAGCCCCGCGGTGCCGCTGCGCACCGCGACCGAGATCCCGATGGCGGATCCGGTGGTGCTGCTGCCGGCGCTGGCTCAGGCGACCAATCGGCTCTCCTTCGCGGTGACCGCATCCACCACCTACGAGAAACCGTATCTGCTGGCTCGCACCTTCGCCTCGCTCGATCACTTCACGCACGGGCGGATCGGCTGGAACGTCGTCACCTCGGCGCTGGAGTCCGCCGCCCGGAACCTCGGCTACGACCGGCAGATCTCGAAGGACGAGCGCTACGACATCGCGGAGGAGTTCCTCGAGGTCTCCTACAAGCTATGGGAGGGCAGCTGGGCGGACGACGCCGTGCAGCGCGACAAGACGGCTGGCGTCTTCACCGATCCGACGCGGGTGCGGCCGATCGAGCACCGCGGCCGCTACTTCGAGGTCCCGGGAATCGCCCTGACGGAACCGTCGCCGCAGCGCACACCGGTGATCATCCAGGCCGGGGCCTCCTCGCGGGGACGGGACTTCGCCGCCCAGCACGCGGAGGGGGTGTTCCTGGTCAGCGACCGCCCCGAGCACGCGCGGACGGCCGGCGACGACATCCGCTCGCGGGCGGTGAAGGCGGGCCGTCCGGCCGATGCTGTGAAGCTCCTCTCGATGGTGACCGTCGTCGTCGCGCCCACCTCCGAGGAGGCCCACCGCAAGCTCGCCGACTTCCGGAGCTACTTCGACTACGAGGCGGAACTGGCGCAGCTCAGCGCCCTCTTCGGGATCGATCTCTCGCAGGTCGATCCGGACCTGCCGCTCAAGAACGCCGAGACCGAGGCGATCCAGGGCATGCTCGATCTGTACACCTCGGTGGACGCCGAGCGGGAGTGGACGACGCGGCAGATCGCCGAGTTGAACAACTTCGGCGGCGCGGGTCCGGTCTTCGTGGGCGATCCGGTCGAGGTGGCGGATGCGCTCGAGCGCTGGCTGGACGAGACCGGGGTCGACGGCTTCAACATCGCCGATCCGATCCCGCCGGTGCTCGCGCGGGACTTCGTCGATCTGGTGGTCCCGGAGTTGCGCGGCAGGGGGCTGGTCGATGCCGAGGACACCGCTCCGGTGACCTTCCGGGAACGGTTGAACGGCGAGGGCGCATCGCGCACGCGCGGCGAGGAGCACCCCTCCGCGCGCTACCGGTGGTGAACTCCGCGGGTGAGACCGACGCTCGGCGTGCGCTGATCCGCTCAGTCGAAGAGCCGACCGCTCTCGCGCGGAGCGTCACCGCCGAGGTCAGCCAGTTCAGGCCGGCGGCGGGGTCCGGTATCAGGATGACCGATGGGCGGATCAGAGCACCCGGGCCCAGCGGCTCGTCGACGGCGACAACGGTGCTCTTGGGGGCGCGGCCGCAGTCGAGAGCATCAGCGCCTCGGCGCCGCCTCCCGCGGTGAACCGCGCCTCGGCCGCGAACGGCCTACCCGCGCTGACCGCGTCTTCGCAGCCGAGAGGGTGCGGTTCCCCGAGAATCTCCGAGACCCAGGAAGGAGCACCCTCGCCCGGTGCTGACTGCTTGTGCGAATTCTCTTTCGCAGGCGGACTCATCCCGGTGGGACGCCGCAGATGCCGTTCTCGGGCAATTCCGGGAGAATGGTGATCCAACCGAGACAGGAAGGAGCACCGACATGAGTGCACGTGTAGCTATCGTCTGGAATCCCTCGAAGGCCGGTCGCGAGGACTTGGAGAAGGCCCTGGTCGATGCGGCCGGCGACTCCGCGGTGGACGCCCACTGGTTCGAGACGGCGGAGGACGATCCGGGTCGCTCGGCGACGCGCAAGGCGCTCGAGTCGGGGGCCGGGCTGGTGCTCGCCGCCGGTGGTGACGGCACCGTGCGCGCCGTCGCCGAGGAACTCGCCGAGGCGGGCGCGTCGGCGGACCTCGGCATCATCCCGCTCGGCACGGGCAACCTGCTCGCCCGCAACCTCGACGTGCCGCTGAACGATGCGGCCGCGGCCATCTCCCGCGCGCTCGAGGGCGAGCCGCGGACGATCGACCTCGGCTGGGCGACCATAGCGGCGCCGGACGGCGAGGAGCGGCACGCCTTCACCGTGATGGCCGGGTTCGGCATCGACGCCCATATGATCACCGAGACCGACGACGACCTCAAGGACCGCGCCGGCTGGCTGGCCTACGTGGAGTCGCTCGGCCGCGCCGTCTCGGCGAGCGAGGTGATCGGGATCGAACTCGCCCTCGACGGCGGCGACGCCGCGCAGGAGCAGGCGCACACGCTCATCGTCGGCAACTGCGGCACTCTGCAGGGCGGGATCACGCTGCTGCCCGACGCCGACCCCTCGGACGGGGAGCTCGACCTGCTCGTGCTCAGCGCCGACGGCATCGCGGGATGGGCCGATACGCTGCGCAACCTGGTGTGGGACAACGGCCTCAAACGGCTCATCTCCGGTGGTGGCGCCGCGGATCAGGCCGAGAGCAGCGAGAGCGCCGCCCATCGGCGCGTGACGACGCTGACCATCGAGCTCGCCGAGCCGCGGGTCTTCGAGGTCGATGGCGACGATCTCGGCGAGACCACCCGCATCGGGATCGAGATCCAGCCCGCCGCGCTGCGGATCCGCTGAGCGCGGCTCGGCCGCGGCGGTCGTGCTCCCCGGACTCAGCGTTCATCCGGGCCGGACCCGATTAAGATTTCTGCATGGCAGGTTTCTGGGGTCGGCGCGACCGCGAGGAGGAGGCGCGTCTCGCGGCGGCCGACAGCGGGCTCGCGCTGCGCGCGCGCACCGCGCTGGTCACCGCGGACGAGCGCATCCGGGTGACTCAGGACGAACTCGCCTTCGCGGTCGCGGAACTCGGAGAGCCGGCCACGGCGGAGCTGCGCGTCGGCCTCGAGGCGGTGCGAGAGC
This sequence comes from Leucobacter weissii, assembly GCF_017565745.1. GTDB lineage: Bacteria > Actinomycetota > Actinomycetes > Actinomycetales > Microbacteriaceae > Leucobacter > Leucobacter weissii. The sequence goes on from NZ_JAGDYM010000004.1 coordinate 230,465, forward strand.
ACCTGACCGAGGCCTTCCAGCTCCATCAGCTGAATCACGACGAGATCCCGGATACGGCGGAGGAGCTGCGCACCCGGAACGCGCGCATCGTGCAGCTCTGCGAGTGGGCCGAGGAGGTGCTCGATGAGCGCACCGAGCCGCTGAAGGCCAAGATCGAGCGCGTGCGCGCCGCGCCGCAGCTCCTCGCCGGAATTCGCAGGGAGACGGCCGAGCTGCAGCAGCGGCTGCCGCAGATGCGGGAGACCATCGCCCGATTGCAGCGGCACTACAGCGAGGCGGCCCTGCAGCGCGTGCGGATCACCGCGGACGAGGCCGAACGGGTGCTCGAGTTCGCGCTGCACTCCGCCGACGTCGCGGAGCGCCGCCGGGCCGCCGGGCGCAACGAAGAGGCCAACCTCGCACTGGAGACCGCGATCGAGACCGTCCGCCGGGCCGACGCCATCATCGACGGCGTCGACGAGTTCGAGATCGAGGCGATGCGCGCGCAGAGCACCCTCGCGGAGGTGATCGCGGATTCGCGCGGCGATCTGATCGCGGCGGCGGGCCTGTCGGGCTCGCCGCCCGTCGCCGAGGCGATGCGAGGCTTGGAGGCCGCGCTCGGCCGGCTCGCCTCCGGCGGCGCGGCGTCGGATCCGTTCGCGGATCTCGCGGCGCTCTCGGGAGCGAACGCGGCGCTGGACGAGGCGGTCGCCAGGGCTCGGGAGCGCGCTGCGCGTCCGCTGCCGAGCATCGAGCACGTGCGCCACGATCTCGCGGCCGCGGATCGCGCGCTCGGCGTCGCGAGCGGTCTCATCAACGGGCATCGCGGTTGGATCGGCGCGGACGCCCGCACGCGCTTCGCGGAGGCGCAGCGGATCCGGACCGAGATCGAACCGCTCATCCCCTCCGAGGAGACGAGGGAGGAGGCGCAGCAGCTCGCTCGCCGCGTGGCGCAGCTCGCGGGCGAGGCCGTGCAGTTGGCGCAGCGCGACATCGACTCCTCCCGCCCGGACGACGACGATTGGGGCCCCCGCGGCGGCCGCGGAGACGGACCGCGGGGCGGTCGCGGCGGGTCTCCGCTCGGAGACAGCGGCAACATCCTCGGACCGGTGCTCGGGGGAGTGATCCTCGGAGGCCTCCTCGGCGAGATCTTCGACTGAGGCCGGGGGAGAGGCGATCCTCCGCGGACCCTGGGGCGACGCGGCCCGACGCCGCGGAAGACCGCTCAGGAGCATCTGCTTGCGAGCTGCTCACCGGCCCGTTCGAGGATGCGCGCGGCGTCCCGCATGGGGGACTCGCCCGGCCTCGCGAGCATCGTCAGCGAAGCGGACCAGGCGAAGCCGTCGACGGGCGCCTCGATCCTGCCCGCGATCAGGGCCACCGGGCGGCGGTGCGCGGCGGCCGACGCGCGGACGCGCGACACGGTCTTGCCCCGTTCGCTCTGCAGGTCGAAGCGCCCCTCGCCGGTGATGACGAGGTCCGCCTCCGCGATGCGCTCCTCGAGACCGATCATCCGCGCGACGGCCTCCGCGCCGCTCGTGAGCACGCCGCCCAGCAGGCCGAGGGCGTAGCCGGCGCCCCCTGCGGCACCCGCGCCGGCAGCGCGGGGGTCCCCGCCGAGCACGTCGGACAGGCGCTGAAGCCCGCGCTCGGCGTCCGCGATCATCGCCTCGTCCATTCCCTTTTGCGGGCCGAAGACGCGCGCCGCGCCGAGCTCTCCCAGGAGCGGCGCCGTGACGTCGCTCCACACGACGAGTCCGTCCGGAGGGAGCGTCACCCGACCGGAGAAGTCGACGCGGGCCGCCTCCGTCAGATGTCTGTTCCCGGGCGGGATCTCCGTCCCGTCGCGATCGAGCAATCGCACGCCGAGCGCCTGCAGGATCCCGCTTCCGCCGTCGGTCGAGGCGCTTCCGCCCAGGCCCACGAACACCCGTCGCGCCCCGCTCTCGATCGCCGCACGGATCGCCTGCCCGGTGCCCCGGGTGTGCGCGTCCAGCGGACGCAGCTCGGGCCTCCCCGAGGCGTCGCGCCGGAGGAGCAGGATCCCGCTCGCCGCGGCGAGCTCGACCGCGGCGTCCCCGTTCGGCAACCGGACCCAGTGCGCGTCCACACGGGATCCGCTGGGCCCGTCGACGCGGACGGGCACGCTCCGGGACCCCGGGACGGCTCGGAGCACCGCGTCGAGCGTGCCCTCTCCGCCGTCCGCCATCGGGAGGCCGAGGACACGGTCGCCGGGGGAGCCGCGCAGCCACCCGCGCGCGAGGGCGTCCGCGGCCTCGGCGGCCGAGAGCGACCCCTTGAACGAGTCCGGCGCGATCACGACCCGGCGGTGAGGGGGTGCGGCCGGATCCATCAGCGCTCTCCGTTCCTCGGCGTGATCGTGGGCCGACAGACGCGGTGTCGCGGCTGGCTCGGATGTTTCGAGCCTAGCGGCACGATCCGACCTGCTGCTGCGCGGCCCGTCCGAGGCGGTGCGGCAGATCGGGGCGGGGTGCGGCACACGATCCGAGCTGGGCAATAAATTTGTATTGGTAGCAATATGCTTGTATTGTTGTGCCTGTCGAAGAGGATGCCGACACGATGAGGTGAGTGAACGTGGCTCGTGAGGATGCGATGCGGAGCGCAGTGGTCTGCCCCTGTCACGATGTGACCCGGGCGGACATCGAGGACGCCATCGACCACGGGCACACCGACCCGGAGACCATCAAGCGCGCGACCGCCGTGTACATGGGAGCGTGCCAGGGGAAGTTCTGCTCGCCGCTCGTGCAGAGCATCCTCGTCGAGCGCGGCGTCGAACGCGTCGGGGAGCAGCGCCGACCGGCGGCGCGCCTGCCGGCGGCACCGGTGCCGCTCGGAGCCCTGCTCGCCCCCGCCGAGCGTGCGCGGCTCGCGAGCGGCGAATCCGCCGACGATGCGCCCCGCCCTCCCCGGACGTGCCCGGGCGTCGACGAGAGGGACGGCTGATGGCTCTCCCCGGCGTGTCCCGCGACGAGCCCCGTGCGGGCTACGACACGGTGATCATCGGCGCCGGCGTGCAGGGTCTGGCGATCGCGTACGAGCTCGCGAAGCGGGGGCACGGCGACGTGCTGGTGCTCGACCGCTCCTGGCCGGGCAGCGGCGCCAGCGGACGCAACGGCGAACTGATCCGCTCGGCCTTCTCCTCGCGGGAGTGGTGCGACCTCTTCGAGCTGTCGCGCCGCAAATGGCTGACCCTGTCCCAGGAGCTCGGCGTCAACCTGCTCTTCAACCGGACCGGATACGCCGTCGTGGCCTCGACGGAGGAGCAGTGGCAGCAGTGCCGGGACGACTGGGCGTTCCAGGAGTCGCGGGGGATCCCCTCCGAGCTCCTCGACCAGCAGCAGGCCCGGCGGCTGCTGCCCGCCGCGAACCCGGACCTCGTGCGCGGGGCGGTGATCCAGCAGGAGGCGGGATTCGCCCATCACGACTCGGTCGTGGCCGGGTATCTGGAGAACGCCGCGAGGATGGGCGTCCACGTGGTGGCCGGAGAGCGCGTGACCGGCTTGCTGCGGGCCGGGGACGCGGTCGTCGGCGTCGAGACCGCGCGCGGGCGTCGGATCCGCGCGCGGATCGTCGTCAACGCCTCCGGCGGCGACGCCCTCGCGGTCAACGAACTCGTCGATCTGTCGATGCCCCTCGTCGCGGCCCGCTTGGAGATGATCGTCACGCAGCCGGTGCGTCCCTTCCTGACCCCCGGAGTCGCGGCGCTCGAACTGCTCGGCTACTGCCATCAGACCGGGCGCGGCGAGTTCGTCGGCGGCACCGAGTTGCCCCGCGTCGACGCCACCACCAGCCTCAACGGCACCTGGACGGTCCTGCAGGACATGGCGACCAAGTTCGTGCGGCTGTTCCCGCTGCTGGCCGGAGTCCGCCTGCTCCGGCACTGGGCGGGCACGGTCAGCCAGACGCCTGATCTGGCCCCGGTCATGGGGCCGGTGCCCGAGATTCCGGGGTACCTGCTGAGCGTCGGCTGGGTCTACGGCTTCATGGGGGCGCCGGCCGCCGGGCAACTGCTGGCCGAGTACATCGCGACCGGCGAGACCGACCCGAGGCTGCGGCCGTTCGGCATCGAGCGGACGCGCAGCGGCGAGTGGATCCGCGAGGGATCCCTCGTCGTCGACGCCGAACTGGAAGCCGAGGAGGCCCGATGACCGACGGCGCGGAGCTCGGCTTCACCTTCGAGGGACGGAACGTGCCGGCCAGACCCGGGCAGAGCATCGCCGGGGCCCTCCACGCCACCGGCGTGCGCACGCTCTCCCGGAGCGTGAAGTACCATCGGCCCCGCGGATACACCTGCGGTTTCGGCGCCTGCGGTGACTGCCCGCTCAAGATCGACGGCATGCCGGCCACGACCTCCTGCACCGCCCCGGTGCGGGGCGGAGAACAGGTGCGGCGCGAGCAGGGACTGCCGGCGGCATCGTTCGATCTGCTGCGCGCCGCCGATCTGATGCGGCCCATGCTGCGGGCCGGGTTCCAGTTCAGGCTCTTCGCCCGGCAGCCCCGGCTGAGCAAGATCGCCGGACGCCTGCTCGCCGTGCTCGCGGGCGGTGGTCGTCGGCCCAGCGCGGAGGCCGCCCAGCGCGCCGTCGTTGCGCGCGTCGAGACGGCTCAGCCGCGGCTGCTCGTGATCGGCGGCGGGGTCAGCGGGCTCACCGCGGCCCTGGCGGCGGCCGATGCCGGCACCGAGGTGACGCTCGTCGACCAGGAGATGATCGGCGGGCGCGGGCGTGTGCGCACGGAAGCCGTCGTCGACGAGCGCGGCGCCGAGCGGAGCCCGGGGGAGCTCGTCGACGAACTGCTGCGGGCCGCTCGTGCGCACGCGCGGATCCACCTGCTGCAGGGCCTCGCGCTCGGATGGATCGACGGCCTCGTCCCGGTCGTCGACGAGCGCAGCCGGACGAGGTTCGAGTTGCGTCCGGACGCGCTCGTGCTGGCCACCGGCGGCTACGAGGTGCCGCTGATGGTCCCCGGGCACGACCTGCCGGGCGTCATGCTCGCCGACGGCGCGCTTCGGCTCGCCGATATCGAACTGGTCCGGCCCGGGCGCCGCGCCGTCGTCGTCGCCGACGCCCGGGGCGAAGCGGTGGCGGAGCGGCTGCGACGGCGCGGGGTGACCGTCGCGGCGATCGTGCCCAGCGCACAGCTGCGGCGCGTCACCGGCTGGTCGCGGGCGACCGGCGTGCGCACCACAGGCTCTCCGAGCCGGATCAGAGCCGATCTCGTCTGCGTCGCGGGGCCGCGCCGCCCGGCGGAGGAGCTCCTGCTCCATCTCGCCTACGCCGAGAGCGGATCGCACGAACTCGTGCGATCCGATCGCCCCGATCCCGGTGCCCGCGTCGCGGTCGTGGGCTCGGCGACCGGTGAGGTGAGCTACTCGCTCGCCGATGTCCGGTTCGCGGCATTGGCCGTCGCTGAGCCCTCGGGGGTCGGGCACGACGGGCGCCGCGCGGCTTCGCGTGAAGAGAAGACCTCCACCACATCGGAGTGAACAAAGGAGAAACAGATGAAACGCAAGAAGCTCATCCTCGTCCTCGGCCTCGCGGCCTCTGCGTCGCTGGCGCTCAGCGCATGCTCCGGAGGCGGGTCCGACGGCGGAAGCGGTGGCGACTCGCTCACCGTGGTCTCATACGGCGGACCGTATCAGGAGGCCCAGTCGGAGGCCTTCTTCCAGCCGTTCACGGCCGAGTCCGGCATCGAGGTGGTCGAGGACAGCCCCACCGACTACGCACAGCTGCGCAGCATGGTGGACACGGGTCGGCCCACCTGGGATCTCGTGCTCGTCGCCAACGACTTCGGCACCACCGCGGACGCCGACTACCTCGAGCCCGTCGACTACGACGCGGTCGACCGCGATCAGCTGATCCCCGGCGCTGCGCAGGAGTATCGGGTCGCCGCCGACATCGAGGCGACCGTCCTGGCCTACCGCAGCGACGAGTACTCCGAGGCCCCCGCCACCTGGGAGGACCTCTTCGACACCGAGCGGTTCCCCGGCAAGCGCCTGTTCAACAAGCTCGTCTCGGGCGGGGTGCTTGAGGCGGCCCTGCTGGCCGACGGGGTCGCTCCCGAGGAGCTCTTCCCGCTCGACATCGATCGAGCGCTGGCCAAGCTCGACACGATCAAGGATGACATCGTCTGGTGGGAGACCTCCGCGCAGTCGCAGCAGCTGCTCGCCTCGGGCGAGGCGTCGATCGGCCTGGTCTGGGTCGGGCGCGCGGTCGATGCGGGCAAGGAGGCCCCGGTCGGAATCAACTGGGACTCCTGGCTGCAGGTGGACGCCTACTGGGTGATCCCCAAGGGCGCGCCCAACGCGGCGGCGGCCCAGCAGGCGCTCGGCTTCCTGCTGCAGGAGGATCCCCAGGTGGCCTTCGCCGGGCTCTCCGACTACGGGCCCGTGAACGCCGCAGCGGCCGAGGACCCGGAGGTGCGGCAGAACGAGAACCGGCCCACCAACCACCTCGACACGCAGGTGGCCGTCGACGACGAGTGGTGGGGCGCGAACCAGCAGGAGACCGACCGGAAGTTCCAGGAATGGCTGCTCGGCTGACGAAGGCCCCGGCCGAGGCGCGGCGGGCGGGCTGGCTCCTTCTCCTGCCCGCCGCGCTGCTCCTCGCGCTCTTCTTCCTCGTCCCGCTCGGCCTCATGGTCGAGACGAGTCTGCGCGACGGATTCGAGACCTACGTCGAGATCTTCACCTCGCCCGTCTACGGTCTCGTGCTCGGCAACACCGTGCGCACCGCGGTGCTCACGACGGTGTTCTGCCTGCTCCTGGCCTACCCGTACGCCTACGTCCTCACGCGGGTCGGACCCCGGCTGCGCCTGGTCATGCTGGGCGTCGTGCTGCTGCCGTTCTGGACGAGCCTCCTGGTGCGCAGCTTCGCCTGGGTGGGCCTGCTGCAGGACTCCGGGATCCTCAACCAGGCGCTGCAGGCCCTCGGACTGGTCGACGGCCCGCTGCAGCTGATCCGCACGCCGGTCGGGGTGCTGGTCGGCATGGTGCACGTGCTGCTGCCCTACATGGTGCTGCCGCTGGTCAACACGATGGGACAGATCGACGGATCGGTGCTCCGTGCCGCGAGCAGTCTGGGGGCGGGTCCGCTCCGCCGGTTCGCGCGGGTCTTCCTGCCGCTCAGCGTTCCCGGCGTCCTCTCCGGATCGGTGCTCGTGCTGGTGCTCTCTCTGGGCTTCTACATCACCCCCGCGCTGCTCGGCGGCGCCCGCGATGCGATGATCGGCGAGACCATCGTGCAGGAGGTCACCCGCTACGGTCCGGTGATGGCGAGCGCGCTCGGCCTCGTGCTGCTCGTCGGCACCCTGATCTCCCTGGCGCTGCTGCTCGCCGTGCAGCGCATCGGCTCGACACGAAGGAGCGCTGCATGAGCAGGATCCGACTCCGCTGGGTGCTCCTCGGCGCGTTCGCCGCGCTCGTGGCCGCCTACCTGATGCTGCCCACGCTGATCGTCATCCCGATGTCGCTCAACGACTCCTCGGTGCTCGGCGTGTTCGCCGAAACCTGGTCGCTGCGGTGGTTCGAGGAGATCCTCACCGACCGCAGCTGGGGTGCCACGGCGCTCGTGAGCCTGCAGGTGGCCGTCGGCACGCTGATCCTGGCGACCTCTGTCGGCACGGCAGCCGCACTCGGGCTGCAGCGGGTCTCGGCGAGGTGGCGGCTGCCCATCACCGCCGTGATCGTCAGCCCCATGATCATCCCCCCGGTGATCATCGGCATCGGCACCTACGTGCTGTTCCTCCGCTGGTACCTCGACGGCTCGGTGCTCGGTCTGATCCTGGCGCACAGCGTCCTCGCGCTTCCCTTCGTCGTGGTCACGGTGACGGCGACGCTGTCCCAGCTCGACCCCGTCTACGAACGGGCTGCGGCGAGTCTCGGCGCGAGTCCGTGGACCCGGTTCCGGAGGGTGACGCTTCCGCTCATCGCGCCGGGGATGTTCGCCGGCGCCCTGTTCGCGTTCGTCATGAGCTGGGACGAAGTGGTGGTCTCGATCTTCCTGACCGATGCGCAGACGCGCACGCTGCCCGTGTTCATGTGGACCCAGGTGCGCACCCAGCTCACGCCCGCCCTCGCCGCGGTCGGCGTATTTCTCACCGTTCTTTCCATCGTCGCACTCGTCTCGATGCGTCGACTTCAGAAGGGAAACGACTGATGTCAGATGTCCAGCGCGCCGACGCGCGCGCCAGCTCCGCGTCCGAGGCGCCGCACGCGCTCGAGGTCCGGGGCATCTCGAAGTACTACGGCGACCAGGCGGCGGTGGACGACGTCTCGTTCGCTCTCGAGCCGGGGACGTTCCTCACGATGCTCGGCCCGTCCGGTTCGGGCAAGACCACCACGCTCGGCATGATCGCCGGGTTCACCCTCCAGGATCGCGGCACGATCGAGGTCGCCGGACGCGATATCTCCGAGATACCGCCGCACAAGCGTGGCATCGGGGTGGTCTTCCAGAACTACGCCCTGTTTCCGCACCTCACGGTGGAGCAGAACGTGGCGTTCCCGCTCGAGATGCAGGGGATGCGCCGCCGAGACTCCCTCCGCAAGGCCCGCGAGGCGCTGGAGATGGTCGAGCTCGCCAACCGCGCGCGGCACCTCCCCAAGCAGCTCTCCGGCGGCCAGCAGCAGCGCGTGGCGCTCGCCCGGGCCGTCGTCTTCGAGCCGCCGCTGCTGCTCATGGACGAACCGCTCGGGGCGCTGGACAAGCGTCTGCGCACGCAGATGCAGATCGAGATCATGCGCATCAGCCGCAATCTCGGCTCCACGGTCGTCTACGTCACTCACGATCAGGAGGAGGCGCTCGTGATGAGCGACCTCATCGCCGTCTACAACAATGGCGCGATCGAACAGCTGGGGACCAGCCGCGACCTCTACGAGACGCCCCGCACCCGTTTCGTGGCCGATTTCATCGGTGAATCGGTGCTGCTGCCGTGCGCCGTCGGCAGTGATGGCAGCCTCATCGGCACCGGCTGGCACGGGGGCCTGCCCGAGCGCGCCGAGCTGAGGGACGGCCGCGGCGTGCTGGTGCTGCGTCCGGAGGATCTCTCGATCGAGTCCGTCCCGCCCGGGGAGCGCGACCGCCCCCGGCCCGACTCCATCGCCGGCACGGTGGCCGACGTGATCTACATCGGGTCGGCGCTGCTCTACCTGGTGCGCACCGACGACGGCCGTGAGCTCGAAGTCCGGGCACCCCGCACCGAAGCGGCGCTCAGGGTGAGCGGCGGGGATCACGTGCGCGTAGGCTGGAGGCCCGGGCAGGCGGTGGTGGTGCCGGACGACGGGCCCGGCGCCCGCGGGGCCGACACCGGGCTCGCGACGCAGCAGCTGCTCGCTGCGGGGAGGTGAGGGCTCATGATCAACGGTGAGATCTCCCACTGGATGCGGAGCCGGGGCCTCCGCCCGGGTCGGCTCGACGCCGCCCGCCCCGCCCTGGGCGGAGAGGCGACGGCCGACGTCTGCATCGTCGGCGCGGGTTTCACGGGACTGTGGACCGCCTACCATCTCAGCGAGGCCCGCCCGGATCTCAGCATCGTCGTCCTCGAGCGCGAGACCGCGGGATACGGCGCGTCGGGGAGGAACGCGGGGTGGCTCTCCCCGCTGGTTCCCGGGAACCGGCGCACCTTCTCCCGGACCGCCGGGACGCGCGAGGCCGGACGAGCGCTGCAGCGCCGCATGCTCGAAGCGGTCGACGAGGTGCTCGAGGTGATCGCGCGGGAGGGCATCGATGCGGGGGCGATTCGCAGCGGCAACGTGGTGGTCGCCAGGAACAGGGCCGCGATGCAGCGGCTCAGGGGCCGGCTCGCGGCCGACCGGGAATGGGGATACCGCGACGACGAGGGGCAGGAGCTCTCCTCCGCCGAGGTGCAGGAGCGCATCCGGGTCTCCGGAGCCGTCGGCGGGCTCTTCTACCCGACGGTCGGCCGCCTCGATCCCGGCGGCCTGGTCCGCGGACTCGCCGACGCGGTCGAGCGCCGCGGCGTGCGGATCTTCGAGCGGACCGAGGTCACGTCGATCACCCCCGGCGCGGCGCACACGTCCCGCGGCGCCGTGCGCGCCGCGAGCGTGCTCCGGTGCACGGAGGGATACTCCGTCGAGCTCGCCCCGGATCCGCGGCGCATCATCCCGATCAACAGCTCGATCATCGTCACGGAGCCGCTGCCCGAGAGCGTGTGGTCGGAGATCGGCTGGGACCGGTTCGAGCTGTTCAGCGACGCGGCCCACGTGTTCAGCTATTCGCAGCGCACCGACGACGGCCGGATCCTCATCGGGGGGCGCGGCAACCCCTATCGCTTCGGGTCGGGGACCGGCGGAGAGGGGCGGGTCGACCGGGGCACCGTCGAATCGCTCGTCGCGCGTCTGCACACGATGTTCCCGGCCACGGAGGGGCACGGGATCGCGCACGCCTGGTCGGGGGTGCTGGGCGTGACGCGCGACTGGTGCGCCTCGGTCGTCTACGACCGGGAGCACGGGCTCGGGCACGCCCAGGGCTATGCTGGCCACGGGGTGACCTCCGCCTATCTCGCGGCGAAGAGCCTCGCCGGTGCGGTGGCCGTGCCCGGAGACGATGACCTGAGCCTGCCCTGGACCGGGCGGCAGACCCGGAACTGGGAGCCCGAGCCGATCCGGTGGTTCGGCGTGCACGCGATGTATCGCCTGTTCGCCTACGCCGATCGGATCGAGGAGCGGCGCGACGCCTCGCGCACCTCGGTGCTCGCGCGTCTGGGATCCAGGCTCGCCGGGCTGCACGAGTAGACTTGCCGCCAGGCGCGCCGCGCGCCTTCCCCGTCCGACGAGGAGTCGCCACCGTCATGACCTCCGCGCTCGCCGCAGCCCTCTCCGATCGCCTGTCCGAGGAGCGGCGGAAGATCATCCTCACCGCCGCCGCGGAGTGCATCGCCGAGCAGGGCTACGACGGCGTGCGCATGCGCGAGGTGAGCCGACGCGCGGGGGTGTCGGTCGGGCTGATCCAGCACTACTTCGACACGCGCGACGAACTGCTCGCGCAGGCCATCCGGCATCTGAGCGAAGAGCTGCTGAGCGCCTTCGCCCGGCCGAGCGCCGCACCTCGGGGAGCGTGGGAGCGGATCGAGGCACTGGTCGACCATCTCTGCTCGGTGACGGACATCCGCGAGCACAGCTTCATGTGGATCGCATTCGGAGCGGCCGTCGCCGGTCATCCCGAGCTCCGACCCCAGCTCGAGCGGGTCTACCGTTCCTGGGAGCGCATCGTGCGCGGCGCGATCGAGGACGGCGCCGCCTCGGGCGAGCTCGACCCGGTGGGCGACATCGACGACACCGTGGCGGCCTACCTGGCGTTCTTCGACGGTTACGAGTACGACATGGGCACGGGGCTCGTCGAGGCGGACGTCGCCGAACTGCGGCGACGGGCACTGCTGCTCGGGCGCGCGCTCCTGAGACCCCGGCCGATCGACGCCCCGCCGTCGTCCGCGCGGTACTAGGATGGCAGGACCATGGACGAGAACACTCCCTCCGTCGCGGAGGTCCAGGATCTGCCGGTCACGACGATCGACGGGCGGGTCACGACCTTCGGCGAGCTGACCGCCGGACGGGTCGCCCTGGTCGTCAACGTGGCCTCCCGCTGCGGGCTGGCGCCCCAGTACGAGCGGCTCGAAGCGCTTCAGCGGCGGTATGCCGACCGGGGTTTCACGGTGGTCGGCTTCCCGAGCAATCAGTTCCTGCAGGAGCTCGGATCCGAGGATCGCATCCAGGAGTACTGCTCGACGACCTGGGGCGTGACCTTCCCGATGTCGGAGCGCGTGCGGGTCAACGGCAGGGACGCCGACCCGATCTACCGCCGACTGGTGGAGGTGCCGAAGGAGAACGGCAAGCCAGGCCGCATCACCTGGAACTTCGAGAAGTTCGTCATCGCGCCGAACGGAGAGGTCCGCAGGTTCGGCCCGCGCACCGAGCCCGATGCGCCGCAGGTGATCGAGGCGATCGAGCGGGCGCTCGGCCCTCTCGAGCCGGGCCGTTGAACGGGGCATGCCGCACCCCTACTTGAGCGCCGCGCCTCGACCGCGCGTGCTCGCGCATCGCGGGCTCGTCACCGAGGACGCCGCAGCGCGGGGGATCACGGAGAACACCCGCGCCTCGTTCGCCGCGGCACGGAACGCCGGAGCCGTGTATCTCGAGTCCGACTGCCGCCTCACGCGCGACGGGGTCGTGGTGCTGTTCCACGACGCGGATCTCCGCCGGGTCGTCGGCGATCCCAGGCCGGTCTCGGCGGTCGAGCACCGCGAACTCGTCTCGCTGATGTCCGGGCGCGGCGGGCTGCTCACCCTGCAGGACGCGCTCGAGGCCTTCCCCGGATCGAGGTTCAACATCGACGTCAAGTCGCTCGCGGCCGCGGATCCGGGGGGCCGGATCATCGCGCCGCACGCCGACCGGGTCCTCGTCGCCGGCTTCTCCGACCGGGTGCGGCGCCGTGCGCTCCGCGCAGCGGCGGCCGTTCCAGGAGCCTCCCGTCCGGCGACCTCGCCCGGTCGGGGAGCGCTCGTCCGCATCCTGCTGGCGGTCGCGTCGCGCTCGCGGATCCTGCAGGCGAACGCGTTCGCCGGCGTCGACGCTCTGCAGATCCCCGAGCGGCAGGGGCGCATCCGCGTGCTTGCACCGCGACTCGTCGACGCGGCGCATCGGGCGGGCGTCGAGGTGCACGTGTGGACGGTGAACGACCCGGAGCGCATGGCCGAGCTGGTCGGCATGGGCGTCGACGGCATCGTGACGGATCGCGCGGATGCGGCGCTCGCGACCCTGCAGGAGGCCGAGAAGGGCTGAGCAGATCGACGCCCGGTCGCCCGGGGCGCCGAGCGCATGCGCACCGCGTCGACCCGTGTCCGGCTGCCCTTTACACCGAGCGGAACACCGCCACGACCTTGCCGAGCACCTCGGCGTGGTCGCCGAGGATCGGCTCGAAGGCGCTGTTGCGGGGCAGCAGCCAGGTGTGCCCGTCCCGGCGCCGGAACACCTTGACCGTCGCCTCGCCGTCGAGCATCGCGGCGACGATGTCACCGTTCTCGGCGTCGCGCTGCTGCCGGACGACGACGAAGTCGCCGTCGCAGATCGCGGCGTCGACCATCGAGTCGCCGACCACCTTCAGCATGAAGAGCTGCCCGTCGCCCACCAGTGTGCGCGGGAGCGGAACCAGCTCCTCGACCTGCTGGTCAGCGGTGATGGGCACGCCGGCGGCGATCTGTCCGACCAGGGGCACGTAGGCGGTCGCCTCGGCCTGGATCTGCGGCGCATCGGCGACCGCGCGCTCGGTGTCCGCGAGCTCGACGAGCACCTCCAGAGCGCGAGGGCGGTTCGGATCCCGACGCAGATAGCCGGCGAGCTCGAGCCTGCTCAGCTGATGCGTCACGCTCGAGAGCGAGGAGAGGCCGACCGCGTCGCCGATCTCGCGCATCGACGGCGGGTAGCCCCTGGTCTCCACCGAGCGCGAGATGAACTCGAGGATGGCCTGCTGCTTCTCGGTGGGCTTCTTCGGCGTCGACCGGGTATGCGATGCGGCCATGTCCTGCACTCCTTGCTCTTGGTCGGAACCCGCCGCGACACGTGAATGTCGGTGGTGGGTGTTTCAGTGGTCCCGATGAGCAGATCGTAACTGCTTGAAGCGGAGAGGGGCAAACATATGTTCGAGTGTTGTTCGAAAAATATTCGGGATGAATCTTCGAACTCGTGCTTGATTTTTGATAAAATCGAAGATAGATTCGATACAAGTGTTCGATACGACGGCGAGTGCCGACGGGATTCGAGAGGGAGGGTGCAACCATGAACGCATCGCGAACCAGCGCAGAACTGGCGGATACTCGTCCGGGCCGGCTCCGCTTGACGCGACGGGGCCGGGTGGTCATCGCCCTGCTGGTCGTTCTCCTGGCGGCCTCGGCGGTCGCGATTGCGGTCACGCTCGGCAGCACCCGGGCGTTCGCCTCGAACGAGGCCGAACCTCGGGAGGGCGCGAGCTACGGCTACATCGTGGTTCAGCCCGGTGCCTCCCTGTGGACCGTCGCCACCGAACTCGACAGCGCCTCGGACCCCCGTGATGTGATCGCCGAGATCGTGAGGCTGAATCAGCTTCAGGGGTCCGAGGTTCAGGCGGGCGAGGCGCTGGCGGTCCCGCTCCGTTACAGCGACGCTCCGGGCGTGGTGAGCGCGCACGAGGCCGACCTCTCGGAGACGCGGAGCTGAGGCGTGTCCCTCAGCGCTCCGCGCGCTGAGGGACGTAGGGATCGCAGGCACGCCGTAGACTGATGCAGTGACCCAGCTCAGCGACCTCCCCCTGCGCGCCAACCTGGTGGGCAAGCGTCCGTACGGCGCACCTCAGGATCCGGTACCGATCAGTCTCAACGTCAACGAGAACACGCATCCGCTTCCCGAGGACGTGGTGGCCGATATCGTGGCCTCGCTCGCCGAGGCCGTGCGCGGGGTCAACCGTTATCCGGATCGCGACTTCCGGGAGCTGCGCGAAGCCCTCGCGGGATATCTCGGACGCGGCCTCGACGACGGGCTCGATGCCGATCGGCTCTGGGCTGCCAACGGTTCGAACGAGGTGCTCCAGCAGGTTCTGCAGGCCTTCGGCGGCCCGGGTCGGAGCCTGCTGAGCTTCACCCCCACCTATTCGATGTATCCGCTGCTCGCGGACGGCACCGACACGCGGTGGGTGCCGATTCCGCGACTCGACGACTACACGCTCACTCCCGCGCACGTCGCCGACGCGCTGCGAGAGCACCGTCCCGACATCGCCATCCTCTGCGGTCCGAACAATCCGACGGGAACCGTGCTCGACACCGAGACGATCCTCGCGGCCTACGACGCCTTCGAGGGCATCCTCGTGGTCGACGAGGCCTACTTCGAGTTCGACGGCAGCCGCGCCAGCGCCGCGTCGCTGCTGCCCGGACGCCCCCGTCTGCTCGTCTCGCGCACGATGAGCAAGGCCTTCGCCTTCGCCGGTGTGCGACTCGGCTACCTCGCGGCCGACCCGGCCGTGATCGACGCGCTCCGCCTCGTCCGCCTCCCGTATCACCTCTCCGCGCTGACGCAGGCGGCCGCCATCGCCGCCATCAGGCACGCCGACGAGATGCTCGCCACGGTCACCGACATCCGCGCCCAGCGCGACCGGCTCTCCGCGGGGCTGCGCGAACTCGGCTACGAGGTGCACCCCTCGGGCGCCAACTTCCTGCTCGTCGGCGGATTCGAGAGCCCGACCGCCACCTTCGAAGCGCTGCGGGCGCACGGCATCCTCATCCGCGATCTCGGCATCCCCGGCCACCTGCGTATCACCGCGGGCACGGAGGCCGAGACCGGCACCCTTCTCGAGGCCGTTCGCGCCCTCGGCCCCGGAGGCGCCCGCGCGTGAGCGGTCCGGCTCCGTACGGTGCTGAGTTGTGCAGGGTGCGCGCGCTGCACACCCTGCACAACTCAGCACCCGCGGATCCGCAACCGCGCCGTCTGGCGCGCTGGATCGGTGCGAGGGGCCGGGCGCGAGCGGGATAGGCTGGAGGGCATGAGTGAATCCCGCACCGCGACGCTCGAGCGCAGCACGAGCGAGTCGCAGATCAGCCTGAGCGTCGACCTCGACGGCACCGGCGAGGCCGACATCGAGACCGGAGTGCCCTTCTTCGACCACATGCTCACCGCATTCGCGCGGCACTCGCTCACGGACCTGAGGATCAGCGCCCGCGGCGACACCCACATCGACATCCACCACACGGTGGAGGACACCGGCATCCTTCTCGGCCGGGCGCTGCTCGACGCCCTCGGAAACAAACACGGCATCGGCCGCTACGGCGATGCGCTCGTGCCCCTCGACGAGGCGCTCGCCCAGGCCGTCGTCGACATCTCCGGACGTCCCTACCTCGTGCACGGCGGCGAGCCCGCCGGCTTCGAATACCATCTCATCGGAGGGCACTTCACCGGCAGCATGGTGCGCCACTTCTTCGAGGCGCTCGTGCTCAACGCGAGGCTCACCGTGCACCTGCGGCTTCTCGAGGGCCGCGATCCGCACCACATCGCCGAGGCCGAGTTCAAAGCGTTCGCGCGCGCGTTCCGCCAGGCGAAGGCGCTGGATCCGCAGGTCCGAGGCGTGCCCAGCACCAAGGGCGCCCTGTGAGCCGGGACGGACGGGTCGCCGCCCTCCTCGACGGTGCCGATGGTCTCTCGGCCGACGCCAAACAGGTCGTCGTCCTCGATTACGGCTCGGGGAACGTGCACTCGGCGGTCAAGGCGCTCGAGCGGTCCGGGGCCGGGGTGACGCTCAGTCGCGATCCCGAGCTCGTCATGGCGGCCGACGGCCTGGTGGTTCCCGGCGTCGGCGCGTTCGATGCCGTCGTCACGGGGCTCACGGAGATCCGGGGGGACGAGCTGATCGACCGTCGACTCGCCGGGGGACTCCCGGTGCTCGGCATCTGCGTGGGGGAGCAGGTGATGTTCGAGCGCGGGATCGAGCGCGGGATCGAGGCTGCCGGCCTGGGGCAGTGGCCGGGCACCGTCCGCCAGCTCGAGGCCGAGCGGTTGCCGCACATGGGCTGGAACACGGTCGAGGCGGCGCCGGGATCGCGCCTCTTCGCCGGCGTCGAGCACGAGCGCTTCTACTTCGTGCACAGCTACGCGGCGACCGAGTGGACCCTGACCGGGCGCACCCCCGCATCCCAGCCGAAGGTGACCTGGGCCGAGCACGGCGAGCGCTTCATCGCCGCGGTCGAGAACGGCCCCCTGTCCGCCACGCAATTCCACCCGGAGAAGTCGGGCGAGGCCGGCATCCGGCTTCTGCGCAACTGGATCGAAAGCCTGTAGAGAGAGTGACCACGATGACCACCCTGAGCACCGGACCGAAGCTCGAGCTCCTGCCCGCCGTCGATGTCGCGGACGGCAAAGCCGTGCGGCTCACGCAGGGCGAAGCCGGTACCGAGACCAACTACGGAAGCCCCGTCGACGCGGCGCTCGACTGGATCGAGCAGGGCGCGGAATGGATCCACCTGGTCGACCTCGATGCCGCCTTCGGCCGCGGCAGCAACGCCGGCGTGCTGCGCAAGGTGGTCAAGCAGTCGAAGCGCGTGAAGATCGAGCTCTCGGGGGGCATCCGCGACGATGCCAGCCTCGAAGCCGCGCTCGAGCTCGGCGCGAAGCGCGTGAACCTCGGCACCGCCGCCCTCGAGAACCCCGAGTGGACGCGAGCCGTGATCGCCCGGTACGGCGAGCAGATCGCGGTCGGGCTCGACGTGCGCGGCGAGACGCTGGCGGCCCGCGGATGGACCCAGGAGGGCGGCAACCTCTGGGAGGTGCTCGACCGGTTGGAGACGGCTGGCTGCCCCAGGTACGTGGTCACCGACGTGACGAAGGACGGGACGCTGCGCGGGCCCAACACCGAACTGCTGAAGCAGGTGTGCGCGCGCACCGACCGTCCCGTCGTGGCCTCGGGAGGCGTATCGAGCCTGGACGACATCGCGGCGCTGCGGGAGCTCGTGCCGCACGGCGTGGAGGGGGCGATCGTCGGCAAGGCGCTCTACGCGGGAGCGTTCACCCTCCCCGCAGCCCTCGACGTGGCGGGTGCGTAGCCGGGGTCCCGTGGCTATCAAGCGCCTGCCCGCGACCGGAGACGCGCCCCGCGCGACCGGTGTGCCCGAGAGCCTCGTTCCCGGAGGGGAAACCGACTCCGCCGGCTTCCCCTGGGCCGGACGCACCTTCGAGCATCACGGTGCGGCGTTCTCCGACGATGACGGCCGTCCCTCGGAATCCTGGTGGACGGCCGTTCTCGACGTCCGCCGCGCGGCGGAGGACGGAGGCGTTGCGGGGCTCGCCGAGGCGCACGCATGCGCCATCGAAACGCTCGCGCGCGTCCGACTGCTGATCCCGCTGCTCGCCGAGGCGGGCGACTTCGAGACGGCACCCGATGGACGCACGGTCGAGAAGACGCAGGAGCTCTCGATCGTCACGGTCTCCGCGCCGGACGGCCGACGGGTGATGCCGGTGTTCAGCTCGGTCGAGACGATGCGCGCCTGGAACCCCGAGGCCCGCCCCATTCCGGTTCCGGCGCCGCAGGCCGCGGTCGCGGCGGCGCAGGAGGGAACCGACCTGATCATCGTCGATCCCGGTTCCCCGGATCACGAGTTCGGGGTGCGGCGCACTCAGCTCCGGGAGCTGGCGCTGGGCGGACGCCCCCTCCCGCCCTGGGCCGATCCGGAGGTGCGCGCGGCGTTCCGGTCAGCGCTGAGCGCCGAACCCGCGGTCCTCGCGCTCGACCTCGCCCCGGGCGACCCTCAGGCGCGACTCCTCGCTCCCGAGACCGAGGTGATCCTCCGCCTGCGGCCGGGTCTCGAACGCGACGACCTCGCACGACTGCTCGAAGAGGCTCAGCGGCGATGGGCCGCCGCCGACGTCATCGCGGAGCGGGTCGACTCGCTGCGCGTGGTCGTCCGCTAGGGCGCGCCTCCGGTGCTGGGGCACGGATCCGAGAGCATCAGAAGAGGTTGAGGAGCAGCACGTAGACGCCCGTGCCGGCGAAGATGCTCAGCAGTGCGCGGCGCCCCGCGAAGAGGTGCACCAGCACCGTGACGGCCGCCGCCGCAACGACGATCCAGGCCCGGCCCGGGCGGGCGGCGAACTCGCCGGAGAGCATCACCACCGCGAGGATCAGCAGCAGCCCGGCCGGCATCCAGCGGCCGAGCGCCTTCACGAAGCGCGAGGAGCGCAGCGGCTTCAGCAGCGCGAACGGCAGCGCGCGCAGCAGGATCGTGATGATCCCGGCGACGGCGACGGCCGCGATCATGTACCAGAGCTCAGGCATGCCCGGGATCACCCCGTCGCATCCGGTCGCCATCCGGAGCGGCGTCCGGATCCCGCTTCCAGAGGTAGCGTCCGACGAGCAGCAGCGTGAAGACGAGCAGGGCGGCGAGCACCTCGGCGCCCGGGAACGCGATCATGGCGATGGCGACCGAGAGCCCGGCCAGGACGACCGAGGGGACCTCGCGCTTCGAGCGCGCCGCGTCGAGCGTCATCACGATGAAGAGCGCCACCAGGGCGAACTCGAAGCCCTCGATCGGCTCGGGCAGGACGGAGGCGAGGATCACGCCGACGATCCCTCCCGCGACCCAGTAGGCCTGCATGAGGAACTGGCCGGTCAGCATGCGCGCCGAGGAGAGCTTCTCCGGCGGCAGGAGCACGTAGGTGGCGTAGGCCTCGTCGATCATCGCGTAGACGGAGTAGGCGCGTCCGAGGCCGGGTCTCACGGCCTGGATGGGGAACGACAGCGGGTAGAAGACGTGGCGGAAATTGATCGCGAACACCGTCACCGCGATGGTGACGAGGGGGGTCGACGCCGCGATCATGCTCACCAGCAGCAGTTCGACCGAGCCGGCGAACACGCCGATCGACAGGGCCGGCGCCAGCCACCAGGGCAGTCCCGCCTGGATCACGAGCACGCCGAGGGCGATCCCGAGCGGGAAGATGCCGAGGCCGACGCCCAGCGAGTCGGCGACGCCGGCACGGATGCTCCCGATCACACCGCCGATCCGGTGCACTTCTCGCCCGCACCCAGGCGCTCAGGGCAACGCATCGCGTTGCGCGCCGTATGTGCCGCGGTCGGTCCCGGCCGCGGGTCGGTGCCGACCCCGCCGAGCATCAGACCACCGATCCGGTGTACTTCTCGCCCGGCCCCTTCCCCGGGGGGTCGGGGATCGCCGATGCCTCGCGGAACGCCAGCTGCACCGAGCGGAGGCCGTCGCGGAGCGGGCGGGCATGCGAGTCGCTGATCTCGGGCGCTCCGGCTGAGATCAGCCCGGCGAGGGCGTTGATCAGCTTGCGGGCCTCATCGAGATCGGTCTGCGTTTCGGGGTCGTCGGCGAGACCGCACTTCACGGCCGCCGCGCTGAGCAGGTTCACCGCTGCGGCGGTGATGACCTCCACCGCCGGGACCTCGGCGATGTCCCTGGCGGCCTGAGCGGCCGGCTCCTCGTTCTCGGCGATCGCCCGCGGATTCTCTTGCACGTCGTTCAGTCTACCCGACCCCGGAGACGGAGGCTTTACTCTTCGCCGCTGCTCTGCTAATCTCTATGAGGTTCGCTGCATTCCGCCGCGAACCCGTAAGTGGAGATACTCCCACCCGTCGCCGATACACAGGCTACCGGGTTGTTGACACCCCGTCGGTCAGGGCAGGATCGGAGCTGAGGCTCCGGGCGAGCGTTGACCGGCAGCAGGAAAAGGGTGTGGGACCGTGCGTGCGCGTTCCTCCTATCTCCGCCCAGCGTGTGACCCGCAAGGGTCGAGCCGATGCAGCGAGATGTGAGGAGCAGGCGATCAGCGATCCCCGTACGAATGACAGAATCCGCGCCCCCAAGGTGCGACTTGTGGGCCCCGGCGGCGAACAGGTCGGGGTGGTGCCGATCGACAAGGCGTTGCGTCTCGCGGCCGATGCCGACCTCGATCTGGTCGAGGTCGCCCCGAACTCCGACCCGCCCGTCGCGAAGATCATGGATTTCGGCAAGTTCAAGTACGAGGCTGACCAGAAGGCAAAGGAAGCTCGCCGCAATCAGGCGAACACCGTCCTCAAAGAGGTGCGGTTCCGCCTGAAGATCGACACGCACGACTACGAGACCAAGACCAAGCGCGCCATCGGGTTCCTCTCCCAGGGCGACAAGGTGAAGGCCATGATCCAGTTCCGGGGTCGCGAGCAGTCTCGTCCCGAACTGGGGGTGCGCCTGCTCCAGAAGTTCTCCGAGGACATCGTCGAGTTCGGCACTGTCGAGAGCAACCCGCGGATCGATGGGCGCAACATGGTGATGGTGGTCGCCCCGCTGAAGAACAAGAGCGAGGCGAAGGCGGAGCAGAACGCTCGGCGCGCCGAGGAGAAGGCCAGCCGCAAGGCCGAGAAAGCCGACGCGGCCGACGAGCAGTAGGCCGACGGAGACCAGCGGCCGCACGGCCGTGACACATGTGATCGCGCGGTGCGCCGCACAGCAAGGAGAGAATGATGCCCAAGCAGAAGACCCATTCGGGCGCCAAGAAGCGCTTCAAGGTGACCGGAACCGGCAAGCTGGTGAAGCAGCAGGCCGGAATGCGCCACAACCTCGAGGTGAAGGCCTCCAAGCGGAAGCGCCGCCTGAACGCCGATCAGGTGCTCTCGGCGGCAGACACGAAGCAGGCCAAGCGGCTGCTCGTCCGTTAAGCGCAGAAGACGAAGACCCGGTAAGGAAGAACTGAAATGGCTAGAGTCAAGCGGGCCGTCAACGCCCACAAGAAGCGTCGCGTCGTCCTCGAGCGCGCCGAGGGATACCGCGGACAGCGTTCGCGTCTGTACCGCAAGGCGAAGGAGCAGGTCACCCACTCGCTCGTCTACTCGTTCAACGACCGCCGCAAGCGCAAGGGCGATTTCCGACGGCTGTGGATCCAGCGCATCAACGCCGGAGCCCGTGCCAACGGCCTCACCTACAATCGCTTCATCCAGGGCCTCGGCCTGGCGGGCGTCGAGGTCGATCGACGGATCCTCTCGGAGCTGGCCACCAACGAGCCGGCCGCGTTCGCCGCCCTCGTCGAGGTCGCGAAGCAGGCGCTTCCCGAAGACGTCAACGCTGCGAAGGACGCCGCCTGATCGGCGCCCCGACCATCACCACGAGCCCCCCGCCGCGCGTTCCGCGGCGGGGGGCTCGCGTCTGCGCCCGCGGGGCTCGCCTCGGCGCGGTCCGCGTGCCCTAGGCTGAGACGATGACCGGCGAGATCCTCGAGAATCCCAGGAGTCCTCGGGTGCGGCGCGTGGCCGCGCTCGCCCGGAAGAAGGAGCGGCAGCAGAGCGGTCGTTTCCTGGTGGAGGGGCCGCAGGCCGTGCGGGAGCTGCTGCAGCACCGGTCCGGTCGGGCGGAGACCGTCTACGCGACGATGGGCACCGAGGCCTGGCAGTACGAGCTGGATCGTCTGGCCTCCGAGGAGGGCGTGCCGATCGAGCGGGTGACCGATGCGGTGCTCGCCGCCATGGCGGAGACCGTCCAGCCTCAGGGCGTCCTGGCGGTGGCGCGGGTCGAGGACGAGCCGGTCGAGGATGCGGTCCGCGGCGTCGGTCTGGTCGCGATCCTCCACGAGGTGCGGGATCCGGGGAACGCCGGGGCGGTGCTGCGCGCGGCCGACGCCGCCGGGGCCGGGGCGGTGGTGTTCGCGGGTGACAGCGTCGACCCCTGGCACCCCAAGGTGGTGCGCGCGACGACCGGCTCGCTCTTCCATCTGCCCATCGCGGTGACGCCGACGCTCGGCGAGGCGGTCGCGGCCGCACGGGCCGGCGGCCTCTCCGTGATCGCGGCCGACGTGCACGGGGAGGACCTCCACCCGAGGTCGGAGGCGCTCCGGGACCCGATCGCCTGGGTGTTCGGCAACGAGGCGCGGGGTCTGAGCGTCGCGGAGCGCGCGCTCGCCGACCGCTCGCTCCGGCTGCCCATCTACGGCGAGGCCGAATCGTTGAATCTCGCCGCGGCGGCCGCGGTGTGCCTCTACACGACCGCCTTCGCCCAGCGCCTCACGCGCCGGGAATGACCCGTATCCCGCGGAAACGCGCGGGACGGGCCCGGTCATCGGAGGCGGTTCCGATCCAGCCGAGCTCTGCATCTGATACATACAGAGTATGGTGAAGATTTCGGAACATATTGTTTCCGCAACATATCGCGTAGTGAACTCGGCTTGACTCGGCTCCGGAAGCGAGATTACTCTGCAATTGTCCGAATCGGACAACTCAGTGGAGAGTGAAGAGGAAAATATGAGTCGACGAAGACTATTCGCGGGGCTCAGCGGGGTGGCGATCGCCGCGCTGACTCTGACCGCGATCGGCCCGGCGGCCCTGGCCGACGAAGGTCGCGGACCGGGCACAGAGAATCGGCCGTCCGCGCCGTACACGGCCAAGATTCAGAGCGGGGGAGCGCCCTCGCTCGCGGCGGCCGAGGAGGGTGAGAGCGACAAGCTCAGCCTGCCGACGTCGTACCCGCATCAGCCTCGGCTGAACTTCTATCGGGACAATCCGACGGGCCCGAACGGCGAGGCGGACTTCAACACGAACGTCCCCGAGCTGGTCAGCCACCCCGATATCGCGCCGGCCCTGACCGATCTGATGGAGCGCAGCAACCGCGTGTCCACCCAGGTGATCGGGCAGTCGACGCAGGGGCGCGATCTCTACCTCGTCACGGTGACCGCCCCGGAGACGGAGACGTTCACGGCTCAGCAGACCGCCTGGCGCGACAAGATCCGGAACAACCCGGTCGCGGCCAAGAGCGATGCGGCACTGCTCTCCGGCTACAAGACCCCGATCTGGATCAGCAACAACATCCACGGCAACGAGTGGGAGGGCACCGACGCCGCGCTGCAGTACATCGAGTACCTCGCCACCGCGCCCATGAGCGAGGTCGGATCCATCCTGCGCAACAACCGGATCTACTTCTCGCCGTCGCTGAACCCGGACGGTCGCACCAACGCGACCCGGGCGACGGCGCTGGGGCTCGACCCGAACCGCGACATGATCACCCTGACGACACCGGAGACGGCGTCCTTCGTGCAGACCGCCGACGCCGTCCAGGCGATCTACAACGCCGACTTCCACGGGTATACGAGCGTGCTGCAGATGGAGCCGACGGGTCCGCCCCACGGTTCGAACTACGAGTACGATTTGTACATTCCGCACAACTACGCCCTCGCCCTGGCGGTCGAGAAGCACGTCACGGGCAAGCAGATCCCGGGCAACACCTATCTGAGCGCTCCGAAGGCCACGGGAACCGGTTCGATCGTCAACACGCCGACGGACTACATCAAGATCCCGTACCGCGACACCCCATCCGGCTGGGACGACTTCCCGCCGATCTTCACGGCGCAGTACGCGGCCTTCTACGGCGCGATCACCGCGACGGTGGAGATCCCGTGGAGCCGCAACCGCAACGCCGGCAACACCGGCAGCGGAGGCGTGCTGATCAGCGCCGATCGCGCCAAGATCAACACCGAGGTCTCCTACGAGACGATGGTCGCGATCGTGGACTACCTCAACAGGCCGGCAGTCGCCAAGGACCTGCTGCTGAACCAGATCGAGACCTTCCGCCGCGGCGTGGAGGGCGAGCCGAAGGTCGCGCTGACCACCGGCAACATCGCAGATGTGCCGGGCCCGGATCAGTGGAAGGCCGAGTGGGACAGCACCGACGACCAGGAGGCGATCACTCTTCCGCGCGCCTACGTCATTCCCGTGGGCGACGACCAGCGCTCGGCGAGCGATGCCAATCGACTCGTGCAGCGACTGATCGACGTCGGCCTCGAGGTCGGAACGCTCGACGCGGATACGACCGTGGGGGGCACGACCTATCCCAAGGGCTCCTATGTGGTCGACATGCACCAGCCGCTGCGCGGTCTCGCCAACGCCCTGCTCGATCTGGGCGAGGACATCTCGCAGAAGCTGCCGTCGATGTACGACATCTCGGCGTGGAGCCTCGGCTACATCTGGGGCGCCGACGTCGACAAGGTCGGGCTGGTGACGGATCCCGCGATCGGCTCCGCCACCCGGATCGACGCGGTGAACCCGAACCACTCGGCACCGTCGACCGGCGGCTACTCGACCTTCGAGCTCGCCGGCGTCGCCGACTACCAGGCGGTGAACGAGCTGCTCGATCAGGGCGTCGCGGTCACGATGATCGAGGACGGATCCGTGGTGGTCGCCGACTCGGATGCCCAGGCGGTCGCCGCGGTGGCTGCCGAGTTCGACATCGCCGTGGAGCAGGCGGGATCCGAGGATCTCGCGGCGCTGAGCAAGCCGAGCGCCAAGGGCCTGTCGGATCTCAAGGTCGCCTACGTGGGCAACCAGGACGATCGGCTCTCGCTCACGGAACTCGGCTTCGACGATCTGGTGCAGATCACCGCCGCCGGCGTGAACAGCAACCCCGCGGTCCTCGACGACGTCGATGTGATCTGGGTGGGCGCCGCCTTCACCTTCTCGGGAGCGCAGGCGACCGGGCGGGCGGCGGTGCAGAGCTGGCTCGACGAGGGCGGCTCCATCGTCGGTCGCACGGCGTCGGCGTACACCGCGGCCAACGCGTTCGGCCTGCTCTCTGCGACCGCCGTCGCCGGCAACGGCTCCGGCAACGGCATCGTCGCGGTCGACACGCCGGAGGGGTCGGTGCTCGAGCCCTACAAGCAGGACACGTCGTTCGTGTATCCCGCGGTCTCGTTCACCAATCTCGGCGAGGGAACCAAGGCGGAGCAGAGCTACGGCGCGGGGAATCCGCTCCTCGCCGGTCACTGGCGCTCCACCAACGCGACCAACGGTCCCGAGGTCGCTGCGGGTAACGCCTCGGTGATCTCCGGCGAGGCGGCCTCGGGCGCCAAAGCGCTGGTCTTCGGCACGTCGGTGTTCTTCCGGACCCACCCGAAGGGCGGCCTGAGCCAGGCTGCGCGCGGCCTGTTCTGGGCCGCACCGGAGGGGGAGAAGGTCATCCCGCCGACGCGTATCGCGGTGACGCCGACGAAGTCCACGACGCGGTACGGCCAGCCGAACGCGGTCGCCGTCTCGGTCAGCAGCGCGGGTGAGCCCGTCGCGGGCCAGGTGGAGGTGCGGTTCGGCGGAAAGGTCGTCGGCACGCCGACGCTGTCGGAGGGCAAGGCCTCGGTCCCGCTCCCCGCCGCGCAGAAGCCGGGCACGTACGCCCTGACCGTGAAGTATCAGGGCTCCGACACCGTGAAGGCGGCTGAGGCCACCCGGTCGCTGAAGGTGCTGAAGGCCAAGCCGGCCGTGAGCATCAAGCTGGCGAAGTCGAAGATCTCGACGAAGCAGCGCGGCAAGGTCACCGTCACGGCGAAGCTGCCCGGTGCGTCGCAGGTCTCCGCCACCGGCAAGGTGCGGGTCAAGGTCAGCGGCAAGTCGGTCAGGACCGTGACGCTCTCCTCCGCGAAGAAGGGCAAGATCACGGTGACCCTGCCGAAGCTGAAGAAGGGCACGCGCACGGTTCAGGTCGAGCTCCTGAGCAACTCCCTCCAGGAGCGCGCGGTCTCGAAGGGGGTGAAGCTGCGGGTGGGCTGATCATCGCCCGGTAACCGGGGGGCAGTCGTGGTCGTTCTCATCGTGCAGAACGACCGCGACTGCCCCTCCCGCTTGCTCAGCGCGCGAACAGACTCGCGCCCAGGGTCTCGCCCTCGCGGAAGCCGGGGAGGATCGCGAAGACGGCGGAACCGGTGTGGGTGATCCACTCGTTCAGCAGATCCAGCTCGTCGAGGCGGCCCTGGATCGGCACGAACTGGCTGAGCGGATCGCGCTGATAGCAGGCGAAGAGCAACCCCGACTCGCCGTCCTGCTCGTAGTTGACGGCCCGGCGGAAGATCCGCTCGCCCGGGTCCTCGGAGTGCGCCCGCCGGATGTGGGAGGCGCTCGGGATCAGCGGAAGCCCGTACTCGTTCGTCGCCTCGAAATCGCTGGGCGTGCGCTCGTCGGCGGAGGCGGCGGGGGCGCTGAGCGGGGACCCGTCGCTGAGCCGGCGTCCGATCGTCTGCTCCCTGCCGGGGCGATCCACCTGGTCCCAGGTATCGAGCTCCATGCGGATGCGGCGCAGCACGAGGGCGCTGCCGCCCGCGAGCCAGCCCTCGCCAGCGGCCGAGCCGTCCAGCCAGATCAGCGAAGCGAGGTCGTCGTCCTCCGGGGAGGGATTCTCCGTGCCGTCGACCTGCCCCATGAGATTGCGCATGGTCGTGCCGCTCGCCTCGGCGCCGCGCGCCTGCCGGAAGCCCTGCTGGCTCCAGAGCGGCTCGGCGAAACTGACGAGGTCCCGCTCCAGCATGCGCGCCGCGTGAGCGACCGGCAGCAGATCGTCCGCCTGAACCATGAGCAGCAGGTCGCCGTCGTCGTATCCGTTGCCCAGCCGGTCCCGAGTGAACGCGGGGAGCGGTCCGAGCCATTCCGGTCGTCGCGCGCTGCTGACCCGCTCGACGAGACCGGCGCCCACTCCCACGGTGATGGAGAGCCGGGCGGGCCGTGCGGCGAGTTCGGGCTCGGGATCCGCCAGCGGCCCCTCTCCCGCGGTGAGCGCCTCGATATCGCCGGTCAGGATGTTGAACATGCGCGCGAGCGCATCCGCGTCGGTGTCCTCCAGCAGGCGATATGCCAGGAAGCGAATGTGAGCGCCCGGGGCGGTGACGATGCCCGCCTGATGGGCGCCGTGGCAGCCCAGCTCCTCCCCGCCGAACCCCGCTTCGCCGCCGTCGGTCTCGGAGCCGCCGCCGGACTGCAGCGCCCTCCCGCCGAGGAGGGCTCCGCCGAGCCCCAGTGCGGCGCCGAGGCCGAGGCCCGCCGCGCCCCCCGTGAGGAGGGCGCGGCGCCCGAGTCCGCGATCGGGTGCGGAGCCGGGTTCGGGCGGAACCGACTCAGTGGTCGGCATGTCCGTCCTCGTGGTCGTGGTCCTCGCCGTCCGCATGCTCGTGCGAACCGTGATCCTCCTCCGAGCCCTCGTACTCCTCGTTCGCGCCGGCGGTGTCCTTCACCAGGGCCTCGAACCCGACGGTGCTCCCGTCCGCGAGCTGCAAGTCGATTCGGACGGTGTCGCCGGTGAGGATCGGCTCGGCGATCTCCATCAGCATGATGTGCAGGCCGCCCGGCGCGAGTTCGAGGGTGCCGCCGGCGGGCACCACGAATCCGCCGTCGATCTCGCGCATCGTCCCGTCGACGACCTCGTGCAACTCGACGGTGCCCGCTGCCGTGCTGCTCGCTCCGGTGATCTCGACATCCTCCGAGCCCGTGTTCACCAGGGTGCCGAATGCGCCGCTCATGCCGGTGCCGGGTTCGAGATCCGCGGACGTCGCCTTGACCCACGCGCCCTCGATGCCGAGGGGATGGTCGGAGGCCGGCGCCGGGGAGGCCGGGGACTCGTTCGCGGCACCGCCCGACGGTGCCGCGGCGGGGGACGAGCACGCGGAGAGGAGCAGAGGAGCGCTCAGCGCGAGGACCGCGGCCGAGGCGAGGGCGAGCGTGCGCCGCCGGGTGTTCGGGCGCGAGTGGGCAGAGATGATCATGATGGGGTTTCCTTCGAAGAGTCGTATGCGTGTCGGTGCGCGGCCGACGCGTTCGCGTCGGCCGCGTGCGGCAGAGCGGCGCTCTGCGCGCGGTGATTCGGTGGTGCGGGAGCGGGATCGCCCCGGGAGACCCGCCGCCTACTCGGAGTTCGCCGAACGGCGGCGCTTGCGCAGGAGGACCACGGCGACCGCTGCGACCGGGATCAGCAGGGCCGCCGCGACCGCGATCGACAGCCACACGGCCGTCTCGGCGGAGGCGTCGCCGACGGACTCGGGCTGCTGCTCCGCCGTCGCCCGCTCGTCCGGCGCATCCGGTTCCGAAGCCGAGAAGGGCAGAGCCTCCGGCGGTTCCGTGCTCCCAGGGTCGACGTCGAACGAGAAGGCGCCCTCGATGGGATGCCCGTCGCTCGACACGACCCTCCAGGCCACGCCGTAGCGTCCCGGCTCGAGATCCGGGGCGAGGCGCTGGACCACCTCGCGGCCCTCCGCCTCCGGCGCGCCGTCGCCGGCGTCTTCTCCGTCGGGAGCGGTCACGACGATCTCGCTGCCCGAGGGCAGCACCTCATTGTTGAACGTGAGTCGGATCGCCTCGACCGCGCCGGTGCTCGCGTTCGTCTCGAACTCGGTGTCGGTCAGTACATCGTGCGCGTGCGCGGCGGGCGCTGCGACGATGCCGAGCAGCGCGGCGCCGATGGCGAGGCCGAGCGCGGCGGTGGCGAGTCGGGCGCCGCGAAGCGCGCGACTCGATCCCTCGGCGGTGTGTGTGGAAGCGGACATGCGGGAAAACTCCTGACGGGTGGAACGGGTGTGCAGCGCGACCCGGGCGAATCGGTTCGCGCGGGCGGTGTCTCCGGGGGTCAGTGGCCTGGCGGCCTCTGACCGGGGGCAGCGCCTTTCGGGCTCGAAAGTCCGAGGACTCTCGTGTCAGGACAGGGGTGGACCGCGATGGGTGATCGCGGAGACCGAGCAGAGGTGCGATCGGAGCGGCGTCTGCCCGACGGCGGCGCGTGGAGCGGGCGCGGGGTCGACGGAGACCGCCAGCAGCAGCCGCGGCAGCGGGGCAGCGTCCCGGATCAGTCGCGCGAGGCCGACCGCTGCGCGCTCGCCGCGGTGCAGCAGCAGCGCGGTGAGCAGCGCGGCGAGGCCGTGGGCGGCCCACATCCATCCGTCCGAGGCGCCGGCCGCGGCGAGATCCGCGGCGAAGGGCGAGGCCGAGGCAAGGCCGACGGGGAGATGACCGGCGTGCGCGCCGCCCGAGACGCCCGGCCCGTTCCCCGAGGAGAGGCCGAGGCCGGCGAACGACCAGTGGTAGAGGAACTGGCTGGCGCCCACCGCCAGCGCGGTGCGCCACAGGGATCCGAGACGCCCCGCGAGCGCGACGCAGAGCGGCAGCGCGAGCGCGCCGGTGGCGAGGACCGCGAGCGGGGTGATCGACCCGCCGGCAGCGCCGTGCGAGACGGCCGCGATCAGCGTGGCGAAGAGTGCGCCCGCAGCGCCGCGCGCCGTGCGCGCGGCGCGCGGCATGCGGTCGTCTTCCCGGGTCACGCCCCCAGTGTATCCGGTCGCCCGGCCGGCTTCGCAGTCCCGCGTACTATGCTGGAACGGTGACCGATCAAGCGCGCGACACCAGCAACACCGAGGCGGACGCGGCGGAGACCGTTCAGCACCTTCCGACGACGGGAGGCACGCTGACCGGGGATCTCTATCTGAAGAGCCCGCCGCGGCGGGACTTCGAGGGTTTCGCCTCGCGTTCGACACGAATCATCCTCGAGTCGTACAACCGCTCCAGTCTGCCGAACAACCGCTCCGGCGACGTGATGGAACTGCGGTGGCGCGAACCCGACGCCAAGGCGTTCATCGGCTGGTGGGACTACACCGATCCCGAGAACCCCTCGATGAAGGCGTGGATCGGCGCCCACGACAAGGCGACCGACATCGAGGAGGCGCCGCACCGCCACTGGTCCGTCGAGGTCGCGAACTCCGAGGGCGACATGAAGACGCGGCTCGCGATCCCCTACGGCACCGACCACACGAACATCAAGACCTCCTCGGCCGACTTCACGGTCGGCTTCGGCGTCCTGCGCGTCGCCGGGTCGGGCGGCACCAACCGGGATCTGGAGTTCGCCAATCGGCCGACAGCGGAGAAGTCGCAGCGCCGCTTCACCATCAGGCTCGACGAGAAGAACGACGTCCGGCTCATCTCGCGAAACGACGAGGGCGATCCGATCGACCGTCCGGTGATGTTCGTGCGGCGCCTCACCGGCGCGGTGGGCTTCGGAACGACCAACCCCGAGCGCCACATCCACATCAAGGCCGAGCAGAAGCCGCTGCTCGTCGAGGGCACGGCTCCGACGGATCAGAGTCTCGTCCGGTTCAAGGTCCGCGGCCCGGAGACCCCCGCGCTCGAGGTGAGCGTGCGCGGTGAGGAGAAGTCGCGGTTCACCGTGCGCGGCGACGGACGCCTCAGCTGGCGGGACGGTCGAGGCGGAGCCCCCGTCGTCCTCAAGCCGGCTTCCGACGGCGTGCTCGAACTCGAGGGGGATCTCGAGGTCTCCGACGCGAACCGCGGCGTGATCCTGCGCGACGGCGGCAAGCGCTACCGGCTCGGCGTCTCCCGCGGGCAGCTGAAGGTGACGGCGCTGTGAACTCCCAGGCGATCCTGAATCTGATCTCCGACCTCTACAGCCAGGTCGTCTCGCTCTCCGACGAGGTCGAGGCGCTCCGCGCGGAACTCGCGGAGCGGGACGCGGCGCAGCGATCCCGCGGCGAAGGGGACTGAGCCGCGCGCGCCAGCTCCTCCCGGTAGGATTGACACTTGTGTCAGCGAGCAGAGCGAACCCGGAAGAGACGACCGGCAATCCCATCACAGCGGACGCCGTGGCGGCGGCGGTCGAGGAGGCCCTCATCGCCTTCGCGGCCGCGGATTCCGTCGCGGAGCTGAAGCAGGCCCGTGCCGAGCACGCGGGGGAGTCCTCGCCCATCGCCAGGCTGAACGCCCGGATGCGGGCGGTGCCGAAGGCGGAGAAGGCCGAGACCGGCAAGCTCATGGGCCAGGCCCGGGGCCGTATCGAGGGCGCCTATCGCGGACGGGAGGAGGAGCTCGCCGCGGCCGAGGCGGCGGCGCGGCTCGTCGCGGAGACCGTCGACGTGACCGAGGCGCCGACGCGCCGCAGGCCCGGCACCCGGCACCCGCTCGCCCAGCTGCAGGACGAGATCGCCGACACCTTCGTCGGCATGGGCTGGGAGGTGGCCGAGGGTCCCGAGCTCGAGCACGAGTGGTTCAACTTCGACGCCCTCGGCTTCGACCCGGATCACCCGGCCCGCGCGATGCAGGACACCTTCTTCGTGGAGCCCGCCGATCGTCATCTGCTGCTGCGCACCCACACCTCGCCGGTGCAGATCCGCTCGCTGCTCGGCCGCGAGCTCCCCGTCTACGTCGTCGCCCCCGGGCGCGTCTACCGCACCGACGAACTCGACGCGACCCACACTCCGGTGTTCCATCAGATCGAGGGCATCGCCATCGACCGCGGCCTCACCATGGCGCACCTGCGCGGCACGCTCGAGCACTTCGCCAGGCAGATGTTCGGCGAGGAGGCCGCCATCCGGCTGCGCCCCAACTTCTTCCCCTTCACCGAGCCCTCGGCGGAGATGGACGTCTGGCAGCCGCACGCCAAGGGCGGCGCGCGCTGGGTGGAGTGGGGCGGCTGCGGCATGGTCGACCCCAATGTGCTGCTCGCCACCGGCATCGACCCCGACGAGTACCAGGGCTTCGCCTTCGGCATGGGCATCGAGCGCACCCTGCAGTTCCGTCACGACCTCAGCGACATGCGCGACATGGTGGAGGGCGACGTGAGATTCAACCGTCAGTTCGGAGGGCTGGTCTGATGCGCGTACCACTCAGTTGGCTCGGCGAGTTCGTGCCGCTCTCCGCGGACGCGACACCGGAACAGGTGCACGCCGATCTCGTGCGCGTCGGCTTCGAGGAGGAGTCGATCCGCCGCTTCGAGGCGAGCGGCCCGATCGTCGTCGGCGAGGTGCTGTCGCGCGAGCCCGAGCCGCAGTCGAACGGCAAGACCATCAACTGGTGCCGGGTCAGGGTGGCGCCCGACGGAGAGCGTGCCGCCGACGGCGGGGAGGCGGTGCGCGGGATCGTCTGCGGCGCCCACAACTTCGAGGCCGGCGACAAGGTGGTGGTGACGCTGCCGGGATCCGTGCTGCCGGGGGACTTCCGGATCGCGGCCCGCAAGACCTACGGGCACGTCAGCGACGGGATGATCGCCTCGGCGAAGGAGCTCGCGCTCGGCGAGGATCACGACGGCATCATCGTGCTCTCGAGGCTGGGTCTCGATCCCGAGATCGGGGCGGACGCCCTCGAACTGCTCGGGATGCGCGACAGCGCCGTCGAGATCAACGTCACGCCGGACCGCGGCTACGCGTTCTCGATCCGGGGCGTGGCGAGGGAGTACGGCCACGCGACCGGGCTCGACTTCCGGGATCCCGCGGATCTGCCGGTGATCGGAGGAGCCTCCGGCTTCGCGGTCGCCCTCGACGACCGTGCGCCGATCCGCGGCCGCGAGGGCTGCACCGGCTTCATCGCGCGGGTGGTGCGCGGCATCGACCCCGCGAGACCCACTCCGGCCTGGATGGTCGCGCGCCTGCAGCTCGCCGGCATCCGCTCGCTCTCGCTCGAGGTCGATATCTCGAACTACGTCATGCTCGAACTCGGCAGCCCGCTGCACGCCTACGATCTGGCGAAGCTCAGCGGCGGGATCACCGTGCGCCGTGCGCAGCCGGGGGAGACGCTCACCACCCTCGACGGGCAGGAGCGCGAGCTGCATCCGGAGGATCTGCTGATCACCGACGAGTCGGGGCCGATCGGCCTCGCCGGCGTGATGGGCGGCGAGTCGACGAAGACCGATGAGACGACCGTCGACGTGCTGATCGAGGCCGCGACCTTCGACCCGGTCTCGATCGCCCGCACCTCGCGTCGGCACAAGCTGCCGAGCGAGGCATCGAAGCGCTTCGAGCGCGGGGTCGATCCGCTCGTCGCGCGGGCCGCCGCGCAGCGGATGGTCGACCTGCTCGTGGAGCTCGGCGGCGGCTCGGCGGACCCCCTGGGCGCCGAGATCGTCGCCCCGTTCGCCCAGGAGCCCGTCCGGCTGCCGCTGGCCGGTGTGAACGGCCTGCTCGGCACCGACTTCTCGGACGCCGAGATCCGCGCCGCGATCCAGCTGATCGGCTGCGAGGTCTCCGACCCGGAAGTCCCGGGCTCTCGGGTCGAGGAGGCGGGCGTGCTGCTGGTCGCTCCGCCCAGCTGGCGCGGCGACCTCGGCCGTCCCGCCGACCTGATCGAGGAGGTCGCGCGGATCCTCGGCTACGATCGCATTCCCTCGGTGCTGCCGGTCGCACCGGCCGGTCGCGGTCTCACCCGTGCGCAGCGCCTGCGCCGCCGCGCGGCCGATGCCATCGCCGCGCACGGGCTCGACGAGGTGCAGAGCTATCCCTTCGTCTCGCGCGCGCAGCTCGACGCCTTCGGCGGCGAGGCGAACGGCGATGACGAGCCGGGCGACGGCGCGGAGGGCGGGATCCCGGCGATCCGGCTGGCCAACCCGCTCGACGGCGAAGCGCCCTTCCTGCGGCGCTCGCTGCTGCCCGGACTGGTCGGCGCGGCCCAGCGCAACGTCTCCCGCGGTCTCGCCGATCTCGCGCTCGCGGAGTTCGGCGCCGTGTTCGTGCCTTCGACGGGCTCAGGGCAAGCAGCAGGGCAGCTCACGGCCGACGCGCTCGGCACCGCCGAGGTTCCTCCGCTCGCGGAGCTGCCGAGCGCGGAGACGCTCGCGGCGCTCGACCGGTCGATCCCCGCCCAGCCCTTCCGTGCGGCGGGGCTGCTGCTCGGTGCGGCCGTGGCGAAGCAGCCGGGGGAGGATCCGCGATCCTACGACTGGGCCGACGCGCTCGATGCGGCGCGTGCGCTCGCCGCGTCCGTTGCGGCCGAGCTGGTGGTGCGCCAGGGCAGGCACCGGGCCTTCCATCCGGGCCGCACCGCCGAACTGCTCGTGGCGCACGCGGGCGAGCTCGTGACGCTCGGCGTCGCGGGCGAGCTGCTGCCCGAGTTGGTCGCCGCATCGCATCTGCCCGGCCGCGCTGCGGCGTTCGAGCTCGATCTCGGCCGTCTGATCGAGCTGGCCCCGCGCCAGCCGCAGACCTCGCACCTGTCGAGCTATCCCGCGGCCACGCAGGACCTGACGCTGCTGGTCGACGCGGGCGTGCCCGCGAACGCGGTGCTCGCCGCGGTCGTCGCGGGCGGGGGAGACCTGCTGGAGCACGCGCAGCTCGTCGACGACTACCGCGGCTCGGGAGTGCCGGAGGGACAGCGCGCCCTCACCCTCGCGCTGCGCTTCCGGGCGGACGACCGGACGCTCAAGGCCGAGGAGGCCACGGAGGCGAAGCTCGCGGGCGTACGCGCCGCCGAGACCGCGTTCGGCGCGAAGCTCCGCGAGTAGCGCTGCGTCGGGCCCGAGCCTCCCGCGCCCGCGCGGCCGAGGGGCATCGGCTCCGGTGCACGTGGATCTCCATCGCGGCCCGGATGAGCGCGTCGGCGAAGTCGGCACCGTGCTCGGGGAGCAGCGGCGGGATGCAGGGCGAGCGCGGTCGTGCGGTGAGTCCGGAGTCCGCCTACTCCGTCGGCTCGCTGCCGATGACGATGCCCGTGCGCAGCTCCGCGAGTCGTGCCAGCACGGCGCTCACGGCCTCGGGGTCGGCGATGCGCGCCCGCGCCGCGGTGTCGCCCGCGCCGACCTTGACGCCGAGGTCGTCGACCTCCAGCGTGCGGAACACGTCCTCGTCGGTGACATCGTCGCCGAGGAACAGCACCGGCGCGTCCGGCAGCCGCGAGCGGATATGGCCCAGCGCCGACCCCTTGTCGGAGAGGCGCGCGGAGAATTCGCGCACCCGCTTGCCGTTGCGCGCCTCGTAGCCGGCCTCCGCGCCGATGCGCGTGGCGGCGTCGAGGATGTCGTCGGAGCGTTCCTCGTCCCGTACCTGCCGCGTGTGCACGGCGATGCCGAAGGGCTTCGGCTCCAGACGCACCCCCGGCTCGCGCCCGAAGATGCGGGCGAGTCGGCGCCCCAGCGCCGAGATGCCGTCCGACTCCTCCGGCGAGAGCGGCGTGCCGAAGCGGGCGGCGGCGCCCCGCGGCCCCGCGGCCCCGGGATCTGCGGTCGCGAGAGGAGCGAGGCCGACGAGCTCGATGCCGTGCGAACCCGAGACGATCCAGCCGTCGGTGTCGATGCCGGTCGCCAGCAGGTCCTCGACCGAACGCCCGGAGATCAGCACCACGTGAACCCCCGGGGCCTGCTGCAGGATCGAGAGCGCCCGCTGCGAGCGCTCGATGATCCGCGCATCGCCCGGATGCGACACGATAGGCGCGAGCGTGCCGTCGAAATCGCAGGCCACGATCAGCTCGGGCGCGGTGGCGAACCTCCGCAGAGACCCCTCCATGCTGGCGCTGAGCAGGATGGGGCCCGTGGCGGGCGAGTCGGCGCCCGCGCCGGTTTCGGAGGTGTCCGCCGCGGCGCGCTGTTCCGCCATCGAGCTCGACGCGCGCAGGAAGTTCTCGGCCCAGTGGCGCACGTCGTTGCCCTGCACCACCGCGCGGAGGCCGCGCATACGCCGCTGCTGCTCCTTCTCGGGCATGTGGATCGCGCGCAGGAACGCGGCTTTCATGCCCTCGATGTCGTGCGGGTTCACGAGCAGTGCGCGGCGCAGCTCGTCGGCGGCGCCGGTGAACTCGCTCAGCACGAGCACGCCCAGCTCGTCCGAGCGGCAGGCGACGTACTCCTTGGCGACCAGGTTCATCCCGTCGCGCAGCGCCGTCACGACGAGCACGTCGGCGGCGAGGTAGAGCGCAGCCATCTCCTCCCGCGAGAACCCCTGATGCAGGTACACCACCGGCGTGTGCGCGATGGAGCCGTGCTCGCCGTTGATCCGCCCGACCGTCCGCTCGACCTCCTCGCGCAGCCGACGGTACGCCGCCACCCGTTCGCGGCTGGGGCTCGCCACCTGCACCAGCGCGGCCTCGCCGACGGTCACCTCGCCCTCGTCGAGCAGCTCGGCGAAGGCCTTCAGACGGTGGCGGATGCCCTTGGTGTAGTCGAGTCGATCCACGCCGAGCAGCACGGTCCGGGGATTGCCGAGCTCCTCCCGGATCTCCTCCGCGCGGCGCCGCACCTCCGGCCGCGTCGCGAGCGCGGCGAAGGCGTCCGCGTCGATCGAGATCGGGAACTCCTGGGCCAGGACCGAGCGCGAGGGATCGTCGTCCTCGGCCGAGAGCCGCAGCAGGTTGCCGTGCGCGAGCGCGTCGGCGTAGCGCTCGGCGGCGGCCCGGAAGCTGGCGGCGTCCTGTTCGCGCTGGAACCCGACGACGTCCGCTCCGAGCAGGCCCTCGACGATCTCGCGCCGCCAGGGCAGCTGGGCGAAGAGCGGACGCGCCGGGAACGGGATGTGCAGGAAGAAGGCGATCGTGAGATCGGGACGGAGCGCGCGCAGCAGCGCGGGCACGAGCTGGAGCTGGTAGTCGTGCACCCAGACGATCGCGTCGCGGGGCGCCTCGTGCGCGACCACCTCGGCGAAGCGCCGGTTCACCCGCTCGTAGCTCTCCCACCACTCCCGGTGGAACCCGGGCTGGGCGATGACGTCGTGGTACAGCGGCCAGAGCGTGCCGTTGGCGAAGCCCTCGTAGTACCCCTCCAGATCGTCGCCGCTGAGCGGCACCGGGACCAGCCGCATGCCCTCCGCCTCGAAGGGGGGAAGATCCTCGTCGGCGCCGCCCGACCAGCCCACCCAGAGGCATCCGAGCTCGCGCACCACCGGCTCCATCGCGGTGACGAGACCGCCCGGGGACGTGCGCCAGGACGCGGTGCCGTCGGTTTCGACGACCCGATCCACCGGCAGCCGGTTCGCGACGACGACGATCTCTCGTCCGCCTACGATGTCGGTCAGTTCGGGCATGCCTTCGGCTCCAGACGGCTCGGTGCGGTGGATATCAGTCTATCCCGGTACCGTGGACCCATGCAGTTCATCGGCGACCGGCCCACGGTCGATCTCACCTACTCCGACGTGTTCCTCGTGCCCGGTCGCTCGGCCGTCCGCAGCCGCCTGGAGGTCGATCTCTCCCCGGGCGACGGCACGCCCGCGACGATCCCGCTGGTCGCGGCGAATATGAACGCCGTCAGCGGTCCCCGGCTGGCGGCCGCCCTCGCCCGCCGCGGCGGGCTCGCCGTGCTGCCGCAGGATCTCGCCATCGAGCGTATGATCGACGCGGTCGGCTGGGTCAAGCGGCAGCCGATCGTCTGCGACACTCCGCTGGTGCTCTCCCCGGACCAGACGGCCGCCGAGGCGCTGCGGCTCGTCCCGCCGACGGATGGGCACGGCGTGGTGGTCGGCGACGGCGCGCCGGACCGGCCGCTCACCCGCGGGCAGGTGCGCGGCGTGGTCGCGGCCGCGCGGCTCGCCGAGGTGCCCGAGGACGCCCGCCTCGGCGATCTCCTCCACGGCGAGCTGCAGACGGTGGCGGCCTCGGCGCTCGACGGCGGGCGGGCGGGCTTCGACGCGGTGCTGGCCGCCGAGGAGCGCGCCTCGGGGGAACCCCTCGCCGTGTTCGACGGGGATCTGCTGCGCGGCACGGTCACCTCGCGGAGCGCTCTCCGCAGCGCGCTCTACCGGCCCGCGGTGGACGATGCGGGCCGGCTCGGCATCGCCGCGGCGGTCGGGATCAACGGCGACGTAGCGGGAAAGGCGCGGGCGCTCGCCGATGCGGGCGCCGACGTGCTCGTGCTCGACACCGCGCACGGCCACCAGGACGGCATGATCCGCGCGCTCGAGACCGTGGCCGGACTCGGGCTCGGCCTACCGCTGGTCGCGGGCAACGTCGTCACGGCGGCGGGCGTGCGCGACCTGGTCACGGCCGGGGCGACGATCATCAAGGTCGGAGTCGGCCCCGGCGCGATGTGCACGACCCGCATGATGACGGCCGTGGGACGCCCCCAGTTCTCCGCGGTGCTGGAGACGGCCGAGGCGGCGCGCGCGCTCGGCGCGCACGTCTGGGCCGACGGCGGGGTGCGCTACCCCCGCGACGTCGCGCTCGCGCTCGCCGCGGGAGCCGACTCGGTCATGATCGGATCCTGGTTCGCGGGCACGGTCGAGGCCCCCGGGCGCCTCAGCCTCGATGCGGACGGACGCCACTACAAGGAGTCCTGGGGGATGGCCTCCACCAAGGCGGTGCAGGCGCGGTTCGGCGGGCTCGATCCCTATGAGCGCGCCCGGAAGGAGCTCTTCGCCGAGGGCATCTCGTCGTCGCGGATCTACCTGGATCCGCAGCGTCCCGGGGTCGAGGATCTGATCGACATGATCACCTCCGGGGTCCGGTCGTCGTTCAGCTACGCGGGCGCGGTGACGCTCCCCGAGTTCCACGAGCGCGCGCGGGTCGGTCTGCAGTCCGCCGCGGGCTACGAGGAGGGCAAGGCGCTCCCGGTGTCGTGGTGAGCCCGCGATACGGGCGAAAGCGGTCGGCTTTCGCGGTACACGGCTCGGGGCAGCCGACGGCGACAGCCCGCGGAGTGTAGCGGGATGTGAGCGGGTGGGTGAGAGAATGGACCGAGACCGGGCTTCGGAAGGAACATATCTGTGAGATACATCTCCACCCGCGGCGGCATGGATCCCGCGCCGTTCAGCGACACCCTGCTCGAGGGGCTCGCGCCCGACGGCGGCCTGACGGTGCCGGAGGACCTGCCGCTCGTGGACGCCGAGCAGCTCGAGGCCTGGCGCGGGTTCGCCTACCCCGAGCTGGCGGCCCGGATCATCGGGCTCTTCGCGACGGACATCCCGGTCCAGGAGCTCGACCGCATGTGCCGGGACGCCTACGGTCCCGAGGCCTTCGCGCACCCCGAGGTGGTGCCGCTCACCCCGCTGCGCGGCGGGCTCGCGCTCGTCGGCCTGAGCGAGGGGCCGACCCTCGCGTTCAAGGACATCGCGATGCAGTTCCTGGGTCAGGCGCTCGAGCACGCGCTCGCGCGGAAGGACCGCACTCTGAACATCCTCGGGGCGACGTCGGGCGACACGGGCTCCGCGGCCGAGTACGCGCTCCGCGGCAAGGACGGGATCGCCGTCTTCATGCTCTCCCCGCTGGGCCGCATGAGCGCGTTCCAGCGCGCGCAGATGTACTCGCTCACCGATGAGAACATCCACAACATCGTGATCGACGGAGTGTTCGACGACTGCCAGAATCTCGTCAAGGCGCTCTCGGCGGATCTGGCCTTCAAGCGCGCGCACCACCTCGGCACGGTGAACTCGATCAACCTGGGCCGGATCACCGCCCAGATCGTCTACTACTTCTGGGCCTGGCTGCGCGCCACCGACGATCTCCCCGCGGCGGAGCGGGCGGCGCAGCAGGTCTCGTTCACCGTGCCCTCCGGCAACTTCGGCAACATCCTCTCGGGCCATTTCGCCCGCAGCATGGGGGTGCCGATCCGCCGCCTCGTCCTCGCCGCCAACGAGAACAACGTGCTGGACGAGTTCTTCCGCACCGGCGTCTACCGGCCCCGCGGCGCCGCTGACACGCACGCCACATCGAGCCCGTCGATGGACATCTCGAAGGCCTCCAACCTCGAGCGCTTCGTCTTCGACCTGGTGGGCCGGGACCCGGAGCGGCTGAACGAGCTCTGGCGTTCGCTCGACGCGGACGGCGTCTTCGACCTGGCCGACGCGCAGCCGCGCTTCCTCGAGGAGTTCGGCCTCGTCAGCGGCACGAGCACGCACGCGGATCGCGTGCTCGCGATCCGCTCGGTCTACGAGGAGAACGGCATCCTGATCGATCCGCACACGGCGGACGGGGTCACGGTCGCCCGCGATCACGTGGAGCCCGGCGTGCCGATGCTGGTGCTGGAGACGGCCAAGCCGGCGAAGTTCCCGGAGATCGTCGCCGAGGCGACCGGGACGACGGCGCAGCTGCCGCCGCACCTCGCGGGGCTGCTCGAGCTGCCCCAGCACGTGGCGGAGGTCGAGAGCGATGCGGACGCCCTGCGATCGTTCATCGCGGAACGAGCGCTTCACGGCTGAGGGGATGGGGGACACGATGCTATTCGGCAGGCGCGCACGCGCGGAGGAGGCCGCTGAGCGGGAACGACTCGAGCGACTGGAGCGCCCGCGGCGCACCGTCGCCCGCCTCTGGGGCGACGGCTTCGGCCAGCTCGCCACCCGCTCGCTGCAGATCATCATCGTCGTGGTGCTCGTCGGGGCGCTGATCTGGGGCTTGCAGACCCTCAGCACCGTGATGATCCCGGTGGTGCTGGCACTGATCTTCGCGAGCACCTTCTGGCCGGTCACCCGCTGGCTGAAGGAGCGGCGCGTGCCGGGTGCCCTCTCCGCGGTGATCGTGCTGCTCGGCATCGTCCTGATCCTCGGTCTCGTCGGGTGGCTCGTCACCTGGGCGGTGCGCGACCAGTGGGATGAGCTCTCGGCTCAGGCGCAGGACGGCTTCAGCGAGCTGATCGCGTGGGTGAACACGCTGCCCTTCGCGCCCGACGCCGAGCAGCTCGCCGAGTGGCAGCAGAGCATCATCGACTTCGCGACCAGCGCCCAGTTCGGATCCGGTGCGATCGCCGGCGTCGGCGCGGTCGCGAGCTTCATCACCGGACTGGTGCTCATGATCGTGCTGCTCTTCTTCTTCCTGAAGGACGGCCCGGTCATCTGGCGATTCCTGCTGCGCCCCTTCGAGGGCGAGGCCCGTGCCCGGGCCGAGCGCATCGGCGACAAGACGGTGGAGACCCTCGGCTCCTACGTGCGCGGCACCGCGAGCGTCGCGCTCGTCGACGCGGTCGGCATCGGCATCGGCCTCGTGATCCTGCAGGTGCCGCTCGCGCTGCCCCTCGCGGTCGTCGTGTTCCTGCTCTCCTTCATCCCCCTGGTCGGCGCCACTCTGGCGGGCATCCTCGGGGCGCTGGTCGCGCTCGTCGCGAACGGACCGCTCAGCGCGGTGCTCGTGGTCGGTGTCGTCGTGCTGGTCAATCAGCTGGAGGGCAACTTCCTGCAGCCCGTGCTGATGGGCCGCGCGCTGAAGCTGCACGCCCTGGTGATCCTGCTCGCCCTGACCGTCGGCACCGTGCTGGCCGGCATCCTCGGCGCCGTGCTGGCCGTGCCCATCGCGGCGGTGGTGTGGGGTATCGTGCAGGTGTGGGCCGGGCCGGACCTGCCGGCCAGATGGGCGAGGGACGCTGAGAGGAACCCGTCGTGATCCGTTTTCTGCTGAGCCTCGCGGCGCACCTGGTGCTCTCCGCCCTGGCCCTCCTCCTCGCAGGGCTGCTGCTCTCCGAGTGGGTGACTCTGCACGTCAGCGGCTTTCTCGTCGCGGTCGTGATCTTCGCGCTCGCGCAGGCGGTGCTCTCTCCGTTCGTGTTCAATCTGGCCCGTCAGTACGCCTCTGCGCTGCTCGGCGGCATCGGCCTCGTCTCCACGCTGCTCGCGCTGTGGGTGGCCACGCTGTTCGGGGGGATCGAGATCTCGGGTCTGGGCTGGGTGCTCGCGCCGCTGCTGGTGTGGATCGTGACGGCGCTCGGGGGATGGATCCTCCTGGGCGTCGTGCTCAAACGACACTTCGAGAAGCGGGATCGCGAGAAGGCGGCGCGGGCCGTCGCGTAGCGCGGATACTCGGCCGACGGCGCCGGCTCACCGTTCGTCGCGCGTTTCGTCGCGCACGGCATCGGCATCGCTTGACGCGCCGTCATGCGGCTAATACTATTAGCCGCATGAACGCTGCGCGTCTGCTCTGGTTCCTCCTCGCCGCGGTGCTCATCGTCGCGATCGTCGCCGTGTGCATCGCCCGGGGCTGGGGCGCCGCGCTGCTCGCGACGGTCTTCGCCCTGCTGCCCGACATCGCCCTGCTGGGAGCCTTCGCCGGCCGCGGGCGGCTCAAACCGTCTCGCGTCGGCTTCTACAATCTGCTGCACGCGCCGGCGCTCGCCATCGGCCTCGCGGTGCTCGGCGCGCCGATCCTGCTCGTGGCCGCGCAGTTCTGGGGCGTGCTGCTCGCCGGCCTCGCCTGGCTCGCGCACATCGCGGTGGATCGCGCCGCAGGTTTCGGTCTGCGGGCCGCGGACGGCAGCATCCTTCCCGTCGGGGGCGGGCGGTTGGCGTGAGGCGTTCCGCGCGGCGCGAACAGCTGCTCGACCTCGCGGAGATCCTGCTCGAACGCGACGGTCTGGAGCGCTTCGGCGTCAACGCGCTCGCCCGGGAGGCGGACCTCAAGCCGCCCAGCCTGTACAAGCACTTCACCGGGGCGGAGGATCTCGAGCACGCGCTGATCTCCCGCTGCTTCCTCCGCCTCGCGGAACGGTTCGACACGGCCGAGACCGCAACGGCATCCGCCGGGGCGAGCGCGCGAGAGCGCGTGAGCGCGTTCGCCGCCGCCTACCGTGACGAGGCGCGTCGGGCGCCGCAGCTCTACCGTCTCGCCACCGGGCGGCCGTTGGACCGGAGCCGCATCGAGCCGGGAGCCGAGGAGGCGGCGATGGGGGCGCTGCTCCGGCTCCTCGGCGAGAGCGGCGCGCAGCGCGATCGCGCGCGCTTCGCCTGGGCCGCGGCCCACGGGCTGACGGCGCTGGAGCTCGCCGAGCGATTCCCGCCCGAGGCCGACCTCGACGCCGCCTGGGCGCTGTTCGTCGACACCGTCGCCTCGCTCTCTCCGTGAGGCGTCGAGCGGCACCGAGGACGTCGCGGCGGTCAGGACGGGTGCGGCAGGCTCCGCAGCGGGGCTCCCGCGCGGCGGCCGATGAACAGCCAGGCCAGGGGACCGAGCACGGGGATCACGAGCGCGAGCAGCACCCACAGGATCGCCTGCCAGGCGGTGAGGCGCTGAGCGTGCCGCGCGATCGACACCAGCGCCACGACGAGCAGCACGGCGGCGATCGCCGCGAAGATCGTGAACGAGACGTCGTAGGCGGTCGGCGCGAGCGGGTCGATCGGGGCGTCCATGCCTCCGAGCTTAGCGGTCGCCGAGCCGGTAGGGTGGGACGGATACGCCGCCGGGAACGACTGCAAGCGTGGAGAGGAGTCGGCAGTGCACCTGAAGAGCCTCACGGTCAAGGGCTTCAAGTCCTTCGCGCAGTCGACGACCTTCCAGTTCGAGCCCGGCGTCACCGCCATCGTCGGCCCCAACGGCTCCGGCAAGTCGAACGTGGTCGACGCGCTGGCGTGGGTGATGGGGGAGCAGGGCGCGAAGACCCTGCGCGGCGGCAAGATGGAGGACGTCATCTTCGCCGGCACCTCCACGCGCGGCCCGCTCGGCCGAGCCGAGGTGCGGCTGACCATCGACAACAGCGACGGCGCGCTGCCGATCGAGTACAGCGAGGTCACGATCGGGCGCACGCTGTTCCGCAACGGCGCGAGCGAGTACGCGATCAACGGCGACAGCTGCCGTCTGCTCGACGTGCAGGAGCTGCTCAGCGATTCCGGCCTGGGGCGGGAGATGCACGTCATCGTCGGGCAGGGGCAGCTCGACGCCGTGCTGCGCGCGACGCCCGAGGACAGGCGCGGTTTCATCGAGGAGGCGGCCGGGATCCTCAAGCACCGCCGCCGCAAGGACCGCACGCTGCGCAAGCTCGAGGCGATGGAGACGAACCTGACCCGCCTGAACGACCTCGCCGGCGAGATCCGGAGGCAGTTGAAGCCGCTCGGGCGGCAGGCCGAGGTGGCGCGCGCCGCCCAGCAGATCGCCGCCGAAGTGCGCGACGCGAAGGCGCGGCTGCTCGCCGACGACGTGGCGCGGCTGCGCGCCGAACTGGACGAGCTCGGCCGGGACGAGGCGGAGCGGCACGGCGAGCGCATCGTGCTGCAGGAGCAGGTCGAGCAGAAGCAGTTGCGGATCGGCAGGCTCGAGCAGGAGCAGCAGGGCGAGCGGCTCGACGCCGCGCGCCGGGTGACCATCGCGCTCGAGGCGTCGCAGTCCCGCCTGAGCGGCGTCCTCGCCCAGGCGCAGCAGCGGCTCACCTTCCTCGCCACCCAGGCGGAATCCCCGGAACAGGTCAATCTCCTCAGCCCCGGCGCCGTCGCCGAGGCCCGTGCCGAAGCAGACGGGCTCGCCGCGCTGATACCCGCGGCCGAGACCGCCTGGCAGGCGGCCGGCGATACGACCCGCCGGGCGCAGCAGGCGCTCGACGCGATCGACGAGCACCTCGCAGCCCAGAGCGCGCTCGTCTCCGAGCACGATCTGGAACTCTCGCAGCTGCGCGGCCGGCTCGAGGCAGCGGAGCAGCGGCACGGCGCGCTGGCGCAGGAGCTCGCCCGGCGCGAGCACGCCGTGCAGCAGGCGGAGGAGCGCGCCGCGGCGGCGAGAGACGAGCTCGACGCGTTCGAGGCGGCCGAAGAGGTCTCGGAGGCGCCCGAGAGCGGACTCGACGACGAGTACCGCGCGGCGCAGGACGCTCAGCTCGAAGCCGAGCGCCTGCGCGATGAGCTGCGCGACCGCCTGCACGCGCTGGAGCAGGAGCGCGCCGGGCTCGACGCGAGGATCGGCGTGCTGTCCCGCTCGCTCGATCAGCGGGACGCCTCGGCTGCCCTGATCGCCGAGTCGCCGGACGGCGTGGGCGAGCGGGTCGCGGATCGCATGCGCGTGGCCGAGGGATACGAGGCGGCCGTGGGGACGGCGCTCGGCGTCTTCGCCGACGCCCTGCTCGCCGCCGACGCGGGCGCGGCGGGGGACGCCGTGGAGACGGCGCATCGGCGGGATCTGGGTCGTCTGCGCGCCGTGATCGCGCGGACGTCGGACGCGATCCCGGATGCCGCCGTCCCCGAGGGGACCGAGCTGGTCCGGGCCATCGACGTCGTGCTCGACGCGCCCCCGGGCGTCTACGGCCTCCTCGCGCAGAGCTACATCGCCCCC
Organism: Leucobacter weissii; assembly: GCF_017565745.1. Classification (GTDB taxonomy): domain Bacteria; phylum Actinomycetota; class Actinomycetes; order Actinomycetales; family Microbacteriaceae; genus Leucobacter; species Leucobacter weissii. The sequence goes on from NZ_JAGDYM010000004.1 coordinate 275,407, forward strand.
GATCTCGAGCGCGCGCTCGCCGCAGCCGAGATCCTCCGCGCGACTCGCCCCGCGGAGCTCTTCGCCATCGTCACCGCCCGAGGGGACCTGCTCACGCCGTACACGCTCAGCGGCGGGTCCGGCGCCGTCCCGAGCCGTGTCGAACTCGTCGCCGAGCTCGAGCAGGCCGAACGGCGCCGGGCGGAACTCGTCGCCGAACTCGAGACGGCGCAGGCGGAGCTCGCCGAGCTCCGGGAGGCCGCCTCCCGCGCCAAGGTCGACGCCGAGCGAGCCTTCGCGGAACTGCGCGCCGCGGATGCGAGGATCGCGAGTCTCGCCGAGCAGCGCAACCGCCTCTCGGTGCGCGCCGAAGCGGGGCAGGCGGAGGCCGAGCGCGCGCGGCAGGCTCTGGCGGGGATCGCGGGACGCGCCGAGGAATCGGAGCGGGCGGTGACCCGCGCCTCGGAGGTGCTGGCGGAGGCCGAGGCGAGACCGAGGCCGATCCTCGACGCCGGCGAGCGGGAGACGCTGTGGGCCGAGACCGAGCGGGCCCGCGCGGCCGAGATGGAGCGCAGGCTCGAACTCGAGACCGCGAGGGAGCGCGCACGGGCGGCGGACGCTCGACACCGCCTGCTCGCCGAGCAGTTCGAGACGGAGCGCCGCGCCGCGGCCGAGGCCGCCCGGCGGGCCGTGCTCCGCGCGCACCAGGTGGAGCGGGCCGAGCGCGTCGCGGGACTGCTGCCCGCGATCCAGGCCGCGTGCGATCGCGCCCTGGCGGAGGCGCGTCTCGCCCAGCGCGAGGTCGAGCAGGAGCGGGCGAAGCACAGCCAGGAGCTCACGCTGCTGCGCGCGGATGAGGCCGGGCTGCGCTCGCGGCTCCAGACGCTGACCGAGCAGGTGCACGGAGCCGAGCTGAAGAGCTACGAGCGCAAGCTGCAGCTCTCCACCCTGCTCGAGCGCGCAGGCAATGAACTGGGTCTCGTCGAGGACGTCCTGATCGCGGAGTACGGACCGCGCGCTCCGGAGCGGGCATCGCCTGACGCGCGCTCCGTCCCGAGCGCGCCGGCGCGCTCGGAGAACGGTGAGGTGGAGGATCCCGATCCCGCGACTCTCACGAGGGCGGAACAGGAGAAGCGCCTCGCGCGCGCAGAGAAGCGCCTGGCCGAGCTGGGGCGCATCAACCCGCTCGCGCTCGAGGAGTTCGCGGCGCTCGAGCAGCGGCACGCGTTCCTCGCCGAGCAGCTGGCCGATCTCACGAAGACGCGGTCCGATCTGCTGTCCATCGTGGGCGAGCTCGACGCGAAGATGCAGGGGATCTTCGCCGCGGCGTTCGCCGATACGCAGGCCGCCTTCTCCGAGGTGTTCCCGATCCTGTTCCCGGGCGGATCCGGCGAGGTCTCGCTGAGCGATCCCGACGACCTGCTCGGCACGGGCATCGAGATGACCGTGCGCCCGGCGGGCAAGAAGGTCGAGCGGCTCTCGCTGCTCAGCGGCGGCGAGCGCTCGCTCGCCGCGGTCGCCTGGCTGATCGCGATCTTCCAGGCGCGGCCCAGCCCGTTCTACATCATGGACGAGGTCGAGGCGGCCCTCGACGACGCCAATCTCGGACGACTGCTGCAGGTGTTCGAGGGACTGCGCGAGCATTCCCAGCTGATCGTGATCACCCACCAGAAGCGCACCATGGAGATCGCGGACGCTCTGTACGGCGTCTCGATGCGGCAGGACGGCATCTCGGCGGTCGTCGGCCAGCGGGTGGGTCCCGAGGAGTAGCCGGATCATCCCCGGGGAGGATGCCGAACGGTACCGCAGACCGATGCGCCCCGGCCGGGGTGACTCTACTCTGATTCCAGAGGGTGACACGCACCCCTGAAAGGCAGGGAACCATGATCGAGGCACGCGGACTCACCAAGCGTTTCGGTGACAAGACCGCCGTACAAGACGTCAGCTTCTCGCTGCAGGCCGGGCAGGTCACCGGCTTCCTCGGACCGAACGGCGCGGGGAAGTCGACGACCATGCGGATGCTGATGGGGCTCGACCGGCCGAGCGAGGGCGGCATCACGGTCCTCGGCAAACCCTATGCGGAGCACCGGAACCCTCTCTGCATCGCGGGAGCGCTGCTCGACGCCAAGGGCGTGCATCCCGGGCGCAGCGCGCGCAGCCACCTGCAGGCGCTCGCCGTCACGCACGGGATCAGCAGGAGTCGTGTGGACCAGGTCCTCGAGCTGACCGGGCTCGAGTCGGTCGCTCAGAAACGGGTCGGCAAGTTCTCCCTCGGCATGGGGCAGCGTCTCGGCATCGCGGCGGCCCTGCTCGGGGATCCCGAGGTGCTGGTGCTCGACGAACCGGTGAACGGCCTGGATCCCGACGGCGTGCTCTGGGTGCGGCAGTTCGTGCGCGCCTTCGCCGCCGAGGGCCGGACCGTGCTGCTCTCGAGCCACCTCATGAGCGAGATGGCGCAGACCGCCGATCATCTCATCGTGCTGGGCCGCGGCCGTGTGATCGCCGACGCGCCGATCGCCGAGCTGCTCGCCTCCGGGGAGCGGCGCACCGTGCGGGTCGTCTCGCCCGACGCGATCCGCCTCGGCGAACTCCTGCGCGCCGAGGGCGCGCGCAGCACGCAGCGCGCCGACAACCGCGAGCTGGTGCTTGAGGGCATCGCGGCTGAGCGGGTCGGCGAGGTCGCCGCGGCTCACGGCATCGTCCTGCACGCACTCTCCACCGACGCCACCTCGCTCGAGGAGGCCTACCTCGCCCTGACCCGGAGCGAAGTCGAGTACTCCACCGATGAGCACCACGCAGACCAGCCCGCCGCGGCCTGAGACGATCGGAAGACGAACCATGACCACCTCAACTGCAACAGCAACCCCGACCGCTCCCCGCGTCCGCGCCGCCGGCGCCGAGGGGCGCCTCACCTTCGACGGCGTGCTCCGGAGCGAGTGGATCAAGCTGCTCTCCCTCCGCTCGATCCGCTGGTCGATCGCCATCATCCTGGTCCTGAGCTGGGGCGCGGCCGCGCTGATGGGGCTCTCGCTCTCGATGCTGCGAGACGATCCCGACCTGGGGGCCGGCATGTTCACCCCGGAGAACATCCCAGCCCTGCTCGTCCAGGCGGCGAGCATCGGCAGCAGCTTCACCGTGCTGGTGATGGGCGTGCTCGGAGTGCTCGCCATCACGAGCGAGTATGCGAGCGGGCTGATCCTCTCGAGCCTGACCGCGGTGCCCTCCCGCACACCGCTTCTGGCGGCGAAGGCACTCGTCGTCGCCGCGATCTCCTTCGGGGTCGGGGCGCTGGGCACCTTCGGCGGCGGACTGATCGCTGCGATCTTCCTCGGCGGCGACGCCCTCGACGCCTACGTGAAGCCCGAGGTGCTCGCATCGATGGTGAGCACCTCGCTCTACCTGGCGCTGGTGGCGCTGCTCGCGCTGGGCATCGGCTTCCTGCTGCGCTCGAGCGCGGGGGCGATCGCGGCCGTCGTCGGGTTGGTGTTCGTCGCCCCCATCCTGTTCCAGGTGCTCACGCTGACGGGATGGGACTGGGTCGATCGCGTGGCGGACTGGCTGCCGAGCGACCTGGGCACGACGCTCGCGCTGGAACCGGTCTCGGCGAACGTGTCGAACCTCGCCTCGGAGGGGTTGGCGGTCGAACCCGAAGGCGTGGGATACTGGGCCGCACTCGGCGGACTCGTCGCCTGGGCCGCCGCCGCCCTGGTGCCCGCCGCGATCCTGTTCCGCAAGAGAGACGCCGTGTGATCCCACGTCCCATCGCTCCGGCCGGGGCCGAGTCGCGTTCGTCGCGCTCGTCCCGGTCTCCGAGCGCCGCGCAGCCGCAGCCTGCTGATGCAGAGCTGCGGCTGCCGCGCCCGCCCGGGGTCTTCCGGCGCTGGCTGTCCGATCATCCCCGCACGGTCGACTGGACGATCGTCGCCGTCTACCTGCTCGGCTGCGCGCTCATGGTCGCTGCGGAGCTCGTCTCGTCCTACGCCGCAGACAACCTCAGCGACATCGAGGCCGATGTCGCGAACGAGATGCGCGCCCGGGGCGCCTACCTCCTCTGGCCGCACGTACTCATCCCCGTGGCGGTGACCGCGGCCGTCGCGGGGCTGCTGGCCGTCCGCCGCCGTCATCCGCTCCTCGGCGTGATCGTCGTCTCGCTGCTGCAGATCTTCGAGCTCGGGTTCCTGGCGCTGCCGAACGGGATCGCCCTCATCTTCCTGCTCTACGCGGTGCCGGTCTACCGCAGCATCGTCGCGGGCTGGATCGCCTACGGCGTCGCGCTCGGCACGAGCGTGCTGTTCATGGCGCTGGTCGCCGTCATCCCGTGGGGCGGTCCGGTCGCCCTCGTCGCCTATTCCGGGGACCGCATGGCCGTGAGCGACGTGGTCATCCTGAGCGTGATGACCGCGCTCTGGCTGCTCGCCGCGCTGATGCTCGGGATCAACGCCGGCAGTCGCAAGCGCTACGTCGCGGCGCTCATCGACCGCGCCCATCAGCTCGCCAGGGAGCGAGAGCAGCGGGCCGAGCTGGCGGCGGCGGCGGAGCGGTCGCGCATCGCCAGGGAGATGCACGACATCGTCGCCCACTCGCTGTCGGTCGTGGTGACGCTCGCCGAGGGCGCCGCGGTGGCGCTGGACGCCGACCCGGCCGCCTCCAGGCAGGCGATGCAGCGGGCCTCGGAGACCGGGCGCAGCGCGCTCGTCGAGATGCGCCGGCTGCTCGGGGTGCTGCGCGATCCCGCCGCTCCCGGTGGGTCGACGACGCCGGAGCCGAGGGCTGCGGCGCCGCTCGCACCGCAGCCGGGCGTCGGGCAGGTGCGGGATCTCGTGGCGGGCTTCGCGGAGGCGGGACTGAGCGTGGAACTCAGCGAGGAGGGAGTTCCCGCGGGAGATGCCGCGCAGCAGCTCGCCGTCTACCGGATCGCCCAGGAGGGCCTGACCAATGCGCTCCGGTACGCGGGGCCGGGCGCCGAGGTCCGGGTGATCCTGGAGCACACGCCCGAGCGGACGAGTCTCGAGATCGGCGATTCCGGCCGCTCCGGAGCGCTCGCCGGTTCGGAGCGCGATCGGGCGGACGGGCCGATCCCGGGCAGCGGGCGGGGACTGGCCGGGGTCGAGCAGCGGGTGCGCATCTTCGGCGGGGTCTTCGAGGCGGGGCCGCATCGCGGCGGGTGGCGTCTGCGCGCAATCATCCCGACGCGGGGCGCGGGGCGCGAAGGGGGAGGATCGTGAACGTCGAGCCTATTCGGACGATGATCGTCGACGATCAGGAGCTGATCCGCACGGGGTTCGCGCTGATCCTGGGTGCGACCGACGGCATCGAGGTCGTCGGCGAGGCCGGCGACGGCGCCGAGGCGCTGCGGGTTCTCGGCGAGTTGTCGGACCGGCAACGGGATCCGGATGTGGTGCTCATGGACGTGCGTATGCCGGGGATGAACGGCATCGAGGCCACCGGGCGACTGGTGAGGCAGTTCCCGCGCACCCGGGTGATCGTCCTGACCACCTTCGACCTCGACGAGTACGCGATGGACGCGGTGGAGGCGGGCGCGAGCGGGTTCCTGCTGAAGGACGCGCGCGCGGTCGAGCTGATCCGCGCGGTGCGGGCCGTCGCGGAGGGTGACGCGGTGATGGCCCCGAGTGTGACGATGCGGCTGATGCAGCGGCTGCGCGGGGACGGGGCGCCCGAGCAGCCGGCCGCCGCGCCGTCGGCGAGAACCGGGATCCCGGAGCTGACCGAGCGCGAAGCCGAGGTGCTCGGTCTGATCGCGGAGGGGCTCTCCAACCTCGAGATCGGCGATCGCCTGTTCCTCTCGGAGTCCACCGTGAAGACCCACGTCGGCCGCATCCTCGCGAAACTGGGACTCCGCGACCGCGTGCAGGCGGTGATCCTCGCCTACGAGCGCGGTCTGCGCTGAGCGGCGCCCGGAGGGCCGCTCGGTCACAAGACGCTAACACTTCTGTTTCGGGCGGCTTACGCGGCGGCGCACCGCTGCGCTGTCTGACTATGCTCAGGGAGTGTGTCGCAGTGGAGCGACCGGAAAGAAAGGCATCATTCATGAAGATGATTACCAAGCGCACAGCCGGTGCCGTGGCCTTGATCGCGAGCGCCGCTCTGGTGCTCTCGGCCTGCTCGTCGACGCCGGAGACGCCCGCCGATGAGAACGACGGCGGCAGCACCGAGGCGCTCAAGATCGCCACGCTGCTTCCCCAGACCGGTTCCCTCGGCTTCCTCATGCCGCCGGTGCAGGCCGGCATCGCGCAGGCCCAGGCCGACATCGAGGCGGCCGGCGGCGTGCTGGGACAGCCGATCGAGATCGTGGCCGAGGCGAATGAGGGCGATGCCACCGACCTGACGGTGGTGGAGAAGGGCGCCGACGACGTGATCGCCAGCGGCGCCTCCTTCGTGCTCGGCGCGATGGGATCCGGTCGCAGCGCGCACGTCGTCGATAAGATCGCCGAGGCGGGCATTCTGCAGGGATCGCCGTCGAACACCGACGCCGGGCTGAGCGGCGTCAGCCCGAACTACTTCCGCACCGCGCCGCCGGACACGGTGCAGGGTGACGCGCTCGGCAGCCAGATCCTCGACGACGGCAAGACCAGCGTCGCTTTCCTCACCTTCAACGATCCCTACGGCCTGGGCCTTCGTGACGTGATCCAGCAGACCGTCGAAGCCGGCGGTGCCGAGGTGGTCTACGGCGGCAAGGGCGACGGCAACGAGTTCCCGACCGAGCAGACCTCCTTCTCCTCGGAGATCACCGCGGTGAAGGATTCCGGGGCCGAGGCGATCGTCGTGGTCACCTACGACCAGCTGAAGCAGATCGTGCCCGAGGCCGTGAACCAGGGCCTCGATCTCTCGACCTTCTACCTGGTCGACGGCAACGCGAACGGCTACGGCGAGGAGTTCCCCGAGGGCACGCTCGCCGGAGCTCAGGGATCGATCCCGGGCGCCCAGGCGAACGAGGAGTTCCAGGATCAGCTCGAAGAGATCTACGAAGCCGAGTTCGACGGCGAGCTCGAGAGCTTCACCTACGCCCCCGAGGCGTACGATCTCGTCACGATCGTGGCGCTTGCCGCGGAGAAGGCCGGCGCGACCGACGCCGATTCGATCCGGGAGCAGTTGCACGCGGTCACCGGAGCGAACGGCGGCACCGAGGTGACGAGCTTCGAAGAGGGCAAGGCCGCGATCGAGGCGGGTGATGAGATCCACTACGTCGGCAAGGCCGGTACTGGTCCGCTGAACGACAACAACGATCCGTCTTCGGCGTTCATCGGCATCTACCAGTACGACGACGACAACAACCCCGTCTTCCAGCGGGCCATCGAGGGCGCGGTCGAATAGCGCCGCAGTTCCTGATGGACAGTACGGCCCCGGTTCATCGAACCGGGGCCGTACTGCTGCAATCCGATCTCTACCCGGTCTTCGCCTTGCTCTCCACGTCGGCGGCGAGGGTGCCGAGGTAGAGCTCGATCACCTTCGGATCGTTCGCGAGCTCTCGCCCCGGACCCTCGTAGGCGTTCCTGCCCTGGTCGAGCACATAGGCGCGATCGCAGATCTGCAGGCAGCGGCGCGCGTTCTGCTCCACCATGATGATGGTCACACCCGTCCGGTTGATCTGACGGGTGCGGATGAACGTCTCATCCTGGCGGACGGGGGAGAGCCCGGCGCTCGGCTCGTCGAGGAGGAGCACCTTCGGATCCATCATCAGGGCTCGCGCCATGGCGACCGACTGCCGCTCGCCGCCGGAGAGCGAGCCCGCCCGCTGCCGGCGCCGCTCCGCGAGCATGGGGAAGAGGTCCCACATCTCCTCGACCCTCGCGCTGAACTCCTTGGGCTTCAGGAACAGGCCCATCTGCAGGTTCTCCTCGATGGTGAGCGAGGGGAACACGTTGTTGGTCTGCGGCACGAAGCCGACGCCCTTGCGCACCAGCTGGTTGGTCGCGGACCGCGTCACGTCCTCGCCATCCAGGACGACGCGGCCCTCTCGGATGTCCACGAGGCCGAAGAGAGCTTTGAGCAGGGTCGACTTGCCCGCACCGTTCGGCCCGATGATGCCGATCAGCTCGCCCTGGTAGGCCTCGAGCGTGCATCCGTTCAGAATATTGACCCCGGGCAGGTACCCGGCCGTGATATCGTCCGCCTGCACCACGAGCTTCGGATCGTTCATCGGGCTTCCTCCTCCTCCACCTCTTCGGCGATGGCGCGGATCACGCCCGTCGTGAGCACCTCGTTGTCGCCGAGATCCCGATCGTGGTGGGCGCCCAGATAGGCGTCGACCACCGCTCGGCTGCTCATGACGCTCTCCGGCAGGCCCTCCGCGATCACCTCGCCCTGAGCCATCACGACGACCCAGTCGCTGACGTGCCGCACCATGTGCATGTCGTGCTCGACGAACAGCACGGTGGTGCCCTCGTCACGCAGCGCCTGGATGTGTTCGAGCAGGCTCTGCGTCAGCGCCGGGTTCACGCCCGCCATCGGCTCATCGAGCATGATCATAGCCGGCCTCGACATCAGCGCCCGCGCCATCTCGAGCAGCTTCTTCTGGCCGCCCGAGAGCTCGCCGGCCAGGTCGCTCTTCTTGGCATCGAGTTTGAAGCGCGTCAGCAGCTCCTCCGCGCGCTCGATGTTCTCCCGCTCGCGCCTCGCCCACAGCGGCTTGAAGAGGCCGACGAAGAGATTCTCGCCCGGTTGATCGTTCGCCCCGATCAGCATGTTCTCCAGCACGGTCATCCGGCCCAGCGCCTTGGTCAGCTGGAAGGTGCGCACCATGCCGGCCCGCGCGGCCTGCGACGCGCCGGTTCGGGTGAGGGTCTTCCCGTTGAAGGACCAGCGGGCGTCCCCTCCTCCGATCAGCCTCGCCGCGTTCGACGGTCGATCGAAGCCGGTGATCAGGTTGAAGAAGGTGGTCTTGCCCGCGCCGTTCGGTCCGATGAGTGCGGTGATCGCGCCGCGCTGCACCTCGAGGTGCGCGACGTCGACCGCGGTGATGCCGCCGAAACGGCGGACGATGCGATCGACGGTGAGAATGGGATCGGGCTTCGCCACGCCAGGCACCTGTTCGAGCTCGTGCAGGTGCGCCCGCAGAGCGGCGCGGTCGTACGGATACTCAGACATTGAACGACAGCTCCTTCTTATTGCCCAGCACGCCCTGGGGTCGGAATACCACCAGCAGGATCAACGAGATGCCGATCAGGATCCACGCCAGTTGCTCCGTCTGCTGTGCGCTCAACACCGAGGACGGGATGAACTCGCCGGCCAGGCTCGTCAGGACCAGTCGAACGGTGAAGAAGAGGATGCTGCCCAGCAGCGGGCCGAAGATGGTGGCCGCGCCGCCGAGCAGCATGATCATCCAGAGGTTGAAGGTCATGGGCCGGCCCATCGAGTCGGGTTGCATCGCGGCGGGCAGCGCCATCACGATCCCGCCGAAGGCGCCCATGACCCCGCCCAGGATCAGCGCTTGCATCTTGTAGGCGTAGGAGCTCTTGCCCAGACTCCGCACCGCGTCCTCGTCCTCGCGGATCCCTTTGAGCACCCGTCCCCACGGGCTGCGCATGAGCGCCCAGGTGATCAGCAGGAAGACGAGGACGAGCCCCCAGGCCACGATGCGGGTCCACCAATCGTCCACGCCGGTGTTGGCATAGCTGAGACCGAAGATCGTGGTCCGCCCCTCCGGCAGTGGCGAGAGCTCGGTGAAGACGGGACGGTACCTCTGGCCGGGGATGCCGCTCGGCCCGCCGGTGATGTCCTGCAGTACCGCGAGCTTCACGACCATGCGGATCACCTCGGCCGCGGCGATCGTGACGATCGCGAGGTAGTCGCCGCGGAGCTTCAGGGTGGGGATGCCGAGAATGAGCGCGAAGATGATCGCCGCCGCGATTGCGATCCCGAGTGCGGCCCAGAAGCCCGCGCCCAGCACGACCGACACCCCGAAGCCGTACGCCCCGACGAGCATGAAGCCAGCCTGCCCCATGTTCATCAGGCCGGTGAATCCGAAGTGTATGTTCAGTCCGATGGCCGCCAGCACGAACGCGGCGGTAGTCGGGGCGATCGCGGTCTGCAGGATGCTCTGCAGGAGTCCGAACCAGAAATCCATGATGCGCTCCTAGCCGATCCGCTCTTTGCGGCCGAAGATGCCCTGCGGTCTGACCAGCAGGATGATGATGAGGAGGACCAGCGCCGTCGCGTACTTGAGGTCGCCGGGCAGCCAGATGTTGGTGAGCTCGACCATCATGCCGATGATCATCGAGCCGACGAAGGCGCCGAAGGCGGTGCCGAGCCCGCCCAGCGTCACCGCGGCGAAGAACATCAGCAGCATCGTTCCGCCGGTGAACCAGTTGAGGCCGTTGAACACCAGGCCGAGGAACACGCCCGCGAGCCCGGCGAGCGCGGCGCCGACGACCCAGACGATGTTGACGACCCGGTCGACGTCGATGCCGGATGCCCGGGCGAGTGCCGGATTGTCGCTGATGGCCCGAGTCGCCCGGCCGAAACGGGTGAACATCAGACCGAGCCCGACCGCGGTGATGGCGAGCAGCGCGACGCCCATCGCTATGTAGGACTGGACCGTGAGGGTGACCCCCAGCACCGTCCAGGTGGCGGGAGTCTCCCGGTCGATCCGGATCACGCCGGAGCCCCAGAAGAACTGGAAGACGTACTGCAGGGTGATCGACAGGCCGATCGACACGATCATCAGCTGCATGAGGCTGAGCCCTCTCCTGCGGAGGGGCTTCCACAGCACCTTGTCCTGCGCCCAGCCGAAGGCCGCCGCGACCACGACGGCCAGCAGGCCGGCCAGCCAGAGGTTGCCGACCCAGCCCATGAAGCTGGCGGCGAGCAGCCCGCCGAGTGTGACCATCTCCCCTTGGGAGAAATTGCTGAGGCCGGTGGTGCCGAACACCAGCGAGAGGCCGAGGGACGCGAGTGCGATCAGCAGACCCATCCGCAGCCCCGATGCGAACTGCTGCCAGAATCGCGGCCAACTGAAGCTGTTGCCGGCGGAGGCGGCCTGATCGTCGCCCTCATTGGCCGCGGGCGTCTCCGGGCCGCCGCCGGCCTCATCGGGATCGTCCGTCAGCGGGAAGAGCCCGCTCGCGACGTTGCCCAGCTCGACGGTCAGCTCCCGGCTGCCGACGCTCTTCAGATACTGGCCCTCGGGGAGCGTCGCCTCGTCCACCGCCACCGTATAGGCGCCCGCCTCGGTCACCGCGAAGGACCAGCGCCCGTCCGAGCCGGTCTCGGTGGTCTGCTGTTCGGCCCCGCCGGTCAGGGTCAGGCCGATGCCCGACGCGGGATCCCCGTCGCTCGTCTTGATGATGCCCTGCAGGCAGCCGGTGCTCGCGTCCGAACTGCATTCCGCCGCGTGGGCCGGCGAGACGGCGAACAGCCCGCTGCACACGGCGACGAGCAATGCGAAGAGCAAAGCGAGACCGATTGGACGCCTGGCGCTCACCGTTATCTCCGTTTTCCGGGTCACGGTACCTCCGAGGTGGGTCGCGCGTCCGGCTACTCTGCGTGAACGCTGTGAACGTTTGAATCGTAGCGGAGTCCGGGCGCGTCGAAGGCGGAAACTCACGATTTCGGTGGACGTTCGTAACCAAACGGGAACATTCGTGGTGGGATCTCCACAGACCGGAAGCGAGGCTCGGGGCGGCCCTTCCGGGATACGATTGAGGCATGGCAGAGCGATCCTGGTCCCTCGCGAACGTGTTCCGCGGCGTGTTCGGCAACGGCGGCGACCGGGAGGAAGCGCTCGTCGACGACGACACCTGGGATGAACTCGAGATCGCGCTGATCTCGGCCGACTTCGGCCCCGACATCGCCGAGTCGATCCTCGGCCGCCTGCGCGAGCAGGCGGATCGGCACCGGGTGACCCGCGTCTCGGAGCTGCGGCTGATGCTGCGCGAGGCGCTCGAGGAGCGGCTCGCCGCCTACGATCCGACGCTCCGGCTCTCCGAGAGCCCGGCGGTGATCCTGGTGGTGGGCGTGAACGGCGTGGGGAAGACCACGACGATCGGCAAGCTGGCGAACTACCTCGGCTCCCTCGGCAAGCGCGTGGTCCTGGGAGCCGCGGACACCTTCCGCGCCGCGGCGGTGGAGCAGCTGGCGACGTGGGCGGAGCGCGCGCGCGTCGACATCGTGCGCCCGGAGCAGCAGGGTCAGGATCCCGCCTCCGTCGCCTTCCAGACGGTGGCTCGGGCCTCGAACGAGGGCCACGATATCGCCATCATCGATACGGCGGGGCGGCTGCAGACCAAGGGCGGGCTCATGGACGAGCTCTCGAAGGTGCGACGCGTCATCGAGAAGCAGGCGCCCGTCGCCGAGGTGCTGCTGGTGCTCGACGCCACGACCGGCCAGAACGGGCTGACGCAGGCGGAGGCGTTCATCGAGCACGCGGGGGTGACGGGGCTCGTGCTGACCAAGCTCGACGGCTCGGCGAAGGGCGGCTTCGTGCTCGCCGTGCAGGAGAAGACCGGGCTGCCCGTGAAGCTCGTGGGCCAGGGGGAGGGGATCGGCGATCTCACCGGTTTCACGCCGCACGTCTTCGCCGCCCAGCTGATCGGCTAGAGGCCGATAGGCAGCCGCCCGGCGATCGGCCGAGTACCCGATCATCTGATCGCCTCACGCGAAATTCACGAACGAGAGCGCGAAAGAGGAGTAGACCAGAGGGTGAGGCCCGACGGCCGCCCGAGACGCGCGACCGCCAGAGCGTCAACCGCTCGCATCCGCCGAGCGGTTCTCGAGAAAGGCAGGACAATGCAGCATCTCACCGTGCTCGGGACCGGCGTGCTCGGCTCCCAGATCATCTTTCAGTCGGCGTACTCCGGGAAGGACGTCGTAGCCTACGACCTCTCGGGCGACATCCTCGCGAAGCTCCCCGAGCGCTGGGAGTATCTGAAGGCGGCTTACCGTCGTGACGTGCCCGATGCGTCCGAGGAGAAGCTCGACGCCGCCGTCTCCCGCATTCGCGCGACCGCCGACCTCGCCGATGCCGTCTCCGCGGCCGACATCATCATCGAGGCCGTTCCGGAGCGCCTCGACATCAAGCAGCAGACCTGGGAGAAGGTGGCCGCGGTCGCTCCCGAGCGGACGATCTTCTGCACCAACTCGTCGACGCTGCTGCCGAGCGATATCGCGCCCTTCACCGGCCGCCCGGCGAGATTCCTGGCGCTGCACTTCGCGAACGAGGTGTGGAAGTTCAACACTGGAGAGGTGATGGGGCACGCGGGCACCGACCCGGAGGTGTTCGAGGAGGTCGCGGTGTTCGCCGAGCAGATCGGCATGGTTCCCATCCGGGTGAACAAGGAGCAGCCGGGCTATGTACTGAACTCGCTGCTCGTGCCGTTCCTCAACGCGGCGGCGGCGCTGTTCGTCAAGGGCGTCGCGTCTCCGGAGGACATCGACAAGACGTGGACCATCGCCACCGGAGCCCCGGTGGGTCCGTTCCGGATCTACGACGTGGTCGGGATGATGACCCCGTACAACCTGAGCAAGGACAGCGCGGATCCGACGATGCGCGAGTTCGCCGAGGTCCTCAAGCGGGACTACATCGACAAGGGCTATCTGGGGAAGGGCGCGGGTCGGGGCTTCTACAGCTACGAGTAGCGCGGTCCGCCCCGATTCGCAACCGGTCCGGAGCGCGGCCGAGTAGAATCGGCTCATCATGGCTACTTTCGGAAACCTGTCCGCCAGGCTCACGGACACCTTCAAGAACCTCCGCGCGAAGGGCAAGCTCTCGGCGGCCGACGTCGACGGGACCGTGCGGGAGATCCGGCGCGCGCTCCTCGAAGCGGACGTCGCGCTCGAGGTCGTCAAGGAGTTCACGGCGAAGGTGCGCGAGCGCGCTCTCGGCGACGAGGTCAACCGGGCGCTGAACCCCGCTCAACAGGTCGTGCAGATCGTCAACGAGGAGTTGGTGGGGATCCTCGGCGGCGAACAGCGGCGTCTGCGCTTCGCCAAGAACCCGCCGACCGTGATCATGCTGGCGGGCCTCCAGGGCGCGGGCAAGACGACACTCGCGGGCAAGCTCGCCAAATGGCTGCGGGATCAGGGTCACACGCCGCTGCTGGTGGCCTGCGATCTGCAGCGCCCGAACGCGGTCACCCAGTTGAAGGTGGTGGGCGAGCAGGCGGGGGCCGCGGTCTTCGCCCCGCATCCCGGCAACACCGGCGCCGGGGAAGACGCGACCTCGGGCGATCCCGTGCGGGTGGCGAAGGACGGCATCGCCGAGGCCCGGGCCAAGCAGCACGACTTCGTGATCGTCGACACCGCGGGCCGGTTGGGCGTCGACGCCGAGCTGATGCGGCAGGCCGGCGACATCCGACGGGCGATCGATCCGGACGAGGTGCTCTTCGTCATCGACGCGATGATCGGTCAGGACGCGGTGGCGACCGCCCGGGCCTTCCAGGAGAGCGTCGACTTCACGGGCGTGGTGCTCACCAAGCTCGACGGCGACGCGCGCGGCGGCGCCGCGCTCTCGATCCGCAGCCTCACGGGGCGCCCGATCCTCTTCGCCTCCACCGGGGAGGGGCTCGGCGACTTCGAGCCCTTCCACCCGGATCGCATGGCGAGCCGGATCCTCGACCTCGGCGACATCCTCACCCTGATCGAGCAGGCCCAGCACGCCTTCGACGAGGAGGAGGCCCGCAAGGCCGCGGAGAAGCTGGCGAGCGATCAGTTCACGCTCGACGACTTCCTGAAGCAGATGCAGCAGCTGCGCGGCGCCGGTTCCATCAAGAAGATGATGGGCATGCTGCCGGGCATGGGCAAGATGAAGGATCAGCTCGAGAACTTCGACGAGCGCGAGATCGTGCACACCGAGGCGATCATCCAGTCGATGACCCCGGCGGAGCGGGGCAACCCGAAGATCCTGAACGGCTCCCGCAGACTCCGCATCGCCAAGGGATCCGGCATGACGGTCACCGACGTGAACTCGCTCGTCAGCCGATTCGAACAGGCCGCGAAGATGATGAAGACGGTCGCCCGCGGCGGTGTGCCGCAGATCCCGGGCATGGGGCCGGTTCCCGGCATGGGCGGGGGAGGAGCCGGCCGCAAACGGCAGCAGCCGAAGGGCAAGGGCAAGGGGGCGAAGCGCTCGGGCAACCCGGCCAAGCGCGCCGCCGAGAGCTCGGGACGGGCGGCCGCCCCGGTCGCGGACGGTTCCGGCTTCGGCCTCGGCCGCGGCGAGGCGCCTCAGCCGAGCGAGACCGACCTCGCGCAGCTGCAGAACATGCTCGGCAAGGGCCTGCGCTGATGGGGAGCGGTGCCGGCGAGGAGCGGTGCTGACGGGGTCGGGCCGGCGGAGCTGAGCGCCGTGGGCGGGTTGCGGGAGCGGGCCGAGCGCCTGCAGGTGCCGCTGTACCTCCTGGCACTGGCGTTCGGCGCGCTGCTCGGACTCGTCCTGCCGGGCGTCGCCCGTGCCGCCGAGGCGGCGGTCACCCCGATCCTCGCGCTGCTGCTCTACGCGACCTTCCTCGGAGTGCCGTTCGCGAGGATCGGCCGGGCGTTCCGCGACGTGCGCTTCCTCGCCACGGTACTGGTCGTGAACTTCCTCGTGGTCCCGGCCGTCGTGTGGCTGCTGTCCCGACCGATCAGTCACGATCGAGCGCTGCTGATCGCCGTGCTCTTCGTCCTGCTCACACCCTGCATCGACTATGTCATCGCCTTCACGGGGCTGGCCGGCGGCGCCCGGGACCGGCTGCTCGCGGCGGCGCCGCTCCTCATGCTCGTGCAGGTGGCCGGCCTGCCGCTGTACCTCCGGCTGTTCGCAGGGGCCGAGTTCGCCGCGGCCGTCGACCTCGCGCCGTTCGCGGAGGCGTTCCTGCTGCTGATCCTCCTGCCGTTCGCCGCCGCATGGGCCACGCAGTTCGCGGCCGCGAGACGGCGCTCCGCCCGGGTGCTGAGCGAGATCGTCGCCGGCGCGATGGTGCCGCTCATGATGCTCACCCTGGCGGTGGTCGTCGCCTCGCAGGTCGGCGGGCTCTCCGGTGCGCTCGGGCACCTGCTCCCGCTGCTGCCGCTCTACGTCCTCTTCGCCGTCGTCATGGTGCCCATCGGCGCGTTCGCCGGCCGGCTCGCCGGCCTGGACGTGCCGGGCCGCCGAGCCGTCGTCTTCAGCGGGGCGACCCGCAACTCCCTGGTCGTGCTGCCGCTCGTGCTCGCGCTGCCTGACGGATTCGAGTCGGCGCCGCTCGCGGTGGTGCTGCAGACGTTCGTGGAACTCATCGCGATGGTGGTCTTCGTGCGCGTGATCCCGCGAGTGATCCCGGCTCCGCGGGCACCGTCCGTATCGCACTGACGCTCGTGCTTCAGCGCCGCTCGATCGCGCGGTCGACGAGCGCGATGAGATCGTGCTGCAGTCGCTGCCGTACGCGCTCCGGATGCTCGGTCGCCCACAGCGGAGCGCCGCCGAAGCCGTCGGCTGCGGCGAGGACCAGCACGCGGACCGGCTCCGGCACGCCATCGCGTTCGAGATCCTCGGACCAGCGCAGATCGTCCTGGCGCGCCAGCTCGAGCACGGAGGGAACCGTGAGCAGCTGGGTGATGAGGGCGAACCGCTCGCGCAGCTCCTCCGCGTCCTGCGGCACCAGGCTGGCTCGGATGTATGCGCGGACGAGGCGGCCGGGGCCGGTGTCGTCGTGCGCGAGCTGCGCCTCGACCTCGGCGCGGAACGCGTCGAACTGCTCCTGGGCGAGTGCCGAGAGCAGCTGATCCTTCGAAGCGAAGTGGTAGACGACGCCGCCCTTCGAGAGGCCGGCCTCGTCGGCGATCAGATCCAGCGGTGCGGCGGCTCCGTGCTGTCGGATCACCCGGGCTGCGGCGGAGAGCGCCAGGCGGCGCGTCTCGTCGGCGGTCCTGCCGCTGGTGCGTCCCATGCGAACCTCCCGGTCGGGGTCATCCTGCGACCCCATCATGCCAAAGCCATCGGCTGAATCCGCCGATTCCCAGAGAAACTGAACTGAACGTCCAGTATAGTATGACCGTGACTTCGCCCTCTGCTCCCGTTCCCACCGCCTCCACGCTGTCCCCGCTGCGGCGCTGGGCGGCGCTCGGCGTGCTCTCCCTCGCCGTGCTGCTGCTCGCGATCGACGGCACCGTCCTCGCGCTCGCGGTCCCCTCCCTCACCCAGGCGCTCGGGGCGACCGCGAACCAGATCCTCTGGATCGGCGACATCTACTCGCTCGCGATCGCGGGCCTGCTGATCCCGATGGGCGCGCTCGCCGACCGTGTCGGGCGCAAGAAGCTGCTGCTCATCGGTTCGTTCCTCTTCGGCGCGGCCTCGCTGCTGGCGGCGTTCTCGCCGAGCGCCGAGATGCTGATCCTCGCCAGGCTGCTGCTCGGCGTCGCGGGCGCCACGCTGATGCCGTCGACGCTGTCGCTGATCCGAAACATCTTCACCGATCCTCGCGAGCGCACGCGGGCCATCGCCGTCTGGTCGGCCGCGGCGAGCGGCGGGGCCGCGCTCGGCCCGCTCGTGGGCGGGGCGCTGCTCGAGCATTTCTTCTGGGGATCGGTGTTCCTCATCAACGTGCCCGTCATGGTCGTGCTCATCGTCGCGGGCATCTTCCTGCTGCCCGAGTCCCGGGATCCGCACCCCGGGCCGATCGACCTGCTCTCGGCACTCCTCGCGGTTGCCGCGATCACGCCCTTCGTCTACGCGATCAAGCACTCGGTCCAGTCGGGCATCGACCTGATCGGCGTGGTGAGCCTCGCGGCCGGCCTCGTCATCGGCTACGTCTTCGTGCGGCGTCAGCGCAGGCTCGCCGTGCCGCTCCTCGACGTCGAGCTGTTCCGGGTGCCGGCGTTCAGCGGCGCCGTCTTCGCGGCGTTCCTCGCGGTGTTCTCGCTCAGCGGGCTGCTGTACTTCTTCTCGCTCTACCTGCAGCTCGCGCGCGGTTTCGCTCCGCTCCAGGCGGGCCTGGCCGAACTGCCCGCCACGCTCGCGTCGATCGCGGTGATCGTCGTGGTCGGCTGGGTCGTCGCGCGGATCGGCCGCGGGCGCGGTATCGCCGCGGGCCTCATCCTCATCGCGCTCGGCATGATCGGGATCGCGATGGCCGAGGGCGTGGAGCACTACTTCTGGCTCGCTCTCGCGCTCATCCCCGTGGGTTTCGGCGTCGGCCTGTCGCAGACGCTCACGACCGATGCGGTCGTCTCCGCGGTGCCTCCCCGCAAGGCCGGCGCCGCCTCGGCGATCTCGGAGACGGCCTACGAGCTCGGCGTGGCCTTCGGCATCGCGATCCTCGGGTCGGTGCTCAATCTCGCCTACCGCGGCATGCTGCAACTGCCCGCGGGACTGGGCGACGCCCAGCGCGTCGCGGCCGAGGACTCCCTCGCCGCGGCCTCAGCCGTCCTCGACCCGGCTTCGCCCGCGCTGCTCGCGGCGCAGGCGGCGTTCACCTCGGCCATGCAGTTCACCGCGCTCGCGGCGGCGGCCGTGAGCGTGGTCGGGGCGGTCATCGCCTGGCGTACGATCCCGTCGAAACGAGAAGGAGCCGGTCACGGGGAGTGATCCTGCCCCCGGTCTCAAACGATGTCGCACCATTGGTCGCCGAACGCGAAGAACAGCGGCCAATGGTGCGGGATCGTCCGCGGGATCGTCGTTCGCTCCTCTGGGAGTGCGAGCCTCAGCCGGTCGTCTCGTCGTCCCGCCAGCCGGTGGTGAGGTCCACCCAGCCGCGGGCGCCGCTGAGCCGCTCGAGATCGGGGACCGGGATCTCCACCGCCGAGGTGCTCGTGCCCGCGGCGGGGAAGACGGTGTCGAAGCGGCGCAGGGACTCGTCGAGGTAGACGTCGGCGCCCGCGGGGTTGGCGAAGGGGCAGACCCCGCCGACGGGATGCCCGGTCCGCGCCGGGACGTCGTCGCCCCGCAGCATCCGCGGCTTCCCTCCGAAGCGCCGTTTGAAGTTCCCGCTGTTCACCTTCGCGTCGCCGGCCGCGACGACGAGCAGGGCTCCCTCCGGCCTCTCGGGATCGTAGAATCCCAGCGTCTTGGCGATCCTGGCCGGTGCCGTACCGACCTTCTGCGCGGCGAGCTCGACCGTCGCGCTCGACTCCGCGAACTCGAGAATGTCGCCGGACCAGCCCCTGCCGAGCAGATGCTCCCGAACCGCTGCAGTGCCCAAAACGCTCGTCCTTCCCCGTCGATCCCGATCCCGATCCCGATCCACCCTATCCCCGTGCGCCGTGCGGGAGGACGGCTTGCGACGCAGCACCCCTGCTTCGCCGACGACGATTGCTCGGAATGGAGCCGCATGGTATTCTGTAAGGCCCGGTTCGACCGGGCTGATAACTCCACAGCGTGTGATGTGAATGCCCGCAAGGGGCGGTCGAGCGTGATCGCCGTCTTGCGCTCAGGGGCCGATCGGTTTCGACACGTCGATTTGAAACCGTGAGAAGCGGGTCGAGGACGCGACGTTATCTCGTTAACGCCCGTCGCAACCCATAGGTGCCAACGCTAAGCGCACCGACTTCGCTCTCGCTGCCTAAGCACGAGACCGAGTCCGTCAGGCCGGGTCCGCCTTCGCCCCGGTTCCTGGCGTCATCCAGAGGGCTTGCTCGCGCGTCGCGTCTCAGGGCGTGCGGGGACTTCAACTGAGACTGGGCCTGTCGCTCTAGGTGTTCGTGACAAAGAGCGGGGCCGAGTAGAACGCCTCCACGGACTACACCCGTAGAAGGCACGGAATCATCGAAGTGGACAGGGGTTCAATTCCCCTCGGCTCCACGAGTGATTGAGGCGAGAGAAGAGCGAGCTTGCTTGCTCTTCCGAGCCGATTGAAACTCGTTTCGGCGCGAAGCGCCATGAACACGGGCTATTCGCATCACACGCTGTGGAGGAATCGAGGTCTCATTCATGTAACCTGATCAGGTGTTTTTCCTATCTTCGGGCGCTTGGCGATGAGACTTCGGGACGGCGCTTCGCTTTCTTGGTCAGGACGTGAGCGGTTCCCGCTTGAGGCATCGTCTGATCAGGCCTTTTCCTGAAATTGCTGGTTCTCGTTTTCGCAAGGTGACTTAGTGCATCGGAGACGAGAGGCTCGCAGGCATCGTTGCCGATCGAGTGCACGCCGAGTCGGGCGCTCGACGGCGGGGCTCCATAGCTGGTCTCGACCTGGCCGCTGCGGCACTGCTTCTCGCTGGAGGCGTCGTCACGGACTCACTGCTGCGGCTCGGGCTCGTCGCGTGGATCCTGGGGATACCATGTTTCCGACTGGGTGAAAGGGATCATGACCGAACTGAATGGGCAGCGCGGCCGACAGCGGCCGAGTATCTACGATGTCGCACGGGTCGCCGGTGTTTCCCACATGACGGTGTCGCGAGTCCTCAACGAACACCCCAACATCAAGCCGGCCACCCGCGAGCGAGTGATGCGGGCGATCGTCGATACCGGGTACACGCCCAGCTCGATCGCACGCGCTCTCGCCACGAAGAAAGCGATGCGGATCGGAGTGATCGTCGACTCGCCCGTGCAATTCGGCCCGAACAGCACGCTTCGGGCGCTCGAGCGCGCGGCGCGAGAGGCCGGCTATGCGGTCAGCGCCTATTCCATCACCGACGGCGAGGGGAGGGGAATCGACACGGGAGCAATCGAACTCGTCACCGAGGGCGTGGACGCGCTCTGCGTCATCGCCCCCCGCGTATCGTCGCTCGACCTGCTGAGTGAGTTGAAGCTCAACCTGCCGCGAATACTCATCAAATCCGAACCCCATCCGGGAATGCACACCGCGGGAGTCGATCAGCATGCCGGCGCGGTGCTCGCGGTCGACCATCTCGTCAGCCTCGGTCACCGATCGATCGTGCATGTGGCGGGTCCGAGAGACTGGTACGACGCCCGGGTGCGCGAACGGGGTTGGCGCGATGCGCTGACGGCTGCTGGCATCTCCGAGGCCCGCCACGTCGTGGGGGACTGGACTTCCGATTTCGGGTACGAGTTCGCGCGGGAGTTCGAGGTTGGCGAGGCCACCGCGGTGTTTGCCGCCAACGATCAGATGGCGCTCGGGATCATTCACGGGTTCTCCGAGCGGGGGCTGCGCGTGCCCGAAGACATCAGTGTGGTCGGATTCGACGATCTGCCGGATGCGCGCCATTTCCTTCCTCCGCTGACCACGGTGCGCCAGGATTTCGCCGCGCTCGGAGCGCTGGCGATGCGCTCCATCGCCACCGCCATCAGCGGCACCGACACGGCGATGCACGAGAAGATCGATCCGCGGCTCAAGGTACGAGCCTCGACTACCGCGCGTCGATGAAGGCGAGGCGGTCCGGTCACGGATCCGTAACGAACTCGAAATAATCGCGGGAAGGCTTGCGTTCACCAATGTTAGCGCTAACAATGGCTGGTAAGTCTCACCCCCATCGAGTATCGGGGCGTGACTGCTCCACGACAGATCATGGAGTCTCAAGGAGGAGACGACGATGGAATTCACCAAGCACGCGCGAGGGCTTCTCGGCCTCGCAGCAGTAGGCGCTCTCTCGATCAGCATGGTCGCCTGCTCGAACAACTCGGACACCTCGGATACGGGCTCCGGCGACGGTGATGTGGTCACCGTCGGGTATGTCGCCGTCGGCCCGGAGGGAGGCTGGCGCGACGCTCACGAGAAGGCCATCCGCGACGCATTCGATGCGGATGCGAGCTTCGACCTGAAGTACGCTCCAGCATCGAGTCCGACCGATCAGAACTCGCAGATCAATGCGTTCGCCACGTTCGTCAACGACGAGGTCGACGCGATCCTGCTGACGGCCACCGAGGCCTCCGGCTGGGAGTCTTCGCTCGAACTCGCGCAGGAGGCGGAGATCCCCGTCATTCTGCTCGACCGTGGGGTCGACGCCAGCGAGGATCTCTTCGAGACGCGCATCGCTCCGGACAACGTGGCCGTGGCCGCTCAAGTAGGCGAATGGGCGCTCACGGCCTTCCCCGACGGCGCGAACTACTACGTGCTCGAAGGCGTGCCCGGCCTCTCCGTGGTCAATGAGCGCAACGAGGGCTTCGAGGAAGCGATCGCCGGCGCCTCGGGTTGGAAAGAGGTCGGTGCGCAGACCGCGAACTGGAGCGCCGACGAGGGCAAGTCGGTCACCGAGACCGTGCTAAGAGCCAACGACAACGACATACAGTTTATCTTCGCCCAGAACGACGAGATGGGCATCGGCGCTGCGCAGGCCGTGAAGGACGCCGGGCTCACGCCCGGCACCGACGTGAAGATCGCCACGATCGACGGTACGACCGGCGCACTCGAAGCCCTCGCCGAGGGGGACCTGAGCTTCGTCGCCCAGTACAACCCGTTCTTCGGCGACATCGCGATCGATGCGGTCAACAAGGCGCTCGCGGGTGAGGCTCTCGAGAAGACGATCATCGTTCCCGGAGAGTCGTTCGACTCTCCCGAAGCCGGTCAGCAGGCATTGGACGACGGCCTCGGTTTCTAGCCGAGACGTCTTCGATCGATTCCTGCGGTGCGGGGCCGCTGAATCCCAGCGGCCCCGCACCCTCCCCACGAGAGGTGCATCAACGATGGCCGAGCCCAGTCCCGCCGTCGAGGTCAGAGACGCCTCGATCGCCTTCCCCGGGGTGAAGGCGCTCGACGAGGTGAGCTTCCGGCTGCTGCCCGGCGAGGTTCACTCCCTGATGGGAGAGAACGGGGCCGGCAAGTCGACGCTCATCAAGGCGCTCACGGGCGTCTACCAGATCGATTCGGGATCGATCCTAGTCGCAGGCGTCGAAAGCCGTTTCAACGGAACAGCGGCCGCTCAGGCCGCTGGAATCTCCACCGTGTATCAAGAGGTCAACCTCTGCGGCAATCTGAGCATCGGCGAGAATGTGATGCTCGGCCGCGAAACGCGCGGATGGGCGGGGATCAACTGGCGCCGCACGCACGCCGAGGCGCAGCGGGCGCTCGCACGGCTGGGGCTCGGCGACCTCGATCCTCGCGCTTCGCTCTCCTCGATTTCGATCGCGATGCAGCAACTCGTCGCGATCTCCCGGGCGATGGTCACCGATTCCAAGGTGCTGATCCTGGACGAGCCGACCTCGAGCCTCGACGCCAACGAGGTCGAGGTGCTGTTCTCAGTGATCCGTCGCCTCCGCGATCAGGGCGTGGCGATCCTCTTCGTCTCGCACTTCCTCGACCAGGTCTACGAGATCAGCGATCGGATCACCGTTCTGAGAAATGGCGGCTTGGTGGGGGAATACCCGGCCAGCGAGCTGAATCGCACCGATCTGATTTCGAAGATGATCGGCAAGGACTTCGCCTCGCTCAAGGCGCTCGGCTCCAACCGGCAGACCGCGGTTCGGGACCGGAGCGGAACCCCGTTGCTGGCGGCCACCGATCTCGGTCGGAAAGGAGCGATCAACCCGACCGATCTCGAGATCCATGCCGGCGAGGTCGTCGGCTTCGCGGGTCTGCTCGGTGCGGGGCGCACGGAGCTGGCGCGACTCATCGCGGGTGCCGACAAATCAGACACCGGCACGATCCGACTGAAGGGCAGCCGAGCGGTGATCGGTTCGCCGGTCGCCGGCCTTGCGCACGGCATCGCCTATTCCACGGAGAACCGTCGTGAGGACGGGATCATCGGCGATCTCAGCGTTCGCGAGAACATCATGCTCGCGGTGCAGGCGCGGCGCGGCTGGATGCGGCGGGTCACGGCGAAAGAGGTCGATCAGCTCGTCACCACCTATATGGAACGATTCGGCGTGCGTCCCAACGACCCCGACCGCCCCATTCGGCTGCTTTCCGGCGGAAACCAGCAAAAGGTGCTGCTCGGCCGTTGGCTCGCCACCAACCCCGATCTGCTGCTGCTGGACGAACCGACGCGAGGCATAGATGTCGGTGCCAAGGCGGACATCCAGGAGACGGTCGCGGAACTCGCGGAGGGCGGCATGAGCGTCGTCTTCATCTCTTCCGAGGTCGAGGAGGTCGTGCGGCTCTCCGAGCGCGTCGTCATCCTCAAGGACCACGAGAAAGTGGGAGAAGTCATCAACGGTCCCGAGGTGACGGCCGAGAGCATCGTCACGATCATCGCCGCCGAGTCCGAAGAAGTCGCCGAGGATCAGGCGAATGCGCTCGCTGAGGAGGCCTCCGCGAGCATCGACACCGATGAGGCCACCCCGGATGCGGATGCTGCGGAGCGGGAGGGGGACCAGTCGTGAACCGACTCACAGCCGTGCTCCGCGCTCCCTGGTTCTGGGCGATCGCCGGGATCATCGTGCTGCTTGCGATCAACACCATCAAGGATCCGGGCTACCTGTCGATCGGGTTGAACCCCACCACGGGGATGATGACCGGCAACCTGCTCGATATCCTGCGCGTATCGGCCCCCATCATCCTGATCGCCCTCGGCATGACGTTCGTGATCGCCACCGAGGGGATCGACCTGTCGGTCGGTTCGATGATGGCGGTCGGCGGAGCCGTGGCGATGCAGACGCTCAGCACCACCGATGACCCGGGCTCGGTCGGGGCCATGCTTCAGGCGATCGGGCTGGCCGTGCTACTCGCACTGGTGCTCGGCCTCGTCAACGGCTTTCTCGTGTCGGTGGTCGGCCTGCAGCCCTTCATCACGACACTGGTGATGATGATGGCGGCCCGCGGCATCGCCCGGGTGGTCACGGGCGGGCAGAACACGAACGCGCAGAACGAGCCGTTCCGGCAGCTCGCGAACGGTCAGATTCTCGGCGTGCCCACCGGTTTCGTCATCGCGCTGGGCATCGTCGTGCTTGTCGCGCTGCTCATGCGGCGGACGGCTCTGGGGCTGATGATCGAGGCGATCGGGGTCAACCCCCACGCAAGCCGTCTCGCCGGCATCCGCCCGAAGCCCACCCTCATCACGGTCTATGCGCTCGCCGCAGTGCTCGCCTCGCTCGCGGGCGTGCTCAACGTCGCCGAAGTGATGACCGTCAACCCATCGAGCACCGGCAATCTCATGGAGATGGACGCGATTCTCGCCGTGGTGATCGGCGGCACCTCGCTGGCGGGAGGCAAATTCTCGATCATCGGCTCCACGATGGGGGCGCTGCTGATCGCCACGCTGAACAAGACGGTCGTGTTCCTCGGCGTGCCGTCGGCCGCGACGCCGGCTTTCAAGGCCATCGTCATCATCGGCCTGGTGCTGCTGCAGTCGGACCGCATTCGCACCCTCGTCTTCCGGCGCAAGGGCGCACTCGGCGCGCCGCTCGTTCCCCGAAGAGCGAAGACCGAGCACGCTTCGAAGGAGGCCTCCGCATGACCGCCCCGAACACGCTGACCGACGGAGCGGGCGATGCGGCGAACCTCGCCCCTGTCTCAGAGTCCAGGACCGTGGGGGCACGCCGCCTGTGGCAGCGCGCCAGGGGCCTGCTCCCGACATTCATCGCTCTCGCGCTTCTGCTCGGGATGCTGATCTACGCCGAAGCCGCATACGGTCGCGTCTTCCACGCCGGCACCATCTCGGACCTGCTGATCGGCGCGGCGCCGATGCTCATCCTGGCGGTCGGTATGACGATCGTGATCGTATCGGCCGGGATCGATCTCTCCGTCGGCGCCGTCGTGGCCTTCAGCTCGGTGTCCGGCGTCATGATCATGAACACCGGCGTCAACGGATGGCTCGGGGTGCTGGCGATGGTGGCCTTCGGCGCGCTGTTCGGCCTCGTTGCGGGGGTCATGGTGCAGGTCTTCAATGTGCAGCCGTTCATCGCGACACTGGCGATGATGTTTCTCGCGCGCGGACTCGCGTCGATGCTGACCACTGATGTCGTGCGTGCTCCCGAGGGCTCCCCGTTCGAATGGCTGGCCTCCAAGTGGAAGCTCTACGACGGCCCGAAGGTCAACGACTTCATCGTGACACCGGGGCTCGTCATCGCGGTGGTCGTGGTGATCCTGGCGGTGTGGTTCATGCATCGCACACGTATGGGACGCACGGTGTACGGCATCGGGGGTTCGGACGGTTCGGCGCAGCTCATGGGCCTGCCGGTGGCGCGGACACGCGTGTGGATCTATGTGCTCTCCGGCGCCTGCGCCGGACTCGCGGCGGTCGTCTACACCGCGAGCGTGCAGGGAGCCGCGCGCAATGTCACCGGCCTCGGGTGGGAGCTCGATGCGATCGCGGCGGTCGTCATCGGCGGTACCTTGCTGACGGGCGGCGCCGGCTATGTGCTCGGCTCCGTCATCGGGGTGCTCGTGCTTCAGACCTTGCGTCTGATCATCACGAAGGACGGCACGATCGACCCGCAGTATCTGACGATCATCACCGGAGCGGTGCTGCTGGCCTTCGTGCTGCTGCAGCGTGTGCTGGCCAGCAGAACGGGGAGGCAGCAATGAATGCCGACGAGCTTCAGGCATCGATCGACACGGTTCGCACCGAGGTCGCGGCGCTGCACGCCGAACTCGTGCGCTACGGTCTGGTCGTCTGGACGGGTGGAAACGTGTCTGGGCGTGTTCCCGGCGCGGATCTCTTCGTGATCAAGCCATCGGGGGTGTCCTACGACGATCTGGAGCCGGGGAACATGATCCTCTGCGATCTCGACGGCACCGTCGTTCCCGGAAGCCCCGGCAGCGAGCGCGCCCCGTCCAGCGACACCGCAGCGCATGCCTACGTCTACCGCCACATGCCCGCCGTGGGCGGCGTCGTGCACACCCACTCCAGCTACGCCGTGGCCTGGGCCGCGCGAGGCGAACCGATCCCGTGCGTCATCACCGCCATGGCCGACGAGTTCGGCGGCCCGATCCCGGTGGGGCCGTTCGCGATCATCGGAGACGACTCGATCGGCAGGGGAATCGTCGAGACCCTTACCGGCCATCGCTCGCGTGCCGTGCTGATGCAGAACCATGGTCCGTTCACCATCGGCGTGAACGCGAAGGACGCGGTCAAGGCAGCGGTCATGGTCGAGGATGTCGCGCGGACCGTGCACCACGCGCGGCAGGCGGGGGAGCTGATTCCGATTCCCCAGGAGGCGATCGATCGGCTCTACGACCGTTACCAGCAGGTGTACGGCCAGCGCACGGATGCGCGCAGATGACCGCGCACGACGACATCCTGGAGGGCCGAACCAGTCTGGGGATCGAGTTGGGATCAACCCGGATCAAGGCGTGCCTGATTGGAACCGATGCCGCGACCGTCCTCGGTGCGGGATCGCACGGGTGGGAGAATCGCTGGGAGGGGGGCCACTGGACGTATTCGCTCGACGAGGTCGAGCGGGGCGTGCAGGCGGCCTATGCCGATCTCGTCGCGCAGCTGAAATGCCGATACGGGGTGCAACCGACGACGTTTGGCGCGATCGGCGTCTCGGCCATGATGCACGGATACCTCGCCTTCGATGCGACGGGGGAGCTTCTGGTGCCGTTCCGCACCTGGCGGGACACCACGACCGCCGCCGCCACCGCCGAGCTCACCGAACTCTTCGGGGTGAACATTCCACTGCGCTGGTCGATCGCGCACCTGCATCAGGCCGTCATCGATGCGGAGCCGCATGTCGGCCGGATCGCGACGGTGACAACCCTCGCCGGGTATGTGCATCGTCGGCTGACCGGCCGCGTCGTGCTCGGGGTCGGCGACGCGTCGGGCATGTTCCCGATCGACAGCGCGCGGTGCGACTACGACGAGGGTATGGTCTCCGCATATGAGGGGCTGACCGCCGGCAGAATCCCCGCACCGCTGCGCGAGCTGCTGCCGGACGTGCTGACCGCGGGTTCGCCCGCGGGATCGTTGACCGCCGCGGGTGCAGCCTACCTCGATCCCTCCGGCACGCTTCGACCGGGCGTGCCGCTGTGCCCGCCGGAGGGAGATGCGGGCACCGGCATGGTCGCGACGAACTCGGTCTCGCCCCGGACCGGAAACGTTTCAGTGGGAACGAGTATCTTCGCGATGGTGGCGCTCGAGCGCCGGCTCGTCGGTGTTCACCGAGAGATCGACCTCGTGACGACACCGACCGGGGATCCGGTCGCGATGGTGCACTGCAACAACGGCGCAAGCGAGCTCGGTGCGTGGGTCGCCCTGTTCATCCGGTTCGCCGCCATCGCGAACCGGCCCATCGAGGAGGACGCCGCATACGAGGCGCTGTTCCGCGAGGCGCTGGAGGGAGCGGCCGACGCGGGAGGTCTGATCTCGTTCAACCACCTCTCCGGGGAGCCGATCGCGGACCTCGTCGAGGGCAGGCCCCTTGTCGTGCGCGGGCCCGAGAGCGCGCTCACCCTGGGGAACTTCATGCGCTCCCAACTCTACGGAGTGTTCGGCACGCTCGCTCTGGGCATGCAGTCGCTCTCGGACGAGGGCGTCGAGGTCGATCGCATGTTCGCGCACGGCGGGGTGTTCCGCACCGAGGGCGTCGCGCAGCGTTTTCTCGCGAGCGTGCTTCGAGCCCCCGTCGCCGTCGGCGACGCCGCGGCCGAGGGAGGCGCCTGGGGCATGGCCGTGCTCGCCTCATATCTCCGGGCCGCCGCGACCCGCAGCCTCGGCGACTACCTGAACGAACAGGTGTTCGCCGATGCGGGCTTTTCCGTCTCCGAACCCCAGGGGGCGGACGTCGTCGGCTTCTCCGCCTATCTCGAACGCTATCGCGATGCGCTCGCCATCGAGCACACCGCAGTCGCCGCTCTCAACGGAAGGACATCCTCATGACGCGCACCCCTCTGTCGACCTCGTTCGAAGGGCACACCGTCTGGTTCGTGACCGGAAGCCAGTCCTTGTACGGCGAGGAGGCGCTGAGGCAGGTCTCCGAGCAGTCGCGGGCCGTGGCCGAGCGGCTCGCCGGGCTGCCGGTCCGGGTGGAGTGGAAGCCCGTGCTGACCGATCCCGAGGGCATTCGCCGGCTGGCTCTCGAGGCGAACGCCGATGATTCCGTCGTCGGCGTGATCGCCTGGATGCACACCTTCAGCCCCGCGAAGATGTGGATCGCCGGTCTCGACGCGCTGCGCAAGCCGCTGCTGCACCTGCACACGCAGGCGAACCTCGAACTCCCGTGGAGCACGATCGACTTCGACTTCATGAACCTCAACCAGGCTGCGCACGGCGACCGCGAATTCGCGTATCTGCAGACGAGGCTCGGCATCGCGCGCAAGACGGTGGTCGGTCACGTGACGGACCCGGTCGTGCGCCAGCAGGTGGACGACTGGCAGCGCGCAGCCGCCGGCTGGCGGGCGGTGCGCACACTCAAGCTGGCTCGGTTCGGCGACAACATGCGCTACGTCGCCGTCACCGAAGGAGACAAGGTCGAGGCCGAGCTCCGGTTTGGGGTGCAGGTGAACACCTGGGGGGTGAATGAGCTCGCCGCTGCGGTGGAGCTGGTCGAGCCGGCAGAGGTGGACGCCCTCATCGAAGAGTATGCCGACAGCTACCGCGTCGCAGCAGAGCTGCTGCCCGGCGGGGAGCGCCACCAGTCCCTGCGCGACGGAGCCGCGATCGAAGTCGGTCTGCGGACCTTCTTGGAAGAGGGCGGTTTCGGGGCGTTCACGACCTCGTTCGAGGATCTCGGCGCGCTCACGCAGTTGCCGGGGCTCGCGGTGCAGCGGCTCGTCGCCGAAGGCTACGGCTTCGGGGCGGAGGGCGACTGGAAGACCGCGATCCTGATCCGAGCCGCCAACGTGATGGGTGCCGGATTGCCCGGTGGCGCGAGTCTCATGGAGGACTACACCTACGATCTGACCTCCGGCGACGAGAAGATCCTCGGAGCGCACATGCTCGAAGTCTCGCCCTCGCTGACGACGGAGACCCCGCGGCTCGAGGTCCACCCGCTCGGCATCGGCGGCAAGGACGACCCTGTTCGGCTCGTGTTCACCGCGGACCCCGGGCCGGCCCTGGTCGTTGCGCTCAGCGACATGCGGGACCGCTTCAGGCTGACGGCGAACGTGGTGCAGAACATCTCGGCTCCGGATCTGCCGAAGCTGCCGGTCGGGCGCGCGGTGTGGAAGCCGGCCCCCGACTTCGCGACGAGTGCCGCATGCTGGCTCGCCGCGGGAGCCCCGCACCACTCGGTGATGACGACCGCGGTGGGCCTCGAAGTCTTCCGCGACTTCGCCGAGATCGCGGAGACCGAACTCGCCGTGATCGACGAGCAGACGACGGTGAGGGACTTCCAGGCCGAGCTGCGCTGGAACCAGGCCTATTACCGCCTCGCCCAGGGTCTCTGATGTCGGCGCTCCCGACATCGGGCTCGCAGCATTCCCTCCGGCACGGGGACTACTCCGCGAGTGTGGCGAGCGTCGGTGCATCGCTGCGCTCGCTCGTCCATGCGGGGCGTGATCTGGTGGTGCCGTTCGACGCCGATGAGGTGCGCCCGGCCTATCGGGGGGCGACGCTCGTTCCCTGGCCCAACCGCGTGGTCGACGGGACGTACTCGTTCGACGGTGCGGATCACCGGCTGCCGCTGACCGAGCCGCAGAGAGCGCATGCGCTGCACGGCCTCGGATCGTGGCTCGCCTTCGACGCGGTGGACGAGGGCGCCGACTTCGTCACACTCGAGGCCGTCATCCAACCGCAGGCGGGCTACCCCTGGCGCATCGGCGTCTCGACGACCTACTCGCTCGGCCCGGAGGGGCTGACACAGCTCGTCCGCGCACGGAACGAGAGCTCGTCTGCCGCGCCGTTCGGTACCGCACCGCATCCGTATCTGGTTGCGGGGAGCGGACCGGTCGACGAATGGACGCTGGAGCTGCCCGCCGAGCGCATGCTGACGGTCACCGCAGAGCGGCTGATCCCGGACCGGCTCGTTCCGGTCCCCGAGGCGCTGGACTTCCGCGCACCCCGAACCATCGGCGCCACGGAGATCGATCACGCCTACACCGATCTGGCACGCGACGACCGGGGGACCGTCGCGGTGCGGGTGCGCGATGCCGCGGGAGGGGGAGTTGAGGTGACGTGGGATGCGGCCTGCGCCTGGGTGCAGATCCATACCGCCGATCTCTCGGAGGGGCCCTCCCATCCGGGCCATCGTTCAGGCCTGGCCGTGGAGCCCATGACCTGCGCCCCGGATGCGTTCAACGCCGCGCGCTACCCCTTCGATACGGGCCTCATCGTGATCGAGCCCGGCGAGACCGCAGTCGCCTCATGGCGAATCTCCGAGCTCGCACCGGATGAGACGGCAACCATCGGCGTGGAGGCGCAGGAGGGTCACTCGCAGGCGAGACCGTCTCCGTCTCCGTCGCCCCCGTTGCCGGTACCGTAGGCGAACCACGCATAGATCTCCGCCTCAGCGGGATCGCCCTGGCGGAACGGGCCGGTCGGATGCCCCGCCTCGTTCTTCTTGAGCCGCGCGCAGGACGGATACCGCTCCCACCAGCGGTCGCCGGCGGGCGGCACGACCTCCGGCGACGTCCCGTCCTGGCAGGCGGTCGTGACGACCGTGCCGTCGGGCCCGGAGGAGGCGCGCTGCGCTGCGCGGTAGCCGTCCTCGAACGGATGCGCCGGATACCCGTCGCGGGAGTCGTACCGCGCCAGCGCGTTGCCCGTCTCCAGCTGCATCAGTCCGATGTCGACGCCGTCCTCGGTGACGACGTAGCGCAGGAGCCGTCCGTGACGATCCCGATCGTTCTGTCCCGCCGGAAGATCGAGCGTCACGGGATCGCCCGCCGAGAGCAGCCCCTCGATCGCGGCGGACGCCTCGTCGTGCCCGCACTCGCCCCGCTCCGGGGTGTCGATCCCGATGATCCGGATGGTGCCGGCGCTCGTCTCGACCGTGTCGCCGTCGACGACGGACACGAAGTCGGCCGCCTCCGAGCTCCCGGCGGTCGTCGGACCCTCGGCGGTGGCCGGGCCGGCCGGCGATCCCGGGACCGAGCATCCGAGCAGCCCGATCGTCAGCGCCGTCGCGGCGCCGGTCGCTCGCAGAGCCCGCGCGGATCTCACTCGTCGTCCGTCCCTCTCGTCGTCCATCCCGCACATCATCACAGCGCGGATCCGAAGATGCGCGGACCGGCGGCGGGTGTTCCGAGGCTCCAGTGTAGGTCAGGCGGGGCGCCGACGCGCGCAGCGCGCGCACGGTCGGCGCGGTGTCGTTCCTCCGGGCTGCGGTGTTCGCGGATGCCGTCGCCCACGTGGCGGCTCTCAGCCTCTACGGCGAGTGGGACGGGTTTGCGCGAGTGCGCCCGAGTTCCACGGCGCAAAGGGGGTACTCTCGCGAAAGCCGGTCACTCTCGCGGGTAGGGTGGCAGTGTGAGGCGTGTGGCGGTCGTGGTGCTCGAGGGGGCGAAGCCGCTCGACGTGGGCATCCCCGCCCAGGTGTTCACCACGCGGCCGAGCATGCCGTATCACGTGCGCCTGTGCGGAGCGCGGCCCGGCCGCGTCGCGGGCGCGGACGGTCTCGTCTACCAGCTCGATGCGGGGCTGGAGGCGCTCGACGACGCGGATCTCGTCTTCGTGCCCGGGTATCTGCATCCCGACACCGAAGCGCCCCCGCCCGAACTGGTCGAGGCGCTGCTCCGGGCGCACGGCCGCGGAGCCCGGCTCGCCTCGTTGTCCACGGGCGCCTTCGCCCTGGCCGAGACCGGCCTGCTCGACGGACGGCGTGCGACGACCCACTGGC
This sequence comes from Leucobacter weissii, assembly GCF_017565745.1. Taxonomy (GTDB): domain Bacteria; phylum Actinomycetota; class Actinomycetes; order Actinomycetales; family Microbacteriaceae; genus Leucobacter; species Leucobacter weissii. Next base: position 307,847 of record NZ_JAGDYM010000004.1, read on the forward strand.
ACTACACCCGGGCCTTCACCGAGCGCTTCCCCCAGGTGGAGGTCAACGCCGGCGTGCTGTTCGTGGACGAGGGCTCGGTGCTCACCTCCGCCGGCGCGGCCTCGGGGATCGACCTCTGCCTGCACATCCTGCGCGCCGATCTGGGTCTCGCCGCCGCGAACTACGCCGCCGAGCGCCTGGTCGCGGCGCCGTATCGCAGCGGCGGACAGCCCCAGTTCATCAGGCGGCGCGTGCCCTCCACGAGCGGGGAGCGGTTCTCGGCGACGCGCGAGTGGGCGCTGCGCCGCCTGCACGAGCCGTTGACGATCGCGAGGCTGGCCGCCCACGCACGGGTATCGCAGCGCACGTTCTCGCGCGTCTTCCGGGATGAGACCGGGTACACGCCGATGCACTGGGTGATGCGGGCGCGCGTGGATCTCGCCCGCGAGATGCTCGAGAGCACGCGACTCGGGGTGGACGAGATCGCGGCGGCGGCTGGGCTCGGCAGCGGCGCCAACCTGCGGGTGCACTTCCGCCGTGTGCTCGGCACGACGCCGACCGAGTATCGGCGCGCCTACGCCCACGGAGAGTAGGCGCGCGGCGGATCCGGAGTCGCCCCGCACCCGAGCGAATTCCGGTGCCGTCCAGGTCCGCCGCAAGATTGGCGTGATCCTTTCGGCTCTCGTCAGAATTGCCACTGGATTCCGGGCTCGGGAGCCGCCAGTCTTGATGCGGCGGATCCGCCTGACAGCAGAGTAAGGAAGACATGACCACTCGCATCGCAATCAACGGTTTTGGGCGTATCGGGCGCGGAGCGCTTCGGGCGATCCTCGAGCAGGACGCACCGGTCGAGGTCGTCGCGGTGAACGACCTCGCCGACGGTTCCGGCCTCGCCAAGCTGTTCAACTTCGACTCGGTCTACGGCCGCGCCGTGGAGCGCGCGCAGGTGGAGTCCGGCGAGGACGGCGAGGTGCTCGTGATCGGCGAGCGGCGCATCAGACTGCTCAGCGAGAGTGATCCGAGCCGGCTGCCGTGGGGCGAGCTCGGAGTCGACACGGTGCTCGAGGTCACCGGCCGATTTGCAGCTGCGGAGCAGGCCCGCGCCCACCTCGATGCCGGTGCGGGTCGCGTGCTGGTCGGCGCTCCGTCCTCAGGTGCGGATGCGACCCTCGTGCGCGGCGTGAACTGGCCGGTGTACGATCCGGCGGCTCACCGCATCGTCTCGAACGGATCCTGCACCACCAACGCGCTGGCGCCCCTGGCCAAGGTGCTGCACGAGGTCGCCGGTATCGAGCAGGCCTTCATGACCACGGTGCACGCCTACACGCAGGATCAGAACCTGGTCGACGGACCCCACCGGGATCCGCGCCGCGCGAGGTCCGCCGCGCTGAACATCGTCCCCACGTCCACGGGGGCCGCGAAGGCCATCGGGCTGGTGCTGCCGGAGCTCGAAGGCAAGCTCAGCGGCGATGCCCTCCGGGTGCCCGTGCCGGTCGGGTCGATCGTCGAGATCAATGCCACCGTGGCGCGTGAGGTGAGCGTCGACGAGCTGCTCTCCGCCTATCGTGCGGCCGCCGACGGTGAGCTCGCCGGTGTGCTCAGGTATTCGGACGACCCGCTCGTCTCCTCGGATATCGTGGGCGACCCGGCGTCATCGATCTTCGACTCCGGGCTCGTGCGGGTCGCCGGCCGCCACGTGAAGGTCTCCGCCTGGTACGACAACGAGTGGGGCTTCTCGAACCGCGTCGCCGAGACGCTCGTCTTCCTCGCCGAGTAATCCCGAGAGTCCTCGGCGCCGGGCGCGGGGCGGCGGATCGGGGCCCGTGGCGGTCCGACGTTCCGCGGTGGTCGCTATTCGTGGCCGAGCGTCGAGGCCCGGGTGATCAGCTGCGGCTGGAAGACGACCTGCTCGTGCTCGGTGCGTCCATCCGCCTCGCGCATGAGCAGTTCGACCGCGGTTGCACCGATCTCGGTCGAGGGCTGGCGCACCGAGGTGATCGGCACCACCGCTGCCCTGGCGAAATCGATGTCGTCGTAGCCGACCAGCGCGACGTCTTCGGGGACGCGCAGCGAACTGGTCATCACGAGCGCCTGGATGACGCCCATTGCGAGCAGATCGTTCGCCGCGAAGACGGCGTTCGGGCGCTCGGCGGCGGGCATGGCCGCGATCGCCTCACCGACCCGCCGTCCCTCGAGCACGCTCAGCGCCTGGGTCGGGTGGACGCTCAGCGCGACTCCGGCGCGTTGGGCGACCACCGACTGGGCGCCCTCCAGTCGCTGCGCGACCTGCTCGATGTTGAGCGGGCCGCCGATGAAGGCGATGCGATCGCGCCCGATGTCGACGAGGTGCTGCGCGGCCAGCCGACCGCCCTCCACGTCGTCGACCGAGACGGAGGAGAACGAGCGATCGGAGCTGCCGCGGTCGACCAGCACGACGGGGGTGCCCGTGTCGCGCAGACGCCAGAGCCGACTGAGGTCGGTGTGCACCGGAGAGATGAGCAGGCCGGCCACGCGCTGCTCCTCGAAGAGGTCCAGGAGGGTCGCCTCCTGCCCGCTCGACTCGTCGCTCCCGCCGAGCAGCACCGAGTAGCCCTCCTGGAGAGCGCGGTTCTGGGCGCCGTGCGCGAGGTCGGTGAAGAACGGGTTGCGGGTGTCGAGCACGACCAGGCCGATGGTGCGGCTGCGCCCGACGCGCAGTTGCCTGGCGGCGTCGTTGCGCACGAAGCCGAGCCGGTCGATGGCCGAGGTGACGCGGGCGACCGTGGCGGGGGAGACCTTGTCGGGACGGTTGAGCACGTTCGAGACGGTGCCCACGGAGACGCCGGCCTCGCGGGCCACATCGCGCACACTCGCGGCCATGTTTCACGACTCCTTCGCCTTCGGCAAGGTCCCCGTCGGATGGACGACAGCGCCTCGCGGCTGAAAGTCTACTCCGAGTTTTGAAACGCTTCAATAACGACTCGGCGCGATCTTCGGCCTTGGACTTGACCCCGCCCGCTCGGTATGCATACACTCACTATGCTCGTTGATTGAAACGATTCAGTTTTTGACACACGATCGAAACACATCGCTTGACACCCCCAGACACCGCCGTCCCGACGGCAGAAGGCCCGTGAGTTCAATGAAGAGATCACCAGCTTCGGAAGCCGCGCTCGAGTTGCGCGGTGTGGCGAAGTCCTTCGGACAGGTGGTGGCGCTGCGCGACGGCAACCTCGTGCTCCGCCCCGGCTCGATCCACGCGCTCGTCGGCGAGAACGGTGCGGGCAAGTCCACCGTGGTGAAGATCATCGCCGGTCTGTACCGCCGGGATGCGGGGGAGATCCTGCTCTCCGGCGAACCGGTCGACTTCGCGGGCACCGCCGAGGCGAAGGCGGCCGGCATCGCGGTGATCTATCAGGAGCCCACGCTCTTCCCGGACCTCTCGGTGACCGAGAACATCTTCATGGGGCGCCAGCCCCGAGGCCGCTTCGGGCGGATCGACCGGGGCCGGATGCGCACCGAGGTCGAGGGCCTGTTCGCGCAGCTCGGCGTGACGATGGATCCGGACCGGACCGCCGACGGCCTCTCGATCGCTGACCAGCAGATGATCGAGATCGCGAAGGCCGTGTCCCTCGACGCCAAGGTGCTCATCATGGACGAGCCGACCGCGGCGCTCTCCGGGGTCGAGGTCGAGCGGCTCTTCCAGGTCGCGCGCTCGCTGCGCGACGAGGGCCGGGCGCTCGTGTTCATCTCTCACCGATTCGACGAGGTGTTCGCGCTCTGCGACACCATCACGGTGATGCGCGACGGCAGCTACGTCTCCACCACCGCCACGGACGACACCGATTCCGATCGGATCGTCGCGGAGATGGTCGGCCGCGAGATCACCGAGCTCTTCCCCAAGCTCGACGCCGAGATCGGCGAGCCGCTGCTCGAGGTCACCGGCCTCACCAGCCCCGGGATCTTCCACGACATCGACCTCACCGTGCGCTCCGGCGAGATCGTCGGCCTCGCCGGGCTGGTGGGAGCCGGACGCAGCGAGGTGGCCCGCGCGATCTTCGGGGTCGACGGCTATCGATCCGGCCGGGTGACCGTCGCGGGCAGGAGCGTGCCCAAGGGCAGGCCGACCGCCGCCATGCGCGCCGGCCTCGCCCTCGTCCCCGAGGATCGTCGCAAGCAGGGCCTCGTGCTCGAGGAGAGCGTCGCGCGCAACACCGCCTCGGCGATCCTCTCGTCGATCGCCAGGCTCGGCCTGGTGACCGCGCGGGCCGAGCACCGGGCCGCGCGCCCGTGGGCGGAGCGGCTCGAGGTGAAGGCCAGCGCCATGAGCACCCTCGCCGGCACCCTGTCCGGCGGCAACCAGCAGAAGGTCGTGCTGGGCAAATGGCTGGCGACGCGGCCGCAGGTGCTCATCATCGACGAGCCGACGCGCGGCATCGACGTGGGCACCAAGAGCGAGGTGCACCGCCTGCTCTCCACGCTCGCGAGAGAGGGCATGGGCGTGCTGATGATCTCGAGCGAGCTCCCCGAGGTGCTCGGGATGGCCGATCGCGTCGTCGTCATGCACGAGGGCCGGATCACCGCCGACATCGACCGGGCCGAGGCCAGTCAGGAGAACGTGATGCGCGCTGCGACCCACAGCCCTGCCGACGGCCCGTCCGACGGCGGAACGGAGGCGAGCGCATGAGCGCGGACGCGGTGACCATCACGCGGCGCGGCGGATTCGGCCGCGCCCTCGCCGGCATCGCCAGCGCGAGGGAGGCGGGCATCGTGCTCGCGGTGCTCCTCGTGGTGCTGGCGGCGACGCTCAAGAACCCCAACTTCCTCTTCTCGCCCGACGGCTTCCGAGACCTCTGGCTCACGCCCTCGCTCCTGATGCTGGTGGCGGTGGGGCAGGCCGTGGTCCTGATCACCCGCAACGTCGACCTCTCGGTCGGGTCGGTGCTCGGCCTCTCCGCCTATCTCACCGGGCGGCTGTTCATCGATCTGCCGGGCATCCCGATGATCGCGGTGATCGTGATCGCCGTCGTCTTCGGCGGGCTGCTCGGCCTGATCAACGGCGCACTCGTCGCCTTCGCGAGAGTGCCCGCGCTCGTCATCACCCTCGGCACGATGTACGCCTACCGTGGCATCAACGTGTGGTGGGCGGGATCGGATCGCGTCAACGCCTCCGATCTGCCGCGGGAGTTCCTGCAGCTCGGCACCGCGCAGGTGCTCACGATCCCGGTGCTGACGATCATCGCGGTCGTCGTGCTGATCGCCGTGGCCTGGTGGATGCGGAACACGCGGGCCGGCCGCGAGTGCTACGCGATCGGCTCCGACCCTGCGGCCGCCGAGCTCTACGGTCTGCCGGTCACGCGGCGCGTCCTGTCGGCCTTCGTGCTCTCCGGAGCGCTCGCGGGCTTCGCGGGCGTGCTCTACGCGGCGCGCTACGGCACCATCAACTCGCAGGCCGGGTCGGGCTGGGAGCTCGACGCGGTGGGCGCGGCCGTGATCGGCGGCGTCGCCATCTTCGGCGGCGTCGGCACGGTCTGGGGCGCGGCCATCGGCGCGGTGCTGCTCATGACCATCAACCGGGCGCTCCCGGTGCTGGGCGTGCCCGACTTCTGGCAGCGCGCCGTGGTCGGCGTGCTCATCATCGGCGCGATCGTGCTCGACCGCGTGCTCGCCCTGCGCCAGCATCGAAGACTCATCGAGGAACGGGAGACGAAGCGATGACCGCAGTGAACACGGGAACGCTGCGACCGATCGCGGAGTTCGACCGCCCGCTCTGGCAGCGCTGGTTCGCCACCCGCGAGATGGCCATCATCGCCCTCTTCGCCGTGGTGGTCGTGATCGCCGCCGCCGTCGTGCCGAACTTCGGCAGCAAGATCACGATGACCTATCTGCTGATGGACATGTTCCCCATCCTCATCATCGCCCTGCCGATGACGGCGATCATCGTGACCGGCGAGATCGATCTCTCCGTCGCCAGCACCGTGGGGCTCTCGAGCGTGCTCACGGGCGTGCTCACCCAGGCCGGCGTGCCCTTCGGCCTCGCCCTGGTGTGCGCGATCGTCGGCGGAGTCCTGTGCGGGGCGCTCAACGGCTTCCTCGTCACCGTGGTCGGGCTGCCGTCCCTCGCGGTGACCATCGGCACGCTCGCGCTCTACCGGGGGCTCGCGGTCGGGCTGCTCGGCACGACCGCGGTCACCGACTTCCCCGAGTTCTGGACGGGGCTCGTGAAGGCGAAGATCGGCGACACGGGCATCCCGGTGACGATCGTGGTCGTGATCCTGCTCGCGACGGTCTTCGCCGTGCTGCTGCACTTCACCCGATTCGGCCGCGGGATCTTCGCGATCGGCCTCGCCCCGGAGGCGGCGCGCTTCCAGGGTGTGAGCGTCGAGCGCACCAAGTTCGTCCTCTTCGTCCTCAGCGGCGCCGTCGCGGCGCTGGCCGGCGTCTACTACACCCTGCGCTACGGCAGCGCCCGCGGCGACAACGCCACGGGCATGGAGATGCAGGTGATCGCCGCGGTGCTGCTCGGCGGCGTGTCGATCTTCGGCGGCCGCGGCGCCCTCCACGGGGTCATCGCGGGCGTGCTGCTCATCGGCTCCCTCGCGAGCGCGCTGCGTCTCGCGACCGTCGGATCCGATGTGATCAACATCATCACCGGCGTGCTGCTGATCGCCGCGGTCGTCTCTTCGAGCGTGTTCGCCGCGTTCCGCAACCGGCGCAGACGCACGAAGCTCGTACTCGCGGGCACCGCGACCCCGGTCGGGGGATGACGGCCCCGATCGACTGACCGAACGACCGAATAACCGAACGAGAACCCACCCCCGCCGCCGTGCGGGGACAACGAAAGGAAACAGAACGATGCGGTTCAACACACAGAAGCGGGCCGGCGCCGTCCTCGCGCTCGCGGCCTCCGCGGCGCTGCTGCTCAGCGGCTGCAGCGGCGACACGGGAGACACCGGCTCCGGCGACACCGGATCGGGAGAGACCGGTTCGGGCGCCAGCGTCACCTTCCTCCCGAAGAACCTGGGCAACCCCTACTTCGACACCTCGAGCGCGGGCGGCAAGGCCGCCGTCGAGGAGTTCGGCGGCACCTTCAGCGAGGTCGGCCCCGCCGAGGCCACGCCCGACGCCCAGGTGAGCTTCATCAACACCGCGACGCAGCAGGGCGTCGACGCGCTGGCCGTGTCGGCGAACGACCCGCAGGCCATCTGCGACGCGCTGAACGAGGCCCGCGACAACGACGTGAAGGTCGTCACCTTCGACTCCGACACCAATCCCGAGTGCCGGGACCTGTTCGTCAACCAGGCCGACGCCGCGGGCATCGCCCAGGTGCAGCTCGACATGATCGCCGAGCAGATCGGCGACGAGGGCCAGATCGCGATCCTCTCGGCGGCGGCCAACGCCACGAACCAGAACGCCTGGATCGAGCTGATCGAGGACGAGATCGCGGCGAACCACCCGGACATCGAGCTGGTCGAGGTGGTCTACGGCGACGACGACGATCAGACCTCGTTCGACAAGACCGCGGCGCTGCTCCAGACCTACCCCGAGCTCAAGGGCATCGTCTCGCCGACGACGGTCGGCATCGCGGCCGCCGCGCGCTACCTGTCGACCTCCGATGCCAAGGGCGAGGTCGCGCTGACCGGTCTCGGCACCCCGAACCAGATGCGCGAGTACGTCGAGGACGGAACCGTCACCGAGTTCGCGCTGTGGAACCCGGAGGATCTCGGCTACCTCACCGCCTTCGCCGCGCAGGCGCTCGTCGACGGCACGGTGACCGGCGCCGAGGGCGACACCTTCGAGGCCGGCAAGCTCGGCGAGTACACGGTCGGCGCCGACGGCGTCGTGCTGCTCGGAGAGCCCTACCGCTTCAACGCGGACAACATCGGCGACTTCGACTTCTGAGTCGTCGACCGGCGGCGCCCCTCGCATCCCGGGGAGCGCCGCCGGTACCACCCGCATCATCGGGACGAGAACGGAAAGGTGTCAGCGATGCGCGTCTGCTTCCAGCTGCAGGTGAGGCCGGATCGGCTCGACGAGTACGTGCGGCGTCACGCGGCCGTGCCGCCCGAGATGCTCCAGGCGATCGTCGACGCCGGCCGGCGCGACTACTCCCTCTTCCTGAGGGACGACGGCCTGCTGATCGGCACCTACGAGACCGATGACGACGAAGCCGCTCGGCGTGCGCTCGCGGAGGATCCCCGCACGCGCGCCTGGGAGGCGGAGATGGCCGACTTCTTCGTCGCCCTCGACGGGCGACCCGACCAGGGCGCGCCCCGGCTCCGAGAGGTGTTCAACCTCGAGGAGCAGGCCGCCGCCGCGGGGCTCGCGGAGAGCCGCGAGCCCGCAGAGACCGGCCGGCCCGCGTGACCGGCCGCATCACACCCCCGACACGAAAGCGCACATCATGAGCACCCTGCTGACCCCCGACGCCCGGGCCGTACTCGAGCGATTGGCCATCGAGGTCCCCTCGTGGGCCTACGGAAACTCGGGCACGAGGTTCAAGGTGTTCGGCACCCCGGGCACGCCCCGGGATCCCTTCGAGAAGATCTCCGACGCGGCCCAGGTGCATCGGCACACCGGACTCGCACCCGCCGTCGCCCTGCACATCCCGTGGGACCTGGTCGACGACTTCGCGGCGCTCAAGGCGCACGCGGAGACCGAGGGCGTCGCCCTCGGGACGATCAACTCCAACACCTTCCAGGACGACGACTACAAGCTCGGCTCGCTCGCGCACGCCGACGACCGCATCCGCCGGAAGGCCATCGACCACCACCTCGCGTGCATCGACATCATGGACCTCACGGGATCCCGCGACCTCAAGATCTGGCTGGCGGACGGGTCGAACTACCCGGGTCAGGCCGATCTGCGCGACCGTCAGGACCGGCTGCAGGATTCGCTGCAGCGGATCTACGAGCGTCTCGGCGAGGAGCAGCGCCTCGTGCTCGAGTACAAGTTCTTCGAGCCCGCGTTCTACCACACCGACGTGCCGGACTGGGGCACCTCCTACGCGCAGGTGAGCGCGCTCGGGGAGCGGGCGCTCGTGTGCCTCGACACCGGGCACCATGCGCCCGGCACCAACATCGAGTTCATCGTGATGCAGCTGCTGCGCCTCGGGAAGCTGGGCTCCTTCGACTTCAACTCCCGCTTCTACGCCGACGACGACCTCATCGTCGGCGCGGCGGACCCCTTCCAGCTGTTCCGGATCCTCGTCGAGGTGGTGCGCGGCGGCGGTCTCGAGGCGGACAGCCCGGTGGCGTTCATGCTCGACCAGTGCCACAACATCGAGGACAAGATCCCCGGTCAGATCCGCTCGGTGCTCAACGTCCAGGAGATGGCGGCCCGCGCGCTGCTGCTGGATCGAGACGCCCTGGGCGCGGCGCAGGCCGCCGGCGACGTGCTGAGCGCGAACGGCGTCTTCATGGACGCCTTCCAGACGGACGTGCGCCCCGCGCTCGCGGAATGGCGGGAGTCCCGCGGGCTGCCCGCCGACCCGATGGCCGCCTACGCCTCGTCCGGCTACTTCGAGCGGATCGCGGCCGAGCGGGTCGGCGGCACGCAGGCGAGCTGGGGCGCCTGAGCCGAGATCCGCCCGCCGCCCGCCGCGACGGGGTAGCATTGTTCAATGAACCGTAGTTCGAACAGTGCAGGGCGGTGATCGTTGACGACCATACGCGATGTGGCGCGCCTCGCCGGCGTGTCGTCCGGCACCGTGAGCAACGTGCTCAACCGACCGTCGTACGTTCGGGCCGAGACTCGTGAGCGGGTCATGCAGGCGATCTCGGAGCTCGATTTCGTTCCGAATCAGCGCTCGCGTCAGTTCCGTCCGGGACGCACGCGCTCGATCGGGATCACCGTCGCCGAGCTCGGAAACCCGTTCTTCGTCGATGTCGCGCTCGGCGCGGAGGCCTTCTGCCGCGAGCACGACCTCGGAGTCGTGCTCTGCAACAGCTCCTACGATCCCTTGCTGGAATCGCAGAATCTCGATCTGCTCGTGCAGCAGCGCGTGCAGGGGATCATCATCTCGCCGGTCGACGAGAAGAGCTCCCGCTTGGACATGCTGAGGGATCGCGGCGTGCCGATGGTGTTCGTGGATCGCGTCGGCGACGACCGCGATGTCTGGTCGGTCGTCGTGGACGACCGCGAGGGCGGCCGTCTCGGCGCCCAGCACCTCATCGGCAGAGGTCACCGCAGGATCGCGTTCGTCGGCCACCCCCACCGCTCCCGGAAGGTCCGCGAGCGGTACGAGGGGGTCAGGGAGGTCGTGGATCGCTCAGCCGGCGACATCACCTTGGAGATCGTCTCGAGCGCCTCGTGGACGGTGAACGACGGCCGCGCGGTCGGTGCGGCTCTCGCCCTGCGGCCGCCGGACAAGCGACCGCGGGCGGTGCTCTGCGCGAACGACATGCTCGCTCTCGGACTCATGCAGGAGCTGATCCGAGCGGGATTGCGCATCCCCGACGACATCGCGGTGGTGGGATACGACGATCTGGAGTGGGCGGCGCTCGGAGCCGTTCCGCTGACGACGATCGCCCAGCCTCGCGCGGAGCTGGGGCGCACCGCGGTCGAGATGATGATCAGCCTGATCGACGGCTCCGGTTCCGCCCTCGAGGCGAACCACGTCGTGCTGGCGCCCGAGCTCGTCGTGCGGGACTCGAGCTGACACCGTCCTGGGGACGGAAGGGGGCGGGGCGGCTCCTCGCCGCCCCGCCCCCGAATGCGGTCGAACCTCAGAACGCCGGTTCGACGTCGTCCACGTTCTCAGCGGTGACCACCGTCAGCGGGATGGGGATGCGGCTGTCGACGGTCTCGCCGGCGACCACTCGCAGGATCGTCTCCAGCGCCAGCTTCCCGTCCTCGACCGGCGACTGGACGATCGTTGCGTAGAACTGTCCGGCCTTGATCGACTCGAACGCGTCCCGCTGCCCGTTGATGCCGACGATCGGCGGGATGGAGTCCGGATCCTTCCCGGCTTCGGCCCACGCGTCGATGAACCCCCGGGCCATCGTGTCGTCGTTCGCGTAGACGCCGTCGATGTCGTCGCCGAAGCGGGTGATGAGGTCTCGGCTCGCGACGAGCGCCTTCTGCTGGTCGAAGTCGGCGTTCACCGTCTGCAGGATCTCGATCTCCGAACCGAGCTCCTCGAGTCGTTCCGTGAAGCCGTCGGTGCGGCCGATGCTGGTTCCGTTGCCGGCCTGGCCCGCGATGATGACGACGCCCCCGGTGCCGCCCAGCGCATCGTTCAGCGCATCCGCGGAGAGCACGCCCTCCTCGTAGACATCGGGACCGGTGAAGCTCGCCACGAGTTCGAGCGCCTCGTCGTCCATCGGCGAGTTGATGAGCACGACCGGGATGCCAGCCGTCTGCGCCTGGATGAGGCCGGGAATGTAGGCCTGCGGGTCGAGCGGCCACAGCACGATCCCGTCGGGATCGCGGCCGATGCAGGTGGTGAGCTGCTCCGTGCCGGTCTGGACGTCGAAGTCCTGACTGAGGGTCGTGACCGTGGCACCGGCCGCTTCGGCCGCCGCGCTGAACGCCTCGTTCGCGGGCGTGGCGTAGGCGTGCGATTCGGCCGCCGTGATGTAGCAGATCTCGGCGGCCTCGCCGTCTGCGGGGTCCGCCTCGGGGCCGCCGCCCGCCGAGCAGGAGGCGAGCAGCAGCGCTGCGGCCAGCGCCGTGCCTCCGATGAGCGCTTTCTTGATCATGCGTGTGTCCTTTCGGTTTCCTTCGTTGGGGTGCTGCCGGCTCTCCTCGGTGAGAAGCGGCGTACGAGCGAGGGGAGGGAGAGGTCGACGCCTCTCTTCGCGTGCGTGAGCGCATCGAGCAGGATCAGCAGGAGGAGGATCGCGCCGGTGACGATGTCCTGCACATAGGCCGGAACGCTCTGGTACTCCATGGCCGTGGTCAGCGCGGCGAGCGTGAGCAGTCCTCCCAGAGTGCCGAGCGCCGACCCGACGCCGCCCTCCAGCCGCGTGCCGCCGATCACGACCGCCGCGATCGCGGTGAGCACGATCGTGTCGCCGAACACCGGCGATCCCGTGTTCGAGGCGACGCTGAAGAGAACGCCGGCGAGGCCCGCCATGAACCCGCTGAAGACGAATGCGCCGAAGAGGTACCAGCGCGAGCGGATCCCGCTCGCGGAGGCGCTGGTCGCGTTGCTGCCCACCGCGAAGAGGTTGCGCCCGCTGACCGTGCGCGTCAGCCAGACGTGCAGCAGCAGGATCAGCACCAGGAACAGCGCCACCCGCGCCGAGAGCGTGCCGAAGAGGGGCTGGGTCAGCGGTATGCCGAAGAAGGGGTCGACGCCGCTGATCGGCCGGGAGTCGGTGATGAGATGGCACACCGCTCGGAAGAGCAGCATCGAGGCCAGCGTCGCGACGAGCGAGTTGATCCTCAGCACCACCACGAGCACCCCGTTGCAGGTGCCCGCCAGGATCCCGACGCCGACGCCGACGATCGCGGCGGGCACCTGACCGAGCTGTTCCTGCAGTCCGATGGCGGCGATTCCGGAGAGCGCGAGAATCGCGCCGCCCGAGAGATCCAGCTGCCCGGCGATCAGCACGACGGTGAGGCCGATTGCGATCAGGCCCATGGTCGCGACGCGATCCGCGCCCAGGCTCAGCGTTCTGGCCGCGAAGAAGCCCGGCACGAAGGTCGCCGAGATCGCGAGCGTGGCGACAAGGATCACCACCACCCGGTATCGGACCAGGCCGAGGAGCGCGAGGGTCCAGGGACGCTGCGCGGAGCTCGTGGGGGTCATGAGCGGCCTCCTTTGCGGCGCAGATAGATGTCGAGCGAGACGGCGAGCACGATCAGCAGTCCCTTCGCGATGCCCTGCACCGCCGTCGGCACGCCCTGGAGGACGAGGATGTTGTTGAGGAGCGCCACGAACATGAGCCCGCCGAGCGCCCGCGGGATGCTGCCCGAGCCTCCGAGCAGGCTGATCCCGCCGACCACCACCGCGGTGATGGCGTCGAACTCGTAGCCGACGCCGATCGCCGGGCGGGCGGTCTGCAGCGTGATCCCGAGCAGGACGCCGGCGAAGCCGCCCAGCCCGGCCGTGAGGACGAAGGCGGCGGCGCGGGTCCGCGCCAGCGGCACCGCGCTCGCTCGGGTCGCGTCGGGGTTGCTCCCCGCCGCGTACACCCAGCGCCCGAGGGTGGTTCTCGAGAGCACCAGATGGCCGGCGGTCGCGATGACCGCGAAGATGATCACGATCACCGGGATCCCGGACACCCGGCTGTTGAGGAAGGCCTGCGCGCCGGGGTCGGATCCGTAGACGATGACGCCTCCCGCGCTCCACTGGGCGATGCCGAGCACGATCGTGCTCACCGCGAGCGTGGTGATGACCGGATTGATCCGCGCGTAGCCGATCAGCACCCCGTTGACCGCCCCGGCGCCGGTCGCCGCGAGAACGCCGACGGCGGCGGCGGGGAGGGTGCCGAGCTGGGGCTGCAGGCTGAGGGAGAGGATCGCGCCCACGGCCACCGTCGCAGGGACGGAGAGATCGGCCAGTCCTCGGGTGATGAACACGAAGGTCATTCCGACGACGATCACGCCGAGGATCGAGATGTTGATGAGGACGTTGACGAGATTGCCGACCGTGAGGAAACGATCCGAGAGCACGGTCCCGATCACGAGCAGCAGGAGGACGCCGAGCGGCATCCCGATCAGTGGGCCCAGCCTGGCGGCGAGATTGGCCTGGGTGACTCGGCTCGTCCCGGGAACCCCCGTCGCCGTCGTGTCGAGCCTGGTGTCGCTCACGAGTGCACCGCCTCTCCGGTCGCCGCGTGCATGACGGTCGCCTCGTCCGCCTCCGCGCGCCCGAGCTCCGCGGAGATGCGGCCCTCGTGGAGCACGTAGATGCGGTCGCTCACCGCCAGCACTTCGGGCAGTTCGGAGGAGATGAGCAGGATCGCCGTGCCCGCCGCGGCGAGCTCGCCGATGATCTCGTGGATGTCGGCCTTCGCCCCCACGTCCACGCCGCGCGTCGGCTCGTCGAGGATCAGCACCCGCGGCCGGGCGGCCAGCCACTTCGCGATCACGACCTTCTGCTGATTGCCGCCGCTCAGCGTGTCGACCGCCCGTTCGATCACCGGAGGGGAGACGCCGAGGCTGTCGACCTGCTCCCGCGCCAGGGAGCGCTCCCGGAAGCGCGAGATCCACCCGCCGGTGGACAGCCCCGAGAGCACCGGCAGGGCGATGTTGTCCTTGATCGACGCGGACGGCACGATGCCGTCCCGCTTGCGGTCCTCGGGAACATAGGCGATTCCGGCCTTGACGCCCTGGCCGGGGGTGCGGGCCTGCACCTCGACGCCGTCGACCCGCACCGCGCCCGACTGCGCTCGTTCGAGGCCGAACACCGCCCGTGCCACCTCGGTGCGGCCGGCTCCGACGAGCCCGGCGAGCCCCACGATCTCGCCCGCGCGAACATGCAGCGAGACCTCGTCGAAGGCGCCGCTCCTGGTGAGTTCCTCGACCTCCAGCACCGTCGCTCCGATGGGGACCTCCCGCTTGGGGAAGATGTCGGTGAGCTCGCGGCCGACCATGAGACGGATCATCTCGCCGGCCGTGAGGCCGGATGACTCCCTGGTCTCGATTCTGCGGCCGTCTCTGAGCACCGTGACGCGGTCCGCGAGGTCCAGGACCTCGCGGAGGCGATGGCTGATGTAGATGATCGCGATGCCGTCCTCGCGCATCCTCCGCACGATGTGGAAGAGCGCCTGCGCCTCGTGCTCGCTGAGCGACGAGGTCGGTTCGTCGAGCACGATGATCTTCGGCCGCTGCGCGTAGGCCTTCGCGATCTCCACGATCTGCTGCTGGCTCACCGTGAGCGAGCCGAGAATCGCAGACGGGTCGACCCGCGCATCGAAGGCGTCGAGCACGGCCACCGCCGCGTCGTGCAGCCGGCGCCGCCGGACGAAGCCCAGGCGGGACGGCGTCGCCCCGAGCATGATGTTCTCGGCGACGGTCAGATCCGGCACCAGGTTGAGCTCCTGATAGACCATTCCGATGCCGCGTCTGCGAGCGTCGATCGGCCCCGAGACGCGGGTCTCCTCGCCCTCCAGGCTGATCGTCCCCCGATCCGGCTGGTAGACGCCGGCGAGGATCTTCATGAGCGTCGACTTTCCGGCGCCGTTCTCGCCGACGATGGCGTGCACCTCACCGGCGCGGACCTCGAGGTCGACGTCCGCGAGCGCGCGGATCCCCGGGAACGATTTCGAGATGCCCCGCATCTCCAGCGCCGCGGTCATGCTGCGCTCCGCTCTTCGTCGGCCATCCGTGCGCGGCTGGGGCCGCAGTGGAACTCCAGGCGGTAGTCGGCGCTCTCGCCGGGCGCGAGGATCGGCAGCACTCCGGCGTCGCGCGCGGCGGCCCGGCCGAGGCTCCAGTCCACGTTGGTGGGCTCCAGCCCGAGAACGTAGTGGCCCTCTCCCAGCATCTTCCACTGGTGGAGGGCGGGCAGCGAGGCCGTGTCGAAGCGCAGGGCGAGCCGCACGTCGAGGGAGGGGTTGTCGACCGAGACCTCGGCGGTGCCGCGATCGGAGAAGTCGTGCCGGAAGACCTGCTCGTCGTAGCCGGGGACGGGTGCGGACAGCGCGTCCCAGTGCTCGAGACCGGACGCGGCGTCGGCGTCGCGCGGGGACACGGCATTCGAGGGGAGGTCGAGCACGGCGCCCTCGTCGATCAGCGGCCAGCCGAGGTTCGCGTGATACAGCACCATGTGGCCGACGGGAGCGGCCGCCTCGTTCGTCACGCGATCCTCGACCACGATGCTCGTGCCGCCGAGCGGGATCCGGATCCGCCTGCGCAGCACCAGGTTCTCCCCGAACACCGCCGTCTGGCGCACTTCCCCCTCGACCACGATCTCGGTGTCGGCGACCTGGCTCCGGGTGATCGCGGCGGGCACGGTTCCCACCCGGCCGTGCATCGGATACTCGATCCCGGACTCGAGGCTCGGCGGCCCGTAGGCGTCCAAGCCGCAGGTGGCGAGGAGCCCGCCGCCGAAGCTCCGCAGCCAGCCGGTTCCCGAGTCGACGGCCAGGGCCGGCGAGGCGAACCCGGTCGGGGAGTGCCAGGCGAGCGGAACGCCGCGGTAGCTGACGGCGCCGATGTCGAGGGCGCGGTCCGGGTGCAGGTCGAGCGCGAGGCCGCCGCCGGAGGTCACGACGATCCGGCGCCCGCCGCGTGCGGGCCCCTGGGTCTCGACCAGTTCGTCGGCGCCGGCGAGTTGACGGAGGGCTCCCACCCGGCGTCGCGCCTCGGGCAGCGTGCGTCCGAAGAGACGGGGCTCGTCCCGCACGGTCATATCCCGAGCTCCCCGCGCTCGGCCTCGAGCTGCCGGTTGCCGGGCCCGAAGTGCTTGAGGATCACGAGGTCCTCGGTCGACGAGGCGTTCGTGATCACGACCCCCTCC
Source organism: Leucobacter weissii (assembly GCF_017565745.1). Taxonomy (GTDB): domain Bacteria; phylum Actinomycetota; class Actinomycetes; order Actinomycetales; family Microbacteriaceae; genus Leucobacter; species Leucobacter weissii. The sequence goes on from NZ_JAGDYM010000004.1 coordinate 324,219, forward strand.
TCGGCCGCGCTCGACGTGACGAAGAACTCGTCGTCCGAGAACTGGCCGTAGCGGATGCCCGAGATCGCGGCGATCAGCTGCCCGCCGATCCTGCCGTGTCCGGCGACGGCGATGAGCCCGTGCGCATCGCGATCGGAGATCCGGGCCGTTCCGCCCGGTGCCACGGTGAGCTCCTTGGCGCTGAACGCCGGGGAACGATAGGTGATCCAGCGCTCGACGAACTCGGGGGAGCCCGTCCGGCTCTCGAGCGTCTCGACCGGGGGAGTGAAGCGGTGGCTCCAGAACTCCGGGTCGACGTTGCGATCCCAGTCGATCAGGTCGATGATGAAATCGAGGTCGCCGACCTTCTCCGCCGGCACGTCCTTCCAGAGCAGCTCGTCGGGCACCTCGCGGTTGTTCGACCAGGACTCGGTCATCGCGAACACGTCGCAGGCGGCTTGCGGCTCGTAGGTGCAGACGCTCGCGGGCGCGTGCAGGATGCCCGCTGGGACGTCCCATCCGGTGCCCGCGGCGATCCGGTAGGCCTTCGAGAGGTCGGTGATGCGATTGTCGCCGCCGCGCAGGAACGCCTCGAGCCTGTCGCGCACCTGCTCCTTCGTCGTCTCGGGATGGAGCCCGAAGAAGGTGTAGGGGAAGCGCCCGCCGTGGTCGTTCATCTGCGGGGGGAAGTAGTAGGCCTCGGGCTTGCCCGGCTTGCCGACCAGCGCGGCATGCTCGTCGCGATGATGAATGTGGAAGGGCAGCGGGAATTCGTTGTCGAAGAACTTCGAGTACATCGGCCAGCGACCGTGGCTCTCCCACAGCTCGCCGAGCGCCTCCCCCTTCGCATGGGCGAAGACCTCGTCGAGCGGGATCACGCCGCCGTTCGGGTCGCGGACGAGGCTGAGGCCCTCGAAGGGGTCGGTCAGCGGGCCGTTCTCCGCGCGCACGGCGCTCGCCAGCCAGCGTTCATCGATGCCGCCGCGCTCCTTGCCGAGCGGGAAGTAGTCGTCCGGATGCAGCCGGATCCTTCGCCCCGGCGTGCAGAACGAGCGCGGAACCCAGGCGGGCGCCAGGCGCAGCACGCCGTTCGCGTCGTTCATCGCTCGATCGATGGCGGATTCGGAACCCGAGACGCCCTCGTACGGACCGGCTTGTGCCATTACCCACTCCTTTGTGCGTTCATCTGCATGATCTGGTTCATTGAACCAAAGATGTTTCAATGAAACTATCAGACCTCATCCGAGGGCACAAGTGGGAGGGCGCGACACACCGGGGCTCCGATTCCTCGGCCCCCGGAAACGGGATCGCCGCAGCGACCCCGGGGCGCGACCCGGGCGCGAAGGGCGGCACTGATCCGCCGCGTCCGGTCGCCGGGGCGCGGACGAGGGGACGGTCAGCGGGCCCGGCGGGTCTCGTTCAGCGCGCTCAGCTCGGCGAAGCGCGTCAGACGCTCGGCGTAGGCGCTCGTCAGCGACGGCTGCGGGGCGTAGCTCGCCTGGGTCGCCTGCCCGAGCCGGCGAACCGTCTCGAAGGTCGGGATCTCCCCGGTCGCGAGCCCGGCGAGCACCGCAGCCCCCTGCGCGGCTCCGTGGCCGCTGGCCGGTCGGTCCACCGGAACCCCCAGCACGTCCGCCTTGATCTGGAGCCAGACGTGCGACGAGGACCCGCCTCCCGTCGACACGACCCGGTCCACCGGGTAGCCCGCCTCGGCGATCGTCGCGACATCGCGCGCGAGCGCCATCGCGTTGCCCTCCATCGCGGCGAGCATCAGATCGTACCCGTCCGCGGCGAGATCGATGCCGTCGATCACGCCGCGGGAACGCTGATTCCAGGTCGGGGTGCGCTCTCCTGCCAGGCTGGTCACCATGGTCAGACGACCCGGCCGGGATCGGGCCCCCAGAGTCGCATCGTCGCGCAGATCGCGCTGCCCGTCGAGGCCGTTGACCCAGTCGATCGTGGCGCCGGCCGTGACCTGGGCGGTGATGAGCAGGTCGACGCCGGGCACGCAGTGACGCGTGTGGATGAATCCGGGCACTCGGGTGCCTCGCGGCACCGGCAGGATGGTGACGCTCGAGAACCCGGTCATGTCGACCAGCGGATCCCCGGGCGCGATGATGCCGGCCTCGAGGGCCGATCCGATCGAGTCGATGCCGCCGGCGACCACCTGCGCGCCCGCGGTGATGCCGGTGGCGCGGGCGGCCTCCGCGGTCACCGTTCCCACGACCTCGGTCGACGGCACGATGCGGGGGAGGCGGCGCAGCGAGGGCTCGGCCTCGAGCAGCGAGGAATCGAAGGCGTCGGCGTCGTCGTCGAACCCCTGCATGAGCGCCGCCGTGGTGTCGTCGAGCACGCTCGCTCCGCTGAGCCGACGCACGATGAAGCCGTTGGCCGAGACCACGTGCTCGGCCGTGCTCAGCGCCTCGGGGCGGTGAGCGGCGAGCCAGGGCAGTTTCGCGGTGCCGAAGAAGGGATCCGCGCCGTTGCGAGATCCGGGGACGATCTCGGCGATGCGCCGCGCCTCGGCCGAGGCACGGCGGTCCAGCCAGGTGAGCGCGGGAGAGGTCGGCGCGCCGCTCGCGTCGATCGGCACCAGGGTGGGCGCCTGCGAGGTCACCGAGACCGCGGTCACCTCGCGCCCGTTCACGACGCGCCGGGTCACGGCGCACACCGCCGCCCACCAGGCGTTCGCGTCCTGCTCGGCCGCGGTGCCGTCGGTGGCCGTGGGGTAGCGCTGCGAGGCGTCGGCCAGCAGCTTGCCCGTGTGGTCGGTCGCGACCACCTTGACGGAACTCGTGCCGACGTCGATGCCGAGGAGTAGCTTGCTCATGTTCGCTCTGACTGGGGGATCGGGAACGGGGGAAGGTCGCTCGGGAGCGGGTGCGCGCCGCGTCTCAGCGCGCGGGGCCCTGCGCGAATTCTACGAGAGGATGCAGCGCCGGCTCTCCCGCGACGAAGCGCCGGAGCTCCTCAGCGACGCCGTTCGCGGCGCGGGCGGCGGTCTCCCGGCTCGCTCCGGCGATGTGGGGCGTGAGCACGATGTCGCGCCCGTCCGCGGCGAGCGCGAAGATGCGATGCCCGAAATCCACCGGCTCCTCGGGATAGACGTCGAATGCGGCGCCGGCGAGCTGCCCGCTCTCGATCGCGTCCGCGGCCGCGTCGTAGTCGACCAGGCCGCCCCGCGCGGCATTGACGAGGTAGGACCCCCGCCGCATCAGGGCCAGTCGTTCGGCGTTGACGAGGTGCGCGGTTTCGTCGGAGAGCCTCGCGTGCACCGACACCAGGTCCGACTCGCGGAACACCTCCTCGGCGGTGGCGGCGCGACGCACCACTCCGTCCAATACGCCGGGGGGAAGATAGGGATCGAAGACGAGGACGTCGGCTCCCATGGCCGCGAACACGCGGGCGACGTGCGCCCCCACGGCTCCGGCGCCGAGCAGGCCGATGGTGGACGCGGCAACCTCGCCTCCGACCTCGTCGTAGCGGTAGAACTCCCCGCGCCACTCGTGGGCGAGCAGGGTGCCGTGCGAGAGCGGGATGCGGCGCAGCAGCGCGAGGGCGAGCCCGATGGTCATCTCGGCCGTCGCGACGCCGTTGCGACCGGGCACATTGGCCACGGCGACGCCGTGGGCGCGCGCGGCCGCCAGGTTCACGTTCGTGGGGCCGCCGCGGGAGACGGCGATCATCCTCAACTCGGGGCTGGCCGCGAGGACCCGCTCGGTCAGCGGGGCGAGCTGGGTCGCGATGGCCGTCACGCCGCGCAGCGCCTCGATCAGCTCATCCTCGGTGCCCGAGGCCTCGTCCACCTCCGCGACTCGGCCGAACGGGGCGTCGGGCCAGTCGAACTCGATCTCTCGGATGTCTGCGGGCCGCTCCTCGAGGGCGTGCTCGATCGCTCGGCGCAGGTGCGCGGAACGGATGAACAGGTCTCCCGCGGCCAGAATGCGTGTCATCGGTGTCTGCCTCGTATCTTGATGCTCCGGGCGCGGGGCCGGAGCGGTCCGGTCCGCGCGAGTGTGCTGGGTGCTGCGGTGCGGGCCGCGGGGCGCGCCCGCACCGCAGCGATGCGTCCGGCGCTCAGCCGCCGAACACCTCGTCGTAGTACTCCTGCGCGTTGCTCTGGTCGATGACCGTGATCGGCATGTACTGATCCTTCTCGACCGTCTCGCCTGCGAGCAGGTCGGCGGTGATGTCGACCAGCGTGCGCCCGTGGGCCTTGCCGCCGCCCAGGCTGATCGAGGCCTTCTGCGGGTCGCCATTGAGAATGTTCTGGATCTCGATCTCGGTCGCGTCGATGCCGAAGAGGCCGAAGGCGTCGTAGTCGGTGATGCCGCTCGCCTTGACGCCCTCGTTGCCGCCCTGAGCGCCGCCGCCGCCGATGGTCGCGATGACCTTCAGATCCGGATTCGCCTGCAGGAAGTTCTCGGCGTTGGTCACGCCCTCCTCAGCGGTCAGCGCCGAGTTGGTCGCCACGAGCTCCGCGTTCGGCGCGAGTTCGGCGATCGCGTCCTTGATTCCGTTCGCGCGGTCGATGATCTCGGGGAAGGTGGGCAGATCCATGAGTCCCCACTCGACGACGCTCTCGTGCCCGTAGTTCTCATTGATCCACTTCGCGGCCGCCTCGCCGTTGGCGTATCCGGTGTTGTAGGCGTCCACGAGGTACTGGGCGTCGTAGTTGTCGAGCACCTGGGTGTATCCGACCACCTTGATGCCGGCATCCTGGGCCCGCTGCGTGACGTCGACCAGCGACGCCGCATCGACGGCGCAGATGATGATCGCGTCGACGCCCTGCTGGATGAAGTTCTCGATCTGGGTGACCTGCGTGGAGGCGTCGCTCTTGGCGTCGACGTAGTTGACGGCCAGCCCCTCTTCCGAGCCGTAGCTCTGCGCCTCCTGGACGAGCTCCGCCCAGACCGGGTTGGAGAGATCGGAGAACGTGACGCCGACCGAGTAGTCGTCGTCGGACGCGGACGGGGCGCCGCCGCCGTTGGAGGAGCAGGCGCTCAGGCCGAGGAGGAGCGCTCCTGCTGCGAGCACTGCAGTGATCTTCTTCATTGAGAGATTCCTTTCGAGGTGAGGTGTTGATGACGTGGTCAGGAGAGGGGGACGGTCGAGGTCTTGGGGTCGACGGGTTTGCCCCCGAGCGAGACGCCGCCGATCTGCCGACCGCGACCCTTCGCGTTCTTCGACATCGCGTCGTAGATGACGGCGGTGAGCAGGATCAGGCCCTTGATGACCAGCTGGACGTACTCGCTCACGTTGAGCAGCACCAGGCCGTTGTCGAGCACGCCGACGATGAGCACGCCGATGAAGGCGCCGAAGAGCGATCCGCGTCCGCCCATCACGCTGACGCCGCCGAGGACGCAGGCGGTGAGCACGCTGAACTCGAATCCCGCGCCGGTGGCCGACTGCGCGGAGTTCAGGCGCGACAGCAGCAGAACCGCTCCGACCGCAGTGAAGAGCCCGCACACGGCGTAGACGAACAGCAGGGTCCGGCGGGTGTTCACGCCCGAGAGCCGTGCGGCCTCGATGTTGTTGCCGATGGCGTAGAAGTAGCGGCCGATGTAGGTCTTGTTCGCGATGAAGTAGCCGATCGCCCAGATCACGACCAGCACGATCACCGAGATCGGGATGCCGACGACCGCGCCCTGCCCGAGCACCGAGAAGCCGCTCGGGAATCCCGAGATGGGGAGACCCTTGGAGAGCAGGTAGCTGACGCCGTTGAGGATCGTCATCATGGACAGGGTGACGATCAGCGGCGCGACCCCGGTGAGCGTGATGATCAGCCCGTTGATGAGTCCGATGATCACGCCCAGCACCAGCACCAGCACGATGGCGAGGGGCCAGGGCACCTCGAACTGGGACATCAGGATGCCGCAGACGACGACGTAGAGCGAGATCTGATAGCCGACGGAGAGGTCGATGCCCCCGGTGAGGAGCACGAACGCGAAGCCGACGGCGACGATCCCGAGGGTCGTGACCTGGCGCAGGATGTTGAACAGGTTGTTCGCATCGAGGAAGTTGGGCGAGAGGATGCTGAAGCCTGCGATCAGCAGCACCAGGACCAGGACGATGCCCAGCCCGTGAATGCGGGGCATGAGTTTCGCGGTCATGCGTGGTCTCCTTCCGAAGCCAGGGTGAGCACGGCTTCCTGAGTGATGTCTTCTCGGGCGAGAACGCCGCGCTGGCGGCCTTCCTGCAGCACGACGATGCGGTCCGACATCCCGATCAGCTCCTCCATGTCGGAGGAGATCATCAGGATCGTCTTCCCCTCGGCTGCGAGGCGGTTCATGATGGCGTAGATCTCGTGGCGGGCACCGATGTCGATGCCGCGGGTCGGCTCGTCGAAGATCAGCACCTCCGGGCCGGTGGCGAGCCACTTCGCGAGCACGACCTTCTGCTGGTTGCCGCCGGAGAGGTTTCCGACGATCTCCTTGCCGCTGGGCGCTTTGACCCGCAGTTCGCGCATATAGCGCTCGGCGAGACCGGCTTCGGCGGATCCCGACACGACCGGCCCGCGCGAGAGCTTCTTGAGCGTGGGAAGCGAGATGTTCTGCTCGATGGAGAACTCGAGGACCAGGCCGTGGCGCTTGCGGTCCTCCGGCACCAGCGCGATGCCGTTGCGGATCGCCGCGATCGGGCTCGCGGAGAGCACCGACGCGCCGTGCAGCTCGACCGTTCCCGACTCCGTCGGCTTCGCCCCGAAGAGGAGCTCCATGAGTTCGGTTCGGCCCGCGCCGATGAGCCCGGCGAAGCCGAGGATCTCGCCCCGCCGGGCGACGAAGCTGATGTCGGTCACGCCGTTGCCGCTGAGCGAGTCGACCGTGAGCGAGGGCTCGCCGATCTCGTGGTGCCTGGCGGGGTATCCCTCGCTGAGCTCGCGGCCGACCATCAGCGAGATCAGCTCGCTCTTCGACGTCTCGGCGGTGTTCCGGGTCGCGACGTAGCTGCCGTCCCGCAGCACGGTGACGCGGTCGGAGAGCCGGAAGATCTCCTCCATGCGATGCGAGATGTAGACGATGGTCATGCCCTCTCGCCTGAGGGTTTCGACGATCGCGAACATGGCCTCGACCTCGGTCGAAGTGAGCGGTGCGGAGGGCTCGTCCATGATCAGGAGCTTCGCCTCCTTCGAGAGCGCCTTCGCGATCTCGACGATCTGCTGATAGCCGGTGGTCAGCGTCTCGACCAGCGCGCCCGGCGAGATGGCGACGCCCAGGCGCGTGAACAGTGCGCTGGACTGCTCGGCCATGGCCTTCCGATCGAGCACCGGCCCTCTGCGGATGAAATCGCCCAGGAACACGTTCTCCGCCGCGCTCAGATTCGGGAAGAGGGTGAACTCCTGGTAGATGACGGCGATCCCCAACTCGCGCGCCAGCTGCGGGGTCAACCGGTCGTAGCGGTCCCCGTCCACCGTGATGGTGCCGCTGGTGGGAGCGATGGCTCCCGAGAGCGCCTTGATCAGCGTCGACTTGCCCGCGCCGTTCTCGCCGACGATGGCGTGCACCTCTCCGGCGCGGAGATCGAGGCTGACGCCGTCGAGGGCGCGCACCCCGGGGTACTCCTTGGTCAGGGAGTCGATCTGCAGCGCGAGACCGGTCTCCCGCGGCTCGCCGACCGCCGTGCTCCGAGCTGACATCGGGGCTCCTCCACTGCGTTGTGACGTGTGTGCAATGCACTCATCATGTTCTCTATTGTTAGGTTTTGTCAATTTCTGTTAGATATCGAAACGGTAACGAACGGGAAACCTCCCGTTCATCGAATGGAAACCTCGGCGGGCGCGACCCGTCGCCGCCGCGGACGTCGAGGGACGCGCCGGGCGGGCGATCGCAGCCGCCGGAGCCGGGCGGCGAGGGGCTGGTCGGCGCCGGGTCAGCGGTCCGGCCACCGGCCCGGGGGCGGCGCCGTTTGGAGGCGGAAGTCCACGGGCTCTCGCTTCAGAGCAGCTCGGGGACGAGGCCGCGATAGGGCTCGAGCTCGCGCGTGTCGGGGGAGAGCTCGGTGGCGAGCGTATCGATCCGCTCGAACTCCACCGCGGCGGCGGTCGCCGGATTGCCGAGCTTCTCGGCGTGAACCCCGATGATCACCCGGTCGGACGCGCGGGCGAAGGCCAGCTTGATCTCGGCCTCCTCGAGGGTGTTCTCGTGACAGCCCCGCTCGTCGACCGACGCGGCGGAGGCGAAGAAGGCGGAGAGGTGCACGCCGGACAGGAAGCGGGTCGCGACCGGGCCGATCAGGGAGTCGCTGCGACGGTCCGCCGCGCCCCCCGTGAGGACGGCCGTCAGGCCGGGTCGTTCCTGCAGCGCCTGAAAGGTGAGCATGCCGTTGGTCACGACGCAGAGATCGCCGCCCCCGACGATGCGCTGCGCGAGCCGGTGCATCGTGGTCGAGGAGTCGAAGGCGATCATGCCCCGGTCGGGCACCAGCGGGAGCAGCTTCTCGGCGATCGCTATCTTCTCGTCGGCGTAGGAGCGCTCGCGTCCCTGAAAGCTCACCGGGCCCGTGTACAGCGCGCCGCCGCGCACCCTGCGGATGCCCCCGCTCTCCTCGAGTCGATCGAGATCGCGGCGCACCGTCATCTCGCTGACCTCCAGCTCGCTCGCCGCCTCGGCCAGCGAGAGCCGCTGCGTCTCGCGCAACCGGCTCAGGAGCCAGGCGCGTCGTTGTTCTGCGGCGAGAGAAGTCATCGTGGCAATAGCGTAGCGTCGTCCCGCGACTCGCGCGGGGCCGCGGCGTCGAGATCGGTCACGGCGGCCACCTCGCGATAGCGGGCGTATCGGCGGGCGGCCGCACGGCCCGGGCGCGGGCTCACGGAGCGGTCCACGGCGGGTCGCCAGGCCTCGCCGATCCGGGCGACCTCGGCACCGAGGCGCACCGCCGCCGCCTGCACCGCCGCTCCGCGGGCGACCGGCTCGGCCGTCCTCGCGAGCTCCACGGGGCGCCCGAGCGCCTCGGCCAGCAGCCGAACCGTGGCCTCCGACCGCGCGCCGCCTCCGATCGCGAAGACCGCACCGTCGGTGTCGCAGCCCAGTCGCGAGATCGCGGTCGCGCCGCCCACCAGGCCGAACACCACCCCCTCGACCGCCGCGCGCGCGAGCTGTTCGCGCGTCGCGCTCGGCGTGAGATCGGCGAGGAGACCGGACGCGTGCGGCCGGTCGGGAGTTCGCTCGCCATCGAGGAACGCCGCGAGCACCGGGCCGTCGTCGTCGGCGTCGAGGGCGAGGCGGGACAGATCGGTGTGGTCGACCCCCAGCAGCCGGGCGAAGGTGTCGGTCACCTTCGCCGCGTTGAGGGTGCAGACGAGCGGCAGGAACCCGCCGGTCAGATCCGCCGTTCCGCTGACCGCTCCGCTGAGATCCCGCACGGGCTCCGGGGTCGTGGTCACGACGACCCCGGAGGTGCCGAAGGAGAAGACGAGTTCGCCGGCCTCGATGCCGAGGCCGAGCGCCGAGGCGTGCTGATCGCCGCCTCCCGCTCCGACGACCGTGTCCGTGCCGATGCCGAGCGCCTCCGCGGCCGCTGCGCGAACCGTGCCGGCCGAGCTGTCCGGCGGAAGCACCTCGGGGAGCATGCTCTCCCAGTCGGCCCGGTCGTCGATGCGGGCCAGATGCTCCGGACGGTAGGCGTTCCGGCTCGGGTCGAAGTATCCGGTGCCGGAGGCGTCCGAGCGGTCGGTCGCATAGCGGCCCGTGAGACGGTAGCCGAGGTAGTCGTGGGGGAGCAGGATCGTGCGCAGCCGGGCGAAGTGCTGCGGCTCGTGCGCGCGCAGCCACGCGACCTTCGCGATGGTGAAGGCCGCGGTGGGGATGGATCCGGTGGTCTCCACGAAACGGCGGGCGCCGATCTCGTCGACGAGCGCCGAGAGCTCCGGTGCGGCCGTGGTGTCGTTCCAGAGCTTGGCCGGGCGGATGACCCGTCCCGCGGCGTCGAGCGGCACGAAGCCGTGGCATTGCCCGGCGATGCTGATCGCCTCGACGCGCACCGCGCCCGCCTCGGCGCGCGCGCGGCGGAACGCGCGCACGAACGCCTGCCACCAGGACTCCGGATCCTGCTCGCTGACGGGCGGCTCCGTGGGCGGATGGGCGGCGCTCGCGCGCGCGAGGAGGCGCCCGCCGTCGAGCTCGCGGAACTCGACCTTGCACGACTGCGTCGACGAGTCGACGCCGACGACCGCGGAGACGCTCATCGGTTGCCGATCACCGCGTCGAGCAGGCGGGAGACCTCTCCGGCCACGGCGTCGCGCGCGGGGCCGAGGTAGCGTCGCGGGTCCGTCACGGTCGGATCCATCAGCACCCGTCGCGCGGCCTCCGTGAATGCGATGCCGAGCGCCGTGCCGACGTTGACCTTGACGATCCCCGCGGCGATGGCGTCGCGGATCCCCGCGTCCGACACCCCCGACGAGCCGTGCAGCACGAGCGGCACCGGCACGGCCTCGGCCAGGCGCGCGATGAGGTCGACGTCGAGTCTCGCGTCGCGGGTCGTCATGGCGTGCTGCGACCCCACGGCGACGGCCAGCGCGTCGACCCCCGTCTCCGCGACGAAGGCGCGCGCCTCCTCGGGATCGGTGCGCACACCGGGGGCGTGGGCGCCCAGCTTGCCGCCGATCTCGCCCAGTTCCGCCTCCACCCGCAGTCCGGCATCCTGCAGCGCCTCGGCCACCGCGCGGGTCCGCGAGAGGTTCTCCTGGAACGGCAGCGCCGCCCCGTCGAACATCACCGATCCGAAACCGAGCTCGGGAGCGCGGAGCGCCAGCGCCTCGTCGGTGATGTGATCGAGATGCAGGGCCACGGGCACCGCCGCCGCTTCGGCGGCGGCCCGAGCTGCCGCGGCGATCGGCTCGGCGCGGCCGTGGTAGGCGATCGCATTCTCGCTCAGCTGCAGGATCACGGGTTTCCCGGCGCGTTCGGCGCCGGCGACCGTGCCCAGCACGTGCTCCACCGTCACGATGTTGACCGCCAGAACGCCCGTTCCGCGGGCCTCGGCGATCAGGTCTCTCGCAGCGATCATGATCCTCCTCCTTCTTCGAGGCCCCCCTGCGCGGGAGCCTCATCTCCGGTTCGAGCGTCCGGCCCGCCCGCCCGTCGCGGGGCTGCGGAGCGCCTCGCTACGATGGACGGGTGCTGATCACCGTGACCCCCGCCCCCGCGATCGACTGGACGGTCGAAGTCGAGGGGTGGGAGTTCGGCGCCGTGCACCGTGCGCGCAGCGAGCGCCGAGAACCGAGCGGCAAAGGGGTCAACGTCTCGGTGGCGCTCCACCGCGCCGGTCGGGCGACTCACGCGGTGCTGGTCGCCGCGGGCGACGGCGTCGACTTCATGGATCGGGAACTCGCGGCGCTCGGGGTGCCGCACTCCTTCGCCTCCGGCGGGCCGGTGCGGACCAACCTCACGCTGCTCGTGGACGGACGCGCGGACACGAAGGTGAACACCTCCGGGGCCGCCCTGAGCGACTCCCAGAGCGCGGCGCTGATCGAACTGGTGTCGGATCTGGCGGATCGGCCCGGAGCCGCGATCCTGACGGCGGGCAGCCTCCCGGCCGGCAGCGACGCGCGGCTGCACGCGCGGATCGTCGAGCGTGCGCGGGAACGGGGTCGGTACGCGGCCCTCGACACCTCCGGAGCCGCCCTGCTCGAGGGGATCGCCGCCGGACCCGACCTGGTCAAGCCGAACGCCCAGGAGCTCGCCGAGCTCGTCGCAGCACCCGTCGCGACCCTGGGAGAGGTGCGGGACGCGGCGCACGAGCTGCGGGGGAGACACGGCGTCGGATCCGTGCTCGTGAGTCTTGGGGCCGACGGCGCGCTGCTGGTCGACGCGGACGGGGAGCTCTGGGCGGGGGCCCGGCCGGATCGCGTGCGCAACGCGGTCGGCGCGGGCGACGCCATGCTGGCGGGCTTTCTCTCCGCGCGCTCCGATCGCGAGCGGGCGCTGCGCGCGGCCGTGCTGTGGGGCGGATCGGCGGTCGCCCACGCGAGCACCTTCTTCGAGGTCCTCCCCGAGGACCGCTTCGAGCGCTGGTGCACGGACCGCATCGACCGTTCGTACGCCCTCGGACTCGACTGACGGCGAGCGAGGTCTCCGGGACTCGGGCTCAGAACGCGGATGAGGAGGCATCTTCCCACATCCCTGCGGCGATCCCGGCGAAGAGCGCCGCGCCGCGAGCGCCGGCCTCGTCGATCCGGGGAAGGTCCACGGCTCCGAGGATACGCCGTTTCGCGTCGATCAGCGCCCGGCTGGCGGTCCACCCCCCGACCGCGATGAATCGCGCGCTGGGGCCCGCGCTGCGCTCCATGAGCCTCGCGAGGCGGCCCGCGTCCTCGGTCACGCCCTCGACCGCGGCCCGCCAGAGCGCGGCGGGATCGCCCTCGGCGACGAGCGCCGCCCGCCCGCCCGCCGCGGCGTCGGCGCGGATCCGGAGGCCGGTGTCCGGCAGCGCACGCGCACGGTCGTCGATCCCGCCCGCGAGATCGTCGACGCCGAGCCGTGCGAGCAGAGCGCCGAGCACCCGGCCGCCCTCCGTCGCTCCCAGCAGGCACCAGCGCCCGGGGAGCGCGTGCCAGCCGACGGTGACGCCCCCGGCCGTGAGGCGCTCGATCGCCGAGAGGTCGAGGCTCGCCTCGGCGGTTCGCACCAGCGCCTCGGCGGTTCCGCAGGAGTCCAGCACCTCGCCGGGGCGCCAGGCCCCCGCCCCGACCGCGGCGGCCTGGTGGTCGTGACCCGCCACGGCGATCCGGGCGCCCGTGAGCCGGGGATGGACCCCGTCGCGAACCGCCCCGAGGTCGGTTCCGGCTTCGGCGGTCTCCGGGAGCCAGGACTCCCGTACCCGCGAGAACTCCAGCGCTTCGGGCCACCAGGAGCGTTCGCGCAGCGAGAACCAGCCGGTGCGTGACGCGAGGGAGGGCTCGGTGGCCGCCCGCCCTCCCAGGGCCACGGCGATCCACTCGGCGACGCTCAGCCGTCGGATCGTCCGGGAGCCGCTCTTCGGAGCGTGGTCGCTGAGCCAGCGGCCCTTGGTGATCGACCACTGCTGGGCGAAGGGCAGGCCGGTCGTCGCCGAGAAGCGGAGGGACCCGAGCGCCGCCTCCAGCTCGTTCAGCTCGGAGGCGTCCCGGCGGTCGTACCAGGCGATCACCGGGGCCGTGCCGCGGCCGTCCGGATCGAGGAGCACTCCGGACTCGGCGAAGCTCGCGACGCCGATCCCGGCGATGCGCCCCGGCGGGGCGGCGTCGACGGCCTCCCGGACCGAGTCGAGCGCGGCGTCGCGCAGCTGCTCGGCCGTCGTCTCGGCCCCCTCCGCGACGACGGTCCACGGGGTCTCGCGTCGGCTCCCCGCGAGAGCCCGCCCGGTGCGGGAGAAGACGACCGACTTGATCCCGGTCGTCCCGACGTCGACCCCCAGCAGCAGGGGCGCCGGTGCCGCGGCGCTCAACGCCCCGGTCCGCTTCGTTCGCCGCGCGATCGCGGCGGCCGGCAGCTGAGCAGTTCGAGTCCGGGCCCCACGGAGACGGGGCCGGCGTCGTGGCGCACGAGGAAGGTGCGGCCGCGCTCGGCCTCGAGCGAGCCGCCCTCCCAGGAGAGCCGGCCCGCGCCGCCGAGCACGACGAGCACCGCGAATCCCGTCTCCAGCCGCACGGGATCCCGACCCGCGCGCACGTGGCGGGCGCGGTAGAAGCGGTCGGCGGCGGCGGGGAAGAGCGCGCGCGTCCGGCCCGAGGCGGGGCGGGACGTCCGCAGCTCGGCCAGCTCCTCGTCGTCGAGCCGCGACCGGCGGAAGGCCCGCAGCGCCTCGTCCCGGGGCAGCGCGAGCAGAGCGCCGTCGCGATCGATCCCGGGGTATCCCGCGTACTCGAGCAGCACCGAGAGGTCGGTCGCCTGCTGGAGCTCGACGAGGGTGAGGCCGGGCCCGATCCCGTGGGGGAGGCCGGCGGGAACATGGAACGTGTCGCCCGTCTGCACCGGGATCCGGTGCATCGCGTCGGTCATGCCCGCCACATCCTGGTCATCGAACCATCCGGTGAGCTCCGCGAACCCCACATCCCGGCGGAATCCCAGGAGTACGAAGGCGTCGGCGCCCTGGGCGACGTCGAAGACGAACCAGGATTCCGTCTTGCCGCAGCTCCCGAGACCGTGCGCCCGTGCGAAGGCGTCGTCCGGGTGGGCGTGGATGAAGAGCCGCTCGTCCGTGCTCAGCAGTTTCGTGAGCAGCCCCGTCCCGCCCGACGCGCCCGCCTCCGCCGATCCGAGGAATCCGATCGGATCGGCGGCGATGGCGTCGCGCAGCAGACGACCGTCCGCCAGACGGCTGAGCCCGACGCCGCCGCCCGCGAACACCTCCGTCGTCGACGCGAGGAAGTCCTCCGGCAGATACGGATCCGCGTGCGGCACACCGCGGAAGCCGGCGATGCCGCTGCCGCCCCGGTAGGGTCGCGCACCGGGGCGATTGGCCTCGAGCTCGACGATGCCCGGATCGCTCATCTCGCCTCCTCCCTCCCGCCGAGCTCCGTCGGCGGCCGATCTCCCCGGAACGTCCGGCCGGGGTTCCGCGGAGGGAGCGCGCGACCCCCTCCGCGGGCCTCAGTCAGCTGCAGGATTCCTGGTAGATCGCATCCTGCATGCTCGACAGGTTCTCCTGCGTCAGCACCACGGTCTCGGTGCCGATCTCGGGGGTGACCTCGCCGCCCGTCAGTTCGGCGACGGTCTGCTCGACCGCCTGGCGCCCGATGTCGCCCGGCTTCTGAGCGACGAGCGCCTGCACGTCGTCGCGCTCGAGCTGCTCGACCTGGGTCGCGCCGGCATCGAATCCGACGATCTTCACGTCGCCCTCCGCGCCGGCGTTGCGCAGGCCGGTCGCCGCGCCCTGGGCCGCGAAGAGGTTCGTGGCGAACACTCCCGCAAGATCCGGGTTCGCGGCGAGGGACGCCTGCACGATCGAGGCGGCCTTGGCCGGATCGTTGTCGTTGATCTGCGCTCCGAGATACTCGATCCCCTCGTGCGCGGCGATCTGATCCTCGAATCCCTTCTGCCGGGCGTCCGAGGTGGACGCACCGGCCTTGAAGGCGATGACCAGGACCTTGCCCTCGCCCCCGATCAGATCGGCGAGCGCATCCGCGGCCGCGGCGCCGCCGAGCTCGTTGTCGGTCGCGACCGAGGTGAAGGCGAGCGACGGGTCGTCGAGCGTGGTGTCGACGAGTCCGACGGGGATGCCGGCGTCGACCGCCTGCTTCAGCGGCGGCTGCAGAGCCGTGCCGTCGGTCGGGGCGATGAGCAGCGCCGCCGGATCGGTCGCGATCATCGAGTTGACGATCGGGGTCTGCACCGCCGCCTCGAACTGCTCGGGGATCTGGACGCTCACCTCCATGCCGTACTCCGCCGCGGTCTCCTCGATGGCGCACTGCATCGAGATGTAGAAGGGGTCGTTGACGCCCGGGATGAACCCGATGGTCTGACCCGCGAGATCGGCCTCGCTCAGCGCCTCTCCGCCGCCCTGGTTGTTCGCCTCGGACTGCTGGCTGCCGGTGGTGCATGCCGCGAGGGAGATCGCGAGAGCCGATGCTGCGAGAAGCGCAGCGCTGCGCTTGAGGGTGTTCATGATGGTGTTCTGCCTTTCGGTGTGGGTGATGGGTCGATGATGAGGATGTGGCTACCGGTTGCTGTTGCGCCGGCGCATCTGGTCGAGGTAGACGGCGCCGAGCAGGACCGCGCCGACGGCGATCTGCTGCCAGTACGGGCTGATGTTCAGGATGACGAATCCGTTCTGCAGGATCACGGGGATGAAGACGCCGATCACGGTGCCGATCATGAGACCGCGGCCGCCGAAGAGGCTCGCGCCGCCGATGACGACGGCCGTGATGACGGAGAGGTTGTCGGTCGAGTGCCCGCCGAGGGTGGTGGTCGCGAAACGAGCCACCGAGAGGTATCCTGCGAGGCCCGCGAGCAGTCCGGCGAGCATGTAGACCTTCACGAGGTGCCGATCGACGTTCACCCCGGTGCGGCGCAGCGCCTCGGCGTTCGAGCCGACCGCGTAGGTGTACCGGCCGAAGCGGGTCTGCGCCAGGATCAGCCCGAAGACGACGGCGACCGCGATGGCGATGACGGCCAGGACGGGGATCCCGAGGATCCTTCCCGAGCCCACCGTGTCGACGAGTTCGAAGGGGACGTTCCGCACGTCCACTCCGCCGGTGATCAGGAGCGACGCCCCGAGCGACGCCCCCATCGTGGCCAGCGTCACGATCAGCGCGGGGATTCTCGCCTTCGCCACGAGCAGCCCGTTCAGCACGCCCCAGGCCGCCCCCGAGGCGAGGGAGACGAGCAGGCCGATGACGAGCGTCAGGGGTGAGCCGTCGCCGATCGCCGCCATGGTGAGGGCCCCGGTCACGCTCGAGAACACGAGCACGCCGCCCACGGAGAGGTCGATGCCCGCCGTGATGATGACGTAGGTGGCACCGGCCGCCATGACGAGCAGGATCGCGGCGTCGGTGAGCAGGTTGATGAAGTTGTTCGGTGTGAAGAACGCCGACGGGCGGAGCAGTCCGAACACCGCGATCAGCGCCACCATCGCCAGGAAGAGGCGGAATGCGTCGCTGCCGAGCACCCGCTTCCACACGGGAGGGCGCTGGTACAGTTCTGCGGAGCCGATGACGGCCGTCGACATGGTCTCCTCGTTCGGGGCGATCATCGCTGCTTCCCTTCCTTCTCTCCGCTGGTCATCGAGGCGACCAGATCCTCGACGGTGGCCTCGGACGCCTCGAACCGGGCGACGCGCTGGCCGAGGCGGAGCACCTCGACCCGGTCGCTGACCTCGAGCACCTGCGGCATGTTGTGGCTGATGAGCACGACCGCGATGCCGGCGTCGCGCACGCGCCTGATGAGCTCGAGCACCTGCTTGGTCTGCACGACGCCGAGTGCGGCGGTCGGCTCGTCCATGAAGATGATGCGTTTGGCCCACATGGCGGCCCGTGCCACCGCCACCGACTGCTTCTGGCCGCCGGAGAGCTCGGCGACCGGAGCGGTGATGTCCTTCAGCTTGACCCCCAGGTCGGACATCTCGCGTTCGGCGGTGTCGAGCATCCTCCGGCGGTCGAGGAACCCGAGCGCCCCGAGGAGCCCGCCGCGGAGCAGCTCGCGGCCCAGGTAGAGGTTCGCGGCCGGGTCGAGGTCCTGCGCGAGGGCGAGGTCCTGATAGACCGTCTCGATGCCGTATCGACGCGCATCCTGGGGGTTGCCGAACGAGACTCGGGCTCCGTCGAAGACGATCGTTCCCTCGTCGGGGCGGATGGCGCCCGAGAGCATCTTCACGAGGGTGCTCTTGCCGGCGCCGTTGTCGCCGATGAGCGAGACGATCTCGCCCGGATAGACGGTGAAGTCGGCGCCGCGCACCGCGCGCACGTGGCCGAAGTTCTTCACGATGCCGCTCGCCTCGAGCAGCGGTTCGCGGACGGTGGTGTCGGTCATGATCAAATCTCCTGGGAGGTCGGCAGGATCACGAGATCCCGGATGTTGACGTGGCGCGGACGCGTGAGCATGAAGAGCACCGCCTCGGCGACGTCCGAGGATTCGATGCCCTCGGCGGCGGCGATCTTCCCGGCGATCTCGTCGGATTCGCCGACTCCCCAGAGCTCGTTGAGCACGACGCCGGGAGCGATGGCCCCGATGCGCACGCCGGTGCCGACGAGCTGGCGCCGCACTCCATGGGTGAAGGACTGCAGGGCGTGCTTCGAGGCGGAGTACACCGGCTCCCAGTGGATCGCCTGGTGCCCCGACACCGAGCTGGTGACCACGATGTCGCCGCCGCCCTCGGCGATCATCGCGGGCAGGGCCTCCCGGACCACCGCCATGACGCCGAAGACGTTGACGTCGAGCAGGGATCGCACCGCCGCGAGATCGGCCGCGGCGAAGTCGCCCGGGAGATAGAGTCCGGCGTTCGCGAGCACGATGTCGACGCGTCCGAAGCGCTCGACGGCGCGCGCGAGGATCTCGGCGGCGCCGCCCTCGGCGGACACGTCGGCAGCCACCGCGAGATGGTCGCCGGGCAGCTCGTCCGCGACCGAGCGCAGGCGCCCTTCGTCGCGCCCGACCAGCACCACGCTCGCGCCCGCGCTCGCGAGCGCTCGCGCCGCGGCGCGTCCGATTCCGGAGCTCGCCCCGGTGACGAGCGCGATCTTCTTTGCGACGGTCTCCATTCCGTCTCCTCCCTCTCCCTCGCCGACTCTCGCCGGCGCCTGCTCGTGCCTGCCTGTCATCCCGCTCACCCCGCCAGCAGCGCGCGACGGAGCCGCTCATCCGGTCGGGTATCGATGCGGGCCGCGTGCTCCTCGGAGAGGAAGACGGGCCCGCCGACCGCGAGCGCCCCGTTCAGCACCTCGGCGCTCTTGACGGTCATCGCGGTGATGGAGAGCGCCTCCTCCGCGGTTCCCGCCAGCGCGAACACGCCGTGGTTGCGCAGATAGATCACGCGCGGACGTTCGCCGTGACGGTCCAGGTGCTCGTCGAGGGCGCGAGCGGTCGCTCGCGCCAGCGGCAGGCCCGGATCCACGTAGGGGACCAGCAACGGGTGCCGGCCCATCACGACGATCTGGTCCGGGAACAGCGCTCCGTCGGTGAGCAGCTCGGCGCGATCGGAGCAGAGCAGCGCGTTCACGGCGATGGGGTGCGTGTGCACGACGGCGTCCACGCCGTCGAGCCGCTGGCAGACGGCGTGCAGCACCGACTCGACCGATGGCTTCCCGTGACCCCACGTGCGGGCCTCCTCGAAGAGGGCCTTGACGTGGTCGTCGTCGTCGGGGCCCTCGTCGATCGCCTCCCAGTAGCGTTCCAGGTCGACCTCGACGAAGCTGTGCCGCGCCGCCGTGTGCATCGACGAGCCGGTCGCCTTCACCAGCATCCGGCCGGGGGCGGTGCGGAGCGAGGTGTTGCCCTCGGCGAGGATGGCGTAGGCCCGTGCGGGGTCGCCGGCTCGTCGGGTCAGCTCGACGATCTCATCGATGCGGGCGTGGGCGGTTTCGGTCATGCTCGACTCTCCTGGACGATTCGATCTGGTCGGGGTTCGTAAACGCGGGTCTGCTCGGGCGCGAGGGCGTCGAACACGGCGGACGGGCTCGCGACGATGCCGTCTGCGGTCGCCTGCACCGCGATGTTGCCGATCGCGGATGCCTCGGTCGGCCCTGCGATGACCGGCCGCTGGAGCAGCTCGGCGGTGAGCCGGCACAGGCGGTGGTTGCGGGACCCCCCGCCCACGATCCGCACGCGCTGCACCCGCGTCCCGATGAGCTGCTCGGTCGCGCGCACCCCCTCCGCGTAGGTGACCGCGAGGCTGTCGATGATGGCGTGGACCACGCTCTCGCGACTGTCGTCGAGCGGCCGGCCGGCTTCGGCGCAGAGGGTGCGGAGGCGCCCCTCCATGTCGCCCGTGCCGAGCAGTTCCGGTGCGGAGGCGTCGAAGGTGCGGGAGTCGAACTCGCGGCGCTCGACCGCGTCGAGCAGCGGCGCGGGATCCGCCGGTTCCTCCGCCCCGCCCCACTCGCGCAGGCACTCCTGCAGCATCCACAGGCCGGTGAGGTTGCGGAGCAGGAGCACCCCGTCGGCGCCGCGCTCGTTGGAGAAGCCGAGTCGCTCGGCCTGCTCGGTGGTGATCGGTTCGCGCACCGCCGCGCCGACGAGCGACCACGTGCCGCTCGAGACGAGCGCCTCGACGCCCTCCGTCCGTGCCGGATCGGCGAAGGCGAAGGCCGCCGCGGTGTCGTGGCCGGCCACTCGGAACACGGGGACGTCGTGGGGGAGTCCCAGTCCGTCGCGCACCGCTTCGCGCAGCGGGCCGGCGATCGCGCCGACCGCCTCGAGGTCCGGCATCGCCAGACCGTCGAGCCCGAGGTCGCGCAGCAGCGTCTCCGAGAACCGGTCCGTGCGCGGATCGAGCAGTTGGCTCGTCGAGGCGATCGTGGGATCGCTGCCCCGGTTCCCGGTGAGTCCGAGCACCCAGAGATCCGGGATGAAGAGCAGCTGCCGATCGGCGAGATCGCGCGAGGCGGACCGCGCGGCGAGCCGGAGACCCGTGTTGATCGCCTGATCGGGAATCCCGCTGATCCCGTAGACGGCGCCGGGATCCAGGCTTCGCGACGCGAGGACCGGTGCCGGATCCGGCGCGCCGCGATAGCTCAGGCCGGGCAGCTCCGGTGTTCCGTCGGGGGCCACGAGCACCCAGTCGACGCCCCAGGAGTCGACCCCGATGCCGCTGAGTCTCCGGCCGTCCGCCGCGCATCGCTCGACCGCACGGCGGAGTCCGGCGAGTGTCTCCTCGAAGAGCTGCTCGAGATCCCAGGCGAGGCCCGCCGCGGTGTCGCTGACGCCGTTCGCGAAGCGGTGGACCTCCTCGAAGTGCCAGCGTCTCGTCCTGAGACCGCCCAGCACGACGCGGCCGCTCGAAGCGCCGAGGTCCACCGCGGCGTAGGCGCGCTCCGCGGCGGGAGCTTGGTGCTGGGGGTCCATGCGGGTCGTCACGTCCTTGTGAATGTTTCGAGCGTGTGTCGTAACTATGTTATATCGTGTTTCTTTTAACAACAAATACCTATGCTGAAATGAGACCTTAGAATAGGCGAAGACATCCCGCCGGCCGTGTCCGGGGGAGCGGAGCAGCGAGGGAGAACCCAGGCGATGGCGGTGAACGGCACGCTCGTCACCGAGCACCGACGAGAGGCGATGGTCGCCCGTCTGACCAGCGACGGCTCGCTGCAGGTGAGTGAGGCCGCGCTCGAGTGGGGCGTTCACGCGATGACCGTGCGCCGGGATTTCGACCACTTCGTCAACCGCGGGATCGCGCGCCGCGTGCGCGGCGGCATCATCGCCCTGCGCGGGGACAGCTTCAAGCACCGCCGGCACCTCAACGCGGTGGCCAAGGAGGCCATCGCGCAGAAGCTGCTCGGACTCGTGGACCCCGCCTCGGTGATCGCGCTCGACGCCTCCACGACGATCAGCGTGTTCGCCGAGCACCTCGTCGATCTCGAAGACGTGACGATCGTCACGAACGGGCTGCCGGCCTTCCACGCGCTGCGCTCGAGGCAGGGCGCCCACGTGTTCCTCACCGGCGGCGAGCAGGAGGTGCAGAACGACTCGCTCGTCGGCCCGCTCGCCGAGGCGGCGCTCGGGCATTTCATGATCGGCACCGCCTTCATCTCGACGATGAGCTTCGCCCAGGGCCTCGGCGCGAGCGAGAACACCCTCGCCCAGGTCTCGTTCAAACGGGCCCTCGGCGCCGTGTCCCAGCGCATGGTGCTCGCCATCGACTCCTCGAAGCTCGAGACCCAGGCGCGCTTCCGATCGCTGGAGCTGGACGACATCGACCTGCTCGTCACCGAGCTGAACGACTCCGACCCGCGCCTCGACCCCTATCGGGACGCGGTCGAGGGCATCTTGTAGGGAGGCGCCGGTCCGGGCGCGCCGCCGCGGAGACGGATCAGACCGCCGTGTAGCCGCCGTCGATCACGAGATCCTGTCCCGTCAGGTAGGCCGACGCGTCGGAGGCCAGAAAGCCGACCAGTCCGTGGAGGTCGCCGGGCTCGCCCATCCGTCCCGCGGGGATGCGGGCCGTCCAGTCCCGCGCGAGATCCGGGTTCTGCTCGGTGAACTGACGGGTCATGTCCGAGAGGAAGTACCCGGGCGAGATCGAGTTGACCCGGATCCCGGCCGGCGCCCACTCCACGGCCAGCGACCGAGCGAGGTGCGCGACCGCCGCTTTGGACGCGTTGTACGAGGCCTGGAACTGCGGCACGTTCACGATCGACCCCGACATGGATGCGACGAAGACGGCGCTCCCCCCGAGCTCGGCTTCGAGCAGCCCCCGTCCGAAGGCCTGCGCCGCGAAGAAGGTCCCGTCGAGGTTCACCGCCATGACCCTGCGCCACTCCGCGTCGCTCACCTCGACCGAATCGTTCCAGACGGTGATGCCGGCGGCCGTCAGCAGGACGCGCGGAGTCCCGAGCCGCTCGGCGGCCTCGGCGAAGGCGCCCGCGACGGCGGCCTGGTCGGTGACGTCGACGCGCAGGCCGACGGCGTCCACCCCGTGCTGCTGCGCGAGGCGCTCGGCGGACTCGGTCACCTCGGGCAGGATGTCGAGCAGCGCCACGGCCGAGCCGCCCGAGGCGAGCGCGCTCGCCAGCGAGAACCCGAGTCCGCGGGCGCCCCCGGTGATCACGGCCGGTCCGGTCAGCGGGAGGTGCAAGGTCATGATCGGTCTCCTTGTGTGTGACAATATGTTCGTTTTACAGTGATAGCACACTACCTCAAGAGCGGCCTGCGGGTCGCTTCCCGCCGGTGCTCTGCTCGCGACGACGAAGATTGACGAGACATGCCCTAGTCCGCGCGGTGCACGGGCAGCGGCACTCGGTCGACCGCCGCGCCGAGGTCGCGCCAGCGTTCCGCCTCGGCGTCGTCGAACCCCTCGTCGGTGACGAGGCGGTGCACCTGCCCGGCCGGGACGACATCGTGCTGGCCGAACCCCTCGGTCTTCGACGAGTCGAACAGCGCCACGACCCGGGCCGAGGCCGAGGCGATCGATCGTTTCGTCTCGGCCTCCGAGAACGAGCGCTCGAGGAGACCGCGGTCGACGGAGAGCGCCGAGACGCCGAAGAAGGCGAGGTCGATGCGGCCGAAGCCGCGGAGCAGCTCGGGCGGGAAGCCGACGGTGGAGTAGGACGTCCGGCGCACGCTGCCGCCGAGCAGCACGAGGTCGACCCCGCTCTGCTCTCCGAGCTGCGTCGCGACCCTGAGCGAGTTCGTCACCACGGTCGCGTCCGCTCGCCCCGACAGCTCGAGGGCGAGGTAGTAGCCGGTGGACGAGGAGTCGATGGCGATCACGGCACCGGGTTCCACCAACTCGGCGGCGCGGCGCGCGACCGCGCGCTTGGCGGCGACCCGATGGCCGAGCCGCACGGTGAGCGGCCCCTCCTCCGCCGAGCGCAGTCGTGCCCCGCCGCGGATCCGCTCGACCAGCGAATTGCGGGCCAGGGTGTCGAGATCCTTGCGGACCGTCACCTCGGAGACGCCGAGCACGGCGGCGAGCTCGCCGACGGAGACCCGTTCGCGCTCCTCGAGCAGCGCGAGGATCCTCTCGTCCCTGGGCTCAGCTGATCGCACCATAGTCGGTCACTCTATCGTCAGCACCCCGGGAAGCGCTCGCCCGGTCAGGGTGCGAGATTTTCAACCGAAAGAATATCTACTTGTTTTCGTAAGCAAGATTCTCTATCGTGGTGCGCAGACCCACCGCGTTCGAAAGGTAGCCATGTCCCGCTCTGTCACCCCCGCCGTCGCGTCGCTCATCGCGCGGTCCAACCGTCTCGGCTCGGACAAGAAGAACACGAACTTCGCCGGAGGTAACACCTCAGCCAAGGGCGTCGAGCGCGACCCGGTGACCGGCGAGGACGTCGAACTGCTCTGGGTGAAGGGCTCCGGCGGTGATCTGGGCACGCTCAAGGAGTCCGGCCTCGCCGTGCTGCGCCTCGATCGGATGCGCGCGCTCGTCGGCGTGTACCCGGGCCTGGAGCGCGAGGACGAGATGGTCGCGGCCTTCGACTACTGCCTGCACGGCAAGGGCGGAGCCGCCCCCTCGATCGACACCGCCATGCACGGCCTGGTGGACGCGCCGCACGTCGACCACCTCCATCCCGATTCCGGCATCGCCATCGCCACCGCCGCCGACGGCGAAGAGCTGACCGCGAAGATCTTCGGCGACCGCGTCGTCTGGGTGCCCTGGCGTCGCCCCGGCTTCCAGCTCGGCCTCGACATCGCCGAGATCAAGGCCCGCAACCCCCAGGCGATCGGCTGCATCCTCGGCGGGCACGGCATCACCGCCTGGGGCGAGACCAGCGAGGAGTCGGAGCGCAACTCGCTGTGGATCATCGACACGGCAGCCGCCTACATCGCCGAGCACGGCGCCCCCGAGCCCTTCGGCGCGGTGGTTCCGGGCTTCGCGGCGCTGCCGGAGAAGGATCGCCGCGCTCGCGCGGCGGCACTCGCCCCCGCCATCCGCGGTCTTGCGTCGAAGGATCGGGTGATGGTCGGCCACTTCACCGACAGCGACGTGGTGCTCGACTTCCTCTCGCGCGAGAAGCTGGCGCCGCTCGCCGCCCTCGGCACCAGCTGCCCCGACCACTTCCTGCGCACCAAGGTGCGCCCGCTCGTGCTCGACCTGCCGGCGACCGCGACGCTCGACGAGCAGCTGGCGCGGCTCGCCGAGCTGCACGAGGCCTACCGGCAGGACTACCGCGCCTACTACGACGCCTATGCGACCGACGACAGCCCGGCGATGCGCGGCGCCGATCCGCTCATCGTGCTCGTGCCCGGCGTGGGCATGTTCAGCTACGGCGCGAACAAGCAGACCGCGCGCGTGGCCGGAGAGTTCTACGTCAACGCCATCAATGTGATGCGCGGCGCCGAAGCGCTCTCGACGTACGCGCCGATCAGCGACGAGGAGAAGTTCCGCATCGAGTACTGGGCGCTCGAGGAGGCGAAGCTGCAGCGCATGCCGAAGCCGAAGTCCCATCAGGGACGGATCGCCTTCGTGACCGGGGCGGCCTCGGGCATCGGCAAGGCCATCGCCACGCGGCTCGCCGCCGAGGGCGCCTGCGTCGTGGTCGCCGATCTCGACCTCGAGAAGGCGCAGGCCGCGGCCGCGGAGCTCGGCTCGAGCGACGTCGCGATCGGCGTGGCGGCGAACGTCGCCGACGCCGACGCGGTGCAGGCGGCGGTCGACGCCGCGGTGCTCGCCTTCGGAGGCGTCGATATCGTGGTCAACAACGCCGGTCTCTCGCTCTCGAAGTCGCTGCTCGACACGAGCGAGGCCGACTGGGATCTGCAGCACGACGTCATGGCCAAGGGCTCGTTCCTCGTCTCGAAGGCCGCTGCCGCGGCGCTCATCGCCCAGGGGCTCGGGGGCGACATCATCTACATCTCCTCGAAGAACAGCGTCTTCGCCGGGCCGAACAACATCGCCTACTCCGCCACCAAGGCCGACCAGGCGCACCAGGTCCGCCTGCTGGCCGTCGAACTCGGCGAGCACGGCGTACGCGTCAACGGCATCAACCCCGACGGCGTCGTGCGCGGATCCGGGATCTTCGCGTCGGGCTGGGGCGCCAATCGCGCCGCCACCTATGGCGTCAAGGAGGAGGATCTCGGCCAGTTCTACGCGAACCGCACCATCCTGAAGCGCGAGGTCGTGCCCGAGAACGTCGCCGACGCGGTGTACGTGCTGACGGGTCCCGAGCTCTCGCGCACGACCGGGCTGCACGTGCCGGTGGACTCCGGCGTGGCCGCGGCCTTCCTGCGATGAACGTCCGCGGTGCGGCCGTCGCCGCGGTCGATCTGGGCGCCACCAGCGGCAGAGTGATCCTCGGCCGGGTCGAGGACGAGCGACTGCACACGAAGCACATCGCCCGATTCGCCAACGATCCCGTGCGCACCCGTGAGGGCCTGCACTGGAACCTGCTGGGCCTCTATCGGGAGATCCTTCGGGGGCTCACCGCGGCCGAGCGCGAGGCGCCCGGCGAGATCGCGAGCATCGGCATCGACTCGTGGGCGGTCGACTACGGCCTGCTGCGCGGCGGTCGTCTGCTCGGCCTCCCGCGCCACTACCGCGACGAGCGCAACGAGGCGGGGGTCGCCGCCGTGCGCGAGATCATCTCGGACGCCGAGCAGTACGAGCGGAACGGGCTGCAGCACCTCGTGTTCAACACCGTCTTCCAGCTGGCGACCGAGGGCGATTTCCTGGGCCTCTCGGACCGACTGCTGCTGATCCCGGATCTGCTGGGCTACTGGCTGACCGGCGTGGAAGCGGCCGAACGCACCAATGCCTCGACCACGGGACTGCTGAGCGCCTCCACCGCCGAGTGGGACGCGGAGCTCGCCGCACGGCTCGGCGTGCCGCCCGCGGTGCTGCCGCGGCTCATCGACCCGGGAACCGCGCTCGGCCCCCTCGCCCCCGAGGCCGCGCAGACCGTGGGGCGCGCGGTCGACGTCGTCGCCGTGGCATCGCACGACACGGCGTCGGCGGTGGCCGCGGTGCCCGCCACGGACCCTGATTTCGCCTATATCTCGTGCGGGACGTGGGGGCTCGTCGGTCTCGAGCTCGATGCGCCGGTGCTCACCGAGGAGGCGCGTCGCGAGAGGTTCACGAACGAACTCGGCGTCGACGGGCGCACCCGCTTCCTGCACAACGTGATGGGATTGTGGCTGCTCTCCGAGTCGCTGCGGCACTGGGAGCCGGCCGCCACCGACGCGCAGCGTTCCAGCCTGCTGGGCGAGCTGCTGGCGGAGGCCGCGAGGCTGCCGAGCGATGTGCCGCTCTTCGACGTCGACGATCCGGTGTTCCTGCCCACCGGCGACATCCCCGGGCGCATACGCGACTGGTATCGCGAGCACGGGGAGCGCGAACCCTCCGGTCGCGCCGAGACCGTGCGCCGCATCATCGAGAGCCTGGCCGGTGCCCTCGCGGCGAGCGTGCGCACCGCAGCCGGACTGGCGGGGCGCGACGTCTCCGTCATCCACATCGTCGGCGGCGGCTCGCAGAACGCCCTGCTCTGCCAGGCGATCGCCGATCGTTCCGGCCTGCGGGTCCTCGCGGGCCCCACCGAGGCCACCGCGATGGGCAACATGCTCATCCAGGCGCGTGCGCTCGGCCTGATCGCCCCCGGGCTCGACGCCCTGCGCGGGATCGTCGCCAGATCCGCCCCCATCATCGAGTACTCGCCCGCCGCGCCGCGCGTCGGGCTCTGAAGAGGTTGCCATGGTCACCCGTCAATTCCCCAGACCCGCCGAGATCTTCGAGCTGATGAGCTTCAAGAAGCCCGATCTCAACGCCCGCAGGCGACGGCTCGAGTCGGCGCTCACGATCCACGATCTGCGCGCCATCGCGAAGCGGCGCACGCCGAAGGCCGCCTTCGACTACACCGACGGCTCGGCCGAGGGCGAGCTGTCGCTCGCCCGCGCCCGCCAGGCGTTCGAGGACGTGGAGTTCCACCCCTCCATCCTGCGCGACGTGTCGACCGTCGACACCTCGACCACGGTCTTCGGCGGCCCCTCCGCGCTGCCCTTCGGCATCGCTCCGACCGGCTTCACCCGGCTCATGCAGACCGAGGGCGAGATCGCCGGCGCGGGCGCCGCCGCCGCCGCGGGGATCCCCTTCACCCTCTCCACGCTGGGAACGACCTCGATCGAGGACGTCCGGGCGGCGAACCCGGATGGGCGCAACTGGTTCCAGCTCTACGTGATGCGTCGGCGCGAGATCTCCTACGGCCTCGTCGAACGGGCGGCGGCGGCCGGTTTCGACACGCTGATGTTCACCGTCGACACGCCCGTCGCGGGGGCGCGGCTGCGCGACAAGCGCAACGGCTTCTCGATCCCACCGCAGCTCTCGCTGGGCACCATCGCCAACGCGATCCCGCGGCCGTGGTGGTGGTGGGACTTCCTGACCACCCCGAAGCTCGAGTTCGCCTCGCTCTCGTCGACCGGGGGCACCGTCGGCGAACTGCTCGACGCGGCGATGGACCCCTCGATCTCGTTCGAGGACCTCGACGTCATCCGCGGCATGTGGCCGGGCAGACTCGTGGTGAAGGGCGTGCAGAACGTCGAGGACGCGAAGCGGCTCGCCGGTCTCGGCGTCGACGGCATCATCCTGTCGAACCACGGCGGCCGCCAGCTCGACCGGGCCCCGATCCCGTTCCACCTGCTGCCGGAGGTGGTGCGCGAGGTCGGCTCCGACGTCGACATCGCGATCGACACGGGGATCATGAACGGCGCCGACATCGTCGCGTCCGTCGCGCTCGGGGCGAAGTTCACCCTGATCGGCCGCGCCTATCTGTACGGGCTGATGGCGGGCGGCCGTGCCGGCGTGGACCGCGCGATCGCGATCCTCTCCGAGCAGGTCGTGCGCACGATGAAGCTGCTCGAGGTCTCCTCGCTCGCCGAGCTGACCCCCGGCCACGTCACGCAGCTGCAGCGACTCGTGCCGCGGCAGCGGCGCTGAGCCCGATGCACCGCGTCCTGGCGCCGGGGCGGGGCTCTCTGTTAGCGTTGCCGGAATGAGTGCGTGCGGGGAAGCCCTATGAGCCATCAGCGGGAGACCTGGGGAGGGCGCGCCGCCTTCATCGTGGCGGCGATCAGCTCGGCGATCGGTCTCGGGAACATCTGGCGGTTCCCCGGCGTCGCCTTCGAGAACGGCGGGGGCGCCTTCCTGATCCCCTATCTCGTGGCGTTCGTCACCGCCGGCCTGCCGATCCTGTTCCTCGACTACTCGATCGGGCACCGATACCGTGCGGCTCCGCCGCTCGCCTTCCGCCGCCTGGACCGCCGCGTCGAGCCGCTCGGCTGGTGGCAGGTCGGGGTCTCGTACCTGATCCTCACCTACTACGCGGTCGTCATCGCCTGGGCGCTCAGCTTCTTCTGGTTCAGCTTCGGCCGCCAGTGGGGCGATGATGCGGCCGCATTCTTCGTGAACGACTATCTGCGGGTCTCGGAGAGCGCCGGGCTCACGGCCGACTTCGTGCCCGGGGTGCTGGTGACGCTCCTGGTCGTCTGGATCGCGGCGATCGTCGTGATGTCCCTGGGCCTCCGCCGCGGCCTCGACCGCGCCAACAAGATCACGCTGCCGCTTCTGGTGGCGGTGTTCACGATCCTCGTCGTCTACTCGCTGAGCCTGCCGGGCGCGTGGGACGGAGTGAACCAGTTCTTCGCTCCCGACTTCGCGGCCCTCGCCGACCCCACCGTCTGGATCGCCGCCTACGGGCACATCTTCTTCTCGTTCTCGATCGCGTTCGGCATCATGCTCACCTACTCCTCCTACATGAGACGGCGCAGCGACCTGACCGGATCCGGGCTCGTCGTGGCCTTCGCCAACTGCAGCTTCGAGATCCTCGCGGGCATCGGGGTGTTCGCCGCGCTCGGCTTCCTCGCCCATTCCCAGGGCACCGAGATCGCGGGCCTCGAGGGCATCTCGGGGCCGATCCTCGCGTTCGTGACCTTCCCGACCCTCCTCACCGAGATGCCCGGGGGAGCGATCATGAGCGTGCTCTTCTTCGGTTCGCTGCTGCTCGCGGGCTTCACCTCGCTGCTGTCCATCTACCAGGTGGTCGCCGGCGCGGTGCAGGACAAGACCGGCTGGGGATCGCGGCGCACGGCCGTAACCGTCGGCATCCTCACGGGGGTGCCCTCGGTGCTGCTCTTCTCCGCGACCTCGGGTCTGAACGTGCTCGACGTGCTCGACGCCTTCGTGAACAACATCGGCGTCACCTTCTCGGCGGTCGTGATGCTCGTCCTCACCGCGTGGGTGCTCCGCGCGATCCCGCAGCTCTCGCGGCACCTCAACGCCATCTCCTCGTTCCGCGTCGGCCGATTCTGGCGCGCGATGGTCTCCGTCGTCACGCCCGTGGTGCTCGGGGTCATCCTCGTCAGCGGGGCGACGGCCTACATCCGCGACGGGTACGGCGAGTATCCCTCCTGGTTCGTCGCTCTCGTCGGCTGGGGGTCGATCGCGTTCCTCGCCGTCTTCTCCTTCGCGATGAGCTACCGGCGATACCGGCGCGACGACGCGGAGGAGTTCACGGCCGACGATCCGGAGGAGCTCGCGGGCGAGCCGCAGGCGCGGGGAGCGCGGGGCGCGGGCGAGTCCGGCCCGGAGGCCGACGAGGGGAGGAGCTGATCGTGGAGACGGGATCCATCATCATGATGCTGGTGTCGGTGACAGCGCTCTGGGGCGGGCTCGCCTGGGCGATCCTGCGGCTGCGGCGGCACCCCGAGCGCCACGACGACGAGTAGCGGCACCGAGGTGCACTGCCACCGACGGGCGGAAGCGGCGGCGTCGCGGCGCTACTCGACGATGCGGGCGCCCTCGGGCAGCGCTGTGCCCGAGGGGAGCCGCACCGTCACGTAGCCGTCCTCGTCGGTTCCGGGCGCCGGAAGCGTCCGTTCCGGACGGGGCTTCGCGACGGCGCCCGGCTCCGTCCTGCCGGCTGCGGAGCGCTCCTCCGCAGCCGCCGCAGGGGAGTCGTAGACGCGCTTGCGCTTCTTCGCGGGGGCGGGATGGCTCTGGCTCATGCGGTCGATCCAGGCCAGAGCGAGCGCGGAGACGATGAAGGCCAGGTGGATCACCACCTCCCACAGCACGCCCTCTCCCGAGTAGATGGTCGCGCCGTTGGAGTTCGTCACCTTCCCCCCGTCCATGCGCCCGACCTCGATGAAGGTCTTCAGCAGATGGATCGACGAGATGGAGATGATCGAGATCGCGAGCTTCACCTTGAGCAGGTTCGCGTTCACGTGCGAGAGCCAGTCGGGCTCGTCGTGATGGCCCTGCACGCGGATCTTCGAGACGAAGGTCTCGTACCCGCCGATGATGACCATGATCAGCAGATTCGCGATCATCACGATGTCGATGAGGGCGAGGACGCTCAGCATCACCTCGGTCTCGCTGATGTGCCCGTGGATGATGGCGTTCTCGAACAGGTGCCACAGCTCCACGAAGAAGAGCACCACGTACACGGCCTGCGCGACGATGAGGCCGAGGTAGAGCGGAGCCTGCAGCCAGCGGCTCGCGAAGATGAAGCCGGCGAGGGTGCGCGAGGCGGGGCCGGGGCCCAGCTCGTCGATGCGCTCGATCGGCGAGCTGTTGCGGTCGTTCACGGGCGTCCTTTCGGGATCGTCACCCGATTATCCTACGGAGTTCTTCCGTGAAGGCTGATGATCCGCGGACGAGCGGATCCGCGCCCGTGCCTCTCGCGGGGACGACCTCGGCCCCCGAGGCTGCTGCGCCGGGGGCCGAGGCGGCACCGGGTTTCCCCGGGCCAGTACTCGCAATCATCCGAATCCTGCAGACGAGGCGATCGCCGCCCTAGCTTAACGGCGGTCGCCCGACAATAGCCATCTGCAGGATTCTCAGAGTATCATGAAAGTGCGAAATGCACCAAAGCTATTTCGCCTATACGCGATGAAATCCGGGCGACTCGGAGATGGGGCGCTCCGGCTGGCATAGACTGTTCACCGCGAGAGGGAGTATTCCGTTTTCGCCCGCGTCGTCAAGACGCCGGGCTCCGTGGCCCGGCCGGTGCGGGCGCGCGCCGGTTCCGCTGCGGGCCGGTGCGGGAAGAGACTTTCGGGATTTCCGTCACCCCGCGCCTCCCGCGCCCGATCGAAAGCGAGCCCCGTGACCACGGTTCTTCCGCTCTGGTTCGAGATCACCTCGATGATCGTCCTGGTCCTGATCCTCATCGTCGACCTGCTGCTCATCATCCGCCGCCCCCACGTCCCGTCGATGCGCGAGGCCAGTCTCTGGGTCGGCTTCTACGTGCTGCTCGCCCTCGTCTTCGCCGGCTGCATGTTCCTGCTCGGCGACGTCCAGCACGGCACGGAGTTCCTGGCCGGCTGGCTCACCGAGTACAGCCTCAGCATCGACAACCTCTTCGTCTTCGTCCTGATCCTCGGGCGATTCGCCGTGCCCTACCGGTACCAGCAGCGCGCGCTCATGATCGGCATCGTGCTGGCGCTCGTCTTCCGCGGCCTGTTCATCCTGGCCGGGGCCGCGCTCATCGAGAACTTCAGCTGGATCTTCTACATCTTCGGCGCTTGGCTGGTGTGGACCGCATGGCAGCAGATCCGTCACGACGAGGAGGCGGAGCAGGGGGACACCTGGTTCATCCGCCAGGTCAAGAAGGTCATGCCCATCAGCGACGAGTACGACGGGGGCAAGCTGCGCACGACGGTGAACGGCAAGCGGATGTGGACCCCGTTCCTGCTCGTGCTGATCGCGCTCGGCACCACCGATCTGCTGTTCGCGCTCGACTCGATCCCCGCGATCTTCGGGATCACCCAGAGCGCCTTCATCGTCTTCACCGCCAACGTGTTCGCGCTCATGGGTCTGCGCCAGCTCTACTTCCTGCTCGGCGGTCTGCTGGATCGCCTCGTGTACCTCAAATACGGCATCGCCTTCATCCTGGCCTTCATCGGCGTGAAGCTCGTGCTGCACGCGATGCACGTCAACGAGCTGCCGTTCCTCAACGGCGGGCAGCCGATCGAGTGGGCGCCCGAGATCAGCACCTGGGTCTCCCTCGGCGTGATCGTCGTGGCGATGGCCGTGGCCACCATCGCGAGCCTCGTGAAGGTGCGACGCGAGGCGCGGGCGAGCGGCGAGCGGCTGCACCTCGGCGCCCGCGAGGATCGCCCGTAGCCGGGCGCTCCCGCCGCTCCGGCGCTGCCCCGTCCGCGTGCCTGAGTCCGTCCGGCGCGGCTGGTGGTAGAATCGTCCCGTGCGCATGCGGCAGCTTCTTCTTCGGTGCCGCGACGGGGTGT
Source organism: Leucobacter weissii (assembly GCF_017565745.1). Classification (GTDB taxonomy): domain Bacteria; phylum Actinomycetota; class Actinomycetes; order Actinomycetales; family Microbacteriaceae; genus Leucobacter; species Leucobacter weissii. The sequence continues at coordinate 356,507 of NZ_JAGDYM010000004.1, forward strand.
AGCCTTCGACCCTCCCGTCGCGGTGTTCACGCATGGTCGAACCGCGATTGATCGCGCAGCACCACGGAATTGAGAAGCACAGCCATGACCGAACAGCAGACACCCGGCCCCCGTACCCTGGCCGAGAAGCTCTGGAACGCCCACACCGTCGTCGCAGGCGAGAACGGCGATCCCGATCTGATCTACATCGATCTCCACCTCATCCACGAGGTCACCAGTCCCCAGGCCTTCGACGGCCTGCGCGATGCGGGGCGGCCCCTGCGCCGGGTCGACCTCATGATCGCGACCGAGGACCACAACACGCCGACCATCAACATCACCAGGCAGATCGAGGATCCGACCAGCCGCCTGCAGATCGACACCCTCCGCAAGAACGTCGCCGAGTTCGGCGTCCGAGCCCATCCCCTCGGCGACAAGGAGCAGGGCATCGTCCACGTGGTCGGCCCCCAGCTCGGGCTCACGATGCCCGGGCTCACCGTGGTCTGCGGCGACAGCCACACCTCGACCCACGGGGCCTTCGGCTCGTTGGCCTTCGGCATCGGCACGAGCGAGGTCGAGCATGTCATGGCGACCCAGACGCTGCCGCTCAAGCCCTTCAAGACGATGGCCATCAACGTCGAGGGGGAGTTGCGCCCCGGCGTCACGGCCAAGGACATCATCCTCGCCGTGATCGCGAAGATCGGCACCGGCGGGGGACAGGGCTATGTGCTGGAATACCGCGGCTCGGCGATCCGCAACCTGTCGATGGACGGCCGTATGACCATCTGCAACATGTCGATCGAGGCCGGAGCCCGAGCGGGGATGGTCGCCCCCGACGAGACCACCTTCGCCTACGTCAAGGACCGTCCGCACGCCCCTCAGGGCGCCGACTGGGACGCCGCGGTCGAGTACTGGAAGACACTGCCCACCGACGAGGGCGCCGTCTTCGACGCCGAGGTGTCCATCGACGCGAGCGAGCTCGAGCCGTTCGTCACGTGGGGCACCAATCCGGGCCAGGGCGTGCTGCTGAGCGATCGCGTGCCGGATCCCGCCGGGATCGAGGAGCCCAACGAGCGCGCCGCCGCCGAGCGCGCCCTGGAATACATGGATCTCGAAGCCGGAACGCCCATGAAGGAGATCGCGGTCGACGCGGTGTTCATGGGCTCGTGCACCAACGCGCGCCTCGACGATCTCCGCGCCTTCACGAGCATCATCAAGGGCAAGAAGAAGGCTGAGGGCGTGCGGCTGATGGTCGTGCCGGGATCCGCCCGGGTGCGACTGGAGGCCGAGCGGGAGGGCCTCGACCGGATCATCGAGGATTTCGGGGGCGAGTGGCGCTTCGCCGGCTGCTCGATGTGCCTCGGCATGAACCCCGACCAGCTGGCTCCCGGTGAGCGCTGCGCGGCCACCTCGAACCGCAACTTCGAGGGGCGCCAGGGCAAGGGCGGGCGCACCCACCTGGTCTCGCCGCTCGTGGCGGCGGCCACGGCGATCCGGGGCACCCTGTCGAGCCCCTGGGACCTGCAGGACGACGCCGCCCGCGGCATCACCCATGAGCAGGTCTCTTCGGGCGAGAGCGCATCGCGTTCGACCGAGACCCGCGGTGAGCCCACCGGCTCGGCGGTCGAGACGGAAAGGGCGGTGGCCTGATCATGCAGAAGTTCACCACGCTCACGGGCGTCGCCGCGCCGCTGAAGCGCTCCAACGTCGACACCGATCAGATCATCCCGGCGGTGTTCCTCAAGCGCGTCACCAAGACCGGCTTCGAGGACGCGCTCTTCCACCACTGGCGGCAGGATCCCGAGTTCGTGCTCAACCTGCCGGAATACGCGGACGCCGAGATCCTGGTCGCCGGCCCGGATTTCGGCACCGGATCGTCGCGCGAGCACGCGGTCTGGGCGCTGCGGGACTACGGGTTCAAGGTCGTCATCTCCCCGAAGTTCGCCGACATCTTCCGCGGCAACTCGGGCAAGCAGGGCCTCCTCACCGCGGCGGTCGTGGAATCCGATGTGGAGCGCCTCTGGGCGGTGCTCGAGGCCGAACCGGGCGCGAAGCTCACGGTGAGCCTCGAGGATCGCACCGTGAGCGCGGGAGATCTCACGGTGCCGTTCGAGATCGACGACTACATGCGCTGGCGCCTGCTCGAGGGACTCGACGACATCTCGCTCACCCTGCGGAACGAGCAGGCCATCTCCGACTTCGAGGCCGGGCGCCCGAGCTGGATGCCGCGGACCCTGCCCGTCCGGACGGAGGCGCCCCTCCCGGCGCGGGCCGGGAGCGCCCTCCCGATCCGGGCGAAGGACCCGCTGCCCGTGGCAACCGAGGAATAGACCGGCCGAGGCATACGCTGTTACTACTGTCGGCTTCCACCACCCGAGTCTGGAGAGATCACTCGTGAGCACTGCTGAGAAAGTCTCCGAACGCGTCGCACGCGCCGAAGGCAACGAGAACGCCGAGGCCGCCGCACCCGCGGACGAGGGCCTCAAGAAGGACGCCCGGAAGGCCGGGGCGAGGGTCGGGCTGACCTCGGACGAGATCATCATCAACGGCGGGCGGCCGCTGCGGGGGCGGATCGAGGTGCGCGGCGCCAAGAACCTCGCCACCAAGGCGATGGTCGCCGCGCTGCTCGGGCAGAGTCCCAGCGTGCTGCGGAACGTGCCGAACATCTCGGACGTGCGGGTGGTGGCCGGTCTGCTGGCCCTGCACGGCGTGCTGATCACCCGCGGCGAGGAGCCCGGGGAGTGGCGCCTCGACCCCTCGAACGTCGAGATCGCGCACCACGCCGACATCGACGCCCACGCGGGCTCGTCTCGCATCCCGATCCTCTTCTGCGGGCCGCTGCTGCACCGGCTGGGAGAGGCCTTCATCCCCGATCTCGGCGGCTGCCGGATCGGCGACCGCCCGATCGACTTCCATCTCGCGGCGCTGCGCAAGTTCGGCGCGGTGATCGAGAAGCTGCCGAGCGGTATCCGACTCACCGCGCCGGACGGCCTCAAGGGCGCCGACATCGAGCTGCCCTACCCCTCGGTCGGCGCGACCGAGCAGGTGCTGCTCACCTCGGTGCTGGCCGAGGGCCAGACCGAGCTGCGCAACGCGGCCATCGAGCCCGAGATCGTCGATCTCATCTGCATCCTCCAGAAGATGGGCGCCATCATCACGATGGAGCCGAACCGGGTGATCTTCATCGAGGGCGTCCCGGAGCTGCAGGGATTCCACCACCGAGCGATCTTCGACCGCAACGAGGCCGCCAGCTGGGCCGCTGCGGCGCTCGCCACCCAGGGCGACGTGATCGTCGGCGGGGCTAAGCAGGAGGAGATGATGACCTTCCTCAACATCTTCCGCAAGGTCGGCGGCGCGTTCGACGTGCTGGACGACGGGATCCGCTTCTGGCACCCGGGCGGCATGCTCAAGCCGGTCACGATCGAGACGGACGTGCATCCCGGCTTCATGACGGACTGGCAGCAGCCGCTGGTCGTCGCGCTCACGCAGGCGGACGGCGTCTCGACCATTCACGAGACGGTCTACGAGAACCGCTTCGGCTTCACCGACGCGCTCTGCCAGATGGGTGCGAACATCCAGGTCTACAAGGACGGGCTCGCCGACGAGGCCCGCCGGGTGAAGCGCCGCGAGTTTGAGCAGGCGGCCGTCATCACGGGACCGACGCCGCTGACGGGCGCGGACATCGAGGTGCCGGACCTGCGGGGAGGGTTCAGCCACCTGATCGCAGCGCTCACGGCGAAGGGGCAGTCCAAGGTCACCAATCTCGGCATCATCTCGCGCGGCTACGAGAACTTCATCGAGAAGCTCCGGCTGCTCGGCGCCGATTTCGTCTTCGAGAGCTGAACGGCACCCGGGAGGACGCGCCGGGTCGTGATACCGGTCCTGCCATAATTGAAGGCATGCCCCAGACCGTGAAGATCCGTTCCCGCTCCTCCCCGGAGAAGCGTCGGCCGGGGTTCTTCTGGTTCCTCGCCGCGCTGATCCTGCCCCTCTGGTCGTGCATGGTGCGCTATCGCTTCACCCCTGACTCGAAGCTGCCGTCCACCGGCCCTTTCATCCTGTCGCCCAATCACTACAGCGAGATCGATCCCATCGCCATGGGCGCCGCCACCTGGCATCTCGGGCGGCTGCCGCGCTTCATGGCCAAGGAGAGCCTGTTCCGGGTGCCCTTCCTCGGCTGGCTGCTGCGCTCCTCCGGGCAGATCCCCGTGCGGCGCCAGGGCAGCGCCCGCAGTGGATCCGATGCGAACCCGATGGGCGCGGCCAGCGAACTGGTCAGCCGCGAGGCGGGCGTGATCGTCTACCCCGAGGGCACGCTCACCCGCGATCCCGGGCTGTGGCCGATGCGCGGCAAGAGCGGCGCCGTCCGGCTGGCGCTCGACGCGGGCATCCCGCTGATCCCCATGGCGCACTGGGGCACCCAGGAGCTCATGCCGCGCTACGGCAAGCGCATACGCCCGTTCCCGCGCAAGACCATCCGCGTCGCGGTGGGCGAGCCGCTCGATCTCTCGCGCTTCGCGGGACGGGAGCACGAGTCCAAGGCCATCAACGAGGCCACCGAGCTGCTGATGGCGGCGATCACGGATCTGCTCGCGGAGCTGCGGGGCGAGGAGCCGCCGGCGGAGCGGTGGGATCCGGTGAAGCACGACCAGAGCGAAACGGGCAGGTTTTGACGGCGCCGCGCTCGGGCAATTCGGGCACGATCGGCATCGTGCAGGCGAGCCCCAAGCGCAACCGCGGCCGGCGCGTCGCCGTCGTCGGGGCCGGCAGCTGGGGCACGACGTTCGGCAAGGTCCTCGTCGACGCCGGCTGCGAGGTGACCATCCTGGCGCGGCGCCCCGAGGCGGCTCAGGAGATCCAGGTCGCGAAGCGCAACTCGCAGTACCTGCCCGGGGTCAACCTGCCGAAGCGCCTGCGCGCCACGAGCGACCCGGCCCGGGCGCTCGAGGGCGCCGAGCAGGTGTTCCTGGCGGTGCCGAGCCAGAGCCTGCGGGAGAATCTCGCCGAGCTGGAATCCTACCTCGAGCGCGAGAGCCTTCTGGTGAGCCTCGTCAAGGGCGTCGAGCGGGGCACCTCGATGCGCATGAGCGAGGTGATCTCGGACGCGCTCGATCTCGATCCCGATCGGATCGGGGTGGTCTCCGGGCCCAACATCGCGCTCGAGATCGCGAAGGAGCAGCCGACCGGCGCGGTCGCCTCCTGCGTCTCCCTCGCCGCCGCGCAGGAGATCGCGACGGCCTGCTCCGGGCCCTATTTCCGCAGCTACGTCAACACCGACGTCGTCGGCACCGAGCTGGGCGGCGTGCTCAAGAACCTCATCGCCCTCGCGATCGGCATCGTGGACGGCGTCGGCTACGGCGAGAACACCAAGGCCTCGATCATCACCCGCGGTCTCGCCGAGATGACCGAGTTCGCCGTGACCCAGGGGGCGAGCCCCACCACGCTGTCTGGTCTCGCGGGTCTCGGGGATCTCATCGCCACCTGCCAGTCGCCGCTCTCGCGCAACAACACGGCGGGCCGGCTCATCGGGCAGGGCTTCTCGCTGGAGGAGACCAAGCAGCAGATGCAGCAGACGGCTGAGGGCATCACCTCGGTCGGACCGGTGCTCGAGCTCGCGCGCGAGCGGGGCATCGCCATGCCGATCGTGCAGCAGGTGCAGATGGTGCTGAGCGGCCGGATGCGTCCGAAGGAGCTGGGGCCGCATCTCGCCACCGAGGACGACGTGCCGAGGGCGGAGCTGTCGCTCGGAATCGGAAAGCAGGGAGCCTGGCGGAGACTGCTGGGCCGGATGAAGGGCGGCCGCGCGTGAGTGCCGAGGATTACTGGCCGGAGTCGGAGAACCGCAAGCGGGTCGCGGCCATCCCCGGCGCTGATGAGAGGATCGCCGGGGTGATCCCCGGTCCTGATGAGAGGATCACGGTGGTGATCCTCTTCGGCGGCCGTTCGAGCGAGCACGGCATCAGCTGCGTCACCGCGGCCGGTGTGCTTCGGGCCATCGACCGGGCGCGCTTCGACGTGATCCTGGTCGGCATCGCGAAGAACGGCGCGACCGTGCTGGTCGACGAGCACGAGGTGCAGGGGTATCGGCTCGACGGGTCGCCCGAGGTGGTCGAGAACGGCACGAGGATACTCTGGCCCGCCTCGACGGGGACGCGGACGCTGACCGTGATCGAATCGGGCGGCGCGGAGCGCTCGTCCGAGGGCGCGGCGCCGGTGCGCTCGCTCGGTCGCGTCGACGTCGTGCTGCCCATGCTGCACGGGCCGTACGGCGAGGACGGCACGGTGCAGGGCATGCTCGACCTGGTCGATCTTCCCTACGCGGGCAGCGGCGTGCTCGGCTCGGCGCTGTGCATGGACAAGCACGCGCTGAAGACGGTGCTGGCGGCGGCCGGGATCGCCGTGGCGCCGTGGCGCACGGTCTCGCGCTCAGAGGTGGCGCGCGATCCTTCGCTGGTGTGCCGCCTCGACGAGGGCCTCGGCTATCCGCTGTTCGTGAAGCCGAATCGCGCCGGATCGAGCGTCGGGGTGAGCCGGGTGACCGCCCCGGACCAGCTGCCTGCCGCCCTCGACGTCGCCTTCGCCGAGGACTCGCTCGTGCTCGTCGAGTCCGGGGTGGTCGGCCGAGAGGTCGAGATAGCGGTGCTGCAGGGGCGGTCGGGAGAGCCTCCGCGCACGAGCGCGGTGATCGGCGAGATCGTCTTCTCCGGCCGCGAGTTCTACGACTTCGAGGCGAAGTACCTCGGCGCGGCCGGCGTGGATCTCGTGCTGCCCGCCGGTGTGACGGACGCGGAGTTCGCGGCGCTCCGCGACGCCGCCGTCACCGCCTTCGAGGTGTCGCAGTGCGCCGGTTTCGCCCGCGTCGACTTCTTCCTCACCGCGGACGGTCCGGTGCTCAACGAGATCAACACCCTGCCGGGCTTCACGCCGATCTCCATGTATCCGCGGCTCTGGGAGGCGTCGGGCCTCGGCTACACCGAGCTGATCACGGAGCTGGTCGAGCTGGCGCTCGAGGGGCCTCGGCCCGGCTCGGACTAGAGGCTCACGGTCGGCCGGATCTTCCTTCCGCCGGGATCATTCGGCCTGGCTCGATTCTCATCTCCGAACGGCGGCCGCTCGCGGGGCACGCTACGGGCCGAGGAGGGCGAGCGGCACCACCGCCACGCCGTCGGGGCGCCGGTACGGGCGTTCGCCTGTGGTCAGCACGACCATATCCGCAGCTGCTTCCCCGAGACGCTCCCGCAGCCAGACCAGGTGCCGCACATCCCTGCTCCCGACCTCCGCTGAAAGCTTCACCTCGATGCCCACGACGCGGCCTCGTGCTTCGACGATGAGACTCAGCACGTCCCGATAGCCGATCGTGCTCGACGCGCTCCGCCACCGAGAGCGGGCGCAGACGCAGGCTCGCAATGCGGCCAGCCCCCGAGTGCGTCGGAGTGGTCACCGGCGCTTCCGGTCAGCAGGAACTGTGCGCCGGAACGGTCATGATCGACCGAACGGCGAACCATGTCCCACACCTGTGGCAACCGTTGCCATTCATCGAGTAGGAGCGGCTTCGGAGCCCGCTCCATGAATCCGGGGTCCGCGGCGAGTTCCTGAGCTCGTGCCAATTGGTCGAGCGCAATGATCGTTGTCGCCCGTCGAGTCGCAGTCGCTGTTTTCCCCACACCTTTCGGTCCGTCGATCGCAACCGCGGCGAGTGCGGGAAAGACCTCATCGAGTTCATCATCAATGATGCGCAGGTGATACTCTGTCATGTTTATGCTTTACCGATAACAGCGATTTTACTTTACTGATTCCCTCAATTCTGCTTGACCGATCCCGGAACTATCGGTCAGAGCGCATCTCACGCGCATACCCCGGGAAGAGCCCTCGGAATCAACGCGATCGAGGTCGGATCACTCGAAGTCGAGGGAGTCGATCAGGCTCGTGCACTGCCGCTCCTGGGGCAGGACCTGCACGGCCGCGCCCAGGTCGACCACCGCCTCGGTGCCGCTGGCCAGCTCGCTGTTCACGTAGACCTCCAGGCCGGGGCTCCGGCCGTACGCCTCGAAGCGGTAGAGCGGCGCGCCCGAGCGATCGATGACCCAATCGACGCCGTTCACGTTGACGCAGTCGTCCGTCGTGGGACCGCCGGCCTCGATCCCGCAGCGCAGCTCGATTCCGACCGGATCGCCCCAGGCCCCCGTCGACTGCGCGTTGGTGGTGCGACGGTCCAGGCCCGCTGCGGAGTCCGGCAGCCGGACGATCACGTCGGCGCAGGCCGGGTTGTTCGCATCCTCGGACGGGTCCATCGGGACGTCCCCGGCGCAGGCCGTCAGCGATGCCGTCAACGCGAGTGCCGCCAGTGCTGCGAGCGCGGGAGTGGCGGTTCGAGACGGCATGTCTCCAGCCTACCGTCGCGCCGCCGTCGCGGACCCCGCTACCGTGGGAGCATGCAGGATTCTGAGCTCAGCGTGGCGGAGGCGGGGGAGAGCGGCGCCCTGCGGCGCGTGCTCGCGCGACTCTCTCCCGCGCGGGCCGCGCGTCTCGGCCCCGGCGACGACTGCGCCGTCCTCGCCTTCGACGGCGACGCCGTCGTGACGACCGACACCATGATCGAGGGGCCCGACTTCCGGCTGGCGTGGCACAGCGGCTTCGATCTCGGGTGGAAGCTCGCGGCGACCAACCTCTCGGACGTCGCGGCGATGGGCGCCGCCCCCACCGCGCTCACGGTCTCGCTCGCCTGCCACGAGCGCACGCCGGTCGCGCTGCTGGAGGAGATCGCCGCGGGGCTGGACGCCGCCTGCCGGGAGCTCGCCCCCGGGTGCGGCGTCGTCGGAGGCGACCTGGGCCGGGCCCCCGTCCTCGTCGTCTCGGCCACCGCGCTCGGCGAGCTGGGCGGCCGGGCGCCCGTGCTCCGCTCCGGAGCGCGACCCGGCGACGTCGTCGCCTACGCGGGATACCTGGGGCTCGCCGGCCTCGGTCTGTCGCTGCTCTTCCGCGAGTCCGCGGATCCGGACGGCGCCGCCCACGCCGGAGGCCTCGCCCGCCTGCGCGAGCGGCACCCGGTCGAGCTGGCGGCGCAGCTCGCGCCGAAGCCGCCCATCGCCGCCGGCGTGCTCGCATCGGCGGCCGGGGCGACCGCGATGATGGACGTCTCCGATTCGCTCTCCCTCGACGCGGCGAGACTCGCGCGGGCGAGCGGCGCGATCCTCGATCTCGCCTCGGGTCGACTCGAGCGGGGGTTCTCCGTGCAGCGCGGCGTTCGAGTGCCGTTGCCCGCGATGCTCACCGGCGGGGAGGATCACGGTCTGCTCGCGACGTTCCCGCGCGACGCCGCCCTTCCCGAGGGATTCGTCGTGATCGGGGAGGTGCGCGCCGCCACCGCCGAGGCGCCGGAGCTCCGACTCGACGGCGCACCCTGCCGGCCGGGCGGCTGGGACCCCTACACCGTGCGCCCGCCGGGTTCGTGAGGCCCCGGGCCTAGGGTGCGTCGGCGCGAGAGCGCGTGCCCCGACGCCTCGGGGCCGGATCATTCCGCGAGGCGCAGCGCGGCCCAGAGCTCGGCCCGCAGATCGGGGTCGTCGAGATCCCGTTGCAGCAGGCTCTCGGCCGCCTGCACACGCGACCGCAGCGTGTGCCGGTGGACGCCGAGCTCGGCTGCTGCCGGGCTGGTCTGACCGTGGTGGCGCAGCCAGACGGCGAGACTGTGCTCGAGCCGATCCTCGTGCCGTTCGTCGTGCCGTCGCAGGGGGGCGAGCAGGCCCTGCGCTCGACGCACCGCCTCGGGACTGTCGCGGAGCAGCTGGAGCACGCCGGCGTGCATCTCGGGCCGGTAGTCGAGCGGACCGGGATCCCGAGCGCCGCGGGCCAGCTCGGATGCGCGCCGCGCCTGCTCGAGGAGCTCGGGCAGGTCCGCGGCCGTGGCGCGTTCGGAGACCCCGGCCGGCACCCCGGCGCGCGTGAGAGCCCGGCGGAGACGGGCGACCTCGCCGGCCTCGGCGATGACGACGGTGGCGCCGTCGAGCGTTGCCGAGAGCACGCCCGGTTGTTCGGTCACGAGGGCGGCGAAGTCCGTCGGGAACCTCTCGTCGGGCGGCTCGCTGAAGGTCAGCACCGACAGCGAGCCGCGCGGCAGCTGGGGCAGCGCCTTCGCCGCGACGCGTTCCGCGAGGTCGAGGCGGCCGTCGACCATCAGCTGGAGCACGGCCTCCCGCAGACTCCGCTCCGCGGCGAGCAGCCGCTCGCGCCGGCCGGAGAAGCTGGGCGGCGGATGCTGCTCGCGGCCCCAGTCGGCCGCCGCTCGCGCGTCGATCAGCCTCGCCGCCGTCCGGACCACGGCGAGGAACGGGGTGTCGTAGGGCACGCGGAACAGCGGCAGGTGCAGTCGGTCGCAGAGCTCGATGAGGGCGGGCGGGATCCGCTCCCATCGCAGGCCCGCGCCGACCCCGAGAGCCGTCGCGCCGGCGTGGATGAGGCGCTGCACGTAGGCCTCGAGCACCTCCGGATCGTCGTCGCCGAACTGGGCTCCGGTCGTGAGGAGCACGGTGCGCGGGGTGAGGAACGGCGCGGGGTCCAGCAGATCGCTCGAATGGACCCATTGCACGGGCCGAGTGCCGGTGTCTCTGCCGATGCCTCCGATCAGCACGAGCCCGAGGAGATAGTCCCGCAGCAGCGAGTCCAGCTCGATGACCGCGGGGGAGGTCCCTCCCGCATCGGCGGATTTCGACACACTGGCGAAAGATTGCTGCATGATTGGACAGTATGGCATCTCTTGCGGAGGGGTGCGAGTCGTAGGCTGGTGAGCGGAGCCGGCTGGTCGGCGACCGCTCGGTCGCCGACTTCGACGCAGCACCGTCCCGACCCGGGAGTCCGAGGATTCCCGACCCGGGATCCCGACCTCGCCAGCAACATCGTGAAGGAGCATGTCATGTCTGAAACCCCCATCGGAGGCCCCTCGCTTCCGCAGGAGCGCAGGATCGTCACGGCCATCCCCGGCCCGAAGTCCCAGGAGCTGATCGCCCGCAAGAACGCGTCGGTCGCCTCGGGCGTGGGCGTCGCGCTGCCGGTGTCGGTCGTCGCGGCGGGCGGCGGCGTGATCGTCGACGCCGACGGCAACTCCCTCATCGACCTCGGATCCGGCATCGCCGTCACCGGCGTCGGCAACTCGGCGCCCCGCGTGGTGGAGGCCGTGAAGGCGCAGGTCGAGCACTTCACGCACACCTGCTTCACGGTCACCCCGTACGAGGGGTACATCGCCGTCGCCGAGAAGCTCAACGAGCTCATCCCCGGCGACTTCGAGAAGCGCTCGGCGCTCTTCAACTCCGGTGCCGAAGCGGTCGAGAACGCGGTCAAGATCGCGCGCCACTACACCGGGAAGAACGCCGTCGTGACCTTCGATCACGCCTACCACGGCCGAACCAACCTCACCATGGCGATGACCGCGAAGAACCTGCCGTACAAGGACGGTTTCGGCCCCTTCGCGCCCGAGATCTACCGCGTGCCGGCCTCGTACCCGTTCCGCGACGGGCTGACCGGTCAGGAGGCCGCCGCGCAGGCGATCCTGCAGATCGAGAAGCAGGTCGGCGTCGGCAACCTCGCCGCGGTCATCATCGAGCCGATCCAGGGCGAGGGCGGCTTCATCGACCCCGCTCCCGGCTTCCTGCCGGCGATCCAGAAGTGGGCGAACGAGAACGGGGTCGTGTTCATCCTCGACGAGGTGCAGACCGGCTTCGCCCGCACGGGCGACCTCTTCGCGGCGAACCACGAGGGGGTGGTCGCCGATGTCGTCACCACCGCGAAGGGCATCGCCGGCGGACTCCCGCTCTCGGCCGTGACCGGCCGCGCCGAGATCATGGACTCTGCGCACTCCGGCGGACTCGGCGGCACCTATGCGGGCAACCCGATCGCGACCGCGGCGGCGCTGGCCACCATCGAGACCTACGAGGCCGAGAACCTCACGCAGCGCGCGCGGGAGATCGGCGCGATCATCACCGAGTTCTTCGCCGGCATCCAGCAGGACGAGGATCGCGTCGGCGACATCCGCGGCCGCGGTGCGCTGCAGGCGATCGAACTGGTGGAGTCGGGATCCAAGACGCCGAACTCCGCGCTGACGGGCGCGGTCGCCAAGTACGCGGCGGATCAGGGCGTGCTCGTGCTCACCTGCGGCACCTACGGCAACGTGATCCGCTTCCTGCCGCCGCTCTCGATCAGCGACGAGCTCCTGCGCGAAGCCCTCCAGGTCGTCGCAGACGGCATCGCGGCCAACTGAGAATCTGAAAGGACCGGACAACATGGCACTCAAGCCCCACGAGCAGGAACTGCTCGATCGTGTGCAGACCGGGCTCGGCATCGGCGGAGAATGGCAGCCCTCGGCCACGGGAGCGACCTTCGACGTTCACGATCCGGCGACCGGAGAGGTCGTCAAGACGATCGCAGACGCGACCGTCGAGGATGCGGTGCGCGCGCTGGACGCCGCCGTCGCGGCGCAGGAGGCATGGGCGGCGACGTCCAGCCGAGAGCGCTCCAACATCCTCCGCCGCACCTTCGACCTGCTGACCGAGCGCAAGGAGGACTTCGCGCTGCTGATGAGCATCGAGATGGGCAAGCCCATCCAGGAGGCCAGGGGAGAGGTCGTCTACGGCGGCGAGTTCCTGCGCTGGTTCTCGGAGGAAGCCGTGCGCGTGCAGGGCGACTACCGTCAGAACCCCGAGGGCACCGGCAACATCCTCGTCTCGCACCTGCCGGTCGGGCCCTGCTACTTCATCACGCCGTGGAACTTCCCGCTCGCGATGGCCACCCGCAAGATCGCCCCGGCGCTCGCCGCGGGGTGCACGGTCGTCATCAAGCCGGCCGCGCTGACGCCGCTGACCACCATCTTCTTCGCGCAGCTGCTCGAAGAGGCCGGTCTGCCCGCCGGCGTGGTCAACGTGGTGCCGACCTCGAAGTCGAGCGCCCAGTCGAGCGCGCTGCTCAGCGACACCCGCCTCCGCAAGCTCTCGTTCACCGGGTCGACCCCGGTCGGCGTGAAGCTGCTCGAGGCCTCGGCCCAGAACGTGCTGCGCACCTCGATGGAGCTGGGCGGCAACGCCCCCTTCATCGTGTTCGAGGACGCGGATCTCGACCGGGCCGTCGAGGGCGCGCTGGTGGCGAAGTTCCGCAACATCGGCCAGGCGTGCACGGCCGCGAACCGCGTCATCGTGCACGAGTCGGTCGCCGACGAGTTCGCCCGCCGCATCGGCGAGCGGGTCGCCGCGATGAAGATCGGCCGCGGCGCCGAGGAGGGCAACGACATCGGAGCGCTCGTCGACGACAAGGCCGTGACCAACACGGCGCGTCTGGTGGCCGACGCGGTCGACACCGGTGCGAACATCGTGACCGGCGGGGACGCCATCGACGGACCGGGAAACTTCTTCCAGCCGACGGTCGTGGACCACCTGAGCCCGCAGTCCGCGATCATGCGCGAGGAGATCTTCGGGCCGGTGCTCGGGATCATCCGCTTCTCGACGGAGGACGAGGCGGTCGAGATCGCGAACAACACCGAGTACGGTCTGATGAGCTACGTGTTCACCGAGAACATCCACCGCGGCCACCGCATGATCGAGCGTCTCGAGACCGGAATGATGGGTCTCAACTCGGGGCTCGCCTCGAACGCGGCGGCCCCGTTCGGCGGCGTCAAGCAGTCCGGTCTCGGCCGCGAGGGCGGCTTCGAGGGGATCCACGAGTTCCTCTCGACGAAGTACACGATGCTGCCCCGCTGAGGTCCATCGCCGAGCCGGAGTCTCCCGCTATTCCCAGCCGGATGCGGGAGACTTTGGCTCGGCTGTCGGGTTGATCGGGGAAGCGCCGCGGTCACCCCGACCGTAGACGGAGGGGATCGATGAACCGAGGGGCATGGGATTCGGATGTCAATCCGGACGGAGGCCTTTCCGCGGATCTCAGTTCTGCACGGCTGGAGCGACTGGCCGTGGAACGACCGGATCTGTGGGGCGAGATACTGGAGCATCCGAACGCGCAGCCGGAACTGTGGCAGTGGATCGCGAAGCAGCACGCCGCCGAGCAGCCCACTCCGGACGACCCTCCCGAGGCGCCCCTGCCCGGGCGTCTGAGCAAACGCGCGACGGCCGTGGTGGCCGTGGTGATCGCCGTGCTGCTCGCCGTCGGCGGCGCGGCCGCCTCGCTCGCCGCGACGGGAGCGCTCGATCGGTGGTTCGGCGAACCCGAGCCGGCGCCCTGGAGCGATCTCGACGCCTGAATCGAGCGGCGGAGATCACGCCAGGCCGTGCTGCGCCGCTAGGCGAGTTCCGACCACCACAGCGCGGTCTCGCCGTAGCGCTTCCCCCGGAGCGGCTCGAGGGCGCTCGGCCAGACCGGCTCGGGGGAGCGCGTCGAGCGCTCCACCATGACGATCGCCCCCTCGGCGAGCAGCGGCACGAGGGCGGCGAGATTCTCGGAGAGCTCGCTCTCGCCCAAGTCGTAGGGCGGGTCGATCAGCGCGATCCCGTAGCCCGGCTGAGAGTCCGCCGCCGGATCCGCTGCCTCCAGGAACCCCCGCACGCTCTGGCGTCGCACGTCGATCCGCGGCCCCGTCCCCTCACCGAACGCCCCGGCGACCGTGCGGGCGTTGCGCTGCGCCACCTGAGCCGCCTGCGGGTGGCGCTCGACCAGCGTGACGGATCCGGCTCCGCGGCTCGCGGCCTCGAGGCCGAGAGCGCCGGATCCCGCGTAGAGATCGAGCACCCGAGCGCCCTGGAGCGCGTCCCACGAGTCGAGCGCCGAGAAGACGGCCTCCCGCACCCGGTCGCTCGTGGGCCTGGTGCCCGACTTCGGCACCTCCAGCCTGAGGGATCCGGCCGCGCCCGAGATGATCCTGGTCATCCCTCCACCCTATTGCCCGGCCGGGTGCCTCCCACGTGAACGGGACCCGCATTCGCGAGAGCGCCCGCGTCCGACCGCGCAGCGGGGGCGCACTCGCGAGGGCGAGGCTCGCCGCAGCCGAGGCGAGTAGCCTGGGAGCATGACCGCCGCCACGCTCGACTCGCGCCTCGACGGCGTCGTCGGCGGGCGCACCGCCGCCGCGCTGCAGCGAGCCTTCGAGCTGCGGACCGTGCGCGAGCTCCTGTGGCACGTGCCTCGGCGCTACTCGAACCGCGGCGACCTCACCCCGCTCACCGGCCTGCCGGTCGGCGAGCACGTCACCGTGCTGGCCCAGGTGCTCGACGTGCGCGAGCGGCGCATGCAGCGGCGGAACGGCAAGCTCCTGGAGGCGCGCATCACGGACGGGACCGGCACGCTCCAGCTCACCTTCTTCAACCAGGCCTGGCGGGCGGCCGAGCTCGTCCCGGGCGCGCGCGGCATCTTCGCCGGGAAGGTCAGCGAGTACCGCGGACAGCTGCAGCTGCAGCATCCCGACTACGAGCTGTTCGAGGATCGCGAGGTCGGCTCGCAGGAGGCCGCTGCGCTCGACCGCGCGGCCGCGCGCGCCTATGCCGAGCGCCCGGTGCCGATCTATCCCGCCACGGCGAAGCTGCCGAGCTGGAGCATCCAGCAGGCGATCGCCCTCGCCCTCGACGCCCTGGGACCCGTCGAGGATCCGCTCCCGGCGGAGCTCCTCCGGGACGAGGGCCTGCTGCCGCTCAGCCGGGCGCTGGAGCTGATCCACCGGCCCGAGAACGCGGGCGACTGGCGCCGCGCCCAGGAGAGCCTCCGCTTCCGCGAGGCGTTCGAGCTGCAGCTCGCGCTGCTGCACCGGAGGCGGGGGCTCGGGGCGGCCCCCGCCGCCCCGCGACCGCCGGTTGAGGGCGAGGGCGGCCTGCTCGCGGCGTTCGACCGGGCGCTCCCGTTCGCTCTGACGAACGATCAGCGCCGTGCCGCCGAGACGATCTCCGCGGAGCTCGCCCGGCCCCATCCGATGCACCGGCTGCTGCAGGGAGAAGTGGGCTCGGGAAAGACGGTGGTCGCGCTGCGCGCCATGATCCAGGTCGCCGAGAGCCCGGCTGAGACGGAGGCGGGCGCCGCACCGGGCGACGGACAGAGCGCGCTGCTCGCCCCGACCGAGGTGCTCGCGGCCCAGCACTTCCGCAGCGTCGTCGACGCGCTGGGCCCCGAGCTCGTCGAGCGCCTGCAGCCGGTGCTCATCACCAGCAGCATGCCGGCCGCGGAGAAGCGCCGAGCGCTTCTCGCGGTCGCCGGCGGCGGCGCGCGCATCGTCATCGGCACGCACGCACTGCTGAGCGACAACGTGGCCTTCTACGACCTGGGCCTCGCGGTGATCGACGAGCAGCACCGCTTCGGCGTGGAACAGAGAGACGCGCTGCGACGGAAGGGCACGGTGCTGGGGGCGGAGCCCGAAGAGGGCGACGCGAAGCGCGAGGCGCCGCGACGGAAGGGGGCGCAACCGCATCTGCTCGTCATGACGGCGACTCCGATCCCGCGCACCGTCGCCCTCACCGCGTTCGGCGATCTCGAGACGAGCGTGATCCGAGAGCTGCCGGCCGGGCGGCAGGGGATCGAGACGTTCGTCGTCCCGCTGCTCGAGCGGCCGAAGTGGGCCGAGCGCGCCTGGGTGCGAGCGCTCGAGGAGGTGGCCGCGGGCCGGCAGGTCTACGTGGTGTGCCCCGCGATCGCGCCCGGCGAGCGGGAGGAGGGCGAGCGCGAGGAGGGGGAGGCGACGGACGCCGAGGAGGGGGCTGCGCGGCCGCTCGCGAGCGTCGAGCAGACGTTCGCCGAGTTGAGCGGTCGCGCCGACTACGCCGGGATCGGCATCGCGAGCCTGACGGGGGCGATGCGGCCCGACGACAAGGACGCGACGATGCGGGCGTTCGCCGCGGGCGGCATCGACGTGCTGGTCGCGACCACCGTTATCGAGGTCGGGGTCAACGTGCCCAACGCCTCCGTGATGATCGTGCGGGATGCCGACCGCTTCGGCATCTCCCAGCTGCACCAGCTGCGCGGCCGGGTCGGCCGGGGCGATCATCCGGGCCTCTGCCTGCTGCTCACCGCCGCCCCGACGGGCAGTGTCGCCCGTGAGCGCTTGGAGGCCGTCGCAGCCACCCTCGACGGCTTCGAACTGGCGGAGAAGGACCTGGAGCTGCGGCGCGAGGGGGACATCCTGGGCACGGCGCAGTCCGGCGGGCGCAGCGCGCTGCGACTGCTGCGGGTGACCGAGCACGGCGAGCTCATCGATCATGCCCGTTCGGTGGCGGAGTCGCTGCTGGAGCGGGATCCCGAGCTGATGTCGGCACCCGGGCTCGCGGAAGTGCTCGAGCGTGAGGCGCAGCAGCGCCGTCTCGATAATCTCGCGAAGTCGTAGGAGGAGCGGGGGCGCGCATCCCGTCGCTCCGGCCGTGGTCGCGGGGCGACGCGCGCGAGGGGGCGTCGCGCCGCGTTCGAATCCGTGCGACGTGCCGTAGAATCGGAGTATGAGCACCATCGCCGTCGTGCCCGGTTCGTTCGACCCCGTCACGCTGGGGCATCTCGACGTGATCCGCCGCGCCGCGAGCATCTTCGACGAGGTGCACGTGCTGGTGGTCCACAACCCAGACAAGAACGCCATGCTGCCGATCTCGGAGCGGGTGAGCCTGCTGCAGCGCTCCATCGACGAGGACGCCCAGACGCACGCGAACGTCACGGTCGCCTCCTGGTCGGTCGGGCTGCTCGTCGACTACTGCACCGAGGTGGGTGCGAGCGTGCTGGTCAAGGGGATCCGCTCGCAGATCGATATCGCCTACGAGACGCCGATGGTGCTGATGAACCGCAGCCTCGCGAACGTCGAGACGGTCTTCCTGCTGCCGGAGCCCGGCCACGCGCACGTGTCGAGCTCCCTGGTGCGTCAGGTGGCGGCCCTCGGCGGGGATGTGAGCGATTACGTGCCGCCGGCGGTGGCCAGGTACCTCGACTCCACCCGGCCCGCGTGACGGAGGCGGGAGCGGTATGGCGGCGTGGAAGGCGCAGAAGGTGAGCGGTGAGCCGCGGGTGGCGGTCTACTTCGATTTCGACAACATCGTCATCTCCCGCTTCGACCAGCGGTTCGGGCGCAGCGCCTTCGCGCGCGATGTGCGGGGCTCCGGGCGATCCGAGCCGCTGAGCGAGGAGGCCCTGAAGCGCTTGGATGAAGCGCGGGTGAGCGTCAACGCGGTGCTCGACTACGCGGCCACCTTCGGCACCCTCGCCGTCTGCAGGGCCTATGCCGATTGGTCGCACCCGGTCAACGCCGCCTACCGCGACGATCTGACCGCCCGCGCGGCGGATCTGGTGCAGATGTTCCCGCTCAGCGTCCGGCGCAAGAACGGCGCCGACATCCGGCTGGCGGTCGACGCGATGGAGGATCTGTTCCTGCTCGACGACGTGACCCACGTGGTGATCGTCGCGGGCGACTCCGACTTCGTGCCGCTGGTGCAGAAGGTGCGGCGGCTCGGGCGCTACGTCGTCGGCATCGGTGTGGCGGGCGGGACGAGCCGCGTGCTCGCGGGAGCCTGCGACGAATACGCGGACTACGATGCGCTGCTGACCGACGACGAGGCGGAGGAGGACGAGCGGATCGAGGCGCTCGCGCCCCCGGCGGCGGCCGGTACGGCGGTCGGCCGGAATCCGTTCGGCGGCGATCCGCTCGGCGGTCTGCAGAGGGAGGCCGCCGCTCCGGACGCCGAGGTCGGGCCCGAGGTGCCCCGCCGCCGTCCGGGACCGCTGCTGCGCAAGGCGCTGGTGCTCCTGGAGACCAAGACCGACGAGGAATGGCAGGATGCGTCCGCCGTGAAGAATCAGATGCTCCGCATGGACCCCTCGTTCCAGGAGCGCGAGCACGGCTTCCCGACGTTCTCCGCGTTCGTGAAAGCCTATCCCGGAGTCGCCGAGCTCGACGAGAGCGGGCACAACCGCATCCGCCGCCGCCCGGGGTCCCACTGAGCGCCGAGGCGACTCGCAGCCCGGAGCGGGTAGGCTGATGCGGTGACCAGCAGCCGCGTGTACGAAGAGAACGTCCGGGAGATCGTCGATCGCCCGGGCGAGATGCGGGAGCGCGCGCGTCGTCTCCAGGCGGTCGAGGCGTTCGGCGAGTCTCTGGCGACCGTCCGGGCGGGCGAGGACATCGATCTCGACGTGCGCCTCGAATCGGTGCACGAGGGGATCCTCGTGTCGGCCCTCGCGCGCACGACGATGCACGCCCAGTGCGGGCGGTGCCTCACCGAGTTCTCCGAGCCGTTCGAGGTCGAATTCCAGGAGCTTTTCGCGTATACTCCTTCGGAGGCCGACGAGTACGGGGTTCACGGTGATCACGTGAATCTTGAACCCCCGCTCCGAGACGCGGTTGTGCTCGCACTGCCGTTCCAGCCTGTGTGCCGTCCAGATTGCCCGGGACTCGACCCCGAGACCGGCGAGCTGCGCGATGCCCGGACTGCAGCCGAGTCCGTCCCGGTGGATCCGCGGTGGGCTGCGCTGGCCGGACTGCTGGCCGAAGAGACAGACGCGGATCGGAAATCCGATCCTGAGAGCAAGTAGGAGAGATCATCATGGCTGTTCCCAAGCGCAAGATGTCGCGTTCGAACACCCGTCACCGCCGCTCGGCGTGGAAGGCCGAAGCGCCCAAGCTGGTGAAGACCGTCGAGAACGGCCGCACCGTCTACAGCCTGCCGCACCGTGCGCGCGTGGTCGAGGATTCGCAGGGCACCCCCCTCTTCCTCGAGTACAAGGGCCGCAAGGTCGCCGACGTCTGAATTCATGGCACAACACGCGAGCGTGTTGTCGCGAACCTATGCACAGCGCTCGAGGGGCGTTGTCGCGCGGAAGTTTTGAGTAGCATTCCGGGCGGGGTTCGGGTGGCTTGGTGAACGCCGGCTTGACTGGAATGATGACGCAGAACGACGAGACGCCGCCGGAGGCCCCCGAGGGGGAGTCCGGCGGCTTTCTCGCGCCCTTCGGCGTGAAGGTCGATCCCGAACTGCTCGAACTCGCCCTGACCCACCGCTCCTGGGCGTTCGAGCACGGCGGGGCACCGCACAACGAGCGCCTCGAGTTCCTGGGGGATTCGATCCTCGGCCAGGCGGTCACCGTGAAGCTCTTCCTCGACTACCCCGAACTCGACGAGGGCGCACTCGCCAAGCGCCGGGCAGCGCTCGTGTCCAGCGTCGCGCTGGCCGAGGTGGCTCGCGCCATCGACCTCGGGGCGCAACTGCGCCTCGGCGTCGGCGAGGAGCGCAGCGGAGGGCGCGGCAAGGACAGCATCCTGGCGGATGCCGTCGAGGCGGTGATCGGTGCGGTGTTCCTCTCGACCGGGCCTCGGACCGCCGAGTCGTTCGTCCTGCGACTGGTCGCGCCCCTGATCGCCGACCCGGAGCGGTTCACCATCGCCCTGGATCCGAAGACGACGCTGCAGGAGCGGGCCGCGGCCCTCGGCCTGCCGCATCCCAGCTACGAGACCAGCGGCGAGGGCCCCGATCACGACCGGCTCTACACCGCGAGGGTGTCCCTCGACGGTGTCGACGGCATCGGCACCGGCACCAGCAAGAAGGCCGCGGAACTCGCGGCCGCCCGCGACGCGGTCGCCCGGCTCGAACTCCGGGCCGCCGAGTCGCGCGACTGACGCGGGTCGGGCGGAACGATGCCGGAACTCCCGGAGGTCGAGGTCGTGCGATCCGGTCTCGCGCCGGCGGTAACGGGGGCGCGGGTCCTCTCGGTCGAGGTGAGGGATCCGCGCGCGCTCAAGCGGCACATTCCGCAGGAGGGCGATGACGGTCTCGGCGGACACGGGGTCACGCTCGCCGGCGAGGCCGCCGCGATGCGGATCGCCGATTTCGAGCGCCGGCTCACCGGAGCGCTGCTGGGCGCGCCCGAGCGCCGCGGCAAGTTCCTCTGGGTGCCGCACACGGCGTCGGCCTCCGGCGCGTCGGCGCCGAGGCAGGCGCTGCTCGCGCACCTGGGCATGAGCGGTCAGCTTCTGCTGCGCGCCCTGGACGCGCCCGACGACCGGCACGTGCGGATCCGGATCTGGATCGCTCATCCGTCGCACGGCGAGTTGCGGATCGACTTCGCCGACCAGCGCCTGTTCGGTTCGCTCGCGCTCGATCGCCTGACGGCCGCCCCCGATGCCTCCGGCGCCGTCGATCCGGCCGACCGCATCCCGTCGCAGGCGGTGCACATCGCGCGCGACCCGGTGGACCCCGGGTTCGACGATGCGGGCTTCGTCGCCGAGCTGCGCCGCCGTCGCACCGCCGTGAAGCGGGCGCTGCTGGACCAGACCCTGATCAGCGGAGTCGGCAACATCTACGCCGACGAGGCGCTGTGGCGGACGCGGGTGCACCCCGAGACCCCGGGACATCGCATCGGCGCGCTCCGCGCCGCCGAGTTGCTGGCCCAGGTGCGCGCCGTGTTCGCGCAGGCGCTCGCGGAGGGCGGCACGAGCTTCGACGCGCAGTACGTCAACGTCAACGGGCAGGCCGGGTACTTCGCGCATTCGCTGAACGCCTACGGGCGCACGGGGGAGCCGTGCCGCCGTTGCGGAGAGCCGCTGCGCCGCATGGCGATCGGCGGGCGGTCGAGCCATTTCTGCCCTCGGTGCCAGCGGCGGCGGTGAGTCTGCGATACTGATGGGATGAGGGTCACGGTGAGGTCGGCGACCGCGTTCGCGGACGTCGCCGCGCTCGTCGGGCCGAAGAAGCCGACCTCGAACGTCTGCTTCTGCTTGAGCTATCGCATCGGCAGCAAGGAGAACACCGCGCTGCGCGGTTCCGCTCGAGCCGATCGCGTCAGAGAACTGTGCGCGCAGGATCCTCCGCCGGGAGTGATCGCCTACCTCGAGGACGAGCCGGTCGGTTGGGCCGCCGTGCACCCGAGGAGCGGGACGAGCTTCGCGCGCAGCCGCCTCATCCCGCACGTCGACGAACTCGACGTCTGGTCGCTCTGGTGCTTCCGCGTGCGGCCCGGCTTCCGCAAGCAGGGGATCATGCACGACCTGATCGCGGGCGCCGTCGCGCACGCCCGAGCCTCCGGCGCGCCCGCCGTCGAAGGGTATCCGGTGGACAACCGCGGCGAGCGCGTCAACCAGACGATGGCCTACGTCGGCACGCGGAGCCTGTTCGAGGAGTGCGGGTTCTCGAAGGCCGCCGACACCGGGTCGGTGCTCGACGGATTCCCGCGGGTGCTGATGCGGAGAGCCCTCGGCTGAGCGGCCCGGGCGGATTCCCTTCGCGCAGGAGATCTCCGCGGACGCGTCGTCACGCCCGCAACGGCGAGCCGACGACCTCGAAGCGCTCGCCGCCCATCTCGCCGGAGAGCAGGGGCATCGCCTCGGCGATCGCCGAGCGCACGCTCTCGAGCTGCAGCGATGCGCGGTGGGCCTCCGCGGACTCCCACAGCTCGGCGACGAACACCGTGTCGGGGGCGTCCTCGTTGACCCCGACCTCGTAGAGCAGGCAGCCGGCCTCGGCGAGGTCGGCATTGAGCCGGGTGAGGATCGTCACGATCTCGTCCCGTCTGCCCGGAAGCGCGCCGAGGGTGCCCACGTTCGCAAAGGTCATGTGCGAGAGTCTATACACCTCGGATATGCCCTCGTCCTTCGGATCGCGTGACGCCGGGTCTCCTGGCAAGGCGGTGCCCGCCGCCGTTACGCGCCCGCCATCCCGTCGTAACACGTTCGCCCTAAACTGCCAGAGTGAGCGAGAAGCACAGGGCGGACACGGGTGACGGCGAGAACAGCGGCAGGCGGGAGCGGGGGATCAACTTCTATTCCCGCAAGTGGGTGCGGCCCGAGGACCTGAACGCGAACGGCACGCTCTTCGGCGGCAGCCTGCTGCGCTGGATCGACGAGGAGGCCGCGATCTACGCCATCGTGCAGCTCGGCAACCACCGTGTCGTCACGAAGTTCATCTCGGAGGTCAACTTCGAGGCGTCGGCGAGGCAGGGCGATCTGATCGAGATGGGGCTCGTGGCCACGCGGTTCGGGCGCACCTCCCTCACGATGCGCGCGGAGGTGCGCAACATGATCACCCGGAAGACCATCCTCACGATCGAGCGCATGGTGTTCGTGAACCTCGGCGAGGACGGCGCCCCGGCCCCGCACGGCTACTCGACGATCACCTATGAGCGGGATCGTATGCCGACCATTCAGCCGGCCACCGAGTGACGCGGGCCGGGTTCCGAGGCGCGTCGCGTCAGAGTGCGGTGCGTGCCGTCGGATCGCCGTCGAGCCTGGGCAGCTCGACGAGTTCGCCGCCCACCTGATCCAGGCACCAGCGCACCCGTGCCGCGAACAGTCCCAGTCCGCGAACGCTGAGCATGCCGTCGTGGGTGAGGAATGCCCGTCGCGGCGCCGCGTTCAGCACGAAGTCCATCACCTGGGCGATGCTGGACCACGGCGAGCCGATCGGCACGCCGAGCACCTCCGCCGCGAACGGCGGTCGCACCAGCGAATCCCCGCCCCAGGCGACGGTCTCGTTCACGCGCACGCCGATGTTGTCGATCACGGGGATGCTCGAGTGGAGGGGCTCGTGCCGGCCCCCGTAGAAGTCGAGCGAGAACGGTCCGGCCTGGATCCGTTCGCCCTCGCGCACGACGCGCACGTCTGCGATCCCCGCCGCGTCCAGCGCCGCGGCGGTGCTCCGGGTCGTGAAGACGGGCGCCCGCGGCGAGGCGACGCGCAACGCCGTGAGATGGGCCGGGGTCCAGTGGTCGGCATGCTCGTGGGTGATCACGATGCCGGCGATGGGCGTCGCGGCGGCGATGGACGCCGCGAGTTCGTCCGGAGACGAGAAGTCGCCGGGATCGACGAACAGGGAGGCTTCGGAGTCCTCGACCACCAGGCCGGCGTGCGAGAGTCTGAAACAGCGCATGGGTCGATCCTACGCAGCCCCGCGGGTCGCCGGCATGCGGGCGCGGTTCCGCGGCCGCCCGATTTGGCGAGCCCGCGTGGTCTGTGCCAGAATAGACGGGTTGTCATCGTCCCGGCCGCGAAGCCGGGGCATTGCACACGGCCCCATCGTATAGCGGCCTAGTACGCCGCCCTCTCACGGCGGTAACGCGGGTTCGAATCCCGCTGGGGTCACGGAAGAGAGCCTCGTCATCCGACGGGGCTCTCGACGTATCTTCGCGAGAACACCGACGAAGGCGAGAGATGGCACGACGATTGACCCTCACCGCGGTCGCCGCGGCGGTGCTCTTCGTGCTGCAGGGGCTGGTCGCGCCCATGCTCTTCGGCGGTCCCGGCGAGGCCGGCTGGATCTCCCACGGAACCATCTGGAATGAGTGGCCCTGGTGGATCGCGGTGCTCGCCTGGGGGGCGGCGCTCGTGCTCATCGCCCGGATCCCGGCCGCGTCGCGCGGCAGGCGGATCGGACTCGCGCTATCGATCCCGACCGGATGCTATCTGCTCGCGCTCGGCGTCGGCTACGGTCTCGACGTGATGATCCGGCACGGCGCCGGCGAGGCCGCGCCCCTGCTCGCAGGGGTCAGCGTGATCCTGCTCGTGGTGCTCACGGGGCTCCCGCTGCTGGCTGCGGCGCTCGGCGGCGGCGTCGAGGCGGCCCTCACCCGACGTCCGCGGGATCCGGAGCCCTCTCCGCGACCGGACTGAACCGCGTCGTTCGACGGAGCAGACCGCTCGATGGAGCAGAATGAAAGCGTCCCGCAGGGGACGCAGGAGGGAGGCCCAGGGCCGTGACGTTTTCAGTAGCCGTAGCCGGGGCGTCGGGGTATGCGGGCGGGGAGCTGCTGCGCATCCTCGCCGGGCATCCGGAGTTCGAGGTGCGCACCGTCACCGGGCACTCGAGCGCGGGGGATCCGCTCATCGACCATCAGCCCCATCTGCGATCGCTCTCGCACCTTCGGCTCGAGCCGACGACGCCCGAGGCGCTCGACGGCCACGACCTGGTCTTCTTCGCGCTGCCGCACGGGGCCTCCGGAGCGCTCACCGCGCGGCTCGGCGAGGTGCGGCTGGTCGTCGACTGCGGCGCGGATCATCGCCTGCGCAGCGACGATGACTGGGCGGCCTTCTACGGCGGCGAACACCACGAGGCCTGGAGCTACGGCGTTCCGGAGCTGCTCGTGCGGGGCGCGGACGGCGTGCTCGAGAAGCAGCGCGAGGCACTCCGCGGCGCGAGCCGGATCGCGGCACCGGGATGCAACGCGAGCACCGTGGCGCTGTCGCTCGTCCCGGGCATCGCGGCCGGGGTGATCGAGCCGACGGATCTGGTCAGCGTGCTCGCGGTGGGCCCGAGCGGCGCGGGCAAGGCCGCCAAGACCCATCTGCTCGGCGCGGAACTGATGGGCACCGCCAACCCCTACGCCGTCGGCGGCTCGCATCGGCACATCCCCGAGATCCGGCAGGCGCTGCGCGATGCCGCCGCAGGCGCTGCGGCGCAGGACTCTCCGACGATCAGCTTCACGCCGGTTCTGGTGCCGATGAGCCGCGGGATCCTCGCGACGAGCACGGCGCGCCTCGCGCCGGGCACGACGCCGGACGAGGTGCGCGCGGCCTGGGAGCGCGCCTACGCGGACGAGCCCTTCGTGCGGCTGCTGCCGGAGGGGCGCTTCCCGCGCACGGCGGACACGCTCGGCGCCAACACCTGCCTCCTGGGCCTCGCGGTGGACGAGGCGGCGGGCCGCGTCGTGGTGGTCGCCGCCCTCGACAATCTGGCCAAGGGCACGGCCGGCGCCGCGATCCAGTCCGCGAATCTCGCGCTGGGGCTGCCGGAGGGCGCGGGGCTCAGCGTGAACGGCGTGGCCCCGTGAGCCAGGTTTCGAGGCGCGCCCGGCGCGTGCCTCTCGTGCCCAGCGCACGAAAGGACCCGAACTGCCCTTTCACGCCCGGCGAAAGGGCAGTTGGCATCTTCTCTGCGCCGCAGGAGTCGGGTGTCCGGGCCGGAGTCCGGGCACGAATGGAGAGGAAGGGCCGAGGATGAGCGTCACCGTACCGAAGGGGTTCCGCGCCGCCGGGATCGCCGTGGGCCTGAAGAGCACCGGCAAGCCGGATCTCGCCCTCGTGGTGAACGACGGGCCCGTGCACGTCGTCGCGGCGGTGTTCACGAGCAACCGGGCGCAGGCGAATCCGATCCTGTGGAGCCGCAAGGCGGCCGAGGACCGATCCGCTCGCGCGATCATCCTCAACTCGGGCGGGGCGAACTGCTTCACGGGCGACTTCGGCTACGAGACGACGCGGCTCACCGCCCAGGCGGTCGCCGAACGGCTGGATCTCGTCGCGGACGACGTGCTCGTGTGTAGCACCGGCCTGATCGGCACCGGGGATCAGCGCTTCCGCGACCGGATCGTGGGCGGCGTGCCCGAGCTGGTCGCGCGGCTGGCCGCGGACGACGCTGCCGCGGCCGCGGCGATCCTGACCACCGACTCTGTCGAGAAGACCGCGACCTACGAGGGGGAGGGGTGGAGCATCGGCGCCATGGCGAAGGGCGCGGGGATGCTCGCACCCGGACTCGCCACCATGCTCGTGGTGATCACGACCGACGCCGTGCTCGACGCGGAGACGGCGGACCGCGCGCTGCGCCGCGCCACCGCCGCGAGCTTCGACCGGCTCGACAGCGACGGCTGCATGTCGACGAACGACCAGGTGACCCTGCTGGCGAGCGGCGCCTCCGGGGTCGCGCCCGAGGAGGACGCCTTCGCCGACGCGCTCGCCGGGGTCTGCGATCGCCTGGCGGCGCAGCTGCAGGCCGACGCCGAGGGCGCGAGCCACGACATCGACATCGAGGTGCGCGGCGCCCTGTCGGTCGAGGACGCGGTGGAGGTGGGCCGATCGGTGGCGCGCAACAACCTCTTCAAGGCGGCGATCTTCGGCAACGACCCGAACTGGGGCCGGGTGCTCGCCGCGATCGGCACCACGGAGGCCGTCTTCGATCCGTACGCGGTCGACGTGTGGTTCAACGGCGTGCGCCTGTGCCACGCCGGCGCGCCGGATCGACCGGTCGAGGAGTGCGACCTCAGCCCGCGGCGCACCCGCGTGCTGATCGAGCTCTTCGCGGGCGAGGCCACGGCCACGATCCGCACGAACGACCTCACCCACGACTACGTGCACGAGAACAGCGCGTACTCCAGCTGACCGCATCGGCGCGCGCAGATCGGGGCCGGTAGTCTGAACGGATGAGCAACACGACGAGCACGCTGGCGCACGACGAGGCCGCGGCGAAAGCCGGGGTGCTGATCGAGTCGCTGCCGTGGCTGAAGAAGTTCCGGGATGCGATCATCGTGATCAAGTTCGGGGGCAACGCCATGGTGGACCTCGACCTGCTGCGCGCCTTCGCCGAGGATGTCGTCTACCTGCGGCACACGGGCGTGCGGCCGGTCGTGGTGCACGGCGGCGGTCCTCAGATCAGCGAGATGCTCGGCAGGCTCGGCATCTCGAGCGAGTTCAGGGGCGGCTACCGCGTGACCACGCCGGAGGCGATGGACGTGGTGCGGATGGTGCTGACCGGGAAGGTGAATCCCGAGCTCGTCGACCAGATCAATCAGCACGGGCCGCTCGCGGCCGGCACGACGGGGGAGGACGCCGGTCTGTTCATCGGCCGCCGTCGCCCGCCGATCGAGGTCGACGGCGAGGCCGTGGAGCTGGGGCTCGTGGGGGACGTGGCCGGGGTCCGCCCCGAACCCGTGCTCGCACTGCTCGAGGCGGGCCTGATCCCGGTGGTGGCCGGGATCGCGCCCGACGTCGACCATCCGGGCGTCTCGCTGAACGTCAACGCGGACGCCGCCGCCGCGGCTCTCGCCGTCGCCCTGGGCGCGGAGAAGCTGGTCGTGCTGACCGACGTCGCCGGGTTGTACGCGAACTGGCCGGATCGCGACTCGCTCGTGTCGAGCATCTCGGCCGACGAGCTGGAGGGACTGCTGCCGTCGCTCGAGTCGGGCATGATCCCGAAGATGCGGGCCTGCCTCGACGCGGTCCGCGGCGGCGTGTCGAAGGCGGCGATCATCGACGGCAGGGAGCCGCACTCGGTGCTCCTGGAGATCTTCACGGACCGCGGGATCGGCACCGAGGTCACGCGCTGAGAGCCGCGCGCGGCTCGCGCGCTCTCACTAAGATAACGAAACGGTTGCGACGCGCCATCCGGAGGATGATTCTGGTGGGTGAAGTTTTGGTTGAAGCTGAGACTGCGGGTCGGGCGGTGGGACCGCGCCGCCATACTGAGAGGCGTGCCGAGTTTTGGGGGGAGCTCGGGCGAGGCGCGCCGCGCTTCCGCCTGGGTGCAGGGGCTTCCTGAGTTTCGGGATTGTTCGCGAGTGGGACCACTGTTCACCACTGCGCTCGTGCACGACTCATCGAACCACGCATACCTCACAGAGACAGGAACAGTCAGCATGCGTACTATCCAGGCATACCTCGAAGCGGCCAAGGAGCGCCGCGAGAACGGCGAGTCGGGCTTCTCGCTCGTCGAGCTCATCGTCGTCGTCGTGATCCTCGGCATCCTCGCCGCGGTCGCCATCCCGATCTTCATCGGCATCCAGGACCAGGCCGAGCAGAGCGCGGTCGACGCCGCCGCTGCGAACATGGCGAGCCAGGCTGTTGCGAATCTCGCCAACCCCGATTCGGCGGGAGCCCACGGAGTGCCCGCTTCGAAGGACGGCATCGCTTACACGGTTGCCCCGGCTTCTCCGACAATCACGAATGTCTGTGTCACCGCTGCAAAGGACGGAAAGACCGCGTCTAAGGGCCCCGGCTGCGCCTGATTAGTTGACTAAGAAGACTCTAGTTCCGGCCGAGGCGAGGGCGATTGTCCCCTTGGCCGGAACTAGGGTCGAGATCGAAAAATGGATTGGCCAGGTGTGAGGCTGTCCGATTCTCTGTGATGAGGGAGCACGCGATGCATGAGCGCGAGCGTCAGCGTTCGGACGATCGCGGCTTCAGCATGGTCGAAATCGTGATCGCCATGTTCCTCTTCGCGCTGCTCTCCGTGGCCGTGATCCCCGTGATCATCGGCGTCACCCAGCTCACCGCCCAGAATCGAGACGTGGAGGCCGCCCGAAGCGCGGTCAACGCCGACATCGCCTACCTGCGCGGCGTCTATCCCTCGGATCCGGCGGTGGACGCCGCGGAACCGTGCAGCGCGCTCCACGCCGGCGGCGGTCCCATCGGCCTCTCCAGTTCGATCGGCGACGGCATGGTCGCCACGCGATCCGCGGCCCCGTGCCCGGACGACCCGGACGACTTCCCCGCCTCCGTGAGCGTGCGCTACACGATCGAGCGGGAGAGCGACGGCGACGTCGTCGCCACTTTCGACACGAGCGTGCGGGTGACCCGATGACCGCCGCACGCGGAGTAGACGCGCAGGCCGGGATGTCGCTGGTCGAGCTGATCGTCGCCATCGCGGTCTCGTCGCTCCTGCTCGGCCTCGTCGCGGTGATCTTCGGCCAGGGGCTGAGCTCCCAGCAGCAGTCCGCGGAGCGAAACGCCGCGACGGAGCGCACCACGGCGCAGACCCTGCTGTTCAACGAGACGGTGCGCGACGCCGTTGCCTCGTGGTATTCGGGGGCCCGCGACGAGGTGCGGGTGCGCGTGGTCGACGCGGCCGGCACCGTGCGCTGCCGGGCCTGGCGCGTGGACGCCCCGCCGCCCGCGGCGAGCAGCCACGTCCTCGCCTACAAAGAGTGGACGCCCGCCGCCGGCGTGCCGTCCGAGTGGACCGCGCTCGACGGGAATGCGCGGCTCTACGACGACTCCGGCACGGCGTCGGGCCCGGCGATCCTCGCCGACACGCGCAGCGGCGCATCCCCGACCCTGAAGCTCCTGATCTATACGAACGAGCGGCGCCTGCCCGAGGAGGCCGTCGCGTCGTCCATCAGTCTGCGGCCCCTCACGCTGGCGGTCGCCGGAGGAGGTGCATGCTGGTGAAGCGTCCAGTGGACCTGTCGCGACTCGGCCTCGCCCGCCGCTCCCGGCGCCTGCGACCCGACGCCGGATCGACGATGGTGACCGTGCTCATCATCATGATGGTGCTCACGATCGGAGGCGTGGCGCTCGCCGCGATCGCCATGAACACCGCGACGATGGTGGCGAGCTCCAAGCACCGCACCAGCGCGCAGATGGTGGTCGACGGCGCTATCGCGACCCAGACGATCGAGCTCATGGAGGGCCGGCTCGCCTGCGACCCGGTCAACCAGCAGACCGGCAGCGGTCGGAACGGCACGGCCGCCGACTCGCCCGCCTTCACCTGGACCCTCGACTGCACCGTGAGCGGCGAGACCGGCACGGCCACGCTGCAGGCCCGCGCCAACGTCGACGGCGAGGAGGCCCTGCACCGGGCGGTGTTCAGCTACACCGCGGGCGCGGTGACCGGCACCGGAGGCGACATCACCTTCTTCGGCGAGAGCGACGTCACCTTCACCGCCGAGGTCGACGCCGGCACCCCGGAGAACCCC
This sequence comes from Leucobacter weissii, assembly GCF_017565745.1. Lineage (GTDB taxonomy): Bacteria > Actinomycetota > Actinomycetes > Actinomycetales > Microbacteriaceae > Leucobacter > Leucobacter weissii. The sequence continues at coordinate 386,813 of NZ_JAGDYM010000004.1, forward strand.
GTCGACGTCGTGATCCCGAAGGCCGGCTTCGTCTGCCAGACCGAGTTCTGGGGCAGCATCACCGCCAAGAAGGACATCAGAACCAACGGCGGCTGCACCATCCACGGCGATGTGACCTCGACCGAGGGAACGGTCAAGATGTCGAACTCGTCGGACACGATCACCGGAGACGTCGTCGCCGGCGGATCCGGCGAGAGCGAGCTGAACGGCTCCATCGGCGGGAGCGTGCACACCGCGGGGCCGATCGCGTTCTCGTGGAGCAACCGCACGATCGGCGGCTCGGTGATCGCCGACGGAGACGTCAAACTGCGCGAGACCCGCATCCAGGGCTCGCTCACGCTGCCGGCCTCGAAGACGCTGACCAAGAACTCGTGGGAGGGCGGGAGCTACGGTTCGCTCAACCGGCCGGGCAGCGTCGCGGCCCCCGTGCTGCCCGAGCTGCCGGACTGGTTCGAGTACCAGCACGATCCGGCCGAATGGGGCGGCTACGCGGTCCGGACCCTCAGCAGCAGCGGAAGCGGCCCGAACACCTGCGGCTACTTCAACTCCTGGCCGCAGACCGGATGGGTGGAGATGGCGAACCTCACCCAGAACACCATTCTCGACGCCCGCGCCTGCTCCACCCTGTCGACGAACGCCGGCACGTCGCCCGACGTGCAGCTCAGGCACAATCTGCTGATCCTGGCGCGGCAGGTCGACACGACCTCGTCGAAGTGGCGCGCCCACTCGAGCGCCGCATCGCAGCCGTCGCTGTGGTTCGTCACCGAGGATCCCAATCCGTCCGATCACGCGCCCACCTGCGGCTCGGGCCTCGGCCCGCTCTACCTGAACCACGTCGGCGCCGACACGTCCATCAGGACGATGGCGTATTCCCCCTGCGGCATCTACGTCGCCGGTCACTCGACCTTCAACGGGCAGCTCTACGGTGCGAGCTGGAGCTACGGCGGCGGACTGCGGTTCCTCGCGGACCCGATCGGGCTCCCGGGCATGGAATCGGAATCGGGAGGCGGAGGCGGTGAAGAGACCACCGGGCCGAGCGCGTTCACGCTCGTCTCCAGCCAGGATATGCCGATACCGTGAGCGAGCCGGTGAATTGGACCGTCGTCTGGGCGGTGTACTGCGGGGTGCTGGGACTGCTCATCGGTTCGTTCCTCAACGTGGTGGTGCACCGCGTCCCCGCGGGCAGATCGCTGATGCCGGGCAGCCGCTGCCCCGATTGCGACGCACCGATCCGCGCCTGGCAGAACGTGCCGGTGATCAGCTGGGCGGTGCTCCGCGGCAGGTGCGCCAACTGCGGGGGCCGCATCTCCCCGCGCTATCCGCTCGTCGAGCTCGGCACCGCGCTCGCCTTCGCCGGAGTGGCCTGGTGGTGGCTCGGGAGCGGGATCGATGCGGGAATGGGCACCGCCGCATCGGTCCTGCTGCTCCTCGCCTTCCTCTTCCTCGCGGCGGTGTCGATCGCGCTCGCACTGATCGACCTCGACACCTTCCGGCTGCCGAACGCCGTCGTTCTGCCCTCGATCCCGGTGTTCGCCGCGCTGCTGGTGGCGGCGACGCTGTGCGGAGCCGACCCCGCCGCGCTGCTGCGAGCGGCGCTCGGCGGCGCGGCGCTGACCGTCTTCTACGGGCTGCTCTGGTTCTTCTGGCCGGGTGGGATGGGGTTCGGGGACGTGAAGCTCGCGCTCCTGCTCGGTCTCGCGCTCTCGTGGCTGGGGTGGGGAGCGCTCGTGGTCGGCGCCTTCGCGGCGTTCCTCCTCGGCGGCGTCTTCGGGGTGGTCCTCATGGTGACGCGTCGGGCATCCCGGCGCTCCCGGATCCCGTTCGGACCGTGGATGATCCTGGGCGCGTGGGCCGGCATCCTCGCGGGCAACCGGGTGGCGGAGTGGTACGTATCGATCTTCCTCGCCGGGTAGCGGCGGGGACGGAGGCTTCAGGGCGATGAGGAAAGGAACCCCGGCATGGCGAGCAGCATAGTGGGCTTGGAGATCACCGAGGAGGAGGTGCGGGCGGCAGAGGCGACCACGGGCAGGAACCCGAGGATCCTCGCGCACGGGACGGTGCGGCTGCCGCGCGGCGCGGCCAAGGATTCCGAGGTGCTCGACCGCGCGGCCGTGGTCGGTGCGCTGCAGCAGCTCTGGCGGCAGGCCGGCTTCAAGAGCCGGCGCGTGGTGCTCGGCATCTGCAGCCGACGGGTGCTGGTGCGCGACTACCGCACGCAGGCGATGAGCCCCGAGCTGCTCAAGCAGGCGCTGCCCTTCCAGGTGGCCGATCTGCTCCCCGTGCCGGCCGACCAGGCGGTCATCGACTTCTATCCGATCGCGCAGGAGGGGGAGCAGCTCTCGGGGCTGCTGGTCGCCGCCGTCTCCGAGACGGTGACCGAGCTCGTCGAGACGCTCACGCAGGCGAAGCTGCACGTCGAGCAGGTGGACCTCTCCCCGTTCGGCCTGCTCCGCGCGATCGGCATGCTCACCGATTCGGCCGAGTCGGTCGCGATCGTGCACCTGGGCCCGCACACCAGCTACGTGGTCGTCTCCGTCCAGGGCGTCCCCCGCTTCGTGCGCATCATCCCGCTCGAGCTCGGCGCGGCCGTGCCGGAGCCGGAGGGAGAGGAGATCGCGGAGGGCGAGCACGCGGGGCCGACGGAGGAGGCCGGACCCCTGACGGCGCAAGAGCTGTCGCGCCGCTCGCGGCCGGCGGTCGCCGCGCCCCTCACCCCGGAGCGGATCGACGAGCTCGTCACCCAGATCGTCAACACCCTGCGCTTCCATCTCGAGCGATCCGGCGGGGGGAGCATCGCCCAGGTGTTCCTCACCGGCGCCGGCGCCGGCATCGCGGGGGTGCACCCCGCGTTCCGGGAGCGCTTCTCGGTTCCGGTGCACCTGGTCGGCGGGCACCATCTCGCGCAGTCCAACGTCACCTCCCGCCACGGCCAGGAGGATCTGGAGCTGCTCACCCCCGTGGGCCTGGCGATGGCGGAGGCGCGCTGATGGACCTGCTGCCCAGGAAGTCCGGCCCGGCGCAGGTGGCCGCCGGCGGCACGCCGCGGGTCAACCTGCTGCCCCGGGAGGTGGTGGAGCGCCGCGCGCAGCGCACGATCCTCAAGAACTGGGGCTTCCGCCTCCTCGGCGCCGTGGTCGTCGTCGGCGTCGTCTGCGTCCTGCTCTTCGCGTGGCAGGCGATCGCGGCGCTGCGCCTCAGCGCGGTGCAGGCCGACGGCCAGGCTCTCCTCACGCAGATCGCGGCGAAGAGCGAGATCGGCGAGCTGCTCAACCGGGAGCAGGAGCTCACGGGGTTCCGCGCCGAGGCCCGGTCGACGGATCTCTCGTGGGAGCGGACGATCGACCGCATCCGCGAGGCGCTGCCGGACGACGGCTGGGTGTGCGCCTACGAGCTTCGTTCCGGCGCCGAGCCGAGCGGCGACCCCGAGACCGGCGTCGGGTTCGTGGGAACCGTCACCGTCTGCGGCCCGTTCCCCGCGGGAAGCGCGTTCATGGGCGACATCCTCTCGGTGAAGGGGGTCGCCTCCGCCACCGTGCTCGAAGGCTCCTGGGACGACGAGATCGACGCCTATGCGCACACGGTCGAGATCGCCTTCGACCAGACGGTGTACGCCGGACACGATGATGAGGAGGCGGGCGAATGAGACTCGAAGCCAGGCTCGTGAACCTGCTCGGCCTACTGGTGCTCGTCGGGGTGCTCGCGCTCGGCATCGTGCTGATCGCGCTGCCCATGTACGAGCGCGGCCAGGAGGCCAACCGCGAGATCGCCGACAGCGAGCAGATCAACGCGGGATACCGGGCCCAGCTCGGCGTGCTGAACGACGCGGAGGCGCGCCGCGGCGAGATCGAGCGGAGCATCGCGCAGGTGCGGAGGCAGATCCCCGAGGGCGCCGAGTACGACAGCGCGCTGGAGCTCATCGAGAACGCGCTCGAGGAGGAGGACGGCTTCGTCAAGCTGACCGCCTTCGGCGAGCCCGCCGACTTCGCGCCCAGACCGGATCCGACCGCGGACGAGGGCGACGACGGCGAGCCCGCCCCGCCGGCCGACCCGGCGGCCGAGGACCCGGCCGCCGCATCCGGGACCGAGGCCCCGGCCGCGGGCGCCGCCGACGCGGAGCCGCCCGCGGATCCGCGTCAGCAGATCGAGCTGACGATCGAGATCGCCGTGCCCGACGTGGTGACCGCGACGGCCATCCTGGACGAACTGCGGGCGGGGCCGAGACTCCTGCTCGTCACCTCCGCGAAGGTGGAGCGCGAGGAGGACGAAGAACGCGGCATGGAGGGCAGACTCACGGTGACGGCGCAGATCTTCAACCGGACGGGGGCGGACTCGTGACCGATCCGTCCGCCCGCCAGCCGATGCGCCGCGAGCGCCGCCGGGAGTCCCTCGCAGCCGAGACGGCCCCCGGAGGGCTCGGCGCGGGGCACGGGCTGCGGGGGCTCCTGGAGACCGCGCACCGCTCGCGCGCGTCCGACGTGCACCTGACCGAGGGGCTGCCGCCGCAGATGCGCGTCGACGGCGACCTCGTCGCGATCCCCGGCGGCGAGCAGCCGCTCTCGCGCGAGTGGTTCCAGTCGGCCCTCGCCGAGATGATGACCCCGCAGCAGCTCGAGGATCTGGCCGGAGCCGACGAGCTCGACTTCTCGGTGGCGGTCGCCGGGCTCGCGCGCTTCCGCGTGAACGTGTTCCGCCAGCTCGGCTCGCTCGCCGCCGCCATGCGCTTCATCCCCGACGAGGCGAAGCCGCTCGAGGAACTCGGCGTGCCGGCCATCGCGGCCGATCTCGCCGTGCGGCCCCGGGGGCTCGTGATCGTGACCGGGCCCACCGGCTCGGGCAAGTCGACCACCCTCGCCGCGATGATCGACCTGGTGAACCGCCGGCTGCCCGCCCACGTGGTCACGATCGAGGACCCCGTCGAGTTCCGCCACGAGAGCAAGACCGCGTTGATCCACCAGCGGGAGGTCGGCAGCGACACCAGATCCTTCGCCGAGGCCATGCGGCGCGTGCTGCGGCAGGATCCCGACATCATCCTCATCGGCGAGCTCCGCGACCCCGAATCGATCGCGACCGCGCTGACGGCGGCCGAGACGGGCCACCTCGTGCTCTCGACGCTGCACACGCAGTCGGCCGCGAAGTCGATCAACCGCATCGTCGACGCCTTCCCGCCCGCGCAGCAGCAGCAGGTGCGCACCCAGCTCGGCGACACGCTGCAGGGGATCATCACGCAGACGCTCCTGCCGAAGGCCGTCGGCCACGGCCGCCTCATCGCGACCGAGGTGCTCGTGAACACGCCGGCGATCGCCAACCTGATCCGGGAGGGCGAGGTGAGCCAGATCTACTCGATGATCCAGGCCGGGCGCAGCCTCGGCATGCACACCCTCGACCAGGATCTCAAGCGACTGGTGGAGCAGGGCGAGATCACGCTCGAACTCGCCCAGTCCCGGGCGCAGGATCCCAAGTCGATCGTCGAGGGCGTGCGCGTGAGATCGGGGCTGAGAGAGGACGCGTGGATGGGCGAGATGGGCAACCAGCAGAGCGACGGGTGGGCCGACTGATGGCGGCGAACGAGGAGTACAGCTACCGCGCCGCCGACGCCACCGGCAAGATGGTCACCGGCACGCTCGAGGGATCGAGCCGCGACGCGGTCGTGGGCGCCCTGCGCGGTCGCGGCCTGACCCCGCTCGACGTCTCGGTCGTCTCGAAGACCGGCCTGAACACCGAGATCCGCATCCCCTGGCTGGAGGGGCACGTGAAGGCCGACACGCTCGCCGTGTTCTCGCGGCAGATGGCCGGGCTGCTGAACGCCGGACTGCCGCTGCTGCGCGCGCTCGCGGTGCTCATCGAGCAGGCGGAGGACAAGAAGCTCAAGGCGGCGCTCTCCCAGGTGCGCACGGGCATCGAGCAGGGCCAGACCCTCTCGGCGGCGATGGGGAGGCATCCCAAGGTCTTCCCCCCGCTCATGGTGAGTCTGGTGCGGGTCGGCGAGATGGGCGGCTTCCTCGCCCAGACCATGACGAGCGCGGCCGACACCTACAAGACCGAGGCCGAGCTGCAGAACAAGATCAAGTCGGCGACGACCTATCCGGTCATCGTGCTCATCATCGCGCTGCTCGGCGCGCTCGGCATGGTGATGTTCATCGTGCCGATCTTCGCGAGCATGTTCGACAACCTGGGCTCGGAGCTCCCGCTGCCGACCCAGGTCCTGGTGGGGCTGTCGCAGAACATGGGCTGGATCTTCCCGCTGCTCGTCGTGCTCGTGATCGGCGGATTCCTCTGGTGGCAGTCGCAGAAGCACACCGACCGGGTGCGCAGCGTGGTCGACCCGTGGCGGCTCAAGATCCCCGTCTTCGGCAAGCTCGCGACCAAGGTGGCGGTCGCGCGGTTCAGCCGCGGTCTGGCGATGATGCTGGGGGCCGGCGTGCCCCTGGTGCAGGCGCTCGACATCGTCGGGCAGGCCGCGAACAACTTCAGGATCGAGCAGGCGGTGCGCGCCGTGCAGGAGTCGATCAAGCAGGGGAAGAGCTTCTCGAAGCCGCTCGAGGAGTCGGGCGTGTTCCCCTCGATCGTGGTGCAGATGGCCGCGGTCGGCGAGGAGTCGGGCACGCTGCCGGACATGCTCGAGAGCATCGCCGAGTTCTACGACGACGAGGTGAAGACCGCCACCGAGCAGCTCACCTCGGCGATCGAGCCGCTGCTGATCGTGGGGATCGGCATCCTCATCGGCGGCATGGTGGTGTCGCTCTACCTGCCGATCTTCTCGATCTACGGAGAGATCGCGAACACCTGATCGTCCCGGATCCCGCTCCGGGTCAGGCGGAGACCCGGAGGACCTCCTCGATGGTCGTCGCGCCCTGCTGCGCCTTCTCGAAGCCGTCCTGACGCAGCGTGATCATGCCCTGCCGGAGGGCCGTGTCGCGCAGCTCGGTGCCGGAGGCGTGCGAGATGACCTGCTGCTCCAGCTCCTCCGACATGGTCATCACCTCGTGCAGCGCGAGGCGGCCGTGGTAGCCCGTCCCCGAGCACTCCGGGCAGCCGACCGCTCGGTAGAACGTGGGCCGGCGGCCGGTCTCGTGCGGGATGCGGAGGGCGGCGAGCTTCTCCGGATCCTCGGCGTAGGGCTGCCGGCACCTGAGGCAGAGCCGCCGCGCGAGCCGCTGCGCGACGATCGCGTTGACGGCGGTGCCCACGAGGAACGGCTCGCAGCCGATGTTGATCAGCCGGGTGAGCGCGCTCGGCGCGTCGTTGGTGTGGAGCGTCGAGAGGACGACGTGCCCGGTGAGCGCCGCCTCGATCGACATGGTCGCGGTCTCCTGATCGCGGATCTCGCCGACGAGCACGATGTCCGGATCGGAGCGGAGGATCGACCGGAGCGCGGTGTGGAAGTTGAGCCCCGCCTTGTGGTTCACCTGCACCTGGCTGATCCCGGCGATCCGGTACTCCACCGGATCCTCCACCGTGATCGCGTTCACCTGCGGAGTGGCGATCGTGCTGAGCGCCGTGTAGAGCGTCGTCGACTTGCCCGAGCCGGTCGGGCCGGTCACGAGGACCATGCCGTACGGTCTCGAGATGGCCTCGGTGAAGCTGCGCTCGTTCCGCTCCGAGAAGCGCAGATCCTTGAGCGTGAGCTCCTGCGCGGAGCCCGCCAGGATGCGCATCACGATCTTCTCGCCCCACACCGTGGGGAGCGTGGCCAGGCGCAGGTCGATCCTCCGGCCGTTGTGCTGCACGGAGATCCGGCCGTCCTGCGGCTTGCGCCGCTCCGCGATGTCGACGGCGGCCATGATCTTCAGGCGGGAGATCACGCCGTCCTGGATGGCCCGGCTCGCCTGCTGCGTCTCCTGCAGCACGCCGTCGATCCGGTATCTCACCGTGAGGTGCTTCTCGCCGGGCTCGATGTGGATGTCGCTCGCGCGGTCGTCGATCGCCTGGGAGATCAGCAGGCTCACGAAGCGCACCACCGGGGCGTCGTCGGAGGTGCTGTCGAGGGACTCGGAGGCGGACGTCTCGATCTCGGAGTCGGAGGTGTCGTCCATCTGGACCGAGAGCTCGCTGAGCTCCTCGTCCATGCGGAGGAACCGTCCGAAGGCGAGGTCGAGCGCGTCCGACGCCACGGCCGCGGGGGCGATGGCCAGGCCGGTGGCGGTGGTCACATCGTCGATCGCGATCAGATTGCTGGGGTCGACCATGCCGACGAGCAGATGGCGCCGGGTCCGCCTGACGGGGATCAGCTGGTATCTGCGGCAGAGCGCGGCCGGCACCAGCGAGATGGTCTCGGGGCTCAAGGCCTCCCGCCCCAGATCGACGTAGGGCACGCCGGCGCGGCTCGCGACCGCCTGGGCGATATCGTTCTCGCTGGCGAGGCCGTCCGCCACGACTCGAGCGCGGAGCTCCTTGCCGTCGCCGTGCTCCGCGACGAGCGCGCCCATGCGCTCGGTCCCCACGATGCCGGCGGACACGAGGCTCTCTGCAACTCTCACTCCGACATTCTCCGCTATCCGCGACGGGCGGGCAACTCAGCCGCGCCGTCCGCTCGGCGAGTCGCGGAGCCCGCTGCGACGCGCGCGGAGCGTCGGTCGAACGATGGGCCGGAGAGGGCTACAGCGCGATGTTCTGCTCTGCGGATTTGACTCGCAGTCGCGCGAGCGCCAGGTTCGAGCGAGCCCGATCCACCGCGACCCAGATGAAGATCTCGGGCTTCGCGGCGATCGGGCGGATGATGTGGTACTGATCGCCGAGGGTGACGAGAATGTCCTCGATGCTCTGTTCGAGCCCCAGCGCGCGCATGGTGTTGAGCTTGGCCCGCATGAACTCCGTCGTTCCCGCCGCGGCGACCTCCAGATCCAGTCCGCTGCCGGCCGAAGCGAGGAGCATGCCGGACTCGCTGTCGCCGAGCAGCGCCGCCAGGCCGCCGTCGATATCGTTGACGAGGTCGTTGAGCACTTCGTTGATGGACATGGGAGTCCTCCTTCTACTGTGATTCGGTTACGTGGAAGTCCGTCGGATCCGGCGCACCCGCCTGCGGGTCGAGGGCGGAGAGCTCGGCGCCGAGGTCGCTGACGACGCCGCGCGAGATCGAGATCGCCTGACCCGCGACCTCTTCGGCGCCGAACACCGCGAGCAGCATGATCGGGTGGCCGGGAACCCGGCGGAGCAGCACCCGGCCGGCGTCCGCCTCGATGAGCGTGTACGTCGTGCCACCGATGGCGCGGTTGCGCGCGACGGCCTCGGTGAGCGCCTGGAGCGAGCTCGCGATGCTGGCGAGACGCTCGTCCTGCGCGCCCGACGAGGGGCGGCGGGTGATCTCGAAGCCGTCGTCCGTCGCGAACGCGGCGATCTGGAGCGAACGGCAGCCGGAGCGCAACGTCTCGATCGCGCGGTTGCAGGCGGCCACGATTCGCAGATCTCGAGGCGCGTGGAAGGACCCGTCGGTATTCATCGTCTGCTCCCCCTGATGAGTTCTCGGGCTTCGACGTCTGCGATCAGAGTCATCAACGCCACCCGCATCTGTTCGGTGTCTCTGGCATCGATCTCGAACACCGGGATCGGTCTGCCGGGGAACAATCTACCGGTTGCGGCCTGCGCGCGTCCGAGGGCGCCGGGACCGTGCACGTCGCTGCGCGTGACGCCGACGACCACGCCTCCGCGCTCGACGATGTCGCCGAACGCCTCGAGATGCTCTTCGATGCTCCCTCCGATATCGGGGCTGTCGGCGTGGACGAGGAGGAGGAGGCCCATCGCGCGATCCTTCAGGATCTCCCACATGAAGTCGAATCGCCGCTGCCCGGGAATACCGTACATGCGGATCTTCTCGGTCTCGTTGATGCCGATCTCGCCGTAGTCGAGGGCGACCGTGGTCGTCTCCTTGTCGAAGGTGGCGCGGTCCGAGTTCGTCGCCTCGGTGGAGATCACCTCGATGTCGCTGAGCGAGCGGATGGCGGTCGTCTTCCCCGCGCCCATCGGGCCAGCGAACAGGATCACATGCTCGGTCACGGCGTCAGAGCCCCAGCCTGGCACGGAGCCGCTGGAAGAGCCCGGGCTTGCGCGCGGGGGCGGCGGGCGCGGGCGCCGGCGCGGCCGGGGTCACGAAGGCCGCCGTGTCGCGAGGCGCCGCGATCCGCAGGGTGTTCATGAGGCTCAGGGCGTTGATGAGCGCCCGCGTCGCGTGGAGCGATCGGTCCGAGAAGCCCGCGAGCTCCTCGACCGTGAACATCCCGTTGGCGAGCATGGCGGCCTGCCGCATGTCGTCGAGCTCGGGATTGATCGTCGTGAGGTTCGGCCAGCGCTGCAGCCGGTAGAGGTCGTCGGGCTGCAGCCACGGGGCGAGGCGGTCGGCGAAGGCCTCGCGGCTGATCCTCCAGAGCAGCCCGTCGAGATTCCGGCCCTGCGACTGCGCGGCGAGATCGCTCGGCGAGAAGGTGATGCGCACGTTCGCGGGTATGGCCGGCAGCGAGGCCGGTTCGTCGTCCCAGACGTAGCTCTGCTCGAACGTGTCCACCGTGATCGTGGACTGCTCGGCGATCCCGATGCGAAGGGCGACCGCCTCGCGGCTGACCAGCGCGGAGTGCAGCGCGAAGGCCACCCCCGCCCATCCGGTCTCCGGGGCGTCCGGATGGTGGCGGCTCGGCAGGTCGAGTGACGCGACGGGCCGCCCCCAGTCGAGGTTGCCGCGCGTCTCCTGCGTCCATTGCGCCCCGTCCCAGCGGCGCAGGGAGAGGCGTCCCTCCGGATCCGGGTACCAGCCATCCGCGACGCGCTGGTTGGTGTCGATCATGTGGGCTCCGACGAAGTCTGTAGGGGCGGACGGGGAAATGCGGCATCGTTCGACGCGTTCTCGGGCGACCGCCTCATCCGTATCCTCGGGCCGACCCCCGTCCCCGGGGCCCCGTTCGGGGCCTCGGAGCCGAGGACTGCCGCCGGTCCGCGAACGAGAATCCGGAGCCGCTTACCGTTCACTGTAGGCATCCGGGACCGCCCCGTGCGGAGCCGGATTCCACCGCCCCGGGGATATCACCCATCAATATCATCCTGACGATCGCTTTCCGGCGGCCGTTCCCGCGGCGCCGGTGCGTATTCGGGCGTGCCGCTCCCCGTCGCGCGGGAACCCGCCACTAAGATCTGGTTCTGGGGGAAAGGGTCCGGGTTCTTCATGCCCGGCGAATAGGGGAGGACGTAATGGACGGGCATGGTCGTGCCGGCTGCGATTCCGATGCGGACAGAGAGTGGCCGCACGGCGTTCTCCGCTCAGACCGCCATGCGTGACGCTCCGTCCCCCGAAGCCTCCGGGTACCCCTCGGCACCGGCGCTCAGACGAGCCGAGTATCCCTCCGAGCGCGTCTGGCAGCGCCACTTCGCCGGCGGGCCGTCCCTCCCCGAGATCCGACGGCCGAATCTGATTCGCCGCGCGCTCGACGCGTCGGTGCGTTGGGCGTCCGTCAGCGGTGCCCCCGGCACGGGACGAACGACCCTGCTCAACCAGATCTGCGCGGAGCTCGCTCTGGAGGGGGAGAGCTTCCACGCGTTCTGGACCGCGCGGCGCGCCGGCGTCGCCTATGACGCCCTCTTCCGCGGAGGTTCGCGGGGTCTCGCGGGGCTGGCGCGGTGGCTCGACCTCCGGGCCGCGGAGAACCCGAGCGGAACCTTCACCGTGCTGATCGACGACTTCGACCTGCTGGCCCCCGCCACGCACCAAGCCGCGCTCGAGGCTCTGCTCGAGGCTGTTCCGCGGCTCCGGGTGGTCACCACGACGATCGACCCGCTGTCCGCCGCGTCGATCCGTCTCGACGATCGCCGCTTCATGCAGTTTCCCGCGGACGCGCTCCTCTTCAGCTACGAGGAGACCAGGGATCTCTGCGACCTCGTGCTGGAGCGCGCCACCTCCCGGGAACCCCGGGGAGCCCGACGGCTGACCGAGGACGAGATGCGCGCGGTGTTCGTCGCCACCAGGGGCTTCCCGCTCGGCGTCGCCCTGGCCGTGGACCGCATCGCGGAGCTCGGCGAGTGGAGCGAGGCCGTGTTCGCCCAGCAGATGCAGGCGGTGTTCGCGCATATTCTGCGGATCCAGTCGCTCGCCCACCGGCGCTCGGGGTTCTCCGAGCTGATCGAGACGTTCTCGCTCATGCCGAGATTCACCCTCCAGCACATCGCGATCTGCCTTCCCGGGATCGCCCCGGACGCCGTCGAGGCGCTCGAGGCCTTCCCCGCCTGCGACACGCGTCATCAGACCAAAGCCGGCGAATACGTCTGGTCCGAGGAGTTCTGGCACGCGGCGGTGCAGCGGAACAGCATGAAGACCCTCGCCCGACGCGAGCTCGCGGTGAAGCTCTATGAGAGCAACGAGGTGGGCGCGGCGTTCGAGCAGTGGTTCCTGGCCGGAGATCTCGCGCAGGCGGAGGCGGTTCTCCGCGCTCGATTCCTCACCGTGTACGAGACGCTCTCTCCCGAGGTCGCACGCGGCGTGCAGGAGGCCTCTTCGGCCAGGCTCAGAGACTTCCCGCTGCTCAGGGCGGTGCAGATGCTGCTGGATCCGCACGCCTCGAGGGAGGATCTGCGCGTGTGCGCAGAGAATCTGAGCAAACTCGGTGCGAAGCAGAGCGCGACGGCGCCGATGATGCTCGCGGTCCGGGCTGCCGTGCTCGCGCGAAAGCGGCTCGTCGTCGCGGCCAGGGAGCAGGCCGAACGGGTGCTGCGGGAACTCGAGCGTCCGCTCGAGGAGGAGCCGGACGACCAGACGCTCTTCTCGCGGGCCGAGGCCGCGCTGACGGCCACGCTCGCGCTCTTCGCCTGCGGAACGATTCCGCACGGTATGGTCTCGCTGCCGCACGCCGGTGGATCCGTGTTCCTCGGCTACCGCCGGCTTCTGGCGCAGCAGCTGCTGGATCGCGTCAGACGGGCGCCGACGCTCCCGGAGCCCATCCGGCGGCTCCCCGAGCCCTACAGCTACCGGGCGCTGATCTTCTCCGGCGCCACCTGCGTGCGCGAGGCCTCCGCCATGGAGAGGGTGGACCGGGCCTTCGACGACGTGCTCGGCGCCGTCCGCCGGGACGCCCCCGCCGAGGGGTCGCTCATGGCCGACATCCGCGGTGCGAGCGGGTATCCGCGCATCTTCGGCACGTTCGTCGAGGGCCTCGGCAAGCTGCTCAGCGGCAACCTGGAGGGCGCGATGGAGACGGCCTACCGTGCGGAGGCCCCCGAGCCGTCGGCGACGGTGCTCCGCGCGATCGTGCTCCTCGCGTCGGGACGCGAGCGCGACGCCCTTTCGCAGATCGAGAGCATCGAAGACGGCTGGGGCGAACGCGTGGAAGCCGACAGATCGGTGCTGCGGGCCAGCGCCAGGCTGCGATGCGGCCGTCTGGAGTCGGCCCGGATGGCGCTGCTGCAAGCCGAGCATCTGCCGCAGACCGCACTGGTCCAGGCGCTGACGTATCTCACCCCCTCGGACGTCGACGACCTGGTCGCCCTGGTCCCGAGTTTCGGCCCTCTGCGCACGGCCGCGACGCTCGCGGGCGCGCTCGGCTCCGGCGAGACCCTCGGCGAGGGGAACGAGTTCCAGGCGCTGACCGATCGCGAGCGCCTGGTGCTGGAGGAGCTGCGTGAGGGGCTGAACACCCGTGAGATCGCGGAGAAGCACTTCTTGAGCATCAACACGGTGAGGACGCATGTCCGGTCGATCGGGAAGAAGCTGGATGCGAGCGGGCAGGCCGAGATGCTGCGCCGGGCGGAGCAGCTGATGATCTTCCAGCGGCCGCTGGCGATCGGATGAGCCCTCCGGCGTCTGGTCGTAGGGCCCGGTCGTGTCGGCCCGCGCGAGCCGCAAGGAGTAGACTGTTCTGACGCCCGCAGACCAGGAAAGGCAGGCGCAGTGACCTATGTGATCGCGCTCCCGTGCGTGGACGTGAAGGATCGCGCATGCGTCGACGAGTGTCCGGTCGACTGCATCTACGAGGGGGAGCGCTCGCTCTACATCCACCCGGACGAGTGCGTCGACTGCGGCGCCTGCGAGCCGGTCTGCCCGGTCGAGGCCATCTACTACGAGGACGATCTGCCGAGCGAGTGGGCCGAGTACTATACGGCGAACGTCGATTTCTTCGACGAGATCGGTTCGCCCGGCGGCGCCGCGAAGGTCGGCGCCTACGATTTCGATCATCCCATCGTCGCGGCGCTGCCGCCCCAGGGCGAGTAGGGTCCTCGTGCCGACGCTCAGGGATCCGCTGCCCGACTATCCGTGGGACACGATGGCCCCGTTCATCGAACGGGCGCGCCGCCACCCGGGCGGAGTCCTCGACCTGTCGATCGGATCCCCGGTCGATCCCACCCCCTCGGTGGCTCGCGAGGCGCTCGCCGCCGCCGCGGAGGCGCACGGCTACCCGGCGACCGCCGGCGCGGCGGACCTGCGCGAAGCGATCTCGGAGTGGACGCTTCGTCGGCGCGGGGTGACGGTCGCCCCCGACGCCGTGCTGCCGACCATCGGCTCCAAGGAACTCGTCGCGCTGCTGCCGCTGCTGCTGGGGATCGGCCGGGGCGAGGCGGTCGTGCATCCGCGGATCGCCTACCCCTCGTACGCGATGGGCGCGGCGCTCGTGGGGGCGGAGTCGGTCGCGGCCGACGACCCGGGGGAGTGGCCGGCCGGCACGCGGCTGGTGTGGGTCAACTCGCCGTCGAATCCCGACGGCCGCGTGCTCGGCGTCGCCGAGCTGCGCTCCGCGGTCGCGCGAGCGCGTGAGCTGGGCGCCGTGATCGTGGGCGACGAGTGCTACGCGGAGTTCGGCTGGGAGGCGCCGTGGGATATCGAGCGGATCCCCTCGATCCTCGACCCCCGCGTCGTCGGCGACGATCATCGCGGGGTGCTCGCCGCCTACTCGCTGAGCAAGCAGTCCAATCTGGCGGGGTATCGCGCCGCGTTCGTCGCCGGGGACGCCGAGCTGATCGCCTCGCTGCTGCGCGTGCGCAAGCACGCGGGCCTGATCCCCCCGGCTCCGGTGCAGGCGGTGACGGCGGCGGTGCTCGGCGACGAGGCGCACGTCGACGCGCAGCGCGAACGCTATCGCGCGCGCCGCGCCCTGCTGAGGCCCGCGCTCGAGGCCGCCGGCTACCGCATCGACGGCAGCGAGGCGGGTCTCTACCTGTGGGCGACCCGCGGCGCCGACGCCTGGGAGAGCGTCGCCGAGCTCGCCGAACTGGGCATCGTGTCCGGGCCCGGGCACTTCTACGGCGTGCACTCGCCCCAGCACGTCCGCCTCGCGCTGACCGCGAGCGACCCGGTGATCTCGGCCGCCGCGGAGCGGCTGAGCCTCGCCGCCGCGCGTTCGAGCCAGGCCGCAGACGGCCCGGCCTGAGCGCTCGGGGCGCGGCCGAAACCCGCTCACGGGGGACGGAAGAACTTCGATATCGAGATACTTTTCGGCGGCGGGAAGCCGCGAGGTTGCCGAAAACCGGTGCTCGTGTCGCTAGACTGACGAGGTGGCAGGCGTCTCATCGGACGCTGGACACGCACACCCGACCCCCACGAGGAGACGACTGTGACCGAATCGACGGCGTTCGAATCAACATCGGGCCGGAACGGCACCGCCAAGCTGACAGTGAGCGGGAGCGAGGTGGAACTGCCGCTGCTCGCCGCGACCGATGGCCAGCCGGCCATCGACGTGAGCGCGCTGACCAAGCAGACCGGCTACACCGCGCTGGACTACGGATACGTGAACACGGCCTCGACGAAGTCGTCGATCACCTACATCGACGGCGACGCCGGGATCCTGCGCTACCGCGGCTACCCCATCGAGGAGCTCGCGGCCAAGTCGACCTTTCTCGAGGTGGCCTACCTGCTGATCTACGGCGAGCTTCCGAGCGCGGACGAGCTCGCGGCCTTCGACGGCGAGATCCGCAGGCACACCCTCCTGCACGAGGACATGAAGTACTACTTCGAGGGAGTGCCGCACACCGCGCATCCGATGGCGGTGCTCTCGGGCGGCCTGCAGACGATGTCCACCTACTACGAGGACTCGCTCGACACCGCGGTGCCCGAGTTCGTCGAGGTCAACACGATCCGCCTGCTCGCGAAGCTGCCGGTGCTCGCGGCCTACTCGCACAAGAAGTCGATCGGCCAGGCGTTCCTCTACCCGAACAACGATCTCGGCTTCGTCGAGAACTTCCTGCGGCTGAACTTCGGCAACAAGGCCGAGAAGTACGTCATGAACCCGGTGCTCGTCGACGCGCTCGACAAGCTCCTGATCCTCCACGCGGATCACGAGCAGAACGCCTCGACCTCGACCGTGCGCCTCGTCGGTTCGACGGGCGCCAACATGTTCTCCTCCGTGTCGGCAGGCATCAACGCCCTCTCGGGCCCGCTGCACGGCGGTGCCAACGAGGCGGTGCTCGACATGCTCGGCCAGATCCAGGAGAGCGGTCAGGGCGTGCGCTCCTTCGTTGAGCGGGTGAAGAACAAGGAGGCGGGCGTGAAGCTGATGGGCTTCGGGCACCGCGTCTACAAGAACTACGATCCCCGTGCGCGCATCGTCAAGGAGAGCGCCGGCCGCGTGCTGAGCGAGCTCGGCGTCAACGATCCGCTGCTCGCGCTCGCGCAGGAGCTGGAGCAGATCGCCCTCGAGGACGACTACTTCAAGGAGCGCCGGCTCTACCCCAACGTCGACTTCTACACGGGCGTCATCTACAAGGCGATGGGCTTCCCGACCCGCATGTTCACGGTGCTGTTCGCCATCGGCCGCCTGCCGGGCTGGATCGCGCAGTGGCGCGAGGCCCGAGAGGATCGGCAGACCAAGATCGGCCGGCCCCAGCAGCTCTACATCGGATCGCCGGAGCGCCATCTCGACCGCTGAGCGGGTGAGCGCGGCCCCCTCCCTCGATTCGCTAGGCGACGAGAAGCACCCTCCGCGACGAGAATGATGCTCGGCACCCGTCGCGGAGGGTGCCCCTCGTGCCGGAGCACCGTTCTCGCGGCAGCACATCCGGACCCGACGCACGCTGCCACCGGCCGAGGGGAGAGCGAGCGCTCAGGCGTGCAGCGCCTCGTTGAGGGCGATGCCGGCGCCCGTGCGCGGGAGCGCCTCGACGGCGCCGGTCGCGGAGTTGCGGCGGAACAGGAGGCTCGGAACTCCCGAGAGGTCCGCGGCCTTCACCTCGACCGCCGCTCCGCCCGACGCCTCCGTGCCGTGGGGCAGCCGCACCTTCGTGCCCGCGGTGACGTAGAGGCCCGCCTCGACCACGGTGTCGTCGCCGATCGAGATGCCGACGCCCGAGTTCGCCCCCAGCAGCGCGCGCTCGCCGATCGAGATGCGCTGGGTCCCGCCCCCGGAGAGCGTGCCCATGATCGAGGCCCCGCCGCCGATGTCGGATCCGTCGCCCACCACGACGCCCTGGGAGATGCGCCCCTCCACCATCGAGGCGCCCAGCGTGCCCGCGTTGAAGTTCACGAAGCCCTCGTGCATCACCGTCGTGCCGGGGGCCAGATGCGCGCCCAGGCGCACGCGGGCCGTGTCCGCGATACGCACGCCGCGCGGAACGACGTAGTCGGTGAGCCGCGGGAACTTGTCGAGGCCGGCCGCGGTGATGCCCGCGCGGCGGAGGATCGGGAGGCGCCGGGCGTAGTCCTCCGGCAGCAGCGGGCCGGCCGTGGTCCACGCGACGTTCGGCAGCACGCCGAAGATCCCGTCGAGGTTGATGCTGTTGGGCCGGACGAGGCAGTGCGAGAGCAGGTGCAGGCGGAGGTAGGCGTCCGCAGTGCTCGAGGCGGGGGCGTCGAGGTCGATCTCGATGTCGACGAAGCGCGACTCGACGTCGCGGAGCTCGTCGCGCCCGAGCAGCGATTCGAGCTCGGCCGGCGCGATGTGGGGATCGTGCCCGCTCGGACGCGCGCCCAGCCGCGGCGCCGGGAACCAGGCGTCGAGGGTCGTTCCGTCGGCGGCAGTGGTCGAGAGGCCCTGGGCCCAGGCTGCGCGTGTCTCAGTCATAACGACTACAGTAGTGGGGATGAGCGCGGACCTGTTGAACGTGGACGCCGGCCCGGTCGAGCTGACCCGGCAGCTGTGCGACATCCCCTCGGTCTCGGGCGACGAGCGTCGGATCGCCGACGCGGTGGAGCGGCTGCTGCGTGATCGCGCCCCCCACCTCCGGATCATCCGCGACGGCGACACGATCGTCGCGCGCACGGAGCTCGGACGGGATCGACGCGTGGCCATCGCCGGTCACCTCGACACCGTCCCGGTCAGCGCGAACGCGCCCGTGCCCGGCGGCGCCAATCTGCCGGTGCGCGACGGGCGCGACGCCGAGACCGGCGAGGCGCTGCTCTGGGGGCGCGGCACGGTCGACATGAAGGCCGGGGTGGCGGTGCAGCTGGCCCTCGCGGTGGAGCTCGCCGACCCCGCCGTCGATCTGAGCTGGGTGTGGTACGACCACGAGGAGGTCGCCTCGGAGCTGAGCGGGTTGGGCCGGGCGATGCGCCACCACCCGGCGCTCTTCGAGGCTGACTTCGCGATCCTCGGCGAGCCCTCCAACGGCACGATCGAGGGCGGCTGCAACGGCACGCTCCGGGCGCGGGTCGTGCTGCGCGGCAGGCGAGCGCACTCGGCCAGGGCCTGGATGGGTCGCAACGCGATCCACCGCGCCGGGGAACTCCTCGAGCGCCTCGCGCGGCACGAGCCCGAGCGCATCGTGGTCGACGGGCTCGAGTACCGGGAGGGCCTCAACGCGGTGAGCATCGAGGGGGGAGTGGCCGGCAACGTGATCCCGGATCACTGCGCCTTCGAGGTGAACTACCGCTTCGCCCCCAGTCGCAGCGTCGAGCAGGCCGAGGCGGTCGTGCGGGCGTTCTTCGCCGATGCCGACGAGGTGCGCATCGTGGACCGGGCTCCGGGCGCCCGGCCGGGCCTGGACGCGCCGCTCGCCCGCGGTTTCGTGGACGCAGTCGGGCGGGAGCCGGCCGCCAAGCTCGGATGGACCGACGTGGCGCGCTTCTCCGCGCTCGGGGTGCCCGCCGTGAACTTCGGGCCGGGCGATCCGCTCCTCGCCCACGCCGACGACGAGCGGGTGCCCGTCGCGCAGATCGTCGACAGTCATGCGGCGCTGAAGGCCTGGCTCACGCGCTGATCCGCGGCGTAACCGGGAGGCACCCGCCTCGCGCTGCCCGCTCCGGGCCGATAAAATGGAGGGGACCGAATAGAACTCTGAGGAGGCGTCATGGCTGCGATGAAACCGAGGACTGGGGACGGGCCGATGGAGGCCGTGCGCGAGACCCGCGTGATCGTGCTGCGCGTCCCGCTCGAGGGGGGCGGACGCCTCGTCGTCTCGGTCAACGACGAAGAGGCCACCGAACTGCGAGACGTCCTCTCGGCGGTCCTCGACGGTTAGCGGCGTTCCCCGGCCTCGGGGAACGTTTCAGCCGTTCAGACGGGTCACCGTCAACAGGCCGTCGCCCGCAGGCGCGCTGGAGCTTGGAGCAAAGCCCGTTGGGCTTTGCCGCGACGCCAGCGCAGAGGCCGGCCCGGCCTCTGGGAACGTTTCAGCCGTTCAGACGGGTCACCGTCAACAAGCCGTCGCCCGCAGGCGAAAGCACCGGCGCTATCGCCGTCGAATCGCCGACCGTCGCGAGCAGGTCGCGCAGATTCCGGGTGACCGTGTCGCGCGCGGCCGGATCCGGCACCCGTCCGTGGGCGAACGCGTTCGGCACGACGATCGTGCCACCCGGGCGCACGATCTGCAGCGCCGTCTCGAAGTAGTCGAGCAGCCGCTCCGGATCGGCGTCGATGACCGTCAGATCGTAGGCCTCCAGGTTGAGGCGGGGCAGCACCTGGGCGGCATCGCCCTCGATCAGCCGGAGGCGGGACTGCGCGATCCCGGCATCGGCGAACACCGTGCGCGCCTGCCGCAGATGCTCGGCTTCGATCTCGATCGAGGTGAGCGTCGCCTCCGGGGCGTAGCGGAGGAGCGCGAGGCCGCTCACTCCCACTCCGGTGCCGAGTTCGCAGATCGCGGTCGTCGCGGTGGCGGCCACCAGGCCGGACAGCTGCGCGGCGATGGCGCGGCTGACCGGCTCGACGCCGAGCTCGAGCGACAGCCGGCGCGCCCGCACCTGGGCGTCGGTCTCAGTGGGGTACTGCTCTGCATACTGCCAGTTGCGTTCGAGGCGGCTCACTGTTTCTCCGTCATCCATCGTCTTCGGGCCCGTGCGGGCGCTGCTCAGCTCAGCGTACAAGTGTCGGGCGCGCGCTCGGCGGTGACGCGCGGTGCGGGGTCCGGGTCGCCGTGACTACACTGGCCTCATGGGCCTGACGTTCGACAAGATTCTGGTGATCCTGGTGATCGCCATGTTCTTGCTCGGCCCCGAGCGGCTGCCGGTGTATGCGAAGAAGCTCGGCGAACTCGTACGCGGGATCAAGCGCATGGCCGACGGCGCGAAGGATCGCCTGCGAGACGAGATGGGCCCCGAGTTCGAGGAAGTGGACTGGAAGCAGCTCGATCCGCGTCAGTACGATCCCCGCCGGATCATCCGGGATGCCCTCGTCGAGGATGAGCGCGAGGCGGCCGCGGCCGCCCGCCGCGCCCGCCAGGCCGAGGCGGCGGAGGCCCGCAAGGCGAGGCTCAGGGAGCACGAGCAAGCCGTCGCGCAGGGCACGGCGCCCAACTTCGACGAAGAGGCGACCTGAGGGCTGAGCAACACCGTTCGGGCGATCAGCCCGGGCTGAGGGGGAGGGGCGTGCCGACGCGGCTGGGGCCGCCGGTGATGAGCCGCGAGGCCAGCTCGATCAGCGCCAGCGACGCGGGGTCCTCCGGCTCCGCGAGAACCGCCGGCGTGCCCGCGTCGCCGTGCGCGCGGAACGAGGCGCTGAGCGGTACGCTCCCCAGGAGGGGGATCTCGCCGTGCTCCTCGTCGCTCAGCCGCTCCGACACGAGTCGCCCGCCGCCGCTGCCGAAGAGCTCGAGCACGGTGCCGTCCGGCTGCGGCAGCCCGGCCATGTTCTCGACGACGCCGATCACGCGCTGACCCGTCTGCCGGGCGACGAGCGCGCTGCGCACCGCGACGTCGGCCGCGGCCTCCTGCGGGGTGGTCACCACGAGCACCTCGGCCTGAGGCAGGAGCTGGCCGACGCTGATCGCGATGTCTCCCGTCCCCGGGGGGAGATCGAGCAGCAGGACGTCCACGTCGCCGAACCAGACGTCGCTCAGGAACTGCTCGACGGTGCGATGCAGCATGGGGCCCCGCCACGACACCGCGGTCGAGCGGGGATCCGCGTCGCCGAGGAACATGCCGATCGAGATCACCTTCACGCCGTGCGAGACCGGGGGCAGGATCAGCTCGTCGACACGGGTGGGCTGCTCGGTGCGGCCGTCGCTGCTGAGCCCCATGAGGGCCGGGATGCTGAACCCGAAGACGTCGGCGTCGATGAGTCCGACCGACAGGCCCCGGGCGGCGATCGCCGCCGCGAGATTCGCGGTGATGCTCGATTTGCCCACCCCGCCCTTGCCGCTGGTCACGGCGATCACGCGCGTCAGCGCGCCGAACTGCGAGGTCCGCTTGGCGCGGCCCCCGCGCACCCGTTCGATGAAGGCCTGCCGCTCCTCGGGGCTCATCACCCCGACGTCGACACGGGCCTCGGTCACCCCGGGAGCGGAGGCCGCCGCCGCGAGCGTGTCGGCCTCGATCCGTCTCGCCGCGGGGCACGCGGCGATGGTGAGCGAGAGCTGCACGATCGCGCGGCCGTCGGCGTCCACCGACGCCTCCGTCACCATGCCCAGATCGGTGATGGGGCGCAGGATCTCCGGATCGCGCACCCGGCCGAGCGCGCGCCAGAGCCCCGCCTCGACCTCGTCGGGCCGGGGCGCATCCGCAGCCGGATCAGGCATCGCGGGGCTCGTCCTCCGGGCCGTTCGAGGGAGAGGGCGTCCGCGCCGGGTCCGTGCCATCGGGCTCGTCGAAATCCGACTCGGCGCGCGTCTCCTCCTGCGGATCCTCGGCCAGCTCGGCGAGCAGCGCCCGCAGCTCGGCCCGGACGAAATCGCGGTCCGGCAGATCTTTGATCGCGAGGCGGAGCGCCACCACCTCGCGTGCGAGGAACTCCGTATCGGCGAGGTTGCGCTCGGCCCGCTGCCGATCCTGCTCGATCTGCACCCGGTCCCGATCGTCCTGGCGGTTCTGAGCGAGCAGGATCATCGGCGCCGCGTAGGACGCCTGCAGCGAGAGGATCAGCGTCAGCGCGGTGAAGCCGAGCGCGGCGCTGTCGAAGCGCAGATGCTCCGGGCCCAGGATGTTCCAGACGAGCCAGGCGACGCAGAACAGCGTCAGCACCAGCAGGAACCAGGGGGTGCCCATGCCGCGCGCGATGCCCTCGGTCCAGCGGCCGAACACCTCGTTGCCGCCGACCTCCTCGCGCAGCTCCTCGGCGCCGAGTGCGCCCGCGTCATCCGCGCCGAAGCGGCCGCCGCGCGCGCCGCGCCGCGCCGTCGGCTGCGGGGAGTCCAGCTCCGGCGAGCGCCGTCCGAACAGCCTCACCGTCCGCTCCCGTTCTCCGGGCCCTGCGGCTCGTCCGCATGACGCCAATCATCGGGCAGCAGGTGGTCGAGCACGTCGTCGATCGTGACCACCCCCACCAGCTGCCGCTGCTCGTCGACCACCGGCAGCGCGACCAGATCGTAGCTCGCGAGGCGGCGGGCCACCTCGCTCGCGCTCGCGCTCGCGGGGATCGCCTCGATCTCGCCGTCGATCAGTGCCGAGATGCGCTCGTGCGGGGGGAAGCGCAGCATCTTCTGGAAGTGCGCCATCCCCAGATACTCTCCCGTCGGCGTCTCGTACGGCGGATGGGTGACGTAGACCGCGGACGCCATGGGCACGGGGACCTCTTCGCGGCGGATCATGGCCAGGCCCTCCGCCACGCTCGCCTCTCCCGAGAGCACGATCGGGGAGGGGCTCATCAATCCTCCCGCCGTGTCGGCGTCGTACTCGAGCAGGCGCCGCACGTCCTTCGCCTCCTCCGGCTCCATCAGCTCGAGCAGCTCCTCGCCGCGCGCGGCCGGGAGCACGGAGATCAGATCCGCGGCGTCGTCGGGCTCCATCCGGTCGAGCACGTCCGCGGTGCGCGCGATCGGCAGCTGCGCGAGCAGGGCGAGCTGATCCTCCTCGACCATCTCCTCGAGCGCATCCGCGACCCGGTCGTCCGAGAGCTCCCCGACCACCTCGATCATCCTGGTCTGCGGCAGCTCGAGCAGGGCCTCCGCGAGATCCGCGGGCTTCAGGTCCACGAGCGTCTGGATCAGGAGCTCCGCGGACTGCGCGCCCGAGGCGTCGCTGGGGAGCCGCACATCCGCCCAGCGGACGATCCTCGTCTCGCCCCTGGCGAACGGCGCCGCGGGTTTGGGCAGTCGGACGAAGAGCTCCGACACGGTCCAGTCGCCGGAGCGGCTGCGGTCGATCGCGGCGTCCTCGATCGTCGCCCGGGTCCCGTCGACCAGGCCCACCTCCCGGCCGATCATCTCGGCGATCATCCGGGTCTCACCGCCGCGCTGCTCGAATCTGCGCACGTTGATGAGGCCGGTCGTGATGACCTGACCCGCGGCGATCGAGGTGACGCGGCCGATGGGCACGAACACGCGGCGCTTGCCCGGGATCTCGACGATCAGCCCCACCACGCGCGGGGCGGCGGCGGCGCGATAGATCACCAGCACGTCGCGGACCCTGCCGATCCGCTCGCCCGCGGGATCGAACACCCCGCGGCCGCCGAGACGCCCCACGAATATCCTCGAACTGCTCACCACTCCAGGGTAGTGGGTCGAGCATCGTGACGAACCGATCCCGAGTTCCCGGCGCGGGACAGTTGGTGGGAGAATCGAGGTATGAGTCTTCCCGGTTCGCCCTCCTCCCGACGCCCCCCGCAGCTGCCCGAGCTCCCTCAGGGCGAGATCATCTCGACCTACGACCGCTACGCCGACGCCAAGCAGGCGGTGGACCACCTGGTGCGCGCCGACTTCCCGGTCAACGAGGTCTCGATCGTGGGCAACGACGTGCGCAGCGTGGAGCGCGTCACCGGGCGGCTCACCTACGGACGCGTCGCCCTGATGGGGGCGCTGTCGGGCGCGTACCTGGGTCTGTTCCTCGGTCTGCTGCTGTTCATCTTCCAGCCGGAGAACTCGGCGATCGCGGGCGTGTTCTTCTCCGCGATCGCGATCGGCGCCGGCTTCGGCATGCTCTTCGGGGTGCTGTCCTACGCCATGAACCGCAACCGCCGCGACTTCTCCTCCGTGATGCAGTTCGTCGCCACCCGCTACGATCTGATCACCTCCGCGGAGCTGGTGGGGCGGGCGCGGGGCATCCTCGGCGGCGAGAGCGGCGAGAGCGGCGAGTAGCGGCGCCGCTGCTCGCTACGTCAACGCGATGCGTTGCCGCGACGCTCGCACCATTCCTCGACCTCGTCCGCCGTGCGCGGGATCGCCGCCGAGAGGTTGATGCAGCCGTCCTCCGTCACCAGGATGTCGTCCTCGATGCGCACCCCGATGCCCCGGTACTCCTCCGGCACCGTCAGATCGTCGGACTGGAAGTAGAGGCCGGGCTCGATCGTGAAGACCATGCCCGCCTCGACCCGGCCGTCCTGATACATCTCGCGCCTCGCCTGGGCGCAGTCGTGCACATCGAGGCCGAGATGGTGGCTGGTGCCGTGGACCATGTAGCGGCGGTGATAGGGGAGCGGCGCCTCGCCGCCCGCGCTCCCGTCGGAAGCGCCGCCATCCTCGCCCCGCACGTCAGGGGCGTCGGCAGCGGCGCCGATGCCGAGCGGCAGCCCCCACTCCCGGGTGCGCCGCTCGATCACCGCCATCGCCGCATCGTGCACGTCGCCGAAGCGGATCCCGGGCCGTACGATGGCGCGGGCGGCATCGGCCGCCTCCAGCACGGCGTCGTAGACCCGGCGCTGAACCGGGGAGAAGGATCCCGACACGGGGATCGTGCGGGTGATGTCCGCCGTGTACAGGCTGTCGAGCTCGACCCCGGCGTCGAGGAGCAGCAGGTCGCCCTCGCGCACCTCGCCGTCGTTGCGCACCCAGTGCAGGGTGCAGGCGTGGCTGCCCGCCGCCGCGATCGTCTCGTACCCCACGGTGTTGCCGTCGAGCCGCGCACGGAGGTTGAACACCCCCTCGACCACGCGTTCGCCCCTGGCGCCGGCGATCGCGCGGTCGAGCGACGCGATCACCTCGTCGAAGCCCCTGGCCGTCGCGTCCACCGCGCGCTGCAGCTCGGCCACCTCGAAGGGGTCCTTCACGAGCCTGAGCTCGCTCGCCGCGCGGGCGAGCTCCCCGTCGTCGGGCGCGCGGTCGGCGCCGAGGGTGCGGTCGGCGTCGAGCGCTGCGAAGTCGGCCAGCGGAGCCGTGGCGATCCCGAGATCGGCGGCGACCTGGGCCAGCGTGGGGCGCGGGCCCACCCAGAACTCGCCGATCTCCGGGTCGGCGAAGAACTCGTCGCTGTCACGGCCCGCGGCCTCGCGGAAGAACAAGGTGGCCGAGGGCTCGGCACCCTCGCCGCCGGGATGCTCCAGCACGAGCAGCGCGCCCGGCTCGGCGTCGCTGCCCCAGCCCGTCAGGTGGGCGAAGGCGCTGTGCGCCCGGTAGGGGAAGAAGGTGTCGTTCGAGCGCTGCTTCGCGGGCCCGGCCGCGATGACCAGCCGCTCGCCGGGGAACTGCGAGCTCAGCGCGGCCCGCCTGACGGCGGCGCGCTCGGCCGCCGGGCGAGGCGGAGGCGGCGAGGAGTCCCGCGCGGCCCAGCCGGAGCCGATGTAGGCCAGGAACTGGTCTCCGCGCGGCGTCGTGCTCCGGGCGCTGTGGTCGATCCCGGCCTCGTGCGTCGTGGTGTCTCCCATACGTCCATTCTCTCGCCTCTCGGAGCTCCGCGTCCGATCCGCTCCCGCGCGGCCGCGTGCATGCCGCGAGCTGAACTGCTGAACTGCTGAGCGCTGAGGTGCTGAGTTGTGCAGGGTGTGCACGGTACGCACCCTGCACAACTCAGCACTCGCGGGGCGTCCGAGTCCATCGTGCGCCCTGCCGAAGCATACGATGGACGCATGTCCCGCCGCTACGATCTGCACACGCACTCCGTGCACAGCGATGGCACCACCACGCCGACGGCGATCGCGCGCGAGGCGGCCGCGCTCGGTCTCGCGGGTTTCGCGCTGACCGACCACGACACCACGGACGGCTGGGCCGAGGGGCGCTCCGCCGCCGCGGAGTCCGGGATCGAGTTCCTGCCCGGCATGGAGATCACCACCCGCGACGCGGGACGCTCCACGCACCTGCTGGCCTACGGCGCCCGCCCCGACGCCCCGGAACTCGCGGGCGCGCTCCGCAGGGTGCGCGACTCGCGCGTGGGCCGGGCACAGGAGATGGTGCGACGCCTCGGCGCGGACTTCGATATCCGCTGGCACTCGGTCGTGGAGGACGAGGCGGCGGGCCGGACCGTCGGCCGGCCGCACATCGCGGATGCGCTGGTCCAGGCCGGCTACTTCACCGACCGGAGCGAGGCCTTCAGCCGGGTGCTCGGCCCGGGGTCGCCCTACTACGTCGACACCTACGCGATCGACACGGCCGAGGCGATCCGGATGGTGCGCGACGCCGGCGGCGTGCCGGTGCTCGCCCACCCGGCGGCGGGGCGCCACTCCCGCTCCGTCGATCCGGCCGCGCTGGAGCGGTTCGTCCGCGCGGGGCTGTGGGGCATCGAGCTCGACCACCCCGAGAACCGGTCCGAGTGGCTTCCGGGGCTCGCGCGGCTCGCCGCGGTCCACGGGCTGCGGGTCACCGGGGCGAGCGACTACCACGGGGCCGGCAAGCCGAACCTGCTGGGGGAGCGGACGAGCCCTGAGGCGATCTGGGAGGCTGTCCGGGCGATCGCCGCGATCCCGCGCTGAGGGCGCCGCGACCCCGCCGCGAATGGGACGGTCGTTCGCGAGAGCCTCCGGATTGTCCCGGCGAATACGGTCCCGCTGGAGAACGACGGTCCCCTGCGCGCGGCGAAGCGCGAGAAGCTGAGTGCGTGGACAGGCGGCACGCGTACCGTGGCCGCATGGATGTCCCGACCGTCGATGCGATCGCTCTCGGCGACGCCTTCGCGCGGGAGCTGCCCGAGCTCGGCGCCTCGTGGCGGGCGGTGCGGCCGGAGGATCCCGAGCTGCTCGCGCTCAACGAGCCGCTCGCGCGCGAACTCGGCCTCGATCCGATCCGGCTCCGCGGCGAGCGGGGCGTGCGCCTCCTGCTCGGCAACGAGCTGCCCGAGGGCGCCGCGCCCGTCGCGCAGGTGTACGCGGGGCACCAGTTCGGCGCGTACGCACCGCGCCTGGGCGACGGCCGCGCCCTGCTGCTCGGCGAGATCCGCGCCCCGGACGGGCGGCTCGTGGATCTGCACCTCAAGGGATCCGGGCCGACGCCCTTCGCGCGCGCCGACGGCTTCGCGGCCGTCGGGCCCATGCTGCGCGAGTACCTGATGGGGGAGGCGATGCACGCCCTCGGCATCCCCACCACCCGGGCGCTCGCGGTGGTCGCGACCGGCCGCGGCGTGCGGCGCGACGACTCCTTCGACGCCCTCCCCGGTGCCGTGCTGGTGCGCACCGCGGGCAGCCATCTCCGGGTGGGCACCTTCCAGTACGCGCGATCCACCGGGAACCTCGCTCTCCTGCGTCGCCTGTCCGATCACGCGATCGCGCGCCATTTCCCCGATCTCGCCGAACGCGCCGACGCCCACCTCGGGCTGCTCTCGGCGGTCGTCGAGGCCCAGGCGCGTCTCGTCGCCTCCTGGATGCTCGTCGGCTTCGTGCACGGGGTGATGAACACCGACAACACGACGATCTCGGGGGAGACCATCGACTACGGGCCCTGCGCCTTCCTCGACGCCTACGATCCCGCGGCGGTCTTCAGCTCGATCGACCACGCCGGGCGCTATGCCTATGGCAGCCAACCGGGGATCGCGCTGTGGAACCTCACCCGTCTCGCGGAGTCGCTCCTGCCGCTCCTGCCGCCGCCCAGCACAGCCGCGGGGGCCTCGGGCAGTGCGCAGACCGCGGATCCCGAGTCGGCGCATTCCGAGTCGGCGCAGGCGGCGGCGCTGGACGCCCTCTCGGGCTTCGGGCCGGCGTACGACGCGGCCTGGTCGTCGGGGATGCGGGCGAAGCTCGGGATCGCGGCCGTTCCCGTCGAGCGCTTCCCCGACGCGGCGCTCGTCGAGCTCTCGGCCGCGATGCTCGGCGAACTCCAGATGCACCGGATCGACTACACGCGCTTCTTCCGGGTGCTCGCCGACGCGGCGCGGGGCCGCGATGACGAGTTGTTCGCGCTGTACCCCGACGGCCGGCGACCCGGCGCCTGGCTCTCGCAGTGGACAGGGCTGTCGCCCGACGCCCGGGCCATGGAGGAGGTGAACCCCGTCGTGATCCCGCGCAATCACCTGGTCGATGCGGCGCTCGACGCGGCGACGGAGGGCGACCTCTCGCTCTTCGAGGAGTTGCTCGACGCCGTCACCCGACCGTACGTCCTGCAGGCGGGCCGCGAACGCTACGCGCTCCCCGCGCCGGCCGGGTCCCGCCCCCACGTCACCTACTGCGGCACCTGACGGGTGCGCCTCCTGCGTCCCGGCGAGCTCGGGTGCGCGAATGCGGGCGGCTCGCCGTGAGCAACCGTCGTTCGCGACCCGACTCGCCTCCGGAGACGCGGAGGCGGAGCGTCAGTCGGCGGCGGTGGGTTCGGCCGACGGGGTCGGCGAGGAGGATTCGCCACTCGAACCCGAGCCCGCTCCGCGGCCGCCCCGGCGTCGCCGGCGCCGCCTGCGGGGCGCCTCGCCCGGCTCGATCGGCGCGCCGGGCTCGCCGCCGCCCGCGGCATCGTGGCCGTGCCCCTCGTGATCGTGCGTCTCGTGCCGGCCCCGGCCGCGCGGGTTCTGACTGCGGGTGCGCCGCCGGCCGCGGTCGCCCCGAGCGTCCCCCTGCTCCTGCGCGCTCCCGCCGTCGCGGCTGCCGCGCGGCGCACGATCCTTCACCGGGGTCGCCTTCAGCCGGCCCTTGGTGCCCTCGGGGATCCCGAGATCCTCGTAGAGGTGCGGCGAGGAGCTGTAGGTCTCGAGGGGCTCCGGGGTGCCGAAGTCGAGCGCGCGATCGATGAGCGCCCACTTGTGCATGTCCTCCCAGTCGACGAAGGTCACCGCGATCCCGGTCCGCCCGGCCCGGCCCGTCCGCCCGACCCGGTGCAGGTACGTCTTCTCGTCGTCCGGCACGGTGTGGTTGATGACGTGGGTCACGTCGTCCACGTCGATGCCGCGCGCGGCGACGTCGGTCGCGATCAGGATCTCCTTCTTGCCGGCCTTGAACGCCGCCATGGCGCGCTCGCGCTGATCCTGGTTGAGATCCCCGTGCACGCTCGCCACCGAGAAGCCGCGATCCGCGAGCTCCTCCTGCAGCTTCGCCGCGGCGCGCTTGGTGCGCATGAAGATGACGGTCTTACCGCGGCCCTCGGCCTGCAGGATGCGCCCGATCACCTCGTCCTTGTCGAGCGAGTGCGCCCGGTAGACGTGGTGCTCGATGTTCGCCTGCATCGCGCCCTCGTCGGGGTCGCTCGCGCGGATGTGGATCGGGTTGCGCATGAAGCGGCGGGCGAGGGTGACGATGGTGCCGGGCATCGTCGCGGAGAACAGCATGGTGTGGCGGGCCGGCGGCGTCTGCGCGAACAGCTTCTCGATATCGGCGAGGAAGCCCAGATCGAGCATCTTGTCGGCCTCGTCCAGCACCATCTCGGCGACGTTCTTGAGGTCGAGCAGCCGCTGGCCGGCGAGATCCAGCAGGCGACCGGGCGTGCCGACGACCACCTGCGCGCCCGCCTTCAGCTGCTCGATCTGCCCCTCGTAGGCCTTGCCCCCGTAGATCGGAACGATCTGCGTTGCCCGGTTCTTCGAGGCCAGCTCGAGATCCTCGAACACCTGCACGGCCAGCTCGCGGGTCGGCACCACGACCAGCGCCTGCACGCCGGGGGCGGGATCCGTGCCGAGCCGCTGCAGCAGCGGCAGGCCGAAGCCGAAGGTCTTGCCGGTTCCGGTCTTCGCCTGACCGATGATGTCCTGCCCGCCGATGGCGAGCGGGATCGTCTGCTCCTGGATGGGGAATGCGTCGATGATGCCCTGATCTGCGAGGGCGCCGACCATGTCGGCGTCGACGCCGAGTTCGGTGAACGTGGTCACGCTGTGCTACCTGTCGTTTCTCTTTCGGCGGCTCCCGTGGTGCCGCGCAGTGCCAGTTTCGTTTCCGGCGCTCGAGGCGCCGTCGGTTGCGTGCTACGCGCCGATCCGGAAGTCTTCGGACTCTCGGACCCAAACAGTGCTGCTTGTGACTTCGCTGCAGGCGTAGCGGCGGGAGAGTTCCACGACTCCCGCGATCCATCTCGGGCCGTCAGACGACTGCCCGCCGGTCCAGTCTATGCGGTGCAAGCTGGTGTTCGCCGGTACACTGGCGACGTGTTCGAGTGGATCAAGAGGCTGCGCCGGAAGACGAAGGCGCCCGCGCGCACCCTGGGCTCCCGCGATTCCTCCGCCGACGCCCAGCAGGTCGAGCTCGCCGAGTTCGCTCCCGGGATCATGCCGTTCCTCGGTTTGACCGCCTATCTGCAGCTCGAACTCTACGAGGCCTCGACCCGCGCGGTCTCCGGCGCCCCCGAGCTGCGCTCCAAGGACGTGCTCGCGCGGGCG
Organism: Leucobacter weissii; assembly: GCF_017565745.1. GTDB lineage: Bacteria > Actinomycetota > Actinomycetes > Actinomycetales > Microbacteriaceae > Leucobacter > Leucobacter weissii. Next base: position 417,507 of record NZ_JAGDYM010000004.1, read on the forward strand.
GCCGGGATCACGCTGACCAAGCATCAGCGCCTCACCGCGGAGATCCGCCGTCGCGGGCGCGAGCCCTATCTGATCATGGAGCCGTTCGCCCCCGTCATCGATCGCTACATCGATCGGATCGAGGTGCCCGACTGGCACCAGCACGTCCTCTCGATCTATCTGGTCGGCGGGTTGTTCGACGGCTTCTTCGCCTCGCTCGCCGAGGGCCTCGACGACGGCTACCGGGACGACGCCATCGCGATCCTGCTCGACGGCTCCGGGCGGGACGAACTGCGCGAACTGCTCGCGGCCGAGATCGCGGCGGATCCGTCGATCGCGAACCGACTCGCGCTCTGGGGGCGCCGGCTCGTCGGCGACACCCTCCTGGTCTCACGACACGTCCTGACGCTCAGCGAGGGGCGGGAGTTCGTCGCGAGCGAGGTCGAGCCGGTGTTCACGGAGCTCATCGCGGATCACATCCGGCGCATGGACGGGCTCGGACTGACCGCATGAGCGGCGTCCGGATCCCGACCCGGCCGACGGGCTCGGGTCCGGGGGAGGGCGGTGCCGGGGTCCTGCGCTGCCGGCACTTCGACGCCGGCGAATGCCGCTCGTGCACGCTGATCGAGATCCCGCACCTCGAGCAGCTCGCCGCCAAGGAGGCCCGCTGCCGGGAGCTGCTGCCCGCCGTGCCCGAAACGGCGTGGGCACCGGCGTTCGGCGGCGCCGACCGGGGCTTCCGCAACCGCGTGAAGCTGGTGGTGGGCGGTTCCGCCGGGCGGGTGACCCTCGGGATCCTCGGGCCCGACCGACGGGGCGTGGATCTGCGGGACTGCCGGATCCAGGCTCCCGGCATCGCCGCAGTGCTCCCGGCGGTATCGAGATTCCTCGACCGCACCGGCCTCGCGCCCTACGACGTGCCGGCGCGCCGGGGCGAGCTGAAGTTCGTCCACCTCACGATGGCGCCCGAGGATCGCGGCGCGGGCGGTGACGCCTCCGGGGGCGAGCTGATGCTGCGCTTCGTCGTGCGGAGCGAGGCGGCGCTGCGCGCGCTGCGCAGCCGGACGGGCGAGCTGCGGCGCGAATTCCCCCGGGCGGCGGTGATCTCGGTGAACCTGCTTCCCGAGCACAAGGCGGTGCTCGAGGGGGAGCGCGAGGAGGTGCTGCACGGCGAGACGCTGCCCATGCGCCTCGGGCCGGTGACGCTGCACCTCCGGCCGAGGAGCTTCTTCCAGACCAACACGGAGGCGGCGCGGGAACTCTACGCGCAGGTCTCGGCCTGGGCGGTCGAGGGCGCTCCCGACTCGGTTTGGGATCTCTACTGCGGCGTGGGCGGGTTCGCGCTGCACGTTGCTCACGCGCTGCGCGAGGCCGGCGGGCAGCGCCGTGCTCGCGGATTCCGGGCCGGGCCGGGCGCGCCGAAGCCGACCGTGCTGGGGGTCGAGCTCGGCGAGGCCGCCGTGGATTCGGCGCGGCGGTCGGCCCGGGAGGCCGGTCTCGACGCTCGATTCACCGCCGCCGACGCGACCGACTTCGCGCTCGCGTCGGCATCACGCGACGCACCCGGACTGCTGATCGTCAATCCGCCGCGGCGGGGGATCGGTCCGGTTCTCGCCGACTGGATCGAGGGATCGGGCGTCCCGCAGCTCGTGTACTCCAGCTGCAATCCGGAGAGCCTGGCGCGCGACCTCGCTGCGATGCCTGCCTATCGGGTGCGCGAGGCCCGGGTGTTCGACATGTTTCCCCACACCTCCCACCTCGAGGTCGCGGTGCGGCTGGAGCGCTCGGCGTGATCCGCACCGTCGGCCGGGTTCCCCGCTGCCGCCCGCCCGCGCCGCCGGCGTACGCTCAACCGACGGGCGTACCTCGAGAACACCGTGATTTCGAGGTACGCCCGTGATTTCGAGGTACGCCCGTGATTTCGAGGTACGCCCGTGATTTCGAGGTACGCCCGTGATTTCGAGGTACGCCCGTGATTTCGAGGTACGCCCGTGATTTCGAGGTACGCCCGTGTGTTCGGGGTGCACCCGCGATTCGGATGCTCCGCGGATCAGCGCTGGGGCGGGATCAGCTGATGAAGCCGACCTTGCGCCCGCCTTCGCCGCCAAGCTCGACGTAGGCGATTCCGGCGGTGGGCACGAAGTACTGCTTGCCCTTCGTGTCGGTGAAGGCGACCAGCGGCTGCTTGCCCTCGGCGAGCGCGGCATCGAGGATCGTGCGCAGTTCCTCGGCCGCGGTGTCGGTCTCGAAGGTGAGCTCGCGGGGAGAATGAACAATGCCGATACGGACTTCCACGGACTGCCTCCTTGGATCGGTGCGGATGTGCTGCTTGCGCACCTGCGAGTCTACGGCCCGGCGTGTCTCGGCGGCGGCGATACCGCGGACGTTTCGCCCACAGCGCAGCCCGTCCGGCGCTCCGGGCAGCTGTAGGCGCGTGCGGGCTATACGAAAGGCGGGGAGGAGGGAAGCGCGGGCAGGGCGGACGGCGGTCTTTCGGGCTCGCTGTGGGAATCCCGGCGGGCGACGATTCCGGCGCCGATCGCGATCTCTCCGCGTGTTCCCCGGTCTCCGGGGCCGGGGCGGCCGGCCGGCCGCGCTGACGGGAGTGTCGGCGGTCGGTTCTAGGCTGAGAGCATGATCGAATTCGACGCCTCGCAGCGCGCGGTCCTGAGCCTCGACCCGGCGCGGCACGCGCGTGTGCTCGGAGCTCCCGGCAGCGGCAAGACGTTGACGCTCATCGAGGCGTACGCACTGGTGCTGGAGCGGCCGGGCTGGTCCGAGGCCGACGTCGTGGCACTGGCGCCGAGCCGGCTGTCTGCCGGCTCGCTGCGCTCGGCCATCGAGGTGCGGGTGGGGCGCGCCCTCGGCGGAACTCCTGCGCGCACGCCCACCTCGTTCGCCTTCGGAGTGCTCGCCCGCGCCGCGGCGGAGTCGGGGGAGTCCGCACCCCGTCTGCTGACCGGCACGGTGCAGGACGAGGCGATCTCCTCCGTGATCGAGGAACGATGCGGTTCCGGGGTCGAGGCGGGGCCTCTCCCGCCTGAGGTGCTGCGCAGTCCCGCGTTCCGCGGAGAGCTGCGGGAGTTCTGGCGGGTGCTCGACGACTTCGACCTCGACCCCTTGCAGCTGCTCGAGCGGTTGCGGGGCCTGCGGGGGCAGGCGGCCAGAGAGGCCGTCACTCGGATCCCCGATGATCGTCTGCTCGAGCGCTGGGCGGAAGCGCTCGGCATCGTCGCCGAAGTGGGCCGGAGACTGTCCGGAGCGCGCGGTTCCGAGATCGGCCCGAGCGCGCTGCTCCGGGCCGCGGGTCATGCCGTGCGCTCGGGGCGGGCCGCCGTGCCGAGGCTCCTGCTGGTCGACGATGCGCAGGAGCTCGGCGAAGGCGATCTCGCACTGCTGGCCGCCTGCGCGGCCGGCGGCGGCCGCGTATGGGTGTTCGGCGACCCCGACACCGCGACCGGAACCTTTCACGGGGAGCGGCCGCGGGTGCTCGAAGACCTCGCGGGCCAGCTCGCCCGGCGTGAAGGCGCGGGCGGGCGGGCCCTGCGGGGGTCGGCGGAAGAGCCGGAGCAGCTGTGCGTGCTCGGGACCGCGCACCGTCACGCCGCGGAGATCCGGGAACTGGTGAGGGGTCTCACCGCGCGCATCGGCGTCGTCGGAAGCGGGGCGCAGCGGGCGGCGCCGGCTGCGCCCGCCGCGGGAGGATCCGATCTCGGGGCGGGCGGCGGGTCGACGGTGCGCTTCGCGGTCGCCTCGTCGCCGTCCGAGCAGGCGGGCATCGTGGCCAATAGGCTGCGTCGCAGTCGGCTGGGACTCGACGGGTCCGATCCGATGCGCTGGCGGGGCATGGCGGTGATCTGCCGGTCGCGGGCCGAGACGGCCCGCGTGTCGCGCGCGCTGGCCGCGCACCAGGTGCCGACGGGCGTGTCGGCCGGCGGGCTCGTCCTCCGCGAGCATCAGGTCGTTCGCGACCTGATCCGTCTGCTGCAGCACGCGCTGGACGATCAGCCGCTCGGGGCGCAGGACGCGCTCCGTCTGCTCGGCGGCCCGCTCGGCGGGCTCGACCCGGTCGCCGTGCGACGCCTGCGCGGTGCGCTGACGCTCGACGAGCGGCGACGCGCACGCGAAGAGGAGCGCGAGGCGCGCAGCACCGACGACCTCATCCTCGAGGGACTCGCCTTCCCGGGCGGTGGTCCGCTCATCGACAGCCGCGGCGGTCGGGCGCTGCGGCGACTCGGTTTGATCGTCGCGGGCGGGGTGAAGGAGCACGCCGATGGGGGCACGCCGCGAGAGGTGCTCTGGAAGCTGTGGGAGCAGACGGGGCTGGCCGAGGCCTGGCAGGAGGACGCGCTCGGCGAGCGGGGATTCCGAGCCGACGAGGCGCACCGCTCGCTCGACGCGGTCATGGGGCTCTTCTTCGCGTTGCAGCGGCACGAGGAGCAGCACAGCGAGCAGCCGATCGCGCAACTGCTGCAAGAACTGCTGGAGAGCGCCGTGCCGGAGGACTCTCTCGCGCGGCGTTCGCAGCGCGACGAGGTGACGGTGACCACACCCCAGGGCGCAGTCGGCCACGAGTTCGATCTCGTCGCCGTGCTCGGGGTGCAGGATGGCGCCTGGCCCAACACGCGCACGCGCGGATCGCTGCTCGGCACGGTCGCGCTCGAGCGTTGGCTCAGAGACGGACGCCCGTCCGATCCCTCGCGCCGGGACACGGTCCACGACGAGTTGCGGCTCTTCGCGCAGGCCTGCTCGCGCGCGCGGCGCGAACTGCTCGTGGTCGCCGTCAGCGACGACGAGCACCATCCGAGTGCGTTCTTCGGCTTCGGCAGGGAGCATCTCAGCGCCGGCATGCCCAGCGCCCGCCTGACCCTTCGCGGCGCGACCGCGCAGATGCGGCGCCGGCTCGCGGACGATCCGACGGATGAGGAGGCGCGGTCGTCGCTCGCCGCGCTGGCGCGCGCCGCGGTTCCGGGAGCGCATCCGGACGACTGGTACGGGGTGCTGCCGCCCAGCACTGAGGCGCCGCTCCACGACCTCTCGCTGCCCGATCGGCACGTCCCGGTGAGCCCGTCTCAACTGGAACGGGCCGAGACCTGCCCCCTCGACTGGGCCATCGGCGCCCTCGGCGGGGGTGCCGGCAGCCTCGCGATGACCATCGGCACGCTCGTGCACCGGGCCTTCGAGACCGCCGACACGAGCGATCCCGAGGCGATCTTCGCGGAGATCGAACGGGAGTGGCGGAGGCTCCCGTTCGAAGCCGAATGGGAAGCGGCGCGCACCCGGGCGATCGCCGAGTCGATGGTCCGGGGCCTTGCCGACTACCTGCGCGAGTTCGCATCCTCGGAGCGCCGCCTGCTCGGACGGGAGAGCGGTTTCAGCGTGTCGCTCGGTCGGGCCCGGCTGAAGGGGACGGCCGACCGTCTCGAGGGCCGTCCGGTCACCGACGGTATCGAGGTGAGCGTGCTCGACCTCAAGACCGGCGCGAAGCCTCCATCCGGCCCGGAGACCGCGGAGCACGCGCAGTTGCAGGCCTACCAGCTCGGCGTGCTCCGCGGGGCGTTCGCAGCCGAGAACGGATCGGACGCCGGCGGTGATGCGGACGCGGGCGGGATCGTCAACGGGGGAGCCCGTCTGCTCTACGTGCACCCCGAGGCGACGCATGGCGAAGGCTTCGTCGAACGGGCTCAGGCGCCGCTGAACGACGACGCCCAGGAGCGATTCGTGCGCCGCGTCGAGGAGATCGCCGAGGTGATGGCCGCCGCTTCGTTCACCGCGCGGATCGAGCACCACTGCAGCGATCCTTACCGCCCCGGGGCGTGCAGGATCCATGTGATCCGGGCGGTGAGCGACGCATGACCGCCGTGTTCTCCGCCGTTCGCATCGCCGAGCTGCTCGCCGAGCCACCGAGATCCGCGCTCGTGCCGACCTCGGAGCAGCGCGCCGTGATCGAGCATCCGCTTCAGGGCAGTGCGCTGATCGTGGCGGGCGCCGGCAGCGGCAAGACGGAGACCATGGCCGCGCGGGTGGTGTGGCTCGTCGCCAACGGTCTCGTCGCGCCGGATCAGGTGCTCGGCCTCACCTTCACGCGCAAGGCCGCCGGAGAACTGCGGGAACGCATCGTCGGGCGGCTGGAGGCATTCGGCGCGCGACTCGCCGATGCCGCCGAACGGGGCCGGCTCACGAGCGCCGAGGCTGCGCGGGCGACAGCGCTCGTCGACCTGCTCTCGGACGGGCTCGATCTCCCGGAGGTGAGCACCTACAACTCCTTCGCCGCGGGGGTGCTGCAGGAGTTCGGCGTCTCCGCGGGTCTCCTGCCCGGGGCGACGATGATCGACGAGGCCACCGCCTGGCGGATCGCTCGAGAGGTGATTCTCGCGAGCGGCGATCCCGGACTCGCCTCGAGCGGTCTTCGCATCCCGGAACTGGTGCGCCAGGTGATCGGCATGGATCACGCCGTCGCCGACCACCTCACCACTCTCGACCGCGTCCAGGCGATCGTGACGGAGTTCTCCCGGGTGATCGACCTGCCCTACGACGAGAAAGACCCGGTGGGCGGTCCGGCCGGCAAGAACTACGCTGCCGTGCGCGACGCCGTCGCGAACGTCTCGGAGACGCCGCTCATCGCCCGACTCGCCGGTGAGTTCGCCGAGGAGAAGCGCCGCAGAGGCCTCATCGAGTTCTCCGATCAGCTCGTCCTGGCCGTGAGGGCCCTCGAGCATTCGACCGACGCGGCCGAGGTGCTGCGCGGCCGCCACCGGGCGGTCCTGCTCGACGAGGTGCAGGACACCTCCGTCGGGCAGACGCGTCTGCTCTCACGGATCTTCGCGGGTGCTCCGGTCATGGCCGTCGGCGACCCGCATCAGTCGATCTACGGCTGGCGCGGTGCCTCCGCCGCGGGCCTGCGATCATTCCACGCCGATTTCCGCGCCCCGGGCTCGGAGCACCGGGCGGCCACGCTCACCCTGTCGACCAGCTGGCGCAATCCCGAGACGGTGCTGGAGGCCGCGAACGTCATCTCCGCACCGCTGGCGGCGGACTCCGTGATCGACGTTCCGCGCCTGCGCCCCCGCACCGGCGCTCCGCAAGGGACAGTCGAATGGATCTTTCCGGAGACCGTGCACGAGGAGCGCGAGCAGGTCGCAGCCTGGGTATCCCGAGCGCGAGAAGCGCACGAAGCCGAACACGGGGCGCTGCCGACCGCGGCCGTGATCTTCCGCAACCGCCGTCATATGGCGGCCTTCTCCGCGGTGCTCGCCCAGGCGGGCGTGCCGAACCGGATCGTGGGTCTCGGAGGCTTGCTGAGCACGCCGGAGATCACGGACGTGGTGAGTGCGCTCCGCTGCCTCTGGTACGCCGATGCCGGCGGGGAGCTGATACGGCTGCTCGTCGGTCCCCGATTCCGCGTCGGCGTCGCGGATATCGCCGGTCTCCGCGATGCGGCCCGCTGGTTCGAGGCGCGCGACGTCTCGCAGAAGCGGCTCGGCGATGAGGACCGGGAGGCCGATCGGATGCTTCCCGACCCCGACCGGCAATTCACCCTCGTCGACGCGCTCGACCAGTTCGTCGCCGTGAGAGACGTCGAGCACCCCGCGTTCGCGGGCATCAGCCCCGTCGGGCGAGAGCGGCTTCGAGACGCGGGGCTGATGCTGCGATCATTGCGGCAGGGCGTGGCCGGAGACATCGTCGAGCTGATCTGGGCCGTGGTGCGAGCTCTGCGCATCGACATCGAGCTGGAGGCGAACGAGCATCGCTGGGCCGAAGCCGGAGCCGTCGCGATGACCAACCTCGACGTCTTCGTCGAATTGGTCGAGAAGCACCTCGCGATCGACGCGCACGGCACGCTGCCCTCGCTGCTGGAATGGATCGAGCGAGCCGTCGAGGCCGACGAGACCGCCGAGCACGTCGCCGCCCCCGTTCCCGGCACCGTGCATCTCATCACCGCACACGGATCCAAGGGGCTGGAATGGGACATCGTCGCGGTGCCCCGACTCGTCGAGGCCGAGTTCCCCGCGACGCCCCGCGACGGGACGGGGTGGCTTCGCAAGGGACAGCTGCCGGACGAGTTGCGCGCGGACGCTGCGGCGCGTCCCGTGCTCGACTGGCGCATCGCGACGACGCAGAAGGAGCTCAGGGGCCGGCTGACGGACTACCGGAACGAGCTCAAGGAGCGCTACGCGGCCGAAGAGCGGCGCCTCGCCTACGTCGCGGTCACCCGCTCCGCGGGGCGACTGCTGCTCAGCGGATCGTTCTGGGGCGGGCAGAGCCGGCCGAGGAAGCCATCGCCCTATCTGCGCGAGCTCGCGGGGCACGCGCAGCAGGAGCGCCCGCGGGAGGAGTCCGCCGGGAACGGGCACGGACGGGTCGAACGGCCGCTCGACCGTCCGCTCAGCGCCGCGCTCCCGGAGGAGAGCCGGCACGACGACGATCCGAGCCGGACGGACGAGTACACGATGCAGTGGCCGCTCGATCCTCTCGGCGTGCGCGCGGCTGCGGTGCGACGAGCCGCCGCGGCGGTGCGCACGGCGATCGCGAGTGCGGATGCCGAGCCCGTCGACCCCACCGTGGGTCTGCTGCTGGCCGAGCGAGAGGCCGCCCGGCGGGGCGACGGAGAGACGGTGCTCGCCGAACGGATCACCGCCTCCTCCTTCCACGAGTTCGTGGAGAACCCGGCTTGGGCCGAGCGGCACCGGCTCCGTCCGGTGCCGCAACGCCCCTACCGGAGGACGAGAACCGGCAACCGCTTCCACGAGTGGGTCGAACGTCGGGCCACGACCGGTATCGGCACCGCTCTCGTGCTTCCCGGCCTCGAACCGGGCGCCGTCGATCCCGAGAGAGAGGAGTTCGACGTCCATCGCGACCTCGAACCGCTGATCCAGCGCTTCGAGGCGTCGAGGTGGGCGGATCGGAAGCCCATAGCGGTCGAGCTCGAGATCGCGCTGCCCTTCGCCGGTCGCACGCTCGTCTGCAAGCTCGACGCCGTCTATCGCGACGGCGACGGCCCGGAGGCGCGCTACGAGGTGGTCGACTGGAAATCGGGCCGTCCGCCCCGCGATGACGCGGAGCGCAGCTCGCGCTTCCTGCAACTCGACCTCTACCGGCAGGCCTATGCGCGATGGTCGGGAATCTCTCCCGAGAAGATCGATGTGACCCTGTTCTACGTGGCGGAGGGGGAGGAGCTCAGAGGCGAGGGCAATCGGAGCCTGGAGGAACTCGAAGGACTGTGGAGGGGCTCGGCGCAGGCGGTCGGCTTCGACGCGGCCGATCCCGCGGACGGGGAGTGACGGCGAAGAGGCGCGGGCTCAGCGGTCGGTGAGAGGGTCGATGGGCTCCGTCGCGTGCTCGGCCGCGTCGCGGCGATAGGCCTCCGTCGCGTCCGCCGAATCGTCTCCGGGGTCGCTCCGCGATTCCCGGGCACCGGGCGGCCCCTCCTCGAGGTCCTCATGGCCGTCGTCGGCGAAGTCGGCCTCGAGCGAGAACGCGCGGTCCTCGTCCAGGGCCTCGTACTCGGCGGTCTCGCTCCGTCGATCCTCGGGGAGCTCGGGGACCTCGTCGAGGATCCGCTCGGCCTCGCCGGGAGACGCCGGTCGCCGAGCAGGTGCCGCGCCGCCCGGACGGGAGAGCCGATCGACGAGCCGATCGAGCATGCCGACCGCGTCCTCGACGATCGCGTCGTCGTGGGCCTCCACGCCGTGGATCAGCCAGGCCGCGACGCCCAGCTCGTGGTGGAGCTGAGCGCGGAACCTCAGATCGCCCCCTCCTCCCGAGCCCCGACCGGCCGAGTATCTCGCGATCACCGCGTCCAGGACCTCCGGCCCCGCCTCCAGCAGCCACGCGAGATCGGCCGCTGGGTCGCCCACCGAGAAGTCGCCCCAGCCGAGCACCCCGACGACGCGGTCCTCGTCGACGAGCACCTGGTCCGCGTCGAACGATCCGTGCACCGCGGTGGGGTCGAAATCCCACAGCTGCGTCTGGCCGAGCAGCTGCAGCCAGCGGCCGTGCACGGTCCGCGGGAGCAGCCGGGTCTCCGCCGCGCGTTCGACGAGGCGCGCCGCGTTCCGCCGCACCTCTTCGGCGGAGCGCGCAGGCAGGCCCGACTGATGGACCAGCGCGGTCGGCAGTCGATGGATCGCGGCCAGCGCCTCGGCGATAGGGAGCAGCAGCAGCGCATCGGATTCGAGGTCCGCGGCCGCGATCCTCCCCCCGGGCAGGAACGTCGACACCACGGCCCTGGTATCGCCGGCCCGCGTGACCCCCAGGGTCTCCGGAACGCGGAAGGGAAGCTCCTCCCGCGCGCCCCGGGAGAGGGCTGCGAGTCCCAGCAGCTCCCCGGACTGCCGGACCTCGGCAACGGTCGTGCGCGGAACCCGGACCAGCAACTCGCGCTCGTCGCTCACCAGCACCGCCGCATCGTAGCCCTCGTCGTCGTGGGCGCGGCTGCCGACGACCCGCAGGCCCGGGACCGCCGAGGTGGCGAGCGCGGCTAAGGTGAGAGGGGTGCTGATCATGCACTCAGCGTAAACAGCGGCCCGCCGCCGAGGTGCGCGCCACGCGCACGGGCTGAAACCTTCGAACAACCTTTGAGGAGGCCGGATGACCGGGACGCCGCACCCGCAGCTGACCGGCGGGTACATCGACAGGGACGCCGCCGCGAGAGCGAGCGAGGACGCGCTCGACGCGGCCTGGGCAGAGCCCGGCGCGCGTCTGCTGCGCTTCCGCGAGGGCCGTGTCGCCGTGCGGGAACGCGGGGCCGAGCGCACCTCGCTCGACCTGATCCCGGTCGAAGGCCGTCGCGGACCCGACCACTACTACCTCGGCCGCGCCGCGGGAGATCCGGTCTTCGCCGCCGAAGCGGTCGACGGATCCCGACCCGAACCTGAGCCGCAGGCGGGCTGGTGCCAGCCCTTCGAGGCGGGCGCAGGATTCGATCCGGTCGAGGGCGAGCTGCTGGCGGTCGGGCTGGCGCTCATCGCCTGGCACCGCACCTCGCCCTTCTCGCCGCGGGACGGCGGCCCGACGCGACCCGCGCTGGGCGGGTGGGCGCGCATCGACGCGCACGGAGGAGAGCACTTCCCGCGCACCGACCCGGTCGTGATCGTCCTCGTCGAACACGAGGATCGTCTGCTGCTCGGGTCGAACGCGCTCTGGGAGAGCGGCCGCTTCTCGCTGCTGGCGGGCTTCATCGAGGCCGGCGAATCGGCGGAGCAGGCCGTGATCCGCGAGATCGAGGAGGAGTCCGGTCTCCGCGTCGACGACGTGCGATACGTCGTCTCCCAGCCGTGGCCCTTCCCGCGCTCCCTCATGCTCGGGTTCCGCGCCCGACCCGCAGCCGGAGCGGATCCCGACGCGCTCGTCCCCGATCCCGGAGAGCTCTCCGAGGTGCGCTGGTTCACGCGGCGGGAGCTGAGCGACCCCGCGCCCGGGATCAGGCTTCCGATGCCGATGTCCATCGCCAGGTGGCTGATCGACCTGTGGGTCGCCGAGGGCGATGGTGGCTGAGCGTGCGCTCGAGGGGCTCGACCCCGATCAGCGGCAGATCGCCGAGTGCCTGCGCGGTCCCGTCTCGGTGCTCGCCGGAGCCGGTACGGGCAAGACGAGGACCATCACCCATCGCATCGCGCACGGGGTCAGCAGCGGTGTCTATGCGCCCGAGCGGGTGCTCGCAGTCACCTTCACGCGCAAAGCGGCCGGCGAGATGCAGGCGCGCCTGCGCGGGCTCGGCGCGGAGGGCGTGCGCGCGCAGACCTTCCACTCCGCGGCGCTGGCGCAGCTCGGATACTTCTGGCCGCAGCTCGTCGGAGGCCCGGCGCCCCAACTGCTCGGAGGGGGAAAGATCCCGACGCTCGCGCAACTGGCAGATGCGCTCGACCTCGGCCTCTCGAAGGAGGCGCTGCGCGACGTGGCGTCCGAGATCGAGTGGCGCAAGGTCTCGATGCTCAGCATCGAGGACTACTCCGTCCGCCTCCACGCGGGCGAGCGGACGGCGCCGAACGGCCTCGATGCGCAGCAGCTCATCCGTCTTCAGGAGAACTACGCGCTTCGGCTCGAGGAACGGCGGCAGATAGATTTCGAGGACGTCCTGATCCTCACCACGGGGATGATCGAGTCCGAACCCCGGGTCGCCGTGCAGGTGCGCGAGCGGTTCCGGTTCTTCACGGTTGACGAGTATCAGGACGTCTCGCCCCTGCAGCACGCGCTCCTGCGCGCCTGGCTCGGCGACCGGGACGACGTGTGCGTGGTCGGCGACGCGAGCCAGACGATCTACGGCTTCGCGGGCGCCGACAACGCCTACCTCCTGCGCTTCGACGAGGAGCATCCCGGCGCGCGGCAGTTCCGCCTGGAGCGCAACTACCGCTCCTCGGGGTCGATCGTCAGGGCGGCGAACCGGCTGATGCGCGACCAGCCGGGGGCGCTCACCCTGCACAGCGCCAAGACGGGGGAGAGCGAACCGGCCTTCGAGTGGTTCCGGAGCGAGCGCGAGGAGGCGGAGGCCGTGGCCGCCTCGATCCGGGAGAGCATCGACGCGGGAACGCCGGCGGCGGAGATCGCCGTGCTCTATCGGGCGAACGCCCAGTCCGCGGAGATCGAGGCGGCTCTGAACGGCCTGGGCGTCGACACGACGGTGCACGGGGCGCAGCGCTTCTTCGACCGCGCGGAGGTGCGTCAGGCCGTCATGCTCGTGCGCGGACAAGCCAAGGTCGCCGACGACCGGCCGCTCTTCCAGATCGTCAGCGATCTGCTCCGCGCGGTGGGGTGGGGGACCGCGCCGCCGGAGGGCGCCGCGGCGCGCGAGCGCTGGCAGTCGCTGAACGCGATCCTCGCCCTGGTCGACGAGTTCCCCCCGAAGACGACGATTCAGGAGTTCAGCGAAGAGCTGCTCGCCCGTTCGCGGGTGAATCACGAACCGGCGCTCGAAGCGGTGACGCTGAGCGCGATCCACGCGGCGAAGGGGCTCGAGTGGTCCCTCGTGCATCTGATCGGCATGAGCGAGGGGCTGCTGCCGATCGTCTACGCGGAGGACGCGCGCGCCATCGATGAGGAGCGCCGCCTGGCCTACGTCGCTCTGACCCGCGCGCGGGACGTGCTCAGGATATCCGGCACCGCGGGCGGCGCCCGGGCGGACCGGGCTCCCTCGCGCTTCGTCGCGGAGGCCGGGCTGCCGCTGCCGCGCTCGGGCAGGCACTAGTTGTTGCCGGCCATGACGTCGTCGACGATTGACCGCGCCAGAGCGGCGCCTCCCGGGCTTTCAGACGGTTGCGTCACCTAGCCGCCGGATGAGTCGAACGAAGGAGCGAGGGTCTTCGTCGTGAAAGCTGTGGCCGGTAGCGACACGTTCGATTCGGCAGTCGAGCAGTGCGGCGCAGGCGCGCGCCGCGTCGTCGTCGGTCATGGCTCCTTCGAGGATTCCCGCGTCCGTGATCCTCCAGTTCGCGTGCACCAGGATCGACGGCGCCTCGACGGCTTCGAGCGTCGCCTGTTGGTCGAAGTCACGTTGCCAGTCGAGCGTGTGGAACGCGTCGGCAAAAGCCGGATCGAACTCGTGCATGTATCGGAAGGACTTGTTCACCGATGGCGGGAGGAACCAGATGTTCAGGGCCTCGTCAGGGCGGGCTCTGCGATAGTCGCGCGCGTACCCGGCGATGCCTTCGTGGCCGCTTCCGAAGTAGCGGATCCACGCGTTGTGCTCGACGTACCAGCTCGCGAAATCGGTCTCATCATCCTGCTGGAGAAACTCGTGCGCGGGGGTCGCGAGATCAACGTAGTTGAACTGCTGCGGCATGCGATCCGGCTCGGTGGAGAAGAACGGCGGGTCCTCGAACAGCACCGCCGCGACCTGTGCTGGTGCGTTCGCCGCCACCCATGCGGCGATAAGCCCACCTGAGGAATGGCCCGACAGGATCACGGGCTCGCCGATGACGTCGTCGATGAACGAGGCGACACCTGCACCGATGGCGTGAACGTCGTACCCGCCGGGCGTGCGACTCGACGAACCGTGGCCCGCGACATCGATGGCGAAGACGTGGAAGTCCTGCGCGAGTTCCGGCAACGCGGGCGCGTAACTCTCCCACGCGCTGCCCTGGCCGTGGACGAGCAGCACCGCGGACCCGTTCGCGGGCCCTTCCGCGTAGTTGAGCCGAGTGCCGTTCGTGAGCTCGTGGGTGTGCTCGACGTAGCCGGCCTCCGTCACGGCGTCTCGGTCGCGGGCGGCGAAGGTGGTGTTGTTCCAAGCGTAGAACCCGATCCCCAGACCGGCGACGACAACGACGACCCCGACTACGACGCCGACGACCAGGACCATTCGACGACTCCTCTTCGATCTGCGCGCGTCCACCACATGACATGTATAACATGTATTCCATGTCAACTGAAGATGATGAGGTCGCCGACGTCGTGACCGGGCCCGGCGGACGGAAGTTCTACGGCTCGGTCACGATCGGCGAACGCGGACAGATCGCCATCCCCGCGCAGGCGCGCCGCGACCACGGTTTCGAACCAGGCGACAAACTCCTGGTGCTCGGAAGCGCCGACGGGCTGGCACTCATGAGCGCAGAACGTCTCATGGAGATGCTCGACAGGTCCTCACCCCTGTCGAAGCTCATCTCGCCAGCACGCGATGACGCGACGTGAACCCACATCGCGACGCTCCTCCGGCGATCGACGGATGCACCCGTCTCGCCCGCACAAAAGCTCTCGGCGAGCCGTGCTCCCGGCCCGCCGTCAGCGGGTCACCCCGTATGTGCCGCGTCACAACGGCAAGGCGGAGCGCTGCAACCGCATCCTCGCCGAAGGGTCCCTCGACGCCCTAGTCCGCGATCCCGCAGCCGCAGTCGGGGTGAGGCCGCACCGTGTCGCGCTCGAGCTCCGCCACGGGGAGCCCGTCGCGCACCGGCACGGTCACCCGGGTGCCGTCGTACTCGCGGCCGCCGACCCACCAGCGGAGTACGGTGGCGATGGCGAGCACGGCGGCGAACTCGGCACTCGCCAGGGTCTCGGCGGCGGGTGCTCCGCCGAGAAGCTGCGCGGCGAGGGCCGGCACCGCCGGATCGGCCTCCGAGTCGTGCAGGATCGCGCAGGTGTGACAGGGCCGGCCCCGTCCGCTCACGATCGGGCCGAGCCGCATGCTGCGATCCGTGAAGCGGAGGAGCAGTTGCGGCAGCCCGGAGGCCAGCAGGCGCCCGGCGCGGTGCGGGGCCTCGATGAACCGTTCGATCACGATCACGAGGTCGAAGGGCTCGGCCCTCTCCGGGTGCCGGGAGCGGAACGGCGCGACCCGGCATCCCGCGCGGAGCAGCGCGGCACCCAGCTGCTCGGACGAGGCGCCGCCGCCCAGCAGGCCGATCCGCGGAGCCGGACGGACGATCGGCGGCGTAGGCGGGTCGAGGATCAGCGCGGATCCCAGTCGTTCCGAGACCTCGTGCCACTCGGCGCGGGTGGCGCCCGACTCGCGGACGGTCCGGCCGATGCGATCGCCCGGGATACCCGAGCGCAAGGCCGAGAGCAGGCGCTGAACAGCGGGGGAGGGCCGCGTGAATCGTGCTTCGGCGCGGTCGAAGCCGAGCCTGAGGGTGTTCTCGTCCTCCCAGCAGAGCGGCAGGGACGGATCGAGGCGGGCGTAGGACGCTGTCATGCGTCCACTCTGGCAGCGTCCGCGGTGCGGTCGTCGTTGTCCACAGCCCTGAGCCGCGGAGGCCGAGAACGTCACGCCCTCTCGCGACTGTGAGGGGCGAGTCCGGGGCAACTCGACGGTCGTGATTCCCGCCGTCCGGTGCCTCGCCCCGTCGCGAGGGCTCAGACCGGCGCGGGGCCGTCGTCCTCGGCGGGCGGAGTGCCGTCCGCGGGCGGGGGCAACTCGCCGTCGAGCAGCTTGGCGAGCTCGCGATCGAAGTCATCCGGCTCCTGCTCGCCCGGCTCGGCCCCGGCCAGCCCGAGCCGCTCGAGCAGTCTCGCCGGGTGGTCGAGCTCCTCGGCGGTCGGCAGCAGATCCGGATGCGCCCAGAGGCCGTCGCGCCTGGCCGCCCCGCCCCGCTCCTCGACCAGCCGCCAGACGGCCGCCGCCTCGCGCAGGCGGCGCGGCCTGAGCTCGAGCCCGACCAGCGTGCTGAAGGCGTGCTCGGCAGGGCAGCCGGTCGCGCGGCGGCGACGCACCATCTCGGCGATGGCATCCGCGCCAGGCAGACGGGTGACCGCGTCGGCGGTCACCACGTCGACCCAGCCGTCGACCAGGGCGAGCATCGTCTCCAGTCGCTCGTGCGCCGCGACCTGCTCCGGGGTCTTCGGCGGGATCAGCGCCCCGCTCGACACCAGGCGCTGCACCGCCTCGGTGTCCGAGGGGTCGATGTCCCGGGCCAGCTCCTCGATGCGGTGGGTATCGATCTTGGTGCCCCGCGCATACTCGGCGATCGCGGTGCTGAGGTGGAGCCTCAGCCATTTCGCATGCCGGAACAACCGCGCATGCGCCAGCTCCCGCACGGCGAGATAGAGGGTGACCGCCTCGGAGTCCTGCTCCAGTCCCTCGGCGAAGGACGCGACTCCGCTCGGGATGAGCACCCCGCCCTCCCTCCCGGGACCTGCGAAGAGGGGGATGCCCACATCCCCGCCGGCGGCCACCTCGCGGGACAGCTTGCCCACGACCTGCCCGAGCTGAGTGGCGAAGAGGGCCCCGCCTACGCTGCGCAGCATCGGTCCGAAGCCTCCGACCGCGGTGCGGAGCTCTTCGGGGAGCTGATCGTCCAGCGCGTCCATGAGCGCATTCGAGATCGATTCGGCCACCGGCTCGGCCAGGCTGATCCAGGTGTCGACGGTCTGCTGCACCCATTCCACGCGGGTGAGGGTCCGCGGTGCGTCGGGGCTCTGGCCGACCTCGGTCGCCTCGTCGAGCCAGAGGCCGGCGACGGGGAAGGCGCGCAGGGCCGCAGCGCCGTCCTCGGCCGAGGACCCCTGCGCGGCCACCTCGATCGCGGTGCTCCTGGTGATGCCCCAGTCGATGCCCTCGCCAGGGCTCTGCATGGCCTGGCGCAGCGTGGCGAAGAGGCCCTGCAGCGAACCGGTGTCGCCGGGGAGGCCGGCGGCCTGGGCCAGGGCCGCGGGGTCGAAGCCGACCAGGCCGTTGCCGCCCTCCGCGGAGAGCAGATCCCTCAGCAGCCGCTGCAGCGCCTCGGCGTCGCCGCCGGGATCCGGCGCGCCCTCGTTCTCGCCGTCCTCGTCGGGGTGCGCGGCGTCGTCGGGATCGTTCTGGCTCATGTCCTCAACGCTACGGTATTCGACCCAGATTGTGCTGCTAGTGTCTCCGTTTCGGGAGGCGCTCCATTGCGCTTGCTGCGAACAGGACGAGAGCGCGAGGTGGGAGCCGGATGGCGAAGCGAGGGGCCTGGCGCTGGTGGCTGGCGGCGGCGATGGCGGCCACGGCGATCCTCCTCGCTTCCACGACCCCGTCGCCCTACGCCATCCAGGCGCCGGGGCCGGTCGTCGACGTCTTCGGAACCATCGAGACCGAGGACGGCACCTTCGACGTGCTGCAGGTCGACGGGACCGAGACCTACGAGACCGCCGGCTCCCTGAACGTGCTGAGCGTCGTGATCTCCGGCAGCCCCGAGCACCCGGCGAGCTGGCTGCGCGTCCTGGGCGCGATGACGGATCCCACCAAGCAGATCCTCCCTCGGGAGGCGGTCTTCCCCGATGAGGTCTCCTCCGACGAGCGTACGCAGCAGAACGCCGAGCTCATGCTCTCCTCCCAGGCGACGGCCACGGCTGCGGCCCTGAACAAGCTGGGCACCCCGCCGCAGAGCACCGTCGTCGTCGCCGGCGTGTTCGAGGACGGGCCGGCGGTCGGCACGCTGCGCGAGGGGGATCTGCTGCTCGGCGTCGACGGGAAGGCCGTGTCGACCGTCGCGGAACTGCGAGCCGAGGTGGGGGATCGGGAGGCGGGCGACGCGGCGCTGCTGGAGGTCGAGCGCGAGGGGAGGCGGCTCGAGATATCGCTCGTCCCGGAGAGCCTCGACGGCAGCGGCGAGCTCATGCTCGGCGTCACCGCGGCACCGGAGCTCGATGTCCCGTTCGACGTCGAGCTGGAGCTCGACCGGATCGGCGGTCCGAGCGCCGGACTGGTCTTCGCGCTCGCCGTCTACGACCTGCTGACACCGGGTGAGCTCACCGGCGGGCTGGCGATCAGCGGCACCGGGACGATGGACGTCGACGGGACGGTCGGGCCCATCGGCGGGCTGTCGTCGAAACTGTGGGCGGCCGCCTCCGCGGGAACCGATCTCATGCTCATGCCGGTCGAGAACTGCGCGGACCTGCCCGAGCGCCTGCCCGCGGGCATGAAGATCGTCCCGGTGGCGGATCTCGACGAGGCGGTCGAGGCGATCGGATCGGTCGCGGCGGGCGGCTCTGCGGCCGGAGTGGAGCGCTGCCGCGCGGGATGAGGAGCGCGGTCCGCTGGGGGTATTGTCAGTAGCCCCCGATAGGGTTGGACGAACGCAAGTTTCGTTGCCCCGATGGAGAGTACCCACGTGACCGACCAGAGCACCTCAGCAGAGCCGGCCCGCACCCGCCGTATTTCCCCGATCGCCGTCACCGTCGTCCTGGTGATCCTCCTGATCCTCGGATTCCTGGCCGTCGCGTCGGTGATGACCGAGGTGCTGTGGTATCGGCAGCTGGGGTATCTCCCGGTGCTGACGACCCAGTGGATCGCCGCTGGAGTCATGTTCGTCATCGGCTTCCTCGCCATGGCCGTTCCGGTCTTCTTCGCGATCGACCTCGCCTATCGCAAGCGTCCCGTCTACGCGCGTCTCACCGCGCAGCTCGATCGCTACCAGGAACTGGTCGAGCCGGTGCGCCGGGTGGTCAAGTGGGCGCTTCCCGCCCTCGTCGGCCTGTTCGGCGGGTTCGCGGCCGCGTCGCAGTGGCAGCGGGTGCTGCTCTGGCTCAACTCGTCGCCGACCGGGGAGACCGACGCCGAGTTCGGGCTCGACCTCTCCTTCTTCCTCTTCCAGCTGCCCTTCTGGCAGGGCGTCGTCGGTTTCGCCTCCGCGGTGATCCTGCTCTGCCTGATCGCCGGGGTGGCGACGAGCTATCTCTACGGCGGCATATCGTTCTCCGGGCGGGACTTCAGGATCTCGAAGGCCACGCGGATCCAGACCGCCGTATTCGCCACCCTCTACCTGCTGCTGCAGGGAATCAGCCTCTGGCTCGACCAGTACGCCTCGCTGACCGATGCGAGCGGACGGTTCACCGGGGCGACGTACTCGGTCGTGCACGCCGTGATCCCCGGCAAGCAGATCCTCGCCGCGATCGCGGTGCTCGTCGCCGTGCTCTTCCTCGTGACCGCCTTCACCGGCAAATGGCGCCTCCCCGTGATCGGCACCGCGCTTCTGCTGGTCAGCGGTCTCGTGGTGGGCGTCGGATACCCCTGGGCGATCCAGGAATTCCGGGTGAAGCCGGATGAGAAGAGCCTCGAGAACGAGTACCTCGAGCGGAACATCGAGGCGACCCGGCACGCCTACGGCATCGACCAGGTCGAGGTGGAGCGCTACGACGCGGTCACCGACGCCGAGCCCGGTCAGCTGCGCGGCGACGCCGTCACCACCTCGAACATCCGCATCATCGATCCCGAGGTGGTCTCGCCGACCTTCGCGCAGCTCGAGCAGAGCCGGCAGTACTACCAGTTCCCCAGCTCGCTCAGCGTCGATCGCTACGAGATCGACGGGAAGACCGAGGACACCGTCTCCGCCATCCGCGACATCAACGTCGACGGACAGCAGGGATGGTACAACCGCACCCTCGTCTACACCCACGGCTACGGCCTGGTGGCGGCCTACGGCAACCAGCGATCCTCGGGCGGCGAGCCGGTGTTCCTGGAGAGCGGTATCCCGACCAGCGGCCGGCTCGGAGACTTCGAGCCCCGCGTGTACTTCGGCATGTACTCTCCCGAGTACTCCATCGTCGGCGGCGAGCGGGATCGACCGATCGAGCTCGACTACCCGGCGGACGACCAGACCCAGACGCCCGCGGAGGACGACGCGGCCGAGCAGCCCGCCGAAGGAGCGGAGGAGGCTCCGGCCGCCGAAGAGGCTCCGGTGGAGGAGATCGTCGAGGAGAGCGACGGAGCCCGCCAGAATCTCACCACCTTCTCCGGGGACGGCGGCCCGGTCATCGACAACATCTTCACGAAGATCATCTATGCGCTCAAATTCCAGGACATGGAGGTGCTGCTCTCCGGCGCGGTCGTTGACGGATCCCAGATCCTCTACGATCGGAACCCGGTCGACCGCGTCCAGAAGGTGGCGCCGTATCTGACGATCGATTCGGCGCCGTACGCCTCGGTCGTCGACGGCCGCGTGGTGTGGATCGTCGACGGGTACACCACTTCCGACGCGTACCCCTACAGCGAGCTCAAGGACATGAACGAGCTCATCGTCGACGCGGACAATCCGCGCCGCAGCCAGCTGAGCAACCCGGTCAACTACATCCGCAACTCGGTGAAGGCGACCGTGGACGCCTACGACGGCTCGGTGTCGCTGTACGCCTGGGACGAGGAGGATCCTCTGCTCAAAGCATGGGGCGGCATCTTCCCGGGCACGCTGAAGAGCATCTCGGAGATGAGCGGCGAACTGCTGAGCCACGTGCGCTACCCGAGCGACATGTTCAAGGTGCAGCGCGAGCTTCTCGCCACCTACCACGTCACCGACCCCGGCGCGTTCTACTCGGACGAGGACGCCTGGCGGACTCCCACCGACCCGGTGTCGACGAGCGCACGCACGACGACCACCACCACGCAGACCAACGCGGACGGGACCTCCACGGCGGCCTCGACCTCCGCCGGCAGCGGCCAGCCCAAGCAGCCGCCCTACTATCTGACGCTCGCGGCGGGGGCGAACGCCGATCCGAACTTCTCCATCTACTCGACCTACATCCCCCGAGCCGAGGGCGCGGGACAGCGCGATATCCTCACCGGCTATCTCGCGGCGAATGCGAATGCCGGGTCGGAGGACGGGGTCGTCTCCGAGGAGTACGGCACGCTGAAACTGCTGACCCTTCCGAAGGGAACCAGCATCCCCGGGCCCGGGCAGGTGCAGAACAGCTTCACGACCGACAACCAGGTCTCGCAGCTGCTCAACATCCTGCGCCAGGGGGAGAGCGAGGTGATCAGCGGTAACCTGCTGACACTGCCGGTGGGCGGTGGTCTGCTCTACGTGCAGCCCGTCTACGTGCAGGCGAAGCAGGGCACCAGCTTCCCGATTCTGCAGAAGGTGCTCGCCTCCTTCGGCGATGAGATCGCGTTCGAGGACACGCTCGACGAGGCACTCGACTCCCTGTTCGGTGGAAACTCCGGCGTCGATGCCGGCGATGGCGACATCAGCGGCGAGACTCCCGAGGATCCGTCCGAGGAACCCGGCGAGCCGGTCGAGCCGAGCGTCCCCTCGGCCGATCTGGAGACCGCGCTGAAAGACATGCAGGAAGCGCTCAGCGAGCGCGACGAGGCGATGCAGCAGGGCGACTGGGCGGCGTTCGGCGAAGCGGACGAGCGGCTCCGCGACGCCATCGAGCGGGCCATGCAGGCCGAATAGCACCCGAGGAGAGGATGCCGCTCACAGGGCGGCATCCTCTCCCTGTGCGAAAAAGGCCGGTGCCGCGCTGATCCGGCACAACCCGCTCGGTTGCGGGCCTCGCGCTGCAACGAGAAAAGAGGATGCCCTTCCGGGCATCCTCTTTTCTTATTTCGTTGCGGGGGCAGGATTTGAACCTACGACCTCCGGGTTATGAGCCCGGCGAGCTACCGAACTGCTCCACCCCGCGGCACAAGAGATCAGCCTAGCACGGAAGTCATCGCAGGGCGAATCGGCCCCGCGTGCGTCCCGGAGCCGCCCACGATGCCACTCGAAGGTGTGGATAACCGAATCGGTCGACGGGCGGTTCGGCGCAGTCTGGACATCCTCACGAAGAAAGGACGCTCATGCTCGCAGCGAACGACTCAGGGCACCGAGAGGTGCCCGTCCATCACGCGTCACGAAGGCGCACGGCGACCGCACGTCGACGACCTCCGCTCCTGCGCCGGGTCGTCATGCTCGTGCTCGCCGGCGCGCTGTTCGCCGGTGCGCTGGGCGGCGTCTCGTCGGTCGTCGGAACCGGAGTCGCGGAAGCAGCCGGCAAGGGTCCGGGAGTCTCGAACATCCCGGGCATCGGCTGGATCGGGGCTTACCGCCACAACGGCAGGATCGTCTACTGCTCGGAGCGTGGCGTTGCCGACCCCTGGGCCGACCTCCCGAGCAACACGACGGTCTCCTCGCTTCCCGCGTACCGCAGTCCCTCCGGGATCAAGGCGAGCAAGATGTCGTCGAAGTCGAAGATGCGTCAGCTGAACTATCTGCTGGATACCTACGCGCAGACGTCGAAGGGCAGCCAGGCGGCGGGCCTCGCCACGGCGATCTGGATCCTGCGGGCCGATAACAAGATCTCCTCGCTCAAGAGCACGCTGCGCGGATCGGCGAAGGGCCGCGCGATCCTGAACGATGCGAATGCCATGCTCGCTGCGGCGAAGAGGAACGCGGTCGCGCCGGTAGCGCCGAAGAAGGTGACCGGGAAGCTCGCGCTCACGATCAACTCCGCGAGGACGCAG
The DNA here is from genome assembly GCF_017565745.1 of Leucobacter weissii. Lineage (GTDB taxonomy): Bacteria > Actinomycetota > Actinomycetes > Actinomycetales > Microbacteriaceae > Leucobacter > Leucobacter weissii. Next base: position 440,098 of record NZ_JAGDYM010000004.1, read on the forward strand.
GGCACGGTGTCCTGGCCTGCGGGGGCGACGTCTATCACGCTGACGAAGGCGAAGTTCACGAGCAGCGGCAAGCGGTCCGTGACGGTGACCAGCGGCAAGGCCGGGAGTCGTGGCTTTACGCTGGATGCCCCGAAGCCGAAGAAGCAGACGGTGATCACGGCGAAGGCGAAGTGGAAGACCACCGGCACTCGTGGCTGGGAGCCGAAGATCAAGACGTGGAAGGCGTCGAATGTGCCGCAGCAGCGGGTTGTGGGAACGACCGGATCCTCGACGGTGAAGACCCTCGGCGGGACGCTCGGCGCGAGCGCGACGGTGACCGCCGCGACCCCGAGCACCTGGTCGGTGTCGAGTCAGGCGCAGGCGTCGGCCGATGTGGGCGGCACGATGACCGACACCGCGATCGTCACGGGCGCAGCCTCCGCGTTGCCGCAGCCGGGGTATATCGACTTCGTGGCGTACCTGCAGCCGCTGGCCGGAGCGACGAAGCATGACAGCTCGTGGAATCCGATCCTCGGCGACCCCTACGATGTCGAGGAGCCCGTGCTCGACGCGGACGGCCTGCCGACGTATCAGCTCGAGGTCGATGCGGACGGGAACCCGGTGTTCGATGCCGACGGGAACCCGGTGCCGGTCCTCGATGACGACGGGAACCCCGTGCCGGCGACCGAGACGGTCGCGCGACAGGATCCGGTGACCTGGACGGAGGAGGAGCTCGCGGGCCTTTCTGCCGCGGAGCTGTGCGTGCTGCAGCCGGTGGCGACCACGGCCAGGCAGCGCGTGACCGCTGCGGGACGGTATACGTCCGAGCCGGTGGAGGTGAAGTCCGCCGGCACGGTCTACTGGACCGAGCGCTACTGGCGGAGCAGCACCAACCTCCACACCGGCCGGTGCGGGCTCGCGAACGAGAAGACCGCGATCTCCACCCCGGGCGTCGTGACGCAGGCGACCGAGACCGCGGTGATCGGCGACGAGATCTCCGACACGGCGACAGTGACCGGCCGCTTCGCCGCAGGCGCCGAGTACCACCTGGTATTCGAAGCGTACCGAGCCCCGGCACAGACGATCAGCCACGACGATGAGGACGATCCGGCGGCGGCGGAGCCGACGTGCGAGACCGGCAACCTGATCTACCGCTCCGGTGAGGTGCCCGTGACCGGGCCGGGCGAGGTCGAGTCGGGATCCTTGCCGGTGCGTTACGCGCACGGGACGACGATCTGGTGGGTCGAGTCGCTGTATCTGACCCCGGAGGGTGGGGATCCGCAGCTGGTGCACCGCGGCGAGTGCGGGCTGGAGAACGAGACCACCACGGTGTCGCACCCCGAGGTCGAGACGAGAGCCGTCGAGGACGCGGTGGTCGGCGACCACCTCTTCGATACGGCGATCGTGAGTGGCGAGCTCGCGCGGAACGATCACGCCCGGTGGGAGGTGACCTTCGAGGCGTTCCAGGGAGTGTTCGAGGAGCGCGCGTCGACGCCGGAGGAACTTGAGGAGACCGGGGAGGCGACGCAGCAGGTTCCGGTCTGCGAGACGGGCAACCGGCTCTTCGAGACCGGCGCGACCGAGGTGACCGGTCCGGGCGAGGTTGAGTCCGAGCGGGTCGTCGCGACCACGGCGCATGTGGGGACGATCTGGTGGATCGAGACCCTGTGGGTGATCGAGGGCGGCGAGCGCACTGAAGTGCACCGCGGCGAGTGCGGTCTGGAGAACGAGACCACCGAGGCGACCGGGCCGACCGTGACCACGCAGGCGGTGGAGGTCGCGTTCTACGGCGACGAGCTCTACGACACCGCGATCGTCGAGGGCGAACTGTCGGCGCGTGAGGGCGTGACCCACGAGGTGACGTTCTCCGCGTATCGCGCTGAGTACGGTGGCGGCGCTCCGGTGTGCGAGCCGGGGAACCTGCTGTTCACCACGGAGGCGACGGCTGTCACGGGGCCTGGGACATACGAGTCGTCTCGCACGATCGCGACTCCGGAGCATGCGGGCACGATCTGGTGGATCGAGACGCTGTGGCAGATCGGTGCTGATGGAGGCGGCGGAGATGAAGGCGCCGAACTGCACCGCGCTGAACTCGCCCGCGGCGAGTGCGGCCTCGAGAACGAGACCACGAACGTGCCCGAGCCGAAGGTCACCACGACCGCGGTGTCGTCCGCAATCGTCGGCGAGGAGATCTGGGACGTCGCAGATGTCGAGGGCCCGCTGTCGACGAGGGACGGGGTGTCGCACGACGTGATCTTCGAGGCGTACCTGCAACCCGCAGACAGCCCGGACCCGGTCTGCGAGGCCGGCAACCGGATCTTCGTCTCCGACACGGTGAGGGTGACGAAGCCGGGAGAGTACACCTCGGAGAAGTTCACGACCGAGACGGCGCATGTCGGCACGATCTACTGGGTCGAGAGTCTCCGACTGAAGGTCGACGGTGAGGAGACCGTGATCCACCGCGGCGAGTGCGGGGCGAAGAACGAGATCACCCGCGTCAGCGAGCGGCTGCCCGTGACGGGTTCGGCACCGCTCTCCCCGGGCGGGCTGCTCGGCGTCGCGGGACTCGTCCTCGCGGCCGGTGCGGCGGCACTGGCGTGGGTCGCGAGGCGTCGCCGAACCGGGCTGAGTGTGGAGTCAACCGACTCGACGGAGTGAGTATCTCTTGGTACACGCAGGGTGGTGCCCCGAGCTCATCGGCTCGGGGCACCATAACGATTCGGAACTTGCTCACGACAAACCGTGAATAAGCCATAGAGTTCCCGTTGTGGGGCAACAGTTATCTGGCAGCCATTTGCCAACGGCATTACGAGCACGGTGAAGCAGTGAACGCGTTCTGGAGAATGCCCCGCCGGTGGGCGCCGGCGGTGAGCTGGAGCAACGCTCTGCTGCTGCTCGTCCTGGGTGCGCTCTACGCTCTGGCGTTCGTCGAGGGCAGGGGCGGGATCTCAGGGCTGCCGGAGGTCGGGCCGATCCTGCTGGCAGCGTCCATGCCGGCCGCCTTCATTCTCGCTCCGTACGCCATCTTCCTGTTCACTTTCACCGCGTGGGTCCTCAACGAGTTCGAGTCGCGGACCGCCCCGGTGCTGGTGGACGCCTTCGCCGCAGGGGCACCCTGGTTTCCGGCCGCGATCAACCTGCTGCTCGCCTACTGGCTGCTCGTGATCCTGACCTTCGTCATCGTCTTCGCGAGCGGGCACTCGCGGATCGTCCCGGAGGGGCGGAGGGCGCCGATCCGAGGCGCGGACACCACGGCGGCCGAGCACCCGGAGCCCGCGGGCGCGGCTCAGGCCAGCGCGTACGCGAGGGTCTGGGGGTGGCTGGCCGTCGCGTTCGCAGCGCCGGGCCTCGTCATCACGGCGCTCTCCTCGCCCGTGATCGCGTCCATCCCCCTGCTGGTCGCGGCGCTGCAGTGCGCGCTCGTCGCGATTCTCCTGCACGCGAAGCGATTCGTCGCCCCGGCCATCGCTGCGGGGCTCACCATCCTCAGCGTGCTGATCTTCATGATCCTACTGGTGGCCGGCATACTGACCGCCGACTCCTTCCCTTTCGGATATGGACCCGGAGTCTGAGTCGATGACGGTTCGCGAGGAGGACCAGAGGGTGAACGCTTCTCGGAGGATGCCCCGATGGTGGGTGCCGGCGCTGAGCTGGAGTAACGCTGCGCTGTGGATCGTGCTCGTGGCCCTGTTCGCGTCGATGCTCTTCACCGACGAACTGAGTGGACCGTGGGCGTCATGGCCGTCCACGATTCACGGCATACTCGCGTTCCCGACGGTGCTGCCGTTCATGCTGTTCCTGTTCTACCCGATGGCCTTCCTGATCAACACCTTCGGCCCGGACACTGCGACCGCGTTCACCAACAGCTTCGGCGTGGGGTTCCTCTGGCTTCCCGCGGCGATCAATCAACTGGTCATCTTCTGGATCGTCGTGGCTGTGTCCTTCCGCGTGTGCTCTCCAGCCAGGCAGGTGCTGACGCTCAACCCCGGCTCCGCGACGAACTCCTACGGGCCGGAGATCGTCGTCTTTCCGCAGCAGCAACCGGAGGAGGTTGCGCGGGCCGCCCGGCATGCGACGGTGTGGGGGCGGCTGGCGATAGTCTGCGCCGTCATCGGTGTGATCGTGACCGCGCTCTCCGCGCCCCTCATCGCCTCGATTCCCCTGCTGGTCGCTGCGCCCCAGTTCGCGGCCCTCGCGATGTTTCTCAGTCGAGAGAGACGACGCATCTCGGTTCTCGCGATCTGGCTGACAATCATCAGCGTGCTGATCTTCGTGATCGTGCTGGTGGCGCGGTGGCCCTCGGGCGAGACACCCTTCGGCGGCATCGAATTCACCTAGCGTTCCGCACCGGAAGTTGTTCTTCAGCGACCGGCACCAGAGACGTGCTCACGCTTTCCCACCTTTTCTCCTCTCCGAGTGCCAGCCCGTCGGATGTCCGCCCGTCTCCGGACCACACCTCGGATCATCCCTTCCCCGGCCAAGATCGAGAAGATGCCCGAGCGACTGGAGGTCGGGTCGGCAACGTGCAGGTAGCGTGCAGCCCGCGTATATGTAAAACATAGACTCGGCGGGCATCCTGGGAACACGAAACCCCAGGAGGACCCCGATGAGCACCACGCCTGAATCCGAGCGCCCGGTTCCGCAGACTCCGCAGGAGCAGCCGGACGCGACGACGCAGTATCCGACGCCGACCGCGCCCACCCAGCCGCTCCCGCCCGAGGCGGTCGGCACCCCCGCAGCGCATCGGCTGCCCGACGCGCCGTCCGCCCCTGTGGCGCCCAGCCCCGCGCCCCCCCACACCTCCGCGCCCGCTCCGGCTCCCTCCGGCCACGCGGACCGGTATCCCGGCCATTCGGCCGGAACGGGCTTCCCGACGCAGCCCACGACGCCGCTGCCGGACGCACCACACGTCTCGAGCCAGCCGGCCGCGCCCCAGGCCGGAGCGGTGGCCGTCGCCGAGCCTCAGAGCGGTGCCACGGCCGCCGGAGGAGCGGTGCCCCCAGCATTCGGCGGCACCGCGACCGACACCGCGCCGGCGAGCGAGGCTCCCCGGTCGCGGCAGGGCGGACTCATCGCGGGTATCGCCATCGGCGCGCTGCTGGGCGGGCTGGTCGGCGGCGGGGCCGCTGCGGTGGTCGCCCACAATGCGAGCACCCCGCAGACGGTGCAGGCGCAGAGCGGCGGCACGCTCACGCTGAACAACACCGAGAGCGCCACCACCATCAGCGGAGTGGCCGCGGTGGCCACCCCCAGCGTGGTCACGCTCCAGGTGTCGAGCAACTCAGCGAGCGGATCGGGATCGGGCGTCATCTACAGCGAGGACGGCTACATCCTCACGAACGCGCATGTCGCGACTCTGGAGGGTGCGACCTCCGAACCCACGATCCAGGTGCAGTTCAGCGACGGCACACTCCAAGAGGGAACGCTGGTCGGATCCGATCCCTTCTCCGACCTCGCGGTGATCAAGGTCGAAGCCGAAGGGCTCACCCCGATCACGTTCGCCGACTCGGACGCGATCAACGTCGGCGATCTCGCGGTCGCCATCGGAGCCCCGCTGAACCTCTCCAACACCGTGACGAGTGGCATCGTGAGCGCGCTCAACCGCGGGATTACCGTGTCGAGTTCAATGGTGCCCGAGCAGAGCGACGGCCAGGACGACGGTCAGAGCCAGCAGGAGGACCCGAATGAGGGATCGAGCCCGTTCCCGTGGTTCGAGTTCGAGTCCCCGGAGGGGCAGCAGCAACAGCAGCAGCAGACGAGCTCCCAGATGGTGATCCCGGTGATCCAGACCGACGCCTCCATCAACCCGGGCAACTCGGGCGGGGCGCTGCTGAACGCCCAGGGGGAGCTCATCGGCGTCAACGTGGCGCTCGCCTCGGCGACTGCCACGAGTGAGGCCGCCGGCTCTGACGGCCTCGGCTTCGCGGTTCCGTCCAATCTCACCGCGCGTGTGGTCGCCGCGCTCATCGACGGCGAGAAGCCCTCGCACGGCCAGCTCGGGGTCACCCAGGCGACGACCTCCAGTGCGACGACGCAGACGGGCGGCGTGATCGGCGAGGTCACCCCCGGCAGCCCCGCGGAGGAGGCCGGTCTGCGATCGGGCGACGTGATCACCTCGGTGAACGGAGCCCTGGCCGATTCGTTCACCACGGTCACAGCGCTCATCCGCATGCAGGCCGGCGGCAGTGAAGTGACGATCGGATACAACCGCGACGGGGAGCAGTACGAGACGACGGCGACGCTCGGCACCCTCGAGTGGTAGCCGGTTCGCCCTCGGAGTCGGCATCGCCGCTCCGGGGGCGAACCCGGAGGCATCCTGCGTTTGGTAGGTTAGCTCTGTGCCGAATTCTTCGTCTGACCCGAACGCTGCCGCCTCGGAGTCTCCTGCCGAGGAGGCGGCTTCGATCGACGATCAGGCTTCGGAGCTGCCGCGCACGATCAAGCGACACGCGTCGCGTCGGGTCGTCACCGGGAGGATCGTCTCCGGTGAGCCCGCCAGCGCTGCCGTTATCCGGCCGTCCGGCGACGCGAGTGCGGAAGCCGATCTTCCGGAGCCGGCCGACGCTGATCCCGAACCCGGAGCCGAGGTCGCTGCCGAGACGGATCCCGTGATCGAGCCGGAGCCCGAGCCCGTCGCCGATCCGCAACCTGTTGCCGAGCCGGAGCCCGAACCCGTCGCTGGGCCGGAGCCGGTCGCTGAGCCGGAGCCGGATCCCCGAACGACTCCCGAGTACTCCGGCACCGGCACGGAGTCCGTCGTCACCGCGATCCAGGAGACGGCACCGCCGGCGCCGCATCCCGCTCGGGATCCCGAGCCCGCGCCGGCCCAGCCCCGCCCGGCCGAGCGCGTCGAGATCCCGGTTCCGTCGGTGCAGCGCGCCAGGGAACGCGGCGTCGCCGCGGCTGCCAATCCGATCGTCCTGCGCACCGAGGAGCTGACGAAGAGCTATGGGGATCTGCTGGCGGCGGCGGAGGTCTCCATCGCCGTGCACGCCGGATCCTTCATCGGGGTCGTCGGCCCGAACGGCGCGGGCAAGACCACGGTGCTGTCGATGATCAGCGGTCTCAACCGGCCCACCTCCGGTCGCGTCACCGTGCACGGCATCGATGTCTGGGCGGACGGCCCCAAGGCCAAACGCCTCATCGGCACGCTTCCCGACCGGCTCCGCCTGTTCGATCGCCTCACCGGCGCGCAGCTGCTCTACTACGCCGGCGTCCTGCACGGCGTCGAAGAGGCGGTTCTGAGCACTCGCGCCCGCGAGCTCGCACAGGCGTTCGGCCTGGAATCCGCATTGGAACGACCGGTCAGCGACTACTCGGCGGGCATGCAGAAGAAGATCGGCCTCGCGTGCGCCATGATCCACGCGCCGGGGGTGCTGGTGCTCGATGAGCCGTTCGAGGCGATCGACCCGGTCTCGGCCTCGAACGTGACGGAGATCCTCGAGAAGTTCGTCGCGGGCGGCGGCAGCGTCGTGATGTCGAGCCACAGCCTCGACCTGATCCAGCGGGTCTGCGATCATGTCGCGGTGATCGTCGACGGCGCGGTGATCGCTCAGGGCACGGTCGACGCGGTGCGCGGCGGCGTCAGCCTCGAGGAGCGGTTCAGGAGTCTGACCCGGACGGAAGAGGCTGGGAAGGGGCTGGAGTGGTTGCACGGCTCCTGAGGCTCCGCGCTGCACTGCTGCTCGCTGCCTTCCGCGGCCGTCCTATTGCCGTGGTGCGTCGCGTGCTGCTCGGTCTGGTCGCGGTGGTCGGCGCGGTCGCGCTGGCCTGGTTGCCGCGCTGGTTCTCGGATGATCCCGGCGACCGTGCCGCAATCGACGTGGTGCTCGCCTCAGGGGTGCTTCTCCTCGCGGTGCTCGTGCCGTTCTTCGCGAATCGTGGCCACCTGGAGCCGCGTCAGTTCGCCGGGCTCCCCGAACGCCCCGGCTCGGTCGCCCTCGCGCTGCTCGTCACCACGGTGCTGAGCTGGCCCGTGCTCTGGATGCTGGTCTGGCTCGTCTCGCTCTGGCTGTTCCGGCCGGAGTGGATGGCTTCGCCCTGGCCGCCTGCTCTCGCCTGCTTGCTCATGCTGCTGCTCGCCGTGACCGGCGCGCGTCTCGCGTCGGGGCTCTCCCGGCTCGTGGTGCCGCGCCACCAGTCGGGTGCGCTGCGCGCCTCCGGGGTGATCGTGCTGATCGCCGCACTGCCGGTCGCCGTGTTCTCCGTGGCGCAGGCGCTCAGGGATCCGCACGGCACGATGACCGCCGATGCGGCTGAGATCCTCGCCTGGAGCCCGTTCGGCGCGCCGGTCTTCGGCGTGTTCCTGCATGAGACCGACGCAGCCGCGGCGTATCTCCGCTTCGCGATCGCGCTGGGATCTGTGCTGCTCCTGGGTCTCCTGTGGTTCCTCCTCGTGCGCGTCTCGCTGAGCACCGTCGCCAAGCCGATCGAGTCGGGCGCGGCCCGTCACGGGCTCGGCTGGTTCGAGCGGGTGCCGGCTCGTCCCGCCTCGGTGATCGGCGCCCGATCCCTCACCTACTGGGCGCGGGATCCGAGATACCGCGTGGCACTCGCCGCGATTCCGCTCGCTCCGGTCGTGATGCTGCTCGCGTTCTGGGTCGCCGGAGTGGGATTCGAGGCCCTCGTGCTGCTGCCGCTCCCGGTGATGCTGCTGCTGCTCGGCTGGTCGGTCCACAACGATGTGGCGCTGGACTCGACGGCCATCTGGATGCATGTCGCCAGCGGCACCAAGGGACGTCATGATCGCATCGGACGGTTGTTCCCGGTGCTCATGATCGGGCTCCCGCTCGTGCTCATCGGCTCGAGCCTCACGGTCACGCTCGTGGGGGACTGGCGCATGCTGCCCGCCGTGGCGGGCATGAACCTGGCGATCCTGTTGAGCGCGAGCGGCAGCTCGAGCGTCTTCTCCGCGCTCATGCCCTACCCGACGACCCGTCCCGGCGACAGTCCCTTCGCGCAGCCGGCGGTGGTCGGCTCCGGCTCGGGCGCCGCGCAGACCTTCTCGATGCTGCTCGCCGCGCTGCTCGCGGTGCCGCCCGTATGGGTGGCATTTCCGGCGCTCATCGATCCGGGTTTCGCCGAGAACATGTTCGCGCTCGTCTTCGGCGTCGCATACGGAGTGGTCGTCCTGGCCGTGTGCACACTGATCGGCGGACGCATCTTCCGGCGTGCCGGCCCCGAACTGGTCGCACTCACCCAGACCTTCGACTGACCCTCCCGGGATCCCGATCCGCGGGCGCGGGTACACTCGTGTCATGGGTATCTTCACGCGCGACCAGCCGGACTCCGGCGGCGGACTCGATGTGCTCGACCGCGAACTCGAGGAGCTGCTGGAGAAGGACAAGGTCGAGGACGGCGACCACGAACGCTTCTCCCACTACGTGCCCAAGGACAAGATCATGGAGTCCGCGGTCACCGGCAAGCCCGTGCGGGCGCTCTGCGGCAAGAAGTGGACGCCGTCGCGGGATCCCGAGAAGTTCCCGGTCTGCCCCGACTGCAAGCGGATCTACGAGCGCATGCGCAAGTGACGGCACCCGCGAGCCGCGGTCAGCGGTACTCGGTCGGGATCGCCGGATCCCCGCGCCTGAGCCGCATCGCGACCGGAGGCAGCTCAGCGACCGCGGCGCGGTGCCGGGAGCGCGCGGCCTCCAGACCTGCGCCCCCCGTGTGACCCGGTTGCGTCTCGCCCACCACCACGAGCGGGACGAGCAGTTGACGGGACCGGTCCGCGAACTCCTCGCCCTCGGCCTCGCCGCCCGGGCCGTCGCCGATGAAGATCAGCTCGGCGCTGGCCCGGCCGCGGGAGTCGAGCAGTCGGCGCACGCTCTTGCGCCCGCCCTTCGAGACCTTGTCGGCGGACTGCTTGGCCACGGACACCCAGTCCCCGTCGTCCCCGGTGCGGGCGACGAGCTTGTAGACCATCCCCATGGTCGGCGCTCCGCTGCCGGTGACCACGGACGTGCCGACGCCGAACGAGTCGACCGGCGAGGAGGCCAGCGCGGCGACGGTGTACTCGTCGAGGTCGTTGGTCACGGTGATCCGGGTATTCGTGGCCCCGAGATCGTCGAGCAGCTCGCGCACCCGCGCCACGGTCACCGGCAGGTCGCCGGAATCGATGCGAACCGCGCCGAGCCCGGTGCCCGCCACCTCGACGGCGGTGCGCACGCCCTGCTCGGTGTCGTAGGTGTCGACCAGCAGGGTGGTGCCCTCGCCCAGGGTGGCGATCTGCGCCTCGAACGCGGCCCGTTCGCTGTCGTGCAGCAGCGTGAAGCTGTGGGCGGCGGTCCCCATGGTCGGTATGCCGTAGCGGCGCCCGGCCTCGAGGTTGCTCGTCGCGCTGAAACCCGCGATGTATGACGCGCGGGCCGCGGCGACGGCGCTGTGCTCGCCCGTGCGACGGCCTCCCATCTCCGCGAGCGGCTTGCCGTTCGCCGCGTTCACCATGCGGCTGGCAGCGGTGGCGATCGCGGAGTCCGCGTTCAGCACGCTGAGCGCCAGGGTCTCGAGCAGCACGCCCTCGGCGAAGCCGGCCTCGACGATGAGGAGCGGCGATCCGGGGAAGAACACCTCGCCCTCGGGGTAGCCCCAGATGCTGCCGCTGAAGCGGTAGTCGGCGAGCCAGTCGAGCGTTTCCCGGCGCAGGAACCCCTGCGTCTCGAGCCAGGCGAGCTCGTCGTCGCCGAAGCGGAACCGCTCGATGGCCTCGAGCAGGCGGCCGGTCCCGGCCACAACCCCGTAGCGCCGCGCTCCGGGCAGCCGCCGGGTGAAGAGCTCGAAGACGCTCTGCCGCTGCGCGGTGCCCGCGGCCAGCGCTGCATCGACCATCGTCAGCTCGTAGCGGTCGGTGAGGAGTGCGGTGGAGGCGTTCACGCGGCCAGCCTACCGCGCGGGTCGGCGCGTGCCGCTGCGGGCGTCAGCGGAAGTCGCGCGAGGAGATGCCGGTGGGCGCCGCGAGCGGCTCGAAGTGCTCCGCGATCACGTTGACGACTCCTTCCGGCGAGCGTTCGAGGATCCCGCGCACCATGAGCGCGGGGGCGGAACGGGCGACGATCCGATAGCGCGCCCAGACGTCGCGCCAGGTGACGACGTTGACGCTCCCCGCCTCGTCCTCCAGCGTGACGAAGACGATGCCGCTCGCGGTGCCCGGGCGCTGCCGGTGCGTGACGAGCCCGGCGACCTCCACGAGGCCGCCCGGCGCTGCGCGCCGCACCCGGTCGGAGCGGACGGTCCCGCGCGCGTCGAGCGCGTCGCGCATGAGCGCGAGCGGGTGCGCGCCGAAGGGGATCCCCGTCATCCAGAGATCCAAGTCGGTCTGCTCGGCCGCGCTCAGCAGGGGCAGCAGCGGAGGTTGCACGTGCACGGCGATGCCGGGCAGGAAGCGCTCGCGATTGTCGGCGGCCGGGCCGGCGGACCAGAGCGCTTCGCGGCGGCCGAGGCCGAGGCCGTCGCAGGCGCCCGCGGCCGCCAGCGCCTCGATCCGGGCGCGATCCAGATCGGCGCGGCGGGCGAGGTCGGCGAGGTCGGAGAACGGCCCGCCCCGTGTCCGCGCTGCCGCGATGCGCGCGGCGACCGCGGCTTCGATGCCGCGCACGCCGGTGAGCCCCAGGCGGACCGCGAAGGCGCCGTCCCTGCGGTGCGCGCCGCTCGTGTCGGGGGAGCCGGGGGCGAACGCTCCGGTCGGGGGCTGCTGCGGATCGAGGCAGGCGTCGAGCCCGGGGGATCCGGTCGTCGCGGCGGGACTCTCCCCGGCGTCCTCCGCCGGTTCGAGCTCGGCGTGGACGCGGGGGCGCTGCACATCGGGCGGCAGCACCCGCACCCCGTGGCGCCGCGCGTCCTCGACGAGCTCGCGGGGCGAGTAGAAGCCCATCGGCTGCGATTGCAGCAGGCCGGTGAGGAAGGCCGCCGGGTAGTGCAGCTTGAACCAGGCGCTGACGTAGACGAGCAGGGCGAAGCTGATCGAGTGGCTCTCGGCGAAGCCGAAATCCGCGAAGGATCTGATCTGCTCGTAGAGACGGTCCGCCTCGTCGCCCTCGATCCCGTTCTCCTTCATGCCTGCGAAGAGCGTCGCCTTGAGGCTGTCGATGCGCTCCTCGCCGCGCTTCGACCCCATGGCGCGGCGCAGCAGATCGGCGTCCTCCGCCGAGCAGCCGCCCACTGCGGTGGCCATCTGCATGAGCTGCTCCTGGAAGATGGGCACCCCGAGGGTGCGCTCGAGCACCGGCTCGAGCGTCGGATGCGGGTAGGCGATCGGCTCCTGCCCGCTCCTGCGCCGCAGATACGGGTGCACCGCCCCGCCCTGGATGGGGCCGGGGCGGATGAGCGCGATCTCGATCACGAGGTCGTAGAACTCGCGGGGCCGCAGCCGGGGCAGCGTGTTCAGCTGTGCGCGGCTCTCCAGCTGGAACACGCCGATCGCGTCCGCGCGGCAGAGCAGATCGTAGACGCCCGGCTCCTCCCGCGGGATCGTGGCGAGCGTCCACTTCTCGCCGGTGCCCGCCGCGACGAGATCCATCGTCTTCTGCAGCGCGCTGAGCATGCCGAGACCCAGCAGGTCGAACTTGACGAGGCCCATCGTCTCGCAGCTGTCCTTGTCCCACTGCAGCACGGTCCGGTCCTCCATCCGGGCGTGCTCGATCGGACAGACCTCGCCGACGGGCCGCTCCGTCAGCACCATGCCGCCGGAGTGGATCCCGAGGTGCCGCGGGGCGCCCAGGAATTGCCGGGCGAGCTGCTGCACGGGGAGGGGCACCGGGCTGTCGGGATCGTCCACGGCGCTCCAGCGCTCCATCGCCTTGGTCCAGGCGCGCTGCTGGCCCGGGCTGTAGCCCAGCGCCTTCGCGGCGTCGCGGATCGCGGCCTTCGGGCGGTAGCTGATGACGTTCGCCACCTGGGCGGCGTTGCGGCGCCCGTAGGTCTCGTAGACGTACTGGATGATCTGCTCGCGCCGCTCCGAGTCGAAGTCGACGTCGATGTCGGGCTCCTCGTCGCGCAGGCTCGATAGGAAGCGCTCGAAGGGGAGATTGTAGAAGATGGCGTCGACCTCGGTGATGCGCAGCACGTAGCACACCGCCGAGTTGGCGGCGGAGCCGCGGCCCTGGCAGAGGATCCCGCGCTCGCGCGCCTCGCGCACCAGGTCGTGCACGATGAGGAAGTAGCCGGGGAAGTCCTTCTGCTCGATCACGGCGAGCTCGCGCTCGAGTCGCTCCCGCGCGTGCTCGGGGAGCGGCGATCCGTAGCGGTATTCGGCGCCGTCCCGCACGAGCCGCCGCAGCCAGCTCATCTGCGTGTGGCCCTCGGGCACCTCGAGCTTCGGGAGACGCGGGCGCGCTGCTCGGAGGGGGAAGGCGAGTTCTCGGGCGAGGGGCACGGTGCGGGCGATGGCATCGGGATGCTGCGCGAAGCGGCGGAGCATCGCGTCGCCGCTGCGCAGGTGCGCCATCCCGCTCGCCGGCAGATACGGATCCAGCTCGTCGAGGCTGCGCCTGGCCCGCACCGCGGCCATGGCCTCGGCGAGCGCCGCCTCGGGCCGCGTGGCGTAGTGCGCGTTGCCCGTGACGATCGTGGGCAGGCGGAACTCGTCGGCGAGCGCCGCGAGGCGGGTGTTCCGGGAACTGTCCTCGGGATGGCCGTGATCGGTGAGCTCGACGTGCACGCGGTCGACGCCGAAGAGCGCGGTGAGCCGATCCAGTTCCCGTCGCGCTGCGGCCTCGCCGTCGCTGCGGTTGCCCGCCCCGTCGAGCGCACGGCGCACGGCGCCTTTGCGGCAGCCGGTGAGGATCGCCCACTCGCCGCCGCTCGCCGCCGAGAGCGCCTCGAGATTGTAGCTCGGGCGCCCCTTCTCGCCCCCGTTCAGCTGCGCCTCGGTGATCGCGGCGGCGAGCCGATGGTATCCTTCTGCGCCGCGGGCGAGCACGAGCAGGTGCGTGCCTGCCGGGTCGGCCGCTCCCAGCTGCGGGGCGTCGAGGCCGAGGGAGAGCTCGGCGCCGTAGACGGTGAGCAGCGCGGGCTTGCGCTCGGAGAGCGGCCTCCGCTCGCGTTCGGCCTCTTCCGCTTCCTTCCTCGCCCGCGTCTCCGCTGCCTCGGCGGCTTCGGCGAAGCGGGCCGCGCCGGCGAAGCCGTCGTGGTCGGTGAGCGCGAGCCCGACGAGCCCCAGCCGCGTCGCTTCGGCGACCAGCTGCTCGGGGGAGGAGGCGCCGTCGAGGAAGCTGTAGTGGGAGTGGGCGTGCAGCTCGGCGTAGGGCATGATCGGTGCCCGCGTGACGGGTTCCGCGCTCGGCGCCGTTTCCGCCGGCGCCGTGACGTCTGGTGCGGTGGTCTCTCCTGCGGCGGCGCCGCGCTCTTCGGCCTCGGTGGCGCCGCGCCCGGAGAGCCGCCGTTCGAATTCGCGCCACGGAATGGGCGTGTTGTTCCATCTCATCCGATAGCCCCGGCTCAGTCGTAACGGCCCTCGGCGAACCAGCGATCCGCCTCGTGGAACAGCAGCCAGGCCTCACTGCTCTCGAGCTGCACCTGCAGCCTGAACCGCGGCGGCGTGCCGGCCCACGCGCGCTCCCGGACGGCCCAGGGCAGCGACCAGGCGCGCACCGCTCGGGCCGACGAGTCCCGCTCCGGCCGGAAACGAGCCGGATCGGCGGCGAGCAGGTCGTCCTCGTCGATGCGCACGCGCTGCCCGGCCCCGTCGAGCAGTTCGACCGGAAGCGGTTTCGCGAAGACCCGAATGGGTGCGGGTGCGGGGACCGCTCCCGGCCAGGGCCCCGGAGCGCGCGCGTGCGCCGCCCGTCGGGCGCCGCGCCGCGAGGTTCCCGCCGTGGTGCCCCAGGGGACGAAGCGCTGCCGATCGGCGAGCAGCCGCCCGCCGACGAGTTGCATCGTGCCGACTGCGGCGTGCCCCAGCCGCCCCTGCGCTCGGCTGAGATGATGATGCACGCGCTCGTCCGGGCCGCTGTCCCAGAGCCCGGGTTCGTGCGCGGAGGCGCGGTCCGCGTGCGCCGGCGCGAGGCGCACGCGGGTGATCCCCGCTCCGCCGCGTTCGACGTCGCGCGGCATGGCGTCGGCCTGCCAGCGGATCCGGTTCACCGCGTCGGCCGCCGTGAAGTGGCGGGGGTGGAACCAGACGTGTTCGTAGCGCGCATCGGTGTCGTCGGTGAGCTCGATCCGGAGCGCGGTGCTGACGAGGCGCGCATCGGCCAGACCGTCGATGAACTCCTCTGCGAGCGATACGCAGGCGAAGGCGAGCTGCTCGGAGCCGTCGATCGGAGGTTCGAAGGCGAGTTCGCTCGCGAACTCGCGCGCCGGGGCGCGCGGCAGGATCTCCGGACGGTGGGGCGCCCCGAGGCCCGTGGCCCGGCGGTGCGCGGCGACTCCCTCAGCGCCGAAGCGCTCTCGGATCGCCGCTTCGGGCAGCGCCGCCAGCGCGCCGAGCGTGCGGATGCCGAGACCGTGCAGCACGGCGGCGAGATCGTGCCCCGCCGCGCGGTCGACCGGAAGGGGGCCGAGGAATGCGGCCGATCCGCCGGCGCGTGCGATGCGCACGCCCGGCCGCGGATTCTCGAGGCCCGGAGCGCCCGGCTCTGCACGGGCGGCCTGCTCGGCGGCGAAGCGACCGTCCGCGATCCCGATCGTCGCCTCGTGGAAGCCGAGACGCTCGGCGAGGCCGAGGATCGCGCCCGCAGCCGTGGCCTCATCGCCGTAGTAGCGCGCCGGGCCTCGCGCGCGCATCGCGCAGAGGCCGGGGCGGAGCGGTTCGAGGTGGGGGACGAGACGTTCGAGCGCGGCGAGCACGGGGGCGAAGCGGTGTTCGTCGACCGCGGGATCGTGGGGGTGGGTGGCGAGGCTCGGGCAGCGGCTCTGCGCCTCGCGCAGTCGCAGTCCGATGCGCACCCCTTCGACGCGTGCCGCTTCGTTGCAGGCGGCCACGCGATGGTCGGCGATCAGGGCGATGGGGGCGGGGCGCTGTTGTCTCGCTGCGGTGCCGTCGCTCGGCGCGCGGTCGGCGGCCGCGCGATCGGTCGACACGCCATCGGTCGCAGCCCGTTCGATGAGGTGCGCGTGCACCGGCCAGTCGGGGATCCTGAGCACCACGATGCGTTCGGCGGCGTGGTTCGCGGCGGCGGTTCGGCTCACCGCGCGACTGTCTCTCGTGCTCCGGGCCGGGCCCCGCCCCGCCTGCCGTCTGCGTCTCGGGCGGGGAGCGCGATGGTGCGGGCGGGCTCGCGGAGAGCGCCGCCGACCAGCCGCACGGTATGGTGCCCGGTGCCGCGACGATCCTGCGAACGCACGGTCAGCTGCCGCGCTTCGAGGATCCCCGTGCCCTGCCCGAGCCCGCTCCAGCTCGAGGCGGTGACATGCAGCGTGCTCTCGGCGCGGGGCCACTCGCCCGTGACGACGAGAGCGGATCCGTGCTCGCGCAGCCGGGCGGACACGCGCTCGCCCTCCCCCGGGGAGACGCGGCCGGAGTGCTGCAGCGCGACGATCGTGAAGGCCTCGCTGAGGAGGCCCGCGAGACCGACCCCGTGGTCGCCGGGCTGCGGAACGAGCACGCAGCGATCGAGGGCGAGACCCAGGCCCGCCGCGGCCTCGGCGCCGAAATCCGGGTAGCCGATCAGCGCGCACCACAGGCCCGAGGCCGATGCCTCGGCGAGAAGCGCGAGGGCGAGCGTGTGCGAGCCCCGCACGGAGTACGAGGCGCCTCGTCGCAGGGCGCCGCCGGGGAGCAGCGGAGCGAGGCCGCGCTCGGTCGGCAGGGCGCGCTCGTCGAGGCGCGTCGGCTGCATCTCGGCGATGCGCCGGCGCAGTGCGGTGATGGTCGCGCCCGTTCCCATGCACCAATTATTCGAAGATATGTTCGAATAAGTCAAGTCGATGCGTTGCGCTGTGATGGGGCGACGAGAAGCACCCTCCGCGACGAGAATGGTGCTCCACTCCCGTTGCGGAGCATGCCCCTCGTCGTGGAACGCCATTGTCGTGGTGAAGGCGCGACTGCCGATAGTGTGTGCTGGCATCGGGAGTCGGGGGCCAAGGGAATTTGGTGCCTACGAAAGTTTTTCCAAGAAGTTTGTGACGACCCGCCTCGCTTGCGCAACTGAAGTAGTGAGAGCGCTCACTGTTCGTGCTCCGCTCTCTCCGAAGAGAAAGCAGAAACAAGGTCATGCAGAATCGTAACCATACGAAACGCCACCGGACGCTGCTCGGCACCGGAGCAATGGCCGTATTGCTTGCATCGCTGATCAGTGGATTGCCCGCAACCGCGCAGGAAAGTCCGTTTGGGGCGGATGCTCGTGTCAGCGTTACTGACTCTGACGCCGGATTGCCCGCTGCGGTTGCCGTGGTGAATGAGGCGGCTGAGGCCGAAGACGAGAACTACGAGCTCGTCTCGGTGGGCGCCCAGTCGACCGAGGGCTTCTCAGCGGTCTTGCAAGACGGCCGACATGTGGCGGTGAATGACATGCTCATGGCCTCGGACAATGAGGGTCTTGAAGAGGATGAGGCGATCTCCGTGGCATCATCCGAGCACGTGGAGTTGATCTGGCCTGATGTGAACGCGGAGGAGGTGACCATCTACCGTGATGGCGTGAGCATCCATGAGATCGCTCATCCCTCTGCCGACGCCGCTATCTCGTACCTGGATGAGGAGGTTCGGGAGGGCAGCGAGTATTTCTACGAGGTGCACACCACTTCGAGGGTTCCGGAGGATCAGTGGGGAGAGTTCCTCACCGATGAGGAGATCGCCGCGGTACAAGAGGGCGAAGTCCCGGAGCCGACCTCCGGCAACATCTACGCACTGAACGTGCTCACCCCGATGTCTGACACGGTAGGCGCGGCGGATGCT
Organism: Leucobacter weissii; assembly: GCF_017565745.1. Taxonomy (GTDB): domain Bacteria; phylum Actinomycetota; class Actinomycetes; order Actinomycetales; family Microbacteriaceae; genus Leucobacter; species Leucobacter weissii. The sequence goes on from NZ_JAGDYM010000004.1 coordinate 457,907, forward strand.
GTAGTGCTCGCCGCGGCGAAGGCACTGCCGAGCAAGACCACGTTCCGATACCGCACCTTCATCCAGGAGGCATGGGTGGACGCACCGCCAGTCGTTTGCACTCCGCCGTCAACCAATTCCTTTCGTTTCAAAGGTGACAACCGAGGCTATGCGGCGGACAGTGGAACGTACCGGACCCATGCGGCGGCGTTCATGAACTGGAAGGACAAGAAACTCACCTTCAACAAAAAGGTCGGCACCACGACCAGGCAGGAGAAGGTAAACGGCACATGGAAGAACACGGAGAAGAAGACGGCGAGCGCAGATGGTATCGTCTTGACGAGTCGGGGGATCAGTAGCTCTATCGCGACATTCAAGATGCGCAAAACGGTGAGGATTCCGTTCTGCAATGCGGCGTTAACTGCGCCGATAGGCGTCGAGCTGGTGATCAAAGTCTCGCGGTCTGGTTCGTATGTCATCTCGAATGGTTTGCGAAGGCCGGTCCCACGGCATGAGGCGTATCTGCGGAACGACGGAAAGAGCTGGACGCCGATTTTGAGACTGAGAAACGAGGGTTTCTCCTGCATAGCAGGTATCCCCGTATGCGGTTTTGAGACGATCAATAAGAAGGGGACATTTTGAGTGTGGGCGAAAGAAATGACGGCGGCGCGCGAATGTCGATCCGACGCGCGCTGATGAGGTCGTTGGTGGTCGCGTTGCTCGCGTCATTCGCGGGAAACTTTGCCGCGGCCCTGTCGGTCGGGATCGTCAATGTGAGCAACGGCCTCGAAGGGGGAATGCTCTGGGGGCTGGTGCTGTTGTTACTGCCCGTCGCAAACGTCATCCTCTACCCTGTGGATCTGCTCCCGTACGCGTTGTTCTTTTGCGCGTATTGGCTCCTCCTGGTGCGTCAGTGCACTGGTGTGCAACCGCTCCGACATGCGGTATATGTCGCGCTGCTCGCGGTGGCCGCTTTCGGTGTGTCCTGGCCAGTGGTCGCGTTCGCCTTCCCGCCGCCAAATCTTGGCCTGCATGTCACCTCGCTCTGGTTTGAGATGCCGTGGCTCGTGATCCCCGTGTTCGTGGTGACGGCCGCGCTGCTGAGCCTCTGGTTCGAGCGAAGAGCACGGGCGAGGCTGAGTGCCGGCGCGCAGGCCCAAGAACCGCTCAGCGGCCGGGCCAAAGTCTGACGCCTGGCTGCGGCGGTGGCGTCAGACTTTGGCCCGGCGTTACGGCTCCCGGATCTTGAGACCCGGGGACGGGGCGCGGATCGTCGGGACCGCGTAGGATGGAGGCGATGAACGAAGACGACCTCGACGATTACGAGCGCGAAGCGGAACTCTCGCTGTTCCGCGAGTACCGCGACATCGTCGGCCAATTCCGATATGTCGTGGAGACCGAGCGCCGGTTCTACCTGGCCAACGAGGTCGAGTTGCAGCGGCAGGATGCCGGCAGCGATTTCTACTTCGAGCTGGCCATGAACGACGTCTGGGTGTGGGACGTCTACCGGGCCGACCGCTTCGTGAAGTCGGTGCGCGTGCTCACCTTCAAGGATGTGAACGTCGAGGAGCTTTCGGCCCGCGAGTTCAAGCTGCCGGAGGAACTCTCCATCGACGAGTAGCCTGCGGGCGGGCGCCTTTCGCCCTCCACAGGTGAGCCGGATTCGACGGATCGCCCCACTTCTCCACAGATTGAGCCGCTGCGCTCTCGCCCGTCCCGGCCTCCCGCGAAGCTGGTCGCATGAACGACACAGCATCGGATCGCGCACTGTCCGTACCGCGCCCGGCCGCGCACGACGCCTCCCGCAACCGTGCGCTCGGCGCCCGCGGCGAGGCGATCGCCGCCGCCTATCTCGAGGATCGGGGCTGCCGCGTCCTCGAGCGCAACTGGCGAAACGGGGGAGCGGGGGAGCTCGATCTGATCGTCCGCGACGGGGACGCCGTGGTCGCGGTCGAGGTGAAGACCCGGAGCGGCGTCGGGTTCGGTCATCCGCTGGAGGCGGTCACCGCGACGAAGGCCCGGCGCCTGCGCAGGCTGCTGATCGCCTGGACGAAGGAGAGGCGCCCCCGTGCCGAACGGCTGCGCATCGATGCGGTGGGCATCGTGCTGCGCGGCGGCGAGCGCCCGGACATCCATCATCTGCGAGGGATCGGATGAGCGACGTGGTGGCCCGGGTCGGCGCGATCGCACTCACCGGTCTGGCCGGAACCGGTGTGCTCGTCGAAGCGGCGCTCTCGAATCAGCTGCCTGGCATGGCCATCATCGGGCTGCCCGACACCGCGCTCGCAGAGGCGAAGCAGCGCGTGCGGGTGGCGACCCAGCAGGCCGGGTTCGGGGTGTCGGAGCGCTTCGTCACGGTCAACCTGTCGCCCGCGGCGCTGCCGAAGCAGGGGTCGGGCTTCGACCTTGCCATCGCTCTCGCGGTTGTCGCCGCCTCCGGCGGCGTGCCGATGGAACGCATGCGGACGACCGCGCACCTGGGCGAACTCGGCCTGGACGGGGGCCTGCGCCGGCCGCCCGGTCTGCTGAGCGCCGTGCTCGCGGCTCGCAGTCTCGGCTTCGAGCGGGTGATGGTGCCGGAGCACTGCGCCAGGGAGGCCGCACTGGTGCCCGACATCGAGGTGATCGCCGTCGGCGATCTGCGCGGGGCGGCCGCCTGGCACCGGGGCGAGCCCGAGGGGTGGAGGCAGGGGCCGTTCGGCGCGGACGTGGCTGAGCTGCCCGATCCCGTACCCGATGCGGTGCCCGACATCGCCGAGGTGATCGGCCAGCCCGAGGCGGTCGAGGCGCTCGTCATCGCCGCGGCGGGGCGGCATCATCTCTCCATGATCGGACCGCCGGGAGCCGGCAAGACGCTGCTCGCCACCAGGCTGCCCACGCTGCTGCCCGATCTCGCCCCGGACGAGCAGATCGTCGCGAGCAGCATCGCCTCGCTCGGCGATGGCTCGCTGACCGGTCTGGTGGTGCGTCCGCCGTTCGAGAGTCCGCACCACACGGCTTCGGCGGTGTCGATCATCGGCGGCGGCGCGAGTGCGGTGATTCCGGGAGCGGTGACCCGGGCCTGTCACGGCGTGCTGTTCCTCGACGAGGCTCCCGAGTTCCCCCGCACGGTGCTCGACGCGCTGCGTCAGCCGCTCGAGAACGGGGTCGTCGAGATCCATCGCGCTCGCATCCGAACCACGCTGCCCGCCAGCGTGCAGCTCGTGCTCGCGGCCAATCCGTGCCCCTGCGGCAACGCCGGATCGCCCGACACCGCCCTCGAGTGCCGCTGCTCCCCGCTCATGCGCAGCCGCTATGAGGGGCGGATCTCCGGTCCGCTGGCCGATCGCATCGATCTGAGGCTGAGCGTGCGACGCGTCTCGAGCACGATCGCCGTCACCGATGAGCGTTCCCGGCCGACGAGCGCGGAGTTGCGGCAGAGGGTCGTCGCGGCACGGGAGCGGGCGCTCGAACGACTGCGGGGTACGCCCTGGCGCGTGAACGCCGAGGTGCCGGGCAGCTGGTTGCGCGGGCCCGCCGCGAGGCTGCCCCGGGCGGACACCGCGGTGCTCGACCACGCTCTGAGTCGCGGTTCTCTCACGATGCGCGGGTACGACCGGGCGCTTCGGGTGGCGTGGACCCTTGCCGATCTGTCCGGCAGAGAGCGGCCGGGGCGGAGCCAGCTCGCACAGGCGCTCGCCCTGCGCGGAGGAGCAGCAGCATGACTCGGGCGGAGGCAGTCGCTGATCGGATGGGCGTGGACGCCGAACTGCGGCAGAGACTGCGGCGACTGAGCGCGGATGAGCGGGACGATGAGTTCCCGGGCGGTGAGGAGGGTGCGACGGGGTGGGATGGCGCCGAGACCCTGCTCGCGCGCGTCGCCTGGTCCCGTCTCGCCGAGCCCGGTGACGGCATCGCGGGGGCGATGCTGGCGGCGCTCGGTCCTCGGGTCGCGCTGCAACTGCTGATCGATGACGTTTCGGCGAGGGGCATGCGTGAACGCGTGCGCGCTGCGGGTGAGGATATCGCCGCCCGCGTGCTCGCGGAGGCGCGGGATCGCTGGCTGCCCCGCCTCGACCGGGCCGCGACGCTCGACGACATCGACCGAGCCCTCGCCGGCGGGCTCAGTGTCGTGATCCCGGAGGGTGCCGGCTGGCCTTCTCAGCTGAACGATCTCGGCGCCCACGCGCCGATCGCGCTGTGGCTGCGCGGTGATCCCGCGATCCTCCAGGCGCACTCGCTCGCGGTGGTGGGGGCCCGCGCGGCCAGCGGGTACGGCACCCATGTCGCCGCCGAGATCGTCGACGGCGTCTGCCGCGCGGGGGCTCCGATCGTCTCGGGAGCCGCGTACGGCATCGACGCGGTCGCGCATCGCACCGCGCTCGCCGCCTCGGCTCCGACGGTGGCGGTGCTCGCCGGAGGGGCCGATCGCGCCTACCCGGCGGCCCACGACTCCCTGATCGGCAGGATCGCCCGTGAAGGCACCGTCTGCGCCGAGATGGTGCCCGGCTCCGCGCCGACCAAGTGGAGGTTCCGCCAGCGCAACCGGATCATTGCCGCGCTCTCCGGCGCCACATTGGTCGTCGAGGCGGGGGTGCGCTCGGGAACGCTCAACACGGCCGGGCACGCGGCCGAGCTGGGGCGGATGCTCGGCGCGGTGCCCGGCCCGGTGACGAGCGCGGCGTCGGCCGGGTGCCACCGCCTGATCCGCGAATACGGCGCGTCGCTGGTCACCAACGCCGAGGAGGCCTGTGAACTGATCGGACTCGACGACCGGCTCGCCGTGCTCGCGGATGGGGAGCGGGTGGAGCCCGACGGGGCGCGCACCCCGCCGCTGCACGAGCGGGTGCTCGACGCCTTGCCGCTGCGCGGCGGCCGCGACGCAGCCGAGGTCGCGCGCCGCAGCGGGCTGAGCATCGCCGAGACCCGCGGCGCCCTGGCCGAGCTCGATGTGCTCGGCCGTGTCGAGCAGCGCGAACCGTCCGCCGCGGGGGAGGCCGTATGGGCGCTGCGGCGGTGAGCACGGTCGCCCCGGGGGAGGAATACACCATCCCGTTCGCGATCCGGGGACCCGAGGACGACGGTCGACGAATTCTCCGCTCACGTGTAAGGATCCGGCGACTCGGGAAACAGTTACCTTGTAGACGTGCGGGGCCGGATGATCCGGCCGGCATGCGGGGAAGGGGGAAGGTCTCGTGGAATCGGACTCGGGCGCCTTCGCGATCCTCTACGCCGAGAGCTATCGGATCATCGAGGGGTATGTCCGCGGGCGGGTGAACGATCCGGGAGTCGCCGAGGAACTCGTGGGGGAGACCTTCGCGATCGCCTGGGCGAAGCACCGCGACGGCACGGTCGTGACGGTCGGATGGCTGCTCAAGACCGCCCGCAACCTGATCGGGAACGAATACCGGCGCCGGGTGCGCAGCCGGGAGGGATTCGCAAACGCGGCGATGGAGCACCGCGCCGTGCTGGAGTCGGAGGACGACGCGGAGCGGCACGCCGATCTCCGTTCCGCAGTGATGCGGCTGCGCCCCGCGGACCGGCTCGTGCTCTACCTGACCTATTGGGAGGGGCTGCCCGCCGCGGAGGCGGCGGGCTACCTCGAATGCTCCACCGCCGCGCTGTGGGTGCGGCTCACGCGTGCCCGAGCGGCGCTGCGCAGGGCGCTCGAGGATCCCGAACCACGGCACGAGCCGCGCACCGAGACCGGGAAAGGAGCGACGCATGGACAACGCTGAACTGGAGCGCCGGCTGCGTGCGGCGAGGCCGGCCTCGCTTGACGACCCCCTGCCCGAGCACGCCCGGCGTCTGCTCGACGACATCGTGAGCGGGCGCAGGGCACCGAAGACGCAGGGACCCCCGCCTCGCGTCAGACGCAACCCGACGGCGCTCGCCGCGGGCATCGCGGCATTCCTCGTGGTCGCCTCGATCGCGACCGTCGGGATCGTCTCGGTGCTTCTGCCGCGGGGGGATGAGCTCGCCGTTGCGCCGGTGACCGAGGCGGCGGTGGGACCGGTGCCGCCGGCCCTCCCCATCGGCCGGAGCGACTGGACGATCGACGCGCTGAGGGAGGAGCTCGCCGAAGAGGACCGGACGGACTCCTCCGGCTCGCGGCTGGGCGCCGTGCGGACGGAGTGGGACCTCGCGGTCGGGGACAAAGGGGAGGAGCTGCCCGATTATCTCCAGTCGCAGACGACGACGCTGACCGTCGACTCCGAGCTGCGCGGGCGGAGCCGGACGATCGCGGACGCGCCGAGCGACGTGGAGGGCTCCCCGCTCGATCCGGTCCCCGAGGACGCGCTCGAAGCAGGCACCGTGATCTGGGAGGAGACCTGGGAACCGGAGGAGTATCTGCACCCGTTCTCCGAGGAGCCGCCCACCACCGAACGCGGGATGCGCGAGTATCTCGAGCGAGACCTCGCCTGGAAGCGCATTGCGGGGATGGACGATGACGACCCGGGGCACTCGGCGGGCGACTACCTGAACGCGCTGACCGCGCTCAAGCGGATCTGGACCCTGGGCGATGCCGCTGAGCGCGCGGCGCTCCGGATCGTTCTCGGTGCGCCGGGCGCCGACGTCCTCGGCGAGACGGTGGATCGGGCGGGCAGGCCCGGGATCCTTCTCAGGATCGAAGCGGGTGCGGCGGCACCGAACTATCGGTACGACCTCGTGCTCGACGTCGAGAGCCGGCGCGTGCTGGAGGTCGAGGATATCTACGCCGGCGGCCTCTCCCACCTTCCTCTCGACCCCGGCTCTCCGGCCGGGTACACCCTCTGGAGATGACCCGAGCAGAGGTGCTCCTCTGAGCGCGCTGATCATCGTGCTCGGGACCGGCGCTCTGCCCGCATCGGTCCGGGAGCGCGACGGAGATATCGCGAACCGCGTGCCGGGCATCGCTTCGGCCAGGAAACAGGGAGACCAAGATTTCACACCCAGAGGGCGCTGTCAACCCGACGTACTCTGAATGCTGGTCCCCAGCTGATCTTTGGCGGCGTCAGCCAGACCGTGATTCCCGGGCCCCACCCGACGAACATCGTTCGTGCACCTGATCCGGTTTCAAGAGGAACGCATGAGGTATCGAGGTAGCCATTCACTGTGACATGAACGGCATCGAATTCTTCGGCGACAGCTTCCCAGTCGGGGATCTCCCATCTCCACCCGGTCTCGTTTGCTCCCCAATATCCGTCTCGGGACGTTGTAGCCTCTGCAGGCGCGGCATCTACGAGCCGCACCCAATCCGCTGGACCGTCGATCTCCCAGACGCGCATCGGGCCGGTCTCCCTGATTGAAGCGTTTATCGTTGCTTCTTCGTCGCCGAAGTCGTCCTCGTTCCCCAATAGCAAGGTTGCCGGCAGGCCAGGTTGAGGTTCGCTTGAGAGGAAGACACCGGGTATCAGCGGGATCGACTGCCAATCCCCGAACCCGGTGGAGTTCCGTGCCGTTGACATGTAGTCGCGCCAGTCAGGAGCCGGCCCGGCGACGAGGAACTCTTCCGCGGCATCGGCCTGGGGCGAATCGAAGTCGACGAGCCGCTGAAGCCTGCTGTCGAAGGGCGAGCTCCAGCTATCCGAGATTCCCTTGAGCGCGAGCTGGACGCCCAACTCGGCAATCTCCTCCTGGCTCGCCTGCGGCGTGAGATCGGCATCCGGATCCAGGAAGAATACCTGCTCCTCCATCACCTCATAGATGTAGTCCCACAAGTTCTCAGGGGTGAGGAGCGATTGTGCTTCAGCAAAGCTGGACAAGCGGATCAACGTGACAGTGTCTTCTTCTTCGGAAGTGGCCAGCCACAGGAGCCTGTCGGCAAGCCTCTCCCGCGGGGAGGGGTAGTAGGCAGCGGTCATCGTCGAAAACCTTTCGTTCGCTCAGGTCTCACCATCCGCCGTATTCGAGGACGTTGTGGCGCGACCTACCTGCGGCGTAATACTTTGTACCACTAACCAGTGGCGACGTAGATAGTGCCGGTGGGTCGCCGTTTCGACGTAGCTGATCTCCGAGGTGAGCGACCGGGACGGTGAGGGAATCCGTCGGACGCTGCCCGATGAGATCGACGGCGTCGAGGTCGTCGCGATGCCCGCCGGAGGTGGACGCCCGTGAGAAGTCGAGCTCCTCGATGAGGACGCGGGTGAGCTTCCGAGCACTGAACCGGGGAGGTCGTTAGGCTGGGCGCATGCGGCTTGACGAGGCGATCGCGGGGTTCCTGACCGCGGTGGAGTACGAATACGGCTACTCGCCGCACACGATCGCCGCCTACCGGCGCGACCTCCGGGATCTCGCCGCCTTCGTCGTGGCAGACGAGGCGGGCGCGGCCCCCGGCTCCGCGGACGTGCAGGTGCTCGACCTCGAGCTGCTGCGCGCCTGGCTCTGGCAGCGGCAGCAGCGCGGACTCGCGCCGAGCACGCTCGCGCGCAACGTGGCCACGGCGAAATCCTTCGGCGGCTGGCTGGAGCAGCGTCGGCTGGTGCCGGGCAACCCGGCCTCCAGGCTGAGGGCGCCCAAGCGCGAGAGTCCGCTGCCCCGGGTGCTCAGCGAGGACCAGCTGCAGCGCATCCTCGACCGCGCGGCTGCGCGGGCGCGGAGCGGTGATCCGGCGGAACTGCGCGACCGGGCGGTGCTCGAACTGCTCTACGCCACGGCGCTGCGCGTCTCCGAGCTCTGCGGACTGCGACTCGACGGGATCGATCTGCGCGAGCGGACCGTGCGCGTGCTCGGCAAGGGCGGCAAGGAGCGAGTGGTCCCGCTCGGCGCGCCTGCGGCCGGCGCGGTGGGGGACTATCTCGGGCGCGGGCGGTCCCCGCTCGCCGCGCGCGCCGAACGCGCGTCGCCTCCCGTGCTGTTCCTCGGCAACGACGGCGGTCCGCTCGCCGATCATGCGGTCTACCGGCTGGTGTCCCGGGAGCTCGAGCAGGAGCCCGGCAGCGGCCCGCGCGGACCCCACACGCTCCGGCACAGCGCCGCGACCCACCTGCTGAACGGCGGAGCCGATCTGCGGGTGGTGCAGGAGATGCTGGGCCACGCGAGTCTCGGCAGCACCCAGGTCTACACGCACGTGTCGACCGAGCGTCTTGCCGAGACCTACCGCCGGGCCCATCCACGCGCCTGAGCAGAGAAAGCCCATTTCCGGGCTTTCTCCAGGCGCGCCGAGGCCGTCTCGGCCTCGGGGGAACGGTGCGGGCGAGAGCGGATGACGTGCTCGTGGCGGTGCCGGACTCACCACGGCAGCAGCACGGGCCTCGGCCGCAGGAAGCGCAGCGGATTGACGTAGTCGCCGTCCACGCGCACGCCCAGGTGCAGGCAGCCGCCCGCGCAGTGCGCGTCGGAGTCGATCTCCCCGACGATGCCGCCCGGGGCGACGATGTCCCCCGCGGCGAGTGCGCTCGTCACCGGCTCCATCGAGAGCACCGTGCGCTCGTCGACGCGGATCGAGATGACGGGACGGTCGACGACGGTGCCCGCGAACGAGATCGTGCCGGAGGTCGGGGCCCGCACCGGGTCGCCGCTCGTGGCGGGCAGGTCGATGCCTCGGTGGCCGGCCCGATACGGGCCGTTCGGCAGGGAGTACGGCGCCGAGATCCGGAGCGGGTGACCGAGCGGCGGAGACCAGAGCCGCTCGGATGCGGCGTGGGACCGGGGCGCGACGGCGGTGACGGCTACGACGAGAAGCGCGAGCGGCAGGGTGAGCGTGCGGAGGATCCTCATCGCTCCACGCTGACATGCTGCGGACCTCGGAACGGCTCGGCGTCGCGAATCTGCGGATAGCGTGCTGCGAACGGTATGGCGCTCGAACTGTGAGGGCCGATGGCGAACGAGAACAGGGGCGGTGAATGCTACACTGGACGGGCACCTCGAGAGGGGTGACTTCGCGTGCCCGCGCAAGGCGAATCGCCGACGGTCTGGTCCGCTCATCCGAGCCGAACCAGCGGTGGTGACCCGGGGCACCAGGTTTCGGGGCATCCGCCCACGGAAGACAACCGTCAGAGCGCGCTTTTCCGAGCGCGCAGAACAGGAGAACGACCATGGCCGTCGTCACCATTCGCCAGCTGCTCGACAGCGGCGTGCATTTCGGGCACCAGACCCGTCGCTGGAACCCCAAGATGAAGCGCTTCATCTTCACGGAGCGCTCGGGCATCTACATCATCGACCTGCAGCAGTCGCTGCGCTACATCGACGAGGCCTATGATTTCGTCAAGCAGACCGTCGCGCGCGGTGGCACCATCCTCTTCGTCGGCACCAAGAAGCAGGCTCAGGAGGCGATCGCCGAACAGGCTGCCCGCGTCAACCAGCCCTACGTGAACCAGCGCTGGCTGGGCGGCCTGCTGACCAACTTCCAGACGGTCACCGGCCGCCTGGAGCGGATGAAGGAGCTCGAGCAGCTCGACTTCGAGGGCGGCACCAGCGGCTTCACCAAGAAGGAGCTGCTGCTGAAGCGTCGCGAGCTCGAGAAGCTCCAGAAGTCGCTCGGCGGCATCCGCCATATGAGCAAGACCCCGTCGGCGCTCTGGGTCGTCGACACCAAGAAGGAGCACCTCGCGATCGACGAGGCGAAGAAGCTCGGCATCCCGGTGATCGCCATTCTCGATACGAACTGCGATCCCGACGAGGTGACTTATCCCATCCCGGGCAACGACGACGCCATCCGCTCGGTCGCGCTGCTCACCCGTGTGATCGCCGACGCGGCCGCGGAGGGACTCATGGAGCGTCACCAGAAGCCGGCCGAGGGCGAGACCGCCGCCGAGCCGCTCGCCGAGTGGGAGGTGGAACTGCTGAACGCCGAGCAGGCCGGCACCCCCGCCGAATCTGCCGAGGCCGTCGCCGAGCCCGCACCGGCCGCCGAGCCGGAGTCCGCCGAGACGCCGGCCGCCGAGCCCGAGGCCGCCGCGGCTCAGGTCGAGGAGCCTGCCGAGGCTCCCGAAGCCGCTGCGCCCGCCGAGGCCGCGGCGGAGTAACCTGCGGTTCACTCGGAACCGTTATTTTGACATCGTTCGAAGAATCGAACCGACGTAAAGGAGTCACTATGGCATCGGTGAGCATGGCCGCCGTGAAGGAACTGCGCGATCGCCTCGGCGCAGGTATGGTCGACAGCAAGAACGCCCTGATCGAGGCCGAAGGCGATATCGACAAGGCGATCGAGATCCTCCGGCTCAAGGGGCTGAAGGGCGTCGCCAAGCGCGAGGGGCGCGAGGCCAGCGAGGGACTGGTGGCGGTCGCGCAGCGCGAGGGTCGGGCGACGCTGATCGAGCTCGCCTGCGAAACCGACTTCGTGGCGAAGAACGAGAAGTTCATCGCTCTCGGCGAGCGCGTGCTCGAGGCCATCGCCGACGCGCGGGCCGACTCGCTCGAGGAGGCGCTCGCCGCGCCGCTCGAAGGCGGCACCGTGGAGTCCGCGATCACCGACGAGTCGGCGATCATCGGCGAGAAGATCCAGCTGCGCCGCGTGGTCGTGGTGAAGGCGCCGAGCACGGCGGTCTACCTGCACCAGACCTCCAAGGATCTGCCTCCGCAGATCGGCGTCATCGTCGGTTTCGAGGGGGACGACGAGCAGGCCGCGATCAGCATCGCGCGCCACATCTCCTTCGCCGAGCCGAGCTACGTGAACCGCGACGAGGTTCCGCAGGCCGACGTCGAGAAGGAGCGCGAGATCGTGACGGAGATCTCGAAGAACGAGGGCAAGCCCGAGGCGGCGCTCCCGAAGATCGTCGAGGGCCGACTCGAGGCGTTCTTCAAGCAGATCGTGCTGAGCGACCAGGTGCACGCGCTCGACGACCAGAAGCGCTCGGTGTCGAAGGTGGCCGAGGCCGCCGGCATCACCGTGACCGGCTTCGCGCGGGGCAAGGTCGGCGCCTGAGCCCAGCACGAGGGCCCGGACCGTTCTTCGGTCCGGGCCCTCGTGCTGCCCGCGATCGCCGCGGGGTGCCCTAAGCTACACTCAGCCAGAACTTCGAAGGAGCCGATGACCATGACCCAGCCCCGCAAGCGCCGTGTGATGCTCAAACTCTCGGGCGAGGCCTTCGGCGGCGGATCGCTGGGCGTCAATCCCGACGTGGTGGGCCAGATCGCCACGGAGATCGCAGCGGCCATGTCCGACGCTGAGGTCGCCGTCGTGGTCGGGGGAGGGAACTTCTTCCGCGGGGCCGAGCTCTCCCAGCACGGTATGGATCGTGCCCGAGCCGACTACATGGGCATGCTCGGCACGGTCATGAACGCGCTCGCACTGCAGGACTTCCTCGAGCAGGCCGGCGTGTCGAGCCGGGTGCAGTCCGCCATCACGATGACGCAGGTCGCCGAGACCTACATCCCCCTGCGCGCCATCCGTCACCTCGAGAAGGGGCGGGCGGTGATCTTCGGCGCCGGAGCCGGACTGCCCTATTTCTCCACCGACACCGTCGCGGCGCAGCGCGCGCTGGAGATCCACGCCGACGAGGTGCTCGTCGCGAAGAACGGGGTCGACGGGGTCTACACCGCGGACCCCCGCGAGGATCCCGCAGCCACCCGGATCGATGAGATCGGCTACGCCGACGCCCTCGTCCGGGGCTTGAAGGTCGTCGACAGCACCGCCTTCAGCCTCTGCATGGACAACGGCATGCCGATGCGGGTGTTCGGGATGGAGCCGGCGGGCAACGTCACGGCCGCGATCCGAGGCGAGCGCCTGGGCACCCTCGTTCACAACTGAGCCGGCTGCCAGCCGGTAGACTTTCACAGAACGAATCATCGAAGGAGCACGCCGTGATTGATGAGGTTTTCGCCGACCTGAAGAATCGCATGACCAAAGCGGTCGAAGCGGCCAGGGAGGGCTTCGCCACGGTGCGCACCGGACGCGCGAATCCCTCGCTGCTGCAGGGAGTCCTGGTCGACTACTACGGCACCCCCACCCCGCTGCCGCAGCTGGCCTCGGTGTCGAACCAGGATGCGCGCAGTCTGATCATCACGCCCTACGACAAGGGCGCGATGAAAGGCATCGAGCAGGCGATCCGCGACATGCCCAATCTCGGGGCGAACCCGAACAACGACGGCAACGTGATCCGGGTGACGCTGCCGGAGCTCACCGAGGAGCGCCGCAAGGAGTTCGTGAAGATCGTGAAGGCTCGCGCGGAGGACGGACGTGTGGCCGTGCGCAACGCCCGCCGCCATGCCAAGGACGAACTCGATGCGCTCAAGAGCGAGGTCGGCGAGGACGAGGTCGCGCGAGCCGAGAAGGAGCTCGAGACGGTGACCAAGCAGTTCATCGATCAGATCGACGATTCGCTGAAGCACAAAGAGGCCGAACTGCTCGAGGTGTGAGGTGTCGGGCAAGGAGCGTCGCGATGAGTTTCGCGCCCAACTCGATGAGGCGCGGGCGCAGTTCGAGGCGACGAGCGCGAAGATCGAGGAGAAAGCCGGGCGCAACCTCTTCCTCGCGGTCGGTTCCGGCCTGATCTTCGGAGCGCTCTTCCTCGGGAGCCTGTTCATCGCTCGCCAGGCGTTCATGGTGCTCGTGGCGCTTCTGGTGTCGGTGGCGCTCGTCGAGCTGGCCGCGGCGTTCCGCGTCGCCGGTCGCCGCGTTCCGCGGGTGGGCGTGGTGATCGGCGGTCTGATCGTGACCGGGGGCGCGGTGTTCTGGGGCGCGGAGGGCGCGCTGCTGGGGCTGTTCGCGGCCTCGCTGCTTCTGACGGCCTGGCGGCTCGTCGAGGGGCTCGTCCCCGCCTGGGAGGTGCCGCCCAAGACCCTGATCCGAGACGTGTTCTCGGGACTCTTCACCCTGGTGTACGTCGCCTTTCTGGCGTCCTTCGCGATCCTGCTCGTTCAAGCGCCCCGCGGGGAGTGGTGGGTCTTCGCGCTCGTGCTGACCGTCGTCTCGGTCGACATCGGGGCGTATGCCGCGGGAGTGCTGTTCGGGCGGCACAAGATGACGCCCCGGATCAGTCCCAACAAGACCTGGGAGGGCTTCGCCGGGGCTGCGATCGTGGCCATGGCGTCCGGCGCGCTCATCTCGGTGCTGGCTCTGCAGCAGTCCTGGTGGGTGGGCGTGCTGCTCGGTCTCGTCGTGCTGGTGACGGCGACCGGGGGCGATCTCACCGAATCGCTCATCAAACGCAATCTGGGCGTCAAGGACATGAGCTCCTGGGTGCCGGGTCACGGCGGTTTCCTGGACCGCCTCGATTCCCTGCTCCCGTCGGCGGTCGGCGTCTACGGGGTGGCGCTCGCGCTCGGCGTATTCGCCTGAGACGCCGTGCCGCACATGCGAATGCCAGCGACCCAGGGCACAATAGTCTGGTGAGCACAGCCTTCCCACCGGCCACCGGCAAACAGCCGGGCTACCGCCGCGATCAGGTCGACGCCTTCCTGGACCGTGCGCGGGCGAGCTACGAGCAGGGCGCGGGGCCCGGGACGGTGACCTCGACCGAGATCAGGCGGACCGCTTTCGGCCTGAAGCGCAAGGGGTACTCCGCGCGCTACGTCGACGCGGCCATGGATCGGCTCGAGGAGGTCTTCTTCGAGCGTGAGCGGCGCACCCGACTGGCCGAGATCGGCGAGGAGCGCTGGTGGGCCGAGGTCCAGCAGCTGCTCTCCGAGGTGCGGGGGCGTATCGAGCGGCCCCCGGGGCGGCGCTTTCGACGCCGCGGGCTGTTCGCGAGCGGATACCGGCGTTCCCAGGTCGATGCGTTTCTGGAACGGGTTCGCGCGATGCTCGCGGGCAGCGAGACCCTGACGACGGCAGAGGTGCGCGGCGTCGTGTTCCACACCCAATGGCGCGGCTACAACGAGGATCAGGTCGATGCGCTGCTCGACGCCGTCATCGAGATGCTCCTCTCCACCCGCTGAGCGTCGGCGCGTCCGGCCCGTGCGCGCCGCTGGGCGCATCCCGACGACGGGAGTCGAACCTCCGCCTCACCGCGCCCGGACGTCCGCCAACTCGACCGTGATCCCTTCGTGATATAGGATCGTCGCATTGTGACTGCTTCAAAAGCCCTCGTCCGCGCGTCCTCCTCGCGCGGTTTCCGTCTGCGCGGAGTGCTGGCCGCGTCAGCCGTCGTCGGGTTCTTCGGCATCGCCGTCGGGGCGCCCTTCACGGCGCCCAGCAGCATCGCCGTCGATGAGGGCTTCTACGAGCGGATCCACCAGGAGTTCGTGCCCGAGGCCGCTGAGCTGCAGGAGCTGAACGTAGACGTGTCGCCGCTCTACGAGGTTCCCGAGCCCGAACCGGAGCCCGAGCCCGAGCCCGAGGAGACGGACGAGCCCGAAGCGGCTCCCGCGGACGAAGCGGTTCCGCAGGAACAGGCGCCGGAGCCCGCTCCGAAGTACACCGGGGGCGGCTCGCCAGCGGAGTGGATGGAGGCCGCCGGTATCGCGGAGAGCGATTGGGGCTACGTCGACTTCATCGTCTCCAAGGAGAGCGGATGGAATCCCAACGCGGTGAACGCCTCGTCGGGCGCCTCCGGTCTCGTGCAGGCGCTTCCCTGCGGCAAGGTCCCGGGGAGCTGCTTCGATCCGGTCGACAACCTGCGCTGGGCCGACGGCTATGCGAAGGGCCGATACGGGAGCTGGGCCAAGGCCTACGCCTTCTGGCAGGCAAACCACTGGTGGTAGGGGTGAGCGGTACGGCATCCGCCCGCTGCACGACGGAGTAGTCGTGGCACGCGGGAAGCGACGGCGGCGTCCGGCATCCGGCGAGCCCCGCGACGTGACGAGGCTCGCGCACGGCGGCGCGCGGCTCGAGACACGGCGGGGATCCGACTGGTATGTGCGCGAGATCCCCGCGTCGAGGTCCGAGAAGGCATACGTCTGCCCGGGATGCGCGCTGGATATCCTGCCGGGGCAGGCCCACCTCGTGATCTGGAGTGCCGAGCACCTCTTCGGCGACGACGCCGCGATCCGGGAACGCAGGCACTGGCACACCCACTGCTGGCGAGTGTTCTGAGCGCACCCGGTGGGGGAGCGGGAGCCGTCAGAAGAGCGCCGGCGGAGCGGCGGCGGGGCCGGGAGGCGGCGGGGCCGAGGCGCCGTCGAGCCGCGCCGGGACGGGGGCTCCGGCGATGCCGGGTCCGGTGTCGGGATCCTCGCCTCGCTGGAAGGCGGTCGCCGCGGCGCGCGCGCGCAGGTCGGCTGCCTCGTTCAGGGGATGACCGGCGTGACCGCGGACCCATTCGAAGGTCACATCGCGGCCGGCGAGCGCGACGTCGAGCGTCTCGAGGAGCTCCCGGTTGAGCACCGGCTTCCCGTCAGCCTTGCGCCAGCCCCGGCGCTTCCACCCCGGCATCCACTGGGTGACCGAGTTGATCACGTACTGACTGTCGCACAGCACGCGCAAGGACTCCTCGATTCCGGCGGTGGCGTGCAGCAGGTCGATGACCGCCATGATCTCGCCCTGGTTGTTGGTCGCGCGGGGCCAGCCTCCGGAGCGCCAACGGCTCTCGTCGATGAACCAGGCCCAGCCGGCCGGTCCGGGGTTGCCGAGCGCGGAACCGTCCGCCGCCGCTGTGATCGTCATGCCCTCCATTCTGCCAGGATCCCGCGCGGACCACGGCGCTCGGAGCAAAGCACCGCGTCGTATGCCGGATGTCGTTGTGCGTATGCCGGTGCCCTCGCGGGGGTCTCGCAAGGCGGAGGAGGGAGGCGATACCGGAAGCATCGTCGACTGACGACAACGCCGCGAGACCCCGCGAGCGGGCCGGGGCACGTGCAGTGAACATCCGGCACACGGCACTAGGCTTGCGGGAATGGGACGGATCACGAGCGGAACGGTGCTGCGAGCACGACGGGAAGACATCGAGCTGCGCACCGAGGACGGATTGACGCTGGTCGGAGAACTCGCGCTCCCCGAACGCACCGAGCCCCGTGCCACCCTCGTCACCCTGCATCCCCTCCCGACGCACGGCGGGTACATGGACTCCCATGTGCTGCGGAAGGCTTCGTGGCGCCTGCCCGAGCTCGCCGGGCTCGCCGTGCTGCGGTTCAACACCCGGGGCACCACGTCCCCGCGCGGCACGAGTGAGGGCTCCTTCGGGGAGGGCGAGGACGAGCGCCTCGACGTCGCAGCCGCGATGCGGTTCGTCGCCGAGCGCGGTCTGCCCGATCCCTGGCTCGTGGGTTGGTCGTTCGGCACCGAACTCGCGCTGAAGCACGGGCTCGCTCATCCCATCAGCGGGGCGATCCTGCTCTCGCCGCCGCTGCGGCGCACCAGCGAGGAGGAGCTCGCCGCCTGGGCGGAGACCGGGGTCCCGCTCGTGGCGCTGGTTCCCGAGCTCGACGACTTCCTCCGGCCCGAGGAGGCCATCAGGAGATTCTCCGCGGTGCCGCACGCCCGAGTGGTCCCGGTCGACGGCGCCAAGCACCTCTGGGTCGGCGAGTCGTATGTTCGCCGCGTTCTCGATGAAATCGTGCGCACGGTCGGCACGGCGCCGACGCCGCTGCCGGAGGAGGCGACGGAGGATCAGCTCTCCGGCTGAGCAGCCGTGGCGCCCTCTTCGCGCGGTCGCTGAGCCTCCCCGCCGGGTCGATCCGCCGTCAGCGGCGTCTCGACGGCGCTCTCCGTGACCTGGTTCATCTTCTGCGCGTTCGTGAGCACCTCCCCGAGGCTCTCGAAGTAGCGTGCGACGGCGCCGCGCTCCACCTTGAGCTGGGTCATGCGATCCTCCGCGGCGGCCAGCACCGTCTCCGCGCGGTTCTGCGCCTCGACGAAGGTGACGTGGGCGCGGTGCTCGGCCTCGCGGACGATCTCGGCCGCATCGCGCTCGCCCGCGAGACGCAGCTCCCGGGCTTCTTCGGTCGAAACGCTGATCAGTCGCGCGTGCTCGGCGCGTGCCGCGTCGACCTGCTCCTTCAACTCCGTCAGCAGAGCATTCGCCGCCGCCGCTTGCTGCTGCACGGTGGCCTCCGCCTCGGCCTGGCGGTTCGCGATCTCCCGTTCGAGCTGCTCCCTGCGCTCGGCCGCAGCCTTCTGGAAGTCGGCGGACTCGTGCTCGATGCGCTCGCGCTCCGCCCGGACCGCGGTCTCCACCTCCGTCCTGAGCGACGCGAGAGACTCCTCTTCCGCGGCTCGGCGCTCGGCGAGCTCTCGCGCGGTGCTCGCGCGCAGCAGGTCCGTCTCCTCGTGCGCGGTCGTGCGCAACTGCAGCACTTCGTGCGCGGCGGCCTCGAGCGCGGCCTCCCGCTCGGCGCGCAGCCGTTCCGCGTGCGCCTCCGCCGCGGAGGCGAGCCGCCGCTCGTGCTCGGCGCGCTCGCGTTCGATGTCTGCGGCGAGCTTGGTCCGATCGCGGTCGACCAGCAGCTCGAACTCCTCCCGGTCGGCGCCGAGCAGGGCCGCCGCCTCGGTGCGGTCGATGCGCAGCTTCTCCGACTGGGCGGTCGCGGCGTCCGCGAGCTGCTGCTCGTGCGCCGCGAGACTCGCCGCGAGCTGTTCGCGATGGACGGTCACCTCGTCCGCGAGGGCCGCCTCGTGCGCGGCGCGCTCTCCGGCGAGCGCGCGACGCTGATCGGCGGCCTCCGTCGCGAGCAGCGTCTGCTGCGCCTCGCGCTCGTCGGCCAGTCGGCTCTGATGATCCCGAAGCTCCGACTCCAACCGCTGCTCGTGCTCGGCGCGTTCGTCGGCGAGACGAAGCGCGTGCGATTCGCTCTCCTCCGCGATCCGACGATCGTGCTCGTTCCTCTCGGCCGCGAGATGCTCCTGATGATCGCGGCGCTCGCGTTCGATGGCGCGGTCGTGATGCTCGCGTTCGCGTGCGATCGTCGCCCGGTGAACCTCTCGCTCGTGCGCGATCGCGGTCTCGTGCTCGTTCCGCTCGTGCGCGATGGCGGCCTCGTGCTCGTTCCGCTCGCGTGCGAGTTCGGCCTCATGATCGCCGCGCTCCTGCGCCAGCCGCTCGTCGTGCGTCCGGGACTCCTCGGAGATCCGTCGTTCGAGCGCCTCGCCGAGCTGCGCGAGGCGAGCCTCTTCGGCAGCGGTGCTCCGCTCCTGATCCTCACGGGCGCGCTGCAGCGCCGTTTCGTGCGCTTCCCGCTCCTTGGAGAGCTGCGCCTCATGCTCGGCTATCTCATCCCGAAGCACGCGGTCGTGCTGCGCCAGCTCGTTCACGATCCGCTGCTCGTGGGCGTCTCCGCGGTGCTGGAGCTCCGCCTCGGCCTGCTCCGCCGCACGAGCCCGTTCGCGCTCGGCCTGCGCCGCAGCCGTCTGGAGCTCCGCCTGCAGCGCGGCCCGTTGCCGCTCGGTCTCCGCGAGGTGCTCGGCCCGTTCCTGCGCGATGCGCTCCGCGTGGCTGCTCTCCGCCGCGGCAAGGCGCTGCTGGTGGGTCTGGAGCTCCTCGGCGATGGCGCGATCGTGCTCGGCGCGCTCCTGGGCGATCCGCCGGCGCAGGGTCTCGATCTCGTCGGTGAGCGTGCGCCGCAGCTCGTCCATCTCCGTGTTCAGCGCGCGTTCGCGCTCGGCGTAGCGCTCGGCGTGCTCGGCCTCGGCCCGGGCCGTCCTCGCCTCGAACTCGGCTCGGGCCTCCTCGGCCTCGGCGGCGAGGCGAGCGCGCTCGAGCTCCGCCTCGCGGGCGCTCGCGGCGGTGCGCTCGGCGAGTTCCGCCGCCTCCGCCTCGTTCCGACGTCGGAGATCCTCCGCCTCGGCACGGGCGACCGTCCTGAGCCGCCCGGCCTCGGCCTCCGCCTCGGCGAGCAGCGCGCGGGCCTCCGAGCGAGCGGTCTCGAGCGCTGCGGCCGACTCCTGCTTCGATCCCGTGTCGAGGCGAGCCGCCTCCTCCCGGGATTCCCGCAGGAGGCGTTGCGACTCCTCGCGCGCTCGTGCGCTGAGCGACTCGGCCTCGGTTCGCGCTCCGGCGAGCAGCGCCTCGGCCTGCTCGGTGGAGGACGTGATCAGCTCGTCGGCGCGGGTCTGCGCCTGATCGAGCAGGCGCTTGGTCTCGGCCTCGGTGCCCTTGCGCAGCTTCTCGGCGTCGAGGTCGGCCTGCGCCATCAGATTCTGGGCGTGCTGCTCGGCGATCTTCAGGCTCTTCTCGACCCGGAGGCCGAGCCCCGAGTAGCCGCTCGCCCCGAGTTCGGCCACCTGCTCCTGCAGATCCGAGATGAGCGTCCGCTGCGCCTCGCCGTCGCGCTGCGACTGCTGGTGAGCCGACTGCAGCGATTCGATGTGCGTCTGCAGCGCCGCGATGTGCTCCGAGAGCGTCGCCACCCGAGTATCGACCTCGGCGCGGTTGTAGCCGCGCAACGAGACGGAAAAACGGCTGTGTGCTTCGCTCATGCGATCCTCCGGATCCTGACGGCGATCGTGCTCGTTCCTGAGCCCGCCGTTCTTCCCAACGAACTGAATCATAGCTAAAATGCACGGAGGCCGCCTGCGGATTACCCGGTGTGCCGTGTCGGCGCGGGTGACCCGTGCGTCCCGGCCTGAGAACCGTTCACGGGAAGCTCGGGTAGCGTTGAGAGAATGGTCGCCGCGATCGCGTGCTCGTCGTCGGCGGCCGGATGACTGAAAGCTGACGACGAGAGGAGTCCCGGTGCGCTTCGGGCTGGCCATCACCTTACTCGTGCTCTCCGGAGTCCTCCTCATCCTCGGCATCGGTCAGCGCACCTTTCTCGCCGGACCCGACGAGATCGTCTACTCCTATGCGGGCGTCGAAGCCGACGGCGATTACGCGGTCCTCGACGCTCCCGAACTGGAAGCGGTGCCGGGCGACGTCGAACTCGTGATCGAGGGAGAGAACGCCTTCGCCGCGCGCGGCGCGGCGATCGATGTCGAAGCCTGGGTGAGCGCATTCCCCCATGCCACGCTGCGCGCCGATTCCGGTGGCGCGCGTCTGGTGAGCGAGGATCCCGTCGCCGCCGATCCGGAGACCGCGGAGGACGCGCAGGGCGCCGATCCTCGGGGCAGCGACCTCTGGCGCTCCGAACAGGTGGGCCCGGGCCGGATGCCGGTGACGCTCGAGCAGAACGAGTCGATCATCGTCGCGACCGGGGCGGGGACGGGCGTCTCGCTCGCGTGGGCACAGGACCGGCGGACCCCGTGGGCGGGCCCGCTGCTCGCTGCCGGTGCCCTGTTCGCGATCGCCGGCCTCGTGCTCTATCTCCTGGCGGTGGATCATGATCGTCGCGGTCTCGGTCCGCGCCGCGGGCGGAGGGGGCCGCTGCTCGGCCTGCGGAACATGTTCGGACGTCGCCGGAGGACCCGCAGCGGGTCCGCCGCGTCGTCGGCTCGGAGCGGGAACGGAGCCCGCGCCGGTCGTCGCGCATTGCCGGTGCTCGGCATCGGACTCGCCCTCGCGCTGACGGGCTGCTCGCCGAGCTACTGGCCGGATTTCTCCGCCGAGGAGGCGGCGACGGATGCGCCGACGGGCACCGGCGAGACGACGACCGCCGCACCCGTGCCGGTCACTCCCGAACAGCTCGATCGCATCGTCGGCGAGATCGTCGCCGCGGCCGGAACGGCCGACGACGAACTCGACGCGAAGCTGCTCGAGGCCCGGTTCACCGGAGACGCGTTGGCGCAGCGCAGCGCGAACTACGAGATCCGGGAATCGGTCGATTCCTACGACGCTCCTCCCCGGCTGACCGACGAGGCGCTCGACTACGAACTGGTGCAGAGCACCGAGGGATGGCCCCGGACCGCCTTCGTCACGGTGGAGTCCCTGACTCCTGCCGGGACCGAGGAGGACGAGGACGGCTCGGAGGACGGGGGCGGGTCGGAGGCCGTGCGCGCCGATGCCGTTCAGGAGTCGATCGCCTCGCCGTCCCTCGCGCTCGTCATGACGCAGGAGACTCCTCACAGCAATTATCTGGTGTCGCGCGTCATCGCGCTGCGCGGGGGGATCACCATGCCGACGGCCGCGCCGGCGGAGGAGGGGACGGCGCTGCTCGCAGACGACCTGCAGACGCTGCTGCTGCCTCCGGGCGAGGTCGGAGGCGCGTACGCGAGGATCTTGGCCGGCGAGACGGACACCGAGGAGGCGGCGCTCTTCGACCTGACGGACGACACGATCATCGAGAAGAGCGGAGCGGCATGGGTCGCCTCCGCCGAGGACGCCGCCGACGAGGACGATCAGGATGTCCGCTATTCGGTGAAGACGGCTCAGGCCGAGACGCCGAACGTGAGCCTCTCGACCGGCACCGGCGGCGCCCTGGTGACGACGACCGTGATCGAGGAGCGGGTCGAGCGGGCCGGCGAGGGATGGAAGCCCAAGGCGGTCGGCGCGGTCTCGGCGCTCTCGGGCCTCGAGGGACAGCAGGACCGCATCGTCAGCGAGGTAGCGCATCAGCTGCTGTTCTACGTGCCGAGCAACACGGGGGATCAGCGGATCCAACTCCTGGGATACACGACCGAACTGGTGGGGGCGAGGAAATAATCATGGTGCAGCACATTCCCGGCGGAGCCGTCGATCTCAGCCACCTGGCCGCGGCCGGTCAGCCGCGCGGCGCAGCGGTCGACGCGAGCGGGGCGGGAGCGGGCCCGGTCGGCGCGGTCGAGCTGCCGTCGCTCGTGATCGAGCTGACGGACCGGACCTTCGAGCAGGCGGTCCAGCTGTCGAGCACGGTTCCCGTCGTCGTCGATCTCTGGGCGGAATGGTGCCAGCCCTGCAAGACGCTCGGTCCGGTGCTCGAGAAGCTCACCGACGAGTTCGACGGACGCATCGTGCTCGCGAAGGTCGACGTCGACGCGAACCCGGGCCTCGCGCAGGCGTTCCAGGCGCAGTCGATCCCGACCGTCGTCGCGCTCGTCGGCGGGCGCCCCGTTCCGCTCTTCCAGGGAGCGGTGCCCGAGCAGCAGGTGCGCGAGGTGTTCACCCAGCTGCTGCAGCTGGCCGAGCAGCAGGGGGTCTCGGGGCGCGTCAGCACTCCCGACTCGCCCGGCGGCGAGGCCGACGATCCCGGCGCGACACCGATCAATCCGGCCCATGCCGAGGCGCTCGACGCGCTCGAGCGCGGCGACTACGCGGCGGCCGTGCGCGCCTACGAGGCGGTGCTCGCGAAGGCCCCGGCCGACCAGGAGGCTCGCGACGCGCTCGCCCAGGTCAAGCTCCTGCACCGCCTGGAGGGAGCGAACGCGGATGAGGTCCGGGCGGCCGCCGCCGCGAACCCCGGCGATGTCGCCGCGCAGGTGCTGGTGGCGGATCTCGACCTCTCGGGGGGTCACGTCGAGGACGCGTTCCTGCGGCTGCTCGAGCTCTTCGCCTCCTCAGAGGACGAGGACGCGAGGACGCGGATCCGCGAACACCTGCTCGAGCTCTTCGCCGTGGTGGGCGTGGCCGATCCGCGAGTGATCGCGGCGCGGGGTCGCCTGGCGAGCCTGCTCTACTGAGCCCGACGTCCGTGCGCGTGAGACCGGGGTCTGAACGCTTGCGAACCGCGTCAGGGGCCTACCTCGACCACGCCGCGACCTCTCCGATGCCCGCGGAGGTGCTCGATGCGTACGTCTCGGCCCTGCGCACGGTCGGCAATCCGGCTTCGACGCACGGGCACGGCCAGCGCGCCGGTGAACTGCTCGAGACCGCCCGGGAGCGGATCGCGATCCGCCTGGGGTGCGACCCGGCCGAGGTGATCCTCACCGCGGGCGGCACGGAATCGGTCAACCTCGCGGTGAAGGGGATGTACTGGGCGCGGCGGCGCAGGGGATCCGGGCCGGTGATCCTGGTGCCGGAGGGCGAGCACCACGCCACGATCGACGCCGTCGAGTGGTTGCGCGACGCCCAGGGGGCGCGGCTGAGGTGGTTGCCGCTCGACGCGAGCGGCGCGCTCGATCCGGGTGCGCTCGCAGCCGCGGTCGAGGAGGAGGGCGCCGAGCGCATCGCGCTCGTGTCGTTCCTCTGGGCGAACAACGAGGTGGGCACGGTGCAGCCCGTCGCCGAGCTGACGGCGCTCGCCCGAGCGGTCGGCGTGCCGTCGCACGTCGATGCGGTGGGCGCGCTCGGACAGGTTCCGGTGGATTTCGCCGCGTCCGGCGCCGCGGCGCTCTCCGTCTCGGCGCACAAGATCGGCGGTCCGGTCGGCGTGGGGGCGCTCGTGCTCGGCCGGACGACCGCGGCCGACGCCCTGCTGCACGGCGGATCGCAGCAGCGCGCGCGCTCCGGCACGCAGGACGTCGCCGGGGCCGTCGCGTTCGCGGCGGCGCTCGACCTCGCCTACGGCGCCGATCGCGACGGCGCCGGGCGGGCGGCCCGGATGACGCGGCTCGCCGCGCTGCGGGATCGCCTCGTCGCGGGGGTGCGGGCGGCGGTGCCGGACGCCGTGCTGCGCGGTGCGGATCCGGCGGAGGCGGGATCCCGCCTGCCCGGCAATGCGCACTTCACCTTCCCCGGATGCCAGGGCGACTCGCTCGTGTTCCTCCTCGACGCGGCCGGCGTGTCGGCGTCCGTCGGATCCGCCTGCACCGCGGGCGTGGTCGAGGTCTCGCATGTGCTGCGGGCGATGGGGATTCCGGAGCAGGAGGCAGCGGGTGCGCTGCGCTTCACCCTCGGCCCCGAGACGAGCGGAGCCGAGGTCGACGCCCTCCTCGCGGCGCTGCCGGACGCCGTCGCCCGCGCCCGCGCCGCCGGTCTCTCCTGACCTGCACCGAGGCGCTCAGGGCGACGCGACGCGTTGCGCGCCGGTTGCGCCGGGCGCGCCCTCGCGCCCGGAGGCGGGGAGAGCCCGGTCGATGGTGAACTGCCCCAATACGCGAGTGCCGAGGTAGAGCACGGCGCTCTGGCCCGGTGCGACCCCCCGGAGCGGTTCGGCCCGGTCGAGGTCGATGTCCACGACGAACTCGTGCGTGGCCCCGGCGCGATGCTGCTCGGTGCGCTCGTGCTCGTCGATCGGGGTCAGCCGCGCGGTCGCGGGCACCGGATCGGCGTGGGCGCGGATCTGCACCTCGCAGTCGAAACGCTCCGCGAGGTCGAAGCCCGGCTCGCCCGTGAGACTCGTGCGGCCGCCCGCGATGCGCCCGATGGAGAGCTGTTCCTTCTCTCCGACGACGAGCTGATTCGAGACGGGGCGGATCGAGAGCACGTAGCGGGGCCTGCCACCGGCCGCCGGGCGCCCGATCGCGAGACCGCGCCGCTGGCCGACGGTGTAGCCCGGAGCGCCGTCGTGGGTTCCGAGGACCTCGCCCGACTCGTCCACGATCTCGCCCGGCCGGCGCTCGAGGCGCTCGCCCAGCCAGCCCCGCGTATCGCCGTCCGGGATGAAGCAGATATCGTGGCTGTCGGGCTTCTGGGCGACCTGGATCCCGCGCCGCTGCGCCTCGGCGCGCACCAGGTCCTTCGACGGGGTGTCGCCCAGGGGGAAGTAGCAGTGGGCGAGCTGCTCGGAGGTGAGGACGCCGAGGACGTAGGACTGATCCTTGGCCCAGGCGCTCGCGCGGTGCAGCTCGCGGCCGTGGGGGCCGTTCACCAGGGTGGCGTAGTGTCCGGTCGCGACCGCGTCGAAGCCGAGCGCGATCGCCTTGTCGAGGAGCGCCGCGAACTTGATCTTCTCGTTGCAGCGCAGGCACGGGTTCGGGGTGCGACCCGCGGCGTACTCGGCGACGAAGTCGTCGACCACGTCCTCCTTGAAGCGCTCGCTGAAGTCCCAGACGTAGAAGGGGATGCCGAGCAGGTTCGCCGCGCGGCGCGCGTCCATGGAGTCCTCGATCGTGCAGCAGCCGCGGGATCCCGTGCGCAGGGTGCCCGGCATCCGGCTGAGGGCCAGGTGGACGCCGACCACCTCGTGACCCGCCTCGACCGCGCGCGCCGCGGCGACGGCGCTGTCGACGCCGCCGCTCATCGCTGCCAGAACCTTCACCCCGGCAGTCTACGCGAGCGCGCGCGGACGTTCGAGGGCGTGCGAGCCGGAGCGTGGCAGACTGGGGGCATGGCCGACGAGCTGCTCCGCTCCCTCGGGATGCGCCTCCCCGTGATCCAGGCGCCGATGGCGGGCGTCTCCACCCCCGAGCTCGCCGCGGCCGTCTCGAACGCCGGGGGCCTGGGCTCGCTCGGCCTCGCCGGCCAGAGCGCCGCGCAGGCGCGCGAGACGATCCTCCGCACACGGAGCCTCACCGGTCGCGCCTTCGGCGTGAACGTGTTCTGCCACCGTCCTCCGCGGCGGGCGCCCGAGACAGAGGAGGCGTGGCTGCGCTATCTCGCGCCGCTCTTCGCAGAGCTGCACATCGATCCGCCGCACGCCCTCGAGCCCGTCTACGCGAGCTTCGCCGACGACGACGCCCTGCTGGAAACACTGCTCGAGACGCGCCCCGCGCTCGTGAGCTTCCACTTCGGGCTGCCCGGAGCCGATCGCCTGAGCGCCCTCCGCGGGGCCGGGATCCGCACCCTCGCCACGGCCACCAGCCCCCACGAGGCCGCGCTCGTCGAAGCGGCGGGCGTCGACGGCATCGTCGCCCAGGGCATCGAAGCCGGAGGGCACCGCGGCGTGTTCGATCCCGACGCGACCGACGAGGGGCTGCCGACCGCAGCGCTGACGCGCCGCCTCGCGACCCGGACGGGGCTGCCGGTCATCGCCGCGGGAGGGATCGCCGACGGCGCCGGCGTGCGCGCCGTCCTGCAGCTCGGAGCCGTCGCCGCGCAGCTGGGCACCGCGTTCGTCGCCTGCCCGGAATCCGGGGCGGACGCCTCGTATCGCGCGCGTCTCGGAGACGGCGCGGCGACCACGCGCCTGAGCCGCGCCTACTCCGGCAGGCCCGCCCGGGGCCTCGTCAACGCCTTCATGGAATTCTGCGAGCGTCCTGATGCGCCCCGCCCGCCCGACTTCCCCATCGCCTACGACGCCAACAAACGGCTCGCCGCGGCCGCGAAGGCCGTCGGGCGCAGCGGTATCGCGCCGAACTGGGCCGGCCGATCCGCCGGCCGCGCCCGGGCTCTCCCCGCCGGCGAGCTCGTGCGCGCCATCGCCGCCGAGCTCCACGGGGCTCCCGACCGGATCACCGAACCGCACCCTAGAATCGGACCGTGAACACGGACACCCCCGATCCCCGATCAGTCGACCCCGCCCCGTCCCGCGCGGTCGAGGGCTTCGACGCCGCGCGCTCGGAGAGCGAGCGACTGACGACCGAGATCGAGCGGTACCGCACCGCCTACTACAGCGAGGCCGTGAGCCTCGTCTCGGATGCCGAGTACGACGCGCTGATCCGGCGCCTCGCGGAGATCGAGCGGGAGTTCCCCGAACTGGCGGGCCTCGACAGCCCCACCCAGCAGGTGGGCGCAGCGATCGTCTCGGCCGGGTTCCCCACCCACGAGCACGCGGAGCGGATGCTCAGCCTCGACAACGTGTTCACGATCGACGAGCTCCGGGAATGGGCGGAGAAGGCGCTGGCCGCGGCGGGCCGCGAGGTGCGCTGGCTGAGCGAGCTGAAGATCGACGGACTCGCGATCAGCCTCGCCTACCGCGACGGCGTGCTCGAGACCGCCACCACCCGCGGG
This sequence comes from Leucobacter weissii, assembly GCF_017565745.1. Classification (GTDB taxonomy): domain Bacteria; phylum Actinomycetota; class Actinomycetes; order Actinomycetales; family Microbacteriaceae; genus Leucobacter; species Leucobacter weissii. The sequence goes on from NZ_JAGDYM010000004.1 coordinate 485,218, forward strand.
GACGGACGCGTCGGCGAGGACATCACCGAGAACGTCGAGTTCATCCCCGCGATCCCGAGGCGGCTGGAGGGGAGGGGGTGGCCGCGCTTCTTCGAGGCGCGCGGCGAGGTGTTCCTGAGCGGGGCGGACTTCGCGGCGCTGAACGAGCGGCAGCACGAGCTGCAGGCCGAGCACGCGGCCGAGCAGCGGGCCAAGGGGGTTCCCGAGGATCGCATCTCGGTGCGCTACCCCGAGTTCGCCAACGCCCGCAACACCGCGGCGGGCAGCCTGCGCCAGCGCGCCGAGAAGAAGAACCCGCGCGAGCTCGCGCTCATGCGGGAACGGCTCGGCCGCCTCGCGCTCTACCTGCACGGCACCGGTGCTTGGGAGCAGCGCCCCGACGGCGCCGGTGCTTTCACGCAGCGCCCCGACGGCGCCGACGCGCCGGACCAGGACGCCGAGGTCCCGAGCCTCGAGAACCAGAGCGACGCCTATCGGCTGATGGCGGAGTGGGGGCTCCCCGTGTCTCCGCACACCCGCGTCCTCGACACGGTGGACGAGGTGGTCGCCTTCGTCGAGGACCGCGGCGCGCACCGTCACGATTTCGAGCACGAGATCGACGGCGTCGTCGTGAAGATCGACGAGCTGGCGCTGCACGCCGAGCTCGGCGAGACCAGCCGTGCGCCGCGCTGGGCCATCGCCTACAAGTACCCGCCGGAGGAGGTGCACACCGAACTGCTCGACATCCGCGTGGGCATCGGGAGGACCGGGCGCGCCACGCCGTACGCGGTCATGGCGCCGGTGCGCGTCGCCGGCTCCACCGTCAGCCAGGCGACCCTGCACAACCAGCAGGTCGTGCAGGCGAAGGGCGTGCTGATCGGCGACACCGTGGTGCTGCGCAAGGCCGGAGACGTGATCCCGGAGGTGCTCGGCGCGGTGGTCGAGCGGCGCGACGGCAGCGAGCGGGAGTGGCGGATGCCGTCGCGCTGCCCGGAGTGCGGAGCCGAGCTGCGCCCGATGAAGGAGGGCGACATCGATCTCCGCTGCCCGAACGCGCGGGACTGCCCGGCGCAGGTGCGCGGCCGGGTCGAGCACATCGGCTCCCGGGGCGCGCTCGACATCGAGGTGCTCGGCGAGATCACCGCCGCCGCGCTCACGCAACCCGAGGTGCCGGAGGACCCTCCGCTGAAGACGGAGGCCGCGCTGTTCGAGTTGACGCTCGAGCAGCTGGTGCCGATCGAGGTGATCGTCCGCGACAGCGAGACCGGCGAGCCGGTGATCGACGAGAAGACGGGCGAGCCCGCGCGCCGGATGCCGTTCCAGCGCTGGAGCGCGGCGGGCTACCCGCCGGGGTGGGCCGAGAAGACGGCTGCCGAGCGCCGTGCCGCGGGTATCCGGAAGGACCACCGCGAGGTGCTGCCCTCCAAGGACGCGGAGACCCTCCTGGCGGAGTTGGAACGCGCGAAGACGAGCCCGCTGTGGCGACTGCTCGTCGCGCTGAACATCCGGCACGTCGGGCCGGTGGCGGCGCGCGCGCTGGCCGACTGGTTCGGCTCGCTCGAGGCGATCCGCTCCGCCACGGTCGAGCAGTTGGCCGAGGTGGACGGGGTCGGCGAGACCATCGCGCGATCGGTGCTCGACTGGTTCGAGGTCGACTGGCATCGCGAGATCGTGGAGCGCTGGGCCGCGAGCGGAGTGCAGTGGGCGACCCCGGGCCATCCCGGTCCCGGGGCGGCGGACGAGAGCGGCGGCGTCCTCGCCGGACTGACGGTGGTGGCCACCGGCGCGCTCGACGGCTTCACCCGGGAGGGCGCCAAGGAGGCGATCATCGCCGCGGGAGGCAAGGCGGCGTCGAGTGTGTCGAAGAAGACCGACTTCGTGGCGGCGGGTCCGGGGGCGGGGTCCAAACTCGCCAAGGCCGAGGAGCTCGGCATCCGGGTGCTCGACGCGGAGCAGTTCGCGGTGCTGGTCGCCGAGGGACCGGAGGCGCTGGAGGAAACCTGAGCCGGGCACGTCCGAGGCGCGCCTCCGAGTTATCCACAGATTTCGCTTTGTTCCGATGCCGCGCTCCTGCGCTCTCTACTCTGGTGCGAAGACATACCGCAGACGACCCTCTCGGAGGTACGAACATGTCGATCGCCGTTCCCGCGACCCGCGCCGCCTGGGCGCTGCAGGATCCGCTGCTCACCGCGTACTACGACGAGGAGTGGGGCATGCCGGTGCGCGAGGAGACCGGCGTGTTCGAGCGGCTCTCCCTCGAGGCCTTTCAGGCGGGACTGTCATGGCTCACCGTTCTGCGCAAACGCGAATCCTTCCGGCGCGCATTCGACCGCTTCGACCCCGAGATCGTCGCGGCCTACGGCGCGGCGGACATCGAGCGGCTCCTGGCGGACACCGGCATCATCCGCAATCGCCGCAAGATCTCGGCGACGGTGCGCAACGCCGCGGCGACCCTGCGACTGCGCGACGAGGGGACCGACCTCGCGGCTCTCGTCTGGTCGTACATGCCCGAGCGATCACCGGCGCCGCGCGGCGACGACGAGGTGCCGAGCACCTCGCGCGAGTCGGCGGCGCTCGCGAAGGAGCTGAAGCGCCGGGGCTTCTCCTTCGTGGGGCCGACCACGGTGTTCGCGCTGATGACCGCGATCGGCATCGTCGACGCCCACCTCGTCGACAGCCCGCGGAGGGGATGCTCCGGGCTGTGGAACCGAGACGGCACCCGGGTAGGCGAATAGCGGCTCGTGGGGAATAGGATGGTGGGGCCCACCGATCCAGTTTCCCCCGATGGAGCAGTATGCCCGACACCCTTGCGGACTCCGGCGAATCGCAGGGCGGTGAGATCACGGCGCAGACCGTCGAGCATCTCGCCGGTCTTGCCCGAATCGCCCTCACCGACGACGAGATCGCCTCGCTGACCGGCGAGCTCGGCTCGATCCTGCACAGCATCGCGAAGGTGAGCGAGGTGGCCGGCGGCGACGTCCCCGCCACGAGCCACCCGATTCCTCTGGGCGACGTGACGCGGCCCGACGAGGTCGCGGACGTGCTGACGCAGGAGCAGGCGCTGGCGAACGCGCCGGATGCGGCCGAGGGACTGTTCCGGGTCTCCTCGATTCTGGGGGAGGAGCAGTAGTGGACGACGTGATCCGACTGACCGCGGCCGAGCTGGCTGCCCGGCTCGCCGCCGGCGAGGTCACCTCGGTCGAGGCGACGCAGGCGCACCTCGACCGGATCGCCGCGGTCGACGGCGCCGATGACCGCGGGCTGAACGCCTTCCTCGCCGTCGACCCCGAGGTGTCGCTGGGCGCCGCCGAAGCGATCGACGCGCGCCGCCGCGCCGGAGAGCCGCTCGGTGAGCTCGCCGGGGTGCCGCTCGCGATCAAGGACGTGCTCGTCACGACCGACTTCCCCTCGACGGCCGGCTCCCGCATCCTCGAGGGCTATCGCTCTCCCTTCGACGCCACCGCGGTCGCGAGATCGCGCGCGGCGGGTCTCGTGCCGATCGGCAAGACGAATATGGACGAGTTCGCGATGGGCTCCTCCACCGAGAACTCGGCCTACGGCCCCACTCGCAACCCCTGGGCGCCGGGCCGGGTGCCCGGCGGATCCGGCGGCGGCTCGGCCGTGGCCGTGGGCGCCTTCGAGGCGCCGCTCGCGCTCGGCAGCGACACCGGCGGCTCGATCCGCCAGCCCGCGGCGCTCACCGGCACGGTCGGGGCCAAGCCCACCTACGGCGGCGTGAGCCGCTACGGCGCGATCGCGCTGGCCTCGTCGCTCGACCAGATCGGCCCGGTCGCGCGCACCGTGCTCGACACCGCGCTGCTCCACGACGTGATCGCCGGGCACGACCACCGCGATTCCACCTCGCTGCGCCACGACTGGCCCTCGATGGCCGCCGCCGCCCGGGCCGGGGCCGCGGGGGAGTCGCTGCGCGGCCTGCGGGTCGGCGTGGTCGCTCAGCTCTCGCTCGAGGGCGCCCAGGACGGGGTCACCGCGCGCTTCGACGAGGCGCTCGCCCTCCTGCAGGCTCAGGGCGCCGAGATCGTCGAGATCGACGCGCCCCACTTCGAATACGCCGTCGCCGCGTACTACCTGATCCTGCCGGCCGAGGCGTCGAGCAATCTCGCGAAATACGACTCGGTCCGCTTCGGGCTGCGCGTCGGCCCGGACGGGGCGGCGAACGGCACGGTGGAGGAGGTGATGAGCGCCACCCGCGAGGCCGGGTTCGGCTCGGAGGCGAAGCGCCGGATCATCCTGGGCACCTACGCGCTCTCGGCCGGCTACTACGACGCGTACTACGGCAGCGCGCAGAAGGTGCGCACCCTCATCCAGCAGGATCTCGCCGCGGCCTTCGAACGGGTCGACGTGATCGCCTCTCCCACGGCGCCGACGACGGCGTGGGAGCTCGGATCCCACCACGGGGATCCGCTGCTCGACTATCTGAACGACGCCACGACGATTCCGGCGAATCTCGCCGGAATCCCGGGGCTCAGCGTTCCGGTCGGAACAGCCGTCGAAGACGGCCTGCCGGTCGGTCTGCAGCTGCTGGCGCCGGCGTTCGAGGACGCCCGGCTGTACCGCGCCGGAGCCGCGCTCGAGCGCCTGATCGAGGATCGCGACGGCCGGCCCTTCTGGGCGCAGGCGCCCGAGCTGAACGGCCACATCGGCGGAAAGGCGGCGAGCTGATGGCGAAGACCCGGTTGATGTCCTTCGAAGAGGCGCTGGAGCGCTTCGAGCCGGTGATCGGGCTGGAGGTCCACGTCGAACTCAACACGAGGACCAAGATGTTCAGCTCGGCGCCGAACGCGTTCGGCAGCGAGCCCAACACCAACCTCACCCCCGTCTGCCTGGGCCTCCCCGGTGCGCTCCCGGTCGTCAACGACGAGGCCGTGCGCTCGTCGATCAGCCTCGGTCTCGCACTCGGCTGCGAGATCGCAGAGGTGTCGGGCTTCGCTCGGAAGAACTACTTCTACCCGGACATGGCGAAGAACTATCAGATCTCGCAGTACGACGATCCGATCGCCTTCGACGGCTCAGTGGAGATCGAACTCGCATCGGGACGGGTCGTGCACGTGCCGATCGAGCGGGCGCACATGGAGGAGGATGCGGGCAAGCTCACCCACGTGGGCGGATCGACCGGGCGCATCCAGGGGGCCGAGTACTCGCTCGTGGACTACAACCGCGCCGGTGTGCCCCTCGTGGAGATCGTCACGCGCCCGGTGTTCGGCGGCGAGGCGGACACGCCCGAGATCGCGGCCGCATACGTCGCGACGATCCGCGAGATCGTTCTCGCGCTCGGCATCTCCGACGCCCGCATGGAGCGCGGCAACCTGCGCTGCGACGCGAACGTGTCGCTGCGCCCGCGGGGCAACGAGGGCGCCGGGATGGCCGTGCTCGGCACGCGCACCGAGACGAAGAACGTCAACTCGCTGCGTTCGGTGGAGCGCGCGGTGCGCTTCGAGATCCAGCGCCAGGCGCGCATCCTCGCAGACGGCGGCTCCATCACCCAGGAGACCCGGCACTGGCACGAGGACACCGGGGAGACCTCGCCCGGGCGGCCGAAGAGCGACGCCGACGACTACCGCTACTTCCCCGAACCCGACCTGGCGCCGCTCACTCCCTCGCGCGAGCTCGTGGAGGAGCTGCGGGCCGCGCTGCCCGAGCATCCGACGCTGCGCCGCCGCCGGCTGCGCGAGGGATGGGGCTTCTCGGCGCTGGAGTTCCAGGACGTGGTGAACGCCGGCCTGCTGAGCGCGATCGAGGCGACGGTCGGCGCCGGCGTACCCGCTCAGACCGCCCGCAAGTGGTGGACGGGGGAGATCGCCCGGATCGCGAACGAGCGCTCGGTCCCTCCGGCGGATCTGATCTCGCCCGAGCAGCTCGCCTCCGTGGTGGCGCTCGTCGATGCGGGAACGCTCAACGACAAGCTCGCGCGCCAGGTGATCCAGGGCCTCATCGACGGCGAGGGCACCGCCGAGGAGATCGTCGAGGCCCGCGGCCTCGCGGTCGTCTCCGACGACGGCGCGCTGATCGCCGCGATCGACGCGGCGCTCGCCGAGCAGCCGGATGTGCTGCAGAAGATCCGCGACGGCAAGGTGCAGGCCGCCGGCGCGGTCATCGGAGCGGTGATGAAGGCGATGCGCGGCCAGGCCGACGCGGCGCGCGTGCGCGAGCTGATCCTGGAGCGGGCCGGGCACTGATGCTGAGCAGCAGGGCAGAGGATCGCGTCGTGCCGTTCCGCCGTTCCGTGATCGGCGGCCTGCTGCTCGCCCTCCTGCTCTCGTTCCTCGTCGCTCCCGCGCCGTCCGCGCAGGCCGCTTCGGACCGCAGGGTGAGCGCCTCGGTCGTCAGGAAGACCGTCGACCCGGGCGCCGCGATCACGGTCAAGGCCAAGGTATCGGGCTTCACGCGCACACCGATCGTCCGTCTGCAGGAGCGACGGGAGGGGCGCTGGGTCACCGTCAAGCGGCTCACCCGGACCTCGAAGCACCACTACCGGACCACGCTCACGCGGAAGACGGCCGGGGTCGCGAGCTTCCGCGTGCTGGCATACGAGTGGCGCTCGGGCAAGCGCAAGGTCGAGCGGCGCTCGCTCATCCGCAAGGTCCGGGTGCGGGCGGTCACGACGCTCACGGCGAGCCAGTCCGCGACCGAGACCACCGGGAAGAGGATTCTGGTGGAGGGGCGGGTCAGCCCGGCGTTGCCCGGCGCCCGCATGACCCTGCAGCGCAAGACGGGCGCGAGATGGGTCGACGTCCAGTCGGTCAAGCCGGATGCCGGCGGCCGCTTCTCCCTCCGGCTGTGGCCGGGCGAGGGGGCTGCGGTGTTCCGAGTGAGCCGGGCGGCGCAGGATCGTTCGACCCGGGCGGTCAGCGGATGGATCCGGGCCAGAGGAGTGGAACCCTCGGTCTGCGTCCAGCCGCTCGCCGGTGACGCCGAGCTGCGGCAGTCCCTGCGCGACCGTCTCGCACGCAGTTCGGAGCATCCGGTGGTGATCGTCGGAGCGGGATCGTCGACGACCTCCGGCTCCGGCGCCTCGCAGGAGATGAACCGGTGGCTCAACCGCTTCGCCGCGGCGCTCTCCGCCGATTTCGACCTGTCCGGCAACCTCCCGGCGCCCGTGCTCCGTCAGGACGCGTTCGGCTGGAGCGAGCCGCGGGAGACCTCGGGCATCCACGTCGTCAACGTGGGCGTGGGCGGCGCCACCTCCGAGAGCTACCTGCTCCGCGGCTCGCCGGAGACCCGGCTCAGCAGGGTCGCCGGACTCGCCCCGGACATCGTGGTGCACTTCGTCGGCTCCAACGACTATCGGAAGAGCCGGGATCCCGTCGCGGACTACACGCCGGATCTGCGGCGGTCGATCGAGGAGCTGGACGGACTCCTGGAGGGCGGGGAGAAGCCGATTCACGTGCTCGTGCACGCCTACCGGCCGATGAGGCCCACCGGGCTGCCGTTCCCCTGGGCGGCGTATCGCGATGCGATGGCGCAGGTGGCCGCCGAGGATCCCGAGCGCCGGGTGAGCATCGACCTCTCGAAGTGGTTCACGGATGCCGGGGCCACCGCCTCAGACCCGTGGAACCTGATCCGCGGCGATCTCGTGCATCCGACCGACGCCGGGCACGAGGCGCTCGACGGTCTCATCCGCCGCGCGCTCGACCTCAACCGCGACTGCTGAGGCGGCGATGACGCCCGGGCACCGCGATCGCGCCGCCGATGTCTTCGATCCCGAGCTGCGCGCGGCGCTCGCCGTCGTCGGGGGAGTGTTCCCGCCGACGATCACCCCCGGGCTGATCCCGTTCATGCGGCGTTCCTACGCCTCACCGCCGCGCGACGAACTGCTGCGAGGCCACGATGTCGAGATCGAGGACTTCGACTATCCGGGATACGGCGGCGCGGCGATCGCGGGATCGATCATCAGGCCGGCCGGAGCGCGGCCCAGCGCCGTGATCCTCAGCTTCCACTCGGGCGGCATGATGTTCGGAGACCGATTCAGCGGTGTCGATCTCGCGCTCGACTGGGTCGCGCGGCTCCGAGTCGGACTCGTCACGGTCGACTATCGTCTGGCGCCCGAGCATCCCCATCCGACCCCTTTCGAGGACTGCTACGCCTCGCTCGTGTGGCTGGCCGCGCACGCGCGTGAACTCGGCTTCGACCCCGAACGCGTCCTGATCGCCGGAGCGAGCGCCGGCGGCGGACTGGCGGCCGCGGTGGCGCTCGCGGCCCGCGAGCGCGGAGGCCCCCGTGCGGTCGGGCAGCTGCTCGACTATCCGATGCTCGACGATCGGGGCGTCACGGATTCCACGCGACGATTCGACGGCGTGGGCGTCTGGGACCGGGTGAGCAACGAGACCGGATGGAACGCGCTGCTCGGCGACGCGGTCGGCGGGGGGACGGTGTCGCCCTACGCCGCGCCGGCGCGGGCGGAGACGCTGGCCGGGCTGCCGCCGGCCTATCTGGACGTCGGGGCGGCGGAGATCTTCCGGGACGAGACGGTGGATTATGCGCAGCGGATCTGGCGCGACGGCGGCGACGCGGAGCTCCACGTCTGGCCCGGCGCCTTTCACGCCTGCGACATCTTCGCCCGGCACACCGGCATCGCCAGGGCGATGATCGAGACGCGTCTGAGATGGCTGCGCCGCCGCTTGGAGGATTGACCGCACTCTGGCAGACTGCTGCACAAGCCCGGAGGCCGGCACACGAAGAGGTGGCACCATGCAAGAACTGCTCGGCAGGCTCGGTGCGCTCGATCCCGAGGCCAGCCAGTCGTTGCGGGTGGTGGCGTGCTTCGACGAGCTCATGGCCGGGGGCGTCGGCGTCCGCGGCCTGATGAGCGCCGCCGCGGCGCTCGCGGGTCGGCCGGTCGGGCTCGTCCGCTCCCCGGGGCACGCCGCGGAGGTGGTGGGTCCGGACGGCATCGCCCTGGCGCCGGTCCCGCCCGGCTCGAACCGGCATCGTGCGGATCCGCTCACCGTCTGGATCGTGGACGAGGACCTCCCGACGGTCAACGACCGCATCATCCTCGAACGTCTCGCCCTCGCGCTGCAGCTGCGCCTGAACGGCGGAACACGTCCGGAGCGGCGCGATCTGGCCAGCCTGATCGACCCGGAGACGCCCCGGTCGGAGCGCCTCGAGATCGCCGTGCGGCGGGGTCTCGACGCGGGCCTGCCCCACCGCGCGGTGGCGACGCCGCTCTTCGCGACGTGGCGCCGGCGTCCCACGGGGCTCGAGGACGTCGTGCCGACCGAGCACGGGCCGGTGCAGCTCTCGATCGTCGACGCGCGCGCGGAGGCGGCGGCCGATCCGATCGGGATCAGCCGCCCCGCGGACCTCGTCGGACTGCCCGCCGCCGCCCGCTCGGCTCTGGTCTGCCTGCGGCTGTGCACCGCTCGGGAACCGGCGGTGCGCGCGGACGAGCTCGGCGGCTTGGCCGAGGTGCTGGCGGACGCGCCGGCGGATCGACCGCCCGATCAGGACGAGCTCGCTCTGGCCGCGCTGGCGGAGCAGACGCCCTGGGTCGGAGAGACGGTCGAGGCGCTCACCCGCGCCTCGACCGCGCGCGAGGCTGCGCGGCTCGCGAGCGTGCACCACAGCACGATGAACGCCCGCCTCGACACGATGACCGGGGCGCTCGGCTATCATCCCCTCGACGGGCTGGGGCGTGCGAGATTCGCGCTGAGCGCTCTGCGCTGGCGTCTGCGGCGCTCGGAGGCGTTCGTGCTCCCGCCGCCCCCCGCCGGACGCTGAGCGGACGACCGCCAAGTGGCGGGGTCGCGGCTCGCATCCGGGTCGCGTTGTCGGTTCTGCCCGCGCCGTGCGCCGCGCATACTTGGGGATGTCCGCATCCGAACCCACAACGAGGTGGTCATCATGATCGACAACGCCTACTACTCCAGCGACATCCACCAGGACTTCGACATCGTCTCCGTCGGCCGGCTCGAACTCGAGGAGGGCGGCGTCATCGAGGACACCACCCTCGCCGTCCGCACCTGGGGCACCCTCGCTCCCGCGAGGGACAACGCGATCCTGATCCCGACCTGGTATTCGGGCACGCATCAGATCTGGGCCGACGCCTACATCGGTCCCGGCCACGCGCTCGATCCGGAGAAGTACTTCATCGTCTGCGTCAATCAGATCGGCAACGGGCTCAGCGTGTCTCCTCACAACACCGGCGATCCGACCATCGCGATGTCGAGGTTCCCGCGCGTGCGCATCGGAGACGACGTCGTGGCGCAGGAGCGGCTGCTGCGAGAGCGCTTCGGGATCGAGCGCCTCGCGCTGGTCGTCGGCGGCTCGATGGGGGCGCAGCAGAGCTACGAGTGGGCGGTGCGCTTCCCGGACCAGGTGCTCCGGGCCGCCCCCATCGCAGGCACCGCGAAGAACACCCCGCACGATTTCCTGTTCACCGAGACGCTCAACGAGCAGATCTGGTCGGATCCGGGCTGGAACGGCGGCGAGTACACGAGCCACGAGCAGGTGCGCGACGGGCTGATCCGTCACGCCCACCTGTGGGGCACGATGGGGTTCTCGACCGAGTTCTGGAAGCAGGAGAAATGGTCGGCCCTCGGCTTCGGGTCGAAGGAGGGGTTCCTCACCGGCTTCCTGGAGCCCTATTTCACCGCGATGGATCCGAACGCGCTGCTCGCGATGGCCTGGAAGTGGCAGCGGGGCGACGTGTCCCGCCACACCGGCGGCGACCTGGCCGCGGCACTCGGCAGGATCACCGCCAAGACGTTCGTGCTGCCGATCAGCGAGGACATGTTCTTCCCCGTGCGCGACTGCGCCGCCGAGCAGGCGCTCATCCCGGGCAGCGAGTTGCGGGTGATCGACGACGTTCATGGGCATCTCGGTCTGTTCGCGGTGGACCCGGGCTTCATCCCCCAGGTGGATCGGCACCTCGGCGACCTGCTGAGCCTCCCCGTCTGACCGCGCTCCGCCCCGCCGGAGCCGCATAGAATCGAGTGGAACGGCTCGCGCGCGGCCCGGGCCGGGGGAGGGGAGTCGCATGAGCGAGACCGGAGCCGACGGCGAGCACTCGACCAGGGGCGCCTACGTGACGGGCGGAGCCGAGTTCACCCGCGACACGAACTACATCGAGGATCGCATCGTCGCGGATCCCGCGGCGGTGCGCGGGCTGCCCGCGCCGCCCGCGTCGAAGGTCGGGGCGGTGGGCTACGGCCTCCGCGAGGGGGCGGAGGCCTGGCCGGTCGAACCCGGCCGCTACCGCCTGGTCGCGGCGGCCGCGTGCCCCTGGGCGAACCGCGCCCTCATCGTGCGCCGACTCCTGGGGCTCGAGGGCGTCATCTCCGTCGGACGGCCCGGACCGGTGCACGACGCCAGATCCTGGACCTTCGACCTCGAGGGATCGCCCGAGAACGTCGGCGATCGCGACCCCGTGCTCGGCACGGCCCGGCTGCAGGAGAACTACTTCGCGCGCTTCCCCGGCTATCCGCGCGGCATCACGGTCCCCGCGATCGTCGATGTTCCGAGCGGGCGGGTGGTGACCAACGACTACCCTCAGATCACCCTCGACCTCTCGACGGAGTGGCGCGAGTTCCATCGCGACGGCGCGCCGGATCTGCTGCCGGACGGCGCGCTGGAGGAGATGTGGCCCGTGATCACCCGGATCTTCACCGAGGTCAACAACGGCGTGTACCGCTGCGGCTTCGCCGGCAGCCAGGACGCCTACGACGCCGCGTATCGACGGCTCTGGGCGGCGCTGGACTGGCTCGAGGAGCGGCTCGCCACCCGCCGCTACCTCATGGGCGGCACGATCACCGAGGCGGATGTCCGGCTCTTCACCACGCTCGTGCGCTTCGACCCGGTCTATCACGGGCACTTCAAGGCGAACCGGAACCGTCTGCTCGAGATGGAGCACCTGTGGGGCTACGCGCGCGACCTGTTCCAGACGCCGGGGTTCGGCGACACCGTCGACTTCGTCCAGATCAAACGGCACTACTACGTCACCCACGAGGACATCAACCCCACCCGGATCGTGCCGGACGGGCCGGAGCTGTCCAACTGGCTCGACCCCCACGGGCGGGAGCGCCTCGGCGGGGAGCCCTTCGGCGACGGCACGCCGCCCGCGCCGCCGACCGAGGGCGAGCGGGTCGTGCCCGGACACGGCCCGCTGGGCTGAGAGCGGCGAGGTGAGCGGAGCCGAGCGGAGCACGGCCTCGATCCTGCACGTCGACATGGACTCGTTCTTCGTCTCGGTCGAGCTGCAGGATCGCCCCGAGCTCCGCGGCCTTCCGACGGCCGTCGCGCACGACACCGGTCGCTCGGTCGTGTCGAGCGCCAGCTACGAGGCGCGCCGCTTCGGGGTGCGGTCGGCGATGCCCGTCGTCCGCGCGAAGCAGCTCTGCCCGGGACTGATCCTGATCGATCCGCACTTCGAGAAGTATCGCGCCGCCTCCCGGGAGGTGATGCAGGTGTTCCGCGAGTTCACCCCGCTGGTCGAGCCGCTCAGCATCGACGAGGCGTTCCTCGACGTGGCCGGATCCGCGCGCCTGTTCGGGCCGCCGGCCGAGATCGCCCGCCGGCTGAGGGAGCGCGTGCGCGAGCGCACCGGCCTTCCGGCCTCCGTGGGCCTCGCGAGCACGAAGCACGTCGCCAAGCTCGCCTCGCAGCGGGCCAAGCCCGACGGGGTGCTCGAGATCCCGCCCGAGCGCACGCTGGAGTTCCTGCACCCGCTTCCCGTCGAAGCGATCTGGGGCGTCGGCGGGGCCACCGCCCGTGCGCTGCACGGTCGCGCGATCCGCACCGTGGGGGAGCTCGCGCGCGAGCCGCTCGAGAGCCTGCGGCGGATCGTCGGCGCGGCCTCCGCCGAGAGGCTGCACGAGCTGGCGAACGGACGGGACGCGCGACGGGTGGAGACCGAGCGGGTCGAGAAGAGCATCGGTCACGAGGAGACGTTCGCCGTCGATCAGCGCGACCGCGCGGTGCTCGAGCGCGAGCTGCTGCGGCTCTCGACCCGGACGGGGGAGCGCTTGCGCGCGCAGGGACTCGCCGCCCGCACCGTGGCGATCAAGGTCCGCTACGACGACTTCACGACCGTCACGCGATCCCGCACCCTGGGCGAGGCGACCGGCACCACGCAGCGCCTCTATCGGACCGCGCGCGAACTCTTCGCGGAACTGGGAGACGGGCCGGGCGGCGGACCGCCGCGCCCCGTCCGGCTGATCGGCGTCCGCGCCGAGCAGCTCCTCCCGGAGGACAGCCGCGCCGCCGCGCTCTGGGACGAGGACGAGGAGTGGCGGGCCGTCGATCAGGCGGTGGACGAGGTGCGCGACCGTTTCGGCCGCGAGGGCGTCACTTCCGCGCGGCTGCTCGCTCGCCGCGAGGACGTCGTCGACCCGCGATCGCTGGAGCCGCCGCAGTAGTCGGCCGACCTCCCGTCAGCCCTCGTCGCCCATGCGCAGCATCGAGTCGATGATCGCCGCCAGCCAGTCGTAGACCAGAACGGTGCCGCGCTTCTCGTCGTCGGCGAGCAGCCTCGCATGATCGGATTCGGCGTTCAGGCCGATCCTGGCCGCGATGGCGAGTCGGAGCGCGGTGAGCGTGCGCACCCACGCCGGCAGGTTGGCGGGGGAGATCTCGATCTCCACGGGCGAGGGCTCCGCATCGGGCGCTGGAACCGCCCCGAGACCGATGGCGCCGCTCACCTCGAGCGCATCCTGCAGCTTGCGATTGAGCAGGCCCTGCTCGGTGACGCGACGGAACTGGGCGGAGGACTCGGCCGCCTCGTAGGCGTCGGGGAAGAGACGGGCGAGAGCCGGATCGCCGGGAAGCTGCTCCGAGCCGCCCACCTCGAGGCTCGCGAAAAGAGGGTCGGGATCGAGCGCGGTTCCGCTGTGATCGCGGAGCAGGTCGATCAACTGCCCCGTCAGCTGACCGAGCAGGTGCGCTTCGTCGAAGTCGAGGCGCAGGCGCAGGCCGCCTTCCTGCAGCGGAATCATCCTCATGACCGTTCCGCCTGCCGCACCGTCGCCCACAGCCCGTATCCGTGAAGCGCCTCGACGTGCAGCTCCATCATCTCGCGCCCGCCCTCCGCGACGACCGCGCTGCCGCTCGTGTGGACCCGCATCATCAGGCGCTCCGCGTGGGCGCGTTCGAAGCCGAAGTGCTGCTGGAACACGTAGGTGACGTACGACATCAGATTCACCGGGTCGTCCCACACCACCGTCTGCCAGGGAGGACTCGGCTCCGCGTCGGACTGCTCGCGCCGGTCCCTGCGGGTCTCCGCGTGGGCGATCATCAGCCCCACCCCAGCTCGTGGATCCGCGCTTCGCTCAGGCCGTAGAAGTGAGCGATCTCGTGCACCAGCGTGATCCTGATCTCCTTCGCCAGCTCGTCCAGATCGGCGCAGCGCTCGAGCAGGTTCTCGCGGAAGAGGATGATCCGGTCGGGCGCCTCGCCGTATCCGTAGATGCTGCGTTCCCTGAGGTTGAACCCCTCGTAGACACCGAGCAGGTCGCTGCCGTCGCCCGGGCGATCCTCCACCACGAAGATGATGTTGTCGAGCTCCGCGAGCATGTCGTCGTGCAAGCTGTCGAGGCCCTCGCTGACGAGAGCCTCGAATTCGTCGTGCGACACGCTGAGCATGCTTTCACCCTACAAGCGTCGGCCGGCCGAACACAGCATCGCAGCCCGTTTGCGGCGAATCGGAGGCCGCATCCCGTCCCGGTTCGTCGTGGACCGAGAGGATGGGATATGATCGTCGGGTTGCCCTGCGAGCACCGCCGGGCAGCGTGGTGGCTATAGCTCAGTTGGTAGAGCACCGGCTTGTGGTGCCGGTGGTCGCGGGTTCAAGTCCCGTTAGCCACCCCAAACGGGTCAGGTGTGAACTTGCGACCAAGGGGCCACCCTTGGTCGCGGTTCGCGCCTGGCCCATTTTCTTCGCCTCGGCGGCCCAGCTCAGGGCGTCGGCGTGGAGGCCGGAGAGGCTCAGTCCGTCATACGGGTTCCGGTAGCCGACGCGCACGTCGTTGTCCTCGTCGATGTAGATCGCCCTGAACAGTGCTTGGTTGCACAGTCGGCGGTTCGCGTCGTCGGCGTGCTCGTAGAGGTCGGCTGCGTTGGACAGCAGTTTCAGCGAGTCGTCGAGGTTCGCCCGCGCGTCGGCATAGTGGCCGTGGTGAGCGGTGATCCGGTGCTCGATGGTCCACAACGACGCGGTGATCCGGTCCTGCTCCTTCTTGAGCAGGTCGAGCGGGATGGCTCCGGCGTAGTGGGCTTGCAGCAACTTCTGCTGCTCGCCTTCGAGTTGGGTTCTCCGGGACGCGAGGTCGGCAAGTTCGGCGGCTCCTTCGGCCATCATCTCGTCGAACCGGGCATGGATCATCGCCGAGACCGCCTGCGTCGTCTCGGGATCGAGCTGCACCTTGGCATAGAAGCGCTCGATGAGCCGTTCGACCTGCTCGATGAGCATCGCCTGCCGGGTGCAGTCGCCTCTGCCACCATGCCTGCTCGCGCACACGAAGTACGGGTAGATCGTGCCCTGGCTGCTCTTGGCGTTGCACACCAGTAGCCGCGAGCCGCACTGGCCGCAGAACACCGTCCCCTTCAAGTAGTGCTCGTGGACTTGCGTTGCATCTGCTGCCGAGCGGTGCGTGCCGAGCACGGTCTGCACCTGGTCCCACACCTCGTTGGGGACGATGGCCTCGTGCGCTCCGGCATAGGTCACGCCCTGGTAGCGGACGCTGCCCTTGTAGTACGGGTTCGTCAGCATCCGATGCACCGACGACTTCCCGATGGGTCGGGACGGTCGCCGCGGCGACGCCGCTGTCGTGAGCCCGCGCGCTACGAGCTCCTGGTGAAGCTGGCTCGTCGTCCAGTCGCCGGATGCGAACACCTGGAACGCCCACCGCACCAACGGGGCTCGCTCCTCGTCGATCTCGACGGTGCGTACTTCCCGCCCGAACTCGTCGCGCACGCCGACGTTGCGGTAGCCGATGGGTGCCTTCGTCACGGTGCCGCCCTGCGCGGCCTTCTGCGACAGACCCTTGACGACCTCGGTGGCGAGGTTGCGGGAGTAGAACTCCGCGATCGAGGACATGATGCCGTGCAGCAGCATCCCGGACGGGGTCTCGTCGATGTTCTCCGTGGCCGACACCAGCGTGACGCCGGCGTCCTTGAGGGCGAGGTGGATGGTCACGTCGTCGGCTCGGTTGCGGGCGAGCCGGTCGACCTTGTGGACGATGCAGTAGTTCGTCTTGTGCTTCGCGACGTACTGGATCATCCGCATCAGTTCGGGCCGGTCGGCCTTGCGCGCGGACTCGCCCGCGTCGACGAACTCCTCGATGATCGTTGCTCCGAGCTGGTCGGCCTTGCGCTGGTTCGCCTCGCGCTGGGCCGGGATCGAGAAGCCCTCCGCCTGGCCGCCCTTCTCCGCCTGCTCCTTCGTGGAGACCCGTAGGTAGGAGACGGCGAATGATCCGGGGAACGGGGTGGGCGCTACGAGGCTGTCTATCGCGGTTCGGTCCGCGTCGATGATCGTCATGGCTCTTCTCCACAGTCACTGGTCCTGCCGACGCGGACTTGTGAGAGCGGATGTTGATCGTGAGAAGAGCCCGAAGGCTGTAGGACTAGGCCGAGTCGGCCACGTTTACTTTGCCTCGCCGTGGCGGCGAAGCGCTAGGACCACAACATCCGCCATCCGCGACGGATGCCTCCATTCTACGACGACGCGCTCGCGGAGGCACGAGGGCGCTTCGGTTGCGTCGATCCCTCCGAACGGCACGCTCCCGACTGTTGGAGCGCCAGGCGGATCAGCAGCTCGCAGAGCTTGTCCAGGTCGGGCGGCTCGTGGAACTCGGCGCGGATCGTCAGCTCGCGCTCGCTCTGTTGACGCTGCCCGGTCTTCCGTTCATAGCGGCGCGCCACGATTCACACCTCGCCCGTCTCCGGGTCGATGCCCGCGAAGAAGGCATCCTCTGCTTCCTGGCGCGCATCCACCATGTCGATCACGAACCGAACGAAGTCTTCGTCGCGATCCGTGATCGGTGAGTCCTCGATGGGCTGAGTGGGGTCTTCACCGGGCCAGCTCGTCTGGCGAGTCGGGCGGTCTCGGTCGAGCCGCGTACCGCAGGCCGACACCCAATCACGAAGGCGGGCACGGGCATCGGCGAAGTCGCGGTGCCAGCCGAGCGGTGCCGACCCATTCTGCTCGGGGTCGTATGCGCACAGCCAGTGCAGGTGCAGCGCCGACAGTTCCCAGAGGAGCTCGGGGTGACGGTGCCAGTAGGGCGGAACGACGCTGGCCGGAAGTCCGTAGGTGTGGCGAAGCCAGTCCACCCAACGGTTCAGTTCGAGCAACTCGGCTTCGAGATCGTTGGCGGTCAGCAGATTCCAGTTGACCGGATGCGGCGGCTCGGGCACGTCGAAACGCGGGGACGCGAGACCTGCCTCGGGTGGCATGTCGTCGTGCTCAGGGTGGAACTGATCGCTCATGGCGGGATCGCTCACATTCCGATGGCAGCCGCGGTGGACGGCGCGGCCTGCTGAGGTCCGGTGAACGCCGCGGCGTCTCGGCCGGAAGTGCGTTCGCTGCGATCCACCTCGTAGCGGGTGCGGGCGAGGTCGTGTCCGATGCGCGTCGCGATGAACTCCTCGCCCTCGTACCGCTGGCCGTTGCGCTCGTAGGAGTAGTCGCGCACCCGTCCGTCGGCGATGATGTTGTCGCCCTTGGCGAGCCGCTCGGCTCCCTGCTCGGCAGCACCGCGATACGCAATGAGGTCGTGGAACGTCGTCTCCAGTTGCGTAAAGGAGTTGTCGGGCTCCTTGCGGTAGTGCTCGATGCCGACCTTCATGTAGAGCCGTGCGTCGCCGCGGTCGGTGTAGCTGAGCTGCGGGTCCGAGGCGACAAAGCCGGAGATGGACTGGTGGGTACGAATGGCCATGATGGCGTCCTCCTGAACTCGGGCGACCAGCCGTGTGTGGCCGCTGTGTCAGGCAGGTGCGCTTCGGCACCCAGACGCAGCGTCAGGTGACAGGGCGGTGGCGCAGCAGTGTTTCGAGTTCGTCGCGGTCGCTGCGGAGTTGCGCGGCATCGGGGCGAGTCGGCCAGGCGCGGAGGTCGGTGACGATGGGCGGCGCGGAGCGCAGCATCGTGATGCCGGTGCCGAATGGCAGGGTGCGGATGCGGTCTGGCGGCAGGATCGGGACGCGGCGGATCGAGCGCTGGTTGGAGCGGGTGCCGTGGTCGCCGAGGGTCACGCTGTCGGTGTACTCGTCGCGCTCTCCGATGAGCGTGGAGAGGTCTTGGAGGTCGCGGCTGTTGGATGCGCCGCCGAGGATGATCTTGACGATGCTAGCGTCCCAGATCGCGCCGGCCTGGTGTTCACTCCACCTGTCGCGAGCCTGTGCGAGGGACTGCAAGACCGGCATTGTCGTGATCCCGGTGCCACCGCCTTCGGCCATGAGCGTCGGAAGTGAGGGCAGCGGGGCGAGATTCCCGATCTCGTCGAGCGCGAGCAGTAGCGGCGGGTCGAGCCGTGCTCCGGGCGAGCGGGCGGCAAGTCGGCGGGCGGTTTCGATGAGGTCTTCGACGAATGCCGCGACCAGCGATGCCGAGGCTCCTGCTCCTGCTTCGGTGGCGAGCAGGTACAGGGTGCCTTGTTCGGTGAGGAAGGTCTCGGGGTCGAAGTGCTCGTGCGGGCCTGGCGTGACGGCATCGAGTACGCGCGGGTCGGCGAGTGCGGCGAGTGCGAGGGAGACGCCTTGCCAGATGCTGTCGCGGGTCTTGGGGTCGGCGTCGATCATCGCGGCCAGTGAGTCGTCCCAGCCCATCGCGGCGTTCGGGTGTGAGTTGAGGATGGCGACGGCTTCGGACGCGGCGCTGGGGTCGAGGGTCCATCTGAACAGCTCGGCTGGCTGGCGGCCGTCGAGCGCGGCGGCATGCAGCAGGCTTTGGAGTGCGGTGCGGGTTTTGCCTTCCCAGAACCCGCCGGACTCGACCCCTCCGGCGCTGAGTCCTGTGGCGGCTGCGAGGCCGTTAGCGCGGATCATCGCGGTCAGCGGATCGTCACAGCCGCGAATGGGCGACCAGCGCAGCCCGGCGGGGATGCCTTCGGCGAGGTGTTGCGGGTCGAACACCGCGACCGGTCCGCCCCTGCGGCGTCGGGCGCGGAGGGTCGCGGTGAGGTTGTCGGGCCTGGTGCTGGTGGTGACGACCGCTCCGGGTGCGTCGAGGATCGCGTTGATGACGACATGTAGGCCCTTGCCTGAGCGGGGTGGGCCGATCAGCAGGATCGAGTCTTCGACAGATGCCCAGACCTTCGTCCCGCGACTGGCACCGAGGAGGTAGCCGACATCCTGCGGGGCTGGTGATTCCAAGGAGGGGCGCAGTGTGGCCGCGCGGTGCAGCAGTGCCTTCGCGGATGCTGCGGTCTTGACTTCATGGCTGGTCGCGATCCCGGCAAGGCGGTGCGGGTCGGTCTCGGTCTTCCGCGTGTGGCGGCGCAGCACGATCCACACCCAGACGATCCCGGTGGCGAGTCCGCCGAGCAGTGCCGCGCTGACGAGCCAGTAGGCGACCGGGTTGAGACCGTCGGCACCGAGCGCGGTTGCCGGGTCGCCGGGGTTGAACAGCACGGCGAGTCCCGCCGCTGCGCCGGCGTCTGGCTGGGGTGTGCCGGTGAGGAACGCGGCGACACTGCCACCGGCGCGGAGAACGAGGGCGATCCCGAACATGCCGATCAGCCCAATGAGGGCGGCATTGGTGAGTTCGTCGCCCATGCCCCCGGCCTGCCGCTGGTTCATGTCAGCCGCCGCACCGCGAGCGTGCCCGAGATGCGCCCGAACAGGATCACCTCGTGTGTGCCGTCGGGTAGGTCGTCGAGGTCGATGAGCGTCCGGGCTTCGCCGGTCCCGGTAGCGTCGGTGTGGGAGACGATCGTCGCGACAGCGACATCCTCGCCAGGCACGAACCCGCCCGCGGTGACCTCAGCCAAGCGCGGCACCCGTCGGGCGTGGCGACTTCGACGAGTTTCCGGCGCAGGGGTCTCGGACGGTGCGACTGCGCGTCGGGGTTTGCGGGTGCGGAGGATGTCGGTGAAGACGCTGCCGTCGTTCTCGCGCACCTCGACTCGGACTGCGATGGTGCGGTCGTTGGTGATGGCATCCATGAGCGGCCCGAACGTCGCGCGCGTCCAGTCGCCCGCGTCCGGCGACGCGAACGGTGTTCCATCGACCGTGGCGGTGAGGGTGCCGTCTGCGGCGACGGTGACGAGGACGTGCGGCAGCTCGACAGGAGCCGTGGCATCGTCTTCGTTCGGGGTGGATCGGCGCGGGCCGGTGAGGTTCATCGGTGTCCCGTCTCTAGACCCGCATCTTCCAGACTGATCTTCATGCCGCTTAGGTGCGTCTCCCCAGCCTCCAAGCTGGCCTCGACCACGTTCAGGAATCCTGATGGATAATCATGATTCCTGAGGGTTCTGCGG
>NZ_JAGDYM010000005.1 GCF_017565745.1 Leucobacter weissii
GCCGACGCCGACGAGCAGTGTGAGGGTGCATCTTCCACGAACATGCACTCTCACACCCCGCCCAGCGATACCTCAACCCGCATCTTCACGCTGAAGCGCCTTCAGAAATCTTGAACTTGCGGGGAATCACCGGGAACCGCGCCCTCGTCTCGCGGAGATGCTCCTCGCGCGGGCGCGCGGCCTCAGCGCTCCTCCGGGGCGGCATCCTCCGCCGCATGCTCCGCCGCGACGCTGACGAGCAGCTCGGCGAGCGCGGGCCGGTAGCGATCCAGCTCGGCTCCGCGCAGTGCGGTGGCGCGGACCAGCACGGGAGTCGAGGCCTCGAGCACACCGCGGAGTTCGGAGCCGACGGTGCGATGCCGCAGCTCGACCCCGCCCTCGAGGATCTCGCGGAGCATCTCCCCGTGCCCGGGCGCCTCCGGCGGTTCGGCCACGGACTCCGGCCCCGCGGGGCCGAGCCGCACCTCGAGCAGCCGATCCGGCGAGCGGAGGAGGAGCCCCCCGCCCTGCGGATCGGGCTGCACCGACCAGCCCGCCTCCGGCACTGCCTCGGCGAAGACCCGGCCGTCATCGTCCGCGATGCCGAACGCGCGGGACCCGTCCGCGATCCCCGTCTCGCCGACCGAGCGGAACGCCGGCAGCGCGAGCACGGCGATCACGCCGATCGAGAGCGCCAGCCCCAGCACGGCGACGACGATCAGCGCGATCCGCCCGGTCCTCCTCATCCGCTCACCACCAGTCCCCTGGGCACCTCGCCGCCGAAGAGCTGCGAGACCGTCACCGGTTCGAAACCGCGGTTGCGGAGTCCTTCGATGACCTCCCCGGCGACCGCCACGGTATCGGCGTGAGTGTCGTGGAAGAGCACGATGCCGCCCGGCTCGGGGCCCCGCACCGCACGCTTGACGAGCGTCTTGCGCCCGGGCCGCTGCCAGTCGTTGGTGTCCACCGACCACAGCACTGCGGGCTTGCCCGCCGCCGCGATCACCGCGTCGTCCACCGCGCCGTAGGGCGGCCTGAACGTCGGGACCCGTTTCCCGGAGAGCCGCCGGAGCACCGCCGCGGCACGGCCGACCTCCGCCCGGACCCCCGCTGCGGAAAGGGTCGTGAGATCCGGATGGGTCATGGTATGGCTGCCGAGCTCATGGCCCTCGTCCGCCGCGCGGCGAACGACGGCGGGATCGCTCTCCGCAGCCCCGCCGAGCATGTAGAAGGTCGCGGAGCTGCGGTGATCGGCGAGGGTGTCGAGGAGTTCCGAGGTGAGCGCGGAGGGCCCGTCGTCGTAGGTGAGCGCGACGCAGGGGATCAGCTCGCAGTCGATGGGAACGCTGTTCGCCGCCGCCCGCACGCCGGCGAACGGTTCCCCCGCGCTCTCGAAGATCGCCCGCTGCCGGCTGCTCGACCATCCGCCCGCGGTCTCGGCGTCAACGAGCAGCCCGATGGGCCGGTCCGTCGCAGCGACGCCGAGACCGCGCAGTTCCGGAGCATCGATCCCCGGCGGAAGGGACACCTCGACGCCGCCGTCCACGGTGCGGGCGGCGGCGAGCGCCTGCTCGGCGAGCGATCGCTGCGCCCGATCCGGCTCGGCGATGGGCGCGGTGCTCAGGCCGCCCGAACTCTGCCGCAGCAGGGCCACGGCCCGCGTCCAGAGATCGGCCGCGGCACTGCCGATCCACCGCTCGCCCAGTTCCACGCTCTCGCCGCTCGCCACATCGGCGACGAGCTCGTGCCCGACGTCGCTCTCGACCCCCGCCTCCGATCCGGTGACCGTCCGGAAGCTCACCGAGAGGAACGTCGCGGTCGCCCCGACCACCTCGCAGGTCACCGCCGTGCCTCGTCCGCCCTCGGGGCCCGTCTCCGGGCGGCTCAGCACCTCCGCGGCCGGCCAGCGCGTCGAACCCGGCACGCAGCCGCGCTCCGCCAGTCCCGCCTTCGCCGCGTGCGCCTGCGGGGCGTACGCCCGCCCGGCGGCGGCGATCGCCGAGCGCAGCAGTTCGTCCACCCTGGCGTTGAAGTCCGGCACGCCGGGCACGTAGACGAAGCGGGCGGCGAACGGGAGGCGGTCGTTGCGCAGCCGCCCGCCCACCAGCTCCGTCGCCGCGGCGTCGAGCGCCCGTCGCGTCGCCTCCGGATCGGAGGTCGCCGCCTCGGGCGCTCGCGGCGCCTCGGCATCGCCCGGCGACGGATCGTCGGCAGCCCCCTGATCGGCTCCCTCGAGCAGTTGGACGCCGGGCACGGTGAAGGTCTGCGGCTGCCAGTCGGGGATCGGCTCGGGAGCGCACGCGACGGTGGAGAGCGCCAGTCCGACGACGGTCAGGAGCGCGATGGAGCGGACGAGCCGCACGCCCGTTCGCTGCACGCCCACGTCATCCTCCAACCACGGGTGCGGCGCCTCGGCGCCGCAGCGCGGCCCGGTGCGCGTCGACATCGCGCACCGGCCCTAGCAGGAGGGTACCGGCTTCCGGGAAGCGGCGGGCGCTCGCGGGGTCTCGGTTCCATCACGGATCGGCTCGCGGTGCGCCATCGGAGCCTACGCGGCGGTCGTGGGCGTCTTCCCGGCCCGCACGCCGTCCAGGTCGAGGAAGGTCTCGGTGTTGAAGCGGTAGGCGGTGCGCACTTCGTCGATCACGCGCTGACGCTCGTCTGCGTCGAGGCGCTCGCCCAGGGCGTCGAGCGCCTCGCGATACCGCTCCTTGAACCGGGGAATCGGCCCGAGCGCGGCGAAGTCGTAGAAGGCCACACCGGCCCGGCCGAGACCGTGCTGCCTGGCCACCAGGCGGGCGATGGCCTGGCCGCCGGAGAGATCGCCGAGATAGCGGGTGTAGTGGTGGGCCAGGATGCCCGGCTTCCACCCCTCCGCGGCGATCTCGCGGATGCGGGCCGCGTAGGCCTCGGTCGCCGGGACGGGCCGCGCGAGATCGCGCCAGCCGGGGCCGAGCAGCGACTCCAGGTCCTCCTCCAGGGCGGGCAGCCGAACCAGCTCGGCCGGGTGGAAGACCGCGTAGGCGGGATCGGCGGCGAGCTGCTGCGCCGCCTCCTCGAGAGCCCGGTACAGGAAGTAGTGCTGCGCCACGAGCTCGGCGAAGTCCTCGCGATCGGCCTCGCCCTTCATGATGTCGTCCATGAAGGTCGCCTGCTCGCTCTCCCCGTGGTCTCCCCACGTCGCGGAGCGCAGCGCGAGCGAGAACGACCCCGGCTCCTCGTCCGCGGTGCGCTCCTCCCCTCCGTGCGCGCTCCGGTCCTCCCGGTGCTCTTCGCGAGGCGGAACGCCCAGCTTCTCGCAGGCGCTCCGGTAGAGGGACACCACCTCGCGCCGGATCTCGGGGCGCTCCGAGATCCGGCCGCCGGGCCAGGCGACGCGGAGCTCGTGCTCGCCGGCGGCATCGCCGACGCGCCAGTATCCGGCCCCTCCGTCGAGGCCGACCATCTCGCTCGCGGCGGCCTCGGGGAACCCGAACGCTCGCGCGATCAGGAGGTTGTCGTCGGGGTGGTCGCCGTTCATGTGCGCGGCGACGGCGTCGACGACTGCGGTATCGAACTCGCTCATTCGGCCCATGATAGTGACGGGCGCCTCGGTCGCACCACATCATCACATGAATACGGGCGCCGTCGCTCGCCGCGACCGCATCGCAGCACCGGATTGAGCGAGTTCCCGAGGGGCGTGCTCTAGACTCATTACGTTCTGACTACCTTGAGGATCGGCGGTTGTGTGGGTTTTCGTCTCGGGAAGCGCGTGCGCCTCGGAGCGCTCGCGGCGCTCTCCGCGGTCGCGCTCGGGCTGACCTCCTGCACGCCCGACAGCACGACGCCGGGCGATGACGCCGTCAACACCGTCAGCTCCGAGTTGGCGGACTCGATCGATGAGGCCATCGCCGAGGCGATGGAGTTGAGCGGTTCGACTGCCGCCGTGGTGGGAGTCTGGCAGGGGGACGAAGCCGCCTACGTGCAGGGCTTCGGCGACGGCGTGACCGCGAACTCGGCGATCCGAAGCGCTCAGGCGACCCAGCCGGCGATGTGCGCGCTGCTGCTCGATCTCGTCGACTCGGGTCAGCTCACGCTCGACCGGGAGGTCTCCGAGGATCTGTCGCGTCAGGTGGGCATCGAGGGCATCACCTACGGGCAGCTGTGCACCGCCACGTCCGGCCTCAGCGACTTCAAGACCGGCATCAGCGACATCTTCGCGAACAATCCGACCCGTCCCTGGGCGGATCGGGAGCTGCTCTCGCAGGCGCTCGCGCGGTCCCCGCTCTCCTGGCCCGGACTCGACGTGCACCTCGCGGACACCAACACCCTGTTGCTGGGCCGGGCGCTGCGCGCCGTGACGAACACCTCGCTGCCCGAACTCCTGGAGAGCCGGGTGTTCTCGCGGGCGGGCATGGACGCGACGTTCTATCCCCGGGATCCCCTCGGCGAGACGACGCTGCCGGACGGCGGCCTGACCGGCCAGACGCAGCCGTTCTCGGGGCGGAAGCCGGTGTGCGACGTGGATCCGGTCGCCGTGCCGGAGGTATCGCCGTCGATGCTCGCGGGCGCCGGCGCCACGGTGAGCACCGTGACCGACATCAAGGATTTCTACGCGCACTATCTCGGCGGCACGTTCGGCGGCGAGTCGGCCGGCCTGATCACCGAGACCGTGTCGACGACCAACCCCGTGCGCAACAAGAAGGGCGAGACGGTCACCGAGGGCGCCAAGGCCGAGGAGGCGCTGGCCGAGGCCGAGGATCCCGGCGGGCAGAAGTGGGGTTTCGGTCTGGAGCGCGTGGAGTCGCTCTACGGCATGAGCGGGGCGATGACCGGCACGCTCACGGCCGCGTACCGCGACCCCGGGACCGGCGTAGCCGTGGTGGTCGCACTGAACAACTCGAGCGCCGGCAGCCGGTTCGTGCGCCATCTCGCGTTCCAGCTCGCCGCTCTCGGCGGGGCGGAGGTTTCCTGGACCGCCGAGCAGCGCGGCAAGAACCTGGCCCGCGCAGCGGTCTGCTGAGGCGGCGCCCGGTCCCGCCATGGATGCCCCGCTGCACGGAGACGGGCAACTGCTCGACGACGTCGACCGCGAGATCATCGATCAGCTGCGCATCGACGGCCGGCGCTCCTTCGCGGAGATCGGGCGGCGCATCGGCTTCTCCGAGCCCACCGTACGACAGCGCTACAACCGGCTCGTCTCGCTGGGCGTGATCTGGGTCGCCGGCATGTACGACGAGACCAAGATCGGCGGGGTCGCGGCGCATGTGGGGATCCGGGTCACCGGCATGCCCGTCGCGAAGGTCGCCGAGCAGCTCGTCGAGCACCCGAGCATCAAGTACGTCGCCTGCACCCTCGGCTACTACGACATCATCCTCGACGTCGCGGTGCCCGACGCCCGGGCCCTGGGCCGGATCGTGCTCTACGACCTCCGGCGGATCCGGGGCGTGAGCGAGATCGAGACGCTCACGGTGCTCGAGGTGCGCAAGGACACCTACCTGTGGCAGGGGTTCCGCGAGCCGCCGCCCGCCCAGGGCCTGGCGCCGGCCGCGGGGACGGGCCCGGCCGCTCCATAGCCCCCCCCCCGATCAGGGGGCGCCGCGATCCGGCGAGAGGTCGAGTCGCCGGAGGAGCTGGGCGTTGAGCGCCACCACGACGGTCGAGGCCGACATCAGGATCGCCCCGACGCTCATCGGCAGCACGAAGCCGAACGGCGCCAGCACGCCCGCCGCGAGCGGCACCGAGACGAGATTGTATCCCGCCGCCCACCACAGGTTCTGCCGCATCTTCCGGTAGCTCGCCCGTGACAGCTCGATCACCGACAGCACCGCGCGGGGATCGGAGGAGGCGAGGATGACGCCGGCGGAGGCGATCGCGACATCGGTGCCGGCTCCGATGGCGATGCCGACGTCGGCCTGGGCGAGCGCCGGGGCGTCGTTGACGCCGTCCCCGACCATCGCCACGGTGCGCCCCTCCCGCTGCAGCTCGGCGACTTTGGCGGCCTTGTCGTCGGGGCGCACCCCGGCGAAGACCCGGTCGACGCCGAGCTCGTCCGCCACGGCCACGGCGACCGCGCGGGCGTCGCCCGTGATCATGACCACCTGCGCGCCCGCCGCGTGCAGGGCGTCCACCGCGGCTCCGGACTCGGGTCGGATCTCATCGGCCAGGCGGAGAGCCCCGACGACCGCGCCGTCGGCGAGCACGTGCAGGATGATCGCGCCCTCGGCGCGCCAGGCACCGGCGACCGGCAGCTCCGTCCGGCCGTGCCGTTCCAGCAGGTAGGGGCCGCCGACCTCGATCACCGAGCCGTCGACCACCGCCCGGACCCCGACCGCGGGCGAGGACGAGAACTCCGCCCCACTCGGCAGGGGGAGTCCCCGCGCCTCCGCGGCCGCCACGATCGCCCGCGCCAGCGGGTGCTCGCTGTCCGCCTCGGCCGCCGCCGCGAGGGCCAGGATCGCGTCGGCCTCGTGCCCCGACGCGGGCTCGACGGCGGTGACCGTGGGCTCGCCCTTCGTGAGCGTCCCCGTCTTGTCGAAGAGCACCGCGTCGACATTGCGCATCGCCTCCAGCGCCAGGCGATCCTTCACGAGCACTCCGGCGCGGGCGGCGCGCTCGGTCGCGATCGCCACGACGAGCGGGATCGCGAGGCCGAGGGCGTGGGGGCAGGCGATCACGAGCACGGTGATCGTGCGCACCACGGCCTCGTCCGGCAGACCGATCAGGGTCCAGACGATCGCCGTGATCACCGCCGATCCGAGTGCGAACCAGAACAGCCATCCCGCCGCCGTGTCGGCGATCCGCTGCGCCCGGGAGGACGAGGCCTGGGCCTCGGCCACGAGCCTGCGGATGCCCGCGAGCGCCGTGTCGTCGCCGACGGCCGTGACCTCGACCCGCAGGCCGGAGTCCGTCGCGACCGTTCCGGCGACGACCTGCGCTCCGGCGCCGCGACGGATCGGACGGGACTCGCCCGTGATCATGGACTCGTCCATGGAGGCCGATCCCGCGACGATCCGCCCGTCGGCGGGGACCGACGCCCCGGGCCGGACCACGACGACGTCGCCGAGCTCGAGAGCCGCCGGATCGACCTCCACGACCCGCTCCCCCTCGACCTTCTCGGCCCGGTCCGGCAGCAGTGCCGCCAGCGAGTCCAGCGCCGAGGTGGTGCGGGCCAGGGAGCGCATCTCGATCCAGTGGCCGAGCAGCATGATCACGACCAGCAGGGCCAGTTCCCACCAGAAGTCGAGCTCGTGGTCGAGCAGGTGCAGGCTCGCGCCCCAGGAGGCGACGAACGCGACCGTGATCGCCAGGCCGATGAGCAGCATCATGCCCGGCTTGCGGACGCGGATCTCGGCGACCGCCCCCGTCAGGAACGGCCGGCCGCCCCAGGCGTAGATGACGGTTCCGAGCACGGGCGAGACCCAGACCACCCATCCCGCGTCGGGCAGCGGGATCCCGACGAGGCCGGCGAACATCCCGTTGAACCCCACCGTCGGAATCGCGAGCACGAGCGCGATCCAGAACCTGCGCCGGAACTGCGCGACGTGGTCGCCATGGCCGCCGTGCCCGCCGTGCGCGGCGTGGTCCGCGTGATCGGCGTGGTCCGCGTGATCGGCGTGCTCCGCGTGGACGGCCGACGCCTCCGGGGCGTCCCGCTCATGCCCCTCGTGACTCTCATGGCCCTCGTGGCGGCTCGGAGGCTCGGCCTCGGTCCCGCGGCCGAGCGGATCGTGGTGCTGATGCGGCGTGTCCATACCAGCACCCTATACCCCCCAAGGGTATCGGGGAAAGGGTCAGCCGTTCGGATCGCCGATGCTCTGCCCCGCCACGCCGCTCAACCCGTTCCAGGTGTAGTCCTTCGCGAGCGAAGTCACGATGATCGGCTGGATGGCGGCGACGCCCGGATGCCGCCGGATCTCGTCGAGCAGGGCGATCAGCTGGGACTGGTCGCGGCAGGTCGCCTCGAGGTAGAGGTCGTGCGCTCCCGAGACCAGCGCCACGTGGTTGATCTGGCTGATGCCGCCGAGGCTGTCCGCGACCGACACCGGGGTGAGATTGCGCACCCGCAGCAGCAGGCGCACCACCTGATGCCCGAGCGCGAGGGCGTTGCACAGCGCGACGACGGTCACCACGTCGTTCTCCTGGAGCGTGGCGAGCCGGGCGCGCACCGTCGACTGCGACACCCCGAGCTCCTCCGCGAGCGAGGTGAACGACCTCCGACCGTCACGCGCGAGCAGCTCGATCAGCTGCCGGTCGAGTTCGTCTACCACGCGCCACCCCGCTTTCCTCCCCTCAAGGATACGCGCGGGGAATCGGAGCCCCTCACCCCATCGGGCGCGACTCGGCCTCGATGCGGCGCACGGCGGCCACCAGCTCCCCGTTGTCCGCGGCGGGCGAGCCGTCCGGCAGCAGCACCCCGTCCTCGAACCCGATGCGCGTCTCGCAGCCGTCCTCGATCGCGGCCCGCACGACGGGCCAGACCGTGTCGTCGAAGCCGTGGTAGAGGATGGGCGCGGTCACCCCCTCCGCGCGCAGCACGGCGGCGATCTCACGGCACTGCGCGACCGCCTCGGCCGCGTCCTCGGTCTCGGGCTCGATCAGCACCCGGACGTTCCGGTGCAGCGTCGGCGAGGCGAGCAGGGCCGGCACGTCGTCCATGGACCACACCGCCGATTCGAGCACCATGCCGAGGTCGAGCACCAGGAGCGCGGCCTCCGCCGCCCCCTCCTCGCAGAAGGCGACGGAGGCGAAGTCGGGCCGCGCGCCCTCCGGCCAGGCGCCGAGCTGCTCCATGCGCTGGGCGTGCGACTCCACGGTCCACAGCCCGGTGGTCGTGCCGATCACGATCGAAGGGTCCAGCTCGCGGGTCGCGCGGACCCAGGCACCGACCGCCTCGGGCCGGATCGTCTGCCCCCCGTCGGCGGTGCGCACGTGGGCGTGCACCACGTCGGCGCCGGCGCGGACCGCGTCCCGGCTCGCGAGTGCGATCTGCTCGACGGTCTGCGGCACGCGCAGCCCGCCCTCCGACGGACGACCCCCGTTGATGGCGGCTTTCAATAGCACGGTGTTCCTCTCGATCTCTTCACACATGGATGCGCCGGCGCGCCCCGGCGGGGACGCGCCGGCCGGAGCGACGCCCGGACGGGGCCTCAGCCCCGTTCGCCCAGCAGCCGCTCGACGGTCTCGGTGGCTCCCGTCAGACCGCCGAGCGGCGCGCCGCCGCGCAACTCGGCGATGAGCTCCGGCTCTTCGGCGTCATCGGCGAGGGCGGTCGCCACCACCGTCTCGAGCACGCCGGCCGGCACGACCAGCACGCCGTTCGCGTCGGCGAGGACGACGTCCCCGGGATGCACCGGGACGCCGCCGAGGGCGACCGGGACGTTCAGCCCGCCGGCGTCGATGCCGTGCAGCTTGGTGGTGAGCATGCTGGTGCCGCGCGCGTGCACCGGGAGCCCGAGCGCCTCGATCTCGTCCAGATCGGTGATCACGCCGTCCACGACGGCGCCGGCGGCGCCGCGCGCCACCAGCTGGGCCGCGACCACCTCGCCGAGGGGCGCGTGGCGCGCGTCCCCGCCCGTATCGATGACGAGCACCTGCCCGGGCTCGACGAGACCGGCGGCGTGATGGAGCATGGTGGAGTCCGTGGCGCTCGTGCGCACGGTCACCGCCGGGCCGATGATCCTCGAGCGGCCCGTCAACCGCCGGACGCCCGGATCCGCGAACCCCTCCTCGAGGTAGTGGCCGAGGGTCGGGAAGCTGAGGCGCTCCAGCCCGGCCCGCAGCTCGGCGGAGATGGGGGCCGGGGCCTCGCCGATACGAACGAACATCAGATTCCCTTCACGGAGTAGTCGAGGCGCAGGCGACGGTTGTCGAGCGCGGGCAGGATCTCGCGGGCGCGTTCGAGCCCCGCGCGGTCGATGTCGGCGTAGACGAGGCCCTCGTCGCGGGTGTTCGCGCCCGCCACGACGATGCCGAGCGGATCGATGATGCGGCTGAGGCCGACGGAGTCCGCTCCGACCGTCCCGGAGGCGAGGACCCAGGAGACGTTCTCGATCGCCCGCGCCTGGGTCAGCACCGACCAGTGCTCCTCCTTGCCCTTGCCCGACACCCAGGCCGCCGAGAGCGAGATGACGTCGACGCCGCGATCGACCATGCTGCGGAACAGCTCGGGGAACCGCACGTCGTAGCAGTTCGCGATGCCCACCCGGAACCCCTCGACGCCGATGATCGGCGCCGGCTCGGTGCCGTGGGCGACGTAGTCCGACTCGCGGTACGAGAAGGCGTCGTAGAGATGCACCTTGCGGTACCGGGCGAGCTCGGCCCCGTCCGGCCCCGCCGCGATGATGGTGTTGAGCGCGCGATCGCCCGGGTTCGGCTCGTAGCCGCCCGCCACGAGCGTGACCCCGTGCCTCCGGGCGAGATCCCGGATCAGGGCCTCGAAGGCCGGCCAGATCTCCGGGAGCAGCTCGGGGAAGCGGGGCTTGAGATCGTCCTCGGCGAGCAGCATCGCCTCCTCGGGGAACACCACGAGCCGGGCGCCGGACGCGGCGGCGTCGGCGGTGAGGCGTCTGATCGTCTCGAAGTTCTGGGAGAAGTCCGCGCCAGGAGAGGTCTGCGCCACGGCGGTTTTCACGAACGGTCCTTTCTGGGCGGCGACTGCCGCGGATGGAGCGGGATGAGGGGGAGAGCGGGTCAGCGGATCACGATGCGCGCGTCCTGCGGCCGCCAGGCGAGCGAGAGCTCGTCGCCGACCGCGAAGCCCGCGAGCTCCCGCTCGGCGGCGAGGCTCGACACCGACACCCGGAACAGGTTCTCGCCGGCGCGGATCCTGGCGTGCCACTCCTCGCCGAGGAAGGTGAGCTCGGTCACGGTGCCGCGGACGCCTGCGCCGGTGCGCGACACCTCGATCCGCTCGGGCCGCAGCAGCAGCGTGCCCCGGCTCGGGGCGGCGACGCGCTCGGCCAGCACCCCGCTCACCGCGCCGACCCCGGGGAGGTCCACGGAGACCTCGTCCCCGGCCGCTCCCGCGGGAGCGTCGACGTCGAGCAGATTGCAGCTGCCGATGAATCCCGCCACGAACCGGGTCTGCGGACGATTGTAGATCTCCTCCGGGGCCGCCACCTGCTGGACCACGCCGTCGGACATCACCGCGATCCGGTCCGACATGGTCAGCGCCTCCTCCTGATCGTGGGTGACGTAGACGAAGGTGATGCCGACCTCGCGCTGCATGCGCTTCAGCTCGACCTGCATCTCCTTGCGCAGCTGCTGGTCGAGGGCGCCGAGCGGCTCGTCGAGCAGCACCACCTTGGGACCGGAGACCACGGCCCGCGCCAGCGCGACGCGCTGCCGCTGGCCTCCGGAGAGCTGGTCGGGCTTCCGGTCCGCGAGGTGGGCCAGCTTCACGAGTTCGAGCGCCTCGATGGCCCGCCGGTCGGCCTCGGCCCTCGGGGTCCGCCGCACGCGGAGCTCGAACACCACGTTGTCGAACACCGTGAGGTGCGGGAACAGCGCGTAGCTCTGGAACAGCATGTTGAGGTCCCGGTTGCGCGTCGGCACGCCGGTCACGTCGACGCCGCCGAGCAGCACCCGACCGGCCGACGGCGTCTCGAAGCCGGTGATCATGCGCATCAGCGTGGTCTTGCCGCACCCCGACGGGCCGAGGATCGAGAAGAACTCGTTCTCCCGGATCTCCAGGTCGAGGGGGTGCACGGCGAGATGCTCGCCGAAGCGCTTGGTCAGTCCGACGGTCTCGACGGCCGCCGCGCGATCCGTGGTGCCCGTGGGCGAGGTGTGCGTGTCCATGGTCCTCTTGCTGTCGGTCGATCGGGTCAGGAGGCCTTGACGCGGGTCCAGCCGTCCTGGAAGAAGGTCATGGCCGAGCCCGGGTCCACGATGAAGTCCGCGTTCGCCACCTCGTCCTCGCTCGCGTAGACCGCGGCGTTGGAGAGCAGGCCCTGATCGGTGATGAACTCGTCGACGGCGCCGTTGGTGCTCGCGAGACCGCCGTCGTTCGTCGCCATCGCCGCGATCTCCGGCTGCAGCAGGAAGTTGATGAACTGGTAGGCCGCCTCCTCGTTCGGGGCGCCCTTCGCGATCGAGAGGCCGTCGACCCACATGCTGCCGCCCTCCTCGGGGATCACGTAGTGCACGTCCTCGTTCTCGCTCACGATCTCGGCGGTGCTGGTGCCGCCCCAGGCCTGGGCGATGCAGGCGTCGCCGCTCGCCACGAGCTCGCCGTAGTTGGTCGAGTTGTAGCCGGCCAGCAGCGACTTCTGCTCGATCAGCGAGTCGGTCGCCGCGGAGATCTCGGCCTCGTCCGTGCTGTTCGCCGGGAAGCCGTTCACCTGGAGCCCCGCGATGTAGGCGGCGAGCATGTTGTCGAGCATGTAGACCTCGCCCGACCACTTCGGGTCGAACAGCGACGCCCAGCTCGTGATCTGCTCGCCGTCGGTGCAGCTCTCGTTGTAGATGAGACCGGTGGTGCCCCACACCCACGGCACGGAGTACTCGTTGCCCGGGTCGTAGCTGGGATCGATGAACTGGCCCGAGACGTTGTCGAAGCCCTCGATCCGCGAGTGGTCGAGCGGCTCGAGCAGTTCCTGGCCGACCAGCTGCTGCACCGCGTACTGGCTGGGCTCCACGATGTCGTACCCCGAGCCTCCGGCGGCGAGCTTCGAGATCATCGTCTCGTTGCTGTCGAAGTTGTCGACGGTCACCTGGATGCCGGTCTCCTCCGTGAACGCGTCGATGACGGTCTGAGGGATCTCATCGGCCCAGGAGTAGACGTTGAGCTGGGTGGAGCCGCCCGAGCCGCCGTCGGCATCGGAGCTGCAGGCCGTGAGCGCGAGGGCGGCGACGACGCCGACCGCTGCGAGTGTGTGCTTCTTCATGGGTGTTCCTTTCGGGGGGTGGACCGGGAGGATTCGGGGTCAGGATCGCGACTCGACGAGGATGCGGCGCATCTGGGTGATGCCGACCGCGAGCACGATCACGAGGGTGAGCAGGATGAGCAGGGCGCCGAGCGCGTTGATGCTCGGAGTGAGTCCGGTCTTGAGACTGGAGTAGATGCGCAGCGGGAGCGTCGTGGAACCGACCCCGCTCAGGAACGTCGACATCACGATGTTGCTGAAGGAGGTGGTGAAGCTCAGCAGCCAGGCCGCGACCACGGCCGGGCGCAGCAGCGGCAGGTAGACCCGCGTGAAGGTCTGCCACGGAGTGCAGCCGAGATCGGTCGCGGCCTCCGGCAGCGACGGGTCGAGCATCGCCGCCGAGGCCATGAGCACGAGCGTGGCGAGCGGCAGCGAGACGATCAGGTGCCCGAGCACGAGGGTGACGACGCCGAGCGGGATCCCGGTCGAGCTGAAGACGCTGAGCAGCGCCACCCCGAGCACGATCTCGGGGACGATCAGCGGCAGGGCGATCATCGCGAGCAGCGATCCCCGCCCCCGCCCCCGGTAGCGGCTGAGACCGAGCGCGAACATCACGCCGATCACCGTCGCCACCGTGGCCGTGATCACGGCCACGAGCGCGCTCACCCGGAGCGTCTGCATCAGCTGCCCGTCCTGGAAGAGCTCCGCGTACCACTGCAGCGTGAAGCCCTCGAAGCGGGTGCTCGTGCCGGCCGCGTTGAACGAGTAGACGATCACCGCGACGATCGGGATGTAGAGGAAGACGAAGACGCCTCGGGCGATGCCGTTCACGACGCGATCCACGGCTCAGGCCCCCTTTCGTTTGGCCGGGCGCCGCAGCGCGAGCCCGACGAGCGCCATCGAGAGGAGCATGAGCACCAGCAGCACCATCGAGACGGCGGCGCCCATCGGCTGGTTGCGGAACTCGGTGTACATGGTCACGATCAGATTGCCGACGAGCTGATCCTTGCCGCCGCCGAGCAGCACCGGGATCACGAACACGCCCATCGTCGGGATGAACGTCAGCAGCGCGGCGCCGAGCAGCCCGGGACGGGAGAGGGGGAGGATCACCCTGCGGTGCACGCCCCACCAGCCGCAGCCGAGATCGGTCGCGGCCTCCTTCAACGAGCCGTCGATGGACCGCATGGAGGCGTAGATCGGGAAGATGGCGGTCGGCAGGAACGAGTAGAGCAGGCCGAGGATCACCGCGACGTTGCTGGGGATCAGCGAGAATCCGCCGATCCCGAAGAGCCCCAGCACCCCCGCGACCGGGCCGCCCGACCCGAGGATCGTGATCCAGGCGAAGGTGCGGACCAGGAAGTCGGTCCAGAACGGGATGATGATGAGCAGCAGCAGGAATCCCTGCCGGCCCTCCGGCCGCGAGACGATGTAGTACGAGGTGATGTAGGCGACCACCAGGCACACGACCGTGTTGAGGAGTCCCAGGCCCAGCGAGTAGAGCATCGTCTTCGAGTAGACGGGATCGAAGAGCTTCGCGTAGTTGTCGAGGGTGAACCCGCCGACGATGCCGCCGTAGTCGTCGGCGAGGGCGAAGCTGTTGCGCGCGACCAGGAAGAGCGGGAGCACACCGAGCAGCGCGACGCTCGCGATCCCCGGGATCAGGAGCAGGAGGGAGCCGCGCCGCTTCGGGCGCCCGCGTCGCCCGAGGTGCAGCACCTGGGTGGTGGATGTCACGTCGCTCCTTCGCCGCTCGTCGAACTGCCGTGCATTCATGATGCAGGGAGAAGTTGAACGCCGCAGGTGTCTCGACCGATGGAATCCGTGGAAGTGGGGGCCAATACCGACGCAGATCGCGGTGACGGCACTGCTATAGTTGTGTCGGCTCTCGAAAAGCGGGGCCGTCGTCTAATGGCAAGACATCAGCTTCCCAAGCTGAGAACGCGGGTTCGATTCCCGTCGGCCCCTCCACTTCGCTCCGGCACCTCCGGGAATCCTCATGAACCCCGGCCCGAAGCCGAGACGGCTTCGGCGCAGCGTGCGCGAAGCCCAGAAATGGGCTTCGCTCTGAGCGCGCTGCGCAATTCCCGTCGGCCCCTCCACTTCGCTCCGGCACCTCCGGGCTCATGATGAGCCCGGAACCGGAGATCAGTCGTCGAGCTCCTGCGCGAGGATCTCGCCGCTCTCGGCGTCGATGGTGAGCTCCACCTCGCCGCCGTCGCGCGCCAGGATCTCCCAGACCACGACGCCGCGCTCGGTATCGAGATCGAGTTCGCGGATCTCGCCGTCGGAGAGCGCGCCGAGAGCGATGTCGATCGCCTCCAGGGCGGTGACGCCCGGGCCGCCGTCGCGCGCCTCGGAAGGCAGCGACTCGGCCTGCCGGCGCACGATCTCGCCAGTGGTCGCGTTGATGTAGAGCTCGACACCGTCACCGTTCTCGTCTCGCAGCTCCACGCTCCACACGTCGCCGTTCTCGGGGTCGAGGGAGACGACGTCGCCGGGAATCGCGGCGAGGGCGGCTTCTGCGGCGCGCGCGGCGGGATCGGCGTGCGTCGTAGCCGCTTCGGCCCCGGACTCGGCGGGATCGTCGCCCGCCGGATCGGCGGGCTGGGAGACGGAGGGCGCAGGCGTGTCGAGCACGGTGTCGTCGCCCGTCTGCGGAGAGGTGCTGCAGCCTGCCGCGAAGAGGACGATCGTCGTGAGCAGCGCGGCCGCCGAGGCGGTTCGGTTCGGGGTGTTCATGGCGTCTCCTCAGGTCGTTGCGTTCCAGTGCTCTCCAGCCTGCCAGTGAGGTCTGACGCGAGCATGAGCCGCAGATGATAGGACCCTCATGATTCCGCGGTCCGGGAGCTCACCGCGCTGCGCACCGGCCCTCGCCCGAACGGAAGAGGACCGGTGCGCGGCGGAGGGGCGGACGCGCCCCTCCGCCGCTACAGCACCTTGGAGAGAAACGCCTTCGTGCGCTCGCGCTGCGGATCGGTGAGCACCTGCACCGGATCGCCCGCCTCGACCACCACGCCGCCGTCCATGAACACGAGCGTATCCGCGACCTCCTTGGCGAAGCCCATCTCGTGCGTCACCACGATCATGGTCATGCCGCTCTCGGCGAGACCCTTCATCACGTCGAGGACCTCGCCCACCAGCTCGGGATCGAGCGCGGAGGTCGGCTCGTCGAACAGCATCAGCTTCGGCTCCATCGCCAGTGCCCGCGCGATCGCGACCCGCTGCTGCTGCCCGCCGGAGAGATGCGCCGGATAGTAGTCGTGCCGCTCCGAGAGGCCCACCCGAGCCAGCAGCTCCATCGCCTTGGTCTGCAGAACGGCTCGGCTCCCCTTCTTCAGCAGGGTCGGCGCCAGCATCACGTTCTCGAGCGCCGTCTTGTGCGGGAACAGGTTGAAGCGCTGGAAGACCATGCCGATGTCCCGCCGCTGCCTGGCCGCCTCCTTCGGGTGCATCTCGTAGATCTTGTCCCCGCGCTGACGGTACCCCACGAGCTCATCGTCGACCCAGAGCCTGCCGGCCGTCACCGTCTCGAGGTGGTTGATGCAGCGCAGGAAGGTGCTCTTCCCGGAGCCGCTCGGCCCGACCAGGCAGAGCACCTCGCCGCGCTTCACCTCGAGCGAGATGGACTTCAGCACCTGATTCGATCCGAAGGACTTCGAGACCGCCTCCGCACGCACCATCGGCGCATCGTTCGCCGTCGTGCTCATGCTCCACCTCCCGGCCGGCTGTGCGGCGGTATGAACCCGCCTCCGCCGCCGCCCTCGGCCGCGCCGGCCTGGCCGGGCTCCGGCGCGACGCCGACCGCGCCGATGAGGCCGGTCTCGACGGTCGGCTTCTGCACGTCGGGACGCGCCCCGACGCCCTTCGCGAAGTAGCGCTCGAGGTAGTACTGCCCCACCATCAGGATGGAGGTGACCACCAGGTACCAGATCGAGGCCACGATGAGCATCGGCACCGGCTTGTACGTGACCGACGCGATATCGCGGGTGCGCGTGTAGAGCTCGAGGGTGAAGGGCACCGCCGTCACCAGCGAGGTGGTCTTCAGCATCGAGATCACCTCGTTGCCCGTGGGCGGGATGATCACGCGCATCGCCTGCGGCAGCACCACTCGGCTCATCGTGTGCCACCAGCCCAGGCCGAGGGCGCTGGCGGCCTCCTCCTGGCCCGTGTCGACCGAGAGCAGGCCGGCGCGCACGATCTCGGCCATGTAGGCGGCCTCGTTGAGGGCGAGGCCGATCACGGCGAGCGCGAAGTAGGGGAGCAGATCCTTCGTGGTGATGGAGAGCATCGCCTCCGTGAACGGGATGCCCAGGTCGATCGTCTTGTAGATCACGGGGACCATGCCCCAGAAGACGAGCTGCACGTAGACCGGGGTGCCGCGGAAGATCCACAGGTACACCCAGGCCACCGCGCCCACGACGGGATTCGGCGAGAGCCGCATCACCGCGAGCGCCACGCCCAGCAGGATCGCGATGATCATCGAGTAGACGGTCAGCTGCAGCGTGTAGCCGATCGCCGAGATCACCCGGGTGTCGAAGAGGTACTGCCCGACGATGTCCCAGGAGTAGACCGGGCGGTTGAACGCCGCGTCGTAGACGAACAACCCCGCGGCGATGACCAGGACGACGGCGAACACGGTCCGCCAGGGATGCCGCAGGCGGATCGCCTCGATCGCCTCGGGCTCGTCGCCTCGCAGCTCATTCCGCTGAGGCTGCCGGGCGGGTCGCCCGGCAGCCTCAGCGTGCTGATCAGACATCAGTGGCGCCCGCAGCCTACTCCGCGCCGACGTTGATCGTCGCCGACTCGACGGCGCCCGATTCGATACCGGCGGCGGTCAGGATCTCGAGGTAGGTGCCGTCGTCGATGAGCGACTGCAGCGCCGCCTGCACCGCCTCGGCCATGCCGGAGTCCTTCTGCACCGCGAAGCCGTAGGGCGCCGCGTCGAAGAGCTCGCCGACCAGCTCGAGCTGGCCGTCGGTGCTCGCGACCGCGTCGCCGGTGACGGGCGAGTCGGCCGAGAAGGCGTCCGCCTGACCGTTGACGACGGCGTTGGTCACCTCGGGCTGGCCGTCGAAGGGGAGGATCTCGATGGCGTCCTCGCCGGCCTCGACGCAGGCGTCGCTGCGCGCGGGCAGCTCATCCGTGTGCTGGACCGTGCCCTGCTGCACCGCGACCGTGAGCCCGCAGGCGTTCTCGGGGTCGACCGTGGCGCCCGCGGCGGCGGCCCACTGGCTGCCGGCGTTGAGGTAGTTGACGAAGTCGACCGTCTTCTGGCGCTCGACGTTGTCGGTGAACGACGACGCGCCGACGTCGAGCGCTCCCTCCTCGATCCGGGGCAGGATGCTGTCGAACCCGAGGATCTCCCACTCCGGCTCCAGGCCCAGCTTCGACGAGACCGCCTCCGCGAGCGTGACTCCCCAGCCGGTCGGATCGCCGTTGGCGTCCTTGTACTCGTTGGGCGGGTACTCCGCATCGGTGCCGAGACGCAGCGCGCCGGAGTCCTTGACCTCCGCGGGCAGCAGCGCCACCGCAGCGGAGTCCGCCTGGATGCCCTCGGGAGCGGCGGGCTCGGTCGTGCCGCCGTTGCCGCCTTCGGTGTTGGTGCAGCCGGCGAGGGCGAGTGCGGCCGCGGCGGCCAGCGCCGGGATTGCGTAGCGAATCTTCATCGATCCAGATCCTGTTCTCTCAGATGTTGTGGACTCGTTGCGGGCCGAAACCAGCGAGCGTTCCCGAGCTTAGCGCGCTCCATAAGAATTTGGGAAGCGCTTGTGCCTTCGCAATCAAAAAGATACTTAGAATTCACGCGAGCTAAACATTCGGCGCGCAGGGCTCCATACCAGATATGCTTCTCCTACAGTCACGCTGTCGATTCCGCCCGGTCGTCCGGCAGCGCCCGCCTGCGTCAATCCTACGCCGGAGCGCGCCCCCGCGAGTCGCCCGCTCCCGGAGAATCGCTCCGCCGGGGAACCGCTGAGCGACTCGCCGCGAAAACGAGGTGAGAACCGTTTTCACGCGGCTAGTGTCGCAACCGTGGATTCGACATCGGCACCCGCCCCTCCGCTGAGGAGGGCCGGAGGGCCGCGGGCGTGGGCGCTCACGGGGATCGGCGCGCTGGCGCTCTTCCTCGCCGTCAGGGTGCTCACCTCGGAGGCGCCGCTCGATCCCCCGGCGGCGCTGAGCGACTTCCTGACGCTCTCGATCAGCGTCTTCGTCGAGTCCCTCCCCTTCGTGGTGCTCGGCACGCTGCTGTCCATCGTCGTGCAGATCTGGCTGCCCGACGGGATGCTGGAGCGCTTCCTCCCGCGCATCCCGGTCCTGCGCCGCGCGGCGCTGTCGCTGCTCGGAATCCTCCTCCCGGTGTGCGAGTGCGGCAACGTGCCGCTCGCGCGGGGCCTCATGGTGCGCGGTTTCACGGTCGCCGAGGCGCTGACCTTCCTCCTCGCCGCGCCGATCCTGAACCCGGTGACGATCCTCACCACCTACCACGCCTTCGGCTGGGACTCCGGCATCCTCGTCGCGCGGATCGTGGGGGGCTTCGTCATCGCGAATCTCATCGGCTGGTGGATCAGCACCCACCCGAGGCAGCAGGATCTGCTGACCCCGGGATTCGAGGCGAGCTGCCGCCACGACCACGGCGCCGGAGGCACTCGCATGCAGCGCAGCGCCCAGGCCTTCCTGAGCGAGACCGGAGCGCTGCTCCCCGCGCTCGCGATCGGCTCGGC
The DNA here is from genome assembly GCF_017565745.1 of Leucobacter weissii. Taxonomy (GTDB): domain Bacteria; phylum Actinomycetota; class Actinomycetes; order Actinomycetales; family Microbacteriaceae; genus Leucobacter; species Leucobacter weissii. The sequence continues at coordinate 19,550 of NZ_JAGDYM010000005.1, forward strand.
CATCGCCGGAGCCATTCAGCTCGGCGCGCCCAGGGATCTGCTGATCGCGCTCGGGAGCCATCCGCTCTGGTCCGTACTGGCCCTCCTCGCGCTCGCGTTCGTGGTCGCGATCTGCTCGAACGTCGACTCCTTCTTCATCCTCTCGCTCAGCTCGACGTTCACCCCGGGCAGCATCGTCGCCTTCCTGCTGTTCGGCGCGATGATGGACATCAAGATGGTGGCCCTGCTGCGCACCACCTTCACGGGCCGCGCGATCGCCATGCTGATCGCCGCCGTCGCGCTCGGGAGCCTCTGCATCGGATGGGGGCTGAACCTTGTCGCGTGAGCGTCTCGGAGGGAGCTGGCCCGGAGTGACCCTCCTGCTGCTCGGCACGATCGCGATCCTCTGGCTCGCGGGGGCGGATCGGCTCGGATGGTACATCCATCCCCGCTACTTCACCTTCACGGTGACCATGATGCTCCTCGCCGCCGTCGCGACGGTGGCCGCCCTCGCGCTGACGCCGAGCTCCCGGGGCGACACCCACGACCACGACCACGTCACCCGGCCAGCGCGGACGCGCTGGCGCGCGACCGGATCCATCGCGCTCGTCGCGCTCACCGGCGCCTCCCTGCTGATCGCGCCGCCCGCGACGCTCAGCACCGTGACCGCGGAGAATCGCGAGCTGAACGTCGCCTCGGCCTCCGAGCGCCTGCCGGCGCCCGACGGGAGCACCCCGGACTACGAGCTCACCGTGCGCGACTGGTCGCTGCTGCTGCGCCAGAGCGAGCAGAGCGAACTCACCGGTCGCAGCGCGACCCTGCTCGGATTCGTCGCCGCGGACCGCAGCGACCCCGACAGCATCTTCACCATCACGCGCTTCGTCGTGAACTGCTGCGCGGTGGACGCGCAGCCGGTCGGCGTGCCCGTGTACCGCCCGGGCTGGCAGCAGGAGCTCGCGGAGGGGGACTGGGTGAGCGTCTCCGGCACCTTCGCGCCGAACCCGAGCGCGCTGAGCGAATGGCCCTACACCCTGCTGCCGAGCGGGATGGAGACCACGACCACGCCCGAGGATCCCTATGTCTACTGACGCCGCCGCGCCCCAGAGCCTCCCCGGGTCCGAGCGGAGCGACGAGCCGCGGGGCGCCCGGTCGAGATTCAGAATCGTGAGCGCGGCGCTCTTCGCGGCACTGATCGCGCTCGGCCTGCTGCTCGCCGGCGCGGGCATGCTGCAGCCGCCGCGCCTCGAGCGGGTCGAGAGCAACCCCTTCGCGCTCGTCGAGAGTCCCGGCGCCCGCGTCGTGCTGCAGCTGAACCAGCCCATCGACGCGCCCGCGGAGGGCGCGGTCTCGATCGACCCGGAGGTGCCCCTCAGCGTGGAGTCGGACGGGGCCCGGGTCACGGTGCGCTTCCTGGAGTCGCTCGACTACGCCGCCGCCTACCGTCTGCGGGTCTCGGTCACGGGGGCGTTCACCGGGGTGCGCGCCGAGGTCGAGCACGAGCTGCGCACTCCGGACATCAGCGTGTACACGCTGCTCCGCGGGAGTGGGGGCGAGGGCGACCGGATCCTCGCCGACGAGCTGATCGGCGGAGGGGGCGGACGCGTCGTCACCGAGGCCGGGCGGATCCAGGAGTTCGCGCTGCTCTCCGACCGCGTCGTCACGATCGAGCTCGACGACGGCGGCGGCGCCCGGCTGGCCTCCGCCCCTCTGAGCGGAAGCGGGGGCGGGGTCGCGCAACTGACGCCCCTGCCGCTGAGCTCGATCACCGAGCTGCGGGCAGAGGCCGGCGTCTCGTTCGCCGGGGCCGTCGTCTCGGGCGAGCACACCGACGGGAGCGAGCTCGACCAGGCCCTGGTGCTGTGGGATCTCAGCGGGGCCGGCGGCGCGCCGTTCGTCGCGATGGGCGAGGGGGGAGCCCCCGCGCGGGTGGTCGACTGGCGCTTCGTGCCCGGCACCACCGGCGTGGTGGCGCTCACCGACGAGCAGCGCCTGCTGATGCTGAACCCGTCGCTCGACCAGGCGCCCATGCTGCTCGGCCGCTTCGACGCGCTCGACGGGTTCCTGCCGGGCGGGAACGAGCTGGTGCTGGAGCGCGAGGGCGAGCAGGTGATCCTGGATCTCGCCACCACGGACGCCTTCGCGGTCACTCCGACCGCGATCGGGCTGCCGTCGCCGCCGGCCGGGCCGGATGCGGTGTCGCAGGTCGCGACCGACATCGTGGACCGGGTGCTCCTCGACTCGAGCACCGCCATCGATCGGGTGGTGGATCCGTCCGGCGCGCCGGCGGAGCTGCGGCGCGTCACGCCCGAGGGCGACGCCGCGCTGTTCTCGCCGGCCTCGGAGCGCAGCTCGCTCGGCGCGCTGTGCCGCTCCCCCAACGGGCGCGCCGTCAGCGTCGAGGTGATCTCCGCCGAGGGCCGACCCGACGGCTCGCCGACGGCTCAGCGATTCAGCGGCACCACGACCGTCTTCCTGAACGCCGCGACCGGCGAGACGCTGCGCTCCATGAACGGCGCCCTGAGCTCCTGGTGCTGAGGCCTCCGGTTCTGATCCGCCAGCAGACGGGGCGGGACGGGTGCGAAACCGCCCCACTGCTGCCGGATCAAACGGCACTACGCTTGAAGCATGCGCATCGCCACCCGCGTCCGCTGAGGGAACAGCGATCTCTCGCTGCTCCCCGGACGCGCCGCGGACCTCCGGACCGCGGATTCGGCCGTTCCCGGCTCCGACCCGCACTACGCTGGAACCATGCGCATCGCCACCTGGAACGTGAACTCGATCCGCACCCGCGCACCGCGCGTCGTCGACTGGCTCGTCCGCGAGGACGTCGACGTGCTCGCGATGCAGGAGATCAAGTGCCGCCCGGACCAGTTCCCGCGCGAGGCATTCGAGCGCGCCGGATACCGGCTCGAGATCCACGGCCTGAACCAGTGGAACGGCGTCGCGTTCGCGAGCCGTCACGAGATGACCGAGGTCGCGCACGGCTTCGCCGGCATGCCCGGCTTCGGGGCCGCCGTGAAGGGGCAGGAGTCCGTGCAGGGGACGGGACCGAACGGACTGCCCCTCGAGGCGCGCGCGCTCGGCGTCACCCTGGGGGATCTGCGGCTGTGGAACCTCTACGTCCCCAACGGCCGGGCGCTCGACGACCCGCACTTCCGGTACAAGCTCGACTGGCTCGCCGCGCTGCGCACGGCGGTGGACGGCTGGCTCGCCGCGCATCCCGAACTGCCGCTCGCGCTCATGGGCGACTTCAACATCGCCCCCCTGCCCTCCGACATGGGCGACCCCTCCTTCGCGGAAGGGCGCTCGACGCACGTGTCGCCCGAGGAGCGCGAGGCCTTCGCGGCGTTCTCCCCCGCGCTCACCGATCTCGTGCGCCCGCTGGCGCCCGAGGGCTACACCTTCTGGGACTACACGCAGCTCCGCTTCCCGCGGAACGAGGGGATGCGGATCGACTTCATCCTCGGCTCCGCGTCGCTCGCCGAAGCGGTGACGGCCGCCGCCATCCACCGCGACGAGCGGAAGGGCGACGGCCCGAGCGATCACGTCCCCGTCGTCTGCGACATCGATCCCTCGCTGCTGGGCGATGCCTTCGACGACGAGGACGACCTGCCGATGATCTTCGGCTGAGCGGCGGTCCCTCTCTCCGCCGACCCGACACCATCGCGCGCTTCGGGAGGAGATCGCTTTTCGGGAGGACGATTCCCCCGGAGACCCCCGCCTGAGCGTCGATCTCCTCCCGAAGCGCGCGGCCCCGTACCGGGCCTCAGCCCTCGGCGGCGAGCGCCTCGCTGAGCTTCACGCGGCTGCCCGTGCGCAGGATCGAATTGCTGTAGATCCGCGCCCCGATCCAGAGCACCGCGGCGATCGCGAGCGCCAGGATCCCGAGCGTGAGCAGCGGCTCCCACCACTCCGCGGTGCCGAGATACAGGCGCATCGGCATGCCGACCGGCGCCGAGAACGGGATGTAGCTCATGATCGCGAGCGCCTGCGGATTGTCGTTGAAGAAGATCACCGCGATGTAGGGCAGCATCACGAGCCACATGACGGGGCTCGTCACCGAGGCGATGTCCTCCTGCCGCGAGACGAGCGCCGCGAGGGCGGCGAACATCGCGGCGAGCAGCACGAAGCCGAAGGCGAAGAGGATCCCGAACCAGATCAGCGAGCTGCCGAGCTCGCCGAGGATCAGATCCTGCCCGGTCGCGAGCATGCCGACCGAGGCGAGCGCGACGATCGCGACCACCTGCCCCAGCGCCAGGATGCTGTTGCCGAGGATCTTGCCGGCGAGCATGGTGCGCGCCGAGATGGTGGCGAGCAGGATCTCGACGATGCGGGTCTGCTTCTCCTCGACGACGCTCTGCGCGATGGTCGAGCCGAAGGTGATGGCGCTCATCATGAACACCAGGCCGAAGCCGATGGCGATGAGGTAGGCGAGGAACGGATTGTTGGTCGTCGGATCGAGCAGCTCGACGCTGGGGCTCGCGGAGAGCACCTGGAGCAGGTCGGTCGGCGGGCTGTCCTTCGCGAGCACCGTCAGCCCGACCGCCGTGTCGCCGCCCGGCACGACGGCGGCGTCCACCTCGCCGCCGAGCACGAGCTCCTCCGCCGCGGCGCGGTCCGCCGCTTCGGTCACCTCGAACCCGGCGGCGTCGAGCCCGGCACCGGCGCCGTCGACCGAGGCGACGACGGTGGGGCCGCCGATCCCGCCGTTGTTCGCCAGGAAACCGCTGAAGAGCACGCCCGCGAGCACGAGCAGCAGCAGCAGGCCGGTCGCGATGAGAAAGGGCTTGCTGCGGAGCTTCGTGGTGATCTCGCGCTCGGCGACGAGCCAGGCCCCCTGCGCGCCGTTCAGCGGACGCGCGGCGGCGCTCCGGGATGCGGGTGTCGTCTGCGTGGTCATTGCACAACCTCCTTGAAGATCTGGGCGAGCGAGGGGGCGACCCGGGCGAAGCGCCGCACGAGGAACGCCGACGGACCGGCGGCGGCCGCCGCGCCCACCGCACGGGCGAGCACGGTCTGCGCCTCCGCCTCCGAGGCGGCCTCGAAGCGGGCGAAGCCGCCGTCGAGGTGCGTCACGGTCACCCCGGGGAGCTCCCGCACCCAGCCGGCGTCGGCGGCGGCGCCCTCCAGCTCGAGCTCGAAGGTGTCGCCGGAGTGCTCGGCGCGGAGCGCCTCGCGGGAGCCGGCTGCCCGGATCCGGCCGTCGGCGATCACGACCACGTCGTCGCAGAGGCGCTCCACGATGTCGAGCTGATGCGACGAGAACAGCACGGGGGCCCCCTTCGCCGCGTAGTCGCGGAGGACGCCGAGCACGGTCTCGACCGCGATCGGGTCGAGGCCCGAGAACGGCTCGTCGAGCACGAGCGCCGTGGGTTCGTGCACGAGGGCCGCGGCGATCTGGGCGCGCTGCTGGTTGCCGAGGGAGAGGCTCTCGAGGGGGTCGTTCCCGCGCTCGGCGAGGCCGAGGCGCTCGATCAGAGACTCGCTCTGCCGCCGCGCGTCCGCCGTCGAGAGTCCGTGCAGCCGACCCAGGTAGATCAGCTGCTCGACGACCTTCATCTTCGGGTAGAGGCCCCGCTCCTCGGGCATGTAGCCGAAGCGGGCGCGGTCGCCGCGCGTGATCGGCGCCCCGTCCAGCCGGACGGCGCCGGAGTCCGCGGCGAGCACGCCCAGGATGATGCGCATGGTCGTGGTCTTGCCGGCCCCGTTCCCTCCGACGAAACCGGTCATCCGGCCGCCGGCGACGCCGAAGCTCACCTCGTCCAGCACCCGGCGATCGCCGAAGCTGCGTGTGATCGCGTCGAGTTCGAGCATGCTGCCCCTTTCGTGTTCTCCTGCGCCGGTCGGTCGCGTCCGGTCGACATCGGATCGTTCAGGTGCAACGCTACGCGGGGCCGCGCTCGCTCGCCTCCCCCGCGTGGCTGATTCGGATCCGCACCGCGGCGGAGGCGGAACTCCGACCGGATGATTACGCTGGAACGCATGGGTGAGGCAGGGGCGTCGGGCTGGGTGCGGCCGCGGGTGGATCGCGACGGCCTGCGCCGGGACGCCCTGCTCGCGCTCGCGCTCGCGCTCGGCACGACCACGACCTCGCTGCTCTACCAGCGCACCGGGATCTACACCGAGGTGGCGCCGGTCTGGGTCTGGGTGCTGGGGCTCGCCCTGTGCACGCTGCCCCTCGCGCTGCGCCGCCGCTACCCCGTGCCCGTCGCCGTCGCCGTCTCGATAGGCTTCTTCGTCTGCGGCCAGTTCGCCGTCCCCGAGGTGCTGATGATCAACATCTGCCTCTTCATCGCCCTCTACACCGTCGGCGCCTGGGAGTCGAACCGCGCTCTCGCCGTGTGGACCCAGATCGTGATCGCCATCGTCATGGTGGCCTGGCTCGTGATCTCGCTGCTCATCGCCTCCTCGGACCCCGAGCTGATGCCGGCGTTCTCACGGGTCGGCCTCTTCTCGGCGTTCGCGACCTTCGCGGTCATTCAGATCATCACGAACCTGCTCTACTTCGCGGGCGCGTTCTTCTTCGGCGCGAACGCGTGGCGCGCCGCCCGCACGCTCGCGCTGCTCGAGGCCCAGGGCCGGGAGCTCGAGAGCGAGCGGCAGACCAGCGCCGAGCAGGCGGTGGCGCTCGAGCGCCTCGCGATCGCGCGTGAGCTCCACGACGTGGTGGCGCACCACGTCTCCGTGATGAGCATCCAGGCCGGGGCGGCGCGCGTGTCGGCGGAGCGGGATCCGGCGGCCGCGACCGCGGCGCTGGAGCTCGTGGAGCGCAGCGCCGAGACGACGATCCGGGAGCTGCGGTCGCTGGTCGGCACGCTGCGCACCCCCGAGGCCGGCGACGCCGCCTCGACGGTGGGCGTGGCCCGGCTGCCCGCCCTGGTGGAGGAGTCGCAGCGCGCCGGCACGCCGACCACGCTGATCGTCGCGGGAGCCCCCCGGCCGCTGCCGCTGCTCGTCGACGTGGCGCTCTACCGCGTCGCCCAGGAGGGGCTCACCAACGTGCGCAAGCACGCCGGCCGTGGGGCCACCGCCGAGGTGCGGCTGCGCTTCGGCGAGGATCGCGTCGAGCTGGAGGTCGCCGACAGCGGGATCCGGCGGACCGCGGCGAGCGCACCGGCGTTCCCCTCCGCCGCCGCGCCGTCGAGCACGAGCCGGGGCGGCGGCCTGGGTATCCGCGGCATGCGCGAGCGGATCGGAGCCGTCGGCGGCACCCTCGACGTCGGCCGGCGCGAGCGCGGCGGGTTCATGCTCCGGGCGACCGTGATGAACGCCCCCGCGGGCGCGACCGATCGCGCGGCCGGAGCGCCGCGGGAAGGAGTACCGGCATGATCCGCGTGCTGCTCGTCGACGACCAGGCGCTCGTGCGCTCGGGCTTCCGCGTCATCCTCGACTCCGAGGCCGACATCGAGGTCGTCGGCGAGGCCGCCGACGGCGCGGAGGCCGTGCGTCTGGCGGCGTCGCTCTCCCCTCAGGTGATCTGCATGGACGTCGAGATGCCGGCCCTGGACGGGATCGAAGCGTCCCGGCGGATCCTCGCGTCCGCCGGCGACGGCTCGACCGATCGCGCCGGCGCGCCGGCGATCCTGATCCTCACCACCTTCGGGCACGAGAGCTACCTCTTCGATGCGCTCGCCGCCGGGGTGAGCGGGTTCCTCCTGAAGACCTCCCGCGCCGAGCACCTCATCGATGCGGTGCGCACGCTCGCCTCGGGCGGGGCGCTGCTCGGACCGGATGTGACCCGCGCCGTCATGGAGCGTGCGGCGGAGCAGTCGCCTCGGGCGCCGCAGGAGGGAGCAGCCGTCGCGCCGGATCCGCCGCAGCTCGGACTCACCGAGCGCGAACGCGAGGTCCTCGGGCTGGTCGCGACCGGGCGCTCCAACGCCGAGATCGCCGACGAGCTCTTCCTCGGATCGGCGACCGTCAAGACGCACGTGTCGAACCTGCTGCAGAAGCTCGGCGCTCGCGATCGCGTGCAGCTCGTGGTGTGGGCGCACACCCGAGGCTTCGCGGGCGGGTATCAGCCGGACGGCAGATCCACGTAGGCCGTGCTCCCGACCGCGACGGTGGCCGTGCCCGCGCTGAGCTCCGCGACGAGGGCGGTGAGCGGGGCGAGCTGATCCTCCGCGACGAGGTAGGACCGCGACACCGCCTCACCGTACTCGGCCTCCCCCGGCGTCCAGCCGCGACGTCGCGCCTCCGCCTCGATGACGGCGGCGACGTCGTAGCCCGAGTCGACGAGCACCGACCGACGCGGCGCACGGGTGACGATTCGCGCCGCCTCGATCGCCCGCGCGACGGCGGCCCGATAGGCTCGCGTGAGGCCGCCGGCGCCGAGCAGCACGCCGCCGAAGTAGCGGGTGACGACGGCGACGACGTCGCTCAGACCCGCGCTCGTGAGCGCGTCCAGCATGGGCGCGCCCGCGGTGCCGCCGGGCTCGCCGTCGTCGTTCGAGCGACGCACCCGTCCTCCCGGCCCCAGCACGAACGCGCTGCAGTGATGGCGCGCTCGCGGGTGGGCGCTCCGAGCCTCGGCGATCACCTCACGGGCCGCGACCTCGGTCTCCACGCGCGCGAGCGTGGTGAGGAACCGTGAGCGCGAGATCTCGATCTCCGCCTGCGCCCGGTCGGCGATGGTCCGATACTCCACCCGTCTATTCTGCCTCTCGGCGCAGCCGTCGAGGCTGACCCTTCCGCGCGTGGACCCGAAGTGCCCCATCAGCAGAGCGGAAACGGCACTTCGGGTCCACACGGGGGGTGGCAGGGCGGGGAGGGGGATCGCCCGGGAGCAGCAGGGGGAGGCGAGGGGTCGGGAGAAGGAGGAGGCGAAGAAGGAAGGAAGATGAGGAAGAGGGAAGGGGAAGAGAAGAGGGCGGGAAGGGGAGGGGTAGGCTCGGGGCATGTCCGAGAGCCCTCCCTCCGTGCGGATCGACGCCTGGGTCTGGGCCGCTCGTCTCGCCAAGACCCGCAGCCAGGCGACGGCGGCCTGCAAGGCCGGTCACGTGCAGGTGAACGACGGCTCGGCCAAGCCGGCGCAAGCGGTGCGGATCGGGGACGTCGTGCGCGTGCGCCTGCACGACTCGGAGCGGCTCTACCGGGTCGCGGGCCTCGCCACCAGGCGCGGCAGCGCCGCCGAGGCGGCTCGCCTGTTCGAGGATCTGACGCCGCCGGCCCCGCCCAGGGTCGAGCGCCCCGCGGCGGTGCTGCGCGAGCGCGGCGCCGGTCGGCCCACCAAGCGCGACCGGAGAGAGATCGACCGCCTGCGCGGCCGAGCGCTCCCCTGAGCACACCCCGAACTCTCAGCCCGATCGCGGACGGCCGCTGCTACGGTTCCTGTGGCGGTATCCGGCACGAAGCGAAGGGCATGAACATGGCAACCTCCGAGGAAGCGCGCGACGCGCTCTACGAACTGATCACATCCGAGGCCGAGCGGGTCGCGCGGATCGAGGACGACGAGCTCCGCAACGAGTCGATCGAGTCCCTCGCCAACGCCTACCGTCAGGTCGTCGGCGACGCGTAGACGCGGCTTCGGGAGCGGGGCGGCCACGTGCTAGAGTTGTTCCTCGTGCGCCGGCAGCCCCGGCCTCGCCACCTTAGCTCAGGGGTAGAGCAGTTCCCTCGTAAAGAACAGGTCGTCGGTTCAAATCCGACAGGTGGCTCGAAGAAAAACACCTAGCGTTGTTGGAGAGCCGTGCGCGGGTCACCTCCCGCGCCCCGGCAGCATCGCGCGTAGCGTTCTTCGGCTCGTGGTAAACGGGCTCATCGGGCGTGAGGCTGTGGTCGGGATCGCATCGGCGCGGAGTCTCTCAGAGTTCTGCCACGAGAATGGTGCCCCGGCACGAGGGGCGCTCTCCGCGACGGGGGTGGGGCATTGTTTTCGTCGCGGTGGGTGCCTTTCGTGGACCGGTCATGCGTGGGAACAGCAGAGGCCCACGCGCTCGCTCAGACGATGCCCGGCGCGACCTGGCAGCTGGTCGCGGTGGCTCAGTGGTCGAGGCGGCGGGGAGCTCTGCGCGGGCTACTCCGCGCAGACCGCGTCCTGGCTCTCGGGCACCGCACCGCTGAGCAGGTAGTCGTCGACGATGGCGTCGACGCAGCCGCTCTCGCCGTAGGCCGTGTGCCCTTCGCCCTCGAAGGTGACGAGCACGCTGCTCTCGAGCTGCGCGTCGAGCTGCTGGGCCCACCGGAACGGCGTCGCGGGATCCCCGGTGGTGCCGATCACCAGTATCGGATCGGCGCCCGCGGCCTCGACCTCCTGGATCACGTCGGCGGCGGGCGCCGGCCAGTGGGCGCAGCCGATGTCGCCGAAGGTCTGGTACTTGCCGGTGACGGGCGCGAGTTCGATCGTCTTCGCGGCATCGGCTCGCATGACGTCGTAGTCGAGCTGATCCGGCCGATCGTAGTCGACGCAGTTGATGGAGATGAATGCCTCGAAGAGGTTGGTCCGGTAGACGCCGTGATCCCGGTCGTAGTAGGCGTCGGCCAGCCGGAAGGCCTGCTCCGCCCCGCCCTCGGCGACCTCCTCGAACAGCACGTCGAGCTGGGGCCACATGCTCGGGGAGTACAGCGCCGAGGCGATCGAGGTGAACATGGTGCTGTCGTAGAGCATCCGCCCGTCGGCGGCGGGGATCGGATCGGCCTCCACGCGGGCGAGGAGCTCCCCGATCCGCGTCATGGCGCGATCCACGTCGGCGTCCCCCGCTCCCTCGCCCGAGAGCGGGCAGCTCTCACGGGTGAGGCAGTCGGCGGTGTAGTTGCGCAGCGCGCCCTCGATGCCCACGACCTGCTCGCGCGAGACCTCCTCAAGCGTCGATGAGGGATCGACGGCGCCGTCGAGCACCAGTCGTCCGACCCGCTCGGGGTAGGCGTCGGCGTAGAGCGCACCGATCTGCGTGCCGTAGGAGAAGCCGAGGTAGTTCAGCTTGTCGTCTCCCACGATCTGCCGGATCATGTCGAGGTCGCGCACCGTCGACGCCGTGTCGATGTGTCCGAGGAGATCGCCGCTGCCCTCCGCGCACGCCTCCGCGAACTCCGCCGAGGTTTCGAGGCCCTGCTCGATCCACGCGTCGCTGCCGAACTCGAGGAGGGCGCCGTCCTCCTCCGGGTCGCCCGTTCCGAAGAAGAACTCGTCGAGCCCCTCATCGTCGAGGCAGGTCACGGCGGAGGACTGCCCGACCCCTCGCGGGTCCCAGCCGATCAGGTCGTAGCGCTCCCGAACCGAGTCGTTCACGATTCCGACGAAGTTCTGGCGGACGAAATTGGCTCCTGAAGCGCCGGGGCCGCCGGGGTTCAGGAGCAGGGAGCCGAGCCGAGCCTCTCCTTCCGCGGGGTGCTTCGTGAGACGCAGCGTGATTCTCTCGCCATCGGGGTCATCCCAGTCGAGGGGCGCGAACACGTCGGCGCACAGCACCTCCACACCGCACACCTCCCACTTCGGCCGCTGTTCGGAGAAGTCGGAGAAGTCGTTGTCGGGAAGCGGAAAGGAGCGCGTGAAGTCCATCGCCGGACCGCAGCCGCAGAGCATCGCGATCGCCGCGATCACCGCGATCGCGGCGGAGCCGCGCCGCACGATCCGCTTCATCGAGTTGCGCTCTCGTTGCCGGCGACAACGATGCCGGCGAACATCGCCTCCAGCACGAGCCCCGGTGCGACGGCCCGGGCCAATCGCTCGCGCGCGGTCTCCACGGAGGACACCGCCGCGAGCGCGCGGACGGCCCCCCAGCGCTCGGCGGAGCGCAGGAGCCGCTCGTACTGCTCCGCGTTGATGACCTCGAGCCCGGCGTCCAGCACCACGAGCAGCATGTCGCGGTAGAGCGAGAGCAGGTCGGTGAGGATGCGGTCGATCCCGTCGCGCAGGCTCCGGGTGGCGCGGCGCTTCTGATCCTCGTCGAGCGCGCGCAGCTGCGCGCGCAGCTGCGGCGGGATCGTGGCGCCGGGCGCGAGTCCGAGGCTGCGCATGGCGTCTTCCCGTTCGTCGGCGTCGAGCTGCTCGGTGAAGGCGTCGGCGTCGGCCTGCGCCACCTTGAGCAGCTCGGCGGCGGCGCGCATCGCGTCGCCGAGGGTCTCGACGTCGAGCGCCAGCTCGACCGTGCGCGAGCGGCGGGCCAGCGCGTCGGGGTCGGTGGCGAGCCGTCTCGCCATGCCGATGTGGCTCTGCGCGAGCCTGGCCGCCTGAGCGGCGGAGTCGCGGGGCACGCCGTCGCGCTCGTGCAGCAACCGGGCCACCTCCTCGACCGGCGGGGTGACCAGGCGCAGCGAGCGCGCCCGGGACCGGATGGTGGGCAGCAGGTCCGCCTCGCTCGGCGAGCACAGCAGCCAGACCGTGCGCTCCGGCGGCTCTTCCAGTGCTTTGAGCAGCACGTTCGAGGTGCGCTCCGGCATGCGATCGGCGTCCTCGATCACGATGACGCGGTGCCGGCCCTCGGCGGGCGCGTAGTGCGCGGAGGCGAGGATCTCGCGCACGTCGTCGATGCCGATGATGACCTTCTGGGTCGTGAGGACGGTCGCGTCGGGGTGGGTGCGCGCGCGAACCTGGGCATGGACCGCCTCGCGCTCGTCCGGCGACCGCGCGATCAGCGCCGCGGCGAAGCGGAGCGCCAGGTTGGAGCGCCCGGATCCCGGGGGTCCGGTGATCAGCCACGCATGCGCCGGCTCCCGCTCGGTCTCCGTCGAGGACGCGCGCTCGAGCGTCTCCACCGCGGCCGGTTGTCCGACGATCTCGCTCCAGAAGCTCACAGGACCAGCGTAGCGATCGCCGCTGACAACGGGCGGGCATCTCCGGTGTTCCGTGCGGGGGCGGGACGTGGTCGTCGCTGAACAGCGACCACGTCCCGCGTTCCCGCGCAGGGGCGTCGGCGAGCCCTACTCGGCGTTGCGTGCGCGCTGCCTCCGGCCGGTCGCGTACACCCCGGCGCCAGCGAGGAGCAGCAGCAGGGCCAGCAGCAGGATCCACGGCGCGACGTCGCCACCGGTCACGACGAGCGGATCGGCGGCCCGGACCTCGATCGTCGCGTCGGAGTGGGTCACGGAATCGGGCGTCAACTCCGTCTTCGAGGAGACCGATACGGTGTTCGTCACCGACGGATAGGCCGCGGCGGCCACGTTCACGACGAGGGTGAGTCTCGCCCGTTCGCCGACCGCGAGCCCGTCCTCGAGCGTCCAGGTCACGGTTCTGCCGCTCACCCGCACGCCGTCGTCCGGCGAGGAGTGGAAGCTCAGCCCGTCCGGGAGGCGGTCGGTGACGGTGATGGGGCCGGGATCCTCGGTCGGGCCGAGGTTCTTCACCGTGATGCGGTAGGTGCCGGTCTCGCCGACCCGGAACGATCCGACGGCCGTCTTCGTCGTGACGAGCGTCGCGAGCGGCGGCACCACGACCTCGTCCTCGGCGCGGTTGTTGTCGGTGCGGGTCTCGGTCTCGTCGCCCGTGACCTTCGCGACGTTGACGACGCGATCGTAGGCCCGCTCGGTCACCCGCGTGGCGATGGTGAGCGGCGGCGTGCTCTCGCCGGGGGAGAGCGGACCCGCGTAGCTCGCGATCAGCTCTCCTCCGGAGGAGGGGTCGCTGGCCGGTTCGACCACCGAGACCAGGGTCCAGCCGTCGCCCAGGTCGTCGCCCGGCTCGCTGAGGATCTTCAGGCCCCGCGGCACCGTATCGGTGACGGTGATCCCGGTGGCCTCGGAGGGCCCGTGGTTGGTGACCACGATCTCGAACGGCAGCTCGTCGCCGATGCGCACCTGCCCGGCGTCGTGCTGTTTGGCGATGGAGAGGTCGACCTCGCGTTCGATCTCCAGGGGCGCCTCGTCGTCGTCGTTGCCGGGGTTCGGATCATCCGTGCCCGAGCTGACGACGGCGGTGTTCACGATCGGGTCGACGCGCGGAGGATCCGTCTCCTCGAGTGCGGCGTCGAGCCCCACCTCGAACACGATGGTCGGCGCCGAGGCGCCGGCCGCGAGACCCGTGCCGGTCGGGACCCGGGTGAAGGTGATCCGCTGCGGATCGGCCGGATCGGCCTCGGCCGTCCAGTTCGCCGAGCTGCCCGCGACCAGCTGCACGAAGCTGACACCGCTCGGCAGCGTATCCACGACCGTGAGCGGTGCGACCGCGTCGCTCGGGCCGAGGTTCTCGACCTCCAGCGCGTAGCGCGCGCTCCGGCCCGCGACGGCCGAGGCGATCTCGTCGCCGCGCTCGTCCACGGCGGTCTTCTGCAGCGCGAGATCGGCTTCGGCGTGCACGGTGATCTCGGCGTCATCGTCGTCGTGGTGCGTGCCGCGGCTGTCGTTCCAGTCGAGCACCGCCTCGTTGAGGAGCCGCGTGCCCTCCGGCACGTTCGCGCCGATCAGCGCCACCACGGTGATCGTGCTGCCGAACGGATCGGCGGCGGTGTCCACGGGGTGCAGGCCGTCGTTCGCCTCATAGGCGCAGGCGCCGCTCTGCGCGCCCGCGACGGCCGCGTCGCAGTCCCATCCGGCGCCCGACATCGAGACGAGCGTCAACCCGGAGGGAAGGGCGTCGGTCACCGTCGCCGGCGCGGCCGAGGGACCCGCATTGCGGATCGTCAGCTCGTACGCGACCTCGGTGCCCGCGACCCAGGGGCCCGCCGCGACGGTCTTCTCGATCGTCATGTCGGCGCGGGTCACGACGTCGGTCGGATCCTCCCAGACGTCGTCGCGCGGGTCGGGATCGTTCGGCGCGTCGACCTCCGCCCGGTTCACGAGCGCCTGCTGCTCCCGGACCGTGTCGGCGACGGCCGTGGTGAGGACGATCTCGATGGTGGCGTCGACGGCGAGGGTGTCGCCCGCGCCGGTGAGCAGGGTCCAGCTCAGCAGCTGTCCGGAGACGCTCGGCTCGAGGGACTGCCAGGCGCCGCCGGCGATCCTGACCTCGGCGCTTCCGGACTCGTAGCTGAAGCCCGCGGGCAGCAGATCGGTGATCTCGATGGGACCGTCCGAGACGCTGGGGCCCTCGTTGGTCGCGACGATCCGGTAGTCGAGTGGCTCACCCGCCACCGCCTGACCGGTGTGCGACTTGACGATCGACAGGTTCGCGACGCGCGCCGAGTCGCTTCGATCGTCGTCGCGCGGCTCGTTGGTGGCGTTCTCCGCCGAGGCCTCGGCCCAGTTCTCGATCGGCGTGCCCGCGGGCACCGTCGCATCGGTGCCGTAGGTCACCACGAACGACGTGGCGTGCCCGGCGCCGACCTGCTGCGGGCCGTCGAGCGCGAAGGTATCCCAGGCCGGAGAGGTCGTCCCCGCGGCGTTGGTGCCGCCGGCCGCGCGGGTCCAGACGCCCGAGACGTTCTCATGGGAGTCGTAGCTCAGACCGTCCGGCGTCTCGTCGACCACCGCGACGTCGCGGGCGTCGGCCGGACCGTTGTTCACCACTTCGATCAGATAGCTGACCGGGTCGCCCCACTCCGGGGTCTCCGTCGCGGGCACCCAGTCGGCGCCCTCCTTCACCACCCGGGTCTTGGAGATCCCGAGGGTGGTCGCATCGTCCGGGGTGACCGGGGCGTTCGAGGTGTTGTTGGGGACGACGGGATCCCGGGTTCCTCCCGGGGAGATGACGGCGGTGTTGAGGATCCGGCCGTCGCCGCTCGGGCCCGAGGTCGGCGTCCAGGACGCGTCGACGACGCCGCTCAGCGTGATGACCGGAGCCGCGCCGACCGGCAGCGCCGTCCCCTGGTAGGTCCAGGTGATCGTGTCCCCCGCCTCGGCGGGCCATCCCCCGGGAACCGCCGCGGTCCAGGTCGGGTTCGAAGGATCTGCGACGCCGTGGATCCCCTCGGGGATCGTGTCCGTGACCGTGATGGGGTTCGCGGCGGTGCTCACCGAGACCGACGGGCCGATATTGCTCGGCGCCAGCTGCCAGGTGATCGCGGAGCCGGCGTTCGGCTCGGCCGTGCTGACCGTCTTGTCGATCGCGAGATCCGCGCTCGGCGCCAGCGGCTTCGAGACGTCGTCGGTGTTGTCCGGCTTCTTGGCGTCGGGCTCGTGGGTGCGGCCCTCGACCGTCGCGACGTTGTTCAGCTCCGCTCCGCTCGCGGTGGCGTCCGCGGCGACCGAGACATCCGCGCGCAGGACGATCCGATCGCTGCCATCGGCGGCGAGGCTGGTCGCGCCGTCCCCGATGACGAACGGATCGGCGGCAGTCCCACTGCCGGTCAGCGCGAGCGAGATGCCGCTCGCGTCGCCCGGTCCGCTGAAGTAGCGGGCGGACCAGGTGCCCGCCGTCACGCCCGCGGGGAGCGTCTGCGTGTCGACGACCTCGAACGGCCCGAAGCCCGCGTCGGGTCCCTGGTTGGTCACCGTGATGCGCCACTGGGGCTGCGCGTACCGCCCGGCGACGACGGCCTGACCCGGGACCCAGCTCCCGGCCGTGAGTCCGTGCAGGTTGGTGCTCGCCTCCCCGGTGTCGACGACGCCGCCCGCGGCGTCCTTGACGAGCTTCAGATCCGCCGAGCGGAGGAACGCGTCGGCCGTGTCCGGAGCCGCGGTGAACTCGCGATCGGCGTTCTCCGTCGCCCCCGAGGTGTCGGTGGTCGCCGCGCGCAGCGCGTTGGTGTGCGGCACGGCGGTCCCGTCGTCCCGGGTGACACCGGCGTCCGTCAGCGCATCCGTGCCGGGCGTCGCCGTGAAGGTGATCACGACGCTGCGCTGCGCCTCGGTCGCGCCCGACGCGGTGCCCGGCAGGAATGGCGCGGCAGGAGCGGCGGAGCCCAGATTCCAGGTGAGCGTCGTGCGATCGTCCTCGCTGCCCTGCACCGGGGCGGCGAGCGGAACCGACGGCGCTCCGCCGACGCTGATGCGCGCGGAGTCGTCGTCGTAGCTCCAGTTCTCCGGCAGGAGGTCGGTGACGTCCAGGGTCTGCGCCGGGCCCCTGCCCCCGTTGACGAGGGTCAGCGTCCAGCCGAACGATTCGCCCGCGTAGGCGGTGGTGCCGTCCGTCGTGGTCTTGTCGAGGGTCACGCTCGGGAACACCGGGCGCACCCGGGCGGTGTCGGTCACCGCGGCCTGCCCGTTCTGCCCCGGGGTGTAGACGCGTCCGCCGCTGTCGAAGGACTCGAAGCGGGTCACGTCCGCCGTGTTGGTCAGCCACGTGCCGAGCCCGTCGGTCGTCGCGTGCAGCTCGCCCGAGTCGGCGAAGGAGGCCTCGTAGCCGAGCAGGATCGACTTCGGGGTTCCCGTCCCCGACTGCGGGTGCAGCGGTCCGGGCAGGCTCCAGGTGATGGTTCCGCCCGCGCCGAGGCCGACGCCGGGATCGGCTGAGGCCGGGGTCGGGCTGATGCTCGAGACGTCGACCACGACTCCCTCGGGCACCTCGTCGGTCACCGTGATGTTGTGGGCGGGGGTGCTGCCCGCCGCGATCTGGCTCACGGTCAGCGTGTAGCCGAAGCTCGCACCGGGATCGCGGGTGATCTCGTCCTGCCCGTCGACCTTCTTGACGATCTGCAGCGCCGGGTTCGGCACCGTGACGGTGGCGGTGTCGTCGATGCGCTGCCGTTCCGCTTCGGGCGCGCCGTCGGCCGAGCCCCAGGTGAAGCGCGCGGTGTTCGGGAGCGAGTTCACGTCGAACGCGACGGCGGTCGTGAGATCGACCTCGTAGCCGAGGCGCAGCGTCCGCGACTCCGGCGAGGACGCGATGTCGCCGTCGTAGGTCCAGGTGTGGACGTTCGTCGCGGGATCGTGCCCGTGCGTCCAGGCGCCTCCCAGGGCCGGTGCCCCGCTCACGATGGTCGGGCCGACGATGGAGGCGGACGTCAGCGAGACGCCCGCGGGCAGGTCGTCGACGATCCGCGGATCGTAGTAGTTGATCTGCGGGTGCAGCGTGACGTCGACCTGGTACTCGACGGTGCCGCCGATCGGCGCGCTCGTCGTCGCGCCGAACGCGCCGGTCCCGCCGGCCGGTCGCACGCCCTTGTCGATCGCGGCGGTCGCGGCGGTCACCCGTTCGGTCGAGGCGTGGGTGCGGTCGCCGCGGCGGGTGGCGGCGTCGGGCAGCGTGCTCGGCAGCGTGTAGCCGGTCACCCGGGCGGTGTTGTCGTAGTTGCGCCCGCCGCCCGTGGCGGGGTCGATCTGCGCCGTGTACGTGAGGATCGCCGTGGTCGGGATCTCGGCCAGCTGCGTGAACTGCTGGTGGCTCCAGGTGATGGTGCCGCCGAGGCCGTTCTGCAGGGCGGCCGCGTCGGGCGAGAAGGTCGCGCCGGCTGCGGCGAGCGGTGCCGTGTTCACACGAAGCCCGACGGGCACCGTGTCGACCACGACGTTGTCGTAGCTCTTGACGCGATTCGCGTTGGAGACGGTCAGCGTGTAGGTGATGTCCTGCCCGGCCCGGATGTCGGTGTCGGGGCTGGCGGCCTTCGCGATGCTCAGGTTCGGCTCGCGGTACTGGACGTCCGCGTAGTCGCTGAGCGTGGTCGGGGCGCCCGAGGGGTTCGCCGGGTCGCCGTGGGCGAACCGCGCGGTGTTCCGCAGCGTCTTGTTGTTCGGGACGTTCGGGCGCGCCTGCGAGGCGGTGGTGTTGCTCGCGTCCACGTCGCTCGTCCACACGACGATGCGCACGGTGAAGGTCTCGGGGTCATCGCCGACCGTGTACGAGACGGGGAAGATCAGCTTGCCCGTGTCGGTGCGGAAGCCGAAGTCGCTCGGATGCGCGGCCGGATCGGCACCGGTCGCATCGGTGATCGTGACGCCCGCCGGTGCGGCATCGACCGTCGCGGAGACGAACTTGTAGGGGAAGGCGTTGCCGGGCTGGATCGTGCCGTTGCCCGGCCGACCCACGAAGTCGCCGTCGTCGGAGAGCACGGCCTCCCGCACGGTCGTGTGGGCGGGAATCGTGACGGTGTAGTCGAAGGTCGCGTATTCGCCCTGGACGATGGCGCTGCTCGGGTTGTTGGCATCCGGCGGAGTGGTGCCCGTGGGCGCGATCTCGGTCGAGACGAGCTGCTTGTCGATCTCGGCGCCGGGCAGGTACACGTCGGAGACGTCGACGGTGCGGCGATCGTCGATCGCGTACTCCCCCGCGTCGGGGTCCGCCGCGCCGGTCGAGAGCGTGTCCTCGCCCGTGGGCACCAGCGCCGAGGTCCCGCCGCCGTTGTTGACCGCGGAGTAGCGCACGATCGAGGCCGTGTTCTCGTAGTTCTGCGTCAGCTGGGCGGCCGGGCCGCCCTCGGGATCGGTGCCGTCGGGCACGACGACCGTGTAACCGAGCGTGAGGCCGCGATCGGCGGCGGGGATCGGCGGATCGGCGGAGTCGTCGGCGGGCGAGGATCCGGGCACGGTGCCGGTGAACTCCCAGACGACGATGGAGCGCTGCTCGCTGTTCACGCTCCCCCGCAGATTGTTGCCCACCTCGGCGGGGAACTCGCCGAAGTCGTACACCTTGGCCGTCCACCCGGTTCCCACCGGGGCTTCGCCCGCGTCCCAGAATCCGGGGTAGCTGGGCGATGCGGGATTCGTCTCCGGCACCCACGTCTGCTCGATGAGCGCGGCGGTCGCCGAGGAGAAGGTGCCGTCCGCCTGCACTCCCTTGATATCGGCCTTCTTGATGCCGGGGGGCAGCGCATCCCAGATCACGTAGTCCGAGGTGTCCGCGGACGGGGCGGTCAGATCGAGCCGGAAGGCGACCTCATCGCCCTGCACCACCTGTCGGTGGTCGACATCGCTGTTGAACGGGTTGCCGGACGGCGACGCGGGCGGGCCGGGATCCCCGTCGATGTCGCGGATGCCCTTGACCAGGCGCACCTGCCGATCGGTCTCGATCTCGGCGGCGTCCCGGAGGAAGAAGATGTCCCCCGCGACGTTCTGCTGCTGATACTTGGCGAGGTTCTCGGAGAGGTCGAACCGGCCGAAGGCCGAGACGTCGGTGACGGTCACCTTGACGTAGATCTCGAGGGTGGTGTCGAGCGGCAGGAACCGGTCGTCCGTGTTCGCGAAGCAGTCGGCGCCGAGGTTGAAGGTGAGGATGTTGCCATCGGGGTCGAAGCCGGTGGCGGCGTCGAACGGGACGAAGGTGTCGAGCCATTCGATGACGTTCGCGGGCTGGCAGCTCCCGAGCCCCCGGGTGCTGGACGGGACGACCCAGATGTTCTCGGGACGGCCCGAGCCCGCGACCGCGTACGGGTCGAAGGAGACGCCGGGCGGGAGGAAGTCGGTGAACCTCGGGTTGCGCACATCGGCGCCCGCGGGCGGCGTGATCCTGATCCGGTACCAGGCCTCGTCCCCCGGGGAGAAGGGCTCGTTCTCCTCCGGGGTCTTGACCCATTCGGATTCGGGGACGTCGACGATGTCGCTGCGGTCCGGCACGCCGGCGCTGCGCGTGAGCACGTGCTTCGAGAGTTCGCTCAGCGAAGCCTGCAGCACCGCATCCGAGTCGTCCCAGACCCGCCAGACGCCCGAGGCGTCGGCTCCGCCGGCCGACACCACGCCGTCGAGTCCGGGGATCGACTGCGTGGTGGCGGTGAGCTCGACGTGGTTGGGCACGGAGTCGCCCGAGGTGGTGGCCCCGGGACGGCTGTCGTCGGCGGCGTAGAGCGCATTCTGCCGCGCGGTGTAGGCCACCGTGGTCTCGGCGCCCGCCGGCAGCGGGTCGATCGCGAGCTCCAGCTGGAAGCGACCGGACGCGGGGTCGAACACGATCCCGGTGAGCGTCGCGCCGGTGAGCGAGGCGCCGCTCGCGGCCGAGGGATAGGCGCAGGCGCTGCCGAGCGCGCCGAGCTGGGCGTTCCAGTCGGCCGGGACGAGATCGCCGCTCAGTGCGCCCTCCGGATCGCCGATCCGCAGGCGCGGGATGCCCGTCCCCGCCTCGCTGGCCCCCGGGGTGACCTCGACGCCGGCGGGGAACACCGGGCAGGTGCCGTCTCCGAAGTCGTCGATGAGGCCGTTCGGGCGGATGTCGGCTCCCGTGCCCAGCTCCGCTCCGACGTACTCGCTCGTCGCGATCCTGAGCGTATAGGTGGCGAGCGAGCCCTGGGTGAACTCGGGGTCGTCGACGTCCTTCAGCACGCGCACGTCCACGGCGTCGACGGTGTGGGCGTCGGTGCCGCTGCTCGTGCGATCGCTGCCGTCGGCGATCGGCCCCCGGTACTCGCCGGACACCCCGGCCACATTGCGCAGGGCCTGCGCGCTCCCGTCGTCGTCGAGGCCGGGAGCGGTCTGGGGCGAGCCGTGCCGGGTGGACGCGCCCCGGTTGTTGTCGAGATTCGCGATCTGATCGCGTCCGCCGTCCGCGGTCGGCTGCCCGCCGCCGCCGTCGAAGTCGAGCGTGTTCTCGAAGAGCGGGATGGCCGCGCGATAGCGGATCTCGACGAAGCCGGGCTCTCCCGCAGTGCCCGAGTAGTCCTGCGCGACCGGATCGACGATGTCGAAGGCGCCTCCCGCGGCGAGCAGCTCGCCCAGGCTCCAGGTCACCTTCGTGTAGACCCTGCCGGCCGAAAGACCGTAGTCGGCGACCTCCTGGGCCGTCGGGATGACCGTGCTCACCGTCTCGCCCACGGTCGCCGCGTTGCGTCCGGCGCGGGGTCCGCCCTCCGTGCTGTCCGCTGGCGCGGGCGTGCCGGACAGCGACGGCGCCCCGGGATACTCCGCCTGCTCGCCGCGCGTTCCGTTCGCGTTCGAGGTGCGGTCCTGACCCCCGAGCCCGAGGTACTCGAGACCGGCGGGCAGGAAGTCCGTCACGACGACGTCCTCGAGATCGCCCTCGCCGGTGTGGAAGACCCGCAGCGTGTAGGTGGTCGTGTTCTCGTGCACGCCGCGGAGCAGCTCGCTCTCGGGGCTCGGCTCGCTCTTCTCGATCCGGAGGGCGCCGACGGGGATCGGCAGCGCGCTCGTCCCGGGCTCCGAGGTGTGGGCGTTGCCGGCGGAGACGCTTCTGGTCCCGGGGAGGACCGGGATGTAGCGCTCGTCCGCGCTCGTGTAGGCGGTGACCGCGAGCTCGAGCGCGTCGGAGCCCACGGGGAAGGCGTCGGCATCCGGGCGGAGCGTCAGGGTGTGGGTCGTGCGCGCGTTCTGCGGCAGGTCGGAGATGTTCTGGAAGACCAGGTACTGCTTGCCTGCGGGCACCTGGCAGGCGTGGGGGCCCTGGCTGTGCGGCGGAACGGCCGGTTCGAGGCCGAGCACGGCGCACTCCCCGGGGAAGTTGGCGTACACGCCGGGAATGACCCGGTCGCTCGGGCTGGTGGGGTAGACGGTCGGCGCACCGAGCGTGCCCGTGTCGACCACGGTGACGCCCTCGGGGAGCAGGATCCCCGCGCTGAGGTTGTACTGGTCCCCCGCGGCGGGATCGCCGACGAACGCGAGCTGCACCCGGACGTCCTCGCCGGCGATGACGGTGCCCGGCACCGAGGCCGTCACCGCGGGGCTCGGCGAAGCGGCGAAGGCGCTCTGCACCCCGACCCCGGCGGTGACGAGCAGGCCGGCGGCCAGCGCCGCCGCCGAGAACTCGGCGATCCACCTCCGCAGCCGCCGCGCTCCGCGCTCCGACCGTCGTCCGCCCGCTCGTCGAGGTGCGTCCATGATTCCCAACTCCCACTCTTGCGCAGCAGCGATCCGTTCGGCCGCCCCGTCGGGGCCGCGACCGCAGCGAAGCAGGCCGGGCAGCGCGCCGCCCGGCGAAGATTCCCTGAATTCGTCTGAAGCGGCGCGTGCGATGCCCCGGACAGGGGCGAGCGGCACGACGACCGAAACCGTCGCCACGTGCCGATACCCCGGAACCAAGCTTAACGCAGCGCCGAGGCGTCGGTGACAGCCCCGTCCGGAGAGTGATTCCCGGGGTGGGACCGGCCCCGCTCGCGGAGACGCGCCGCGCGAGCGGGCTCAGAGGATTCCGCGGCGCTCCGCCTCGAGGACGGCCGCCGCGCGGGATCCGACGCCGAGCTTGCGATAGATCGAGCGGAGATGCGCCTTCAGGGTGTTCACCGAGATGAAGCGCGACTTCGCGATCCCCTCCCGCGAGCTCCCGCCGGCGAGCTCTCGCAGCAGGTCGAGTTCGCGGGCCGTCAGCGCCTCGCCGCTCATCGGGAACACCTCGAGGCCGATGAAGGCCGCCGCCTCGCCGCGGGGCCACCGCTCGAGGCTCGTCTCGGCGAAGTCGCGGATCGGGCGCGGGAAGAAGTGCAGTTCGTCGGATCGCAGCCCGCCGGGCAGGCCGAGGACGAAGTCGAGGACCTCCCGGCACTCCTCCCGCTCGCCGAGCGCGAGGAGGCTTCCGGCCGTCACCGCGAGCCGCCAGATGTCGAGGGTGCGCAGACTCGCGGTCTGGTCGTGCAACCCCGCCAGCGGACGCATGGCCTCGCGGGGCCGGCCGACCGCCAGCTCGAGCACGGCCACGAACAGCCTGCTGATCGCGAGGGACGGGTCCGCGCGCTCCAGCCGCTCCCTGGCTCGCACGAAATCTCCGCTGCGGATCGCGTCCAGCCCGATGCAGAAGTGCAGCAGGCTGCCGGCGTAGCCCTGCCCGTCCGCGCGGGGGAGGGAGAGCCCCTCGAACAGCTCGATCCTCCGCCGGCCCTCCTCCTGCTTCCCCGCGGCATGCAGGGTCCGGTGCATCGCGGCGACGTAGAACGGCCACAGCTCACCGATGACGTGCAGCGGAACGGCCTCGAGCGCTCGCAGCGAGGCCTCGGGATCCTCCCCGTGCACGAGCGAGACGGCGATCGTGCGATGGGCGTCGATCGCCTCCTCCGCCCAGCTCGACGTACGGGGGAGATCGTCCGCCTCGTCGATCAGCGATCGCGCGCGCTCGGGGTCGCCGTACAGCGCCTCGAGGACGGCGAGCTTGACGCAGGCGTCCCGGGAGAGGAACCCGAGGTGGGAGATGACCGCGTGCATCCTGGCCTGGGTGAATCTCTCGGCTGCGGCGCGGAAGTCCCCCGCGAGCATCGCGGTGATGCCGTCCTGCACCGAGCTGAAGAGCGCCATGCCGCGGTAGACGTCGAAGAGCGGCTGCACTCGGCCGAAGCGCCGCTCGAGTTCGGTCGAGAAGCGCAGCGCCTCCACCGGCCGCCCCTGCAGCCGCAGGGCGAACATCCGCCCCATGAGCGCCACCGCGACCGCGCGACCGTCGCCGTCGGAGTCGCTCGCCAGGAGCTCGTCGTCGGCCGCCTCGGCTCGGCCGAACCCCGAGGCGCCCCCCGGGGACAGCATGGCGGCCGCCTCGCGGAGGAAACCGCCCCCGGCCACGCCCGCGCGGAGCAGCTCCGCGACCAGCGCGCCGAAGCGCTCGGGACGGAAACCGTACCAGGAGGCGAGCGGATCCTGCTCGAGCAGCTCGGCCGCGCGCTGGAGATCCCCTTCGGCGAAGGCCTCGTCGATGGCGTCGACGATCCGGCCGAGCGGATCGCGCTCGTCGCCTCGCGTCCTGTCCTCGTGGTCCCCCGAGTCTTCTCGGCCCACAGCGCCTCCCCGATGTCTCCGTCGCGCCCGAGGCGTTCCCGCCGCCCCGATGGTGCCGCCCCGTCGCCCCGACGGCACACTCTCCCCGAGAGTACCCGAAACCGCCCGCCCATCCCCGTT
This sequence comes from Leucobacter weissii, assembly GCF_017565745.1. Lineage (GTDB taxonomy): Bacteria > Actinomycetota > Actinomycetes > Actinomycetales > Microbacteriaceae > Leucobacter > Leucobacter weissii. The sequence continues at coordinate 44,033 of NZ_JAGDYM010000005.1, forward strand.
CCGTGACGACGCGGCGCCCCTGAGCCCAATCCCGCCCCCGACCGAGCCCTCCATCGACGTCGAGGAGCGCGGCGCTCGAGAGGCGCGCCCCCGCCTCGAGCGGCCGCTGCACCCCGGACTCGCGCCGCGTCCTGCGAGGGCAGAAATGATCCTTGATATCACCCTGAATGCTCTTGCGCCTGTGCTTTACTAAGTGAGGCGTATTCCGTCAATTACTTGTTCACGCTCGTTCTCACCACCGACCCGGGGGGACCGTCTTCGCACGCGGAGGCGTTGCAACGGTGGGAGGAACCGGGGAGGAAGCTGTGCCCATGCCACGTCCGTATTCTTTGGCGCGCCCACGTGGTGGGAAGTCGCTGCTCGCGAGATTGCTCTCGTCCGTCGCGCTGATCGGCCTGGCGCTCACCACGGTGGTGATCGCGCCCTCCGCCGCCGTCGCAGCGCCCGAGGACATCGACGTCGCCATCACCGAGATCGAGAACGGCTCGGGCCCGGGCGGACAGATCGTCGTCGGCGACAAGGTGGCCGTCCACGGCACCTGGGATGCGAGCACGGCCGATCCGCACGCGGGGGACACCTTCACGATCGGACTGCCGCCGGAGTTCGCCTTCGAGCTCCCGGGGGCTCCGTTCGAGCTCAGGGGCCCGAACGGCGACGGGGACACCGTCACCTGGGGCGTCTGCGAGGCGACCTCTGCGCAGCTCTGGACCTGCACCCTCACCGCCGAGGTCGAGGCGTGGGACGGCGTGAACGGCACCTTCGAGTTCGAGGTCGAGGCCGTGCAGTCGACCACCGAGGACCAGGTGAACTTCAACCTCAACGGCGAGGACGTCCCGGTCGACCTGCCCGGCGAGGGAGGCATCGACCCCGGCGAACAGCCCTCCGACTCGGTGGACAAGGACGGCGCGATGAACGCCGACAACTGGTCGATGACCTGGACCGTCGATCTCCCGGGCTCCCGGATGCAGGGGCAGGGCACCGTCGCCTTCACCGACACGCTCGGACAGGGGCACGTGCTCTGCGACCCGAGCGGCTTCAAGGTCGAGGTCGTCAAGGGCAGCTCCGTCACGGATGTGACCGGCATCGGCCAGCTCGTCGGGGATCCCGGCGACACGCAGTTCGACGTGGTGCTCACGGCCCCTGAGGGCGGCTTCGATCCGAGCGCCACCTACCGCGTCAGCTACCAGACCTGCACGCCCGACCAGGAGATCGACGCCCCGAACACCACGTACGAGAACTCGGCCGTGGTCGAGGGCTGGGACCAGGGCGGCACCGGCGTCGGCGAGGTCACCAACCGCCCCTGGCAGCAGGGCGTCTCGAAGTCCGGTTCGGTGCTCGGCGGGGCCGATCGCAACGGCAAGGTCCGCTGGACGGTGACCGTGGCGGGCGACAACCTCGAGACGAAGAACGGCTTCACGCTCACCGAATCGTTCAGCGGCGAGCACGAGCTGTGCACCGACACCATCTCGGGGATCCAGATCTGGGAGCAGTACGGCCCCAACCCCGGTTCGGCCCCCGGACTCCGCACGAACATCACGAGTCAGCTGACCCCGAACGTCGTCAGCCAGTCGAGCAGCGGCTTCGAGGTCGGCTTCACCATCAACTCGGCCCTCCAGTTCAAGCCTTCCGACTGGCGCTACATCATCACCTATGACACCTGCGTGACGACGGACGGCCTCCCCGAGGGCGGCACGCCGTTCACCAACGAGGCGGGCATCGACGGCACGATCGCGGGCCACACCGCCGAGACCCCCGGCCGCACCGACCGGAAGACCGGCGCCATCAACACCTCCGCGGTGACGATCGACGGCGTGGACCACCTCCCCCGGACCACCATCGACTGGACGATCACGGTCCCGGGCGAGAATCTCACCGCCGTCGGCGGCGACCTCACCGTGACCGACACCCTCTCCGGGGCGCATCAGGTGTGCGCCGTCGGAGACACGGGAGACGCCAAGCAGCGCCTGCGGCTCCAGGTGCAGGCACGGGACCAGATCCAGGGCGGCGGCCTGAGCACCGTCGATCTGACTGGCAGCGCCACCGCGACGATCGACCCCGCCGACACCGGCTTCACGGTCACGATCCCGCAGCCCGCGCTGCCCCAGCCGGGCGGCGGGACGGCGACCGGCTTCAGCCACGAGTACCAGTACGTGATCACCTACACGACCTGCAACCTGAGCGGCGGCCTGGACGACCGGGGCACCACCTACGGGAACAGCGCGGATGTCGCGGGCAAGACCTACGGTCAGACCGTCACTCAGGACTACCGCGGCAGCGGCACGGGAACCGGCGTCGCCCGCGGCTCCGTGGCGATCTCGAAGAGCCTCGCCGACACCCCCGGAGCCGATCTCGTGCCCGCCGGCACGGAGTTCACCGTGCACGTGAAGGAGTTCGCGCCGGGCGCGACGGATCCGACGATCGAGTACGACCTGCAGGTTCCGCTCGACGGCAGCCCCGTCAGCGGGCTCAACAACCGCGGCAACGGCTGGACGATCGAGATAACGGAGCCGACGTTCCCGGACATCCCGGGCGTGGTGTTCGGCGACCCGGTCTTCTCGGAATCCGCCGGCGTGACCGTGAGCGACGGCGGCAAGAAGGCGACCGCCGCCCTGACGCCCGCGGCGAACATCTCGGTCTCGCTCACCAACACGGCCCAGCTCGGTTCGCTGGAGATCGTCAAGGTGGTCGAGGGCCCGGCGGCCGCCGAGGTGCTGGCCGATCACGGCGACCGTGAGTACGCGGTCACCGCGGAGATCGAGGTGCCCGCCGGCGTCCCGGCCGAAGCGGATCGCGACTTCGACCTGAAGGCGGGCGAGCCCTACGAGCTCGCCGATCTGCCGATCGGCTCGACGGTCACATTCTCCGAGGTGCGACCGGCTACCGACGACCTCTTCACCTGGGGCGATCCGGTGATCAGCCCCGAGTCGATCGTGGTGACCGCCGGTCACGTCGCGGATCCCGCGACCATCACGGTGACCAACACCGTGGAGCGAACGGTCGGAACCTTCTCCCTCGTGAAGACGGTCACCGGAGCCGAGAGCGCCAACCCGGCGGTTCCGAGCACCGTCGAGGTGACCGCGACCTGGACCGAGGAGGGCGGCACCCCGCAGTCCAAGCCGCTGACGCTGCAGACCGACGGCACCCCGCTTCCGTTCGGCGAGGACCTGCTGATCGGCACCGAGGTGACCCTCACCGAGACGCCGCTCGCGGACGGCTCGGGCATCGCCTGGTCCGCTCCGATCTGGTCCGGCACCGGCGTATCGATCAGCGGAGACTCGGCCGTCGTGACCGTGGGCCGCACCGTCGATGCGCAGGTGACGCTGGAGAACCACGCGGCGACGTCGACGGCGGGCATCAGCCTGCTCAAGGCGCTCGCGGGCGAGGCCGCCGGAGAGGTCGATCCGACCACCGAGTTCCCGGTCACGGCGAGCTGGACCGATGGAGACGGCGCGCCGCAGTCGAAGGATCTGACGATCAACGCCGTGGAACCGACCCCGCTGGGCGAGGATCTCCCCGCGGGCACGGTCGTCACGATCACCGAGGGCGAGCGCCCCGGTTTCGACACCGTCATCTGGGGCTCGATCGTGATCAGCGGCACCGACGTCACCGATAACGGCGACGGCAGCGCCGAGATCGTCGTCTCCGATCAGCAGGGCGACGTGACGCTCGTGACGGTGACCAACGAGGCCACCTGGGCTCCGGGCACCTTCTCCCTCGCGAAGACGGTGACCGGCATCGCCTCGGACCACCCGGACTTCCCGGAGACCGTCACGGTCGTCGCGAGCTGGGTCGACGAGACCGGCCCGCAGTCCGCAGAGATCGCGCTGCCCACCGATGGAAGCGTGGTTCCGTTCGGTCGGGACCTCCCGCACCTGACGGAGGTCACCCTGAGCGAGGTGGAGCCCGAGGCCGGGCCCGCGTTCATCTGGGACGCTCCGGAGTGGAGCGGCAGCGATGCGCTCGAGGTGCGGCCCGACGGCTCGGCGGTGCTGACCATCGGCGCCGCGACGGTCGCGGAGCTCGGCCTGAGCAACAACGCGACGGCCCTGACCGGGAGCCTCTCCCTCATCAAGGAGCTGAGCGGAGACGCAGCCGAGGACGTGCCCGGAACCACCGCCTTCCCGGTGACGCTGAGCTGGACCGACCTGCTGGGCGAGACCCAGGAGCGCACGGTCGAGGTGACCGCCGATGAGCCGGTGGTGCTCGAGGATCTTCCTCTGGGCACCGAGGTCACGGTGTCCGAGGCCGACGGGGATCTCCCCTCGGGGGTCGTCTGGACGGGAGTGGAGTGGAGCTCCGACAGCTCCGGAGCGGCCGTGTCCGCCGATGGCGACGGCGCCGTGCTCACGGTGACGGGCGATCAGGGCACGAGCGCCGAGCTCACCGCGACCAACTCCTTCGAGCTCGACGCCACCGGAGGCGAAGGCGATGAGGGCGACGAGATCGCGGTGACCGGCGCCGGCTTCGGCCCGCTGCAGGCCGCCCTCATCGGCATCGTCGCAGCGGCACTCGTCGCCGCGGGCGCGGTGCTGCTGATCCGCAGCCGACGCCGCTCCGATGCGGCGGCAGCGCACCACGAGGAGTGACGCCCGGGGTGCGGGGTGCGGGCCTCATCGAGGGGCCCGCACCCCGCACCCGTTTCAGCCGTCGGAGCCGTCCGTGGAGCCGTCCGCGATGTTCCGGTGATGCCGGATCACCTCGGCGACCACGAAGTTGAACCACTTCTCGGCGAACTCCGGATCGAGGTGCGCGTCCTCCGCGAGCGCCCGCAGGCGCGCGATCTGACGCGTCTCCCGCTCCGGGTCCGAGGCGGGCATGCCGTATTCGGCTTTCAGACGCCCCACCTCCTGCGTGCATCGGAACCGCTCGGCGAGCATGTGGATGAGTGCGGTGTCGATGTTGTCGATGCTCGCGCGCAGGGCCTCGAGCCGATCCTGCGCGGTTTGCTCAGCCACGCTCGTCCCGATCCGCGGCGGGTCTCCCGCCATCGACGGGGTCGAGCAGGTCGTGACGCACGACCACCTGTTCGCGCTCGGGACCGACCCCGATCGCCGAGATCCGCGCTCCGCTCATCCGCTCGAGCGCCAGGATGTAGTCCTGAGCATTCGTCGGCAGCTCCTCGAAGCGCCGGGCCTCGGAGATGTCCTCGGTCCACCCGGGGAACTCCTCGTAGATCGGTTTCGCGTGATGGAAGTCGCTCTGGTTCACCGGCATCTCGTCGTGACGCACGCCCCCCACCTCGTAGGCGACGCAGACCGGGATGCGGTCCAGGCCGGAGAGCACGTCCAGCTTGGTCAGGACGAAGTCGGTGACCCCGTTGATCCGGGCGGCGTAGCGCGCGATCGGCGCATCGTACCAGCCGCAGCGGCGCGGCCGCCCGGTGGTGGTCCCGAACTCGAAGCCCTTCGCGCGCAGGTACTCCCCCGACTCGTCGAAGAGTTCGGTCGGGAACGGGCCGGCCCCCACTCTGGTGGCATAGGCCTTCACCACCGCGATGACGCGATCGATGGCGTGCGGAGGAAGCCCCGATCCCGTGCTGGCACCCCCCGCGGTCGCGTTCGACGACGTGACGAATGGGTAGGTGCCGTGATCGATGTCGAGCATCGTCGCCTGTCCGGCCTCGAAGAGGATCGTGCGCCCGTCCTGCAGCGCCTCGTGCAGCAGCAGGCCGGTGTCGCAGACCATCGGCTCGAGCAGCCCGCGGTACGAGAGGAGCTCGTCGACGACCTCGTCCACCCCGATCGCCCGGCGATTGTAGATCTTGACGAGCACCTGGTTCTTGAAGTCGAGCGCCGCTTCGACCTTCTGCCGGAGGATGCCCTCGTCGAACAGATCCTGGATCCGGATGCCCACGCGATTGATCTTGTCGGCGTAGGCCGGTCCGATGCCGCGCCCGGTCGTGCCGATCTGACGCTTGCCGAGGAAGCGCTCCGTGACCTTGTCGAGCGTGCGGTGGTAGGCGGTGATCACGTGCGCGTTGGCGCTGACCTTCAGCCGGGACACGTCGACCCCGCGCGCGCCGAGCGCCTCCAGCTCCCCCTTCAGCACCTCGAGGTCCACGACCACGCCGTTGGAGATGACCGGGGTCACTCCCGGGGTGAGGATCCCGGACGGGAGCAGGTGGAGGGCGTACTTCTCGTCTCCGACGACCACGGTGTGCCCCGCGTTGTTGCCGCCGTTGAACTTGACCACGTAGTCGACGCGGCTGCCGAGCAGATCCGTCGCCCGGCCCTTGCCTTCATCGCCCCACTGGGCGCCGGTGATGAGTACCGCGGGCATCTCAGCCCCTTCCTTCGACTCGGCACGTACCGACCCAGTCTACGACCTCTCAGCGGGATCCCGAGGATCCTGCGGCGCTGGGACCGGCGGAGCCGCCGTCCGCTTCGATGGCCTCGGCCGCGCCGGGGTCGGCGTCGCTCAGGAGCGCTCCCAGCCGCTCGACCTCCGTCGACTCTCCGATCCCCGCCGCGGCGCGGCGCAGGGCGAAGACGGCGCGCAGCACGCCCCGATTGGGCTCGTGCGACCATGGCACGGGCCCGGCGCCCCGCCAGCCGGCCCGCCGCAAGGCGTCGAGACCACGGTGATAGCCGACGCGGGCGAACGCGTAGGCCTCGATCTCGCGACCCTGCGCCGCCGCTCGCTCGGCGAGCGCCGCCCAGGCCGCGGACGAGTCGGGATGCGCCCGAACCACGGGCTCGGGATCGTCGGCCGCCGCGAGCGCCGCGGCGACCTCCGGTTCGGCGGGCAGAAGGGTCGGCTCCGGCCGGAGCAGGTTCTCGACCATCAGCGGAAGTTGATGAACTGCAGCGGCGTGTCGACGTCGGCGTCCCCCAGCAGGGCGATCGTCGCCTGCAGGTCGTCCCGGCTCTTGGAGCTGACGCGGAGCTCGTCGCCCTGGATCTGGCTCTTGACGCTCTTGGGGGCCTCATCGCGGATCAGCTTGTTCAGCTTCTTCGCCGTGGCCTGGTCGATGCCCTCCTTGAGCTTCGACTCGATCCGGTACTCCTTGCCGCTGGCGTAGGGCTCTCCGCTGTCGAGCGCTTTCAGCGAGATGCCGCGCTTGACGAACTTCGACTGCAGCACGTCGAGCACGGCGTTCGCGCGCTCCTCCGTATTCGCCTTGATGAGGATCACCTGATCGCCCAGGCTCACCTCCGCGCCCACGCCCTTGAAGTCGTAGCGCTGCTCGACCTCCTTGCGGGCCTGGTTGACCGCGTTCTCGACCTCCATGGGGTCGATCTTGCTCACGACGTCGAACGATGAATCAGCCATGACACCCAGGGTAGACGAAAGCCGCCGGCTTTCGCAGCCGGCGGCTTTCGTCTCGGAGGGTGGCGCGGCCGGCGCGAGGTGCCGGCCGGCGCGATCACTCCGCGTAGTGGGAGGAGAGGAACCAGCGATCCTTGTCGAGCTGCTGGGCCACCGCGATGACCAGGTCCTGGCTGACGGGGTCGACCTCGTCGAGTCCCTTCACCGCGTCGTAGACGGTTCCCAGCGTCGCGTCGATCTGGGCGACGACCTCGCGCACGGTGACCGGCGACTGCTGGAAGCCGTGGCTGAGCTCGGGCGTGCTGGTGCGAGCGGCGACGGTTCCGATGCGTCCGTCGACGGGCAGGCCGAGAGCGACGATCCGCTCGGCGATCGTGTCGGAGGCCTCCTGAGCGTGGGCGACGACCTCATCGAGGAACTCGTGGACTCCGATGAAGTTGGCACCCCGCACGTGCCAGTGCGCCTGCTTGCCGTTGACCGCCAGGGCGATGAGGTCGTGGACGACGGGGCTCAGATACTGCGCGACACCGCTGGGTCGGCCGAGATCGCCCTGTGCGGCGGGAAGTTGGGCCTCTTTCGTGGTCATGATTCGTGTCTCCCATCTTCGTTCGGGGCGGTGGTTCCCGCCTCCGTTACCCACAACGATACGCCTTCTGCGCCGACGCGCAAGCAAGTTAAGGCTTATCTCACTCCCAGAGAAACCCCAGTTCAGAGGGTATTTAGCTGAGGCTTACCGAAGTCTGGCGCGCGTCCGAGGCGGAGCGGTCCGACCGTGAGCGGCCAGGGATGCCCGGCTCAGTGCCAGTTCCCGGCATCGGGCTTGCGCAGGTCCTTGCGCGCTTCGACGTCCTCTTCGCTCGGGCTGCCCCCCAGTCCGACGAGCGCGACGGTCAGCAGCACCACGATGAAACCGATCCCGGCGAAGATGCCGGCCAGGGCGAGGTCCCGGGTCGTGAGCAGCACCACGAGACCCGCGAAGACCGCGAGCACCCCGGCGAACCCGACGAGTTCGAGGGGTCGGAGCCGATCGCGCCTGGTCGGGGTGACCGACGGCTGCGGATCGGACGGAGTGGGCTCGGTCATGCTGCCCTTTCGTTCGCGGCGTCGCCCGGGGTCGTATCGCCGCCGCGGTCCGCGTCGCCGCCGTGAGCTCGAAGGTCGAAAGCCGCGATGCCGAGAAACACCCCGCGGATCACGGCATAGGTGCCGAAGAAGCCGATGATCGCGACCGCGTCGTCGCGCACGATCAGCACTGCGACGGCGAGGGCGGCGCTCAGCAGGGCGGAGGGTATCGCGGCCCCTCCGGGCTGCGCGCCGCGCGTCAGCCGCATGATCGTGATGAGCGCGGTCAGCAGCGCCCAGACCGCGACGACGAGCGCGAGTCCCGCGGTGTCGACGACCGCGATCAGGGCCCCCGCCCCCGCGAAGGCGACCACCGCGCGGGCGGCCACCCACCAGCTCTCCGCCGTTCCGCGCAGGCTGAGATACTCGATCAACGTGCTCAGCCCGATCAGCGCGAAGGCGATGGTCATCACTCCGCGGTCGAAGGCCAGCTGCTCGTGGAGGGTGGCGCTGAAGGCGATGCCGAATCCGATGGCCAGCAGGGCGCCGGCGCGCAGGAGTTGAGCGGAACGCAGCCGACGCTGCTCCCTGGTCGTCACGCGGGGGTGCTCAGGGTTCCCCGATGACACGAGTCTGCCCTCTGCCTCCGACATTCCGCGTAGCTCCTTACCTCACGCCCAAGTCTATCGGTCGCGCCGAGGCTCGGCGTCCGCGCGTCGGCCGGGTCACGAGGGCATGTCCTGGAAGCGCGAGTAGTGGCCCTGGAAAGCCACGGTCACCGTTCCCGTCGGGCCGTTGCGCTGCTTCGCGAGGATCAGGTCGGCCTCGCCGGCGCGCGGATGGTCCTTCTCGTACGTCGACTCGCGGTGCAGGAGGATCACCATGTCGGCGTCCTGCTCCAGCGAGCCGGACTCGCGGAGATCACTGATCGCGGGCATCTTGTCGGCGCGCTGCTCCGACGCGCGATTGAGCTGAGAGAGCGCCACGACGGGCACCTCGAGCTCCTTCGAGAGCAGCTTCAGCGCGCGCGAGAACTCGCTCACCTCCTGCTGCCGGCTCTCGGACTTCTTGCCCGAGGAGAGCAGTTGGAGGTAGTCGATCACGACCATCTTCAGGTCGTTGCGCTGCTTCAGCCTGCGGCACTTCGCCCTGATCTCGACCAGCGTCAGGTTGGGGCTGTCATCGATGAACAGCGGCGCCTCGTTGACGCGCGCCTGCGTCGCCGCGAGCTTCTGGAAGTCGCGGCTGTCGAGCTGGCCCTTGCGCAGCGTCTGCATCGGTATGCTGGCCTCCGCTGCGAGGAGGCGCATCGCGATCTCGGCTCGGCCCATCTCGAGCGAGAAGAACACGGTGGTCGCCCCCGCGCCGACCGCCGCCGACCTCGCGACGTCGAGAGCGAGGGTCGACTTGCCCATGGCGGGCCTCGCCGCGATGATGATCATCTGCCCCGGAGCGAAGCCGTTGGTCTTCTCGTCCAGCTCGGTGAAACCGGTCGGCACGCCGAGCATGCCGCCGTCGTGCAGCTGCGCCTGCTCGATCTCGTGCACCGCCGCTTCGACGGCGAGCGAGAGGGGAACGTAGTCGTCGACCTGATCGGCCCCGGTGACCGCGTAGATCTCCGCCTGGGCGTTGTTGACCAGATCGATGGCCTCGCCCTCACCGGCGTAGCCCATCTGTGTGATGCGGGTGCCGGCCTCCACCAGGCGGCGGAGGAGTGCCTTCTCGGCGACGATCTCGGCGTAGAAGCTGGCGTTGGCGGCCGTGGGGACGATGCTCGTCACCGTGTGCAGATACTCGGCGCCCCCGGCGCGCTGCAGGTCTCCCGTCTTGCCCAGCTGATCCGTCACCGTGATCGCGTCCGTCGGCTCGCCCTGCGCGTACAGCGACAGGATCGCCTCGTAGACCACCTCGTGCTTCGGCACGTAGAAGTCCGGCCCGCGCAGCAGGCCGGTGACATCCGCGACCGCGTCCTTCGAGAGCAGCATCCCGCCGAGCACGCTCTGCTCCGCGAGCAGATCGTAGGGCGGCGTCCGCTCGAACCCGCGCGAGGGACCGTCGAAGCCGTCCTCGACGCCGGATAGGCCCAGGTGCGCGATAGACACGATGACTCCTTAACTCGCTCCCGGGCCGGCGGGGACCCGCCGACTCGGGAGTCCGACTCTGTTTACCGATTAGACACCCGACCACTGACTTCGACCCAAGCTAGGGGAGATGCGCGCCGCAGGCGAATCACGCTCGGTTCACCTGTGGATAACCAGGTGGATAACTCGGCCGATTTCCTCGCGTCTTATCCCCAGGCTTGGGGATAGCTTGTGGATTATCCGTCGATATAATCAAGGAAATCTCCCTGATCAGGTATTTCATCCATTCACAGTTGTGAAGTTGTTCAACTTTCAGTTGCGGGTTGAGGCTTGCCCGCCGCACCTCACTGTGGAGAACTAGTAGGCGGTTTCGGATTTGTCAAGCTCGATGAATCTTTCGTGCAACATCCGGACGCACACCGCTTGTTCACCCAATGGACACATTGGGTAAACGACTGGGGGACGGCGACCAGCGGCCGCCGTCCCCCAGTCGTCAGGGTGCTATCGCTTCGCGATGACCTGCAGGGTGACCTCCGCGTCGACGCCGTCGTGCAGATGGATCGTCGCGCGATACTCACCGGTCGACTTGATCGTCGGCACCGTGATCTTGCGCTTGTCGATCTCGGCGAGACCGGCCTCGGCGACCGCCGTCGCCACGGCCGCGGGCTTCACCGACCCGAAGAGACGACCCTCGACGCCCGACTTGGCGAACAGGCGGATCTTGCTCTCCTGCAGCTTCGCCTTCAGAGACTGCGCCTCCTCGACGGATGCCAGCGCGCGCGCCTCGCGAGCCCGACGGATCTGCGCGACCTGCGCCTCGCCGCCACGGGTCCAGTGCACCGCATAGCCCTGCGGCACGAGGTAGTTGCGGGCGTACCCGTTCTTCACCTCGACCACGTCGCCGGCCGAGCCGAGCCCCTGGACCTCGTTCGTCAGAATGACCTTTGCCATGATGCGCCTCCTCAGCGGCCGGAACCGGCGTAGGGGAGGAGCGCCATCTCGCGGGCGTTCTTCACGGCCTTCGCGATCAGTCGCTGCTCCTGCACGGACACGCCGGTGATGCGGCGGGCGCGGATCTTGCCGCGCTCAGAGATGAACTTGCGCAGCGTGGCGACATCTTTGTAGTCGATGACGCCGACGGTCTGCTTCTTCGCGGGTGCGGCGACCTTCAGATTCTTGCCGCGGCCCGGCTTGCGGCCTGCGCCGCTGGACTTGCCTGCCATGTGATTCTCTTTTCGTCTGCTGCCCCTGACGGGGCGAACGTGTGTTCGCCGCCCGGTCGCGCCGGGCGGGCATCTGCCTAGAAGGGTTGCTCGTCGTCGAAGCCCGAGCCGAAACCGCCCCCGGAGGCCTGACCGGATCCTCCGGCGTTGCCCCAGGGGTTCTCGTTCTGGGGCGCCGCGGGCTGGCCCCAGCCGGGCTGCCCGGCCGGCTGGCCGCCGCCCTGGCTGCGCGCCTGGCCCCTGGTCACCTGAGCCGTGGCGAAGCGCAGCGACGGACCGATCTCCTCGACCTCGAGATCGAGCGAGGTGCGCTGCTGCCCCTGGTTGTCGGTGTAGCTGCGCTGCGTCAGGCGACCCTGCACCAGCACGCGCGCGCCCTTCGTCAGCGAGGCCGCGATGTTGTCCGCGAACTCGCCGTAGGCGCGGCATCCCAGCCAGAGCGGCTCGCCGTCGGACCAGTCGCCCGTCTGCCGGTCGCGCACGCGCGGCGTCGAGGCGATGCGGAAGGTCACCCACGACTTGCCCGCCTGGCTGACGCGGGGCTCCGGGTCGGCAACGAGGTTGCCGACGACGGTGATCAGCGGTTCGCCGGCCATGGCTCAGGCTCCCAGCTTGGCGGCGCGGGCGGCCTTGGCCTGGTCGCGCCTGGCCTGATCCGCGCGCTGCGCGATGAGCTCGTCGGCCCGCAGCACCTTGGTGCGGAGGACGGCCTCGCTCAGCCCCAGCTGGCGGTCGAGCTCTGCGGTCGCCTCGGGCGTCGCGGTGAAGTTGACGACGACGTAGATGCCCTCGCTGTTCTTCTGGATCTCGTAGGCGAGACGGCGCTTGCCCCAGATATCGATGTTCTGGACTTCGCCGTCCGCCTTGCGGATGACGCCGAGGAACTTCTCGATACTGGGTGCCACGGTGCGCTCGTCGATACCGGGATCGAGGATCACCATGAGTTCGTACGGATGCATTACAGACCCACCTCCTTCGGACTTCGCGGCCGCAGGATCTCTGCGGCAGGAGGGTATTCATGCATGTTCCCGCTCGCGAGTGGATCGAGAGCAGACAACCTGTGAATCCTAACCCATGCGGCGGAAGACTTCAAGATGCCCGACGGGCTCGCGCTGGCCGCCGACATGGACGATCACCGGCCCCTCGTCCTCGTCCTCGACCGTCAGCTGCGTCCCGTGCGCACGCAGCGCCACGAGCTTGCGGTCGAGCCACGGCGCCGCGTCGTGGAGCTCGAGCTCCTCCCGCGGGGGAGGATCACCGGCCCGATCGGCGACGATCTCCCAGTACGGGAGCTCGAGCCCGTGCGCCACCGCACGAGCCGCCCGGTGGGCGAAGACGTGGTCGGGGTGGCCGTAGCCGCCCCGTTCGTCGTAGCTCACGACCGCCTCGGCATCCCATGCGACGGCGGCAGCGATCAGGTCGTTCAGCGCCTCCGCCGCCGGGGCTCGCGTCAGCGCCCCGACGGAGCCGTCCGAGGCGGCCGCGGCGAAGCCGTCCGGCCCCCACGCCATGCCCGAATCCTCGTACACGCGCGCGGGGAGTCCGGCGGCCCGTGCGGGCGCGCTCCCGAGGAAGGCGTGGCTGCTCACGCCGAGCGCCGCGAGCGCGGCGGCGAGCTCGCCCTCCCGGTGGGCCGCGAGACCGGCCGGGCCCGCGGACCCGGCGAACGACCCCGGCACCGCCTCGCCGCGCTCCCCTCGGCTCAGCGTCACCAGCAGCGGCTCACGCCCCGCCGCGGCGAGCGCCGCCAGCGTGCCGCCGGTCGCTATCGTCTCATCGTCGGGGTGCGCGTGGACGAACAGCACCCTCGACGCACCGTCGAACCATCCGGCGGGGCCGCTCATCCGCGCGCACCCCTCCCGATGAGGCTCTCTGCATTCCCGAGTTCGAGACGAACTCGGCGCGGGCGGGAAATGCCCAGAAATGGGCATTTCCTGATCGCCCCCGCATCGTCGGGGTGCGCGTGGACGAACAGCACCCTCGACGCACCGTCGAACCATCCGGCGGGGCCGCTCATCTCTCCCCGCCTCCGGCCCGATACCACTCCCGCAGGCGCGCCTCGGCGGCCTCCTCGCCGATCGGCCCCTCGTCGAGGCGCAGTTCGAGCAGGAAGCGGTAGGCCTTGCCGACCGGCGGCCCGGGCGGCAGGTCCAGGATCGCCATGATCCGCTCGCCGTCGAGCTCCGGCCGCACCGCGGCGAGCTCCTCCGCCTCGGCGAGCTCGGCGATGCGCCGTTCGATGTCGTCGTAGGCGTGCTCGAGTCGTTCCGCTTTGCGCCGGTTGCGCGTGGTCACGTCGGCGCGCGTGAGGATGTGCAGCCGCCCGAGCTCCTCCCCGGCGTCGCGCACGTAGCGCCGCACCGCCGAGTCGGTCCACTGCTGATCGCTGTATCCGAAGAATCGCAGGTGCAGCTCGATCAGTCGCGAGACGCGCTTGATGGTGTCGTTGTCGAAGCGCAGAGCGCGCAACCGCCTGCGCGCCATCTTCGCGCCGACCACGTCGTGATGGTGGAACGTCACCCCGCCGCGCTCGAAGCGGCGGGTCGGGGGCTTGCCGATGTCGTGGAGAAGCGCGGCGAGCCTCAGGACCACGTCGGGACCCTTCCCGTCCTCTCCGCGTTCGAGCTCCAGCTCGATGGCCTGGCGCAGCACCGTGAGGCTGTGCTCGTAGACGTCCTTGTGCCGTCCGTGATCGTCCTGCGTGGCGATGAGATCCGTCAGCTCCGGCAGGAAGAGCTCGGCGAGGCCCTCGTCGACGAGCAGTCGGATACCGGGGACGGGATCCGCGGTGGAGAGGAGTTTGACGAGTTCGTCGCGGATCCGCTCGACCGAGACGATCTCGAGGCGATGCGCGAGCTCGCGCATCGCCTCCCGCACCTCGGGTTGCACCTCGAAGCCGAGCTGCGAGGCGAAGCGCGCGGCGCGCAGCATGCGGAGCGGATCGTCGGTGAACGAGGCCTCGGGCGCGCCGGGCGTGGCGATCCGGCCCGCGAGCAGATCCTCCATCCCGCCGGCGCCGCCGGCGGCGGCCACGTCCACCAGCCTCAACTCGGGGAGCATGAGGGCCAGCGCGTTGATCGTGAAGTCCCGCCGCACGAGGTCGTCCTCGATCGAATCGCCGTACGCGACCTGCGGCTTGCGCGAGTCGTCGCGGTAGGTGTCGGCGCGGTAGGTCGTGATCTCGACGCTCTCGCCGTGCACCTTCGCGGCGATCGTGCCGAAATCGCGCCCGACGTCCCAGACCTGCCTGGTCATCCCGGCGAGGATCGCGCGCGTCTCGTCGGGGCGGGCCGAGGTGGTGAAGTCGAGGTCGGTCACGGGCCGTCCGAGCAGCGCGTCGCGCACCGGACCGCCGACCAGTGCGAACTCGTGACCGGCGTCGCGGAAGGCTGCGGCGAGCTCCCGCACCGGGCTGCTCTCGGCGATGCCGCGCAGCGCGGACAAGGATTCGGCAAGAGGACGCATCCCTCCAGGGTAGCGCGGGGCGACCTCCGTCCAGGCGCCTGGAATGCCCGAAGCCTAGGATGAGTTGTACCCCTTGGAGACACCGCTTCACTGGTAAAGTCCGCGCGCGAGGAGCGTCATGCATCAGATCATCATCATCGGTTCCGGTCCCGCCGGCCTGACCGCAGGCATCTACGCCGCCCGAGCCGGGCTCGAGCCGGTGCTGTTCGCCAGCTCCGTGGAGCCGGGGGGCGAGCTGATGAACACCACCGATGTGGAGAACTTCCCGGGCTTCCCGGAGGGCATCCAGGGCCCAGAGCTGATGGAGAAGATCCAGGCCCAGGCGGAGCGCTTCGGCACGGAGGTCCGCTACGAGGACGTCACCGGGCTCGAGCTCGACGGAGAGGTGAAGCGGGTCACCACGAGCGACGGGACCGTGTACGAGGCCCGCACCGTCGTCTTCGCCACGGGCTCGGCCTACCGCAAGCTCGGCCTCGCCGACGAGGATCGGCTGAGCGGGCACGGCGTATCGTGGTGCGCCACCTGCGACGGATTCTTCTTCCGTGAGAAGACGATCGCCGTCGTCGGCGGCGGCGACTCGGCGATGGAGGAGGCGACCTTCCTGACCCGTTTCGCCGACAAGGTCTACGTCATCCACCGGCGGGACGAGCTGAAGGCGTCGAAGATCATGCAGCAGCGGGCCTTCGACAACGAGAAGATCGAGTTCATCTGGAACGCCGAGGTGGCCGGTATCCGGGGCGACGACAGCGTCACGGGCGTGACCCTGCGGGACACCTCCGACGGCAGCGAACGCGAACTCGCGATCGAGGGCCTGTTCGTCGCCATCGGCAACGATCCTCGCACGCATCTGATCCACGGTCAGCTCGAGCTGACGGCCGACGGCACGATCGCTGTCGACGGGCGCAGCTCCCGCACCAGCGCGGCCGGGGTGTTCGCGGCCGGCGACGTGGTCGATCCGAGCTACCGGCAGGCGGTGACCGCCGCGGCCTCCGGCACCGTCGCCGCGCTCGACGCCGAACACCATCTCGCCGCACTGGCGTCCGAGCCCGTGGGCGTCGGCGCACCGGTCGGCGGCTGATTCCCACACGAAGGAGCACCCAACATGTCAGAACCCATCACCGTCGACGAGCAGACCTTCGACAAGGTCGTCCTGCAGAGCGAGATCCCCGTCCTGGTCGACTTCTGGGCCGCCTGGTGCGGCCCGTGCCGCATGGTCGCGCCGGTGCTCGACCAGATCGCCGCGGAGCGGGACGGAGAGATCCGCATCGCCAAGGTGAACGTCGACGAGAACCCGAACCTCGCGGCCCGCTACCGGATCACCTCCATCCCGGCGATGAAGGTCTTCTCGGGCGGGGAGGAGGTGCGGGAGATCATCGGCGCCGTGCCCAAGCCGGTCATCGAGGAGCACCTCGCCGGTATCATCTGACCCCCGCGGAGACCACCCGCGTCGGGAGCCGGGTCTCCGACGGGGCTACGGCGCCGTCGGGGTCGCCCCGCCCGACGCCTCCGCGAGGGCGGCAAGGCGGTCGACGGAGGCCTGCAGCGACTCGGGGGTGTTCGCGCGAGCGCGCTCGAACCGGGTCGGGTCGGTGAGCTCCGACCAGTCGTAGCTGTGCCGTACCAGGCTTCCGCCCTCCGCAGCCGGTTCGATCTCCCAGCGCCAGAGGTGGCCGGGTGCTTCGTGCCCCGGAGGGGCCGGAAGCCAGGCGATGCGACGGGACTCCTCGAACTCCACGACCCGGTTCTCCCGGCGATCACCGGTGTGGATCCGCATCTCGAAGACGTCGCCCACGGCGCGCACGCGCTGACCGGGGGCCGCTTCGCGCAGGTTGTCGTTGCCATCCCACTCGGGTTGCCGTGCCGGATCGGCGATCAGCTCGAAGACGGTCGCGGGGTCCGCCCGCACCAGGCGCTCAACGGTGACGATTCGTGATTCCGGGCTCATGGGATCCAGTGAATCACACCGGAGCACCGCGCCGGATACCGATGCCTGTCGGATGCTCAGGAGAACCCCGGATCGCCGAGCTCGCCGAGGATCCGCTTGAGGTCGGCGATGGTGGCGAAGTCGATGACCACCTGGCCCTTCTTGGCGCCGAGCTTCACGCTGACACGGGTGTCGAAGCGATCGCCGAGGCGCTCGGCGATCTCGTCGAGCTGACCCTGGATCCCGCCGGCCCGCGGGCGCTTGCGCGGCTTCGCCTGCGGCAGTTCGCCGGCCGCGGCCTCGGCGGCGCGCACCGAGAGACCCTCGTTGACGATCTTGTCGGCCAGGCGCCGCATGCCGTCCGCGTCGCCGTCGAGGGCGAGGATCGCGCGCGCGTGCCCGGCCGAGAGCACCCCGGCGGCGACCCTCGCCTGCACTGGCTCCGGCAGCTTGAGCAGCCGGATCGTGTTGGAGATCTGCGGGCGCGAACGGCCGATCCGCTCCGCGAGCTGCTCCTGGGTGATGCCGAAGTCGCCGAGCAGCTGCTGATACGCCGAGGCCTCCTCGAGCGGGTTCAACTGCGCGCGGTGCAGGTTCTCGAGCAGCGCGTCCCGCAGCATGTGCTCGTCGGCCGTCGACCGGATGATCGCCGGGATGTCGCTCAACCCTGCGCGGCCCGCGGCCCGCAGGCGCCGCTCGCCCATGATGAGCTCGTAGCGGGGCTCGCCCGGTCCGGGCGTCGGCTCGATCGCACGGACGACGATCGGCTGGAAGACGCCGAACTCGCGCACCGAGTGCGTGAGCTCTTCGAGCGCCTCCTCGTCGAACTCGGTTCTCGGCTGCGCGCGATTCGGCACGATCTCAGAGAGGGGGAGCCTCGTCAGCGCCGCACCCGGGACCTCGGCGAGCGCTTCATCCGGCGGCGTCTCCCCCTGCCGCGACCCCGGCGCCGCGGCGCTCTCCTCCGACGAGAAGAACACATCCACCGGCCGGTCGCCCGCGGTCTGCGGGATCAGGGCGCCGATGCCGCGACCCAGCCCCCCGCGCTTCTTACCGGCCATCGTCGTGCTCCTTCGGGGTGGGCGCGCCGCGGCCGGCGATCTCGGCCGCGGCTTCGAGATAGGCGAGCGCGCCGATCGAGCGCGAGTCGTACGCGTGAACGGTCTGTCCGTAGCTCGGCGCCTCCGAGACGCGCACCGAGCGCGGGATGACGGCGTCGAGCACCTCGTCGGCGAAGTGCTCGCGCACCTCCTGCGCCACCTCCTGCGCCAGATTCGTGCGGGCATCGTACATGGTCAGCAGGATCGTCGAGACCCGCAACCGCGGATTGAGGTGCTTCTGGATGAGCTCGATGTTGCCGAGCAGCTGGCTCAACCCCTCGAGGGCGTAGTACTCGCACTGGATGGGGATGAGCACCTCGTCCGCCGCGACGAACGCGTTGACGGTGAGCAGGCCGAGCGAGGGGGGGCAGTCGATGAAGACGTAGTGGAAGAACCGGTCGCTGCTCGAGAGGAAGCTCTGCAGCGCGGTGCGGAGCCGCTGCTCCCGCGCGACGAGCGAGACCAGCTCGATCTCCGCGCCGGCCAGGTTGATCGTGCTCGGCACGCAGAACAGGCGCTGGTGATCGGTGCTGCGCTGGAGCGCGTCGGAGATGCCGCTCTCGCCGAGCAGCACGTCGTAGACGCTCGTGACCTCGGGCCGGTGGGGCACTCCGAGCGCGGTCGATGCGTTGCCCTGGGGATCGAGGTCGATCACGAGCACGTTCGCGCCGCGCCGCGCGAGCGCCGATGCGAGGTTGACCGTCGTCGTGGTCTTGCCGACGCCGCCCTTCTGGTTCGACACCGTGATCACGCGCGTGAGCTCGGGCAACGGCGACGGGGCCTCGTCCAGCAGACGCCGGCGCCGCACCCGGTCGGCGAGCTGGTCGCCTACCGGCGCATCATCGGCTTTGCTCATCGTTCCTCGTGGGGAGTCGGGGTTTCGGGGTTTCGGGAATGGACGAGCCAAGTCTACCCAGGCGCCGGTGGGATCGCGCTCCCGCCCGGGGTCTTTCGAAGTCGTCATCCTGCGTGTGCGAAGCGAATCGCAGGATCCACCCCGAAGGGATTCTGTAACTCGTCAACCGATCCCGTGACCGGGATCGCACGATTCGCTCGGAAGAGAACACGGCGTGTTCTCTCTCGAATCGTGGTGGCGCCACTGCGCCAGTACGGCGCGCAAAGCGATGCTCTGCTCCGAGCGCCTTGGTCCGCGGATCATCGGCGCACGCGGGCCCGGAACACCCTCGTGGTCTCGGCGAGCACCCCGGCCCCCAGCTCCTCGACCCGCGCCTCATCGACGCCGAAACGACGCAGCTGCTTCTGCGCGGCCTCGATCTCCGCGTCGACCGCCGCTCCTTTGAGCAGCAGCAGCTCCCCGCCGTCCCGGAGCAGCGGTGCGGAGATGGGCACCAGCTTGCGCAGGGCGGTCACCGCACGCGCGGTGACCTGGTCGGCCTCGAACGCTCCGTGGAACTCCTCCGCACGACCGCGCTGAACCGTGACGTTCGCCAGTCCCAGCCGGTCGGCCTGCTCGCCGAGCCAGGCGCAGCGGCGCTCCATGGGCTCGATCAGCCGGAAGCGGGCATCGGGGCGGACGATGGCGAGCACCAGGCCGGGCATGCCTCCGCCGGTGCCGATGTCGGCGACCGTGGCGTCCGGTTCGATCAACGGCGCGAGCACGGCGCTGTTGAGCAGATGCCTGGTCCAGAGTCGTTCCGGCTCCTTCGGTCCGATCAGGCCCAGGGGCTCTCCGCGCGCGCCCAGCTCGGCGGCGAAGGCGCGCAGGACATCGATACGCGGGCCGGCGATCGCCGCCGCCGCCGCGGGCTCTGCCTCGATCATGGTTTCACGTGAAACACGAGCGCGGTCTCCGACAACCCGCGCTACCGCTCGCTGACGACGAGACGCCGCGCACGCCCTTCGCCGCGGGACTCCGAGTGATACCCGCGCTCGGCGACGAGATCGTGCACGAGCTTGCGCTCGTAGGACGACATCGGCTCGAGCTCCACTTCGCTCCGGCCCGCCGCGAGCTGCGCGATCGCGGCATCGACCAGACCACGGAGCTCTCCGGCCCGCGCCTCGCGCGATCCGCCGATGTCGAGGATCAGTCGCGAGAACCGACCGGTCTCGCTCTGCACCGCGAGCCTCGTGAGCTCCTGCAGCGCCTGGACGGCGTCGGGGGTCGAGAGCAGATCGAGATCCTCGCCCCCGCCGGCGACCGAGAGATACGCCCGTCCGTTGCCGACCGAGAGGTCGAGATCCCCGTCGAGATCCGCGATGTCGAGCAGGCCCTCGATGTAGTCCGCCGCGAAATCGCCCTCGGCCTCGAGTTGCTCGACCGTCTGCTCGCCGGGTTGTTCAACCCCGACCTCGTCCTGCGGCTGCGCCGCACCAGCTTGTTCGCTCATCGTTCCAGCCTACTTCTTCGCCGTGCTCATGTTCTCGCCCTGCGCGCCTCTCCGCGGTGCCTATTCCCTCGCGGTACTCATTTTTTCTTCTTGGCGCGCTTCGCGCTCTTCGGCTGCTGCCGCTGGCCCTGCTGCGCCGCAGGCTTCTGCTCGCGGCCGGCGTCCTCCTCCGGCAGCTTGCCCTTCGCCTTGAGCCTGGCCTGGCGCGCCCGCCACGCCTCGCTGCCGGGAGTCGGCATGCTCTGGATCACGATGTACTGCTGTCCCATCGTCCAGAGGTTCGAGGTGAACCAGTAGATGTTGAGCGCCAGGGGGAAGGCGACGCCGGAGAACAGGAAGGCGAAGGGGATGATGTAGAGCAGGATCTTCTGCTGCCGGTACATCGGCGAGTTCTTGGTCTCGTCGGAGACGTTCTTCGACATGATCTGCAGCTGCGTGAAGAACTGCGACGCGATCATCAGGACCACGATGACGCCGAGCAGGATGACCACCGTCCACTGCCCCTGCTCCCAGCCCTGGGTGAAGGTCATCTTGAGCGGCGCGCCGAAGACCGTGGCGGCGTTGAAGCTCTCGGTGAGCTGCTGATCCATGAACGCGACGCCCTGCTTGCCCTCCGAGGCGCCGCGCAGCACGTAGAACAGGGAGAAGAAGATGGGCATCTGCACGAGGATCGGCAGGCAGGAGGAGAACGGGTTCGTGCCGTGCTTCTTGTAGAGGGCCATCGTCTCGCGACTCATGGCCTCGCGCGAGAACTGGTCGCTCTTGCCCTTGTACTTCTCCTGGATCTTCTTCATCTCCGGGGCGAGATCCATCATGCGGCGCTGCGCCTTGATCTGGCGCACGGTCACGGGGATCAGCGCCGAGCGCACCACGATCACCAGGCCGAGGATCGAGAGCACCCAGGTGAGCCCGGAGGCGGGGTCCATCCCGATCCAGGTGAAGAGCTGGTGCCAGAGCATCAGCACCAACTCGACCAGCCAGCGCAGCGGCCAGAGTAACGTCTCGATGAAATCCACCTGTGATCAGGCCTTTCGCTGAGCCGGGCGAACGAATCCGCGTGAATTGACAGAGAACTTGGGATGTTTGCGCTCGGGCGCGTCGTCGACGCCTCCGCGCGTCAGAGGATTGCAGCGGATGAGGCGCCAGACGGTGAGTACGACTCCGGCAACGAAACCCTGACGTTGAAACGCGTCACAAGCGTAGCGGGAACAACTGGGATAATACCTGCAGACCTGCCCGTAGAGGGGGGAGATCACCGCTCGGTAGACGAGCATCACGGCAATCGCCGCGTTGCGCGGCAGCAGCCACAGCTCGTACAGGATCCTCACGATCGCACTCGGCGATCCTGTTGCCGGTGCAGTTTGGCGAGGAGCCTGAGGATCTCGTGCTGGAGCTCGCCGAAGTCGGCGGCGGCGCTGGCCGGGAGCGCACGGATCACCACGTCCGCTCCCGCGCAGCCCTGTTGGAGCGCGTGATCGGCCACCGCCTTCATCCTGCGTCTGACGAGGTTGCGCGTGACCGCGTTGCCGACCGCCTTCGAGACGATGAATCCGAAGCGGGCGGGGGCCGAGGGATCCTCACGGGCGTTCACATGCATCACGCAGTAGGCTCCGCCCGAGCGGGCCCCCCCGCGAACGACCCGACGGTAGTCGTCGCCCCGGGTGATCCGATGCTGCCGCGCGGGCACTGGGACGCGATCAGGCGGTGAGCTTGCTGCGACCCTTGCCGCGCCGGGCCGAGACGATGGCGCGTCCGGCGCGGGTGCGCATGCGCGCACGGAATCCGTGCACCTTGGCACGACGTCGGTTGTTGGGCTGGAACGTACGCTTGCTCATGATCGTTGAGACTCCGTGACTGCAGAACTCGGACTGTTGGGCGCTGCCGCGATCGGAACAGGGATCCCGGAGCAGAGGTCATGCGGACGACTCATCTGCATGAGGCCCACTACAAGAGGATTATTCTACGTGCCTCGTCCCGCTGAGTCAAAGCGGAACGGAGAGCAAAATACTCAGTAGACACCATCGAGGTCTGCCGCACCCTTGTCCGGTCGGCGTGTCGCCCAAATCCGACTTGCCTGTGGAGAATTCTGTGAGTACCGTTGTCGCTATTGTTCCTGGCTCGGCGATATCACTCCCTGGAAGCGACCGTATCGCCCCGAAACTGTTCGCTCCGTCGAATGCCCGGAGCACAGCTACCGGGGTCGTCGCACGTCGTCGGTAGCCGAGATCAGCAATAGCCGAAGCGACCGTGGTGGATGAGTGACTGAAGACGATGTGCAGCGCGTATGGGCGCAGGTCACCCGCTCAGTGATGGCTGATCCCGAGGTCGGTCCGACGGTCGGCGCCCAGTTGGCTCTTGCGGTGCCGCGCGGGGTCGGCGCGGGCACGCTCTACCTGGCGGTGCAGCACGAGTTCACTCTGAAGCTGCTCGAGAACCGGCTGCGGCCGGCGATCATGAGCGCCGTGGCCGGCCTCCCCGAGGCGGCCGAGATCAAGAACTACATCGTGCTCGTCGATGCAGAGGTCGAGCCGGATCTCGACCAGGATCCGGAACTCGAGCGGAGGGAGGACTCGGTCCCGAGCAGCGCGCCGGTCCGCCCGGTCGAGGAGTTCATGAGCCGCAGCGGGACGGGCGATCCGGGCGAGAGCCATCTCAACGACAAGTACCGTTTCGACACCTTCGTGATCGGACAGTCCAACCGGCTCGCGCACGCGGCGGCGGTCGCCGTCGCCGAGGCCCCGGGGCGCGCCTACAACCCGCTGTTCATCTACGGCGACTCCGGACTCGGGAAGACCCATCTCCTGCATGCGATCGGTCACTACGCCCGCGAGCTCTACGACGGGATCCGCGTCCGCTATGTGAGCTCGGAGGACTTCACCAACGATTTCATCAACTCGATCGCGAACAACGAGGGAGCGGCCTTCCACACCCGCTACCGCAGCGTGGACCTGCTGCTCGTGGACGACATCCAGTTCCTGGAGGGCAAGGCGGAGACGCAGGAGGCCTTCTTCCACACCTTCAACACGCTTCACGATCACAACAAGCAGGTGGTCATCACCAGCGATGTCCAGCCGAAGCAGTTGCGCGGCTTCGAGGACCGCATGCTGTCGAGATTCGAGTGGGGTCTGCTCACCGACATCCAGGCGCCCGACCTCGAGACCCGGATCGCGATCCTGCGGAAGAAGGCCCAGAGCGAAGGCATCGATATCGGTCACGACATCCTGGAGTTCATCGCCTCCAAGTTCACGTCGAACATCCGGGAACTCGAGGGCACGCTCATCCGGATCACCGCTTTCGCCAGCCTGAACGGCCAGCAGATCGAGATGCCCCTCGTCCACACGGTGCTGAAGGACCTGATCACCTTCGACGAGGACAACGAGATCCAGCCGAACGACATCGCCAGCCACACCGCCGAGTACTTCAACATCGCCCTCGACGACCTGTACGGGCCCTCCCGGGCGCAGCAGATCGCCACGGCCCGGCAGATCGCGATGTACCTCTGCCGCGAGCTCACGCCGCTCTCCCTTCCGAAGATCGGCAACCTCTTCGGCGGCCGCGATCACACGACCGTGATGTACGCCCACAAGAAGATCGCCCAGCTCATCGCGGAGCGGCGCTCGATCTTCAATCAGGTGACCGAGCTGACCACGAAGATCAAGCAGAGCACGCGGTAGCCGTCGACGCCGTTGTCCACAGGATACGTCTCTTCTGTGTATAACTCGGAGCAAGTCGCCGGTAGTTGTGCACAAGGCCCGTAACCTTGTGGATACCTGCTGTTTCCCAAACTTCCGCATCATCCTGCGGATCCAGGATTATTCGTCACCTCATCACAACTCACACGGGTGTAGTTTCCCCGTGCTTTCTGGGAAGCCGTGAGTTATCCACATTTTCCACAGGGGTTATTACTATTACAGTTACCCATCACAACGAATCGATATTCGATCACAGGATCGGCGAACTCCTCCGAGCGGACGATCCGGACGAACGATCCTCCGCGGCAGGATCAGATGCTCTCGATCCGGGAGTGTGCAAAGATTGTGGGGCATCACCACCCTGCGCCGGCCCGGGTCGCGCACCCGTTTGCTCGAGGAGCCTCCATGCGTTTCATCGTCAACCGCGACATCTTCAGTGAGGCGGTGTCGTTCGCCGCGAAGCTCCTTCCGCAGCGGCCGACGCAACCGCTCCTCAGCGGTGTGCTCATCGAAGCGGCCGACGGCGAGTTGACCCTCTCGTCGTTCGACTATGAGACCTCGGCTCGCACCTCCGTCGCTGCGGAAGTGCTGGAAGGCGGCCGTTCGCTGGTCTCCGGTCGGCTCCTCGGCGAGATCGCCCAGCGTCTGCCGCACTCCGATGTGGAGGTCTCCCTCGACGATGCGCGCGTGCAGTTGCGCTGCGGATCCGCCTCCTTCGGACTGCCGGCGATGCCCGTGGAGGAGTATCCTCAGGTGCCGAGGATCGACACGGTCTCGGGCGCGGTTCCCGCCGAACTGTTCGCCGACGCGGTCGCACAGGTCTCCCTCGCCGCGTCGAAGGACGATGTCACTCCGGTCATCACCGGGGTCCAGCTGGAGATCTCCGAGAACTCCCTGACGCTCACCGCCACCGATCGGTACCGGGTCGCGACCCGGCGCATCGACTGGGAGCAGCAGGGCGCCGATGCGCACCTCTCCGCACTGGTGCCCTCCAAGGTCATCGTGGAGGTGGGGAAGTCCTTCTCCGGGTCCGGTACGGTGAGCGTCTCCATCGTCAAGGACGGAGAGCGCGAGCTGATCGCGTTCAGCGCGGGAAACAAGACCGTCACATCCCTGCTGATCAAGGGCAACTACCCTCCGGTCGGCCGGCTCTTCCCCGAGGGCATCGAGAACTACGCGGTGGTGAGCACCGCTGATCTCGTCGAGGCGGTCGGACGCGTGGGTCTGGTGCTGGAGCGCGAGGCGGCGCTGCGATTCTCCTTCGTGGAGGGACGGGTGACGCTGGAGGCCGCGGGCACCGAGGCGGCGCAGGCCGTCGAGACGCTCGATGCGCATCTCGTCGGCGATGAGATGGTCGTGTCGCTGAAGCCCCAGTTCCTGCTGGACGGACTGCGGTCGACGCACGCGGAGTTCGCGCGGATCGGCTTCACCCGCACCGAGAATGCGAGCAAGCCGGGACCGGTGCTCATCACGAGTCAGCGGAGCAAGGACGATGCCGGCGAGGAGAGCTTCCGCTACCTGCTGCAGCCGAATCTGCTCCTGCGGTAGCGGAGCCCGCCCATGCGGGTCGAGCACCTCTCCCTCACCGACTTCCGTAACTACGGCCGGGCGGATGTCGAGCTGGTCGCAGGACACAATCTGATCATCGGCCGCAACGGGCAGGGCAAGACGAACCTCGTCGAGGCGATCGCGTATTTCTCCTCACTGCGTTCTCATCGCGTGAGCCAGGAGTCCGCGCTGATCCGCATGGGCCAGGAGTCCGCGGTCCTGCGGATGCGCGTCGTGGCGAACGGTCGAACGGGGCTCCTCGAGTCTCAGATCAATCGGGGCGCCGGCAACCGCGCCCAGGTCAATCGCAACGCGGTCAAGCCCAGAGAGCTCACACGCTGGTTCTCCTCGGTCGCCTTCGCGCCCGAGGATCTCACGATCGTCCGGGGGGAGCCGGCGCTGCGACGTCGGCTGCTCGACGAGGTGCTGGTGATGCGCAATCCCTCGCTGGCCGGAATCCTCGCGGACTACGACCGGGTGGTTCGCCAACGGAACTCTCTGCTCAAGTCCGCGCGGGCGAGCGGGGTGCGCACCGCGGCGGACGCCACGCTCGGCGTCTGGGACGATCAGCTCGTGGAACTCGGGAGTCGGATCCAGTTCGAGCGGCGCTCGCTCGTCTCGCTGCTGACGAGGCCGGTTCAGGAGGCCTATGCCGCGCTGGTCGGCGCGGATCACGCCCCGAAGCTGCGGTTGCTCGAGTCCGGCGAGCCGGAGCCGAGCGCGGCGCGGTCGACTCCTTCGCCGTCGGGCGCTGATGTTTCACGTGAAACAGAGCGGGCGGATCCTGCTGGAGACGATTCGGGACTCCGGAGCGACGGCAGAGGTGCGGACGATGGTGTTTCACGTGAAACGTTGGCCCTGCGGTTGCGCGACACCCTCTCCCGTCTGCGCCATCAGGAGTACGATCGAGCGGTGACGCTCGCTGGACCGCACCGGGACGATGCGCTCTTCGAGCTCAACGGGCTTCCGGTGAAGGGATACGCCAGCCACGGGGAATCCTGGTCGTTCATCCTGTCGTTGCGTCTGGCGATCGCGGAGACGCTTCGAGTCGAATCGATCGCCGGGGATCCGGTGATCATCCTCGACGATGTGTTCGCCGAGCTCGACGCCGACCGACGATCCAGGCTCATGAGCGCGGTGAGCGGCTACGAGCAGGTGATCGTCACGGCCGCGGTCGAAGAGGATGTGCCGAGCGATCATTCCTGGCACCGCATCAGGATCGCGGGCGGCGAGGTGCTCGATGCGCACTGAGGAGGTCGTCTTCGCGTCCGAGGCCTATCAGAGGGCCAAGGCCCTGTGGAAGGGACGGATCCCGCCGAGCAGGACTCGCCGGGTCGTCGCCGGCACCGAGCGGAGCGTGCCCTTCGGCAAGGGGAGGGATCCGCGGAGTCTCGGAGAGCTGCTCGACCTGGCCGCGCGCGACATGGGATGGACCGTGGAGCTCGACCAGGCGAGACTCATCTCGGACTGGCATCGCTTCGTCGGCGATGCCATGGCCGCCCACACCGAGGTGATCGAGATCCGGGACGGCGCTCTGGTGGTCCAGTGCGATTCGACGACCTGGGCTACGGAACTCCGGCGCCTCCGTGGAGAGATCCTGACGCGCATTCTGGACGCCTACCCCGAGGTGGAGCTGCGAGAACTGCGATTCCTCGCGCCGGGCGCGCCCAGTTGGAAGCACGGTCCGCGCTCGGTGCCGGGACGGGGACCGCGCGATACCTACGGGTGATCGGGGGAGGGGAGGATCGACCCTTGAAGACCCGGTGCGCCGCTCCTCCGAGAGGCCGGTTCGCGCCGGGCCGTGCGAGGGGAGGGGGGCGATCCTCCACCGCAAACGCCTCGCAACGGCGCGGAACAGGCGCGTCCGTGCGCGAAAATTGGTAGGCTAGGGTGCAGAATCATCCGGTTGGGAAAACGACGCTCTCGTGTCCCGTGCCGGGGGTTACTGTGCAGGGACCGGTGCTCTGCGGGTGTCTCCGAAGACGGAGGGGACCTCACCGATGGTGAGGGCTCCGACGACGACGCAGCGAGAGATCCGCAGGATGCCCGGATATGCGGAGCGGACCCCCGACGCGGAATACGGGGAGCGGCAGAGGGAACTCATTCATCAATGACTTCAGAACAGGCTTCGGCCGCAGACGAATCGAGCAGCGCGAACCCGAGTTCAGAAGCAGCAGAGACCGTGGAGTACGGTGCCGACGACATCCAGGTGCTCGAGGGGCTCGAGGCGGTCCGCAAGCGGCCCGGCATGTACATCGGCTCGACGGGTCCCCGGGGCCTCCACCATCTCGTCTACGAGATCGTGGACAACTCGGTGGACGAGGCGCTCGCCGGCTACTGCGACACGATCGCCATCACGATTCTCGAGGACGGAGGCATCCGCGTCGTCGACAACGGGCGCGGGATCCCGGTGGATCCGCACCCCACCGAGGGTCGATCCACCGTCGAGGTCGTGCTGACCGTGCTCCATGCCGGCGGCAAGTTCGGCGGCGGCGGCTATGCGGTCTCGGGAGGCCTGCACGGAGTCGGATCCTCCGTGGTGAACGCGCTCTCGAGTCGGTTCGAGGTCGAAGTCCACCGACAGGGTTTCACGTGGAACATGTCGTTCACCGGGAGCGTTCCGGACGCGCCGCTCGCCAAGGGCGGGCCCAGCGAGGCGACCGGCACGACGATCACCTTCTGGCCCAGCGCCGACATCTTCGAGACGATCGACTTCGACTACGGCACACTGCGCACCCGGTTCCAGCAGATGGCGTTCCTCAACCGCGGGCTGCGGATCTCGCTCACCGATCTCCGTCCGCAGGAGGCGGTCGAGACGCCGGACGGCGAACTGGTGGCGCCCCCCGCGCCCCGCGACGAATTCCACTACGAGAAGGGGATCGAGGACTACGTCCGCTACCTGAACACCGCCAAGCGCGCCGAGATCGTGCACGAGGAGATCATCTCCTTCGAGGCGGAGGACGCCGAGCGCAAGATCGCGGCCGAGATCTCGATGCAGTGGACCACCGCGTACACCGAGAGCGTCCATACCTATGCGAACACGATCAACACGCACGAGGGCGGAACCCATGAGGAGGGCTTCCGCGCCGCGCTGACCACGTTGATCAATCGGTACGCGCGGGAGAAGAACCTGCTGCGCGAGAAGGACGACAACCTCTCGGGAGACGACGTGCGCGAGGGTCTCACCGCGGTCGTGTCGGTGAAGCTGGGCGAGCCGCAGTTCGAGGGGCAGACCAAGACCAAGCTCGGCAACACCGAGGCGAAGGCCTTCGTGCAGAAGGTCGTGGGAGATCGGCTCGGCGACTGGTTCGAGCGCAATCCCTCCGCGGCGAAGGACATCATCCGCAAGGCGATCCAGGCCGCCACCGCCCGCCTCGCGGCCCGCAAGGCACGGGAGACGGCGCGCCGCAAGGGGCTGCTCGAGTCCGGCGGGATGCCCGGCAAGCTCTCGGACTGCACGAGCAAGGATCCGAGCGTCTCCGAGATCTTCATCGTCGAGGGAGACTCGGCCGGCGGTTCCGCGAAGACCGGGCGCAACCCGGAGACGCAGGCGATCCTCCCGCTGCGGGGCAAGATCCTGAACGTGGAAAAGGCCCGTCTCGACCGGGCGCTCGGCAACGCCGAGGTGCAGGCGATGATCACCGCCTTCGGAGCGGGGATCGGGGAGGACTTCGATCCCGGGAAGACCCGATACCACAAGATCGTGCTCATGGCCGATGCCGACGTCGACGGACAGCACATCACCACGCTGCTCCTCACGCTCCTGTTCCGCTACATGCGCCCCCTCATCGATCTCGGCTACGTCTATCTGGCTCAGCCGCCGCTCTACCGCATCAAGTGGACCAACGCCGACGACGAGTACGTGTTCAGCGACGCCGAGCGCGACGAGCGCCTCGAGGCCGGCGCCCAGGGGGGGAGGCGACTGCAGAAGGAGAACGGGGTGCAGCGCTACAAGGGTCTGGGCGAGATGAACTACGAGGAGCTCTGGGATACCACGATGAATCCGGTGACCCGCACCCTGCTGCAGGTCACCATGGATGACGCGGCCGCCGCCGACGAGATCTTCTCCACGCTCATGGGCGAGGACGTCGATGCGCGCCGCGGCTTCATCCAGCAGAACGCGAAGGATGTGCGCTTCCTCGACATCTGATCGAACCCGCGTACGGCGACCGGACGAGCGTCCGAGCCGGAACGCGAGGGAAGAGGCCAGCCGCGCATGAACCCGAAAGATACGAGATGACCGAACAAGAACGCACCGAGCCGGACGCGACGGGGGAGCAGCCCCAGGGGGAGCCCGTGCACGGACGGATCGATCAGGTGGACCTGCAGCTCGAGATGCAGCGCTCCTACCTCGACTACGCGATGAGCGTCATCGTCGGCCGGGCCCTCCCCGACGTGCGCGATGGACTGAAACCCGTGCACCGCCGGGTGATCTACACGATGTACGACGGCGGCTACCGGCCGGACAAGGCGTTCTCGAAGTGCACGCGCATCATCGGCGACGTCATGGGGCAGTTCCATCCGCACGGCGACAGCGCCGTCTACGACTCGCTCGTGCGCCTGGTGCAGCCCTGGGCGATGCGCTATCCGCTCGCTCTGGGTCAGGGCAACTTCGGCTCGCCCGGCAATGACGGCGCGGCCGCGCACCGGTACACGGAGACCAAGATGGCGCCCCTGGCCATGGAGATGGTCCGCGACATCGACGAGGACACCGTCGACTTCCAGGACAACTACGACGGCCGCACCCAGGAGCCGACCGTCCTCACCTCGCGGTATCCCAATCTGCTGGTGAACGGGTCGGTGGGCATCGCGGTCGGCATGGCGACCAACATCCCGCCTCACAACCTCCGAGAGGTCGCCGACGCGGCCATCTGGCATCTCGAGCATCCGGAGGCGGGCCGCGAGGAGCTGCTCGAAGCGCTGATGGAGCGGGTGAAGGGCCCCGATTTCCCCACGGGGGCGCAGATCCTCGGCACCAAGGGCATCCGCGACGCCTACCGCACCGGGCGCGGCTCCATCACGATGCGCGCCGTGGTGACGATCGAGGAGATCCAGGGCCGGACCTGCCTCGTCGTCACCGAGCTGCCCTATCAGGTCAACCCCGACAACCTGGCGATGAAGGTCGCCGAGCTCGTCAAGGAGGGACGCCTGCAGGGCATCGCGGACATCCGCGACGAGACCAGCGGCCGGACCGGTCAGCGACTCGTCATCGTGCTGAAGCGCGACGCCATCCCGAAGGTGGTGCTCAACAACCTCTACAAGCACACGCAGCTGCAGGAGAACTTCGGCGCGAACATGCTCGCCATCGTCGACGGCGTGCCGCGCACGCTCGCGCTCGACGGCTTCATCACCGCCTGGGCCAGGCACCAGGTCGAGGTCATCGTGCGCCGCACCGCGTTCCGGCTGCGGAAGGCCGAGGCGGAGGCCCACATCCAGCGCGGGTACCTCAAGGCGCTCGACGCGCTGGACGCGGTCATCGCGCTGATCCGTCGCTCGCCCACGGTGGAGGAGGCCCGCGAGGGCCTGATGGAGCTGCTCAGCATCGATCAGATCCAGGCCGATGCGATCCTCGGACTGCAGCTGCGCCGCCTCGCCGCGCTCGAGCGTCAGAAGATCCTCGAGTACGCGGCGAAGCTCGAGGCGCTGATCGCCGAGTACGAGGGCGTGCTCGCGGCTCCGGAGCAGCAGCGGTCGATCGTGGTGGAGGAGCTCCGCGGCATCGTCGACAAGTTCGGCGACGAGCGGCGCAGCGAGATCCTGCACGGCTTCGACGGCGACATGTCGGTCGAGGATCTGATCCCCGAGGAGGAGATGGTCGTCACCATCACCCGCGGCGGCTACGTCAAGCGGACCCGGATCGACAACTACCGCTCGCAGCATCGCGGGGGCAAGGGCGTGAAGGGCGCGCAGCTGCGCGCGGACGACATCGTCGAGCATTTCTTCGTCACCACGACGCACCACTGGCTGCTGTTCTTCACCAACACGGGGCGGGTCTACCGGGCCAAGACCTACGAGGTGCCCGAGGGCGGCCGCGACTCCAAGGGGCAGCACCTCGCCAACCTGCTGGCGCTCGCGCCGGACGAGTCGGTCACGCAGGTGCTCGATCTGCGGGACTACTCGGGCGAGGGCTATCTGCTCCTCGCCACACGGGACGGCCTGGTGAAGAAGACGCTGCTCGCCGAGTACGACAGCAACCGCACCGGCGGCATCATCGCGATCAAGCTGCGGGAGGGCGACGAGCTCGTGCAGGCGCTCATCGCCGAGGCCGACGACGACGTGCTGCTGATCTCGCGGCAGGGCATGTCGGTCCGGTTCACCGCCTCCGATCAGGCGCTCCGGCCGATGGGCCGGTCCACGAGCGGTGTGCGGGGCATGAACTTCCGCGAGGGCGACGCGCTGCTCGCGGCGTCGACCATCGGCAACAGCGAGGACGGCTACGTCTTCGTGGTGACGGAGGGCGGCTACGCCAAGCGGACCGCCGTGGGGGAGTACCGCGTGCAGCAGCGCGGCGGCTACGGCATCAAGGTGGCGAAGCTCGACGAGACGCGCGGCGATCTCGTCGGCGGGTTCATCGTCGGAGACGGCGACGAGGTCCTCGTGGTGCTCGCCAGCGGCAAGGTGGTGCGTTCGAGCGTCGACGAGGTGCCGGCCAAGGGACGCAACACCATGGGGGTCGTGTTTGCGCGTTTCCCAGAGGGTGACCGTATCATTGGGATCGCACGCAATTCGGAGCGCGGCCTCGATGACGACGAGTCCGAAGCGCCTTCGACCGAGGTCGAGCCCACCGAGGGCCCGAGGCCCGCCGACAACGAGGAAGACCTGAATGAGTAACACTGTCGCCGATAGGCTGGCCAAGAAGTCGAGAAAGAAGGCGCCGGCGAAGCAGGTGCGCCTGAAGCTGGTGTTCGTCGACTTCTGGTCTGCCGTGAAGTTCTCCTTCTTCGTCTCGCTGTGCCTGGCCATCGTCGGCGTGGTCGCCACGGTCCTGCTCTACGTCGTCCTGCTCTCGACCCAGGTGCTGGCCCAGCTCGACGAGCTCTTCATGGACATCGTCAGCGCGGAGCAGAGCCTGATGGCGCTGATCGGCTTCCCCCAGGTACTCGGATTCTCGATCGTGATCGGGATCCTCACGATCATCGTGGGGACCGCGCTGGGCGCGATCAGCGCGTTGATCTACAATCTGCTGGTGCGCGTGCTCGGCGGGTTCCAGTTGGGCTTCACCAGCAGCTGAAGCGCCCGAGGGCGGATCGTCGCCGCTCCGGGCGAGACGATTTCACAAACAGGCCGTACATCGGGTAGGCTCGATTTTCGGTCACGGGGCTATAGCTCAGGCGGTTAGAGCGCTTCACTGATAATGAAGAGGTCCCAGGTTCAAGTCCTGGTAGCCCCACTGCGAAGAGAGTCGAGGGGAGTGGAAGCCCGCTTCCGCTCCCGGTTCTCGCGCAGCTCCGGCACCCCTGCGGGTTCCGCGGGTCCTTAGCTCAGTTGGTAGAGCGCCTGCTTTGCAAGCAGGATGTCGGGAGTTCGATTCTCCCAGGATCCACAGTTTCGGGCGTACTGGAACCGCTGACATCGGCGCATGCGGCTTCGGGCATGGGGGCGGCGAGCCGCTCGGCCCTTCAGGCGTCAGTGGACGACTACATGGCCGGCATCGTCGAGGCCGAGAGGGATATGGCCTGCGCCGAGCACGGCGAGCATCGCCGCCGCCGGTGTGGGAACGCCGGGGGCGAGGCAGGCGGCGAACACTTCCGCGGCGTATCCGAAGAGCACTGCCGTCACCGTGTCGACGGCGATGCTCCGACCGTCGGTATCGATGAAACCGGGAAGACTCGTACCGGTGGCCACGTCCACGAAGGCGGGTCGCAGCCGGGCGGCGATCTCGTTGCGCAGCGTGCCGTAGTCGTCGTCGCCGCCGGGGATGGGACACCGAGGGCTGAGATTGAGGAAGAGACCTTCGGATCGCTCGTACCGAGCCCGCGCCTCATCTCGGTCGGCAAGTCCGGTCACGGCCACGCCGCTGACGATCGCGTCGCCGGCAAGCGTTCCGGCGTTACGCGTCACGTCGATTCGAGCGAGGTCGGTGGCGGCTTCGCGCCCGGCAGACAACGCCCGATCCCGCGCCGCGACCGCCCCGGGAATCGACGCATACGGCTCGCGTTCCCCCAGCGGCACGCCGCCGTAGCGCAGGAAGAGGTCGAGCGGTTCGGCTGCTGACTGGTGCATGTCGCCGCCGTCCCAGGGATCGTCAGGAACCTCGGACACCGCATCGCGGTTCGTATGCATGACGACCGATCGCCCGGCACCTGCGACGCCGATCACGAGATGGCTCGGGAGCCGGAACTGGACGTCGGGCTCCTGGGACCGCGCGATGATGCGGTCGACATCGTGCACCTCCGTCACGCCGACGCGCAGCCCGTTCGACAGCCGCAGCAGCCGCACGAGGCCCGCGGGGAGTGTCACGCCGAGAAGCGACTCTGCGACGGCGAGGTCAACCTCCGCGGCGCCGGGGCGCACGGCGCCGCGGCCGAGCCGACGGATGAGATCGTCGCGCGTGAGATCCCGCACCTCGTCGAGAGAGCTTCTCGTCATGGTCATCCTTCTCCATGGTTCACGGAAGGCCGATGTGCCGGCGGTGCTGAGGGGGGCCCTTGGACCAGAGTATCCGGTGCGTCGAAGTCGAGGAGGTTGGCGGGGTCTGGTGCGGACTCAGCGGACCGCATCGCCCGACGCGACGAGGAACGTCCTCCGTCCGGTTCCGATGGGGCGGTCGGGCAGGTGCGCCGTTGACCTGCCGCAGCACCGAGCAGGCAACGCAATGACCCGACCGTTGACCGAGGAACTGCTGTGCGACCGTCGACACCGAAGACGAGGGACGAAACGACGACGCGGCACGGTATTTCGGGCCTGCTCCCGTAGCGGTCGAGGGACTCCACGATCGACGACCCAGGCCGGACCGAGGCTTCGCATCCCTGCCGTCGCCGGGGCGGTGCTCACCTCGCGGACCGGGCCCGGGCCGCGAGCAGCATCGTCTCCTCGAGCGTCGCGACGTCCTCGGTGATCGCCGGAGCGCGTGTCAGCGGTGCGAGCGCGGAGCTCAGCTCGCCGCGGTCCGCGCCCGGGACCCGCAGGGTGCGGCCGTCGAGCAGCGCGGGGATTCCCGCGTCGCGGAGCAGCGCAAAGGCCTCCTGCCACTGCTCGGTCGTGACCGTCAGCGAGGCGTGCGCCGCGGCTTCCCGGACCTCCTGGTGCCGCGCGCCCCCGACGAGGAGGGGTCTCCCGGCACGCGCTACCTCCTCGCGATCCTCGCGGCGCTGGAGGATCCCGGGATCGGACCCGGCTTCATCGGGCTCGTCCGCGGACTGGGCACCCACGAGGAGTCCCGGCGCATCTTCCTCCGCTTCGTCGGCGAAGAACTCCTCGGGCGGGTGGCGCCGCAGCTCGACTCCGATCGTGCGGAGGAGCGCGTGGCGCTCGCCGGGTCGCAGCTGCTGGGTCTCGTGGTCGCCCGTTACGTGCTCAGGATCCCGCCGCTCGCCGGGCTGTCGATCGAGCAGGTCGCGCGGACCATCGGGCCGAGCATCGACCGCTACATCCTCGGAGATCTCGACTGGGGCGGTGACGCCGGCGGGATCGCCTGAGCAGTCGCCGACCGGCTGGGTCTGTCGTCGATCCCGGTGCGGCGGTAGCCTGAGGGAGTCCGGTGCCCGCCGTGCGCGTCAGAGGAGAGCAGCGAGATGAGTCGGCTTCGATACTCGATCAACGTCACGCTCGACGGCTGCTGCCACCATGAGGCCGGTCTCCCGCCGGACGATGAGTCGATGCGCCACTGGACCGAGGAGATGGCGCAAGCCGATGCCCTGCTGTTCGGGAGGACGACCTACGAGATGATGGAGTCGGCGTGGCGGAAGCCGGCCGACGGCAACTGGCCCGACTGGATGGAGGAGTGGGAGGTCCCGTTCGCCGAGGCCATCGATCGTGCGAAGAAGCACGTCGTGTCGAGCACGCTGACCTCGGTCGACTGGAATGCCGAGTTGGTGCGCGGAGACCTGGAGCAGGCTGTTCGGCGGCTCAAACAGGAATCGGGCCGACGTCTCTGGGTGGGCGGGGTGACGCTTCCCCTGGCGCTGGCCGATCTGGGGTTGATCGACGAGTACGAGTTCCTCGTGCAGCCCGTCCTCGCAGGACGCGGGCCGACGCTGCTCTCCGGCCTGCGCGAGCGCATCCGGCTCGAGCTCCTGGATCGCCGGGAGCTCCGCTCGGGGGCCGTCGTCCTGCGATACCGGCCCGCGCGCCCCGGCCGGGCCTGACCCGTTCCGACCGGGCTCGAGCCCCAGCCGGACCGACGCGGGTCGGCCGATCGGGGATCCGTCAACTCAGCTCGCTCTCGACGTAGTGTCGCAGGGCATCGCGCACGAAGGTCGCGCCCTCCGGCCCGCCGTAGTTCGCGGCGAAGCGCCCGTCCGAGACGTACAGCTCTCCGAGCCCGAGCAGGTAGCCGACGAGATCCCCGTCCGTGTCGTGCGCCGGGGTGCCCGGCATCGCGCGCAGCCAGTCGACCTGGCGCCCGGCCAGTTCCCGTGCGGCCGGTGAGGCGGGATCCTCGCCTCGCTGCGCGGCGGCGGTCCAGTCCGGTCCGAGCTGCCGCAGCAGCAGCACGCGCTGCAACCGCAGGATCGAGGCGTTGTCGTAGTAGCGGTACCCGTTCGGACCCACGCGACTCGGCCGGAGCAGCCCGATGCTGTCGTAGTGCCTCAGCGTGCGCGAGGTCGTTCCCGCGGCCCTGGCCACCTCCTGGATCGAGTACTCCATCGTGCCCTCCTCTCGCGGTCCGGACGTCGCGGCGCTTCGACCCGACACGCTCAACGGTAGGGGTTGACGCAGCGGCAAGGTCAAGCGACGCAGACGTCCGAACCGCATCCGAGCGCACTCGCAGCCCGGGTCTCCCGATCCGAATGACTTCCGGGCCGGCTCACCGGCGCCGCTCGCGAGGCTCGATTCCGCTCTCGCCGGGGGTGACGAGCCCTGACTCGTAGCCGAGGATCACGAGCCGCGAACGGTCTCGTGCCGCCGGCTCGCCCCGTAGCCGGCTCACGTAGGAGCCGGCCGGGCTCAGGCCCCGCCGCGCAACCGGTGCTCGGCGAAGGCGACGGCCCGCGCCACCCCGGCTGAGCGGCCCTGATCGGCCAGCAGACCCGGGATGAACGCCTCCGGAGCGGGGTGCCACGGCAGGTCCGCGAGGTAGGCCTCGTGGGCGGAGAGCGAGGCCACGGCGCGACGCTCCGCCGCCTCGTCGACCGCCACGTAATGGGTCGGCGCCGTGCCGGTCAGGAGCAACCGGCTCGTCCCCCAGGGTTCGAGGCCCTCCTCCAGCAGCTCCGGGAACACCCAGCGGTTGTCGGCGTCGCGCACCGCGTCGATCGTGGCGAGCCCCGCCGCGCGGTGATCGGCGTGGTCGAGCCCCCACGGGGTGCGCAGCTCGCCCGATCCGCTCACGACCGCGTCGGGGCGGAACCGCCGGATCTCGCGCGCGATCGCGCGCCGCAGCTCCAGGCCGTACTCGACGGCGCCGTCGGGCAGACCGAGGATCGTCAGCTCCTCGGCCCCCACGGCGTCGCAGGCCAGGCGCTGCTCGCGGCGCCGCAGCGGACCGGCCTCCTCGGGCGGCCGCCGCATGCCGGCCTCGCCGGCGGTCAGCAGCAGGTAGCCCACGCGGACCCCGAGATCCGTCCAGTGCGCGACGGCGGCCGACGTGCCGTACTCGGCGTCGTCGGGATGCGCCACCACCACCAGGATCCGGCTCAGCCCGGCGGGGTCGAACTCGTCGAGAGCGGGAGGCCGCGGCGTTCCGTTCATGCCTCCCACACTACGCTCCGGTCGGGCGCGGGACGAGGAGCCGAGCCGGGCGCTCCGACGCCGGGCGCCGGCGCGTGCTCATCGCGCGCCGTAGAGCCGGGCGACGAAGGCGATGAGCTCGCCGACGGCGCCCGGAGGATCGTCGCGCCACCAGGCGATCCGCACCGGGATCCTCGGAGCATCGACGATGGGCCGGAACACGACGCCCGGACGCGGGTGATGCACGGCGGTGGCCTCCGAGGTCGTTCCGACCCCGAGCCCGGCGGCGATCGCGGTGAGCCATTCCTCGACGTCCGAACTGTCGACGAAGCGCGCCGGGGCGTGCTCGCCGTGCCAGAGGATCTGGGACGTGGTGCCCGTGCGCGGGTCGGTGAGCACGGTGCGCCCCGCGAACTCCCGCAGGCGCAGCGTGCGTCGCCGTCCCCAATCGGGGTCGTCCGCGGGGAAGGCGGCGAGCCGCCGTTCGAGCCCGACCACGACGCTGTCGAAACGGCTCGCGTCGGGAGCGACGCGCAGGATCGCCGCGTCGCAGCGGCCCTCCGCCAGGCCGGAGGTGGGCGAGTTGTGGCGGAGGAGACGCAACTCGACGTCGGGGTGGCTCTCCGGCCAGCCCCTGATGAGCTCGGTCGTGTGCCCGCCCAGCGCGGCCCAGGCGTAGCCGACGCGGATCTGGCTCTGCTGTTCGCGCGCCAGCGTCTCGAGGCGCGACGCCTCCGCCAGCACGCGACGCGCCTGCGGCAGGAGCTGCTCGCCGGCGGCCGTGGCCTCGCAGCCGTGCCGGCCGCGGCGCAGCAGCTGGCGCCCCAGAGAGCCCTCGAGCGCGGCGATCCTGCGCGACACGGCCGCTTGCGAGACGTGCAGCTCCGCGGCCGCGGCGGTGAGCGAGCCAGCCTCCGCGGCGGTGACGAAGCAGCGCAGTTCGCGCAGCGACCAGTCCATACGATCAGCGTATGGATGTGTCGAAAGATGCACAATACGAATAGACGGATCGGCCTAGAGTGAGGCTGTGACCGCACCTCCATCGGCGGAGACCGCCGCGACCCCGGAGCACCACGGCCCGGCCCCCGTCCGGCGCTCGGCCGTGCGCCGGACGGGGCTCGCGCGCGGGACCGCGCTCGCGCTCGGCGCGTCCGCGAGCAATCAGATCGGCGCCGGTCTCGGCGCCCTCGCCTTCCCAGCGATCGGGCCGCTCGGCGTGGTCGCCGTCAGGCAGCTCGTCGCGGTGGCCGTGCTGACCCCGCTGGGGAGGCCCCGTCTCCGCGGGATCTCCTGGGCCGACCGCAGGCTCATCCTCGCGCTCGGGCTGATCTTCAGCGTGATGAACGCCACCCTCTATCTCGCGATCGAGCGCATCGGTCTCGGCCTGGCGATCACCCTGGAGTTCCTCGGCCCGCTCGTCCTCGCGGTCGTCGCGTCCCGTCGGCTCCTCGACCTGCTTTGCGGCCTGCTGGCCGCCGTCGGCGTGGTGGTGCTCGTCGCCCCCGGGCCCAGCACCGACCTTCTCGGCATCGCCCTCGGCCTCGTCGCCGCCGCCTCCTGGGCCTCGTACGTGCTGCTCAACCGAAGTCTCGGCCGGAGACTGCCCGGCGTGCGCGGCGCGGCGGGGGCCAGCGTGGTCAGCGCGGTCATCTGGATCCCGTTCGGCGCGGCGTGGTTCATCGCCCACCCCCCGCCCCTGTGGGCGCTCGCGCTCGCGGCGGCGTGCGGGCTGCTCGCCTCGGCCCTCCCCTTCGCCGTCGACATGATCGCGCTCCGCAGCCTGCCCACCGGCCTCTTCAGCACCCTGCAGAGTATGCACCCGGTCTGGGCCGCCGTCGCCGGGCTCGTCATCCTGCAGCAGGTGCTGACGCCTCGGGAATGGCTCGGCATCGGGCTGATCGTGCTGAGCAACGCGGCGGTGACCTCCGCCGGTCTGCTGCGTCGGCAGGGCTGATCCGGAGCCTACCCGCCCGGGTCTGCACGGATGCGGCCGCCGGCGACCTCGTAGACTTGCGGCATGAGCGGGTGGGGTCGGGACGTGCTCGGGGCGGGGTTCGAGCGCCTCGACCTGCCGCTCGGCGCGGACGTCGAGGGCCCCCTCGGGGCGACGCTCGTGCGCTCCCTGCCCGACCGGCCCGTCTTCTGGGAGCGGCTTCTCGGCCGCGAGCGCCTCTTCGCGGACGTCGAGGTGCTCTACGTGCACGGCTGGTCGGACTACTTCTTCCAGCGCGGGCTGGCGCGCTTCTGGACGGAGCGGGGAGCGCGGTTCTACGCGCTCGACCTGCGCAAGTACGGGAGGAGCCTGCGCCCGGGGCAGACCCCCGGCTACATCGAGGATCTCGCGGAGTACGACGCCGAGATCGACCTCGCGCTCGCCACGATGAGGGGGGAGCGGGACCGCCCCCGGCGCCTCCTGCTGCTGGGGCACTCGACCGGGGGCCTGGTGCTCAGCCTGTGGGCCGATCGGCATCCCGGCGTCGCGGAGGCGCTCGTCCTCAACAGTCCGTGGTTGGAATTCCAGCTCGCGGCCGCGGGGCGGCAATTGATCACGCCGCTCGTCAATCTGGGGGCGAAGCTGTATCCCAGGGATGTTCCTCCCCAACTCGATTACGGCTTCTACTCCCGGGCCCAGCGGGAGGTCGGCCCGTCGGAGGATCTCGCGGGCATCGACCCGGGGTGGCGGCCCGACCGGGCGCACGCGGTGCTGGCGGGCTGGCTGCGGGCCGTGCTCGCGGGGCATGCGCGCGTGAGCGCGGGGCTCGACATCGACGCGCCGATCGGAGTCCTCCTCTCGTCGCGCTCCGCCCTGCCGCTGCGCTGGAGCGGGGAGCTGACGAGCGCCGACAGCGTGCTCGACGTCGACGAGACGGCGAGAACGGCGCTGCGGCTCGGATCCACCGTGACGATCGAGCGCATCGACGGCGCGCTGCACGACGTCTTCCTCTCCGCCTCGTCGGCGCGTGACGATGCCTATGCGCGGCTGGAGCGCTGGACGCGCGGCTGGCTGGCGACGCTGGGCTGAGGCGGACGGGGCGGACCGCCGGAGGATGCCGGTAGGCTCTAGGCATGCACCACGGCGCTTGGGGCGAAGGCCCGGTGGGCCCTCGCGCGCCGTGCGTGCCGCGACGGCTCGCCGTCGCGGGGAGCGTTTGGAAGGCCGGACCTGAACTATGGATCTGAGAGTGGCGCGTATGCGCCGAGGCGCTGGGGGCGAAGGCCCGGTGGGCCCTGGTGCGCCGTATGGGTGGGCACCGGCGGAACCGCATCGCGTTTCTGCGTGGCCGCGTCATCGCCGCGCACGGCGGCGGGTGGTTCGGCCGTCTCTGGACGCGGGGAGCGCGTGGAAGGCCGGGCGTGCACCATGGATCTAAGGGTTGCCGCATACGGAGTAGTGGAGCGCCGCGGCAAGCTCTTGCTCACCCACTGGAGACGGGGTCATCTGCACGGTTGGACGCTTCCC
The DNA here is from genome assembly GCF_017565745.1 of Leucobacter weissii. GTDB lineage: Bacteria > Actinomycetota > Actinomycetes > Actinomycetales > Microbacteriaceae > Leucobacter > Leucobacter weissii. The sequence continues at coordinate 85,037 of NZ_JAGDYM010000005.1, forward strand.
GGCGGCGGTCTGGAGGACGGCGAGGATCCTCGGGACGCGGTCGTGCGCGAAGTGCTCGAGGAGACCGGCCTCGAAGCCAGGGTCGGTCGCCTGCTGGGCGTCGACTCGCGGGTGATGGTGCGGGAGGAGGTGCCCGAGGGACGGGAGCCGGAACTGCACACGATCCGGATCGTCTACCGCGTGTCGGTGAAGGACGGGCCGCTCCGGAACGAGGTGGACGGCTCGTCGGATGAGGCGCGCTGGGTGCCCTTCCGCGAGTTGCGCTCGCTGCGCACGCTCTCCCTCGTGCAGACCGGGATCCGCATGGCGGGCATCGATCAGCGCTCGCGCTCCCGCGGCGCCAAGCGCTGACACGCCGACCCGGGTTCCGAGCGGGCCCGGTCCGGGCCGGGGGCTCCGGCGGGTCAGGCGTCGTCTTCGGGGGCGACCCACAGCTCGTCGTCGCTGCGGAACGCCTGCCAGAGCGTGTAGCCGACCGCCGCGGCCGCGGCGACGCCCAGCCCGATGGCGACGATGCTGCCGGCGCGCCGCTTCTTGGCGGGCTTCAGGATGCCGCTCTTCTCGCCGAAGCTCTGCAGGTGGCGGGCCGCCTCGCGATTCTCGAGGCGATCGAGACTGTTCACGGCGCCCACGAGCGCGCTCGCGACGAGGGGAGCGGTGACGAGCCGGACCTGATCGGCCGTGCGCCGCGCCTTGGAGATGCCGCGGTCGATCACGGGTCGTGCGCTCTCGATCGCGCTGTTGACGCGGGGCGCGACGAACTCGGCGTTCAACTCCTTCGCCTGGCGCCCGGCCTCCTGCGCCACCCCGCCGGCGTGGCTCAGCACGACGCGCTGCTGCTCCAGCAGATCCTCGGCCTGGCCACGAAGCCGCTTCAGTTGGCGGCGACGCTTGCGTGAGAGTGACATGGCAACCTCCGTTGTCGGTGCTGACTCGCTTACCTCCACGCTACACCGATGACCCGCGTCGTGCGTAAGCGAGCGACGCTATTCACAGCGCGACCTCATAGACTGTCGTCATGACTCTTCATACGGCCGTTGCGACCATCCACACGAATCACGGCGATGTCGTGCTGAACCTCTTCGGCGACCACGCGCCGAAGACGGTGAAGAACTTCATCGATCTCGCGGGGAAGGGCTTCTACGACGGGGTCATCTTCCACCGCATCATCCAGGACTTCATGATCCAGGGCGGCGACCCCACCGGAACCGGGACCGGCGGCCCCGGCTACACCTTCGACGACGAGATCCATCCCGAGCTCGTCTTCGACCGCCCCTATCTGCTGGCGATGGCGAACGCGGGCAAGCGACCCGACCTGACCGGTCGGCTCGCCGGCACGAACGGATCGCAGTTCTTCATCACCACGACGGATCCCGCGTGGCTGAACGGCAAGCACACGATCTTCGGCGAGGTCGCCGACGAGGGCTCGAAGTCGGTGGTCGACGCGATCGCCGCCGTCGCCGTCGGTGCGGCTGATCGTCCGGTCGAGGACGTCGTGATCTCCGGCGTCGACGTCACCGAGGTCTAACCGAGGTGTCCGCGGGGGGATCGACTCCGCAGTTCGGCGAACGGGCCCAGTACGGTCCGGATGACGTCTGCTACCGCCACCCGGGGCGCAACAGCTTCACTCTCTGCCAGCGCTGCGGCCGCACGGTCTGCCCCGACTGCCAGGTGGTCTCGTCGGTCGGCGTCCTGTGCCCCGACTGCATGCGCGAGGCGCAGCAGGGGGCGGCGCAGCGGATGGGCCGGTCGGCTCGGGTGGCCTCCCGCCGTCTGTCCGATGCCCCGGTCGTCACCTACGGGCTGATGATCGCCTGCGTGCTGGTCTTCGCGGCCCAGTGGCTGAGCGCGACGTTCGGAGACAACTCGGTGACGGAGGGGCTCTGGTACGCGCCGGCGTACTCGCTCCCCGACGCGGTGGCGAGCTCGATCTTCTCGGATGTGTCGTTCGAACCGTGGCGCATGCTCACCGTGATGTTCACGCACTCGACCGGCTTCGTGCTGCACATCCTGTTCAACCTCTACGCGCTCTGGCTGTTCGGCCGCAATCTCGAGCAGCTGCTCGGCCGGGTGTGGTTCCTGGTCCTCTACGTCTTCGCCGGTCTCGGCGGGTCGCTCATGGTGATGATCTGGGTGTACTTCGAGCCGATGTCCCTGCTCGTCCCCACGGTCGGGGCGTCGGGAGCGATCTTCGGGGTGCTCGCCGCCACCCTCGTCGCCTATCGCGCCTCGAACGTGAACGTGACCTCGCTCGCGGTGCTCATCGCGATCAACTTCGGCATCGGGTTCCTGCCCGGAGCCGCGATCTCGTGGCAGGCGCATCTCGGCGGCATGATCGTGGGAGCCGCCTCCATGGGGATCCTGCTCGCGACGAGAGGGCCGCGGCACCGGGGCACGCGCGCGCTGGGGATGATCGGCCTCGGCGTGCTGCTGATCGCGCTGGGGTGGCTCTACTTCGTCGCGCTGCCCCCGTTCCCCGGGGGCTGATTATCCACAGTGTTCTGCACAGCTGGGGAAAATTACACGGTTGTGATTTCCGGTGACGACGGTCACTTCCACCAGGGGGTCATCAGGAAGCCGACCAGCACGAGGCCGAAACCGACGAAGATGTTGGCCTGCCCCAGCGCGGGAACCGGAAGCGGGGTCGGCATCGCGCTGGTGACGTAGTAGAGGATGATCCAGAGAAGGCCGAGCAGCATGAAGCCGAACATGACCGGCTTGAACCACACCGGATTCGGCGCCTCCTTGCGCAGCTCGGACGCCTCGAGGCGCTGCTGCTTCTCGAGGGCTTTCGCCTCGCGCTTGCTCAGTTCGTTTCCCGCTTCAGCCATGGCAACGATTCTACCCGGATCGTCGGAGGTGCGAACACCCCGGTTCCTGAGCGGGTGGGGCGCGTCGGCGCGCCCGTCGGCGGGCCCGGGGCGCGACGGGCTCGGGGAGCGGACCGGCGGTCCGGGCTATCAGCGAGGTTCTCTACAATGAGCGCATGGCAGTGGATCACACCGCGCCGCCCCCGGCGGCCCGCGAGCGAGGCGGACGGCGTGCGCGCCTGAGCCCGCTCACGGTCGTCGGCGAGCTCCTGATCGTCGGCGGACTGGCGGTGGTCGGCTATCTCGGGTGGCAGTACCTGCACACCGAGGTCTTCGTGACCGAGAAGCAGGCGGAGCTGAGCGCGCTCGACTCCGAGCGCTGGGCCCGCGAAGCCGTCGACGCGAAGTGGGACGGCGAGGTGCCGGTCACGGATCCGGTGGACCCCGCCGAGGTGTTCGGGGTGCTGTACGTGCCGGCCTTCGGCGAGGGGTACGCCAACCGTATGGCCGAGACCACCGACTGGTGGACGGTGCTCAACCTGGACGAGAAGGGCATCGGGCACTACGAGAACTCGCAGATGCCGGGCGAGCCGGGCAACTTCGCGATCGCCGGTCACCGCTCGGGCCCCCTCATCAACTCCTTCCGCGAGGTGATGAACCTGCGGGTCGGCGATCCGATGTTCGTCGAGACGAAGGACGGCTGGTACACCTACCGCTTCCGGTCCATCGAATACGTGCTGCCCACGGAGGTCGACGTGCTCAACCCGTTCCCGCGTCTCGAGGGCGATCCCGCGAAGGATCAGATCATGACGCTCACGACCTGCCATCCGAAGGAGGCGGGGAGCGACGAGCGCGCCATCGCCTACGCCGTGTTCGAGGACTTCCAGCCGCAGGGCGAGGGGCCGCCGGAGGCGCTCACCGAGGCGGATCCGGATCTGCGGAGGCCGTCGATCTGATGTTCTCCCTGCTCTGGCGCTTCTTCCCCGGCCCCGCCTGGCTGCGGGTCATCGTCCTGCTGGCGGTCGCCGTCGCGCTCGTCTGGGTGCTCATCGCCTACGTCTATCCCTATGTGGCAGTCCAATTGATGGTTGAAGAATCGACGGTGAACACATGAGCCGCATCCTCGTGATCGATAACTACGACAGCTTCGTCTATACGCTGGGCGGCTATCTGCAGCAGCTGGGGGCCGAGACGAGGGTCATCCGGAACGACGTGGTGAGCGTCGGCGAACTCGAGCAGCTGGTCGGCGAGTTCGACGGGGTGCTGATCTCGCCCGGTCCCGGCACCCCCGGCGACGCGGGCGTCTCCATCCCCATGGTGGGGATCGCGGTGCGGACGGGGGTGCCGCTGCTGGGCGTGTGCCTCGGGCACCAGGCGATCGCAGAGGCCTTCGGAGCGACCGTGACCCACGCCGAGGAGCTCATGCACGGCAAGGTCTCGCGGGTGCGTCACGCGGGCGACCCGTTCTTCGACGGCGTGGCGCCCGAATTCTCGGCGACCCGCTACCACTCCCTCGCCGTGGTGCGCGACTCCGTTCCCGAGGAGCTCTCCATCACCGCGGAGACCGCGGAGGGCGTCGTGATGGCGCTGCGCCACCGCGAGCATCCGATCTACGGCGTGCAGTATCATCCCGAGTCGGTGCTGACCGAGGGCGGCTACCAGCAGCTCGGCAACTGGCTCGCCATCGTCGGATCCCCCAACGCGGCCCGGATCGCGAGCGCCCTCTCCCCGCTGCTCTCGGCGGCTCAGCCCGAGCAGTAGAAGATCTCGACCGGGCTGCCCTGATCCTGCTTGCCCTCGACGGACTGCCGGGTGATGATCGCGGCGCCCTCGGCGCTGCAGTTCGGATCCGGGGTGATCGTCAGAGCGAGGCGCAGCGACTCGAGGATGTCCTTCGCCGCCGCCACGGACTGCCCCTTGACGTCGGGCACCCTGACCTTGCCGCTCGACACGGTCAGCTCGACGGTCTCGCCTCGCTCCAGGCGCGTCCCGACCCTCGGATCGACCTCGAGCACCGTGTCCTTGGACTCCGCGGAGTCGTCCTCCCGCGAGACCGCGCCCACCCCCAGCCCCAGATCCTCGAGCTCGGCGGTGTAGTCCTCGAGCGTCATGCGGTCGAAGTCGGGCACCTCTGCCGAGTCCGGACCGGTCGACACGTACACCCGCACGGTGGTCTCGATGTTCACGCTCGCGCCGGGTTCGGGATCGGTGCGGATGACATGACCCGCGGCGACCTCGTCGTTCGCCTCCTCCTCGGAGACTCCCAGCAGATCCAGTTGCTCGAGCGTTCGCATCGCCTCCTCGGCCGACACGCCGGTGAGCGGCGGGATCTCGCGAGAACTCGTCGGGGCGAGCGAGGAGGGGGAGAGCATGAGGAGCCAGAACAGCACCGCGGCGACGACGGCGACGACGGTCAGGATCGCCGCCCAGACCCACATCACCGGGGGACGGCTGTGGGATCGCGCTCCTCCCCCGGACTCGGAGAGACGGCGCAGGGCGAGATCCGACTCCGAGACCTCCTCGCCGGAGGAGAAGAGCACCCCGGCCTGCTCGCCGTCTCCGCTGAGCTTCGGCATCGTGCCCGATGCCGCGAGCCGGAGCGCCTCGCGGTATTCCCGGGCGCTCTGGAACCGGCGGGCGCGATCCTTCGCGAGAGCGTGCAGCACCACCCGCTCGAGCGGAGCCGAGACCGCCGGATCCCGCTGGCTGGGGGGCTCGGGCCGCTCGCTCACGTGCTGGTAGGCGACCGCGACAGCCGTATCGCCGCGGAAGGGCACGTCGCCGGTGAGCAGCTCGTAGAGGAGCACGCCGGTCGAATACAGATCGGTCCGCGCGTCGATGGCCTCGCCCTTGGCCTGCTCGGGCGAGAAGTACGCCGCGGTGCCCAGGATCGCCGTCGTCTGCTGCACCGTCGAGGAGGTCTCGGAGACCGCTCGCGCGATGCCGAAGTCCATCACCTTCACCTGGCCGGACGTGGTGATCATGATGTTGGCGGGCTTGATGTCTCGATGGACGATCCCGGCCCGGTGCGAGTACTCGAGCGCGGTCAGCACCGCCTCGACCACGCGGCACGCCTCCGCGGTGGAGAGCCGGTCCTGCTCGATGATCTCCCGCAGATTCTGCCCGTCGACGTACTCCATCACGATGAAGGGCAGCTGCTGCGGCCCCTCTCCCGTCTGGATCAGATCGTCGCCCGCGTCGAAGACGCGCACGATGCTCGGATGCGCGAGGCGCGAGGCCGACTGCGCCTCCTGGCGGAACCGGCTGCGGAACTGATCGTCGCCGGCGAGATGGGCGCGCATCACCTTGACGGCCACCTGCCGGCCGAGCTTGGTGTCGACGCCGCGGTACACCGTGCTCATTCCGCCCTGGCCGATGTATTCGCCGATCGAGTATCGATCGGCGAGCAGGCGTGCGCTGCCGACGGTCTCGGTCATGGATACCTCACTCGGGGACGGATGATGGGAACAATTCTACGGTGTGCGAGCCCGGAAACCCGGGTGGCGGGCGTTGCGGGCGTCGTCGCCGATCAGTCTTCCTCTTCGGTGCCCGGGTCCGCGGGGTCGGGATCCGCGGCCGGGGCGAGGATCCTGACCTTGAGCGTCCACGACGGTTCCGAGGTGCGCGTGATGGTGCCGTTGCCGCAGGTCACGGTGTAGCGCACGGCGATCTGACCGTTCGACCCGCCCGGCTCGATCGTGTCCGCGGTGATGTTCACGTTGGTGCTCTGCGTCGAGCCGGGCCCATCCGCGACGCCGCTGTCGTAGATCAGGTCGTACGCCTGGACCGTGAGCGGCGCGGGGCAGCTCGCCACGTCCCAGCTGACGTTGAGCTGCCCGCCGGACTCGACCGACGTGGAGGTGGATCGCGGCTTGTTCGGTCGCGACACCTCACCGTAGGCCGTGTAGTAGGTGAGCGTGATCATCCGGTCGAAGGGGACGTTGGAGCCGGTCGGGTCGACCTCGTACACCTTGCCCACCTGATCGTCGTCAGCGGGCGAACCCTCCTGGCCCACGACGTTGGTGAACCCGTCGTCCCGCAGCTTCTGCTGGGCGACCTCCCAGTCGAGTCCCTCGAGATCGGAGAGGTTCACGGCCCCGCTCGTGGGCTGCGACGTGGTCGGCGGCGTGGTCGAGGTCCTCGTGTTCGAGGGCGACGTCGTCGGCGTCTCGTCGCCGCCGCCACCGCCGAGCAGGGCGATGGCCGTGCCGACGCCGATCACGAGCAGCAGCGCGATCAGGGTGACCAGCGGCCAGGTCCAGCGGCTGCGCTTCTTCCCCTCCTCTTCGACCTCCTCCTCGGGTTCGACGACCGGCTCCGGCAGGGCGGTCGTGCGGGGCAGCGCCGTGGTCGCGGCGGTGCCCGCGGTCGTGGCCGGCATGACCCGCGTGGTGTCTTCGCCGGCGCCGATCTGGGGGACGTAGCTCGTGGCGAGCCGCACGTCGCCGCGGTGCAGCGCGGCTGCGGCCTGCGCGAGCTTCGCCGCGCTCGCCGGTCGATCCTGGGGATCCTTCTCCAGGCAGGCGAGCACCAGGCGCTGCACCGGACCGGGGATGTCTGCGGGCAGCGCGGGAGGGGTGTCGTTGATCTGCGCCATCGCGATGGCGACCTGCGACTCGCCGGTGAAGGGCCGCTTGCCCGCCAGGCACTCGTAGGCCACGACGCCGAGCGAGTAGACGTCGGTCGCCGGCGTGGCGGTGTGACCGCTCGCCTGCTCCGGCGCGAGGTACTGCACCGTGCCCATCACCTGACCGGTCGCGGTGAGCGGCACCTGATCCGCGATGCGCGCGATCCCGAAGTCGGTGATCTTCACGCGGCCCTCGGGCGTGATCAGCAGGTTGCCGGGCTTGACATCCCGGTGCACGAGGCCGGCGTCGTGGGCGGCCTGCAGCGCCGTCGCGGTCTGGGCGACGATGCCCAGCACGCGGTCGGCGGGCAGCCGGCCCTCCCGCTCGATGATGGTCGAGAGGGGCTCGCCCGGCACCAGCTCCATGACGATGTAGGCGGACCCCTGCTCCTCGCCGTAGTCGAACACGTTGGCGATGCCCTCGTGGTTGACGAGCGCGGCGTGGCGGGCCTCGGCGCGGAAGCGCTCCAGGAAGCCCGGGTCGCCCATGTACTCGTCCTTGAGGATCTTGATGGCCACGGTCCGCCCGATGATGCTGTCCGAGGCGCGCCAGACCTCGCCCATGCCGCCGACCGCGATCCTCGAGCTCAGCTCGTAGCGCCCGCCGAACGTGATTCCCGCCACTGGTCTCATTGGTTCAACACCGCTTCCATCACTCGTTTTCCTACTGCTGTCGGGAGATCGTACGAACTCCCCACGTTGTTGTGGGCCGACCCGCCGCCGTCGGCGATCACGACCGCGATCGCGAGCTCGGGATCCTCGACCGGGGCGAAGCCGGTGAACCAGAGGGTGAACGGCAGATCGTTGCCGTTCTCGTCCACCCCGTTCTCGGCCGTGCCCGTCTTGCCGGCGACCCGCACCCCGTCGATCGCGGCCCGGTGCCCCGTGCCGTCGGAGTCGGAGACGACCTTCTCCATCATCCCGCTCAGCGCCTCGGCGGTCTCCTCGGAGATCGGGGTGCTGAACTCCTCGGGCTCCGCGCGGCTCTCCACCCGGAGGTCCGGCGCGATCACCCGGTCCACGAGCTGCGGCTTCATGACCACGCCGTCGTTCGCGATGCCGGCCGAGACCATCGCCATCTGCAGCGGCGTCGCGCGCACGTCCAACTGGCCGATCGACGACAGCGCCGCCTGGGCCTCGTCGGCGGGCGTCGGGGACTGGCTCGGCGTCACCGGCAGCGGAATGTCGAGCTCCTGCTCGAAGCCGAACGCGCGAGCCATCTCGGGGACGGCGTCGACGTCCATGCTCATCGCCAGCTCCGCGAAGGGGATGTTGCAGGAGTACACGAGCGCCTGCTGCAGTGAGACCGACGAGCCGCCGCCGCAGGCCGTGCGGGAGGCGTTCTGCATGACCGCGGTCGAGCCGGGCAGCGTGAGCGACGCCGGGTTCGAGAAGGTGCTGCTCGGCGTCGCGGTGCCGTTCTCGAGCGCGGCCGCGGCCACGAGGAGCTTGTAGGTGGATCCGGGATGGTAGAGGTCGCCCGCGATGGCGCGGTTGGCCAGCGGCTGATCGGGATCGGCGTTCAGCTCGGCGTAGTTCGCGATGATCTCGGCGTCGTCGTTCGACGAGAGCAGGCTCGGGTCGAAGCCCGGGGTCGAGACGAGCGCGAGGATGCGCCCGGTCTTCGGCTCGAGCACGACGAGGGCGCCGGTGTACTCGTCCATCGCCTTCGCGGCGACCTCCTGCACCTCGGGGTCGATGGTCGTCTCGACCGAGTTGCCCTGCGGCTCCACGCCCGTCACGGTGCGCATGAGGCGGGTGAAGAACTGCGCGTTGCCGAGGCCGGAGAGGTCGTCGTTCATCGCCGCCTCGAGGCCCGTCATGCCCTGGCGCCGCGAGTAGTAGCCGGTCACGGGCGCGTAGAGCTCGCCATCGGAGTACTGCCGCATGAAACGATTCTCGTCGTCCGTCGGCGTCGAATAGGCGACGGGGTCGCCGTCGACGAGGATGGATCCGCGCTCGACCTTGTAGCCGTTCTTCGCGGTGCGCTGATTGTATTCGTTCGCCCGCAGCTCGTCGGCGTAGACGAACTGGATCATGGTGATCGCCGCGAACAGCACGAGGAACATGCCGAACACGGTGCGGGAGAGGATGCGCAGCTGCTTGTTCATGAGCGGATCACCAGCTTCGGGCGGTTGCGCACCGAGTTCGAGATCCGCAGCAGCAGGGCGACGATGATCCAGTTCGAGATGAGGGAGGATCCGCCCGCCGCGAGGAACGGCGCGGTCAGGCCGGTCAGCGGGATCACCCGGGTCACGCCCCCCACGACGATGAAGACCTGCAGCGCGATGGCGAAGCCGAGGCCGGCGGCGAGCAGCTTGCCGAAGTCGTCCTGGCCGGCGAAGCCGATCCGCAGCGCTCGGCCGACCAGGATGAGGTAGGCCGCGAGCACGACGAACAGGCCGATGAGCCCGATCTCCTCGCCGAGACTCGGGATGATGTAGTCGCTCTCGGGAACCGGGGTGTCCTGCGGGAAGCCCTGCCCCAGGCCCGTGCCGGTCATCCCGCCGTTGGCCATGCCGAAGAGGCCCTGCACCATCTGATTGCCGCTGCCGTAGGGATCGGCGAACGGGTCGAGCCAGTTCTGGAAGCGTCGGCCGACGTAGTCGAAGAGCTGGCTGGCGAGCAGGCCGCCCGCGACGAACAGCCCGAGCCCCAGCACGATCCAGCCGACGCGGCCGGTGGCCAGGTAGAGCATCGAGAGGAAGAGCCCGAAGTAGAGCAGCGAGGTGCCGAGATCGCGCTGGAACACGAGCACGGCCATCGCGATCAGCCAGAAGGTGATGAGCGGGCCGAGATCCCGGCCGCGGGGGAAGCGGATGCCCGCGAACTTCTTGCCCACCATCGAGAGCGCGTCGCGGTTGCGCACCAGATAGCCCGCGAAGAAGACGGCGAGCATGATCTTCGCGATCTCGCCCGGCTGGAAGGAGAAGCCCTGGATCCTGATCCACACCCGGGCTCCGCCCTCGGCGTGCCCGATGCCCGGAAGCATCGGCAGCAGCAGGAGCAGCAGCGCGCCGAGCCCGAAGAGGTAGGTGTAGCGGTAGAGCACGTTGTGGTTGCGGATCACCGCGAGCACGGCGATCGCGATGGCGATGGCGATCGCCGACCACACCAGCTGCCGGACGGAGAACGCCTCCCAGCCGACCCTCGCCTTGGCGAGGTCGATCCGGTAGATCATCGCGATGCCGATCGAGTTGAGCAGCGTCGCGAGCGGGAGGATCAGCGGGTCGGCGTCGGGCGCGACGAAGCGGACGGTGACGTGCAGGCCGAGCACCGCGGCGACGAAGAGCGCGCCGTAGGGCAGCAGCTCGACGGTGAAGCGTCCCTCAACCGTCAGGTCGATGATGAGCACCGCCCCGACGCCGATGGCGAGGGCGAAGAGGGTCAGGGCGAGCTCGAGCCCGCGCAGCAGACGGGGGGCGCGGATCGCCGTGATCCGCTGCAGCACCGTCTCGCTGGTGCGGGTGCGCTCGAAACTGCGGGGGGCGCTCATCAGTCCTCCCCCAGCCGCAGCACGATCTCGCGGGCCTCTTCGAGGGATCCGGCGCTCAGCGTGCGCTCGACCGCGCGCTGCTCGTTGCCGTCGAGCGTGTCGAGCGGGATCTCGGTGTTCTCGGCGATCGAGCTCAGCGAGATCGAACCGAGATTCTGCTGGATCCCCCGGTAGATGATCACCGTGGCGCCGTCGGTGCCCACGTAGTAGCGGGTCTGCGTCCACTGATAGCCGAGGGCCAGCGCACCGGCGATGGCGCCGACGATCGCGAGCAGGCCGAGCACCCCCAGCACCCGGCGGCGGCGATTGCGGCGCTTGGTCTCGGCGATGAGCTCGCTCAGGTACTCGTCGACCCGCGGCTCGAAGTGGCTCTCCGCGACGGGTTGCCCCCGACGCACGATCCGCCGACGGTTCAGCAGGCGCGTCCGTCCCGTGCTGATGCGCTCGCCGCCGGGCACCTCCGTCGCCGCCGAGCCGGCGAACCGCGGCTCCGGCGTCTCCTCCGCGGGGAGCGCCTCCGGCAGCGTCTCGACGAGCACGACGGTGACGTTGTCGGGCGCGCCGTGGGCCAGGCTCTTGTCGATCAGCGCGTCGACGGCGGATTGCAGCGTCGTGCGGCGGCGCAGGATCTTCTCGATGTCGACCTCTTCGACGTAGCCGCACAGGCCGTCCGAGCAGAGCAGCCAGACATCGCCCGGCCTCGTCTCGAGCACCTCGGTGTCGATCTCGGGGGAGGAATCGACATCGCCGAGCACCCGCATGAGCACCGAGCGGCGGGGATGCGTCTTCGCCTCCTCCTCGGTGATCCTGCCGCTGTCGACGAGGCGCTGCACGAAGGTGTGATCCTTCGTGATCTGCGTCAGCCGGTCGTCCCTCAGCAGGTAGAGGCGGGAATCGCCGATGTGCGCGAGGGCCAGCCGGTCCTCGACGGTGATGAAGCCGGTGAACGTGGTCCCCATGCCGGCCAGCTCGGGCCGGTCCCCGACCGTGGCGCGCAGCATGCGGTTGGTCTGCAGCAGCTGGTCGCGCAGGGTCCTGGCGGTTGCGGACGCGTCGGCGGCCGAGCGGTCGGCCGACGGCGACTCGATCCCCGCGATCGCCTGCGCCGCCAGCGCCGAGGCCACGTCGCCGCCCGCGTGGCCGCCCATGCCGTCGGCCACGAGGAACAGGCGCCGCCCCGCGTAGCCCGAGTCCTGGTTGTTCGACCGCACCATCCCGACATGGGAGCCGATGGCGCTCGCGTAGCCGACCATGCCGTCAGGGCCTCAGCTCGAAGGTCGTCGTGCCGATGGTGACCGGAGTGAAGGGGGGCACCAGCACCGTGCCGGTGACCCTGCTGCCGTTCAGCTTGGTGCCGTTGGTGGAGTCGAGGTCGGTGAGCAGCCAGGTGTCGCCGCTGCGCGTGAGCTTGGCGTGGTAGGTCGAGGTGTATTCGTCGACGATGACCAGGCTCGATCCGCTGCTGCGGCCGATGGTGAGGGTGTCGTCGTCGAGCGGGACCGCGGTGCCGGAGGCGACGCCCGAGGTGATGACCAGTTGTCGCGCGGGTCCCCCCTGCGGGGCGGGGCTCGCCGCTGCGGGAGCGGTGGGGGCGGTCGGGGCGGACGGTGCCGGCGCGGCGGGGGCGCCGGCGACCACCGGGGCCGCCGCCTGGGGGGCTGCGCTCGCCGACCGGTCGGCGGGGAGCTTTCGCACCGGCGAGCCGAACAGGTCGCTGCGGAGCGCGTAGAGGACGGCGAAGATGAAGAGCCACAGCAGCAGCAGGAAGCCGATGCGCAGGATGAGGAGGGTCAGTTCGCTCGCTTCGCTCACAGGCCCCTCCAGAGGTTCTGATCCGCTCCGGCCGACCGGTCCATGACCGTCGTGGGGGCCGGGGAGCCCGGCGCCCGAGCCGGCACGAGCTGGAAGCGCAGCGCGGTCTGCCCGACGGTGATCACGGTGCCCGGGCTCAGCGCGGCCTCGCGGAAGCGCTGCCCCTCGATCTTCGAGCCGTTGGTCGAGCCGAGATCCCGGGCGACGCCGGCCCTGCCGTCCCAGAGGATCTGCAGGTGCTGGCGCGAGGCGGCGTTGTCGCCGATCCGGATATCCGCGTCGCTGCCCCGACCGATGACCGTCGTCCCCGTCCGCAGCGGGTGCTGCACGCCGCCCACCTCGATCACGGCCTTCCAGGCGACCGCGCCCTCGACCTGGGAGGCGTCGATCTCGAGGACGCCGGTGGTCAGCGAGTCGTCGACGCGCAGCTCCACGTCGGGCTGCCCGAGCAGCTGGTAGCCCTGGCGGCCGGCGTGCTTGAGCACGACCTCGGTGAGCTCCCGTTCGAGGTTGCCGCCCAGGCCGGCCAGGCGCTTCCCGTCCGCCGAGGACACCCGCACGATGAAGCGGTTCGGGGCGAGCACGCGGTCCCGGTCGACGATCACCGAGCCGATCTCGAGCTCGCGCTTCAGGCCCGCGGCGATCTCCACCGGCTGCACGCCCGAGCGGAAGGTGCGCGCGAATGCGCCGTTGACGGCGCGTTCGAGACCGCGCTCGACGCTGTCGAGTATGCCCATGCCTTCACCTTCCCTCGGGAACATGGTAGCGGCACGGGCCGTGGGCCGCCCGAACCCGCGCGGGGTCAGCGGCCGAGATGGGCGAGGAGCTCCGGGGCGATCCCGATGTAGCGGGGCGGGGTGAGCGCCAGGAGGCGCTGCTTCGCCTCGTCCCCGATGTCGAGATCCGCGACGAATGCCGCCAGCTCGCCCCGCCCGATCCTCCGGCCGCGGGTGAGCTCCTTGAGCGCCGCGTAGGGGTCGCTGATCGACGAGCGCCCCGCCGCGACCTCCGCTCGGATCACCGTCTGGATCGCTTCGGCCAGCACCTCCCAGTTCTCGTCGAGATCCTCGGCGAGCACCTCGGGCGCCGCGTCGATCCGCCCGAGCCCCTTGAGGATGTTGTCGAGCGCCAGCACCGAGTGCCCGAGGCCGACGCCGATGTTCCGCTGCGCGGAGGAGTCGGTGAGGTCGCGCTGCCAGCGGCTCGTCACCAGGGTCGCGGCCAGCGAGTCGAGGATCGCGTTCGAGAGCTCGAGGTTCGCCTCCGCGTTCTCGAAGCGGATCGGGTTGACCTTGTGCGGCATCGTCGAGGAGCCGGTGGCGCCCGCGACCGGGATCTGGCGGAAGTAGCCGATCGAGATGTAGCTCCAGATGTCGGTGGCGAGGTTGTGCAGGATGCGGTTCACGTGCGCGACTCTCGCGTAGAGCTCCGCCTGCCAGTCGTGCGATTCGATCTGGGTGGTCAGCGGGTTCCAGGCGAGGCCGAGGCCCTCGACGAAGTCGCGCGACACGGCCTGCCAGTCGACGGAGGGGTCGGCCGCGAGATGCGCCGCGAAGGTGCCCGTCGCGCCCGAGAACTTGCCCAGGTACTCGATCCGCTCGAGCTGGGCCGTCTGCCGGCGCAGCCGATGGACGAAGACGGCGAGCTCCTTGCCCAGCGTGGTGGGTGTGGCCGGCTGCCCGTGCGTCCGGCTGAGCATCGGCAGCTCCCGGTAGCGCTCGGCCTGGGCGGCGAGCTCGGCGACCACCGCGTCCAGCCGCGGACGCCACACCTCGGAGATCGCGTCCTTCACCGTGAGCGCGTAGGAGAGGTTGTTGATGTCCTCGCTGGTGCAGCAGACGTGGGTCAGCTCGGCGATGCGATCGAGGCCCTGGCGCGACAACTGCTCGCGCACCAGATACTCGACGGCCTTCACGTCGTGCTGGGTGGTGGCCTCGATCTCCGCGAGCCGGTCGATCTCCGGCTGCCCGAAGCCGGCGGCCCACCCGCGCAGACCCGCCAGCTCCTCGGCGGCGAGCGGGGTGCCGCCGAGCAGCGAGCGCTCGGTCAGATGGGCGAGCCACTCGACCTCGACGTGGACACGGGCACGATTGAGCCCCGCCTCCGAGAGATGGTCTCCGATGCCCTCCACCGCCGACCGGTAGCGGCCGTCGAGCGGGCTGATGGGCTGCGGGGGCAGGTGCGTCATGTGCGGTTCTCCGTGCGTTGGTGCGGGTGGGGGCGCGCGCGACGCCCTCACCATTCTCCCCCATCGGGCTCGGGTCCATCGAGTCCGCTCCGGGCCTCGGCGCGCACCGACGGCCGCGGATCCTCGGAGCCGTCAGCGATCCCGCTTCTTGCCGGTGCCGAGCAGGCCGTTCATGAGCCCGGAGAGGACGGAGAGGACGAGCGCGCCGAGCACGCCCCACCAGAAGCCGTCGACCCGGAGGCCGAAGCCCGCGAGATCGGAGAGCCAGGCGACCACCCAGATGAGCAGGCCGTTGACGATCAGCCCGAAGAGCCCGAGGGTGATGATGTAGAGCGGGATCGAGACGAAGCGGACGATCTTGCCGAGGGTCGCATTGACGAGGCCGAAGACGAGCGCGACGATGACGAGGGTGAGGATCCGGCCGTAGTTGTCGTCGGCGAGCGGATCGAGCCAGAAGCCGTGATCGCCGCTGCCGCCCACGAGGAGCGTCGTCAGCCACAGCGCGAAGGCGCTGACGAGCACGCGGACGATCGATCGCATGCCTCCAGTCTGCCAGGTGTGCCCGGGAGGGCGCCAGGGTATATCCCGCGTCCGCGATAGGTGCTCGTTACACTTGTTCGGGTGAGTCAGACTGCACCGCTCGCGTTCGACATGATCGACCCCGAGCCGATCCGCTTCATCGACGCGGAGGGCGCGTACGCCCCCTCCGCGACGGCGGCCGAGTACGCGAGCGAACTCGAGTCCGTCGGCGAATCCGACTTCCGCGAGTGGTACCGGCAGATGGTCGCGACCCGCGCCTTCGACACGGAGTGCACCCATCTCCAGCGGCAGGGCCAGCTGGCGCTCTGGGTGCCGAGCGTCGGGCAGGAGGGCTGCCAGGTCGGCCTCGCGGGCGCGCTCGAGCCCCGGGACCACGTCTTCCCCGCCTACCGCGAGCATCTGGTCGCGAGAGCGCGCGGCGTCGGGTTCCTGCAGGTGGCGGCCCAGTTCCGCGGGCTCACCCACGGGGGCTGGGACGTGACCGATCCCGCCAACGGCAACTTCCACCTCTACACCCTCGTGCTCGGAGCGCAGACGCAGCACGCCACCGGATACGCGCTCGGCCAACTGCTCGACGCCAAGCGACGCGAGGGCGACGGAGCGCTCGACGCCGGCGAGGCGGGCACGCCCACCGGCGAGGCGACCATGGTGTTCTTCGGCGACGGCACCACCAGCCAGGGCGAGGCCAGCGAGGCGCTCGTCTTCGCCGCGAGCTATCAGACCCCCGAGGTGTTCGTCGTGCAGAACAACCGCTGGGCCATCTCCGTGCCGGTCGCCCGGCAGTCCCGCACGCCGCTGTACCGCCGCGGGCTCGGCTTCGGGATCCGCAGCGCGCAGATCGACGGCAACGACCCGCTCGCCGCCTACGCGGTCGGCCGTCGCTTCCTCCGCGAGGCCCGCGCCGGAGGCGGCCCCGGGTACATCGAGGCGCTCACCTACCGCATCGGCGCGCACACCACCAGCGACGACCCCACCCGGTACCGCGCGGAGGGCGAGCTCGAGGAGTGGCAGCGCAAGGATCCGATCCTGCGCCTGGAGGCCCATCTGCGGTCGCTCGGCGTGCCCGACGACTTCTTCGAGACGGCGCGGCGGGAGGCGGACGCGGAGGCCAAGCAGGTGCGCGACGCGATCCTCAGCCTGCCCGAGCCGGAGGCCGACAGCATGTTCGCCAACGTCTACAGCGAGCCGCATCCCCGCATCGAGGAGCAGCGGGAGTGGCTCGAGCGCTACGAGGCGTCGTTCGAGGGGGCGGAATGAGCACCGGAGGGACCGAGGCGAGCAGCGTCGCCGCGCTGAGCGAGCGGTCGTCGCTGCCGATCGCCAAGGCCATCAACGAGGGTCTGCGCGCCGCCATGGCCGCCGACGAGCGCGTGCTGCTGATGGGCGAGGACATCGGCCCCCTCGGCGGCGTGTTCCGGGTGACCGACGGGCTGCAGCGCGATTTCGGATCCGCGCGCGTGCTCGACACCCCGCTCGCCGAGGCCGGGATCGTCGGGAGCGCCATCGGCCTCGCCATGCGCGGCTACCGGCCCGTCCTTGAGATCCAGTTCGAGGGCTTCATCTTCCCCGCCATGAACCAGATCGTGTCGCAGCTCGCCAAGATCACGAGCCGCCACGACGGGCGCGTCTCGATGCCGATCGTGATCCGCGTGCCCTACGGCGGGCACATCGGCGCGGTGGAGCATCACCAGGAGAGTCCGGAGGCGTACTTCTCCCACACGCCCGGGCTCCGGGTGGTCGCTCCGTCGAACGCGCACGACGCCTACTGGATGATCCAGCAGGCCATCGCCTCCGACGACCCGGTGCTCTTCTTCGAGCCGAAGGCGAAGTACTGGCAGAAGGGCGAGGTCGATCCGAGCGCCCCCGCCGCCGAGCTGCACCGCACCCGTGTCGCGAGGGAGGGCGCCGACTGCACCCTCGTGGGGCACGGGGCCATGGTCACCGTGCTGCTCCAGGCCGCGGAGATCGCGGAGAGCGAGGGCACCGGCCTCGAGGTCGTGGATCTGCGCAGCCTCTCCCCCGTCGACTACGAGCCGGTGCTGGCGTCGGTGCGCAAGACCGGGCGCCTCGTCGTCGCGCAGGAGGCGCAGGGCAACGCGAGCGTCGGGAGCGAGATCGCCGCGCACGTGGCCGAGCACGCCTTCTACTCGCTGCAGGCCCCCGTGCTGCGCGTCAGCGGCTACGACGTGCCGTTCCCCCCGGCCAAGCTCGAGGGGCTGTATCTGCCGGACGCCGACCGCGTGCTCGAGGCCGTCGACCGCAGCATGCGCTATTGACGACGCCGGCCGAGATGGCCGACGCGCGGCACGCGCCGTGACATAGGCTCGGAGTATCCGAGCCGCGGAAGTATCCGAGCAATCCGAGGAGCCACGATGAGCGAACAGGTCTTCCCCCTTCCCGACGTCGGTGAGGGGCTCACCGAAGCCGAGGTCGTGACCTGGTTCGTCGGACCCGGCGACACGGTCGAACTCAACCAGGTGATCTGCGAGATCGAGACCGCCAAGTCGCTGGTCGAGCTGCCGTCCCCGTTCACCGGGCGGGTGCGCGAACTGCTCGTCGAGCCCGGGCAGACGGTGCCGGTCGGCGCGCCGATCCTCCGCATCGAAGTGGCGGGCGACGGTGCGGGGCCCGACGCGCCTGGCGATGACGCGTCCGGGGGCGCCGCGGAGTCGGACGAGACCCGGGAGGCGGTGCAGGACACCGCCGACAGCGTGGAGCGCCCCGAGGAGCGCGACGGGGCGGTGCTCGTCGGATACGGCACGGGAGGCGCGGTGCGCTCGCGGCGACGCCGCGGGGGCGAGCCGCTGCTCGACGGAGCGGAATCCGCGGGCGGCGGAGCCCGCGCTCACGCGGTGATACCGGTGGCCGACGCCGCGCCCGTCATCGCGAAGCCGCCCATCCGCAAGCTCGCGAAGGACCTGGGCGTCGATCTCGCCCAGGTGGCCGGTTCGGGGATCGCGGGCGAGATCCTCCGCGACGACGTGGTGCGCGCGGCGTCGCAGGCCAGCCTGTTCCGCAATATCGAGACGCCGGAGGCGCCGAGCGCCCGCGAGGAGCGGATCCCGCTGAAGGGCATGCGCAAGCAGATCGCGAAGGCGATGGTGACGAGCGCGTTCGAGGCGCCGCACGTCAGCGTGTTCACCGAGGTCGATGCGACCCGCACCATGGAGTTCGTGAGACGGCTGAAGGGCTCGACCGAGTTCGCCGGCACCAAGGTGTCGCCGCTGCTGATCTTCGCGAAGGCGATGCTCTGGGCGATCAGGAGGAGCCCCGAGGTCAACTCGACCTTCACGGAGAGCGAGATCATCCGCCACAACTTCGTCAACCTCGGGATCGCGGCGGCCACGCCGCGCGGCCTCGTCGTGCCGAACATCAAGGAGGCGCAGAGCCTCAGCCTGCTCGAGCTCGCACGGGCGATCGAGCAGCTGACCATCACCGCGCGCGACGGGCGGACGCAGCCCGTCGAGATGCAGGACGGCACGATCACGATCACCAACATCGGCGTGTTCGGGATGGATTTCGGCACGCCGATCCTCAATCCGGGCGAGTGCGCCATCATGGCGATGGGCACCATCCGGGAGAAGCCGTGGGTGGTCGACGGCGAGGTGCGTCCCCGGATGGTGACGACGGTGGGCGGATCCTTCGACCACCGCATCGTCGACGGCGACGTCGTCTCGAGGTTCGTCGCCGACGTCGCGTCGGTCCTCGAGGAGCCCGCGCTGCTGCTGGACTGAGCCCGCCCAGCCCGGGCCGCCGAATATATTCTCCGATATGGCCGGATCGCCGGTGCGCATTCGGTAGTCTGATGATTCCGACTCCCGGGCTGCGGCGGATCCCGCGCCCCGGCGGGCGGGGTCGTGCGGTCGAACCATGCGCGATGACCCTTCGGGCAGTCTACGATCATGCGCGCCGTCTGCGAGCGCATCGACCCCTATGAGTGAGGTACTCCCATGACCGTTTCCACCGACACGACTCACGACGGACTCGCTCAGGCGCAGACGGTGACCGAGGAGCAGATCTTCGCGGCGCACGAGGGCGGCAAGCTCCGCGTCGAGCTCACCGACCCGCTCGAGGACCGGCGGGACCTGTCGATCGCGTACACGCCGGGCGTCGCGCAGGTGAGCCGCGCCATCGCGAAGGATCCCGCCCTGGCGAAGACCCACACCTGGGCGGCGCGCCTCGTCGCGGTCGTCTCGGACGGCACGGCCGTGCTCGGCCTGGGCGACATCGGCGCCAGCGCCTCGCTTCCCGTGATGGAGGGCAAGAGCGCGCTGTTCAAGCGCTTCGCCGGGCTCGACTCGATCCCGATCGTCCTCGACACGACCGACCCCGACGAGATCGTCGAGACGCTCGTCCGCATCGCGCCGAGCTTCGGGGCCGTCAATCTCGAGGACATCTCCGCGCCCCGCTGCTTCGAGGTCGAGCGCCGTCTCATCGAGGCGCTCGACATTCCCGTCATGCACGACGACCAGCACGGCACGGCCATCGTCGTGCTCGCGGCCCTCACGAACGCGCTCAAGGTGGTGGGCAAGGAGCTCGAGGACGTGAGGGTCGTGATCTCTGGCGCCGGCTCCGCGGGCATCGCCGTCGCGGAGATCCTGCTCGCCTCGGGGGTGCACGATCTGATCGTCATCGACTCGAAGGGTGCGCTGCACACCGAGCGCGACGACATCCGGCACATGAAGTTCGACATGGCGCAGCGCAGCAACCCGAGGGGCGTCTCCGGCGGGACCGAGGCCGCGCTGCAGGGGGCCGACGTGTTCATCGGCGTCTCGTCGTCGCAGGTGCCCGAGGCGCACGTGGCGGAGATGGCGGAGGGCGCGATCGTGTTCGCCCTCTCCAACCCGGACCCCGAGATCGCGCCCGAAGCGGCCCGGCGCCACGCCGCGGTCGTGGCGACCGGCCGCAGCGACTTCCCGAACCAGATCAACAACGTGCTCGCGTTCCCCGGGGTGTTCCGCGGGGCGCTCGACGCGGGCGCGCGCCGGATCACCACGGAGATGAAGCTGGCGGCGGCGCGGGCCATCGCCGACCTGGTGCCCGAGCCCGAAGCGGAGCTGATCGTGCCCAACCCCTTCACCCCCGGCGTCGCCGAAGCGGTCGCCGCGGCGGTGATCTCCGCGGTCGAGCCCGGGGAATAGCGGACTGCGGCTCCCCCGCCCCGCCTCCGCGCATGCCGGTTCCGCGCGTGTCCTCACCCGGCGAGATGTCGTGAGAACGGTCTCCGGCACGGCCGGACGGCAACCGTACGTGCGGCACCGTCGCGGGCGCGCGAAGCCGGGGCTTTTGGAGTCGAGCGGTTGAGTTGCTAAGCTGGTCGGGTTGTGCGGTGTTTCAGCACCGAGCAGCAGTGCGCGCGAGTGGCGGAATTGGCAGACGCGCTGGCTTCAGGTGCCAGTGCCCGCAAGGGCGTGGGGGTTCAAGTCCCCCCTCGCGCACAGGGATACGATTCGAACCGGGCGGCCGGGCCTCTTTCAGGGGGGTTCCGGCTCCTCTCTTCTCGTGGCGCACCTCCAGCTCCCGGCCGTCGGCCTGGACGTGTCGCATCCGTACCGAGGGGCTGAGAATGAGGCTGCGCGCGCTTACCGCAGCAGACTCCTCGATTCTGAGCGAAGCGACGTCGCTGAACTTGAACTGGGGCGGGACGCGCTTCTCAGCAGGCGAGGTGCGTGTGAACCCGCACTTTCGGCACTACACCGAACTCGTGCCGGCGCGGGGCGACTTCGGGTATCTTCTGGAAGACGATGCGGGATGGGTGGCCGTGGCCTGGGTGCTCTTTCTCGACCGGCGCGATCCCGGCTACGGGTACATCCGCGACGGCGTCCCCGAACTGAGCATCTGCACCAAGCCGTCTCGCCGGGGCCGAGGCCACGGGAGTCGTCTACTGAGCCGCATCCTCGACGGCGCACGCCGCCGACGGCTTGCGGCCATCGCGCTGAGCGTCGAAGACGGCAACCCGGCATGCCGCCTGTACGAGCGGATGGGCTTCACGGTGGTCCCCGAGGCCGCGAACCCGGGGACGATGATTCTCGTCACAGACTGAGTCGCGGCGGCCCGGTCCGACACCGACGAGATCCGTGCGCACGGAGACGAGAACCGATGGTCGTCGCCCGGCGCGACGGGTCGGATGGAACCGCGCAGCTGAAAATTGATATACTTATGGATATAATAAACCAAAGTAAATAACTTTTCTCAGGGACGTGACCATGACAGACGCAGATTCCTCAACTCCCGTTGCCCACGCCTCCCCGGCCTCTGCAACGGGCGAACCGTATGCGACGGCGCCTCAGGAGTACGACGGGATCCTGCTCGCGGGATTCGGGGGGCCAGAAGGGCAGGATGACGTCATCCCGTTCCTGCGGAACGTCACGCGCGGGCGCGGCATCCCCGATGAGCGGCTCGAGGAGGTGGCCCATCACTACCGGCACTTCGGCGGCATCAGCCCGATCAACGCCCAGAACCGGGAACTCAAGCGCGCGATCGAAGCGGAGCTCGCGGCGCGCGGCATCGACCTGCCGGTGTACTGGGGGAACCGCAACTGGGCGCCCTACCTGTCGGAAGCGGTGCAGCAGGCGGCCGACGCCGGCGATACGCTCCTGCTCGCCTTCGCGACGAGCGCCTACAGCTCCTTCTCGAGCTGCCGCCAGTATCGCGAGGACTTCGCGAGGGTGCTCGACGAGACCGGGCTCGACGGCACCGTCTCGATAGACAAGATCCGTCAGTTCTTCGATCATCCCGCGTTCATCGACTCGTTCGTGCCGAGCATCGCCCATGCCCTCGGCCGCTTCCTCGACGAGGGCGTGGGCCCCGGCGCGACCCGGGTGCTCTTCGCCACGCACTCGATCCCGACCGAGGACGCTCGGAGGTCGGGGCCCAGGGATCGGGACTTCGGCTCCGGTGGCGCCTATGCGGCGCAGCATCTCGCGGTCGCCGCCGCGATCATGGAGAAGGTCGGATCCTTCGACCCACGCTTGGCGGACATCGCCTGGGAGCTGGTCTACCAGTCGCGATCCGGCCCGCCGTCCCAGCCGTGGCTCGAACCCGACATCTGCGACCGGATCGAGCAGCTGCCCGCGGAGCACGTGTCGGCGATCGCCATCTCCCCGATCGGATTCGTGAGCGATCACATGGAGGTGATGTGGGATCTCGACACCGAGGCGATCGAGGCCGCGGACGCTGCGGGCATCCGAGCCGTGAGGACGGACACCCCAGGGGCGGATCCGGTGTTCGTCGCTGGCATCGTCGATCTGATCGAGGAGCGCATCGCGGCGGTGACGCCCTCCGAACGCCCGGCGGGCACCGCGCTCGGACCCTGGTTCGACGTGTGCCGGCCCGGCTGCTGCGAGAACGTGCGGGCGGGGTTCAAACCGGTCGCCGCCGGAGTGGCTCCCTGAGCCGGGAGCGGGTGCTCGATCGGCCGCCATGCCGACTCTCGGGGGCGCGAGGCGAACGGCGGCGCCCCCGATCCGCCTGTTAGGGTGTGTCTCGTCACCCGGCGGAGAAGAAGGTTGGGGTTCGTCGCATGGAATGCTGCTCGTCGCGACTGAATGTCGTCGTCGATGGTCGCCTCGAGCCGCGCGCCGCGAGGGCTGAGCCGTGAACCAGCTCATCGGCGATGCCCTCCCGCTGGCGCTGGGCATCGCGATCAGTCCGATCCCCGTCATCGCGACGATCCTCATGCTGCTCTCCCCCGAGGCGAGGCGCACGAGCATCGGCTTCCTGCTCGGATGGACCGCGGGCATCATCGTCGCGGTCGTCGTCTTCACGCTGCTCAGCTCGATCCTGCCCGCCGAGCAGTCCGACGCGACCAGGATCGCCAACGCTCTCGTGAAGCTCGTGCTCGGCGCGCTGCTCCTGCTCCTCGCGGTGAGGCAGTGGCGGGGCCGTCCGCGCGGCGGCGCGGAGCCGAAGCTGCCGAAGTGGATGTCGGCGATCGACACCATGACCGCCGGCAGGGCGGCCCTGCTGGCGTTCGCCCTCGCGGCGATCAACCCGAAGAATCTGCTGCTCGCCGCCTCCGCCGGGATCCTGCTCGGGCAGGCGGCGAGCGCCGGGGCCGCCGTCGCGGCGATCGCCGTCTTCGTCGTCATCGCAGCCTCCACCGTCGCGGCTCCCGTCGTCGCCTATCTCGCGGCGTCGAGCCGGATGACGGGAGTGCTCGAATCGCTCCGGGCCTGGCTCGTCAGGAACAACACGACCATCATGACGATCCTGCTGCTCGTCATGGGGGTCTCGGTGATCGGCAAGGGGATCGCGGCGTTCTGACGATGCTGCCCGAATGCCGCCGTTCCCCGGGCGGCGAGCGGCGGTCAGGCGGCGTCCGCGGGTCCGGTCAGCGCGGCTCCTCCGTGTCCATGGGAGCCCCGCGGCTGCGGGGTCCTGCGCCGATGCCGTGCAGCAGCACGGCGACGAGGGCGGGGATGTCGCCGCGGTCGGCGCGCTGGGTCACCGCGGCGGAGACGTGGGCGATCAGCAGCTGCGTGACGACGTCGAGATCGATGCCGGGTCGGAGGGCGCCGGCGTCGAAAGCCGCGTCGAGCATGCCCCGGATGGCCTGGCGCAATTGACGTGCGAAGACCCGGTCGAGTTGTGCTGCGATCACGGGATCGCTTCCGCTCGCCTCGTTCAAGGCCCGGAACAACTCGAGGAACCGCGGTGTCTCCAGAGCGTCGTACGATTCCTCGAGCCAAGCGGTGAGGTCCGCGCGTGGATCACCGGTGGCCGGCGCGTGAAAGCTCGGCAGCGTGAGGTAGCCCTCGACCGCGCACTCGGCGAGCACCGCCGCCTTCGACGGCCACCAGCGATAGACGGTCTGCTTCGCGACGCGGGCGCGCGCCGCGATCGCGTCGATGCTCGTTTGGGCGGCACCGACCTCCTGGAAGAGAGAGCTCGCCGCTCGGAGTACGGCGACGCGGCGCTCGGCGCTTCTGGGCCGGCCTCGGGGCGCGGTGGCGGGACTCATGCGAGCTGTGCGGAGAGCCACTGGCGCGCCCGTGCCCGCACCTCCTGAGCGGGCGCGGAGGCGAGCGCCCAGGTCTCGAACCCGTGCGGCGCATTCGGGACCACGTCGAGCCGCGCTGGGACGCCCGCGGCTTCCAGCCTGGCGGCGTAGTCCTCGATCTCCGCGCGGAACAACTCGATGGACCCCGCGTCGAGCCAGGCCGGAGGCAGTCCCGCGAGATCCCGGCGCCGAGCGGGAACGGCGTACGGCGGCGGTTCCGGGTCGGCCGACGCGCGACCGAGGTAGGCGTGCCAGCCGAAACGGTTCTCGACGTTCGTCCAGACCGGATGCTCGGGTTCGTCGAGTTCTCGCTTCGCGGCGGTCCGATCGTCGAGCATCGGGCAGAAGAGCCACTGCGCGGCCGGCCGGATGCCGCCGCGGTCGTGGAGGCGCTGCGCGAGCGCCGCGGCGAGTCCGCCGCCGGCGCTCTGACCGCCGACGGCCACCCGGGCCGGGTCCACTCCGAGCTCCGACGCGTGCTCGAGCAGCCAGTCCCAAACGGCCGAGACGTCGTCCAGCGGCGCGGGGAACGGGTGTCGCGGCGCCAGGCGGTAGTCCGCCGAGACCACCACGATGCCCAGTTCGCTCGCGGTCTCCCCGCAGAGGGCATCGTCGATCTTCGAGTTCCCGATCACGTAGCCGCCGCCGTGGATCCAGAGCAGGGCCGCGCCAGGCTGCTCGCCCCGGTGATCGGGGGTGTGGATCCGCCCGCGCACCGAGCCGCTGCGCAGAGTCGTGATGGTCACGCCCGGCGCGGGCCTCGCGGGCAGGAGCCGCAGTGCGAGCGCGGAGATCCCGCGCACCAGCGGATTGCGAGGATTGCTGCGCGGCAGCTTCTCCAGAGCCGGACGGATGGCCGGGTCGATCTCGAAGGCCGCGCTGCTCATCGCGCCGCCTCCACCCACTCGGCCACGAGGTCCAGAACGACGCCCCCGGCGCGATCGTTCAGGTGGACGCCGTCGACGAGGAGCTCCATGCCGCGTCGGGTGGAGATCCGATCCCAGCTGTGACCGAGGAGGCGATGCGCGAGCATGCCGCGGATCATCGCCGCCGTGTCGAGCCGGTACGGAGGCTTCTCGCGCTCCGGGGTCAGCCGAGCGGCCAGTCGGTCGTAGAGGGGCAGCACCGGCACGCCGTGGCGCTCGGCGAGCAGGTCGATGCGGACGTTGTGGGCGCGCACCCGCTCGTTCACCTCCGTGTCCAACTGCTCGCCGATCGGCGGGATGTGGATCACGGCGATGTTCGCGGCGGTCTCCTGCCGCAGGCGCGTGAGCAGCAGCTCGTACTGCTCGGTGAACCAGTCGATGGCGGGGGTGCGGGGGATCCCCTGCTGCTTCCGATACAGCGCCTCGTGGCGGGGGCTCAGCGTGCCCGACACGTCATTCGTGCCGATGAGGATCGGCACGAAATCGGGGTCGGCGGCGGTCACCGCGTCGAGACGTTGCACCAGGTTCCACGCCAGGTTCCCGTTCAGACCGGCATTGACCACGTGGACGCCGCTCGCGGCGAGGCGGTCGGCGAGATGACCGACCCAGGGCGCGCTGATCTGCCCGTGGGTGATGCTGTCGCCGAACGCGACCAACAGGGTTCCAGAGCGGTCGGCGGCCGAGTAGGACTCGATTCGCGTGGCGATGGGGGCTTGCGCCATGATGCTCCTTTGCATCAAACTGATTTACGAGACGTATGTCTCGAATATCCCATATCGTACGGACGACCGTCTCCTCGCACAAGTCGCGTCCGCTCGTACGCCCGACGGTCTGGGTTGCCCCGTGGTCACGGTCGCCGATGCGGTCGCCGACCGAATCCTCGACGCGCGAGACCGCTCGCTCGCCGGCCTCCTCCGCCTCGGCGGCCGGACCGGCCCGCCGCAGACGTCCTCGTCCGTCCCAGCGCCCGACCACGACCCGAGACCGAGGAGTCAACTATGAAGTCCGTCCGTGTGACCGCCCCCGACACCAACGAGTGGGTCGACATCGACACGCCCACCGCCGGTCCCGCCGACGTGCTGCTCAAGATCAAGGCCTGCGGCATCTGCGGGTCCGATGCGTTCTACAGCACCAACGGCGGGATCCCGCCCCGGGTGGGCGCCACGCCGCTCGGGCACGAGCCCGCGGCCGAGGTGGTCGAGGTCGGTGCCGAGGTCTCCGGCCTCGAAGTCGGCGATCACGTGGTCGTCGACACGATGGCGCTCACCGACGGCCTGCTCGGCTCGGGCGGCGCCCAGGGCGCGCTCTCGGAGTACGTCGTGATCTACGAGGCGGAGGTCGGCCGTCAGCTCAGGGTCGTCCCCAAGGACGTGCCGTGGGATGTCGTCGCGTTGAACGAGCCGATGGCCGTCGCCCTCCACGCGGTCAACCGCACCGATCCGAAGCCCGGCGACCGCGTGGTGGTCTTCGGCGCCGGGCCGATCGGTCTCGGCTATCGTCGCCGGGGCGTCGCGCATATCGTCGTCGTCGACATCCTCGCGGCGCGCCTGGGGAAGGCGCTTCAGGTCGGCGCCGACGCGGTGATCAACTCGGCCGAGGAGGACCTCGCCGCGCGTCTGGTCGAACTGCACGGCGACGGCGCGACCGTCTTCAACCGCGGCACGCGGGCCGGCACCGACATCTTCCTCGATGCCGCCGGTGCCCCCAGCATCCCGTCCGCCGCCGCCGCCGCGATCGCCAAGCAGGGGGCGACGCTGGGCATCGTCGCGGTCCACAAGCGTCCGGTCGAACTCGATTTCGGCAGCATTCTCACCTCCGAGCTGACGCTCGTATGGTCGATGGGCTACCCCACCGAGATCTTCGAGGTGACCGACGACATCGTCGAGAACTGGGAGAAGTACGCGGTCATCATCAGCGACCGTCTCCCCTTCGATCGGGCGCTCGAAGCGCTCGATCTCGCGAGGACCCCCGGCGCGGCCGACAAGGTGGTGGTGACCTTCGACTGATCCGGTCGGGTCGGCGCCGCGTGCGCTAGTGCTCCGCGGCGGAGCTCCGGGAGCGGGGGATGAGCGCGGCGAGGGCGGTGCACACCGCCGCCGCGACGAGCCCGAGGATGAAGGCCGTCTGGAATCCGCTGGCGTCGGGCTGGGATTCGCCGCCGACCTCGATGACGGATTGCGCGAGCACCGTCGCGATGACCGCTGACGCCGTCGCCGTTCCCAGCCCGCGCATGAGCGTGTTCAGGCCGTTGGCGGCGCCGGTCTCCGAGGCGGGCACGGCGCGCATGATCAGCGTCGGCATCGCCGCGTACCCCAACCCGATCCCGATCCCGATCATCAGGTTGATCGTGAGGATGTGCCAGGTGGCGAGGTCGGTGAGCACCGCGATCGCATAGCCGACGGCGATGATGGCCGCGCCGAGGA
Organism: Leucobacter weissii; assembly: GCF_017565745.1. GTDB lineage: Bacteria > Actinomycetota > Actinomycetes > Actinomycetales > Microbacteriaceae > Leucobacter > Leucobacter weissii. Next base: position 112,860 of record NZ_JAGDYM010000005.1, read on the forward strand.
CGAGCAGCGGCTTGGGGCCCCAGCGACGCTCGACCCGCCCGGCGACCGGCGACATCAGGAGCATCGCGAGCCCGGACGGCATGAGGATGAAGCTGGCCTGCAGCAGGGGGAGCCCCAGTCCGCCCGCCCGAACCGGGAGCTCGAGGAGCTGGGGGAAGGCGATCTGCGCCGCGAAGAGGGCGAACCCCATCGCGATCGAGGCGAGGTTGGTCATGAGCACCGGCGCCCGTGCGCTGACGCGCAGGTCGACGAGCGGGTCCGCGACGCGCAGCTCGTACCAGCCCCACAGCACCAGCACGACCGCGCCCCCGATGAGGAAGACGAGGGTCGGCGGGGCGCCCCATCCCCACTCGTTGCCGCGCGAGATCGCCAGGAGGATCCCGGTGAGCCCGACCGAGAGTCCGATCACGCCGACGGTGTCGATGCGGCCCCCGGTGCGCAGCGTGCTGGGCGGCACGAGCCGCCACATCAGCAGGAGCGCGAGCGCGCCGAGCGCGGACGCCATCCAGAACAGCGCGTGCCAGTCGTAGTGCTCGCTCACGTAGGCGCTGATGGGGAGGCCGAGTGCGCCGCCGACGCCCAGGGTGGCGCTGACCAGGGCGACCGCGGATCCGAGTCGATCCGAGTCGAGGAGATCGTGCAGGATGGAGATGCCGAGGGGGATCACCCCCATTCCGAGCCCCTGCAGTCCGCGTCCGATGATCAGGGGCGTCACCGTCGGTGAGAGTGCGGCGACGAGGGAGCCGAGCACCAGCAGCGCCATGAGCACGAGGGCGACGCGCCGCTTGCCGAACATGTCCCCGAGCCTGCCGGAGATCGGCGTGCAGATCGCCGAGGCGAGCATGGTGATGGTGATCACCCAGGCGGTGTCGTCGCGCGAGGCCGAGAGGAGCTCGGGCAGCTCGGCCTGCAGCGGGATGAGGATCGTCTGCATGAAGGAGGCGCACATGCCGGCGAAGGCGAGGGCGCCGACGACCGCCCTCGGATGCGGCGCGCGCGTGGACGAAGGTCCGGCTGGCGTGGTCATGCGGGTGGGCTCCTGGCGGTCGACGATCACGAGTGAGACGTAGTCTCAAGCAGGAAGCACCATATCAGATAAACAACGCCGTCTCACCGCGTTATACTTCGGCTATGCCCGCCGACATCCGTGAACGTGCGCGCGACACGCTGCGCTTCGAGCTCGCGGAGGCGATGTGCCGGCTCTTCGCCGAGCGCGGCTTCGCCGAGGTCACGGTCGAGGAGGCCGCAGCGGCCGCGGGCATCTCCCGGGCGACCTTCTTCCGCTACTTCGGCTCCAAGGAGGACGCGGTCCTCGTCGCCGTCGACGCCGCCGCTCTCGACTACGGTGCCGCGATGGCGGCCGTGCCGCAGCACCCGGGGGAATCGCACTGGGCGCTGCTCGGACGCGTCTTCTCGCGCACGCTCGAGGGGTCGGACACGCCGGAGGTGCGCGCGCGTCTGCGCATGATCTACGGCACGATGTCGCTGCGCGTGCGCTTGGCGGAGCGGAGGATCAGGCGAGAGGCGTCGCTCTCCGAGGCGCTGCGCGACCGGATCGCCGACCCGGCTCAGGCGCGCGCGATCACGGTGGCGGCGCTCGCGGTGTTCGATCTCGCCTGGCGCGAGTGGGCCGAGGGCGATGAACGCCCGCTCGCCGCCATCGTTCACGACGCGTTCGCCGCGCTCGACGGCGCCGTGCCGCGCGACCGCTCCGCGGGTCGCGAGACCCGCTCGCGTTGACAGGGCGACCGGGAGCGGTCATACTTAATGTTGCGTTATAGCGTTCAAGCGTTTCTTATAAAGGAACATTCCCGGTTCTGATCCGACTGCTTGAACGTCCGGACGGTGCATCGCCGTTGGGCACCCCGAAACCACGAAGATGTGAAAGGAGTCAGACGATTCATGTCTGTCATCGATGTTGATCGGACACGATCGCTGCGCGCCGATCGCGACGACGCCCGGGATGCCGCGGGAGCCGCGGCATCCCCCGCTGCGATCGCCCTGCCCGCGACCCTGCGAATCCTGTTCGGCGGTGAGATGGGAAACGCCGAGATCGTCGCCGACACGGCCGGCGAGGTCCTGGCCGACCACGGCCAGGAGGCCGAGTGCGTGGCGTTGAACGACCAGCCCGTGAACGAGCTCGCGGATCTGGGGGTCGTGCTGATCGTCCTCGCCACCGCAGGCGAGGGCGATATGCCGTACCTCGCGGAGAAGTTCTGGCAGGAGCTGAACGCCGACGATTCGCTCTCGCTCGAGGGCCTGCACTACGCGGTGCTGGCGCTGGGCGACAGCGGATACACCTACTTCTGCGGAGCCGGGGTCAGCATGGATGCGCGCCTGGCGGAGCTCGGGGCGACGCGGATCGCCGAGCGCGTGGACTGCGATGTGAACTACGAGGCGCCCGCGAACGAGTGGATCGCCGCCCGCGTCGAACAGCTCGTGCGCGTCCCGGGCGACGCTTCCGGGGACGAGGCGGGCGAGGCGCCGCCCGCGAGCAGTGCTCACCAGCTCGCCGCGGCGCAGTGGACTCGGGATCATCCCTTCTCGGCGAAGCTGCTCGCCGCCCGCCTGCTCTCCGGCCCCGGCAGCGCGAAGGAGATCCGTCACTACGAGCTCGACCTCGCCGGCAGCGGCATCGAGCATCACCCGGGGGACTCGCTGGCGATCGTCCCGACGAACGACCCGGTCGCCGTGCAGCGCTTCCTCGAAGCCGCAGGGGTGCCGGGGTCCGCGCGTGCCGAGGGCGAGACGATCCACGACCTCGCGGAGCAGCGCTGGGAGCTGCGCTTCCCCTCGGGGGCCCTGCTCGAGGCGGTCGCCGAACGGGCCCCGGAGAGCGAGCTGGCGCGCGCGCTCGCCGCCGAGGGCCACGCCGCGGGAGAGGAATGGATCAGGGATCACGGGGTGTGCGAGACGCTTCGGCTGCTGCCCGCGCCACTGACCGCCGACGAGCTCGCCGCGGTGATGAGCCCGATCCGCTATCGGGCCTATTCCATCGCCTCGAGCCCGCGCCGTTGCGGTGACGTGGTGCATCTCACGGTCGCGACGCAGAGGAATCCGGCGGACGCGCCGCTCCCCTCGGGCGTCGGCAGCGGCTATCTCGCCGATCGCGTGCGGATCGGCGACGAGATCCGCGTCTTCCCGCTTCCGAACCGCGCGTTCCGCCTCCCCATGTCTCCCGAGTCGCCGATCGTCATGGTGGGGCCCGGTGTCGGCGTCGCGCCGTTCCGCGCGTTCCTCATGGATCGCGAGCAGACGCCCGGGCGCGGACCGGCCTGGCTCTTCTACGGCGACCAGCACGAGGCCACCGACTTCAGCTATCGCGAGGAGTGGCAGGCGTTCCTCGCGAACGGCGCGCTCACCCGCCTCGACACGGCCTTCTCCCGCGATCAGGAGCACCGGATCTACGTGCAGGATCGCATGCGCGAGCGGGGCGCGGAACTCTTCGCCTGGCTCCGCGACGGCGCCACCTTCTACGTGTGCGGCGATGGGAAGCGGATGGCCGCCGACGTCGACGCCGCCCTGAACGAGATCGTCGCGGCCGAACTCGGCGTCGAGCAGGCGGCGGAGTTCATCGAGACGCTGCACCGGGAGAAGCGCTACCTCCGAGACGTCTACTGAGGCGCTGCCCGCTTCGCCGGCTCCCCGCCGAGCGCTGCGCCGTCGTCGCCCGCGATCAGTCGATCGTCTCGGCGAGCGGCTCCGCGCGCACGAGGCAGAGGGCGAGGGCCGCGGCCAGCGCGATCGGCACCATCAGGGCGTAGACGGGGGTCAGCGCGTCGTTGTAGCTCGCGATCACCAGTTCGCCGAGGTCCGCCGGAAGCGCGGCGACCGCGTCGGGGCTCGGCGAATCGCCGATCGCCGCGCGCGCGACCGCGGGGAGACGGTCGTCGAGGTTCCGAGTCAGTCCGCCGACGAAGACGGTGCCCGCGAGCGAGGTGCCGACCATTCCGCCGATCTGGCGGAACAGGCTGGATCCCGCGGTCGCGACGCCGACGATCCCGTGGGGGAACGAGTTCTGCACGATGAGGATGAGGTTCTGGAAGCAGCCGCCGAGACCGAGCCCGATCAGTCCGACCGAACCGCAGATCCAGACGAGCGAGCTGTCGGGGGTCATCGAGCTGAGGCCGATCATCCCGACCGCGATGAGCAGGGTCCCGAGGATCGGATAGATCTTGTACCGTCCCGTGTGCGAGATGAGCTGGCCCGTCAGCGTGCTGGCGAGCAGCGTGCCCCCGGACATCGGGATCATGAGCAGTCCCGCCTCGGCGGGGGAGGCGCCGAAGACCATCTGCAGGTAGCTCGGGAGGTAGGCGATGGTGGCGAACATCTGCATGCCGATGCCGATCGAGGCGGCGCTCGTGAGGACGAAGTTGCGATCGCGGAACAGCTCCACGGGGAGGATGGGGTGCCGAGCGCGGCGCTCCACGACGACGAAGATGATGATGGCGGCGAGGCAGACGGCGATGAGACCGAGCATCATCGCGGAGTCCCAGGCGTACGCGCTGCCGCCCCAGACGACGGTGAGCGCGAGCGAAGTGGTCGCGATCGAGATGAGCGCCATCCCCCAGACGTCGATCCGCAGGGACGCCGGTGAGGGCCTCCTGGGGATGCGGAGCAGGGTGAGCACGCCGATGCTCGCGACGACTCCGAGTGCGACGTTGAGCCAGAACGTCGAGCGCCACCCCGGACCCTGCGCGAGCACGCCGCCGATGAACGGCCCGAGCAGGGAGGCGAGCGTCGAGACGGCCGCGAGGATGCCGGCGTAGAAGCCGCGCCGACGCGCGGGCAGGATGTCCGCCAGCGCCGCGGCGGGCAGCACGGTGAGGCCGCCGCTGCCGATGCCCTGGACGACGCGGCCGGCGATGAGCCAGCTCATGTCGGGGGCGACGGCGCCGATGACGGAGCCGATGACGAAGGCTGCGATGGCGAAGAGCAGCAGCGGGCGACGTCCGAGGGCGTCGCTGAGCCTGCCGTAGATCGGCATCGTCGGGATCGACGCGAGCATGTAGGCCGCGATCACCCAGGGCATCTCGCCCAGACCGTCCAGATCCGCGACGAGGACGGGGAGCGCGGGGGTGAAGACCGTCGTGTTCAGCTGGGAGAGCAGCGTGACGAGGCCGAGCGATACGAAGAGCAGGGCCAGGCTCGCGCCCCGGGCTCCGCGGCGATCGATGGGCGTTCCGGCCATCGGCGAACTCTTGTCGCGGTCGAACCGACGGCGGGTTCAGCGCGCCGGCACGCCGCCGGCCAGCCTCTCGAGTTCGGCGGTGAGCTGTGCGGCGGATTCGCCGGCCGTGAGCAGGCGACGAGCCAGGTTGAGCCCGCGCACCCAGTTCACGGTGACGACGCCGGTGACGTCACCCGAGGCGGCGGTGTGCACCACGGCGGTCCGACCCTGAGCGCCGAGGTCGCCGACGACGATCGAGGAGCCCTCCGGATCCCGCCAACCGATCGAGTGGACCTTCCAGTCGTATTGATCGGACCAGACGTAGTCGGTGGAGTCGTACGGCGCGCCGTCGCCCTGGGCGATCGCGGTGGCCGCGTAGCGGGCCTGGTCGCTGGCGTTGGTCCAGTGCTCGGCGCGAATCGCGGTGCCCCGTCGGGGATGCGGCCAGCGCGCGACATCGCCGATGGCGTAGACGTCCTCGGCTCCGATCGCGCGAAGGTTGCCGTCGGTGACCACTCCGTTGTCGAGCGTCAGTCCGCTTCCCTCGAGCCAGGCGGTGCCGGGGATCGAGCCGATGCCGACCACGGCGGCTCCGGTCTCGAGGCGGCTGCCGTCGGCGAGGAGCACCGTCAGATCGTCCTCCCGCCCCCGGATGTCCGCGACTCCGACCCCGAAACGGGTCTTGGCGCCGTTGCGCTCGTGCAGATCCACGAGGCTGCCGGCGATCTCGGGGCCCACGAGGCGAGCCATCGGCTCGGGAACGGGGTCGACCACGGTCACGTCGCAGCCGAAGCCGATGGCGGCCGCGGCGATCTCGGTGCCGATGAAGCCGCCGCCCACCACGACGAGCGGCTTCCCCGTCTGCAGGCGCGCGGCGATGGCGCGCGAGTCGTCGAGGGTCCGCAACTGGTAGACACCCGATTCCGGCTGCCACGGAGAGGGCCGGGCTGCCGCGCCGGTGGCGATGACGAGCACGTCGAAGGGCGCGGAGGCTCCGTCCGCGAGCTCGACGACGCGGCGGTCGAGGTCGAGTCGCTCCGCCGCGACGCCGAGACGCAGCGTCACCTCGGCGGCTTCGAGTTCGGCCGCGGTCGTGAGCCGGAACCCGGCGACGGTCTCGTCCGACCAGTCCGAGGCCAGGAGGTCCTTCGACAGCGGCGGGCGATCGTAGGGGAGCTCCGCTTCGGCGCCGATCAGCGTGATCGGGCCGACATGGCCGGCGGCCCGCAGACCCTCGGCGGCTCGGGTGCCGGCGAGGGAGGCGCCGATGATCACGACATGACGGCCGGCGGCTGGTGAACTCATCGTGTTGATCCTTTACCTCTGGTGACTGCTCGTGGGCCGGCGGGCGGGCGCGCCGAATCGGCGGCGTCGCACTTCGCGCGACCCGACTCTTCTTCTTTGAACGGAACAGTTGGTCGCTATAACGCAACATCATCAGTATGTACCCTTCGCGAAGCCGATGTCAACGCGTGCGCACCCGCCCCGGTCGGGCCGGGGTGCCGGGGGCGGCGCTCAGCGGCGCACGATGCCGGTGCGCGGGTCGCGATCTCCGGTGAGGTACTGCGTGATCCTGCCTGCGGCCTGCGTGACGAGGCTGGCGAGCGAGGCCGAGTAGGCCGCGTTGAAGCGCGCCTCGGGCATCGAGATGCCGATCGATCCCACGACGTTCCCCGACGGGCCGAAGAGCGGCGACGCGATCGCGATCGCCCCCTCGATCCGTTCTCCGTGGGTGATGGCGTACCCCTCCTTCGAGATGGTGGCCAGCCGGGCTCGGAGCTCCGCGGGATCGACGAGGGTGCGATCGGTGAGCGCCTCGATCCGTCCGTTCACCACCTCGTCGACGATGTCGTCGGGGAGATAGGCGAGGATCGCGAGCCCGCTCGCGCCCGCGTAGAGGGGGATCCACTGCTTGAGCGGAAGCGTGTACCTCAGCGGGTGCGGGGACTCGACGGTCAGCGAGAACATCATGTGGTGCCGGGATTCGCCGTAGACGGCGAAGAAGGATGACTCGCCGCTCTGCTCGGTGAGCTCCTGCAGGGTGTCGGTCGAGACCTCCTGCAGTGGATAGCGGTCCACCGTCGTCCAGGCGAGGCGCAGGAACTCGAGCCCGAGGCGATAGGAGCCGTGAGCGGTGCGCGAGACGAGTCCCAGGCTCTCGAGGTCGGTGATCAGGCGATGCACGGTACTGGGGCTCACGCCGAGACGGCCGGCCAGTTCGCGCACGCCGTGGACGTCCTGATCGCTGTCGACCATCATGGTGAGCAGTTCGATACCGCGCGCCAGCGGATGGCGGCGCCGTTTCCCCTGCTCCGGTTCGCCTGCGAGCGTCGCGGGCCCGTCACTCATCTGTCCTCGCCCCACTCCGCTCGCCGGCAATCGGTCCGCTTGACTTTCCGCTTTCACACGTGGCATCCTAGTTCGCACTAGAGCCGAACGAGTGTTCTGTTGTAAACAACACTAGTCTACGTGTCGCACGCTCTGGGTCGCAATGTTCGGCGGCGCTGCGACCGGCAGCCGAAGTTCTCTCCAGGCCATCACACGCAGGCGATCATAAGCAAAAGGAAGCGATTTCGATGACGATATCACGGCGGATTTCCGGCGACGGGCGGGGCATGCGATGAGCGGCGAGGGACGGGTGGCGGTCGTCTCCGGAGGCGCCGCCGGCATCGGCTATTCGATCGCCGAGCGGCTTGCGGCCGACGGATTCATCGTGGCGATCCTCACGCGCACCGAAGGAGCCGCGGAGCAGGCGGCCGAGGAGATCGGGCGCGGTGGCGGGAACGCCCGCGGGTACCGCGCCGATGTCGGCGACCGGGCCCAGGTCGATGCGGTGCTCGCCCGGATCCGCGACGATCTCGGCCCGCTCTCGGTCGTCGTGGCGAACGCGGCGGTGGCGCCCAAGAGACCGTTCCTCGAGACCACGCAGGAGGAGTGGGAGAACACGCTGCGGATCAACCTGACGGGCACCTTCAACCTGGTGCAGGCCGGCCTGCCCGACCTGCTCGCCGCCGGAGCGGGACGGGTGATCCTCATCTCGTCGTCGAGCGCCCAGCGCGGCGCTCCCCAGATGGCCGCGTACGCGTCGTCGAAGGGTGGACAGCTGGCGATGACCAAAGCGCTCGCGATGGAGTTCTCGAAGCAGGGCATCACGGTGAACACGGTGGTGCCGTCGTCGATCGACACGCCGAGCGTGGCGAAGAAACGGGCCGAGGGCCAGCTGCCCTCCGCCGAGGAGATGAGCAAGTTCATCCCGGTCGGACGCATGGGAACGGGGGCGGATATCGCGGGCGCGGTCTCGTATCTGGCTTCCGAAGATGCGTCGTACGTCACGGGACAGACCCTCAGCGTCAACGGTGGATCCTTCATCGGCTGAGCGGTCGGCGACTGCGCCGATGGACCGCCCGAGCCGCGGGTCCCTGCGCTGGGCGATTCGGGATTCGTTCCTGCGCTATGTCACCGTGATCGCCGCGGGCCGTGTGCAGGTCGACGGCGTGGAGCGCGACGGGGAGGGGCGGTTCGTCTTCCCCCTGCGCGCGGTAGGCCGAGAGGGGGACGACTGGCATCTCTCCTTCGGCGGTTCGGTGCGCTTCACCGCCCACAACGGCTTCCTCGACGTGCTGGTGGCCGCGCCGGAGGTGCTGATCGGCCCCGGGGGAGGAGTGCTGGCGACGCACCGTCGCGAGGACGAGGCGTCGCTCACCCCCCTCGTCGAGCTCGACCCCGGCGAGCCGGAGTTCGACGGCGACTCCGCGGTCTGGCCGTCGATCGCCACCAGACTGCTGGAGGCGGGCGCTGAGCAGTTCGGCGGCGCCTATCAGGCCGGTGCGGATCTGGCGCCGATCGCGATGAGGATGGAGCGCAGGAGGCCCGTAGACTGATCAGCATGTCTTCCGCTCAGGCCGATCCCGGAACCCTCGGATCCGGGGTGAGCCGAGCCGACGGGGAGCGCGGCAACGTCCGCGGCCAGACCACGCGACTGCTGATCCTCTCCGCCGCGGAGCGGCTCTTCGCGGAGCGCGGCGTCTCGGGAGTGCCCCTGCGGGAGATCGGAAAAGCCGCGGGGCAGCGCAACCACGCCGCCGTCCAGTACCATTTCGGCGATCGGGATGAGGTGGTCCGCGCGATCATGGAGTATCGCGGAGCCGAGAGCGAGCGCACCCGAGCGGAGATCGTCGCGGCGCTGGTGCTCGGTGAGGCGGTCCCCTCCGTCGCCGACGTGGTGTCGGCGTTCGTGCGGCCGCTCGCGCTGCACATCGAGGCCGACAACCACTACCTGCGCTTCCTCTCGCTGCTGATCACGGAGGAGGGCGGATACGAGGGACTCGTGGGCGTGCACACCGGCGGGCAGGTGATGACGCTGCGCGCCCTGCTCGTGAAGCTGCTGCCGACCCTGCCCGAGGAGGTGCTGTTCGAGCGCTGGTGGGTGGCTCTCACGAGCGCGGTGCACACGCTCGCCAGGTACCAGACGACGCAGCGCAAGCGCGAACTCGCCTCTGCGGACCTCGAGCGGCGCATCGAGGATCTCGTCGCCTTCCTCGCGGCCGGGCTGGCCGCGCCCCACGACGGCCGGGGTGGATCCGCTCCCCGACCGCCGCGGGACTCCGCGTCGGCTTCCTAGTCCTCGACGACCGAGATCGAACGGCTGGGGCACACCTGCATCGCCTGCCTCGCGAGCGCCTCCTGCTCCGGTCCCTCCGGGTTCGGCCGCAGCACCTGCACGATGCCGTTGTCGTCCTGATCGAACGCGTCGGGGTCCGTGAAGACGCACTGCCCCGATCCGATGCAGGTGTGTTGCCTGGCTTCGATGCGCATGATAGCTCTCACCTCGTTGTAGATGCCACTGGGTCGATGGGTGGTTGAGTCGGTCGCCGTGCCGGAGTCGAGGCCCCGGCCGCCTACTCGGCCGCGATCGGTGCGCCGAGGGGCGCGAAGGGGCTGAACACCATCTGCTCCGCGTCGATGGCTTCGCTGTTGGAGGAGAACTCCGCACTCAGGATCTCCTGCAGCGCAGCAGCAGCGGACCCCTCGACCCGGTACACCGTGGCGTAGCGGTAGGGCAGCCGGCCCAGCAGCGCTTCGGGAATCTCGTAGCGCTGCGCGGTGAGGATCCCCGGCAGCCGCACGACCTCGGGGAGGTGCTCTTCCGTGTACCAGGCGTTGAACTCGTCCTCGCGCCCCTCGCGGGCGTTGAGCAGCGCGATGAGGATCTCGGCGGGCGCCTCCGTGCGGCTCATGAGTGCTCCTCCGCCAGCTCCCGTGCCCCGGTGAGGGCTCCGCCGTAGTCCTCGGTGGCCGTCAGCTCGTCGAGGATCTCGACGAGCTTCGCTCGTCCGCCCGGGTTGAGCAGGAACTTCCTCGGCTTCCCCTGCACGTTCGCTCCGTAGTAGTGACTGTGCTCGGCCGAGAAGATCGACTTCGGCGCGAGGTCGGCGACCATGTCCATCCAGGTCTGCTCCTGCTCCTCCGTCGGTTCGAAGACGGTGTAGCCGTGGTCCCGGGCGTGGACGAGGGTGTCGAGGATCCAGTCCGTCTGCAGCTGACTGTAGCGCGGATAGTTGCCGCCGCCCGCTCCGTGCGGGCCGCCCGGGAAGAAGAAGTTCGGCAGGTCGTGGGCCGAGAAGCCGCCGAAGTCGGAGGGACCCTCCTCCCAGTCGGTGCTGAGATCGAGCCCGTTCTTGCCCCGCACGCCCATGCGGGTGAGCGCGCCGGTGCCGAAGTCGAAGCCGGTGGCGTAGACGATGATGTCGTAGTCCCGGTGCCCGGCCGTGGTCTCGATCCCGGTCGCGTCGACGCGGACGATCGGCGTCTCCTTCAGCGATATCAGCGACGCATTCGGCCGGTTGAAGGCCTCGTAGTAACCGGTGACGAAGGGCGGGCGCTTCGCGCCGAAGAGGTGGTCCTTGGGGATGAGGCGCTCGGCGGTCTCCGGGTCCTGAACAATGCTGCGGACCTTGTCGGCCAGGAACGCGCAGAACTCGAGGTTGAGTTCGCGGTTGGTGGTCATGTCGAAGTAGTTCATGGTGAGCTTGCCGAAGCCCGGCGCGTTCCACATCCGCTCGAAGAACTCCTGGCGCTCTTCGGGGGTGTGATCGCTCGAGAACTTGCCGGAGAGCTCGTGCAGGAAGCCGGAGGGAGAGGTGCTCAGCGTGGTCACGACATCGTCCCAGTTGTCGCTGAGCCATTGCAGCTTGTCGTCGCCGAGCGGGGCATTGTTCAGCGGGGTGGTCCACGTCGGGGTGCGCTGGTAGAGATCCACCCGGGCGACGGTGCCGACGATGGCGGGCAGGATCTGGGCGCCGCTCGGTCCGTTTCCGATGATCGCCACGCGCTTGCCGGTGAAGTCGACGGGCTCGTGGGGCCAGGCGCCGGTGTGGTGGGCCTCCCCCCGGAACTCGTCCAGTCCCTCGATCTCGGGGTAGTGGGGTACGGAGAGCCCGCCGGTCGCCGAGATCACCCAGCGTGCGCGGATCTCGCGGCCCTGTTCGGTGCGGACCTTCCAGACGTTGTCGGCCTCGTCGTACACGGCGGAGACCACCCGCTGCCCGGTCGAGATCGACGGGCGGAGGTCGTAGTGGTCGACCACGAAGTTCAGGTACCGCTCGATCTCGGGCTGCGTCGCGAACTCCTCCTCCCAGCGCCACTCCTCGAAGAGCTCCTTGTCGTGGATGTAGCCGTAGGCGTAGCTCTCGGAGTCGAAGCGGGCCGCAGGGTAGCGGTTCCAGTACCAGACGCCGCCGATGCCCTGGCCGGCTTCAAGCGCCAGAGCGGAGAATCCCTCGGCGCGCGCGCGGTACAGGGCGTAGATGCCGACGACTCCCGCACCGATCACCAGCACCTCCACATCGACATCCCGGTCTGCGGTCGGTTCAGTCATTGTCGTCTTCTCCCTTGGAAAGCGTTCCGTCGTACAGGCCGATTATTAGTTAAGCTTATTATGTTAAAAGATACAAGATAGTCCGATATATCCTTTGCAATACAGCCGATCTTCACCGCTCAGCTAACTGAGCCGCTACTATCATTTCCAGAGCGTTTCGCGAACAGGGGAGAGCAATGACCGAGAACGAGGAACTTCGCTTCGACGGGCGTGTCGCGGTGATCACCGGGGCCGGGCGCGGCCTCGGGCGAGCGCACGCGCTGCTGCTCGCCTCGCGCGGCGCGAAGGTCGTCGTCAACGACCTCGGCGGGTCCCACGAGGGCGACGGGTCGAGCGCCGGGCCGGCGAACGAGGTTGTCGGCGAGATCGTCGCCGCGGGCGGAAGCGCCGTGGCGGACACCAACGACGTGGGGAGCGAGGACGGCTGCCACGCGCTGATCGATACCGCCGTGCGGGCATTCGGTCGCGTCGACATCCTGGTCAACAACGCGGGGATCTCCAGATGGGCGACCTTCCCGGAGGCGGACGGCGAGAATCTGGAGCGCACGCTCGACGTGCATCTGCGCGGCACGTGGCACGCGACGCGGGCGGCTTGGCCCTACATGGCCGAACAGCAGTACGGTCGCGTGATCACCACCGCCTCCACCGGCATGTTCGGCCTGCCGGCCAACCTGGCCTACGCGACCGCGAAGGGCGCGCTCATGGGATTCACGCGCAGTCTCGCGGTGGCGGCGGATCCGCTGGGCATCCGCGTGAACAGCATCGCGCCGAACGCGGTCACCCGCCCGAGCGAATCGCTGAAGCCCTCCGATATGGGAGCGGAGACGCCGCAGCCCGACGCGGCGCGCCTCGCCGCGATGGACTCCGCCTTCGTGTCGCCCATGGTGGCCTATCTCGCGCACGAGTCCTGCGCGGTCAACGGCGAGATCCTGATCGCCGGCGCGCGCAGGTACGCGCGGTGGTTCCTGGGCGTGACGCCGGGCTGGCTCGCCGCAGAGGACGAGGCCGCCTCGGTCGAGGCGGTCGCCGCCCACTGGGACGAGATCAACGACACGGAGGGCTTCTACGTTCCCGAGAACCTGCACGATTGGGCCGGCCGCTTCATGGCGCATCTCGGCTGAGAGACGCCGGCGGTGCCGGGCGGAGCCGGGGTTCGGGGTCGCGGGATCGCGGTGGCGCTCGTGCCGCACGGTCACCCCGCGTCGAAGGTCCGGGGGTCGGGACCGAAGCCGCGCCCCTCGTCGAGCGCGTCGATGGCCGCCATCTCGGCGTCCGAGAGCGAGAAGTCGAAGACGTCGAGGTTCTCGGCGAGCCGTTCCCGACGCGATGTCTTCGGGAACAGGATCGTCCCCTGCTGGAGATGCCAGCGCAGCAGCACCTGCACCGGGGACTTCCGGTGGGACGAGGCGGCGGCACGCACCGCGTCTCGCGCCATGAGCTCGTCGCGTCCGCGCGACAGCGGACTCCAGGCCTGGACGGCGATGCCCTGCGCGGCGCAGTAGTCGCGGAGCGCCCGCCGCTGATGCAGGGGGTGGAGCTCGATCTGGTTCACGGCCGGGACGACGCCCGTGCGCTCGATCAGCTCGCGCAGATGCTCGATCTCGAAGTTCGACACCCCGATCGAACCGACCCTTCCGGCATCGGCGAGCGCGATGAGTCCGCGCCAGGCCCCGGGCGCCGTGCCCCGCGCGGGAAGGGGCCAGTGGATGAGGTAGAGATCGATCCGCTCCAAACCGAGCCGATCGAGGCTCCGCTCGAGTGCGCCGCCGGGGTCGGAGTGGTCCGAGTTCCAGAGCTTGGCGGTGACGAACAGCTCCTCGCGAGCGAGCCCGCTTGCGGCGATCGCCCGCCCGACCTCCGTCTCATTGCCGTAGACGCTCGCGGTGTCGATATGCCGATAGCCGAGGTCGAGGGCTGCTCGAACGATCTGCTCGGACTCTCGGGAGGCGATCCCGAGCACGCCGAGGCCGAGCTGGGGGATCCGGCCGCCGTCGTTCAACTCGACCTCGGGGATCTGCGCGGCGGTCATGAGCGGCTAGCGCTGCGACGGCGGCTCGGGGACCGGAGCGGCGGCGCGCCGCTCGGGAAAACCCGTGAGGCCGGGATCGAGCTGCAGGCCGAGGGTGTTGAACGCGAGGCAGTGCATGTCGTAGGTGGCGGCGGTGAAGACGAAGTCGATGAGCTGGCGCCGATCGAACTGCTCGGCCAGACGTCCCCAGGTGTCATCGTCGATGTTCCGCGCGGTGTGCATCTCGTCGACGGCCGAGATCACGGCGCGGTCCGCATCCGACCACTCCACCGGATCGCCGTCGGACAGCGCGTCGACCTCGGCTTCGCTGAGACCGGCGTTCTGCGCGAGGCGGCGGTGCTGCGCCCACTCGTACTCGCCCCCGCCCAGCCAGGTCGTGCGGACGATGATCATCTCCCGCACGCGGTCGGGCAGCGCGGAGTGCTTGAGATGCGAGGAGAAGGGCATCCAGCCCCGGACGAGATCGGGATGGTTCGCGTAGATGCCGAGAATGTTCGAGGCGGGACCCGTCTTGGCCCCGGCTTCCGGGCGCTTGGCGCCGATGACGGAGATGGCCTCCCACATCTCGTCGCTCCACTGCTCCATGGGCAGCGGAGGTACTCGGGACTCGGTCATGTTCGTGACTCCTTGATCCGGAATGTGTCGACATGGTCGTCGCGGCTCGCCGGAGGCCGCCCCTCGACCTCCCCTCAACTCTGATAGGGTCCGCCTTGGGTGCCTGAGGGCTCTCGTGTGCGCTCCGGGCATGCGCCGGAGCGCGGCGGGTGCGAGGCACTCGACAACAGTGTTTTGTATAGCAGAACGGGTGTTGCGTAACGCGCAGATCCAGCATGCCTCAGCGCGGCGGGACTTGTCAAGCGGCCGCAGCGTCGTTCGCGGGGCAGACGGAAGCGGTCGAGATGTGAGCAGAGCGAACGAGGATGGCGACGACGCGGAGTCCTCGCGTCGCAGGCAACCGCTGGCCCGGGGCGTCGAGCTGCTCACGCTGCTCGTCGACAGCGAGCAGGAGTCGCACGGGGTGCGGGAGCTGGCCGGACGGCTCGGCGTGAGCCCCAGCACGGCCCACCGCCTGCTCGCCGATCTCGAGCGGCTCGGGCTGGTCGGGCGCGCGGATGACGGGGCCTACCAGCTGGGGCTCGAGTTCCTGCGTCTCGCCTGGCGGGCCTCCGCCCGCCATCCCCTGCACGAGTTCTCCGCGGGCGTCCTCGAGGATCTCGGCTCGCGGACGCAGGAGACCGTGTTCTTCGGCGTCTACAGCCCGCAGCGGGCCCAGATGATGTTCGCCCACACGATCGAGTCGCCGCACCCGCTGCGGTACGTCATCCCGCTGCGGGAGTGGCTGCCCCTGCACGCGGGCGCCAGCGGCTTGGCGATCCTGGCCTTCGCGCCGAGCTCGGTGCGTGAGCAGGTGCTCTCGGGGCCGCTGGAGGCGAAGACCGCGCGGACGATCGTCGACTCGGCCGAGCTCGCCGAGCGGCTTGCGGTGATCAGGGAGAACGGGTTCGCCGTCACGCACGGCGAACGCATCTCCGGCGCCGTGGCGATCGCGGCGCCGGTGTTCGGGCCCGGCGGGGTGCTCGGCGTGGCCGGCGTCTCCTTCCCGGAATCCCGCTTCAACGCCTCGGAGCTCGGCGGCCTGGCCGATCGTGTACGGGACTCGGCCGCGCGCATCACGCGCAGCCTCGGGGGCGCCGTCGCCCCCGAGCTCGACTGACGGGACTCGCAGCGCCCGGTCGGCGGATCGCCGGGGCTCCGGTCCGCGCGGACCGTGCTGCGCCGGCGAGGGTGTCGGCGGGCTCCGTCGTCGGTGCGTCGCCGGATTGACAGAGCGGGCCGAGCGGGCGCATACTGGATGTTGCGTTGAATAGATCAATCGTTCTGTTCGGTAGAACAGATTCGCAAGAAATGTTCGCGCGTGGATCGCCGGCGAGCCAGGCATCGACGAGGAGGAGATCTGGGCGAGGGCTTCCCGCTCTCGGCAGCCGCGGGTGGCGCCGCGGCGGGCGTCGCCGGCCAGCGCCGTGCCCCAACTGAAGAGATGAATATCGATGAGGATCCGCCGATCCTCGCGCACGAGAGAGAGTGTTCAATGACGAGGACCCCCTTTTCCCAACGACGGACCGAGCCCTACGGCCCGCCCGCGCTGCATCGTCGGCTCCAGGCCGAGCAGCCGGTTGCGCATCTGGACTGGACCGAGCGGGGCGGCGACGTATGGACCATCGCGAAGTACGAGGATGTGCGCGCGATGCTCAGCGACACCCGCTTCAGCTCGGACCGCTCCAACCCGCTGCATCCGGGGCACCAGGCCTACAACCCGAAGAGCCATCAAGGGCGCATCATCGAGATGGATCCGCCGGCGCATTCGACGCAGCGCGGCCGCGTGATGGGCGAGTTCACGGTGAAGAAGATCGCGGCGCTGCGGCCGAGCATCGAGCAGATCGTCGACGAGACCATCGACGCGATGATCGCGAGCGGCGATCGGGGGGACTTCGTCGATCTCTTCTCCCTCCCGGTGCCTTCTACGGTGATCGCGAAGCTGCTCGACGTGCCCGAGAAGGACTACGACTTCTTCCAGGACAAGGCAGGGGTCTTCGCGGACGGCACGGCTCCGAACGAGGATCGGCAGCAGGCCTCGATGGCGATCATCGACTACATCGCCACGCTCGTCGACGCGCGGATCGAGCGCCCCGGCGACGACATCATCAGTCGTCAGCTGGCCGCCGGGGCGAGTCGGGAGGAGGCGATCGGTCTCGGGCATCTGCTGCTCATCGCCGGACATGAGACCACGAGCAACATGATCTCCCTCTGCGTCATGGTGCTACTCGACAGGCCGGAGCTGCGTCGGCAGCTCGACGAGAAGCCGGAGCTGATCCCCGGCGCGGTGGAGGAGCTCCTCCGCTACTTCACCATCGCCGAGACGGGCGGCCTGCGCCTGGCGGTCGAGGACCTCGAGGTGCGCGGTCACACGATCCCCGCGGGCTCCGTCGTCTACGCGCTCACGAACACCGCCAATCGTGATCCCGACGTATTCCCGGATCCCGATCGCATCGACTTCACCCGAGGCGCGCGCAACCACGTGGCTTTCGGATTCGGTCCGCACCAGTGCCTCGGCCAGAACGTCGCGCGGTTGGAGCTGGTGATCGTGCTCGAGAAGCTGTTCGCGCGCCTCCCCGATCTGCGCCTGACCGCGGAGGTCTCGGAGCTTCCTTTCAAGGAGTACAGCAACTTCGGCATCCACGAGCTGCCCGTCGCCTGGTAGCCCGCAACGGGGAACGGGGTGGGGGGGGGGGGGGGGGCGCCCCCCCCCCCCCCCCCCGCGGCGGTGGGGGGGGGGACCCCCGGCGGGCCCCCCCCCCGGGGGGCCGGGGGGGGGGGGGGCGCCCCCCCCCCCCCCCCCACCCCGTTCCGTCTCGTGAGACGGGCTATCCCGTCGCGATCACCCGCCCGCGCCCGCGCGGGTGATCGCGCGGGTCGGGCACACGTCGATCGCCATCTTGATCTTCTCCTCGTCGTCGCCGTGCTCATCGATCACGATGGCGATGCTGTCCTCATCGAGGTCGAAGGTCTGCGGCGCGTAGAAGGTGCACTGTCCGGAGCCCATGCAGCGGTCCCGGTCGACCGCGAGTTCGTCGGCCATCACTGCTCCACCGGGGTGTAGGTCACGTAGAGGTGCTGGTGTCCGCGGAACTTGTAGCTGCGGATCAGATCCCAGTCGCGCGCGCCGGCGGGGCCGTGATGCGACTCGTCGATCGAGATGCTCTCGGTGCGCTCCAGGAACCGCTGCAGCGAGAACACCGCCTCGGCCCGGGCGAGCGGCGCGCCCGGGCAGGTGTGGATGCCGCGCCCGAACGCGAGGTGCTGACGCGCGTTCGGACGCCGCACATCGAAGTCCGCAGGATTCTCGAAGATCTTCTCGTCCCGCCCGGCGGCGCCGTGCAGCAGCATGACGTTGGTCCCGGGTGCCAGTTCGAGGCCGCCGAGCTCCGTCGGCCGCTTCACGACGCGGAACGAGCCCTTGATGGGGGCCTCCACGCGCAGCGTCTCCTCGATGAACGCCGGGATGAGCTTCGGTTCGTTGCGTAGGAGCTCCTGGAGCCCCTGGTCGTCCGCGATGCGCTGGAGGCAGATGCCCATGATCTGCACCGTCGTCTCCTGGCCGGCCTGGAACATGTTCGACGCGATGCGCGCGACCTCGATGGGCTCGGGCAGCGTGCCGTCCGGGAAGGTGGCCAGCGCCATGCCCGTCAGCACGTCCTCCCGGGGCTCCCTGCGGCGCTCTTCGATCTTCTCGATGAAGTAGCCGTAGAGGCGCTCGAGGCTGTTGTGGTGGTTGACCTGCAACTCGAGGTTGCCGAGCACCGGGCCCTGAGGTCCCGCCGAGAAGATCTCCAGCAGCATGGGGAAGTCCGACTCGGGCACGCCGAGCAGGTCGCCCACCGCGAGGATCGTGTACTTCTTCGAGTAGTCCCAGACGAACTCGCACTCGCCCTGCGGAAGCAGCTCGTCGAGGTAGCGATCCGCCATGCGCTTGAGGAACTCCTCGTTCTCCTTCAGCCGCTTCGGGGTGATCAGGCCCATCAGGATGGCGCGATGGTCCGTGTGCTTGGGCGGGTCGAAGGTGACGATCTGGTCGTTCGACGAGAAGAAGTCTCGATGCTGCTCGAGCAGATCGGTGATGTCGTCTCCGGTCACCTCGAACGGCAGCTCCAGGATCGGTCCTCCCGTGCGGTTGATCGAGGAGTACACGTCGGGCTGATGGTAGACCTGCAGACACTCCTCGTACCCGGTGACGATGACCACGCCGTACTTCGGCTCGCGGAAGACCGGATGGTTCTTCAGCATGAAGTCGAAGTAGGGCTCCGCGCGCGAGGCGACGTCCGGGTCGGTGAAGAAGTCGACCTCGACAGGGTTGATTTCGACGGTGGTCATGAGCGACCTTCCTTTGCTTGTCTGATCGTTTACTTGAAGCGCGCGGGGGCGTCGTCGAGCAGCACGGTCTTCGGCTCGACGTAGGCGCCGATGCCCATGGAGCCGCCCTCGCGACCGTATCCGGACTCCTTCACCCCGCCGAAGCCGAGGAGCAGCGATTCCACCTTGAAGCCGTTGTGGCCGACGGTGCCGGCGCGGAGACGGCGGGCGACGTGCCAGGCCCGGTCGGGGTCGTCGGTGAAGACCGCGGAGTTCAGTCCGAACGGGGTGCCGTTGGCGATGGCGATGGCGTCGGCCTCGTCCTTGGACGGGATGATCGACACCACCGGACCGAAGATCTCCTCCTGCGCGATCGTCGCGTTCGGGTCGACGTTCGCGAAGACGGTGGGCTCCACGAACCATCCGCGTTGGAGATGCTCCGGGCGATGACCGCCGGCGACGAGCGTCGCGCCCTCCCGCACGCCCGTGTCGATGTACTGGAGGATGCTCTTCTGCTGGCGCTGCATCGCCACGGGGCCCATCTGCGTGGCCTCGTCGAAGGGATCGCCGAGCTTCACCGCGCTGAAGGCGGCCCCGAGCATCTCCGCGAACTCGGCGTGCCGATGCTCGGGCACGATCACGCGGGTCAACGACGAGCAGTTCTGGCCGGTGAGCGAGATCTCCTGGCCGGTGATGACCGCGGCGACCTTCTCGAGATCGTAGTCGTCGAGCACGACGGCGGCGGACTTGCCACCGAGTTCGAGGGTGAAGCGGGCGAGCCGTTCGCTCGCCGCGACGGCGATCTTCTTGCCGACCTCGCTCGAGCCGGTGAATCCGATCTTGTCGACGCGGGGATCGCGCACGAGCTGCTCGGTCACCCCGCGGCGCCCGGTCACCACGTTGAGCACGCCCGGTGGGAGCCCGATCTCCTCGGCGACCTCGGTGAGCACCAGCAGTTCGCCTGGCGCCTCCGCTGGAAGCTTGAGCACGACGGTGCAGCCGGTGAGCAGCGCGGGGGCGAGTTTCCAGGTCGCGAGCGAGAGCGGCGTGTTCCACGGCACGATCGCCGCGACCACGCCGACGGGCTCGGCCACCACGGCCGCCCACTTCGACATCATCGACTCGCCCGGGGCGACCCAGGGATAGCTCTCGGCCTGATCCGCGTAGAACTCGTAGGCCATCGGCACCCGCTGCATCGAGGCCTGCGACATCGCGTAGGTCGGGCCGGTCTGCCGGGTCCAGAACGCCGCCATCTCCTCGGAGCGCGCGCGCAGGCCGTCGGCGAGCTTGCGGAGGTACTCGGCGCGCTCGGCGTGCTCCAGGAACGGCCACTCGCCGTGGTCGAACGCCCGTCGTGCGGCGGCGATCGCGGCGTCCATGTCGTCTGGGCCGGCTTGCGCGACGGTGTAGAAGACCTCTTCGGTGGCCGAGTCGATCACCTCGAAGGGCGGGAGGTCGTGCTTCGGGGCGGTCCACCGGCCGTCGATGAAGAACTTGTCGGGGTGGCGGAGTGCGATGGGGGTGCTGCGGATGCTCGATGCGTTGCTCATTGCGGGGTTCCTTCGTTCGCTGTGTGCCTGAGTGCGGGAGGGGTCAGGAAGCGCGCTGCGCGAGCATCTCTGCCAGGGTGCGGTTCGTGCGCATGGGGGTGATTCCCGCGAGTTCGAGGGCGTTCATGCCGTAGTCGACGTCGAGGTGGACCCCCGAGAGGAATCCGCCGAGATCGCTGCCGAGGAACGCGAGCGCGCGCGCCATGTCGAGCGGCTCTGCGAGGCGGCC
The DNA here is from genome assembly GCF_017565745.1 of Leucobacter weissii. GTDB lineage: Bacteria > Actinomycetota > Actinomycetes > Actinomycetales > Microbacteriaceae > Leucobacter > Leucobacter weissii. The sequence goes on from NZ_JAGDYM010000005.1 coordinate 133,623, forward strand.
GGCGGGGCCGGTGCTCCCGGCCTTCAGGTTGTCCATGCCCCCGCGCTGCTCGGCGAAGTCGCCGAGCATGCCGGTCGAGGTCATGGAGGGAAGGACGGCGTTGATGCGGACGCCGGAGGCGGCGAAGGTCTCGACCCGCTCGGCGACGAAGAGATTGAGTGCGCGCTTCGACAGCAGGTAGCCCACGAAGCCGGGGAGCTCGCCGCCGTGCTCGGCGTTGAACGCCTCGATGCGCTCGGTGAGCGCGGCCCAGTCCGCGGCCGGATCGGTGAAGGGGGCGAGCTCCGCACGAATCTCGGGGTACTCCCAGCGCAGGCCGCCCGCGGAGGTGACGTAGGCGATCGAACCGCCCGTGGTGATCCGATCGGCGAGGTAGGCGTCGGTGAGGTACTTGTTGGCGGTGTAGTTCACCGTCATGGTCTCGGCGAAGGTGTTGTGCACGCCCGCCAGGCCGGCGACGCCGAAGAAGGCACCGAATTCCTGCGGGAGGCGGGTGGTGAAGAGCTCGTCGATCGAGTTCTGGTCACTGAGATCAGCGACGAAGGAGGCCTTGACCCCGGGGACCGGGGAATCCACGCGATCGATGGCGTACACCTCGGCGCCGAGGTCCACGAGCACCTCGGTCAGCGCCCGCGCCATGCCGGACGCGGCCCCGGTGATCACACATACTTTTCCTTGGTAGCCAAGATAATCCGTCATTTCAGAAGACATCCTTGTCGTGGGTGAGGGACGAGTGTGTGTTCTGTATTCAGGAACAATTAGTCTCTACAACAGAACATCTTGAATCTTCGCATATGTGCGGCGTGAAGTCAATGCGAGTGGGGCGGGGTGCATCTCCGTGCGGTAACGACTTGATTCTCTGCGGCGGCCTCGTGTTGACAAGGCCGATCCGCTCGTGCAAACTTGCCGTAGTTCGCAATACAGAACTGATGTTCTTTTAAACAGAACGTTATTGACGGTACGGTTACTGACGCCGGCGGCCCCGCACGGTCACGGTCGACGTGCCGAGGCTGCGCATCTGCGGCACACGCAAACGACGAAGGAGTCGATGTGACATCGGATCATGGCAGCGGTCGCACGCTGCTCGGGCTGGCCTTCTCGCCGGCGAGGGACACGGGAGGTGACCGTGTGGTCTAACGCCCTCCGCCGGGTCGGTTACGGAATCGTCGTCCTTCTGCTCGTCACCTTCAGCGTCAGCCTGCTGCTGCACCTCGCTCCCGGCTCGGTCGCGCAGACGATCCTGGGCGAGGAGGCGACGCCGGAGAACGTCGCGGCGTTGAACGCGTCGCTGGGCTTCGATCGCCCGTTCATCGTGCAGTACGTCGACTGGCTGTGGCATGCGGTGCAGGGTGATCTCGGCACGTCTCCGATCACCCACATCCCGGTCATGCAGTCGATCCTGCAGCGCCTGCCGGTGACGCTGGAGATCGCGTTCCTCGCCCTGATCATCTCCCTGCTCATCTCGATCCCGCTCGCCATCCTCTCCGCCGCGCGACCGGGGAGCGCGCTCGACCGGGGGATCAGCGCCATCACCTCGGTGTTCCTCTCGGTGCCCGCCTTCGTGGCCGGCCCGATCCTCATCTACTTCTTCGCGGTCAGCCTGAACGCCTTCCCCGCGCTCGGCTGGACTCCCCTGGACGAGGGTCTGGGAGCCAATCTGCGGGCGGCGTTCCTCCCGGCGCTCGCCGCGGGGATCACCGAGATCGCGGCCTTTCACCGCGTGCTGCGCGCCGACCTGATCGGCACGCTCCGCGAGGACTACGTCGCCGCCGCGCGCGCGAAGGGCCTCTCCGGCAACTACGTCATGTTCCGCCACGCGTTCCGGCCGTCGTCGTTCTCGCTGCTGACGATCTCGGGCCTCAGCCTGGCGCGATTGATCGGCGGCACCATCATCGTCGAGATGCTCTTCGTGCTCCCCGGTCTCGGGCAGTTCATCGCGACCGCGGTCAGCACGAGCGACGTGGTCGCCGTGCAGGGGGTGGTCTCCTTCATCGCCCTGGTCTTCGTCGTCATGAACATGCTCGTCGATATCGGCTACGGTCTGGTCGATCCGCGCGTCCGCCGCGCGCCGAAGGCGAGGAGGCGCAAGACCGGTGAGAAGAGACCGGCGCGTGAGCAGAAGCCGGCGGTGACCGCATGATCCCCACCACGAGTGTCACGGTGCGGCCCGGTAAGAAGGTGCGGGAAGGAGTCGCCCGTACGGGCGCTCCCAGCATCGCGCCGCCGCGCAGGCAGTTCTCGGCGCTGGTCTGGTTCTCCTACTTCTGGATCGCCCTGATCGTCTTCCTCGCGCTCTTCGCCCCGATCCTGCCCATTCCCTCCTACGATGCCGTTGCGGGGCCCGGGCGCCAAGCGCCCTCGTTCGACGGGCCGATCGAGCTCTGGCTCGGCACCGACGCGGTCGGTCGGTCGCTGCTCTCCAGGCTCGTCTACGGCGCGCAGGTCTCGCTCGTGGTCGGCACGTGCGCGGCCGGGGTGGGCGTGATCCTCGGGATCACCCTCGGCCTCATCGCAGGCTACTTCCGCGGCGCGATCGACTGGGTGATCACCCTGATCGCCGACGTCGTGCTCTCCTTCCCCGTGCTCGTGCTCCTGCTCGCGATGACCGCGATCTTCTCGCCGAGCATCTGGGTGATCCTCATCGGCCTGGCCGTCAGCAGCACCCCGACCTTCATCCGCCTGACGCGGGCGAACACGATGGCGTGGGCGAGCCGGGACTTCGTGCGGGCCGCGAGGAACATGGGGGCGAGCAACTCCCGGATCCTGATCCGAGAGGTGCTGCCGAACGTCGTCCCCTCCATCGCCGCGTACCTTCCGCTCGTCATCGCGGCCCTGATCGTCGCCGAGGGGTCGCTCAGCTTCCTCGGGCTCGGCATCCCGCCGCCGACGCCCAGCTGGGGCGGCATGATCAACTCGGGGGCGGCGGTGCTGCGAACGGAACCGTACATGACGTTCGTGCCGGCGGGCGCGCTGTTCCTCACGGTGTTCGCCCTCAATCAGGCCGGCGAGCACCTCCGGCTCCGCTTCGACCGCACGCTGCAGAACTGAGCCGTGCCGCATGCGTCCAGTGCTCGCCCGTGCCCGCTCGTCAGCGGCACCGTCCTTCCCGCTTCCCACCCACCACACAAGAGAAAGATGGACACCGTGATTTCAAAGAGGAAATCTGCATATGCCGCACTCACCGCCGTGGCGTGCCTGGTTCTCGCCGGCTGCTCCGGAGGGGGCGCCACCACGAACGGTAACCAGGAGCCGGCCGGCGACCCGGTCAGCGGGGGCACGCTCCGGTTGATCGAGGGCGCTCCCATCGCCGGCTTCGATCCGGTGCAGGCCTTCAGCTCGACGACCACCCCGGTTACCTACAGCGCGCTCTACGGCGACTTCCTGGTGCCCAACCCCGACACCGGCGTGGCGGAGTGCCACATGTGCGAGACCTTCGAGAGCGACGACGGCGGAGCGACCTTCACCGTGACCCTTCGCGAGGGCATCGCCTTCACCGACGGCACGCCGTTCGATGCGGAGGCCGTGAAATTCAACTGGGAACGGATCCAGGATCCCGAGCTGGGCTCGGCGAGCGTCGGCTTCGCGAGCCAGGTCGAAGAGATCGAGGTCGTGGACGACCTCACGCTGAAGCTCACGATGACGGCGCCGAACCCGGGCTTCGTCTCGAACTTCATCGTCTACGCGATGCAGTGGATCGCGTCGCCGACCGCGCTCGAGAAGGGCACCGAGGAGTTCAACAAGAATCCGATCGGCGCCGGACCCTTCACGCTCGAGAGCTGGACGCCGAACGGCGTGACCAAGGTGGTTCGCAACGACGACTACTGGGAGGACGGGCTGCCCTATCTCGACGGGCTCGAGATCCAGGGCGTCTCCGACACGACCCAGCGTCTGAACGCGCTGCTGACGGGCGATGTGGATGCCGTCATGAATTCGGAGGCCTCGACGTCTGAGAGCGCGGTGCAGGCCGGCTTCGTGTCGCACGACTACCAGTTCAACGGCGGCACCGCGCTGATGTTCAACACCGAGAAGGCGCCTTTCGACGATGCGCGCGCCCGCCAGGCGGTCGCCCACGCGCTCGACCTCGAGGCGCTCGCCGACGCGTCGAGCGGCGGCTACCCCTCGGTGCCGCGCACGCTCTTCCCCGAAGACTCGCCGTACTACTCGGATATCCCGCTCGACCAGCACGACCCCGAGAAGGCGCAGGAACTGTTCGACGAGCTGGCCGCAGAGGGCGCACCGCTGTCGTTCTCCTTCACGATGACTCCTGGGCCGTCGCAGAGCTCCTTCGACTCGATCCAGTCGCAGTTGCAGGGCTACGACAACGTGTCGGTGACGGCCGATCAGCGTCCGGCCAACGAGGCGGGCGTCTTCACGACCGCCGGCGACTACCAGCTCACCGTCTCTTCGGCGGCGTTCTCCGAGCCCAATGGGCGCCTGTGGGGCATGCTGCACAGCAAGGCGGGCGCATCGAACTACTCGCGATTCGACGATCCGGAGACGGACGCCGCGCTCGATGCCGCCGGCGCCTCGGACGACGACGAGGTGCGTCGTGAGCAGTACGCGATCGTGCAGGAGCGGCTCGTGGAGTTGGCGCCCTACATCATCTTCAACTCCTACCACAATGAGCTCCTCACCACCGACCAGGTGCAGGGCATCCTCATGTACGGATACACCACGCCCCGGATCGCCGGAGTCTGGCTCCAGCAGTAGGCCCGAAGCGGAGCGGGCGCCTGGCATCGGCTGACACGAGGCGCCCGCCCCTACCACGTCGGATCAAACGTAAGGAAAAGACGCAATGAGCGAAGGCAAGCTCCTGGAGGTAGACGACCTCCATGCCTACATCGGCTCTCCGCGCGGAGTGGTGAAGGCGGTGGACGGCGTCTCGTTGAGCATCGACCACGGCGCCGCGCTGGGGGTGGTCGGCGAATCGGGATCGGGCAAGTCGGTCATGGCTCGCGCCGTCATGGGGCTCATGCCCTCGAACTCGGCATGCACCGGATCCGTGCGGTTCAACGGTCGAGAGTTGCTGGATCTGAAGCGTAAGGAGCTCGAGGAGATCTGGGGCAAGCAGATCGCCATGGTGTTCCAGGATCCCGGGCGATCGCTCAACCCCGTGGTGCGCGTCGAGCGTCAGCTCACGGAGGGGATGCGCCGGCACCTCGGGGTGAGCCGCTCGGAGGCGCAGTCCCGCGCCCTCAACCTGCTCGTCGAGGTCGGCGTGCCCGATCCCGAGCGCCGTCTCCGCGCCTACCCCCACGAACTCTCCGGGGGGATGCGCCAGCGGGTCATGATCGCCGTCGCACTCGCCTGCGAACCGGATCTGCTGATCGCCGACGAGCCGACGACGGCGCTGGACGTGACCATTCAGCGGCAGGTGCTCGACCTGCTGCGCAGGATTCAGCTCGAGCGGCGGATGTCGCTGATGCTCATCTCGCACGACCTCCACGTCGTCGCCGGGCAGACCGATCGCGTGGCGGTCATGTACGCCGGTCGCCTCGCCGAGCTGGGGGCGAGTCGGGCGGTCTTCGAGCAACCCCGGCACCAGTACACGAGCGCGCTGCTCGCCGCCACTCCGACGATCGAGCACGAGCGGCATGCGCCGCTCAACGTGATCAGGGGCTCGCTGCCCTCTCCGACCGAGCCGCCGCCCGGTTGCCGCTTCGCGGCACGGTGCCCGGCGGCGACCGACACATGCCAGAGCGGGCAACCGCCGATGATCGCGACGGTGTCGGATCATGCGGTCGCGTGCTTCCATCCCGTAGCAGAGAGAGCAGGTGAGCTCGTTGGCCGGTAGCGGAAACGCGCACCTCCGCGGGGACGCGGCAGTCCTGTCCGTGGACGACCTCGAAGTCGAGTACCACACCTCAGCCGGAGCGTTCAAAGCCGTTGCGGGGGTGAGCTTCGATCTCCTGCAGGGCGAAACGCTCGGCATCGTCGGCGAATCCGGATGCGGCAAGTCGACCACCGGCCGAGCGGTGCTGCGTCTCGACCCGATCGCCGGCGGCAGGGTCCGGTTCAAGGACGAGGCGATCGACGAGGCCGGGCCCCGGCGCATGCAGGAGCTGCGGCGGGAGATGCAGATGATCTTCCAGGACCCCGTCAGCTCGCTCAATCCGCGGCGCTCCGTCAAGGAGATCGTGATGGAGGGGGCGGCCATCGACGGGGTCTCGAAGAAGGAGCGGCTCGACGAGGCTCCGGAGATCCTCGGCCAGGTCGGGCTGCCGAGCGAGCGCTTCGCCGACATGCTGCCGCGGCAGCTGTCGGGCGGCCAGGCGCAGCGGGTGGCGATCGGGCGCGCCCTCGCGGTGCGGCCGGGGCTGCTCATCTGCGACGAGCCGATCTCCGCGCTGGACGTCTCGGTGCAGGCGCAGATCCTCAATCTGCTCGAGGAGCTGAAGGAGAAGTACGATCTGACGATCGTCTTCATCGCGCACGATCTGGGCGTGGTCCGGAGCTTCAGCGACAACGTCCTGGTGATGTACCTCGGCAAGACCTGCGAGTTCGGGGACGCGGTCGAAGTGTACGATCGCCCGGCGCATCCGTACACGAGGGGCCTGCTCGACTCTGTGCCGAATCCGGAGGCCGAGGGCGGTTTCGACGGGCCGGCGCTGCAGGGCGACATCCCGTCGCCGTTGAAGCCGCCGTCCGGTTGCCGTTTCCGGGCGCGCTGCCCCATCGCGCAGGAGCGCTGCGCGATGGAGGAGCCGCAGATGCGCGAGGTGCGTCCCGGCCAGTTCGCCGCCTGCCACTTCCCACTCGACTGACGACCGACGACCCCGTTCCGATTTCCTAGCTCGCGAGAGGCACCGACATGACCGCAGACCTTCCAGACCCGCTGCTCCCCTGGGCGCGGGAGCTCGCCGAGGCGCACGCCGCGAAGCGTCACTCTCCCGGGGCGCCGTGCCGCGGTTCGGTGGATCTCATCGATGAGACCGCCAGGCTCCGCGGGGTCGCCGCCGTCGCGCGGGGCCGGGCCGTCTCGCTCGAGCGCGAGGTCGAGACCAGACCGGCGCAGCTCGCGGCGATGGCCGACGCGCTCGCCCGAGAGAAGGCGCAGTGGCAGGCACTCGCCGTCGTCGAGCTGCCGGACGGGCACGGCAGTGTCGACCTCGAAGTCCAGGCGGGCGTGCACGGTCGGCGGGCGCACGGCGGCGACGTCATCACCTACGATGCGCACGGCGTGCACAACACCCACATGGACGGCTTCGCGCACATCGGTGCCGATGGCACCTGGCACGGTGGCATCCCGGTCGGGGCCTCACAGGAGGACGAGGACACGATGGTCGCCTGGGCGCGGCACGGCATCGCCACCCGCGGCGTGCTGCTCGACATCCCCGCCGTGCGGGGGACGGACTGGGTGACCGCCGAGGAGCCCGTGACGGAGGCCGATCTCGCCGCCGCCCTCGCCGCGACCGGAGTGAGCACGGAACCGGGGGACGCCCTGATCGTCTACCAGGGGCGGGATCGCTTCGAGGCCGCTGGGCATTCCTACACTCCCGGCGCCGTGCTCCAGCCGAGGCCCGGCATCGACGGGTCCGGCGCGCAGTGGCTCGCCGCGCAGGATCCGGGTCTGGTGCTCTGGGACTTCCACGACGCGCGCAGCAACCCCGGCAATCTGCTGGAGGTGCACGATCTGATCTGGGCGATCGGGCTCTGCCTCGTCGACAACTCCCTGCTCGGTCCCGCCGCGGCCGAGCTCCGTGCCGCCGGCACCTCGGTCGGGCAGCTCGTCGCGGCGCCCACCGCCATCCACCGCTCGACCGGGGTGCTCATCAACCCCCTACTGATCTACTGACCACCGGCCCGCGGAACGGACCGGTCCCCGCCGGATCCGGCTCGCAAGCCCCCTGCTCCCGTCACGCAGCTCACAAGGAGAAGCACACACCATGAACACCACCACCGAAGCGAGCGTTTCGGAGCCGATCGCCGACCTCGAGAGCGACAGCCTGATCGGCGACTTCGACGAGGGCAAGCGGCTGATCGGCACCCGCTGCGACGAGTGCGGTCGCACCATGATCGGCAGCCGGGTGGTGTGCAGCGGTTGCGTCGGCCGTCGAGTGTCGCGGCTGGCCCTGCCCAGCACCGGCATCCTCTACTCATACACGCGCCTCCATCCCGGAGCCGGCGAGGTCCGCCCCCTCGGCTACGTCGATCTGGACGGCGTGGAGGTTCGCACGCTCGCCGATCTCTTCGAGGACGGGACCCCCCTCCGCGTCGACGCGCCGGTTCGGCTCGTCGTCGAGGACGACCGCTGGTACTTCACGACGAGCGCCGACGCCTGAAACACGAGGAGAAACGCAACATGAGCGAAAACGTCTACGTCATATCGGCCGCGATGATCCCCTTCGGCAAGCATCGCAGCTCGTCGTACGTCGGCCTCGCGGTGTCGCCGCTCGTCGACGCGATCCGCGACGCCGGCATCGAGAAGAGCGATATCGACGCCGTCTACGTCGGGCATTCCTACGGCGGGATGATGACCGGGCAGCGCATCTGCAAGGAGATCGGGCTGGGAACGGTGCCGACGGTCAACGTCGACAACGCCTGCTCGAGCGGCGCGACCGCCGTGCACGAGGCCCGGAACGCCATTGCGCAGGGCGTGATCGACGTCGCCGTCGTCATCGGCGTGGAGAAGCTGACGCAGTTCGGCGGCGGAGCGCTGCCGCTCTCTCCCGAGGATCGCGAGGTGAAGCAGGGCATCATCATGCCCGCGGTCTACGCGATGCGCGCCACGCGCTATCTCCACGACACCGATGCCACCCCGGAGGATCTCGCGCTGGTGAGCGTGAAGTCGCGCAAACACGGGGCGTTGAACCCCTTCGCGCAGTTCAGGACCGAGACGACCGTCGAGGAGGTCCTGAGCGCCCGGCCCATCGCCGATCCGCTGACCCTTCCGATGTGCTGCCCCACCGGTGACGGGGCGGCCGTCGTCGTGCTCGTCTCCGAGCGGGCGCGGGCCCGGATGGATGCCAAGCCGGGGATCCGCGTGGCGGCTTCGGTGCTGCACTCGGGCCATGTCGAGGAAGGGTTCCGCGACATGACGTGGCCCGACATCAGCTACCATTCCGCGAGAGACGCCTACGCGCAGGCCGGCATCGAGCCGAAGGATCTCGACATGATCGAGCTGCACGACGCGTTCTCGATCGCGGAGCTCGTCTACTACGAGATCCTCGGGCTCGCGGAGCGCGGACACGCCGTCGACCTCATCCGGGACGACCGCACCACCTTCGGGGGAGACGTGGTGGTGAACCCGAGCGGGGGGCTGCTCTCGAAGGGGCATCCGGTCGGCGCGAGCGGCGTGGCCCAGGTCGCGGAGGCCTTCTGGCAGCTCACGGGGCAGGCCGGCGCCCGGCAGATCGAGGACGCGCGCTGGGGCATGACCCATGTCACCGGCGGCGGCACCGCGGGACTCGATCACGGCGCCTGCACCATCCACATCTTCGAGGCGGCATGAGCGGCGGGGAGCAGCCGCCCCTGAGCGGCATACGGGTGGTCGATCTGACCACCTTCCTCTCCGGCCCGTCCGCCACGCAGCTGCTCGGCGACCTGGGAGCCGAGATCATCAAGGTCGAGCCGCTCACCGGCGACTCGAGTCGAGCCATCGCGGGGCCCGAGATCGACGGCGTCAGCGCCTACTACCTCTCGAACAACCGCAACAAGCGCAGCGTGGCCCTCGACCTCAAGGATCCGCGAGGTCTCGCGGTGATGCAGCAGCTCATCGCGGGAGCGGACGTGGTCGTCGAGAACTTCCGTCCGGGCGTGACGGAACGGCTCGGTATCGCCCCGTCCGCGGTGCTCGAGGAGCATCCCGGGGTGGTCTGGGCGTCGATCAGCGGTTTCGGCCAGGAGGGCGCGCTGCGCGATCGACCCGCGTACGACATGGTGGTGCAGGCGCTCAGCGGGGTCATGAGCCTGACGGGACACCCGGGGGCGCCGGCCGCGAGGCTCGGGATTCCGGCCGGCGATGTGGTCGCCGGCCTCTATGCGGTGATCGGCATCCTCGCCGCGCTGCGCGCGCGGGGCGAGACGGGCCGGGGCCGCATCATCGACGTCTCGATGCTGCGCGGTCAGCTGGCGATGCTGTCGTACCAGGCGCTCTACACGGTCGTGAACGACGAGGCGCCCGGGCCGCAGGGGGCCGGCCACGATTCGATCGCCACCTATCGCTCCTTCCGCGGCGGCGATGGGAGAGAGTTCGTCGTCACTGCGAACACCCCGCGGATGTGGGAGGGGCTGTGCCGGGTCCTCGGAGTGCCGGAGCTCGTCTCCGACGCGCGCTTCATCGATGCCGCGGCCCGTCTGCGCAACAAGGAGCAGCTCTGGGAGATCCTGGAAGCGCGCTTCGCGGAGCAGCCCGCGGAGGAGTGGGTCGGGCTGCTGACGGAGGCCTCGGTGCCGGTGGCCCCGGTGAAGAACGTGCTGGAGGCCATCGAGGACGCCCGCGCCTCCGATGACGGGACGCTGCTCACGGTGTCGGACGGTGCCGGTTCCTTCGAGAACGTCGCCACGCCGATCCGCTTCGTCGGCACCGATGACGTGCCGGCGAGGTATCCGCCGGCGCTCGGCGCGGATACGGTGCGCGTGCTCACGCGGGATCTGGGGATTCCCCGGGAAGACGTGGAGGAACTCCTCGCGGACGGTGTCATCGGCGTCCCGGAGAACCTCCTCGAGCCGGACCGGAAGACGGCCTCCTTCTAGTTCGCCCGCCGCTCGGGGTCGCTTCTCTGCTCACGCGAGTCGGGGAGGCCGAATTTAATTAACCTATTTTGGGTTAATTGTGGTTGAATGTCAGCTATGCATCCCGAGGCTCCGTCGCTGCGCATAGCCGTCTGGCAGGCGGCCAGCACTCCGAGGGACGTCGCTGCGAACCTCGCGTCGCTGGACGATGCCGCGCGGCGCGCCGCCGCCGACGGAGCGGAACTGCTCGTCGCGCCGGAGATGTACCTCACCGGATACAACATCGGTGCGGACATCGCCCGACTCGCCGCTGAACGGCCGCTCGAGCGGGCTCGGGAGATCGCCCGCCGCCGCGGCATCGCGCTCGTGGCGGGCGGCCCCGAACCGTTGGGGGAAGCGACGTCCGCGATCGCCAACGCCGCCTGGCTCGTCGACGACCGGGGCGAGGTGCTCGCCCGGCACCGGAAGATCCAGCTCTTCGGCGATCTCGACCGGGTGCACTTCGTGCCGGGCGACGCGCCCGTCACCCTCGCCCGGTTCCGCGGCTTCACGATCGCGCTCCTCATCTGCTTCGACGTCGAGTACCCCGAGACGGTGCGCGCGGCCGCGCTCGACGGAGCGGACCTGATCGCGGTCCCCACCGCACAGATGGCGCCCTTCTCCTTCGTGAACGAGCACCTCATCCGGACCCGGGCGTGGGAGTCGTCGGTCTACGTGGCCTACGCCAACCAGGTGGGGACGGACGGAGACTTCGACTACGTGGGCCGCAGCGTCATCGCCGACCCCCTCGGCGCGCATCTCGCCGAGGCCGGACCGGACGGCGCGGAGCTGCTGACCGCGCGCATCGACCGCGCGCGCATCGCCGAGGCGCGCCGCCAGAACACCTACCTCTCCGAGGTCCGGCGAGAACTCTTCGCACCGCGAGCCACCCCCTGAGCATTCGTCACCGCCACCGCCGACACGAACAAGGAAGTTCCCATGCCCACCACTCCCGCCTCGCCGGCAGCGACTCCCGGCACCCGGCTCACCGGCAACCTCGGCACCGGAAGCATCGCCTTCATGGTGATCGCCGCCGCGGCTCCGCTCACCGTGATCGGCGGCAACGCCCCGCTCGCCATCGGGCAGGGCAACGGCGCCGGAGCCCCCGTCGGGTTCCTCATCGCCTCGATCGTGCTGCTGCTCTTCTCCGTCGGATTCGTCGCGATGACCCCGTACGTGAAGGAGGCCGGCGCCTTCTTCAGCTATGTCACGATGGGCATCGGCAGCCGACTCGGGATGGGCACCGCGTACGTGGCGCTCGTCGCCTACACCGCCATCCAGGCAGGCATCTACGGGTACATGGGCTGGGCGGTGATGGACCTCGTCCGCTTCTACGGCGGGCCGGAGATCCACTGGTCCGTCTTCGCGGTGGGCGCTCTGCTCATCGTGGGCCTCCTCGGCTACCGGCATATCGAGCTGTCGTCCAAGGTGCTCGGCATCGCGCTCGTGCTCGAGCTCCTCGTGATGATGGTCGTCAACGTGGCGGTCATCGCCAACGGCGGGCCCGAGGGGCGGTCGCTCGAATCGTTCGATCCGCAGGTGTTCCTCACCGCGGGGATCGGCGTCGCGGTGCTCTTCGCGCTCACGGGCTTCATCGGTTTCGAGTCGACGGCGATCTACCGCGACGAGGCGCGCACGCCGAGCCGCACCATCCCCCGCGCGACCTATCTCGCCGTCGGCATCATCGGCGTCTTCTACACCCTCTCGGTCTGGGTGCTGGTGATCGCGGCCGGGCCGGGCTCCGTCGTGGCGGTCGCCCAGGAGACGCTGTTCGGCTCCAAGAACATGCTGCTCGACACCGCGGGCCAGTATGCGGGCTCCTTCATGCGCGACCTGATGCAGATCCTGCTGATCACGAGTCTCTTCGCCTGCGTCCTCAGCTTCCACAACATCGTCGCGCGCTATCAGTTCGCCCTCGCCCGCATCGGCTCGCTGCCGGCCGTGCTCGGCCGGGTGCACCCCGAGCACCGCAGCCCGGCGCGCTCCTCGTTCGTGCAGAGCCTGACCGCGGCCGTCCTCGTGCTGATCTTCGTGGTCATCGGCCTGGACCCGCTCGTGGAGGTGTTCGGCTACATGGCCGGAGTGGCCACGGTCGGGATGGTGCTCATGATGCTGCTCACGACGATCGCCGTCGTGGTGTTCTTCTCGCGCCATCCGAACCTCCGCAGGAACCCGTGGACGACGCTGGTGCTGCCCTCCGCGGCGATCCTGGCCCTCACCGCGGCGGCGTGGCTGGTGCTGGCCAACTTCACCATGGTCACGGGCGGCAGCGTCGGCGTCAGCACGGTGCTGGCCCTGATCCCGCCCGCCGCCCTGGTCGTGGGGGTGCTCGTGAACCGCAGAGACGCCGGACGGACGGTCGAGCTGAAGCTGGAGAGCGTCGTCCAAGAGGAGCAGCCCCTAAGCTGAGGCTGTGCCCGATGCCGCCTCACCCGAACCAGACCCGTCGGGGCGCGCGCTGAGATCGCTCCTGGATCCGAGCGTCGCCGCCATCGCCCGGCTGAGCGCGGTCGACACGGTTCGCGCGCGGATCACGATGGCGATCAACCTGGGGCTGCTGCTCGCCGACGAGCGGCTCCCCTCCAGCGAGGAGATGGCGCGGGCGTTCGGCGTCAGCCGATCCTCGGTGATCCGGGGCCTGACGCTGCTGCAGCAGGAGGGCGTGGTCGTCCGGCGCGCGGGACGCTACGGAGGCAGCTACATCCGCGGCGGCGAGCATCACGCCGCCGACGAGCCGGTGCAGTCGTTCATCGACGACACCTCGACGGTCCGCGCGCTCATCGAGGAGCGCGCGGTGCTCGAGGCGGGGTTCGCCGCGCTCGCGGCGGAGCGGCGCAGCGGCGCCGAGCTCGAGCAGCTGCGGGGATGCGTCGACCGGATGGCGCGCACCGACGACTGGGCGGAGTTCCGCAACACCGACCGGCTCTTCCACCGGCGGGTGGTCGACGCCGCACGCGTTCCCCTCGCCGAGCCCCTGGTGGCTCGGATCAACGATGCGCTCGATCCGTACTTCCTGCCCTACAGCATGGGGCTGCTGCACGAGAGCAACGAGGGGCACCGCGAGATCCTCGCGGCCCTCGAGGCCGGCGACGCGGGCCGGGCCGCGCTCCTGACCGCGGCCCACATCCGCGAGCTGCACGAGTCCATGTACGTCGGGCTCACCGGGGGTGCTCGGACCGAGGACGCCGAGTGAGGATGCCGGCTGCCAAGGATCCTCGCGCGCGCGGTGTTACGCGGAGTTGAGCGCCCGGTGGCTCTCCGCGGCCGCGACGGCTACCCTGTCTTGCGACAGGCGCGCAGGAGCCGGGGCGCCGGGGCGCTCCGGCTCCTGCCGCACGACGTTCGCGAGGAGTGATGATGCCGAGTATCTCTGTTGTCGTAGGAAACCCGAAGCCCGCCTCGCGCACGCGGGACGTCGCCGAGGAGCTGGCCGGAGCCGTGTCCCGGCTCACCGGCGCGCCGATCGGCGCGGTCGTGGACCTCGCCGATCACGCCCCCGACGTGTTCCGCTGGCCGGCCGAGGCCCTCGACGAGATCTCCGGCACCGTGAGCCGCTCCGAGATCGCGATCTTCGCCACGCCGACCTACAAGGCCAGCTACACGGGTCTGCTGAAGGCGTTCCTCGACCGGTATCCGTCCGACGGACTCGCCGGCGTGACCGCGATCCCGGTGTTCACCATCGGATCTGATGCGCACGCGCTCGCGGTCGAGTTCACGCTCCGCCCCCTGCTCGTGGAGCTGGGGGCCAGCGTGCCCACTCGCGGGCTGGCCTTCCCCACCTCGCGCTTCGAGGAGCGCGAGGCCGTCATCGACGAGTGGCTCTCGGCCCAGGGGCGCCACCTGGCCCGATAGGCCCGGCTCGCGGTCGGATCCTCCAGCGCCGTCGCTCTGACCGGCGTCGTCGCTCTCCGACCGGCGCCGAAGCGCCGAGCCGCGACGCGATCGGGCCCGGATCCTTCGAGGATCCGGGCCCGAGGCGTCGTGTCCGCTCCGCGCTCAGCGCACCCTGAGGGTGACGCGCTTACTCGTCACCGCGGACCGGGTGGAACTGCTCGGCAGCTTGACGCGCAGCTGGTGCGTGCCCTTCTTCAGCTTCGGCAGCGTCACCGTCGTGCGCCCCTTCTGCGAGGCCTTCAGCGTGACCGTCTTGATCACCTTCGAGCCGCGCAGCACCTGCACCTTCCCGGTCGGATGCACGCCCGAGGCGCCGCTCAGCTTCGCGTTGACCACGACCCTGCCGCGCTGGGAGGCCTTGACCGACTTCTTCGCGAGCTTCGCGCCGACCGTCGTCTTGGCCTTGAGGACCCGGACGGTGGTCGTGGCCTGGCCGGCCGCGACGGTCTCGGTGCCGAGGTAGGCGACCGAGAGGTTCCGGCTGCCGGGCTTGACGGTCTTGGGCAGCGTCACCGTGGCGGTGCCGCCGGTGAGCTTCGCCCGCGAGGCGACGGTCTTGCCCGCGTAGCTGACCTTCACGTGCCCCTCGGCGGCTGCGCCGTCGGCGCGGACCGTGATCCGGGCCGTGTTCGCCGCGCCGTAGCGCACCGACGCCTTGCCCGGCTTGACCGACACCGTCGGCGTCGCCTTCTCCGCGCCCGGCTCGCGCTCGGGCAGCTGCTCGCTGGGGAAGGCGTCGGGGCGGCCCGCTCCGTAGAGCCAGGCGCCGAAGAACTCTCCCAGATCACGGTTCGTCACCTCTTCGGCCAGTTCGGCGAACTCCGCGGTGGTGCCCGAACCGCCCACCTTCGCGGCGAACCACTCGCGCACGAACTCGGTGAAGAGCTCGTCGCCGACGGCGACGCGGAGCGCCGCGAGCACGTAGCCGCCCCGCCCGTACACGGCGTTGCTGAAGAGATTCGCCTCGCTGCCGAGGGCGCCGGGTGCGACGGCCCAGAAGTCGTCGTCGTCGTTCGCGGCGAACCACTGGCGGTACTGCTCGACGGCGTCGAGGTCTGCGGTGTCCTCGTAGTAGACGTTCGCGAAGTAGGTCGCGAACCCCTCGTTGAGCCACAGATCGTTGTAGCTGCCGATGGTCACCCCGTTGCCGAACCACTGGTGGATGTACTCGTGCACGAAGGTGTTGCCCCCGGGAACGCGCGAGTAGAAGATCCGGCCGTTGGTCTCCAGCCCGCCGAGCGCGATGGGTTCGCGGCTCGCGTTCAGCAGCTCCTCGTAGACCGCGCCTCCGGCGACGCCCGGGTAGGCGCCGAAGCGGCCCTCCGCCCAGTCGATGACCGCGGACTGGGACTGGAGCTGCTTCTCGATCTGCAGCTGCTTGGCCGTGCTCGAGTTGTAGAGCGTGCGATCCGCGTAGCTGCGGAGCGTGATCACGCGACCGTCGCGGAGCTCATGGCTCTGCTTGAACTCCTTGTAGTCGCCGAAGGACGCCAGCGTCTGATAGGGGATCGTGCCCGTGTTCTGCACCCAGGTGCGGGTGACCTTCCCGTCCTTGCGCTTGATCGACTCCAACTCGCCGATCGCCACGCCGGTCAGCTCCTGAGGAGCCGTCAACGCGACCCGGTACGTCGCCCGGTCGATCGTGCTGTTGTTGTTGGGGAACCAGTAGGTCGATCCGAAGGGCTGGCCGAGAGCGGTCGCGCCCTTGCTGTTCTGGGAGGGGAAGAAGCCCTGGTTGGACTCTCCCGCGGCCTTGAACGCATCGACGGTGCCGGTCGTGTACTCGACCTCGACGGTGAACTCCGCCCCCTCGGCGACCGGCGTCGCCGGCGTCACGTGGAGCTTCTGGATGTCGCCGTGATCGATGTTGATCTGCTGGTAGCTCGCCGCAGCCGCGCCGTTCACCTTCAACGACTGGATGTTGAACCGCCGCGCATCGAGGCTGATCCTCGTGAGGCTCTTCCTCGAGACCGCTCTGATGGTGGTCTTCGCGGTCACACTGGTCTTGGAGCTCGTCTCACCGGGAGCGTACTCGAGATCGATGTCGTAGTGCCGGACGTCGTAGTCGGTGGTGCCGCTGTTGGGCAGCAGGTTCTCCGAGTAGCTGATGTCGATGAGGTCGTCCTCGTCGCCGCAGCCGTCGGCGGCGGTCGCCGAGAGACGACCCTCGCGGGGCCGATCGCCCGGATCGTTCGGCAGCAGGGTGGCGCGGTCCGCCGCGACCTCCTCGAAGAAGGTCTCCAACTGCTCGAGGCCCTGCTTGGTCAGCTGGCCCGTCGGGGTGTCGGGAACCTCGCGCTTGTCCCAGTTCTTGGTGTTCGCCCAGGTCAGCTGGTACTCCTTCGGATCCCCCTCCGCGTTCGCGTAGGTCCACTGGTGCTTCAGCGGCTTCGGGTTGCCCTCGGCGTCGACGTGGTCCTTCTGGTACTGGAAGACGAAGGGATTCAGGAACTTGCGCCCCGCGGTGGTGAGCTGCTCCTGGGAGGTGTCGCCGTCCGGGTAGTACTTCAGCTGCGGGTTGGTGATGTCCGTCTGCGCGTTCGTGAAGTAGTCCTCGATCAGCTTCGCGTCCAGGAAGTTGAAGCGGTTGCTGTCGTTCGTGATGCTGAAGTTGTTGCTCGCACCGTCGAGGCGCACGTCGAAGACGTAGACCTTCTTGATGCCGTTCTCGACCGCGTTGTCGTTCAGCCAGCGGTAGATCGCGCGGGCGTTCGGGCACCACGCGTTGCCCGTCGTGATCGTATGCGATCCGCCGCTCTCGAGCAGATGGACCAGTTCCGGATAGGTGATCGCCTCGAGCACCCAGCCGTCGCGCGACTCCTCGGGGATGATCGTCTGATCGTTGCCCTTGGCGGTGTGGGTCGTGCGGAAGTAGTCGAACTGGTCGCGCGTGTCGAGCTGCGCCCTGCCGTCCTCGCCCTTGACCGCGTCGAACACCTGCGCCAGCTTGGCGCGGTACTCCGCCACCTCGGCGTCGCTCGTGAAGTTCGCGGAGTCCTCGACGACGCCCGAGATGATGGGCGCCGAGTCGCCGTTCGCATCCGTGTGGTTCTTGTCGTAGGTGAACACATAGGTGTCCGAGGAGTCCTCGTAGGCCGGGTCGATGTTGATCAGCCGGCTCTTCAGGTCGGTGAACAGCTTGTAGTAGTTGTTGCTGCCGAAGGCGACGCTGCCGGTGGGGTCGGTGATGTCGAGCACGTCGCCGCCCAGCAGCGGATCGAAATGGTACACCGTGTCCACGCCGTAGTCGCGGGCGACGTCGTCGATGTGCGCGATGGTGTTCTGCGTGCTGTCCTGATGCGGTCCTCCGAAGACGATCGCATAGGTGCCGTTGCTCCCCAGGATGTCGGTCAGGTACTCGTACTGCGTGGAGGCGAAGACGCTGTCGGGCTCGAGCGCGGGGTAGGAGTCGGCGAAGAAGTCGACGTCCGACTCGATGGCGGCCGGCGGGGCCTCCTCGACGGCGTTCGCGGCCGTCGTGGAGAGGAATCCGCCCACCAGGGAGAGCACCGCCGCGGAGGCGAGCACCTTCCCGGTCCTTGACGAAAAGATCACGGTCTTTTCCTTTCTGGTTCGTGATGCGTGGGTGCGGGGATCAGAGGTCATGACCGGAGGCTGCGCGCCTCCGCGGGCTGGCGCCCTCCCGCGGAGGCCCCGACTTGCGACGAAAGCCTGACAGTTTTCAGTAGGAACCGAAGAGTGTCCGTAAAGAAAGGAAACGCTGGAGCAATGTAAAGAAATATTGAAGACATAGGAAGAAATATTTCCGCCAGAGAGGCGACAACGGCGTAACGAAGCGACATATAGCCGCCCCGAAGCGCGCGGCCTGCTTATCCTGACTCTTCAGTACTGTTTCGTGATCCGAGGAGTAAGCGCCGCTTATGGAATCCTTCGACTGGAGCGGCGTCATCGCGCTCGCCGTCGCCGTCGCCGCCTCCGCGGGCATCTTCGTGCTCCGCAGACGGCGCATCGCCAACCTCAGCGTGCTGATCATCGTCGCGCTGTTCCTCGGCGTGGGGATCGGGATCGTGTTCCGCGACCATCTCGACCTGATCACGCCGGCCGGCGACATCTACGTCCGCATCATCTCCGCCGTGGTGGCGCCGCTCATCATCGTGTCGATCCTCTCCAGCGTCACCTCGCTCGGGAACATCGCGAAGCTCCGCAGCATCGGCGTCAGCTCGGTGTTCTGGCTGCTGCTCACCAACCTCATCGCGATCTTCCTGACCCTCGGGCTGGCCCTGTTCTTCCAGGTGGGCAAGGGATTCGACCCGCAGCTCGAGGGCGTCGACGGCTCCGGCTACACGGAGCTCGTGACGCCGCTCGATCAGGTGATCGTCGGCTTCTTCCCCAGCAACGTCGTGGGCGACATCGCGAGCAACAGCATCATCCCCATCATCGTCACCTCCCTGGTGCTCGCCGTCGCCTACCTGGCCGTGGCCTCGAAGAAGGGCGAGGAGACGGTGCGGCCCTTCAAGGACTTCGTCGACGCGGTGAAGCTGGTCCTCTTCAAGGCCGTCGGCTTCATCATCGAGCTCACGCCCTACGCCGTCCTGGTGATCATCGCCGACTCCGCCGCCCGGGTGACCGCGAGCATCGAGACGGTGTGGGCGTACTTCTCCGTCGTGCTCCTCGCGTTCGTCGCGAGCTTCGCGAGCGCCTATCTGGTGAACGGGGTGCTGCTGCGGGTGTGGGCCGACGTCAGTCCGTCCGCGTTCTTCAAGAAGCTCACCGCCGCCCAGTACACGGCCTTCACGACGCAGAGCAGCATCGGCACGCTTCCGCTCACGACCAGCGCGCTCGTGCGCAAGGTGGGAGTGTCGGAGGACGTCGCCAACTTCACGGCTCCGCTCGGCACGACGATCGGGATGCCCGGCTGCGCCGGCGTCTGGCCGATTCTCGTCGCGATCTTCGGTGTCAACGCGCTCGGCATCGACTACGGGTTCCAGGACTATGTCGTGCTGGTGGTGCTCGGCCTGCTGGTCTCGCTGGGCACGGCGGGCGTGCCCGGCACGGCGCTCATCACGGCGACGGCGGTGGTGAGCGCGGTCGGCCTCCCCGTGGAGATCGTGGTGCTGCTGGTGCCGGTGAACGCCCTCGTCGGCACGGTCAGCACGATGGCGAACGTGTCGGCTGCGGCGACGGCCGCAGCGATCGTCGGCCGGAGGCAGAACGAGCTCGACGACGACATCTTCACGGAACGAGCGGTCTACGACGAGGATCCGCCCGAGGGCGGAGCCGAGGCGACCCGGCCCCTCGACCAGCGGGTCGTGGCCGGTGCCGCAGCGGGCAGCGCGGCGTTCGTCGCGGCGACGGGAGGCGCGGCCGCCGGGGATGGCGCCGACATCCGGCCGCGCCACGGCCTCGGCGGCGAGTCGGACGAGACCGCGCCCACCGCGGTGCTCGACCGGCCGAGCGCCGAGCAGAAGTACACTGCGCCGACCGGGCAGTGCGAGATCTAGGAGTTCATCGATGTCACGTTTCTTCTCTTCTCTCGGGGGCGCCAAGAGGTCGATCGCGTCGTCGCGTTCGACGCTGAGGCGCGGCGTTGCGCTCGCGGCGCTCGGACTGCTCGTGGCGAGCGGCGCCGTGCTCGCGAGCGAGCAGCAGCCGGCCACCGCGAACGAATCGAACTACGCGGAGGCGCGGAAGGTCTGCGACATCTGCAACATCGAGGGCGTGTTCAACGCCGGCGAATGCGCCCGTCTCGGCTATCAGCCCTATGACAGCGTGTTCGAGCCGAGCGGTCCCTTCCCGATTCCCGCCACCACGCCGGGCACGGGCGGCGGTTCCGGCTCGGGCGGCGGCTCCGGTTCCGGCTCGGGTTCGGGCTCGGGCGGCGGCTCGGGCGAATCGAAGAAGACCGGCGGCTCGGGCTCCTCGAGCGGCAAGAAGGAATCCTCGGGTTCGGGCTCGGGCGGCGGTTCCGGCTCGGGCGGCGGATCGGGCTCGGGCGGCGGCTCGGGTTCGGGCTCGGGCGACGGCGGATCGACCTCGGCGGAGACGGGGGAGACCGCGGAGACCGCTGTCGAGACCGACGACGACTCCGCGGAGAAGAAGACCGAGAAGAAGAAAAAGAAGAGCAAGAAGAAGAGCGGCAAGAAGTCGAGCTCCAAGAAGGAGGTCGCCGCGGACCCGGAGCTCACCGTCGCTGGCGAGCTCGCCCCCGGCGGCAGCATCACGATCAACGGACAGGGCTTCGACGAGGCCGAGGAACTCGCCGTCGAGATCCACTCGACGCCGCGCCTGCTCGCGAACATCGAGGCCGACGGGGAGGGCGCGTTCGTCCTGACCGCGACGCTGCCCGAGGACCTGCCTCCCGGCCAGCACACGGTCGTGGTGCTGAACGGCGGGGAGGAGATCGCCAAGCAGGCGGTCACGATCCTCGCATCGCCCACCTCGGCGGGGCTCTCCCAGCCCCTCATCGGCTCGGCCATCCTCATCGTCCTGCTGGCGGCCGCGGGCGCCACCCTCGGCGTCCACGCCATCCGCAAGCGGAACAGGCCGCAGGTCCAACCCGCGCTCCAGCCCGCCTGGCAGTAAACCGAACGTCACACCGTACGACTCCCACCCCGAAAGGAACCCCCACCATGTCCATCACCCCGCCCACCCAGCGGAGGAGGGGCCTCGGCCTCCTCACCGCCTTCGCCCTCGCGGCGACGGGATCCGTGACCGGTGTCGCGGCGCTCCCGACCGCCGCGCTCGCGGACACCGCCGAGCCCGCCGCACCGGTGGACTACTTCGCCGACGCCTACCCGGGGCTCGGCGAGGACAGCGTCTTCGAGACGGTCACCTTCGAGCGCTTCGAGTTCCTCCTGGGGCAGGAGGGCACCTACGCCTTCCTCTTCGGCGGCACCGAGGACGAGACGATCACCGCGACGATTCCTCACATCAACGAGGTCGCGAAGCAGTACGGAGTCGAGAAGATCTACAACTTCGATCCGCGACTCGACGGGGACGCCTTCGACGTGCGCGACTCGGACGTCGCAGAGATCGCCGCGCTCGGCGAGCGGCTGAAGAACGACTATCTGAGCAAGGACCTCGGCACGCCCTTCGCCTACGACGGCGAGGATCCCTACTTCTTCATCTACGACAAGGATCGCACGGTCGGCGCCGACGAGGATCGCATCGTCGCGGCGCTGGACCAGGCCAAGACCGCCGCGGATCTCGACACCACCGCCGAGCAGACCGCCTACCGGGCCGAGGTCGCGACGGTCTTCGACGCCGTCTCCGCCGCGGGGACGACGCAGGCCGATCTCGACACGAGCAGCCAGTTCCACTTCTTCAAGACCGAGAACAACCGGAAGCACGCCTCCGCCTATGGGGACCCGGAGAAGTACGGCGGCGACATCCTCACCGACGCCGACAGCGACTTCCGCATCAAGAGCATCACCTACCCCGAGCTCGTGAACCTGCTGGAGAGCGACGGCAACCATGTGATCCTCTTCGGCGGAACCTGGTGCCACAACACCCGCGCGGTGCTCAAGCCGGTCAACGACGACGCGGTCCGGACCGGCGTCGAGACGGTCTACAACTTCGACCTGCGACTCGACGGCGCCTCCAGCAACGCGCTGCACATCCGCGACAACTACAACTACACCTCGCAGGGCCAGGCCAGGACCCGTCCGACCTCCTACCTGTACGGCGACCTGGTCAGCGAGTACCTCCCCAACCTGAAGACCCAGTACCAGCTGAGCAGCGCGAACGCCGGCCACCAGGTCTCCTACTACCCGGGCGGCGACACCACCCAGGAACTGCAGAAGGCCCCGAAGCTGCAGGCCCCCTACCTGCTCGAGTACGACCGGGCGAACACCGAGGAGGGCGGAAGCGCCGCCCCCGTCGTGCAGGAGTGGATCCAGCGCAACGAGGACGGCACCTTCACCGAGTACATGACCGAGTGGTGGTACGTGCTCGGCCTCCCCGGCTACGTCACGGACGAGGCGCAGCTGGCGCTCCAGTACGCCTTCGCCGCGAAGGCGGTCGCCGACTCGAAGACGTTCTTCGACCAGGTCAAGCTGCAGGCGCTGCCGAGCGCGGTCCCGACGATCAGCGGAACGGCGAGGTTCGGCGCGAAGCTGACCGCGAGGCCGGGCACCTGGAAGACGGGCACGAAGCTGAGCTACCAGTGGAAGCGCGGCGGGGCCGACATCACGGGAGCCACCAAGTCGAGCTACACCCTGAAGACCGCGGATCTCGGCAAGCGGATCTCGGTCGCCGTCACCGGCAGCCTGCTCGGGCATCGGACCACGACCGAGACCAGCGCCGCGACGAAGTCGGTGGCGAGGGCGTCGCTGAAGTCGGCCGTGCCGAAGGTCAAGGGCACGGCGCGGGTCGGCAAGAAGCTCAGCGTCACCCGCGGGAGCTGGACCTCGGGAACGAAGTTCACCTACCGCTGGTACGCGAACGGCAAGGCGATCAAGAAGGCGACGAAGTCCACGCTGAAGATCAACAAGTCGCTGAAGAAGAAGCGGATCACCGTCAAGGTCACCGGTAAGAAGGCCGGATACACCACGGTGACGAAGACGAGCAAGCGGACCGCCAAGGTCAAGTAGGAGCGTTCGTCCTGCGGGGCGGAGGGGTGCGCGCGCACCCCTCCGCCCCGTTCGCGTCAGCGGTATCCGACGCTGACGCACGCGCGGCACCGTTTGGAGCGGAACGCCCGAGGGCGTTCGCGTCAGTCCGGTCCGAGGCCCGACAGGTGATCGAGGATCATCGAGGCGACCGGCTCGGGGCTCTTGATGACCGCCTCGTGGCCGCGCCCGGGGATCTCCTGCTTCACGCCCCTGGGAAGCGCCTCCGCGACCTCCTCGACCCAGCCGCGCGGGCAGACCCGGTCGTGCTCCCCGCGCAGCACCAGCGTCGGCACCGCGATGTCCGGGCAGAGATCCTCGAGGCGGTGGTTCAGCATGAACCTGAGCTTGTTGACGAACCAGAGCGGGCTCGTCTTGACGTATTCCGCCAGCCCCGTCAGCAGCACCTTCGGCCCCTCGCCCGCGAGATCCTGGACCATGCGCAGGGCCTGTTTCGCGGCGGTCCGCTCGTACCGGTTGACCGTGGGGGCGATCAGCACGAGCGTCTCCACGCGGTCCGGGTGGTTCCGCGCGATCTCCGCGACGATCTGGGTGCCCATGGAGTGCCCGACGAGCACCACGCGCTCGGAGGTCTGCTCGTCGATGAACCGCGCCACGACCGCCGCGGTCTCCTCCAGCGTCGCCGCCGTCCCGGGTTCGGGCGAGTCGCCGAAGCCCGGGAGGTCGACGGCGAGCACTCTGCCCGCGCTCCCGAGCACCTCGGACACGCCGGAGAAGACGATCCGGCCCATCCCGATCCCGTGGACCAGGACGAAGGCCCGCTCGCCGCGCTCGCCATGCTCGGTGAACGCCATCGTCACCTCGCCGGATTCGTACCGTCGCTCCCTGCCGCTCATGGGCTCAGGGTAGCGCGTCCTCGGGACTTCGCGCGGCCGCGCGAGCGCGAGCCCGAGACGTCGGGGTCCGGGGCCCGGAGGCGCGGCGGGCGATCAGTGCGTGACGATCGCCTTCGCGACGATGATGACGATGCCGAAGGAGGCCGTCGCCGCGGCGCCCAGCAGCCGCTGATGGAGGCTCGCGCCCTTCCGCAGGTACGCGAGATAGCCGAGCATCGCGAGCATGCCCACGCTCACCCAGAGCGAGACCCAGATCGAGAGCCGGTCGCCGAGGGCTCCGATCGCTCCGAGCAGCAGCGGTGCCGCGGGGAACAGCGTGGCGATCAGCAGCCCGCGGGAGCGCCGCATGGCCCGTCGGATCGCGCGTCTGAGGCCGACCGGCTCGCGATCCGTCCCCGCGCTCCCGTGCTCCGCCACGGTGCCGGCGTAGACGTGGGCCGCCCAGAACACGAGCACCGTGATGCCGACGAAGACCAGCGTCTGCAGCGCCGACGCGCGGGCGGCGCCGGAGGCGGCGACGAGTCCCGCGACGAGGATCAGCCCGTAGACGCCCTCCTCCGTCGACATCGAGCGCGAGAGCGGAAGCGGATCCTGCGGTTTCGGTGCGCCGTCCATAGTCCACTACTGTAGAGGTCCGGCGAGGCGACTGCCCGAGCTGCCGGTCACCGTAGGACGACGCGCAGCTCGTTGCCCCAGGGATCCGCGGTGGCGACGCCCGTGCCGAAGGCCCGGTGCTCGAGACCCGCCTCGTCCAGCCGCGCGACGAGGGCGTCGAGCTGGTCCTCCTCCGCGAGGGTGAGGGTCAGCGCCCCGAGGCCGACCGGGTTGCTGCGCTCCTCGGCTCCCGGGCTCTGCCAGACGTTGGTAGCGAGGTGGTGATGATAGCCGCCCGCCGAGTAGAAGACCGCGCCGTCGGCGCGGGAGGTCACGGCGAAGCCGAGCGCGTCGGCGTAGAACGCCTCCGCCGCGGCGAGGTCGCCGACTCTCAGGTGCACGTGACCCATCGAGGCGGCGGCGGCGGGGCTCCGATCGTCCCCGTCGAGATGCGCCTGGATGAAGGAGTTCGGATCCAGCTCGGCCGATCCCATGCGCACCTCGCCGTCGTCCCACACCCACTCGTCCTCGGGACGGTCGACGTACAGTTCGAGACCGTTCCCCTCGGGATCGGCGAAGTAGAACGCCTGGCTCACCGCGTGGTCCGCAGACCCCTGGAACGAGTCGGGCGCCGTCTCCGCGAGGGTCATCAGCGTCCGCGCCAGCGCGGCCTCGTCGGGGTAGAGGATCGCGGAGTGATAGAGCCCGGCCTCGTTCGGCGTGGACCCCGCCTCTCCCTCGTCGATGGGCACCAGGCGGATGAGCGGAGTGCTCAGGCCGAGTTCGGCGCCGGTCGCCGAGTCGCTCAGCACCTCGAGCCCGACCGCGTCGGCGTAGTAGTCGCGGACGAGATCCAGGTCGCGGACGTTGAGCTCGACGGCTCCCATCGCCGCGTCATCCGGCAGCGCTGCGCTCGGCGGACCCGCGCCGGCGTCGGGCCGCGCGACGGAGACGCCCCAGATCGTGCCGCCGATGGCGAGTGCGGCGATGCCGGCGCCCAGGACGGCGAGGAGTCGGGCGCGGGAGGGGCGTGCGATTTCGGCCATGTCATAAGCGAACGTGCGCGCTTCGCGGCGCATTCCTGGGAATCGCTCCGGTGGTTCGGGCGGGGTGCGGAGTGCGGGGAGCCGAGCCGGGCGGGCGTCCGCCGTCGTCTACGCGTCCGCCGATGCGGGCTTCGTCGCGCCCTTCGCGGGCTCGCGCGCCAGGAACGGCCGGGGCCAGGCCCCCAGGGCGAGCACCGCTGCGACCGTCTGCAGGAGCCCGGCGACGAAGTAGATCCCGTGCAGGGGCGACCAGACGAGCATGATCGCGATCTCCACGAAGATCCAGATCATCATGACGAGCCCGGCCGCGGCGTGCAGCCCCCAGGCGAGCCGGAAGCCGCGGCGCTGCGCGATCAGCGCGAGCGCCTGGACACCGCCGACCACCACGCCGAGGATGATGCCCGGCCAGAAGTAGGACGAGAAAGGACTCCCCTCGATCCACTCGAGCGGGATGCCCATTCCGCCTCCGATCGTGAGCCCCAGCATTCCGGCCGCGGCGGAGAGCAGGTTGAACCAGCCCAGGATCGCGAGCGCGACCCCGAGCGCCCTGGGAACGACTGCTGATCGCGACATGCTTCCATTCTCGCCGGTCCGGGTGCCGGCGCGCGACGCCTCCGGCTCAGCGATTCCCGGCCCCGTCGCACCGCTAGAAGGCGTAGGCGAAGCCTGGGCCGGTGCGCAACCGCGCAGCATACTTGGGGCGAAAAGGATGTTCGCGGTTCTGTCACGTATTGAGCCATAACCGAAATCAATCCCGAGTGCACCGACATGAAGCAATGTTTAGCGATATTTCCAGGCGTTACTCGCGATATTGTTCGTGGCGCGAATGGATGCTGTTATTGGATCAAGTAATGACTCCCATTGATCCGCGTGATCGCCATCTTCCGGACCATCGGGCAACGCGGGGTCACGATCGCACCGAGTTCTAGGAGAGATGACCATGACCACCCTCGTACCGCGCCGTCGCGCGCTGCTCGCATCGACCGCTGCGGCGCTCCTCCTGCTCGGTGGCTGTGCGGCCACGGACGACGGCGGATCCGGAGACGCGGGGGCCGCGAAGCCCACGCTCACCGTCGGCGGTCTCGCCGCGGCCGATTTCGAGCTCTTCGAGCATTCCGGGATCTTCGAGGATGCGCCCTACGAACTGCAGGGCACTGACGTCGGCTTCGCGGAGCAGACCGCGGCGCTCAACGCGGGCACCCTCGATATCGCGCTGTACGGAGTGACCACCGCGCTGCGTCAGCAGGCCGAGGAGATCCCGGAGTGGACCAGCGAGACGGCGCCGGTCAAGCTGATCGCCGGGTTCGCGCCGCCGGCGCACGACGACATCCCGAAGGTGGTGACCGCGGTGCGCGCCGATGCGGGCATCGAGACGGCCGAGGATCTGCGCGGCAAGACCTGGGCCTTCGGCATCGGAGGCGACACGCCCACGGCCTACCTCGCCTCGCTCGAAGAGGCCGGCCTCACCGAGGACGACATCGTGCCGCTCGAGACCGAGGACAACGTGGCCGCGTTCATCGCAGGGCAGGCCGACGTGGTGACGGCGTTCTCCTCTGCGTTCTTCGACCTCCTCGAGTCCGGCGAGGCGGAGGTCTTCTACTCGGCCGACGAACTCGGAATCGCGGTGTTCCCCGGCTATGCGGTGTTGAGCGATGCCCTGGAGGATCCCGAGCAGGCAGCGGTGATCGAGGACTTCCTGATTCGCGTGAACACCTTCAACTCGGAGTGGTACGACGCCAATCCGGAGGTCGTCAAGGAGGTGCTCACGACCACGGGCGCCCAGACCCCCGAGAGCGCCGACTTCACGATCAGCCAGCACGAAGGAACTCGCTCGATCGCGTTCGACGAAGCGCTGTTCGCCGGCGCCGAGAAGTCGGCGCGACTGCTCTACGAAGCCGGTGATCTGAGCAATCCAATCACCAGCATCGACGCGACCTTCGACGGGCGGTTCAACGACGTGCTCGACAGCGTCGACTACGACTACGGCGAGTGATGCGCTTCCGTCTGCTGCGGATCGGGGCAGGCCTGATCCTGCCGCTGGCCGTGCTGCTCGTCTGGTGGCTCGGCACCGAGCAGGGATGGTTGAACACGCGGGTCTATTCGTCGCCCAGGCTGATCTGGGCGGCGGCGGCGACGCTCTGGGAGCAGGGCCTGCTCCAGCAGCACCTGCTCGTGTCGCTGCAGCGCGCTGGTGCCGGCTTCGTCATCGGCTCGGTGCTCGGCATCGCTCTCGGCGTGCTGAGCGGGTTCTTCCGGCCCGTCGAACTGCTGATAGATCCGAGTGTGCAGTTGTTCCGGGCGATACCGCTCACGATCGTGCTGCCGCTGTTCATCGTCTGGTTCGGCTTCGGTGAACTGCCGCGGCTCCTGCTGATCATCCTCGTGATCGTGCCGAACCTCTACATCGATACCTACAGCGGTCTACGCAACGTCGATAAGAAACTCTTGGAGGTCGGCCGCGTGTTCGGCCTGCCGCGAGCACAGGTGATCTTCGGGGTGATCATCCCGGCGGCACTGCCGTTCATCTTCAACGGCCTGCGTAAGGCCTCGATCTACGCATTCATCATGCTCGTCTTCGCAGAGACCCTGAACGCGTCGAGCGGCCTCGGCTATCTGGCGGCGCAGGCGATGCAGTTCGTGCGAATGGACGTGCTGTTCCTCGTGGTGTTCATCTACGCGATCCTGGGTATCTCGGCGGACGGGCTGGTCAGGGGAATCGAGAAGCTGGCCACGCCGTGGCGGGGGAAGAAGGCGGTGCGCTGATGTCGATAGATCGGAACGGGACCGTCGGCGCCGTTCGCCCGGGCGGTGCGCGGGAGCCCGTCGTCGCTGCGCTCCGCGGCCTCACGAAGCGGTACGGTCCGCGCACGGTGCTCGACGGCATTGACCTCGAGATCAGGGCGGGAGAGCTCGTCGCCCTGCTCGGCAAGAGCGGCAGCGGCAAGACGACGATCCTGCGGATCCTGAGCGGCCTGGAGGCTCCGAGCGCGGGCGGAGCCGAGATCCTCGTGCCGCACAGCGTGGTGTTCCAGGAGCCCAGACTCATTCCGAACAAGCGAGTCTGGAAGAACGTCGCGCTCGGGCTCTCCGGAGCGGGACGCCGAGACATCGCGACCGGGCTGTTGGCCGAGGTGGGGCTGGAGCACCACCGGGACAGCTGGCCGGGGCTGCTCTCCGGCGGAGAGGCGCAACGCGTGGGAGTGGCGCGTGCCCTGGCGACCCGGCCCAGGTTCCTGCTGCTCGACGAGCCCTTCGCCGCGCTCGACGCGCTGACCAGGCTCGACATCCAGAAGCTCAGCCTCTCTCTGCGGGCGGAGCACGGCTTTGGCGCGCTCCTCGTCACCCACGACGTCGATGAGGCCGTGGCGCTCGCGGATCGTGTGATCGTGCTGCAGGACGGCGGCATCGCACTCGACGAGCAGATCGACGCCCCTCATCCCCGCAAACGCTCGACCCCCCGTTTCGTCGCCGTGCGAGACCGCCTCCTCGCCGCGCTCGGCGTCGATGTCTCCTCATTCTGATCACCCCGTCGCTTCGCCCATAGCTCCCGACCCCCACGAAAGGCCCGCCATGTCAACCAAGTTTCTCTGGTACCTCAAAGCGATCGACGGCCGATTCCCCTGGGATCCCAACGGTCGCTATGACGGCAGCCTCAGCCAGTTGCAGAGCGCGGCGCAGACCTTCGATCGGCTGGGCTTCTACGGCGTACTGCACGGCACGTCCTCGGGCGATCCTCTGATCTCGGTCAGCAGCTTGATCGGCGTGACGGAGCGACTGCGGTTCCTCGTGCCGATCTATCCCGGGCTCACGAACCCACGGCTATTGGCGCAGCAGGCGCTCACCTTCGACAAGCTCTCCGGCGGCCGACTGCTGTTCAACCTGGTGAACGGCCAGGACGCGCAGCTGCGCAACTTCGGCGTGCGCAC
This sequence comes from Leucobacter weissii, assembly GCF_017565745.1. GTDB lineage: Bacteria > Actinomycetota > Actinomycetes > Actinomycetales > Microbacteriaceae > Leucobacter > Leucobacter weissii. The sequence continues at coordinate 163,223 of NZ_JAGDYM010000005.1, forward strand.
CCCGAAGGACGAGCGCTACCGGCTGAGCAGCGAGTATTGGAGGATCGTCACCGCCTTCTACGAGGGAGGGTCCGTGGACTATGCGGGCACCTACCTCGACGAGCACGCGCGTCCGGGCGAGCCCGACGACGGTATCGTTCACCTCGGAGGCGCGAGCGGCCTCGAGCCGGGCGGCTTCGTCGGCGCCCCGGTCTCCGCGGACGCCGCCATCGGCGAACCCTACGGCCCGTTCCAGACGCCCCACGTGCCGCTCTGGGGAGCCGGTGGTTCGCCGGCTGGCATCGAGTACGCGGGCCGCACGGTGGAGGTCTATCTCGCCTTCCTGACCCAGCACTTCGACAGGATCGCGAAGCAGGTCGCCGATGCGCAGCGGGCGGCGGCTCGCAACGGACGTGCGTTCGAGGGCGTCGGGTTGCATGGCAGCGTGATCGTCCGGCGCACTCGCAGGCAGGCGCTCGACGCCTTCTACGAGGGCTTCGAATCGCTGGGCGCGGAGGCTTTCGCCGAGGTGACGAATCGGCGGCTGCAGGAGCTCACCGGGGGCGTGAGCGACCTGAGGACCTTCACCGCTCCGGACGCGAAGCGCCAGAGCTGGATCGACGCCCTCCTCTCGGGCCGGCTGCCGACGATAGAGGAGTTGGAGCTCCGCCCCGGGGTCTATGCCGGAGTCACCGAGTTCATCGGGATCATCGACGTGTTCGGCGAGGGCGGCTCCACCTACCTCGTAGGAAGCGGCGAGGAGGTCGCCACGCAGCTCGTGGCCTTCAAGCGCGATATTCCGGGCGTGGATCGCTTCATCTTCTCGGGATGGCCGCTCGTTCAGGAGGCGCAGCACGTCGCCGACCATCTCTTCCCCTACATCGACGATCTGGAGCAGTGAGCGATGAGCGCTGCAGACCAGAAGCGCGCGCGGAAGCCGCGCCCCGGATCGCTCACCGCCGGGATCCACGTCTACGGGCGGAATCTCGTGCGTGCACTCGAGGTCGAGGTGACGCTCCCGGCGGAGCAGCCGGTGCGGGGAGCGGTGCTCTACTTCCACGGCGGAGGCTGGTTTGCCGGTGGTCGCGACGATGGCACGGTCGGTCCCAGGCTCCACGGTCTGCTCGCGCACGGGTTCGCCGTGGCTGCCGCCGACTACTCCTTGAGCGGTGAAGAGGCCTACCCTGCTCAGCTGCGGGATGCCGGGGACGCCTTCGAATGGCTGGCCGAGCGTCTGCCCGAGGGCGCGCCGTTGTTCCTCGCCGGCTCCTCCGCCGGCGGGCACCTCGCCGGCCTCGTCGGCCTCGGTGCGTGGGAGCGTCTGACCGGGAGCGCCCATACCGTCCGTCCGACCGGTGTCATCGGCTATGCAGGCGTGAACGATCCTCTCGGCTGGGACTCCGAGCGCGAACGCGCGCCGCGCCCCCTGCCGGGAACCTTCGCCCACTGGAGCCTCAGCAGAAGCGGGGTCTGGCCGCCGCGCAGACTCGGCGCCGCGCTGCTGAGCGGTGGGGACGCCGCGGTGTCTCCGATCGTCAGCACCCATGTGGATGTCGGAGCGCCGCCCTATCTGCACATTCACGGTGACGCCGACACCTGCGTTTCGGTGAAGCAGAGCCTGGAGCTTCACGCGGCGCTCGGCGATCGCGGAGCGACCAGCACGCTCCTGCGCATCGCCGGTGCGGACCACGAGGCGCCGGAGTTCGCCGAGCCGCTCGTGACGGGCGCCGTGATCGGTTTCGTGCGACAGCACGGTCTCCACGCATGACGGGCGGGGTCTTGCGGGTCCTGGCGGCGGGAGACGCTGAGCCTATAATGATGCACGACGATGAGGCCCTCCGCCGAGTGGAAGCCGGAGGGCGCCAGAGGCCCGGAACGGATTGACGCGATGAATGGGTACCGGTACCAGTACGGCTTGGACCGCATTCCCGAGGTCTTCCACGAGTTCCGCTTCCGCGGCGGTGCGCTCCCCCTCAACCTCATCGAGACGGTTCACGAGTGGGAGGGCATCTGCCTCGACCGCATCGATGGCCCGGAATCCTGGGACGGCTGGCTGCGGCGCGCCGGACTCCCGGTGCCCGCGAATCCCATCGGCACGGAACTCCTCGACCGGATGCGCGAGCTGCGGCTCGCCATCTACCTGATCGCGCGGAGCGCGATCGACGGCAAGCAGGTCGCGGATGCTCCTCTCGAGCGTCTGAACCTCTCGGCGACCGGGACGCCCGCGGCGAAGGCCCTCGCCCGGGGTGCTGACGGACTGGTGGAAGTGCGCACGACGGAGGCCGACCACGCGAGCCTCCTGGCGGAACTGGCCCGCGAGGCCATCTCGATCCTGTCCCTCCCGGAAGCGCGTCGACTCCGCGAGTGCTCGGATCCCGCATGCCCCACGATCTTCATCGACCGGTCGCAGGCCGGCCGCAAGCTGTGGTGCAGTGTGCAGTGCGGCGCCCGGACCGCAACGCGCAACTACCGTCGACGACGGGCCGGGATCGGCTCCGTCGGCGCGCCGTGACGGTCGGTGCGGTGCGGATCATCCGACCGCATCGCAGCTCTCGAAGACGTGGTCGGGGTCGTCCGGCGCGCTCAGGGCCCGGTCCCGCAGCACCATCGAACGGGGAGACCCGGGATCGCGGCACATCGCCGCGAAGGAGCGGGGCAGCCGGTCGGTGTACTCGATGTCGATGACGCGATCCCCGTAGACGTCCGCGTACGCCGCGCACTCCTCCCAGGCCGCGCACTCCTCGACGAGCGCGAAGTCGAAGCCGGCGCTGGTGCGCAACTGCGCGGCGTCCTCGGCCGCGTTCTTCTGGCCGGCGGCCAGCCCGGCCGCGTGGGCCGTCTCGGCGAAGGAGGCCGCGAGCGCGAGGTTGTCCGCGAGGTCGAGCCGACCGTCGGAGCGCGTGTAGGAGTCGAGGTTGTCGAACTCGACCGCGTCGAAGCCGTCCGCTGCGCAGCCCGAGATCCAGGGCCCCACCGTGTCGAGGATGCGCGCCCGCTTGGCGGCCGTGGAGGTGTCGAGCAGGGCCTCGTCGGGCCAATCGGGATCCATGACGGGGACTCCCTCGTCGTGCAGCAGGAGCTCGTCCGGCCAGGTCTCGAGCTCACCGGGCTGCGTCTGGAAGCCGTTGACGTAGCAGATCGAGTACGCGCCCTCGACGGGAGCGGCGAGCCGGTCGCGACCCACCGCGCCGACCTCGTCGGCCGGCTCGTAGGCGCCCCCGAGCTGGTAGTCGGGGATCGCGCCGACCGGCGGCAAGACGATGGTCGGCGACGAGACGGGCGGCGAAGGCGCCGTGGGCGGTGCGGCGTTCGGCGAGGCGGAGACGCAGCCCGGCAGGAGGATCGCGAGCGCCGCGGCGATCAGGGCGCGGGGCGCGCGACTCCGACGCCCCAGGATCGGAGACGCGCCGTCATCGTGATGCGGCGCCGGCCGAGGAGAGGTCACCACGTCAGAGTAGCGCCTACGGCGCGGAATCGGCGGGGAGCGCCGACCCGGTGCGGGCCGGAGCCCTCCCGCCTCCCTCGCCTCGCCGGCCTCGAACGGGCTCTTCCCGTCCCTGCGGCGGGTGCTCACGGGCAGTTCGGGTCCATTCGAGCGGGGGGCCGTGCGACGAATACACTGATCCTGTGCGTATTCGACGGAGAGCGGGAGACGCCGCCGGTGCGCGGCGGGCGCTCGTGGTCCCCGAGCCGGGCGGGAGTCGCTGATGCCGCGGCAGGCCCTACCGCGCGTTCAGGTCGTCGGCGCCGGATCCTCCGGTGCCGGCCGGATGGCCGCTGCGCTCGTCGCGGCGCTCCGCGGCGCGGGCTACGACACCCCCGAGCCCGCCCCCCGCGGGGCGACCGGGGCGGGCGCCGGCATCGTGCTGCTCGCCGTGCCCGATGCCGCCATCCCCCAGGCGGCCGCGCTGATCGAGCCGGGCCGGCTCGTCGGGCACCTCTCCGGCGCGACCACGCTCGAAGCGCTGCGGCCGCACGAGGCCTTCGGCCTGCACCCGCTCACCTCGGTGGCGGCAGCGGGGGAGCCGCTCGCGGGCGAATCGCGCGAGTCGGGGGAGGGCGCCCGCACCGCCGCGGGCTCGGCCCTCCGCGGCAGCCACGCCGCGGTCGTCGGCAGCAGCGAGCGGGCGCTCGCGACGGCGGAGCGGCTCGCTCGGGATCTCGGGATGACGCCGTTCACGGTCGCCGACCGCGACCGCGCGGCCTACCACGCGGCCGCTTCGATCGCCGCCAACTTCCTGATCGCCGTCGAGGGCTTCGCGGAGCGGCTCGCCGCGACCGCCGGTGTGCCGAGGCGCGCGCTCGTGCCGCTGGTGGAGTCCGCCCTGCGCAACTGGGCGGAGCTCGGCGCGCCGATCGCGCTGACCGGGCCCGTGGCCCGCGGAGACGAGGAGACCGTGGCGAGGCAGCGGGAGGCCGTCGCGTCGCGCTCGCCGGAGCGGCTCGCGCTCTTCGACGCCCTGCTGGCGGCCACGCGGGATCTCGCGGACGAGAGCCGGGCCGTCTCGGCGGAGCAGGATCGCGTCCGATGAGGATCATCCGCACCGCGGCCGAGCTCCGCGCGCGACTCGAGCCCCTGCGCTCGGGCGGCATCGGCTTCGTCCCCACGATGGGCGCGTTGCACGAGGGGCATCTCTCGCTGCTGCGCGCCGCGCGCGCCGCTCACGGCACGGTCGTCCTGTCGATCTTCGTGAACCCCGCTCAGTTCGATCGCGGCGAGGATCTCGCCGCCTACCCGCGCGACGAAGCGCGGGACATCGAACTCGCGGAGGCCTCGGGCGTCGATCTCCTCTTCGCTCCGGAAGCGGGGGAGATCTACCCGCCCGGCTTCCGCACCACCGTGAGCGTCGGAGGCGCCGTCGCCGAATCGCTGGAGGGCGCCGCGCGCGGTCGCGCCCATTTCGACGGCGTCGCCACGGTGGTGAGCAAGCTGCTGATCCTGGTGCGCCCCGATGCGGCCTACTTCGGTCGGAAGGACTTCCAGCAGCTGCTCCTCGTCCGCCGTCTCGTCGCCGATCTCGGCCTCCCCACCCGCATCGTGGGCTGCCCGACCGTGCGGGAGCCGGACGGGCTCGCGCGTTCGAGCCGCAACGTCGGTCTCGGCCCGGAGGAGCGTCGTCTCGCAGCGGCGGTTCCGGCCGCGCTGTCGGCCGCCGTCGCGGCGGTCCGCCAGGGCGTCGCGGACGCCGAGGAGATCCGGATCCGCGCCGGACGCGCGCTCGATCGCCCCGGTCTCGGGGTGGAGTACCTCGCCCTCGTGCACCCCGAGACGCTGGAGCCGGTCGCCGTCGTGACGGCGCCCACCGTGCTCGCGGTGGCCGTGCGCATCGGCGCGACCCGGCTGATCGACAACGAACTGCTCGACCCCGCTCCGATCGAAGGATGACCCCCGTGCCGACGACCCCCGCGCCAACGCCTCTCCTGTCGCAGCCCGCTGCGCCCGCCGCCAGGATCACGCTCACCCGCCTGACTGAGATGAAGGCGCAGGCCGAACCCATCGTCATGGTGACGGCCTACGACCATCCGGGCGCCCGGCTCGCGGAGCGCGCCGGGGCCGACATGCTGCTGGTCGGGGACTCCGGGGCGCAGGTGGTGCTCGGCTACGACGCCACCGTGCGGGTCTCGGTCGACGAGATGATCACCCTGTCCGCGGCGGTGCGCCGCGGCGCCGACCGCGCCCTCGTCGTGTGCGACCTCCCGTTCGGCTCGACCGAGGCGTCCGACGCGCAGGCCGTCGAGACCGCGGTGCGCTTCGTGCGCGAGGCCGGAGCCGACGCCGTGAAGCTCGAGGGCGGCAACCCGGACCGGGCCAGTCGGATCCGCGCCATCGTCGCCGCCGGCATCCCGGTCGTCGGGCATGTGGGGCTGACGCCGCAGACGGCGACCCAGCTCGGCGGACTGCGGGCGCAGGGCCGCACCGCCGAGAGCGCTCGCCGCGTCGTGACCGACGCGCTGGCCGTGCAGGCCGCGGGCGCGAGCGCGCTCGTGATCGAGGCGGTGCCGAGCGAGGTCGTCGCCGCGGTGCTCCCGAGGCTCGAGATCCCAGTGATCGGGATCGGCGCCGGGCCGGCCGACGGGCAGGTGCTCGTGCTCCACGACCTGCTCGGGATCACCGAGGGACGCCAAGCCAGATTCGTGAAGCGGTTCGCGGAACTCGGCGATGCCGTCGTCGGCGGCATCGAGGCCTACGCCGCCGAGGTCCGCTCGGGGGCGTTCCCGGCGCCCGAGCACCAGTATCCGGCGTCGCCGGAGGCCGTGCGCGCCGCACTGGAGGCCGCCGCCTCGGTGTCCTGAGGACCCGCCGGTCGGGAGGAGTGGGGGAGGCGACCCGCGCGCCGCGCCGCGTGCGGAGGGCGCGTTCACATCACGAAATATGACAGGCGAATTATAAGTATTGCTTCGCGTTCCCATAAGCTGCTTCTCTGATGAGCGCACACACCAGAACCCGCAACGGGACACGCCCGACACTCCGCAGCATCGGCGCCGCCGCACTGGGAGCCCTGCTCCTGCTCCCCGCGATCGGCATCGCGGCGAGCCCCGCCGTCGCCGCCGTCGGCGACACCTACCGGATCATCAATCCGACGAGCAACAGCGGAACGAGCATCCGCTTCGACGGCTCGGGCTCCAACACCGTCACGCGGCTCTGGACGCTCCAGGGGCAGAGCGGCGCGGCGACGCAGAGCAGCTATTCGGTGGACTTCCACGGCACCTCGCCCACGACGAACAACGAGTACACGCAGGCCGACTGGGTGAGCGACGCGCCGCCGCACGGGGCCGCCGCGCTCTCCGCGACGGCCCAGGCGAACCGGGGCCGGATCGAGTGGATCCTCAAGAACTCCTACCCGGCGGTCGGCACCTCCTCCAGCCTCAACGCGCTGCGCGACGACATCCGCGCCGCGGGCTACACCGATTTCCCGACCGCCAGCTGGTGGCAGGTCGCCGAGGGCATCGCCGGCACGCAGGCGGCGATCTGGCATCTGACCGACGGCGTCGACCTCGACCTCGCGAACACGACCCCGAACAACGACCGCATCAAGATCCTCTACCGCTACCTGCTCGAACAGTCCGCGGATGCGGTCGCGAGCACGCCCGATCCGCCGACCGTCGAGGTCGTCTCCGAGACGGGCCGGGATCCGTTCTCGGTCGAACCCGGAGCGTCGTTCGGCCCCTTCGCGCTCGAGTCGAGCGTCAACGCCACGCTGAGCGTCAGCGGTCCCGCCGTCGTCATCGACGAGCAGGGCGTCGCGGTCTCCGGCCCCCAGGCCCCCGGCACGCGATTCTGGCTGCGGCCGACCGCGTCGCCCGCGGCGCCGGGCAGTGCCACGGTCACCGCGACCACCGTCGACGTGACGAGCACCGTGGTGAACGCGGCCTTCGGGCGGCAGCACGTCTCGCCGAACGCGGTGCGGGAGACGCTGGCGGTCACCTCCACCGACACGCAGAACGCCACCCACGCGCTCACCGCGAGCTGGGTGCTCGACCAGAGCAACCCGGGCGACTTCGACCCCGACGGCTCCGCGACCGAGCGGGAGTTCGTCTACAACCAGCCCGGCGAGCAGAGCGCGACCCTGCAGAACATCGTCTTCACCGACGGCACCTCGACGACCACGGACGCCATCGGCCTCGCGGGGATCGGCACGCCGGGCCTCGACGCCTATTCGGCTGACTTCCCCGGCACCGGCGCGAACACGCCGCTGGGGCCGAACGTCGCCGACCAGACCAGGTTCACGGAGAAGGACTGGAACGCCGCCGCGAAGCTCGCCGACAACGACGGACAGGAAGAGGTCGCTCGGATCCTCAGCGACGCCTATCCGAACACGAGCCTCGCGAATCTCACGGCCGCGCTCAAGAACGCGGGCCTGGTCGCGCCGAGCGCCGGCAACATCAAGTCCTGGGAGGCCTACGCGGGCGCTCAGGCGGCGATCTGGCACTTCACCGACGGCAAGGACCTCGATACCACCCGATACGCCGACCCGGTCGCCGTGACGGCCTCGTCGACCGCCGACGGCTTCTCCGCGGAGAGGGTGCTGAACGCGGAGTCCGCCTCGGGGTGGCGCGCGAATGCGGCGGGCGAGGCCACCCTCGACTTCACGTTCCCCGCCAGGTTCGAGCCGCGATCCTACTCGGTCGCCTCGCTCGATGGCGGCGCCCAGGCGAACACGCCGACCGGCTGGAAACTGCAGCGCAGCTTCGACGGCGGCGCCACCTACCAGGACGTGTCCACGAGCGCGGTGACGCACTCCTTCGCGGGAGGCAGCGCCGAGACGCGGGTCAGCGGAAACATCCCGCCGGGTGCGAGCTACGGATCCTGGACGACGGATCTCCGTCTGGTCTTCACGGGCGCGCACGACCCCGAACAGCCCGTCGAGATCGGCGCGGTGTCGTTCGAGGGCTTCGGCGTCTTCGGCGCTCAGCCGAACGAGTCGTTCCGGCAGTACGCCAACAATACGAACGTCGTGCACCTCTACACCCACCTGCTGGCGCGCGCGGCCTCGCATCCGATCCCGAACCCCGAGCCGCAGACCGAGCTCTCCGGCGACACGCTGGTGCAGCGCGAAAGCGGCGATGAGCTGATCGGGCCGTTCACCCTCGCGGCGAGCCTCGCGCCGAGCGATCCGCTCTCCGCCCGGGTCACCGTCTCCGGTCACTCCGCCGGCGCCGGCCTCGTCACCGACCCGCTCGGAACGCCGGCGGACTTCCTCGACCTCGCCGATGGGCAGCAGTTCTACTTCGCACCCCTCGACGGGGAGACGGGCGACATCACCCTCACCGCGCGGACGACCGCGCAGAGCTGGGTGACCGCGCGGGCCCTCGACGGGGTCCGGCAGGGCGCGCAGGGACCGGTCCTCACCGGACTCGGCGTCCAGTCGCTGAGCGCGGTCGACACCCTCGAGCTGGCGTTCGGCCTCCTGGGGGAGTCCACACTCGCCCCGGATGCGGGTGAAGCGCAGCCGGGCCAGACGGTCGTCCTCACGGGCGCGAACTTCCGGGCGGGCGAGACGATCACCCTCGCGTTCGGCGATCCGGCGGCGCCGATCCTGAGCGAGCCGGATCCGCTCGTCGCGGATGAGCACGGCGCCTTCGAGGCGACCATCACCGTGCCCGCCGACGCCGCGCCGGGCCCGCACCGCATCGTCGCGACGGGCGCGGCCTCCGGGCGCACCGCGGACACCCAGCTCTCCGTGGTTCCCGCTCCCGTGCTGACCCTCTCACCCGAGGTGGTGCCGCAGGGCGGGGTCTTCGACGCCAGCGGCATCGACTTCCGACCCGGCGATCTCGTGCGGTTCGAGTTGCACGCCGGCACGGGCACCACCGCCGGAGCCGCGAATGCGAACTCCGCAGTGAGCACTTCGCAGGCAGCGGCCGCCGAGGGGCCGGTGCTGGGCACCGCGACGGTCCAGGCCGATGGCTCGGTAGCGTTCCGCGGTCGGATCCCCGCTGACACTCCTCCCGGTGATCACGACCTTCTGGCCGTCCACGACGGACAGAACGTGGAGCTGGCCCGAGCGCGCGTCCTCGTGGAGCAGGCGGAGGCGGCGCCCGCCCCGGCGCCCCCGTCCGATCCGCCGGCCGACGACGAGCCGGCGCCGGAGCGGACCCCGGACGAGGAGGACGGGGAGAAGGAGCTCGCCGACACCGGTTCGGCGCCGCTCGATCTCGTCGGGTGGCTCGCGCTCGCGGCGCTCGGCGTCGGCGCGGTGCTCGTGGGCGCGCGGCGCGGCGCGCGCCGCTGATCGTGCCCCGTCATCGCCTCAGGGCGGCCCCGCCGCCGTAGTCCGCACGAACGGCCCGGATCTCCGGGTCTGGTCGGGCGCTCGCCGACTCGCTCCACCGATCCAGGTGGTCGGGCCCGTGCCTCCGATCGGCATCCGGATCTCGGTATTCCGTTCGGGGGTCGGATCGGGTGCAGCTCGGCGGATGTCGGTGGCGGGGTTGTACTGGTGTCATGAACGTTCCAGACCTCGACCCCGACTCCGGCCGGCCGGACGCCGCAGCCGACGGGCCACTGCCCGTCGGCTGCATGAGGCCCGGGCACGGGAAGGCGCTGCGACCCGGATCACACCCTCGAACACCACAGCGATTGGGAAGCGACCCCGGAACCCGGCGGTGTGCTCCGCCGGCGCAGCCCCACCGGCCGCGAACACGTCGACCGACCACCCGGCCGGCAACCGCCCGGCCGGCAACCGGTTGGGCGCTGCACACGCCAGGTTGACGCCGGGCGCCGAGCGAGCGCGGGAAGCCTCACCGACCGCGCAGAGGCATCGGAACCCGACCGTCAGGGTCGGCAGCACCAGCGAAAACGATCCGGCTCGAACCCGACCCGCCCTGGTGAATCTGCGGTCCCGCACGACGACGCGACCTCGGCCCTCGCGTCCATCTCTTCGCGCGGTCCCCCTCGTGCTGCGCGACGTGAGCGCTGCGGACGCGGCGGGAACGAGCGCGCCGCCGGCTCGATCCCTTAGGCGTGGTAGATCGGGCGGCTCGGGCGGATCGCCTTCGCGCGCACGAGCAGCAGGTAGAGCTCGCAGCCCAGGCAGAACCCGAAGGCGGCGTTGAGGAACGCCGCGACGAACGCCGCCGCGCCGGCGATCACGAGGGCCCAAGGCACCCCGATCAGGTGCAGGACGAGGCCGACGCCCACCACGATCAGTCCCACCAGCTGGGCGAAGCGCGGCGGTCGGTGATCCTCCCACTCGCTCGGCGGGCCGAGCCGCGGCCGCACGACCGCGCGGAAGAGCGCGGGGAACGGGTGGGTGCGCGCCGAGACCAGCGACCAGGCGAACAGCAGGGCCACGATCGTGAGGAGGACGAAGCCCGGGTCGGCGATCCGCTCGCTCAGCGGCAGCGCTCCGAGGCCGGCCTGCGCCGAGGTGCCGATCAGCGAGAGATAGGTGCCCACGAGCAGCAGCAGCGCGGTGATCGCCGCACCGAAGCGGGGGGAGCGGGGATCGACGGTGCCGGGAGGAGGCTTCTGGGCGGTCTCCGCGGTCGTGTGCTCGGTCATCTGGTGCCTCCGATGGTCGTATCGAGTTCTCTGGTGAGCGTGGCCCGGTCTATCGTGCCGGACAGCCGGGTGCGGGCCACCCCTGCGCCGTCGAGAATGAGGACCGTCGGCGTCTGCGTCAGCCGGTACTTCGAGGCGAGGTCCGGCTGATCGGTCACGTCCACGTGGACGAAGTCGACGCCCGGGCGATGCTCGACCAGCTGCGAGATCGTGCGTCGAGTCGCCGGGCAGCGGGTGCAGTACACCGTGCTGAACTGCACGACCGTGCCGGTGAGACCGAATTCCTCGGCGCCGAACTCGTGCGGGTCGATGCCCTCACCGCCGTCCCCGGCGTCCAGGGCGCGCACGCGCGGGCCCCGTCTCGCGAGCAGCCAGCCGACCACCGCGGCGACGGCGAGGAGCGCGAGGACGAGGCCGAGCGCGGCGATCGGCGTCATGTCGGCTCGCCCTCCCCGAGCCCCGCGAACAACTCGGTCGACAGATAGCGCTCCCCCGTGTCCGGCAGCACCGCGACGATGGTCTTGCCGCTGTTCTCGGGCCGCAGCGCGAGCTCCTTCGCCGCGAGCAGCGCCGCGCCCGACGAGATGCCGACGAGCAGGCCCTCGAGCGCGAGCGCGGATCGTGCGAAGGCGATCGCATCGTCCTGCGGCACGCCGATGATCTCGTCGGCGATGCTCAGGTCGAGGACGGGCGGGAAGCCGTTCCCGCCGATGATGCCCTGGATCTTGTGCGGCTGGAACTCGCCGCCCGACAGAACCGGCGCCTCGGCGGGCTCCACCGCGACCACCCGCACGTCGGGGTTGCGGGACTTCAGGAAGCGGCCGGCCCCGGTGAGGGTGCCGCCCGTGCCGACGGTGGCGACGAAGACGTCGACCTTCCCCTTGGTCGCCTCCCAGATCTCGGGGCCGGTGGTCCGTTCGTGCACCTCCGGATTGGCCGGGTTGCCGCCCTGCCCCGCGAGGAAGGCGTCGGGCAGCCGCTCCAGGATCCTCCCGGCCTCCTGGTTGGCTCCGGCCATGGCCTCCGGGCCGGGGGTCAGCACGATCTCGGCGCCGAGCCCGCGCAGCAGCGCCCGTCGCTCGAGCGAGACGTCATCGGGGAGCACGATGATCACCCGGTAGCCCTTCACGGCGCCGATCCAGGCGAGCGCGATCCCGGTGTTGCCGCTGGAGGCCTCGAGGATCGTGCCGCCCGGCTTCAGCCGCCCGTCGGCCTCGGCGGCCTCGACGATCGCGAGCGCGGTGCGATCCTTCACGTTGAAGGCCGGGTTCGCGGATTCGAGCTTGCCGAGCACCGTGGCGCCGGATCCCGGTACCAGCCGGTTGATGCGCACGAGCGGCGTGCCGCCCACCAGCCCGGTCAGATCGTCTGCGACGCGCAGCGCCCGGGGATCAGTCATCTTCGGGTTCTCCTGTCTCCGTGTCTCTCCGCCGCGGGGTCACGCGGCCTGGACGAGCGGCAGCACGTGGAACCGGCGGTTCTGGTACAGCAGCCGATCCTCCTCGGGCCCGGGGTGCACGCTCAGCACCTCCGCCAGGACCAGGCGGGAGGGGCCCACGCTGACGATCTCGATGGGGCGCGCGCGCAGCGCCACCGGCGCGGAGACGAGATGGGGCTCGCCGCTGGGAAGGAAGCTCCAGCCCTGCTCCGGGGTGAAGCGATCCGCGCCGGACGTCGCGAACGCCTCCGCGATCGGCGCCTGCGAGGCGCCGAGCAGGTGCACCAGGAAACTCGGAGCCCGCAGCACCCCTCCCGCGGACCCTCCCGACTTCGTCACCGAGAACGAGAGCGCCGGCGGTTCCACGGACACCGAGGCGACGCTCGAGGCCGTGAGGCCCACGGGACCCTCAGGGGTGTCGGCCGTGATGATGGCGACCCCGGCCGGGTGGGCGCGGAAGGCCCCCTTGAATGCGTCGAGCAGTTCGGTCACCTGTGCATCACTCCGTTTCGTCTCTGTAGCTCGACAATGCTACGCCCGCCTCGTGGGAGACCGGCCGGAGGTTACGCGTCTTTACGCGGGTGCGGGGGCGGCGAGTCGACCGGTGCAGCACCGTGTCATCCTCCGTCACACGCTTGCCACGGCCCCCGGTGCCGTTCATAAGCTGTTCGCATGTCTCCCATAACATCTGATCCTACCGTGCCGTTCACGGTCGGCGTCGCCCTCGACGGCGCCGGCTGGCACCCCGCCGCGTGGCGAGAACCCGCTGCGCGTCCGGGCGAGCTGTTCACCGCCCGGTACTGGCAGCACCTCGTGTCCACGGCGGACACGGCCGGACTGGACTACGCCACCATCGACGACTCCCTCCACCTGCGCGGGCAGCGGCTCTTCGACGGCGAGGTGCCCCCGCGCCCGCGCCCCGGCCTCGTCGAGGGCCGGCTCGACGCGCTGCTCATCGCGAGTTGGCTCGGGCCGAACACCCGCGGCATCGGCCTCGTGCCCACCGTCACGACGACCTACACCGAGCCGTTCCACGTCGCCACGGCGCTGCAGACCCTCGACCACGTCACCCTGGGCCGTGCCGGCTGGCAACTGCGGTTCTCCGCCGGCGCCGAGGACGCGGCGGCCTTCGGCCGGCGGCCCGCACCGGAGATCGACGCCGCCGCAGTCGTCGCCGGGGCGCCAGATGCGGGGCTCGAGGCGCTGCTCGACGAGGCGGCCGATGCCGCCGAGGTCGCCCGCCGGCTCTGGGACAGCTGGGAGGACGACGCGATCATCCGCGACGTCGAGACGGGCCGGTTCCTCGACGCGGATCGTCTGCACCACATCGACTTCACGGGTGAGCGCTTCTCGGTCGCCGGGCCGTCGATCGTGCCGCGCAGCCCGCAGGGACAGCCTCCGGTGACGCTGCTCGCGCACGCGCCCCAGATCTTCGGGCTCGCGGCCCGCTCGGCGGACGTGGTGTTCGTGACGCCCGACAACGCCTCGCCGAACGCCGGGGCCTCGAGCGGAAAGAGCGCGGCCGAGATCGTCGCTGAGGTGCGCACCGCCGAGCGGGAGCACGACCGCGCCTCGCGGGGGCTCGCGCCTCTGCGGATCGTCGCGGACCTCGTCGTCGCCCTCGACGGCGACGCCGAGGGCGCGGCCGCACGGCTGCTCCGTCTCGACGAACTCCTGGAGCGCCCGTTCGCGAGCGACGCCCGCATCTTCGCGGGCGGCGTCGAGCACGCGATCGAGCTCATCGCCGAGTGGCGGCGGGCCGGGATCGAGGGCGTGCGGCTGCGCCCGCTCGCCCTGCCCGACGACCTCGATCTCATCGCCGAAGCGCTCCTCCCGGCGCTGCGCTCGCGCGGCCTCGCAGCCGCGAGGCCGCCGGCCGACACGGGGGAGCGAGCCGGCTGGCCCTCGCTGCGCGAGCGTTTCGGCCTGGGCCCGGCCGAGAACCGCTACCGGAGCGTCGTCCCAGAGGAGCGGGCCGCATGAGCGCCGCCGCGAACGATCGGCGACAGGTGCATCTGGTCGCCCACTTCCCGGGGGTGAACAGCACGACCGTCTGGAGCGACCCCGACTCCGGCAGCCAGATCGACTTCTCCTCCTTCCGCCGCTTCGCCCAGACGGCGGAGCGCGGGCTGCTCGACTACATCTTCCTGGCCGAAGGACTCCGGGTGCGCGAGCACGGCGGCCGCATCCACGAGCTCGATGTCGCCGGCCGGCCGGCCACGCTCGCCGCGCTCGCCGCCATCGCCGCGGTCACCGAGCGGATCGGAGTCGTCGGCACGCTCTCGGCCACGTTCAACGAGCCGTTCGAGCTGGCCCGCCAGCTGGCGACGATCGACCACCTCTCCGGCGGGCGGGTCGGCTGGAACGTGGTCACCTCGCCCGACGCCTTCCACGGCGCCAACTTCCGGCGCGGCGGCTTCCTCCCCTACGCGGAGCGCTACGAGCGCGCCGGGGAGTTCGTGGGCCTGGCCGCCCGGCTCTGGGACTCCTGGGAAGGGGACGCGGTGCTCGCCGACCGCGCGGCCGGCCGCTTCCTCGATCCGGACCGCGTGCGCAGCGTGACCCACCGGGGACGATATTTCGACGTCTCCGCGACCAGCACCGTGCCGCGCAGTCCGCAGGGCCGTCCCGTGATCGTGCAGGCGGGCGACTCGGCGGACGGACGGGATTTCGCCGCCGCCAACGCCGAGGTGGTGTTCTCGCGGCACACGTCCTTCGCCGACGGGCAGAGCTTCTACCGCGATCTGAAGGGGCGGCTCCCGGGCCTGGGGCGCAGTGAGGACTCGCTGCTGATCCTCCCCGGCGCCACCTTCGTGATCGGCGACTCGGCCGAGGAGGCCCGGGAGCGATCGCGCGCGATCGCGTTCCAGCAGATCAGCCCGCAGACCGCCGTGGCCTGGATCGAGGCGATCTGGGGGCGCGCGCTCCCCGGTCTCGACCCGGAGGGCCCCCTCCCCGCCGAGGAGCCGAGCGACGGCCAGCAGCGCGAGGGACAGGTCGCCACGAAGGTCGCCGACCGGAGGGCCAGAGTGGCCGAGCTGCGCGCCCGCGCGGAGGCGGAGAACCTGAACCTGCGCGAACTCGTCATCGCGGAGACCGAGGCCCACACCTTCGTCGGCACGCCCCAGCACATCGCCGCCGAGATCGAGCGCCACGTGCAGCAGCGAGCTTCGGACGGATTCGTGCTGGTGCCGCATCTCACCCCGACCGGCCTCGACGAGTTCGTCGATCGCGTGGTGCCCCTGCTCCAGGAGCGGGGCGCCTTCCGCAGCGAATACCCGATCGACCCCGCGACCGGCACCACCACCCTGCGGGCCAACCTAGGCCTGCGCGCACCGCGGTCCTCCGCGCCCCGGTCATCCGAACCGCCGTCGTCCGATCCGTCGCAGCGCGAGCAAGAGGAGGTCGCCGTATGAGCACGGTCACCGCGCCGAAGGGAAGCCCCAGTCGAGCGGCCGGGTACACCTTCGCCTATGTCCGTTCGAGCGACCCGCTGGCGAAGCCGCTGCTCGACGACCTCGAGCGGGAATACGACTCGCGCTACGGGGTCGAGGTGTTCGGGGAGCCGGCCTCCGTCGAGATCAACCGCTACCCGGAGTCGTCGTTCGCCGAACCGGACGGGGCGTTCCTGCTCCTGCTCCGCGACGGGGTGCCCGTATCGGGCGGCGCCTTCTTCCGCTACGACGAGACGACCGCGGAGTTCAAGCGCGTCTGGACCCGCAGCGATCTCCGGGGGAGGGGGCTGGCGCGCCTCGTGCTGACCGAGCTGGAGCACGAGGCGAAGCGCCTCGGCTATCAACGCGTCTACCTCACGACGGGGCCGCGCCAGCCGGAAGCCGTGGCGCTCTACACCGGGCACGGCTACACGCGCCTCTTCGACGCCTCGAAGCCGCCGGAGGAGGTCGGCGCGCACCCGTTCGAGAAGTCGCTCGCCGATCATCCGGTGCGTCCGCGCGGCGTCGTCGTCGAGGTGCCGGGCACGGCCTCCGCGGCGCCGGCGAAGGAATCGGAGGCGCCGACGACGGGCTCGGGCGACGCGCCGCCGAGGGGGGCCGGCGGAACGAGCGCCCCGGTGCCGTCGGCGCACGAGCCCAGCGCGGTCCGCCGCGTCGTGCCGCTCCGGCACTGGTGGCGCTGGATCATCAGCGCGATCGTCGTGTTCCTGCTCGCCCAGCTGGTCTGGACATTCTTCACCAACCCCCAGTGGCGCTGGCCCGTGTTCGCGGAGTACTTCTTCAACGACGCCGTGCTCCGCGGCCTCTGGCTGACCCTGTGGATGACGGCGGTCTCCTCGGTGATCGGCTTCGTGCTCGGCTCGCTGCTCGCCGTCGCGCGGCTCTCCGGATCCCCGCTGCTCAACTCGTTCGCCTGGGGCTTCATCTGGTTCTTCCGCTCGGTGCCCCTCATCGTGCAGCTCGTGCTCTGGTACAACCTCGGCTACCTCTTCCCGACGCTCGGCATCGGCTGGCCCTTCACCTACGACTTCTGGGTCGCCGAGTTCGACACGGTGCAGCTCATCTCCGCGGTGGCCGCCGCGATCCTGGGACTCTCGCTGCATCAGGCGGCGTACTCCGCCGAGATCATCAGGGGCGGGCTGCTCTCGGTCGATCAGGGGCAGCTCGAAGCGGCGAAGGCGCTCGGCATCCCACGGGCCCGCCGGTTCTTCCGGATCACCCTGCCGCAGGCGGCCCGCGCGATCCTCCCCAACGCCTTCAACGAGATCATCAGCCTGCTCAAGGGCACCTCGGTGCTGTTCATCATCGCGCTGCCCGAGCTGTTCTACACGGTGCAGGTGATCTACAACCGCAACGCGCAGGTGGTGCCGCTGCTGCTCGTCGCAACCGTCTGGTACACGATCTTCACCTCGGTGCTCAGCGTGATCCAGTTCTACATCGAGCGTCACTTCGCCCGCGGGGCGACCCGCGAGCTGCCGCCGACCCCGATCCAGCGCGCCAGGCGGTGGCTGCGAGACCTGCCCGCGCGCTTCCGCGCCGGCCGCGACGAGGTTCCCGCATCCGTCCAGGCGGCCATCGCCGCAGAAGTGAAGTAGGAGGCACCGAATATGAACGCATCGGCCCAGACCGCCTCGCTTCCTCCCTCCTTCGACGAGTCGGGCGCGACGCTCGGGCGCGCCCGCCCCGCCGGCACCACCGGACTCGTGGAGATCCGCGGCGTGTTCAAGTCGTACGGCGCGCACGAGGTGCTGCACGACATCTCGCTCACCGTCGAGCCCGGCCGGGTGGTCGCGCTGCTCGGGCGCTCCGGCTCGGGCAAGTCGACGCTGCTGCGCGCGATCAACCATCTCGAGACGATCGATCGCGGTGAGATCACGATCGACGGCGAGTTCATCGGATACGAGATCCGCGGCGATCGTCTGCACGAGCTGCCCGAGAAGAAGGTGCTGCAGCGCCGGACCCGCGTCGGCATGGTGTTCCAGAACTTCAACCTGTTCCCCCACCTGACGGCCCTGGAGAACATCGCCGAGGCGCCGATCGCGCTGAGACGAGAGGGCAGGGAGGCCGCCCAGGAGCGCGCCCTGAGGCTGCTCGAGCGCGTCGGCCTGTCGGATCGCGCCGGTCACTATCCGCGGCAGCTCTCCGGTGGCCAGCAGCAGCGGGTCGCGATCGCCCGGGCGCTCGCCCTCGAGCCCGATGTCCTGCTCTTCGACGAGCCCACGAGCGCACTCGATCCGGAACTGGTCGGCGAGGTGCTCGACGTGATCCGGGATCTGGCGCGCAGCGGCACCACGCTCATCATCGTCACCCACGAGATCGGCTTCGCCGCCGAGGTCGCCGACCACGTGGTCTTCCTCGACCACGGTCGCGTCGTCGAGGAGGGGCAGCCGCGACAGGTGCTCCGCTCGCCCCGGCACCCCCGGACCCAGGAGTTCCTCGACAAGGTGCTCTGAGCCCCGAACTCCGAGCTCCGCGTCGAGACCTCCGTCACTCCCAACCCAAGAATAGGAACACCATGACCATCATCACCAACGGCCGGTTCCGCCGCCTCAGCGGCGCGGCGGCGGCGCTCCTCGCCACGGGCGCGCTGATCGCGCTGACCGCCTGCGCCACCCCGGCGGACGGCGACACCGCCGCCGTCCAGGATCCCGAGACGAGCGCGCCGGAGTCCCCGTTCGACCTGACCTCGGCGAACGTCGACGGCCGGGTCCGCATCGATCCGGTCCCGGAGGCCGTCGAGGCGCTGGAGGCGAGCGGCTTCACCCCGATCGAGGCGGGCAAGTTCACGGTCGCCGTCTCGCCCTACGAGGCACCGCTCGGCCTGCTCGCCTCGGACGACAGCCGGACGCTCATCGGCGTCGAGCCCGATATCGCCCAGCTCGTCGCCGACGGCCTCGGCCTCGAGCTGAACCCCCAGAACGTCGCCTGGGCGGACTGGCCGCTCGGCGTGGAGTCGGGCAAGTACGACACGGTGATCTCCAACGTCACGGTCACGGAGGAGCGCAAGGATCTCTTCGACTTCGCCGTGCATCGCGACGACGTGCTCGCCTTCGCGGTGAAGGCCGACAGCGACATCACCTCCATCTCCCAGGCCGAGGATGTGGCCGGACTCAAGGTCGTCGTCGGCAGCGGCACCAACCAGGAGAAGGTGCTGCTCGGCTGGATCGAGGAGAACGAGAAGAACGGGCTGGAGCCGGGAGAGGCCGTCTACTACGACGACAACGCCGCCGCGCTGCTGGCGCTCTCCTCGGGGCGCGTCGACGCCACGCTCGGACCCAACCCGACCGCCGCGTTCCAGGCCGCGGTCTCGGGAGAGACGAAGGTCGTCGGCACCCTCAACGGCGGCTATCCCGAGAACGCGCAGATCGGCGTCGCGACGGCCAAGGGCAACGGGCTGATCGAGCCGGTCGCGATCGTGCTGAACCACGCCATCGAGAGCGGCGACTACGCGAAGGTGCTGGAGCGCTGGAACCTGACCGACGAGGCGGTCGACGAGGCGCTGATCAACCCGCCGGGGCTGCCCCGCTCGTGACCCGGGCCCCTCGTCCCTCGCCGGGCGTCGGCCGGACACCCGGCGGCAGCGGGGTCGGCATCGTCATCATCGGTGCCGGCCCCGCCGCCGTCATGCTGCTCGAACGCCTCCTCGCCAACCACGCGGCGGTGTCGCCGAACCTCGGCCTCGAGATCAGGCTGGTCGACCCGCACGAGCCCGGCGGCGGACGGATCTGGCGTCGGAATCAGTCGCCGCTGCTCAAGCTCAACTCCATGTTCGAGGACGTCGCGTTCTTCACTGACGCCTCGTGCCGCATCGAGGGTCCGGTCGCACCGGGCCCCTCGCTCGCCGAGTGGGTCGAGCTGGTGCGCGCGGGCGAGATCGACCTGCCGGAGTGGGCCGATGCGCTGCTCCGCCACGAGGTCGAGACCTCGAACGGCCGGGACTTCCCCACGCGGCGGCTGAACAACGCCTACCTGGGCTGGGCCTACGACGAGGTCCGCCGCAGATCCTCCCCGGCCGCGTCGGTCGTCTGGCAGCGCGACACGGCGGTCGCCGTCTCCGCCGCGGAGGATGCCGGCGACGGGGGCCCGTACGCCGTCGAGCTCGCCTCGGGCGCCCGGATCGTCGCCGACATCGTCGTCTACGCGCTCGGCCACAACGGGGCGCAGCCGTCGGACGAGGCGATCCTGCTCGCGGAGTTCGCCGCCGCGCACGGTCTCGGCTATGTCGCCCCGGCCTTCACCGCCGACCTCGAGCTGGACTGGGTCCCGGCCGGAGAGGACGTGATCGTGCGCGGCATGGGTCTCGCCGCGGTCGACCTCGTCGTGCTCCTCACCGAGGGGCGCGGCGGCCGTTTCGCGCGCGATGCCGAAGGAGCGCTGCGGTATCTGCCGAGCGGACGCGAGCCGGTCCTGCACCTCGGCTCGCGTCGCGGAGTGCCGTACCGCTCCAAGATCACGAGCGAACTCGTGGGCGACCCCGTCGCGCTCGAGTACCTCGGGCCGGACTTCCACGATCGCGTCGCCGCGAGCGACGCGCCGCTCGACTTCGATCGCGATGTCTGGCCGCTCGTCGCCGCCGAACTGCTGACCGGCTACTATCGCGAGCTCTTCACCGGGCATCCCGAGCGCGTGGTCGGCGACTGGTCGGCGTTCGCGCCGCGGCTCCGCCGGGTGCTGGCCGAGACGGGCGGGTACGCCTCGGAGCGGCTCGCGGAGCTGATCCGCGCGCACGTCCCCGATCCCGCCGATCGTTTCGATCTCGCCTCCTTCGACCGTCCGCTCGTCTTCGCGCCGGACGTCGGGGACGTCGTGGCCGCCGGGGCTGCAGCCGGGCCGGGTCGGAGCCCGGCCGACGCCGCCGATCCCGCCGACGCGGTGACCGCGCGCGTCCGCGAGCACATCGTCCGTGATCTCTCCCTGCGCACCGAGCAGCGCCGCAGCGCGGTGCAGGGCCTGTTCTTCGCGGCGCTGTTCGCCTATGCGTCCCTCGCCGAGGTGCCTCCCGAGCGCTGGAACGCGGTGAGCCGCACCCGCTCGCTGCCGAAGCGCTGGCACACCTTCTTCAGCTATCTCGCCAGCGGCCCGCCCGGACACCGGCTGGAGGAGCTGCTCGCCCTCGCCGACGCCGGGGCGGTGCGCTTCCTGGGCGGGGATCTCCGCCTCTCGCTCGACGATGAGGCGGGCCGCTTCGTCGCGGAGGGATCTGCGCGGACGCGGGCCGGCGTGGCGCTCGCTCGGCGCTCGGCTCGGACGCTGATCGACGCGTGGCTGCCGGAGGCGCAGGCCGCGCGCAGCGACAACCCGCTGCTGCGCCGACTGGTGGCGGACGGGGTGGTCGCGGAGCTCCGGCTGGCCGACGCCGCGCATCGCGGCAGCACCGGGCAGATCGAGGTGCTCGAGGGCGGGGCGCTGCCCGGCGCCCCCCGTCAGTTCGCTCTCGGCCCCTTCACCTCGGTGCCCGGGGCGGGTGCGTTCACCCGCCCCGGCATCGACTCGCTGCCGTTCCGCGTCCACGACCGGGTCGCGCGCGCGATCCTCGAGGAGGCGCTGGGCGCGGCCGAGGCGGCGGGCGCCCGGCGTCAGACGGCGCAGACCGCCTGACCGCGCCCAGCGATCCGTCGGTAGCGGGATGCTCCGGCGCCTCGAACGCGGACGACGGCTTGCCGGATCATCGCGCGGATGATCGAGCGCGGAAGGCGGGCAGGCCGCTCGCCAGCGCCGATGCCGCGGTCAGGGCGCCGCACAGCAGGAGCACGTCGCGCAGCGACGGCGCGGAGACGCCGTCGGCGAGGAGGAGCCCCGTGGCCAGCGCCACCATGAAGGTGGCCGCCAGGCGCTGGGTCAGCTGCAGGAACGAGGCGGCGACGCCGCTCATGCCCCGCGGCGCATGGCCGAGGGTGACGGCGCGGATCGCCGGCTCGCCGAGTCCGCTGCACACGCCGAGCGCCGTCTGGACCGCGGCCAGCACCGAGGCGAACGCCCAGCCCCCGAGCGCGGTCGTCGCGAGCGCGAGCACTCCGAGTCCCGCGGCCTCCGCCCCGACCGCGAAGGTGACCGCGCTCGGGCCGAGCCGGGTGAAGACGCGGGAGCTGAAGCGCGCGGCGATCATCCGCGCCAGCGCGCTCGGCAGCAGGATCAGCGCCAGCGCGAGCGCGGGGACGCCGAGCTCCTGGAGCAGGTAGATGGTCGCGGCGGTGGTGGAGGCCAGCAGGCTCCCGAACCAGAGCAGGGCGACGAGGTTGCCGGCGAGGAAGCCGGTCGAGCGCATGAGTGGCGGCGCGAAGAGGGGCATCCGGCCCGAAGCGCGGTAGCGCCGCTCCCACCAGACCAGCCCGAGCCCGAGCCCGACGACCGCGCCGGCAAGCGCCGGGAGCGCGGACGCCGGAAGCCCCGGCTCGACGGCGGGGAGCGTGACGACGACCACGAGCGCGCCGAGCAGAGCGATCCCCGGCAGATCGAGCGATACGCGGGTCACGGCGGGTGCCGCGTCACCGGGCAGCCGGCGCCAGGCGACCCACATGGTCGCGGCGATGAAGGGCGCGGGCAGGAGCAGGATCGCCCGCCAGGCGAGTTCGGGCGGCAGGGCGAGCAGCGCGGCGCCCGCGAGGATCGGCCCGGCGACCGCCGCGGCCGCGCCGGCCGCGGTGTAGGCGCCGAGCGCGCGCACCCGCCCGCTGCCCGCGTAGCGGTCCTGGATGAGGCCGAGCACCTGGGCGCTGATGAATCCGGCGCCGAGTCCCTGCACCAGCCGTCCCCCGACCAGCAGGGCGATCCCGGGCGCCGCGGCCGAGAGCAGGGCGCCGAGCAGGAAGAGGGCGAGCCCGGCGAGCAGCAGCCCGCGGCGCCCGTAGGCGTCGCCCAGGCGTCCGGCCGGAACGAGGCCCAGACCGAAGGTCAGCGAGTAGGAGGCGAGGAACCACTGCACGTCGGAGGCGGATCCGGCGAGCCCCGCGGTCACCGCAGGGGCCGCGTAGGCGATGACGGCGGAGTCGACGAGCGTGGCGAAGCCGGCCCCGACGCAGCACCACAGCGCCGCGGACCCGCCGCGGTCGGTCACCCCGCGGCCGGTGCGGAGGGGGGCGCGATGCCCGGGCGCAGCTCGCCGGCCTCGATGCGGACGGGCAGCCGGTTCTCCGGCGGCGGGAACGGGCAGGTCGCGCTCGCCGAATAGGCGCAGGGCAGATTCGTGGTGCGGTTGAAATCGATCTCGACGGTGTGCTCCGAGACGCGGGTGACGGAGACGAAACGCGCGGCCGGGAAGGTGAGATCCTCCCCCGTGCGGTCCGCGAAGATCGCGCGAAGGGACTGCGCGTCCGGATCGCCGAAGAGGGTGAGCCGCAGCGTCGTCCCGCCGATCTCGAACTCCGCCGTGCCCGGCGAATCATAGTGCTGCTTCGCCTCGGGGCCCGCCGCGGAGGCGACCTCGACCGCGTCGCGCGGCGCGGGGACGAAGCGGGCCGTCACCAGCCAGTCCGGGCGAGGGGGGAAGGTCGCGGTCCCCGCGTATCCGGTGCGGTCGGGCGACGCGGGATCCCGCGGTCGCAGCGCGATCCGTCCGCTGCGCGCGGCCAGCTCGATCCGCTTCTCCCCCCAGTCGAGCTGCAGCGACTCGATGCCCGAGAGCGGCCCGAGACGCGCGACGCCCTCCGACGCCGCCTGTAGCGGAGCGCCGGAGGAGGTGCGCACGGCGGAATCCGGGGGGAGCACGACGGTCACGACCCCGTCGCGGTCGGCGCTCCACCGCCCCGGTACGCCGGGGAACTCCTGCGGGGCGTCCGTGAGCCAGTGCAGCGCGGTCGCGCTGAGCGGTCCGTGCGGCGCGACCCTGCCACGCTCGACCTCGGCGTGCCAGGCCTCGTGAGCGGCCGCGAAGTCGTCCGGCTGCGCTGCGTGTTCGGTCGTCGGCATGGTGGCTCCCGGTCTCCTCGATATGCAGGGGTACGCCGGTAGACAACCACGGCCCGTGCAAGAGGATTCCGAGTATGTCGCCGTGTGTCGCCCGAGGGCCCCGCCCCGGCGAGTGCGCTTGCGGCGCGGGCGCCCGGCATGGCATACATGGATGCATGACGCGGGCAGAACGACGACGCGCCGACCGCATCGTGGTCGGCGGCGGGGTCATGGGGCTCGCCGCCGCGGCGGAGCTCGGCCGTCGCGGCGCGTCCGTCCTCCTCCTCGAGCGCTTCGAGCCGCACCACGAGCGCGGCGCCTCGCACGGCGCCACGCGCAACTTCAACAACGCCTATGCGGAGGCCGACTACCTCGACCTCTTCGCCGAGGCCCGGGGGCTGTGGCGGCGCCTCGAGGCGGAGACCGGGCGCGCACTGCTCGACCTTGGCGGCCTCGTCACGCACGGGCCGGACGAGACCGTCTCGGCGATCCATGCGGCGCTGCGGGCGCGTGATGCGAGGGTCGAGCTGGTGAGCGCGGTCGAAGCCGGACGCCGCTGGCCGGGCATGCGCTTCGCGGGGGACGCGCTGGTGGGCCTCGATGCCGGGGTCGTGCGGGCCGCCGAAGCGCTCGACACCCTCTCCGAAGCGGCGGTGGCGCACGGGGCGGAGCTGCGCTTCGGGCATCGCGTCGTCGGCATCGACGCCGCCTCGGACGAGCGGGTCGCGGTGACCGTCGAGACCGGATCGGGGCGGCGGATCCTGGCGGAGGCCGCCGGCGTCGTGGTCGCGGCGGGGGCGTGGAGCGCTCCGCTGCTCGGCGGTGCCGGGTGCGACGGCCTCGTGCGGCTGCCGGAGCTCACGGTCACCGAGGAGCATCCCGCCCACTTCCGGGCGCGCGATGCCGGGCTGCCCTGGCCGTCGTTCAACCACATCGCGCACGACGCCGAGCTGGAGCTCCGCGGCGGGCACATCTACGGTATGGAGACGCCGGGCGAGGGCGTGAAGGTCGGCTTCCACGCGGTGGGCGAGACCGTCGATCCGGACCGCCGCCCCTTCGGGGCGACGGCGGCCAAGCGCCGTCAGCTGCGCGCCTACGTCGCCGAATGGTTCCCCGGGCTCGACCCGGATTCCGCCGCGGAGATCAGCTGCACCTACACCTCGACGGCGAGCGGCGACTTCGTGCTGGACCGCGTCGGCCCGGTGACCGTCGGCACCGGGTTCTCCGGGCACGGCTTCAAGTTCGCGCCGGCCGTGGGCCGGATCCTCGCCGATGCGAGCCTCGGGCTCGATGCCCCTCCGGGCCGCTTCCGGCTCGCGGCGCACGGCCGGTGAGCTCGTTCGGGTTCGGACGTCAGAACGTGCGGTCGAGGGCCTGCTCGAGATCTCGCAGCAGATCCTCCGGGTCCTCGAGACCGACCGAGAAGCGCAGGTGCCCGTATCTGCGGAACTCCTCGGGATACGCGGCGACGCGGGGCCCCTCCGTTCCGACGTGGGCGATCAGCGATTCGTCATGGCCCAGGGAGACCGCGGAGGTGACGACGCGGAGATGCGACACGAACCGGTTCTGCGCGTCCGGGTCCCCGTCCACCGCGAACGAGAGCACGCTGCCGTAGCCGCGCCCGCCGAATTGGCGCGACGCCAGCTCGTGCTGCGGATGACCCGGGAGGCCGGGGTAGGCGACGTAGGCGATCCGCCGATCTCTGGCCAGGAACTCGGCGATCCGCTGCGCGCTGGCGAGGTGCTGGCGCAGACGCAGCGGCAGGGTGATCGATCCTCTGCCGATCAGCCAGGCGTTGAAGGGCGAGATGGCGCCCCCGACGTCGACCAGCGCCTCCGACTTGATCCGCGCGACCGCGGCGCGATCCCCGATCACCGCGCCGCCCAGCGCATCGCCGTGACCGTTGATGAACTTGGTCAGCGAGTGCACGACGAGGTCGGCGCCGTCCTGCAGCGGCCGGTAGAGCGGGGGCGGCGTGAAGGTGGAGTCGACGGTGAGCAGCGCGCCCGCATCGTGCGCGATCGCCGCGATCGCCGCGATGTCCACGACTTTCGTGGTGGGGTTGCCGATCGTCTCGACGTGGATCAGGCGGGTGTCGTCGCGGATCGCCGCACGCACGGCAGCCGGATCCGACGCGTCGACGAACGTCGCCGAGATGCCGTACTTCTCGGGCAGCAGCTCGGCGAACAGCCGCCAGGTGGCCTCATAGCTGACGTCGGTGATGAGCACGTGGTCGCCCGCGCGCAGGAAGGTGAAGAAGACCGCGTGCAGCGCCGCGACGCCGGTCGCGAAGACCGCCGCCGCCTCGGCCTCCTCGAGGGCGGCGAGCTTCTCCTCGAGCGCCAGCTGGTTGCTGTGGGAGTTGCGGGCGTAGAGGGGGAGCTCGGTGCCCGACCAGTCGACGGTCGAGGGATCATCGGGCAGCGCGTAGGAGTTGGCGAGCACCAGCGGCGTCCGGATCGCCCCGGTCCCCTCGTCCACGCGGTTGCCTGCGTGCACCGCGCGCGTCGCGAAGGAGAGCGAGGACGGTGCGTGCTTGTCGGGCAGGTCGCGGGACTCGGTCATGGCTCCACGCTACCGCCCGCCCGGACCCGGCGCCCCATCGTGACGAACTGTGTAGGTGGCCTGCTCCGGCCCGCGCGACCGGACTCAGCGCCCGAGCAGGTCCAGGAGCGCGGCGGCGATCTCGCGCTTCGAGCCCTCCGCCCGCAGCACCGGCTCGCCGCTCCGATCGAGCACGCGCACGGCGTTGCGCACCGATTCGAAGCCCTCGGTCCAGCCGACCCGATTGACCACGAGCAGGTCCGCGCCCTTGCGCTCGGCCTTCGCCCGCCCGAGCCCCAGCAGCTCCTCTTCGCTCTCCGCGGTCTCCGCGGCGAATCCGACGATGGTCTGACCCGGCTGCCGGCGGGCCACCAGACCGCGCAGGATGTCGGGGTTCTGCACCAGTTCGATCGTCGGGGGCGCGTCCGGATGGTCCGCCTTGCGGATCTTGCCGGGGGAGACCCCGGCCGGGCGGTAGTCCGCGACGGCCGCCGCCATGATCACGATCGCGGCCGCTGCCGCCGCCGCCTCCATCGCCGCCTGCAGCTCGGCCGCCGTGCCGACCGGGGTGATCCGCACCTCCGGGGCGCCGTCGAGCTCCTCCAGCACCGCGGACTCCACGTTCGCCGCGACGAGCTCGACCGAGGCGCCCCGCTCGGCGGCGGCGCGCGCGATGGCGACGCCCTGCCTGCCGCTCGAGCGGTTGCCGATGAACCGCACCGGGTCGATCGGCTCCCTCGTGCCCCCCGCGCTCACGACCAGGCGCACGCCGCCGAGGGGCCGGTCGGCGGCGTCGACGGCCGCGCCGGCATCGTCATCCTCGTCGCCGCCGTCGTTCCATCGCGCGTCGGGCGTCCGCCGCGCCGCCGCGTCCCGGATCGCCGCGAAGATCTGCTCGGGCTCGCTCATGCGCCCGGGGCCGGTGTCCGTCCCGGTCAGACGGCCGCTCGCGGGGCCGACGAGCACGACGCCGCGTTCGCGCAGGATCGCGACGTTCCGCCGGGTGGCCGGGTGCTCCCACATCTCGGTGTGCATCGCCGGGGCGAGCAGGATCGGCGCGCGGGTGGTCAGTACGGTGTTGCCCAGCAGATCGTCCGCGATCCCGGCGGCCAGTCGCGCGATCGTGCTGGCGGTGGCGGGGGCGATCACCACGAGGTCGGCCTCCCGGCCCAGGCGCACGTGGCGCACCTCCGCGGCGTCGTCGAACACGGAGTCGGTGACGGGGCGGCCCGTGATCGCCTCCCACGTCACCCTCCCCACGAAGCGGAGCGCCTCGGCGGTCGGGATCGCCTGCACCTCGTGGCCGGCCTCGACCAGCAGCCTGGCGAGCCCCACCGCCTTGTACGCCGCGATGCCGCCGCACACACCGAGTACGATTCTCATGACTTCATCCTTACACAATCCTCAACACAGCCGAGCAGTCGGACCGAGCCCGATCGCCCGCTCGATGGGGTCGAGGGCTCGGGGTATCGGGAGAGCGCATGTGCACAGTGGTCGTCGAGGTGCCCGCATCGCCGGACGGGTCGTTGCGGCTGCTCGCGGTGCGGGACGAGGAGCCGGGCCGCGCCTGGGATCCGCCCGGCAGATGGTGGCCCGACCGTCCGGGCACCGTCGGGGTCCGCGACCGGCGCGCGAACGGCGCCTGGCTGGCCGCGTCCGCGGAGCATGGGCGGCTGGCGGTCATCCTCAACCGCGCGGCGTCGGACGCCCATGGCCGCCCGGAGGCGTCGAATCGTCTCGCCTCCCGCGGCGAACTGGTGCTGGACGACGTCGAGGGGGCGCGGCTCCGGCGGCCGCGCACGGCGAACTTCAACCTGGTATCGGTCGAGGGGACCCGCGCGAGCGTGACGGGGTGGGACGGCGCGGAGCTGACATCCTCCAGACTCGCCCCCGGGGTGCACATGATCGCGCACCACGACGTCGACGACGCGGCGCGCACGCCGCGGATCGCCAGATGGCTGCCGGAGTTCCGGGCGCTCGCCGGTGCTCCCGGGCCGGAATGGCGGGAGCGGTGGCTGTCGATCCTGCGCCGCAGCGCGGCATTCGCGCCCGAGGACGACCGCGCGATCATCCGCGACAACCGCTCGCACGGCTATCCGACGCTCTCGCTGCTCGTCTGCCTGGCGGAGCTGGATCCGGAGCCCGCCGGAGCGGGCCTGCGGCTCGACGCGGCGACGCTCGCCGAGCCCGCCCGCCTGGGGCGGCTCGACTTCGCGACGACGCGGCTGTGACCGGCCGCCGCCCCCTCCGTCGGGGTCAGTCGCCGAGAGCGAGCTCGCGCAGGGCCGCGGCGACGCGGCTCCGCTGCGGAGCGCTCAGACCGAGAAGGGGCCGGGGCAGGCAGTCCCGTGCTGCGAGCCCCAGATCCTCCGCGATCGCCGCGACGACGCGCAGGCTTCCGCCGCACTCGGCGAACAGCCGCCAGATCGGCGCGAGGCGCGCCGACGCGGCCTCCGCCTCGCCGGCATCTCCGGCCTGAGCCGCGCGGGCGATCCGGAGCGCGGGCTGGGGCAGGATGCCCCCGAGCACCGAGTACCAGGCGTCGCAGCCGGCGTTCAGGCCCGTCGCGGCGCGCGCGTCGCCGGAGATCCCGATCGTGACGCGGCGGGGAACGACGTCGCGGATCTCGCGCACGCGCGTGCGAGCGGCGGCGGCGTCTTCGGGCACGCCCGGGATCTTGATCGAGGCGATCCCCGGCAGCTCGGCGATCCGGGCGTAGAGGCCGGTCGTGAAGGCGAAGCCGGTGGTGCCGGGATTGTCGTACACGATCACCGGCAGGTCCGTGTGCTCCGTCACGGCCCGGAACAGCTCGAGCACCTCCTCCGGGGCGAGCGGCTGGTAGCTCACCGGCGCCAGCAGGAGGCCCCGGGCGCCGGCCGCCTCGGCGTCGCGGACGTTCTCGAGCACCCGGGAGGTGCGGAGCGCGCCGACGCCGACGATCACCGGCACGCCTCCCGAGTGGTCGACCGCCAGTCGCGCCACCCGGGCGCGCTCCTCGCGCGAGAGGTAGGCGTAGGATCCGGTGGACCCGAGCGCGGTGATCGAGTCGACCCCGGCCGTAGCGAGCCGTTCCACGATGCGGACGAACGCGGGTTCGTCGACGGCGTCGTCGGCGAGGGGCGTGAGCGGAAAGGCGCTGAGGCCGGTGAACGGCGCGCCCGGGGACATCGGCTACGCTCCGTCCGGGACGTGCGCGAGGCCGAGGGCCGGATCGCCGTACACGGATCGCACCTCCGCGATGACGACGCGGTACCGGCCGAGCCACTCCGTATGGCGGCGCTTCGCCACGCCGTGGGCGTCCATGCCGACGAGCTCGCCGAGGGACTCCAGGCTCGACCAGTAGTACACCTCGGCGTGCAGGCCGGTCTCCTCGTCGTGCCAGGCCTCCTCGCCGAGGAAGCCCGGGATCCGTCGCGCTCGCTCGGCGATCTCGTCGTCGAGGCGATGGAACCGGTCGTCCAGTCGTTTCGTCTCGAAGATGAAGGTGGAGCTGTATCTCGGTCGGGTGCTCACGGCGCCTCCTCCGGCTCGGGTTTCGGTTCGGGTCTCGAATCGGGCCCCCGCCCGGCGCGGCTCTCCGGTGCCGCCGCGTCGGGGCCGGCGGCTCGGACGCCCCGCCGCTGCGCGCCTGCGCCTGCGAGGACGACCAGCGCGATGCCCGCGCACTGCACCGGAGAGGGGAGCTGGTGCAGCACCGCCGCGCCGATCAGCACGCCGATCGCCGGTTCGACGGCCATCAGCGTGCCGAACGCGGTGTGGGTCATGCGGCGCAGGGCGAGCATCTCGAGCCCGAAGGGCAGCACCGGCGAGAGCAGGGCGAGGCCGAGCGCGATCAGCAGCACCCGCGCGTCGAGCTGCCCGAACGCCTGGGGCGCCCCGACGGCCGCGGTCACGACGGCGGCGATCGGAATGGTGATCGACAGCCCGCTGATGCCCGAGAAGCGATCCCCGACGCGCTGGGTCAGCAGGATGTAGGCCCCCCAGCCGACGCCCGCCAGCATCGCCCAGGCGATGCCGAGCGCATCGATCCCGCCCTGCCACGGCTCGGTGAGCAGGATCACCCCGGTCAGGGCGAGCAGCGGCCAGACGAGCATCCGGCGGTCGCTGCCGCGGAGCGCGGCGACCGAGAGCGGGCCGAGGAACTCGATCGCGACCGCGGTGCCCAGGGGGATGCGCTCGATCGCCGAGAGGAACGCGGTGGTCATGAGCCCGCTCGCGATGCCCAGGCCGATGAGCGGGGCCAGATCCCCGCGCCGGATCCGCCGCAGCGGCGGGCGGGCGATCAGGACGAGGACCACCGCGCCCATGGTCAGGCGCAGCCACGAGGTGCCGGCCGCTCCGATCTCGGCGATGAGACCGACCGAGAGCGCGCTGCTGAGCTGGATCATCAGCATCGCCGCGACCGCCATCGACCAGGGCGGCAGCCCGGTTCCCGGGATCCGCGCGCTCATGGCGCCGCGATCAGACGCGAGTCGACGGTCGCCGTCGCATCGAGCGCATCGACGAGATGTTCCGCCGCGGCTCGGAGCGCCCCGTCGCTCATCGGCTCGAGCGCGTCGAGGATGAAGAGCGCCGTCGTGGTCTCCCGGGAGAGCGCGGTGCGGCGGCCCTGCCGCCAGTTCCACCGCCGGCAGGTCACCCCCGCATCGTCGCGCCAGACCACCTCTCCGGGCTCCGGGTGCTCGAGGACGGGCTCGCCGTCCGCGAGGGTGTCGAACTCCTCCGAGCCCGTCGCTCGGACGAGTCTCGGGGCGCCGCGATAGCGATCCAGATCCTCCCCGCCGAGCGGCACCCGGTGCAGCACCGAGATCGCGTTGTAGGTATCGGTGAGCCGGTTGACCCGGGGCAAGCCAGATGCGGCGCGGCGCAGCAGAGCCTCCAGGCTGTTCCGGGTGCGCTGCGGATTCGCGCCGAACGCGCGGTAGGCCTCGCGCCAGGCCGAGACCTGCGGGATCCCGGTCACCTCCCGGTCCGCCAGGGCGCGCCGGGCGGCCGCTTCGGCATCGCTCAACAGCGCCTCGCTCGCCGCATCGCCGGGCCCCGGTGCGATCCCGGCTGCGGCGACCAGCAGCACCCGGTAGTCCGGCCGGAGGGCGAAGACCTCCGGGGCGACGGAGGCGCGGTCGACCGCGGCGCACCGGCTCGGGGAGCGGTCAGACATGAGAGGACTCCCCTCGTCGGCCGGCGCCCACGCCGGGCTCGTACACGGTCATGGAGAAGCGGGTGGTCGTCGTGCCGGGATTGGCGTAGGCGTGCGCCTCGTCACCCGCGAAGGTCAGGGCGTCTCCGGCGTCGAGCACGAACGACTCGTCCGCGAGGGTCACGGCGAGCCGTCCCTCGATCACCTGCAGCAGTTCCCGCGTGCCGCTCGCGTGCGCCTCGCTCTCGTGCGCGTCCCCCGGGGCGAGGAGCCACTCCCACAGCTCCACCACGTCGGGCGGTTCGGTCCCGGCCACCAGCACGGCGCGGCCTCCCGACGGGCTCGACCAGAGCACGACGCCGGAACCGGCGCGAGTCAGCTTCGGCCGGTTCCCCTCGAGGGGGGCCACCAGGGACGGCAGGCCGATCCCCAGCGCATCGCTGAGCCTCAGCAGCGTCCCGATGCTCGGATTCACGGCTCCCTGCTCGACGTTCACGATCATCCGCCTGCTGATCCCGGCGACCTCGGCGAGGCGGTCCAGCGTCCAGCCCCGCGCGGTCCGCTCGCCGCGCACCCGTGCGCCGATCGCGGTCGCGAGGTGTTGCGCATCCGAGTCCATAGGTGCACGATATTGCATCTCTGGTGCAACGGCAAGTGCTCGGTATCGACCGACCGGCGCCCGAGGCGCTCGTCCGCGGGTACACTCGGGCCCATGAGCACCCGCGATCTGCCCGCCCGGCTCGGCGATCTGCCGAGCATCGGGAGGCCGGCGACGTCGGCGCTCGCGGCCGAGGGCATATCGACCCTCGAGGAACTCTCCGGGCGGACGGAGGCCGAACTGGCCGCGCTGCACGGCGTCGGCCCGAAGGCGATCCGACTGCTGCGCGAGGCGCTCGAGGAGGACGGACGGTCGTTTGCGGGGCCGTAGACGGTTCGCGCCCGGCCCTCGGCGCGGATCCACCGGCCCGCGCGGCGCCGGGCGGCCCGTCGGTGCTAGCCTCCGATCATGACCGCAACGCATCACCGCATCGACTACGTCGAGCTCACCGTGACCGACCTGGCCGCGGCCAAGGCGTTCTACGCGGCCGCATTCGGCTGGGAGTTCAACGAATACGGGCCCGGCTACGCGGGCATCCGCGGGCGGGACGGAGAGGCCGGAGGGCTGTACGAGGCTGCGGAAGCGCGCCCTCACGGAGGACCGTTCGTGCTCCTCTTCTCCGAGGATCTGGAGGAGAGCGGCCGGGCGATCGAACGCGCGGGAGGGACGATCGTCGACGGCCCCTACGGGTTTCCCGGCGGCCGGCGGCTGCATTTCACGGATCCCTCCGGGAACGAGCTCGGAGTGTGGTCCCGGGACTAGGGTGCGTCTCGCCAATCCTGCGTCCACTGCGCGAACCCGCCGAGCTCACCCGTGCCGCTGGCGGTCCGACTCCCGCGTCAACGCGGAGATGCCTGTGCCGTCCCGGGAACGGGGAGGCGCAGGCATCGAGCGGCGGATGGGGGATTCGAACCCCGCCCTGCCGTTTGGGGCGACGCATCGCGTTGCGCGGCCACGGCGCGCCGCGCGTTTTCGCGCAGCGTTTGGGGTTCAGGTTGAGCCCTCTTCCGATGCGAGAGGCCCCCGCGTGAGCGGGGGCCGGGAGTGGCGGATGAGGGATTCGAACTCGCGAGGGCACGGGAACTTGCTGCTCCAAGCGGCTACCTCACGCCGCATGATTTCAACGATTCTCAGGTGTACATCTGTGGATAACTGCGCCTAGCTACAAGCAATTACCCAGCCGGTAGCACATCGTCTAGCACATGAGAGGTGCGGGGTCTCCGGCGCTCAACCATCTATACGTATCGCCACCGTATAATTCCGGGATTATGCATCAATAGCTGCATCCCAAGTTAACCAGCATCATCTTTCAGGATATGCGGAAGATACCCAAGATCATCAAGTTGACGGACGAGGAGAGGCCCCAGCCTCCCACCCAGCAGATTTAAGTGGTAAGTTCTTCCACCTGGTCGCTCTTGTGCTAGGAGGTTCTTCTCCAGCAGCCCTCGAATTGCGATAGATCGCTGAGATGCCGTTCCAGGGAAAGCAGGTTGCAAATCGCCTGCCCTAACTAATATTTTCTGCATTGCGATTCTAAGTGCATACGCCTCTGAGAGACTCGCTCCACCCGACGCAACAAGACGATCGATTGCAGGGCCAACCAAGGAGTTCTGCACAAAATCAAAGTCTTGAAGCTTCGACAACCGTTCAAGGTCGGTATGAATTCCTCGCACAAAAAAAGTGCACCATTCTACAGTTCCTTGATTTGTCAAATTATCCGCTGCGGCCAAAGCGGCGTAGTAGCCATCTCTGTCATTACCAAAAACAGCAGTTGGGTTTACGGCTCGCAATCCGATCGGGCTTACGAAGCCGTGTCGTCTAAGCATCGCGTATGAAAGGAGTCTTGATACACGCCCATTTCCATTGCGAAAAGGGTGTATCCATAAGAACCTGTGATGAGCTATCGCAACATGGAGCATGTGCTGCGAAGTTGGCAGACTACGATTAGCGAAGTCCAACCAGTCACTCATCTCAGCGTGCACTTGTAGATGGGAGGGTGGAAGATGATCGGCCTTGCTGATCTCGACATCCACCCCTCGATATTTCCCTGGGTTGGGATCTCCTTCCCTAGTCAAATTATCAACCGAGATCCGGTGGAGTTCTCTCACAATCGCGTGAGTAAGCGGGCCCTCCGGATCCATCTGATCGATAAAACTCATGGCCTTTTGTATGTTGTCAACTTCACGTTGCCCTTCAGAAGGATCCGGTTCAGAGATTGCGCGGATTGCCTCATAAATAGTTGTACGGTTACCTTCAATACGAGCAGACACAACACTCATCAGCACTTGAAAAAGCGTATGAAGTGACACCAGAAACTCAGGTGGGGTAGTTGCAGTGACACCAAAGTTGCCTCGGAGGCGCTCCAACTCGAATGCGCGAATAATCAACTCCGAGTCAGTGGCCACAGAGGGGAACTCGTATTTACCCAGAGGGAGATCATCATTTTGCATTACAATCCACAACTATTTGTCTACTGCGGCTCAATTTCAACGCAGAACGGCCATTTCGCCACCAACTAATTAGTCTACTCTGCAGACATCATTTGTTCTAGCGAGCTAAAGTTACTTCAATTTTGCGCACTTGCAGCGGGGCCTCAGTCCGAAAGCTGGCCCCTCGAACGTATCGAATCGATAACCCCGATCAAGCTCCTCGCACAGGCTCGCTAAGCTCTCGCTCATGAGCAATGACGTTCCTGCCGGCTGGTACCCCCATCCTGATCCTGCACGTTCCGACACGGTGCGATGGTGGGACGGAAGCAACTGGTCAACGCTTGAGCACACCGATTTCAGTGGAGTAGACGTTAACCGACTATCGAAGCGGGAAGCCAGAGCGACGATTTCGCAGCTTCAGGACACCATTCGCTCACTTGAGGATGTCATCAACCGTCACGGCCTTCGCGAGTACGAAGATTTCACGACCTGGCGACAAGAGCGCCTCGACGGCTTGAATAAGTATCACGCAGACGTCGCGGAGGAAGTCTCTCGTCGACAGAGTGAGAAGGCCTCGCTCATCGAGAAGATCACGGAGCTTAAACGAGACGTAGTGGCGCTATCCTCCACGCGAGACTTTCAGGATGTCGGCTACTTTGAATTCGAGCATCCGGCAGAAGCCTCCACAACGCTTGCTACGGAACTTGAGCATGTGCGAAGCAGAATCAAGGACATGATCCGAGACAAGTCGGCAGCCGATTACAACTACAGCTTCACGTTCAACAACTCAACGGCACAAGGCAAGCGCTTTGTGAATGCGCTCACTCGGTTGATGCTCCGCGCTTACAACGCGGAGGCAGAAAATGCCATCAAGGCCACGAAAGCCGGGAATCTGCAGACCGCGCAGGCTCGGCTCTCTCGAGCCGCCGATCAGATCGCGAAGAACGGGCAGATGATTGACCTCCGTATCTCTCCCGAGTTTCATCGTCTGAGGCTCAAGGAGATCGAACTCGCGCATCGTCACATGAAGGCGCTCCAACAGGAGAAAGATCTGGAACGCGAACGTCGCGCTGAGCTCAGAGAACAGCGCAAGGCAGAACAAGAACTCAAACGCGAGCAAGAGCGCCTTGAGAAAGAGAAGGCCCACTACCAAGCGACCCTCATAGCTTTGCGAGCAAAAGGGGACGAAGAAGGTGTCGCGCGAATGCTCGCAAAACTCGAGGATGTCGAACGCGCGATCGTCGACGTCGACTATCGCGTCGCCAACATCCGGGCCGGCTACGTCTACGTTATCTCGAATGTCGGTTCGTTCGGCCCCAAGGTTGTCAAGATCGGTATGACTCGACGGCTCGACCCGATGGATCGAGTTCGCGAACTCGGAGATGCTTCGGTACCGTTCCGCTTTGATGTGCACGCGCTGTTCTTCGCTGACGACGCGGTAGCAATCGAGAACATGCTGCATAAAGAGTTCTCACACGTCAGAATCAACCAGGTCAATATGCGCCGTGAGTACTTCGAGACCACTCCAGACGCGGTGCTTGATGTACTGAAGAAGCACGCCGTCGAAGTATTGGAGTTCCGAGTAGAGGCACCAGCTGAAGAGTATATTGAGAGCATTGCTCGACGCACTGCCCTACTTCCAGAACAACCGGCACGACATGCTGAGCGAGCGTAGGCGCACCCCTGCAACCCCAGAGGGAAAGGCCCCAGGGCTCCCCGCAGAGGGCACCCGTCATGCCTGAGGCTGGTTTTTCTGGGTGCATGAGGAGAGGGTACAAGTGTTGGTAACTTACAGCCGCTCTTTCAGACGCGTTCGCAGTGTTGCGGCAAGCGGTGCGACTGGGGGCGACCTGCCCCCAAGGCAATGCGGAACCCCGCAATGCAATCGGATCGAATGCCTCTAGTATTGCCGCATGCGCCGAATACTGTTTGTTGCAGCTACGTGCCTCGCTTCAATCACATCGTGCGCAGCCGACCCCACTGCACACGAAACAGGTTCAGTTGAACTCACGGGCGCGCTCATAGGTGATGACTACCAAGTCCTTGAAGACGCCACCATTGAGTCGTACCCCGCGAGCGAGGAATCGTTCCTGATGATCAAGATTCAACGCACTAACGAAGAGCATGGGAATCAAACGCCCATGCTTATAGCAACATTAAGTACAACGGCCGGCTCAGTGGTTGGGTCTGTCTGATTAACGGTGTGTGGGGTCCGGCGGGTTTCATTAGTGAGTGGTTCTCTCGAACCGTCCGGCGAAGGTGATCGCGAACGCGTTGAGCGCGGGCTTCCACCTCATCACCCAGCGTGCCCTGCCGCCGCCGGTTGGGCCAAGCGACCGGGTCACGAGATACAGGCACTTGAGCGCCGCAGCCTCATTCGGGAAATGACCGCGGGCGCGAACTCCTCGGCGATACCTCGCGTTGATCGACTCGATCGCGTTGGTCGTACAGATCACGCGGCGGATCTCGACGTCGTACTCCAGGAACGGCGCGAACTCCGCCCAGGAGGTCCGCCACAACTGCACGATCGCCGGATACCGCTCACCCCACTCGGCCGCGAACTCCTCGAACCGATCCTTCGCCGCAGCCTCGCTCGGAGCCGTATAGACCGGTTTGAGGGACTTCGCGATCGCATCCCGATGCTGCCGCCCGGCGTAACGGAACGAGTTGCGGATCAGGTGGACGATGCACTGCTGCACGACCGTCTGCTCCCAGGTGGTGTTGATCGCCTCCGGGAGACCTTTCAGCCCGTCGCACACAGCGATGAACACGTCCTCGACACCTCGGTTCTTCAGCTCGGTGAACACCTGCAGCCAGAACCTCGCGCCTTCCGCGCCATCCCCGGCCCAGATCCCGAGAATGTCACGCTCCCCGTTCGTCGTGACGCCCATGACGACATAGAACGGGGTATTCCGGACTTGTCCGTCGCGGACCTTCACGACGATCGCGTCGACGAAGATCACCGGATAGATAGCATCCAACGGCCTGCTCGCCCATTCCGCGAGCTCACCGGCGACTTTCTCGGTGATCCGGCTGATGGTGTCCTTAGAGACCTTCGCCCCATAGACCTCGTCGAAGTGCGCGGCGATCTCACCGGTCGTTAAACCTCTCGCGCTGAGGGAGAGCACGATCTGGTCGACCCCGTCCAGTCGGCGCTTCCGCTTGGGCACGATCACCGGCTCGAACGAGCCGTCACGATCCCTGGGGACCTCGATCTCGACCGGGCCGATCTCGGTGAGCACCGTCTTCACCCGGGTCCCGTTACGCATGTTCTCACCAATCGGGGTGCCCCCGTGATCATGTCCGAGGTGCTCGGACAGTTCCGCATTCAGCGCGGTCTCAAAGACATTCTTCGTGAGCTGGTTCAGCAGGCCACCCGGCCCGATCAGGCTCACGCCCTGTTCCTTCGCCTGCGCCAGCAGCCGCTCGGCGAGGTCTTTCTGATCAATGATTTCCCCGGTCACAGGATCAATGATCTCGTCTTCTAATAGTTCGGTCGTGTCAGCCACGGCCATCTCCTTTCGGATCAAGCCGGACCCTCACACACCGTTTTTCTGACAGTCCCGAACCCGACCATGCAGCGCGCCGCTGCCAATCGGTTCTCAGCCCTTCTCGACCAGGCCTAGCACATGAAACGGCACATGGAATAGAAAAAGCCCCTGACCTCGGCAGCTAAGTGCCTGGTCAGGGGCTATTTCCTGTCGGTGGCGGATGAGGGATTCGAACCCCCGTAGGCATTGCCAGCTGATTTACAGTCAGCCCCCTTTGGCCGCTCGGGTAATCCGCCGTGGGAAGCGCCCGGCACCGGGCACAGCCAAGAGTCAACAATACCGCCTCGGCAGGCGCAGGGGAAATCAGGCCCCGGAAGTCTCCTCGGGAGCCCGCCCGGGAGCCCGCTCGCGGCGTCTTCGCCGGGGCACCCGCGGCGGCCGTGCCAGGATGGGTGCATGAGCACGCGATCAGACGGCATCGTCCTCCATCGGGCGGACCGGATCGAGGACATCCCTCCCCGCACCTTCTACGGCATCGCCCGGCTGCGCCAGGAGGTGTTCGTCGTCGAGCAGGCGTGCGTGTACCTGGATCTCGACGGTCGCGACCTCGAGCCGGGCGCGATCCAGCTGTGGGCCGAACCGTCGACGTCGTCGGGCGAGGGCGGAGAGGTGATCGGCACCGTGCGGATCCTGGACGAGACGGACCGCGAGCCGGGACTGCGCTCGATCGGGCGCGTCGTCACGGCACGGTCCTCTCGCGGTCGCGGCATCGCGGCCCGGCTCCTGAACGCCGCGATCGAGGCCTGCGAGGGGCATCCCGTCCTCATCCACGCCCAATCCCAGCTCGCCGGGTGGTACGCGGGCTTCGGCTTCGCGCCCTCGGGCGAGGAGTTCGTCGAGGACGGGATCCCGCACACGCCGATGCGGCGCGAGTAGGGCGGGTCCCGCGACTCCGCACAGGCTGCGGAATCGGGGGACCCGCCCTCCCTACTCCACGCGCACGTCGGAGCCGAGGATCTCGGTCATCGCCTCGATCTGATCGGCGGAGCTCACGCCGAAACGCGTCTGCCGGAGGAGATCATCCGCAGTGGACAGAGGAGTCAGGCTCAGCTCGCGGCGGGCGAGCAGGTCGCCCGCGGCCTCCTCCTCCGCGCTCCACTCGTAGTGCATGTAGGTCAGCACGGCCGCGGGGTCGGAGACCGTCGCCGGCTCGTCGCCCTCGCCGGGAACGACCTCGAACGAGGCCACCACGCCCGTCAGCTGCGGCAGCGCCAGCTGCGTGCTGAGCATGTTGCCGAGGGAGTACCAGACCAGGGTGCGGCCGCCGTCCTCGCGGTCGAGCCATTCCACGGGCTGCAGCACGTGGGGCCCGGTGCCGAGCACCACATCGGCGCCGAGATCCGCGACCCGCTGCGCGAAGGCCCGCTGCTGCTCGTTCACCTCATGCGAGTCCTCGGTGCCCCAGTGCGCCGAGACCAGGACGAGCTCGGCCCGCTCCCGCGCCTCGCCGATCAGACGCTCCACCAGCGCCGTGTCTCCCATCATGTTCAGAGACGTGCCGTCCACCGGCGCGTTGGAGTACTCGGCGAACGACACGAGCGCGGTGGTCACGCCGCGGACCTCGCCGTACTCGATCGTCGACTGCTCCTCGGCCGAGCGGTTGGCGCCCGAGATCGAGAGCGGGTCGAGCCCGTCCCACACCTCGCGGGTCGCCGCGATCCCCGCGGTCCCCTTGTCGGCCATGTGGTTGTTCGCGAGGTTGATCAGGTCGCAGCCGACCTCCTCGCGCAGATCCTTCGCGAACTGGGCGGGCGCGTTGAACGTCGGGTAGCCGCTGATGCCCAG
This sequence comes from Leucobacter weissii, assembly GCF_017565745.1. Taxonomy (GTDB): domain Bacteria; phylum Actinomycetota; class Actinomycetes; order Actinomycetales; family Microbacteriaceae; genus Leucobacter; species Leucobacter weissii. Next base: position 203,031 of record NZ_JAGDYM010000005.1, read on the forward strand.
ATCGGCTCCGGCGCTCGGCACCTCCTGGTTGCAGAACACCGCGTCGGCGTCGTCGAGCAGGGGCAGGATGCCGGTGAAGAAGCGCCCGTAGTCGTATCCGCCCTCGGATCGCCTCGCGTTCTCGTTCACCGAGTCGTGAGGCAGCATGTCGCCCATCGCCGCGATGCGGATCGGCGGCTCCGCCTCCGGTTCCGTCGCGGGCTCGGGAGCAGGCTCCTCGCCCGCTCCGGGCGCCGACGGGATCGGGGCGGAGGAGACCGGCGCGGCGTCGCGGCCGCCGTTCAGCAGCAGGACGGCGCCGACGACGACGGTGCTCAGGACGAGGGCCCCGAGCGCGAGAATCGCGATCAGTCGGTTGCGGCGTCGCGCGCGCTGCTCAGGAGCCATCGGGCCTCACTCCGCGTATCCGGGGGCCGGGGGGAGATCGAAGAACTCCTCCAGGGTCTCGGTGCCGGTCTCGTGCATCTCCCGCGCGAGATCCTCGCCGACGTAGCGCAGATGCCAGGGCTCGTAGGTGAAGCCGGTGATCTCCTCCGACCCCTCGGGGTAGCGGATCACGAAGCCGTGCTCCTGGGCGTGCTCGGCGATCCACGCGCCAGCCGGGGTCTCGCCGAAGCAGGCCGCGAGATAGCAGTCGCCGTGATCGTCGAGATCGACGGCGAGGCCCGTCTGATGCTCCGAATGGCCGGGACGGGCCGAATAGGTGTCGGCCGCGTCCCGCCCATCGCGGGCCACATAGCCGTCGTAGAGGCTCTGCTGCGTGCCGTAGTCGCGGTAGGCGCTGATGATCCAGAGCCCGTGGCCGGCGCGCTCGGCCGCCGCCACCAGCTTCTCGACCGCGCGTGCGGCGGGTCGGCGCAGCGGCTGACCCCACTCGTTCTCGACGTTCTCCGGGATCACCAGGTCGTCGGGCGCGAAATCCGCGGGATCGAGGGGGCGGAGCTTGTTGGAGACCACCCAGATCGAGTCGGGATCGTCGATCGAGCGGGCGGAGGCGTCGAAGCTCGGCTCGGGCTCCGGTTCCGCGGTGGGCTCGACCGTCGGAGCCGGAGCCGTCGGGGACTCCGGGGCCGGCGCGGGCTGAGCCGTGGACGCCGGTGCGCAGCCGGCCACGAGCAGAAGCGCGCCGACGCCGAGGATCGCCGCGAGCGTCGGTTGGCGGAGGGCGCGGAGGCTCATGGGGCAATCCTAGCGCCGCGGGGGCGCGCGGCGCTCAGGGGTCGACCCGGGCATCGAGGGCGTCGAGCCACTCGTCCACGCCCGGCGGCGGCGCCGCGAAGCCGTGCCGATGCGCGGCGATCGAGACGGACTGCTCGCGCAGGAACACCAGGAGCTCGACCGGTCCCGCCATGGTCACCGGCTCGGTCCAGAGCGGCACCCGATCCAGGCCGCCCAGCCACTCCGCGGTGCGCCGCGGATCGCCGCCGATCAGGCGCACCCGGTCGGCCATCGCCTCGGGGCCCTCGAGCGTCTCGGTGGCCACCGTGCGCTCCAGCCAGTCGTCGTCGCGCTCCAGCGAGACGGGGATCTCCTGCTCCTCGAGGAAGCGCGAGAGCTCCGGGGGGAGGACCTCGCCGGTGGACACCGTCAGCGGCGCGCCGACGAGGAGGCCGGCGGCGAGCACCCGCACCAGTTCGGCGGAGGATCCGCGCTCCGCGAGCCGCACGTGCCCGTGGACCGGGTGGTGGCGCAGCACGTTCCGCTCGATGCCGAGCCCGACCTCGTCGTGCACGCGGCCGAGCGAGGTGCGCCACGCGAGCGCATCGGAGAGCGCGGCCCGGCGGACGCGGTCGAACTCCTCGTAGCCGAGCGACGACTGGGCGGTCTCGATGAGCGACCGCACGCGGGGGTCGAGGCCGCGCAGGTGCAGCGTGGAGCTCGGGGTGCCCTCGCGCAAGCGCCAGGATCCGAGGCCCGTCAGGCGGTTCGGACCGCCGGTGAGGGCATCGCCGCCCGTCCCGGCGCCGCCCCAGCCGCCGCCCGGGTGCCGCTCGATCCTCGCGTCGACCGTGGCCCGGCCGACGACGAGCGCCGCCGCCCGCACCCCGTCGAGCCAGGGGATGATCTCGAGCTCGCCGCCCGCGTGCAGCGCCGCCGTGGACCCGCCGCCCAGAGCGCCCTGCAGGCGGATCGCCTCGTCGAGGCTGTGCGCCGAGACGACGCCGAGCACGGGGACTCCGATCGCGTCGGCCCAGAAGCGCGCGTCGCGGCGCACTCCCGTGCGCACGCCCGGTCGCCAGAGCAGGCCCGCGTCGTCGAGCTGCTCGGGCCGGACCAGCCACTCCTCGCCCGGCTGGAGCTCCGTGAGCGCACGCAGGCCCGCCGGGCCCGGCGGGGAGGCGAGCGGGCCGAGGTCGAAGACGAGCGGGTCGGTGCCCGCGGCCTCCGGCGCCGCGGCCGCATCCCCGACGCGCAGGTTGCGGACGGCGTCGGCGAGCAGCCGGCGCAGCCGCTTCGACCGTGCGGCCGAGCCGAGCAGCACGAGCACCCGGGCGCTCCGCGCGTCGGCGGCGGCGCCCCCGAACGCCGAGCGGACGGCGTCGCGCACCGCGGCGGGGAGGTCGGCGTTCGGCGCGATGAGCGTCGAGCCGAGCGCGCGGAAGCGGCCCTCGACCCTCAGATCGGGGCGGCGCCGGAGCAGGGCGCGCGCGGTCTCGCGGCGGCCCAGCACCTGGGCGCGGTCGACCCTCGGATCGGCCGCGAGCCCGGCCGCGAGCGCGATGTGCGGGTCCGAGGCGGCGCCCGCCGAGTCCGGGGTCTCCTCCGAGGCATCCGCACCGCCCGTGCCCGAGGCCGCCTCGGACGCCACGGCGAGCGAGACCGTGCCCTCGGGCAGCCCGGCGGCGCGCCACTCCTCGATGAGCGCCGCCGAGGAGCGGGCGAGGCTCGGATGGGCGACCAGCACCGCCGCGGAGCCGGCTGCGAGCACCGCGGCGACGGCCTCCGCGCGTTCGGCGAGCGGCACGCCCGCGTCGGCGACGACGACGGCGATACGGCCGGGCACGAACTCCGCGCCGCGCACCGCGCCGAGTCCTGCCGCGAGCTGCCCCAGGTAGCGCGTGGCGTCGATCGCCCCGGAGACGTCGGCGTCGACCGATGCGATCGGGGCCCCGCTCTCCGCGACCGACTCCTCGATGAGGCGGTCGCGCGCGCTGGCGAGTCCGAGGGCGAGCCGGGCGACCCGGATGCTCCGCTCGGCGGCGCGCTGGGCCCGCCAGGGCTCCGCGGCGGCGGCGGCGAGATCCAGCAGGGCGCCGGTGTCGGCGGCGGCCTCGCGGGCCTGCGCCACGGCGGCCGCTTCGACGCCCCGCGCGGCGCTCGCCCGGGCGAGCAGCCGTCGCGCCCAGTCGCGGTTCTCGGCGCTCGATGCATCCGTGTCCGGTTCGTTCGCGAACCCCGTTCCCGAGACGACCGGCAGGGCGCGCACCTCCCCGGTGGGCTCCAGCACGATCCGCCCGGTGTCGTCCGCCCCGAGTCCGAGCACCGCGGCGGTGAGGCCCCCCGTGTCGAAACGGCCGGTCTCCGCGGGCGGGCGGTAGAACAGTGCGCTGTCCCGCTCGCTGGGATTCCACTCCCGGCTGCGGCGCTGCGTCCGATGCGAGGGGGGAGCGGGGCGGTCGGCGAGCTCGAACGCGCGCGCCAGCTCCTCCCGCTCCGCGGGATCGGCCCGCGGCGCTCGGTGCAGCACGCGGGCCGCGCGGCTGAGATCGGACTCCGGGTCGGCCGCCTCGGCGGCCAGCCTGACGAGCGGACCCGCGGCGCTGCCGAACGTCTTCGGAGCGAACACCGGAAGGCGCAGGCGCACGGCGAAGCCGTGGTCCGCGAGTGTGCGGGCGAGAGCCGGAACCGTCCCGGCCCGCAGCTGCACGGCCGGTCGCGCCGCAGCCTCCGCGAGCACCGTCGCGGCGGCGAGCAGCAGGGGATCCTCGGTGGCGATCACCGTGCGCACCGCGCCGGCGTGGCCGGCGAGCTTTCGCACGAGGCGCAGAAGACCGGCCCGGGCCTCGTCCTCCGAGTCGAAGACGGGCACCGGGAGACCGCTCAGCAGGGAGTCGATCCGCGCCTGCCCGGCGAAGCCGCCCCGTCCGACGATCAGCTCCAACGGCTCGCCGCCGCGCGCGACCCTCGCCCGCGAGAGCGCGGCCAGGCGCTCCGCGGCGTCGGCGGATTCCGGCAGGTCGGCGGCCAGGTGCACGCCCGCCCGGACGGCGGCCCGCTCGTGCGGCCCGAGCGCGAGCAGCGCGAGCTCGGTCGCGAGCAGCGCGCTGCGATGGTCGTGCCCCTCGAACACGACGACGGTGCCGTGCTCCTCGGCGACGTCGAGCAGCGGTGCCAGATCCGCGGCGCGCGCGGCGTCGGCGTCGAGAGACCACCAGGAGCCGCCGGGGACGACGCGCGCGGGGTCCACGGCGATGCTGGTCGCCCCGGGGAGCGCGGCGAGGGCGGCGAGGCGCGCGATCTCGTCGGCCGCGCCCTCCGGGCCGAGCACGGGGTCCCCGGACGGAGCGAGCAGGGTGTCGAAGCCGGCCGCCGCGTTCGCGCGCAGCGTCTCCCGCAGCCTCGCGTCGGTCTGCTCCGGTTCCCGGCCGGGCAGCCGGGCCGAGAGGATCAGGTGCGCGACCCGCTCGCGCAGCCGACGCCGGGCCAGCGGCAGCACCGCCCAGGGCAGCCCGAGCGAAGCGAGCCCGCCGGCCCGGACCGCGAGCCGGTCCCGGGCCGGCAGCGAGGGCGGCAGTTCCTGGGCGGCGGAGCGGAGGCTCAGCGCGGCGGCGAAGGGATCGGCCTCGCCCGCCAGCGCGTCGAGCAGCCGCCGCAGGAAGTCGAAGCTGTCGGCGTCGTCGCGGAGACCGTCGAGGATCCCGTGCTCCTCGCGTTCGGCCGGCGCCGTGCTCCCCGGCGTCGTCGCGTCGGCGGGAGCCAGCGCGGCGAGCCAGCCCTCGACGCGGGCCAGGCTCGCGCGAACGCGATCCTCCTCCGTGCCGCCGCGATCCTCTGCCATTCCTCCACTGTAGAGCCGGCCCGGCGCCTCGCCGGTCGGGCACGCGGGCGGGTCACGCGGAGGGCAGGGCGGCGAGCAGGCGCTCGTTCATCTCCGGCGTGCCGATCGTGATGCGCAGGCCCTCGCCGGAGAAGGCGCGGACGAGGACGCCGCCGCCGCGCAGAGCCTCCCCGACCGCATCGGTGCGCGCACCGGTGCGCAGCCAGACGAAATTGCCGGAGGACTCGACCGGCCGCCAGCCCCGGTCGCGCACCGCCGCCAGCACCCGCGCGCGCTCCGACACCACCAGATCCACGCGCTCCGCGAGGGCCGACTCCGCGTCGAGCGAGGCCGCAGCCGCCGCCTGCGCGAGACCGCTCACCCCGAAGGGCACCGCCACGCGCCTCAGATTCGTCGCGATCCGCTCCGGCGCGATCGCGTACCCGACGCGCAGCCCCGCGAGCCCGTAGGCCTTGGAGAACGTGTGCAGCACGGCGACGTTGGGATGGCGGCGGAAGAGATCCACCCCGTCGATCGAATCCGGATCCCGATCGAAATGCACGTAGGCCTCGTCCACGACCACGAGCACGTCGCGCGGCACGGCGGCGAGGAACCGCTCGAACTCCTCGGTGCGCACGACGGCCCCGGTCGGGTTGTTCGGCGTGCAGATCAGCACCAGGCGCGTCCGCGGGGTGATCGCCGCGGCCATGGCGTCGAGGTCGTGCCGCTCGTCGGGGGCGAGCGGCACCATCACCGGGGTCGCCCCGGCGATCCGGACGAGGATCGGGTACGCCTCGAATGAGCGCCAGGCGAAGACGACCTCGTCGCCCGGCCCCGCGCTGGCGTTCACCAGCTGCTGCGCGACCTCGACCGAGCCCGTTCCCACGGCGATCTCATCCGCGCGCACCCCGTGGTGCGCCGCGATGCGGCCGCGCAGCTCGACGGCGCCCATGTCCGGGTAGCGATTGATCCGGGCGGCCTCCTCCCGCACGACGTCCAGCACCGGGCCGAGAGGCGGGTAGGGGTTCTCGTTCGAGGAGAGCTTGACGGCGTCCGGCGCGCTCTTCCCCTGCACGTACACCGGGAGATCCTCGATCCCGGGCCGCCCGCGGACCTCGCCCGGCTCCTCCAGCGGCCGCGCCATCAGGCGGCCTGGCCGTACGCCCCGGTCGCCACCAGGACGCCGCGGGCGAGCACCGCGTCGCGGAACAGGAAGCCGAGCACCGCCGGGGTGGCCTGCGGGTCGATGTCGACGCGCTCGACCCCGAGCGCGTGCACCACGAACCAGTAGTGGTGCACGCCGGTGCCCTCGGGCGGCCCCGCGCCCACGAACTCCGCTGCGCGCAGCTCGTTCGGCAGGGTGATCGCGCCCTCCGGCAGCAGGCCCCGGGAGGGGTCCCCCGCGTTCGCGGGCAGCGAGGTGACGCCCGCCGGGATGTTCGCCACCGCCCAGTGCCAGAAGCCCGAGCCGGTCGGCGCGTCCGGGTCGAAGCAGGTGACGGCGAAGCTGCGGGTCTCGGGCGGGAACCCCGACCACGCGAGCTGCGGGGACCGGTTCTGGCCGCCCGAGTCGAAGCCGTAGATCTCCGCGGGAAGGGGCTCGCCGTCCTGGATGTCGGCGCTCGTCACCTCGAAATGAGGCACCTGGCGCATCGACGCGTAGGGATCGATCACTCCGCGGGCGGGGTTCGCGTGCGTCATCTGCGGCTCCTGTCTGCTCCGACCTCGTTCAGATGACTCAAGACTACGGCGTGAACAGGACGACTCGCTATACTGGCCGCACACGAGTGCCCCGACCGACGCCGGGGCCCCCGAGGTCGAAGCGAGGTGATGGCATGGCCGCTGCAACCGGATCCGAGCGAGCGCGCAAGACGCTCGCGTATCTGCGCCGCCATATCACGACCGGAACCTGGCCGGTGGGCAGCCGCATCCCGATCGAGCCCGAGCTCGCCGAGCAGATCGGGGTGGGCCGCAGCACCGTTCGCGAGGCCGTGCGCTCCCTGGCCTCGATCGGCATGCTCGAGACGCTGCCCGGGCGCGGCACCTTCGTCCGCTCCGCGGCGCCCACCAGCACCCTGCTCAACCAGTTCCTCAACGACTTCACGCTCGAGGAGATCCTGAGCTACCGGCGAGCTCTCGAGATCGAGGCGGCGCAGCAGGCCTCGATCCACCGCAGCGAGGAGGACCTCGCCGCGCTCGAACAGGCGATCCGGGACGAGCAGGGATGCACCCGCTGCCCCGTGCTGCTGAGCGGCGCCGAGGCGACCGCCTTCGACAGCCGCTTCCACCGCCTGCTCTTCGACTCGGCGAAGAACCGTCTGCTGGCCGCCCTCTACGCCGGGACGAACGATCAGCTCCGCTCGCCGGCCCACCGCGGGAGGCTCGCCAATGTGGCCTCCGCGAAGGAGGTGGAGCTGGATCACAAGCGGATCCTCGACGCCATCCGCCGGCGCGACTTCATCGACACCGTGCACGCGATGGCGGACCACGTCGATCACGACGTGGTGATCGTCAACGATCAGCACGAGGCGGTTCCGGCCCTGGCGCGCTCGCCCGAGCAGCAGCAGCGCATCGACGTCGTCCGCGAGGCCGGCGAGCAGCGGCTCACCTCGGTCTGAGGGCGCTCCGCGCGCGGGCACCGTCGTCCCGCAGCTCCCCTTGTCGCGCACTGCCGAGGCCGTGATCGGGCGGGCGTAGCATGGTGGGGTGCCCGAGTCGAAGATCCTGCTGTACTACGCCTTCGCCCCGATCTCCGACCCGGAGGCGGTGCGCCTCTGGCAGCTGGAGCTGTGCCGTTCCCTCGGCCTCCGGGGCCGGGTCATCGTGTCGCCGCACGGCATCAACGGCACGGTCGGCGGCGAGCTCGACGCCTGCAAGCGCTACCTGCGGCGCACCCGGGAGTATGCTCCGTTCGCCGGGCTCGAGGCGAAGTGGAGCGACGGCAGCGGCTTCGAACCGGACGCACCGGAGCTGCTGCACGGCGAGGATCGCTCGGCGCCCTGGCGCCGCAGCGCCGACTTCCCGAAGCTCAGCGTCAAGGCGCGCGACGAGCTCGTCGCCTTCGGCATTCCGGACGAGACCCGGGTGGACGGGCGCGGGGTGGTCGGCGGCGGGGTTCGGTTGACCCCCGAGGCGGTGAACGCACTGGTCGACGAGCGCGGGGACGAGGTGGTCTTCTTCGACGGGAGGAACGCCTGGGAGGCCGAGATCGGGCGGTTCCGCGGAGCCGTGGTGCCCGAGGTGCGCACCACCCACGACTTCATCGGGCGGATCGACCGCGGCGACTTCGACGCCATCAAGGACCGTCCGGTCGTCACCTACTGCACCGGCGGGATCCGCTGCGAGATCCTCTCCGCCGCGATGCGCCGCCGCGGCTTCGCCGAGGTCTACCAGCTCGACGGCGGGGTCGTGCGCTACGGCGAGGCCTTCGGCAACTCCGGACTCTGGGAGGGATCGCTCGCCGTGTTCGACGGGCGCGAGTCGATCGATTTCGCCCCGGGCGCCGCGGTGCTCGGTCGCTGCGCGCTCTGCGGAGCGCCGTCGAACCGGCTCGCCGACTGCGCGGACGGAGCGTGCCGCACGCGCTTCGTCGCGTGCGAGCGGCATCCCGGGGCGGCCTGCCGGGACTGCGCGCCGCGCCCCTGACGCCTCCCGCAGTCCCCGCCCCTCCCGCCCCCGCGAGACAGCATGCTTTTCGCGAGACAGCATGGGTTGTGCCGCCTGACGCGTGCTGTTTCGCGAAAGGCATGCTGTCTCGGGGGGGGGGCGGAGAGTACCGTGAGCAGGATGGCGGGGCGGCGCTGTGGGCCGATCCGCTCAGGATCGCAGCGCCGCCCACAGCGCCGCCCACTGCGCGGCGTCGAGATCGCGCGGCAGCGCCCGGGGGTCGATCCCCGCGCGCCGGATCAGCCGGAGCGCGTCGCCGCGGCTCAGACGGGCGGCGTGCGTCAGCGCGCCGCCCAGGCCGCGGCCCCGTCCCGTGAACAGCGATCTCACGAAGCGCTCGTACGCGCCGCGCTCGGCCGCGGCGACCAGGGGCCGCTCGCGCCGGCTGATGCCGAGGATCCCGCCGTCGACGCTCGGACGCGGCCGGAAGCACCACGATGGCACCCGTCCGTGGAGCTCGAAGGAGAACCAGGGGGCTGTCTGCGCGGTGAGCATGGTGCCGCCGCCCACTCCGGCGCGCTTGCGGGCGACCTCCCACTGGGTGAGCAGGATCGCGCGCTCCCAGGCGCCCGTGACGAGCAGACGGCGCAGGAGCGGGGTGGTCAGGTGGAAGGGGATGTTGCCGACGAGCACGGGCGCGAGCAGCGGATAGCGCAGCGCGTCGGCGTGCTCGACCCGCACGCCCCCGAGCGATCGCCGCAGCTCTTCGACCCGATGCTCGTCGATCTCGATGGCCGTGAGGGGTCGGCCGAGTCGCGCGAGCGCGCGGGTCAGGGCGCCGTCGCCGGCGCCGATCTCGAGGATGGGACCGGAGGACCGCGAGACCAGACTCGCGAGGCGGTCGACGGTGGGACGGTGGGTGAGGAAGTTCTGGCCGAGTTCGTGTCGGCCGCCGTGAAGGGAACGGGGCATGGGTGCGCTCCAAGATCGAGTCGGGGAGCGCCTCGGACGAGGGTGCGGGGACCAAGGCGCTCGGTGCAAAGCACCGCTTTGCGCGCCGTATGTCCCGATTCCGGTCACGGGATCGGTCAGCGAGTTGCAGACGGGCATCGCCGTTCCGAGGCGCCGGGGTCTCGGATGGACGGCGCGCTGATGCGTGCGGATCGAGCGCGCCGTCAGGCGCGGCGGTCGCGGATCGGGAAGACGCGCGTCGTCGCGAACGCGCTGATCAGATTTCCCATGCGAGGCATCCTACCAGTCGCGCCGGGGCGGTGGCAGATGAGTTTTTGTCTTGACTTATATAAGCAGTTGATGAATAATGGACGGCGTGCACGCCCTCGATGTTCTCGGAGACCCGGTGCGACGGCGCATCCTCGAACTGGTCGTTCCGGGCGAGGCTCCGGCCGGCGCGATCGCGAAGACCATCGCGGAGGAGTTCGGGATCAGCCAGCCCGCCGTCTCCCAGCACCTGCGGGTGCTGCGCGAGAACGGGTTCGTGACCGTGCGGCCCGAGGGCACCCGGCGACTCTACGCGGTGGATCCGCAGGGGCCTCGCGAGGCGAGCGAGTGGTTGAGCCCCTTCGAGCGATACTGGCGCGGCCCGCTCGCAGCACTCGGAACCGAGCTCGCGCGCGGCGCGCGGCAGCGTCGCCTCGCGACCGAGCGGGACGCCGCCGAGCGCCCGGCCCGGCCCGCTCCCGAGGACGACAGACCTCCCGTCCCCTGAACACCCGCAGAGACAAGGAATGATCATGGTCGACGTACCGAAGCAGATCGACGGAGTGGTGCGCGAACTGCGCACCGAGCAGATGGATGGCGAGCCGTCGCGCATCCAGACGCTCACCCAGGAGTATCCCGCCGGCATCGAAGACGTGTGGGATGCGGCCACGAGCGCCGAGCGCATCGCGCGCTGGTTCCTCCCGGTCAGCGGAGACCTCAGCCTCGGCGGTCGCTACCAGTTCGAGGGCAACGCCGGTGGAGAGATCCTCGCCTGCGCACCCCCGAGCGACGGGACCGCGGAATACCGGGTGACCTGGGAGTTCGGCGGGGGAGTGACCTGGCTGACCGTGCGCCTCACCGAACAGGGACCGGATCGCACCCGATTCGAGCTCGAGCACATCGCCCGCGTGGCCGATGTGCCTGCCGAGATGTGGGACACCTTCGGGCCGGGCGCGACGGGCGTGGGCTGGGACGGGGGCCTGCTCGGGCTGGCGCTCCACCTGGGCGCATCCGAGGGCGCGATCTCGCCGGCAGAGGCGGCCGCGTGGGCCCTGACCGACGAGGGCAGATCCTTCTACCGGTCTGCCGCCGACCGCTGGGGCGAGGCGCACGCCGCCGCGGGCGCCGATCCCGGGACCGCGGCGCGCGGCGCCGACGCCACCTACGGTTTCTACACGGGCCAGACGCCCCCGGGATGATCCCGCGCTTGGCGGCGGCCTACCAGATGCCGACCCGCTCTGCGGGGTCGAGCCAGAGGCCGTCGCCCGGCTGCGTGCCGTAGGCCTCGTGGAAGGGCGCGAGGTTGCGCACGATCTGATTGCAGCGGAACTCGTTCGGCGAGTGCGGGTCGATCGTGAGCAGGCGCACCGTCTCTTCGGGCCGGGACTTCTGCTGCCAGGCCTGCGCCCAGGCGAGGAAGAAGCGCTCGGCGCCGGTGAGCCCATCGATGATGGGCTCACCATGAGGACCGTGCTTGGGTGCGGGCTGCTCTGCTGTCCGCGCCCCCTCCACGACGGGCGGCTCCTCGCCGTCGAGTGAGATGAGGTACGCCTTCCACGCGATCTCGAGCCCGGAGAGATCGCCGATGTTCTCGCCGATCGTTAGCTCGCCGTTGACCGTCTGGCCGTCGGCGCCCTCGGGGGAGAGCGTGTTGTACTGCGCGATCAGCGCCTTCGTGCGGGTCTCGAAGGCCGCGCGATCCTCCTCCGTCCACCAGTCGCTGAGCTTGCCGTCGCCGTCGTAGCGCGAGCCCTGGTCGTCGAAGCCGTGGCCGATCTCGTGCCCGATCACGGCGCCGATCGCCCCGTAGTTCGCGGCCGGATCCCAGGCGGCGTCGAAGAACGGCGGCTGCAGGATCGCGGCGGGGAACACGATCTCGTTGAAGCCGGGGTTGTAGTAGGCGTTGACCGTCTGCGGCGTCATGAACCACTCGTCGCGGTCGATGGGCCTGCCGACCTTGCCGAGCTCGCGGGCGAACTCGAACTCGGCCACCCGGCGCGAGTTGCCGAGCAGATCCTCGGCGTCGACCTCCAGCGAGGAGTAATCGCGCCACTTCACCGGATACCCGATCTTCGGGGTGAACTTCTCGAGCTTCTCGAGCGCGCGCTGCTTGGTCTCCTCGCCCATCCAGTCGAGCGCGAGGATCGACTCGCGGTAGGCCTCGATCAGATGCTCGACCAGCACGTCCATCGACGCCTTGGCGGACTCGTCGAAGTGGCGCTCGACGTAGAGCCGGCCGACCGCCTCGCCGACGGCGCCCTCCACGAACGAGACCCCGCGGCGCCAGCGATCCCGCTGCTCGGGCGCGCCCGTGAGCGCGGTGCCGTAGAACTCGAAGTTGGTCCGCGAGATCTCCTGTGAGAGCAGCGCCGCCGAGCCGCGCACGATCTGCCAGACGAGCCAGGCGCGCCAGGCCGGCAGCTCCTCCTCGACCAGCAGCCCGGCGAGCCCCGCCACGGCGTCGGTCTGGCCGACGACGACCTCGGCGAAGGCGGCCTCCGGAGCGCCCGAGGCCGCGAGGAAGGCGCGCCAGTCGAGCGCGGGGGTCAGCTCCTGCAGCTGAGCGAAGCTGCGCAGGTTGTAGAGCTTCTGGATGTCTCGGCTGTCGACCCGATCCCAGTGGGTGGCGGCGATGCGGCGCTCCAGCTCGTAGGCGTCCCCGGCCAGGCGCCCGGCCCGGCCCGGATCGATCCCGACGAGCTCCAGCATGCGGGCGATGTGGGCGCGGTACTGCTCGCGGATCTCGGCGAACTGCTCCTCGCGGTAGTACGACTCGTCGGGCAGGCCGATGCCGCCCTGCAGCACGAACACGATGTAGCGGTGCGGATCGCCCGGATCGTTGTCGACGTAGAGGCCGAAGAATCCGCCGAGGCCCTCGCGCTCCAGGCGCGCGACGAGGCTCACGAGCTCGTCGATAGAGGCCACCGCGAGCGCCCGCTCGAGGTCGTCGGCGATGGGGGCGGCGCCCCGCGCGTCGATCCGCTCCACGTCCATGAAGCTGCGATACAACGCGGCGATTTTCGCCGCGTCATCGACACCGCGCGCCGCGATCTTCGCGGCATCGTCGGCCGCGGCGGGAGCCGACAGTCCGGTGATGATGTCGCGCACGGCCGCCTCGGCGTTCTCGGCCAGCACCGCGAAGGATCCGTAGCGCGCCTTGTCGGCGGGGATCTCGGTGCGCTCGATCCACCTGCCGTTGACGTGCCGGAACAGGTCGTCCTGGGGGCGGATCGCCGGGTCGAGCTCGGCGAGATCGATGCCGGCGGGGCCGTAGTTGCCGGGGGAGTTCGCGCTGGGATCCGTCATGCGACCAGCCTACCCATTCGCGCCGACGGTATGACGCCCCGTCACGCTCGCGTGAACGATACCGACGGGAGGACGGTCGCGTCCAGAGGCAACCGCCGCCCGGGGGTCAGGCGGCCGCGAGGGCGTCGGCGGCGGCGCCGACCGCGAGGCGTCGGACCGTCTCCCGCCGGGCGTCCGGGTCGCCTCCGGTGAACATCTCGGCGAGTTGCGGGAACACCGCCCACCCGTTGGTCAGCGTGATGATGGTCAGCAGCAGCTGGCCGGCGGCCGCGGCGGTGATCCCCGGAAGTGCACGCCGCAGTGCGGCGATCTTGTCGAGGCAGTGCGCGTGCCGCTCGATCCGTCCCGTCACCTCCGCGCCCCGGGCCAGCCCCTCCCAGGCCATCAGGCGCGCGAGCTCGGGGCGGTCGACGATCCGGTCCAGGAGTGCGGCCGCGTACCCGCCGACCGCCTCGGGCCCCTCGCCGACGAGCGGCACATCCGCGGCCACCTCGAAGAGCCCGTCCTGAACGACCGCGTCGAACAGCTGCTCCTTGCCGCCGAAGTACTGGTAGATGCGCTCCTTGTTGACCCCGGCGCGGGCCGCGATGCGATCCACCCGCGCTCCCGCGAGCCCGTGCTCGCTGAACTCCGCGGTCGCCGCGTCCAGAAGCCGCCGCCGCGTCCGCTCGGTGTCCCAGGCCATGGCGGAAGTCTAACCGATCCCAACCGTTCAGTTGCATATTCTCGGCGGGCCGTCTATCGTCGTCATCGAAACCCCAAACGAATAGTTGGAGATGATATGCCCGCCCATCCGGACCTCCCCGCCACCGCCCCCGCCGACGGCTCCCCGGCGTCCCGGCCCGCGCCGCCCAGCATCCACGTGCGAGCCGTGATCACCTGGATCGCCATCTTCCCGCTGGTCGCGATCGGGCTCGCGGTGATCGCCCCGATCAGCGACTCCTGGCCCCCGGTGCTCCGGGCTCTCGTGCTGACGGTGGTCGTCGTGCCGCTCGCGGTCTACCTCGTGGTGCCGTGGCTGCTCCGCGCCTACGGCGCCCTCGCACGCCGTTCCCGGGGCTGAGACCGGCCGGCGCTGCGCGCCCCCGGGCGCGTGCCGCCCCGGGAGGACTTGGGTAGCGTGGTCGCCATGCCCCTTCCCGAGCCGAGCGAGCCCGCCGCGACCGACCGCCGCGAATCGCGCCGCATCGATCGCCGGATCGCCGCGCTCGCGGTACCGGCGCTCGGTGCGCTGGTCGCCGAGCCGCTGTTCCTGGCGGTCGACTCCGCGCTCGTCGGGCACCTCGGCGGCGCGCCGCTCGCCGGTCTCGCGATCGCGGCGGCGATTCTGCAGACCGCGGTGGGGCTGATGGTCTTCCTCGCCTACGCCACCACCCCCCTCGTCGCGCGACGCCGCGGCGCGGGCGATCCGCGCGGGGCGGTGCAGGCGGGCATCGACGGGCTGTGGCTCGCCCTGGGGATCGGCGCGGCGCTCGCCGTCGGCCTCGGAGCGGCGGGCGGTGCGCTCGTGCGCGCCTTCGGCGCAGATGCGGCGGTGGCCGAGCAGGCGGGCATCTACCTCGCCGTCTCCTGCGCCGGACTGCCGGCCATGCTCGTCGTCTTCGCCGCCGCCGGGCTGCTGCGCGGCCTGCAGGACACGCGCACGCCGCTGGTCGTCGCAGGCATCGGCTTCACCGCGAACGCGCTGCTCAACTGGTGGTTCATCTACGGACTCGGCTGGGGCATCGCCGGCAGCGCCTGGGGCACGGTGATCGCCCAGTGGGGCATGGTCGCGGTCTACGTCGCCGTCATCGCGCGGCACGCGCGCAGGCACGGCGCGAGCGCCCGCCCGCAGAGGGACGGCCTCGCCCGAGCCGGCCGCAGCGGCGGGTGGCTGTTCATCCGTACCCTGGGCCTGCGCGCAGCGCTGCTCGCGACGGTGGCCGCGGCGGCCTCGCACGGAACGGCGGTCACCGCCGGATACCAGGTGGTCTTCACCGTCTTCTCCATCGCCGCGTTCGCGCTCGACGCGCTCGCGATCGCGGCGCAGGCGCTCATCGGCGATGCGCTCGGCGCACGGAACCCCGAGCGCGCGCGCCTGATCGTTCGGCGGAGCGTCTTCTGGGGACTCGTCTCGGGCGCGGCCCTCGGAGTCCTGACCGCGGCGGCGAGCCCCCTCATCGGGCGGATCTTCACGGCGGACGAGGAGGTGCTCGCCGTGCTGCCAGCGGCGCTCCTGGCGCTCGGTCTCTCCCTGCCGCTCGGAGGCTTCGTCTTCGTGCTGGACGGCGTGCTCATGGGGGGAGGGGACGCCCGCTACCTCGCCTGGACCAGCCTGGTCAATCTCGCGGCCTACCTGCCGGTGCTCTGGGCCGCGACCGTGCTCGCCCCCTCCGGCGCGCCCGCGCTCATCGCGCTCACCGCCGCGTTCGCGATCGCGTTCATGCTCGCGCGCGCGGCCACGCTGGGCCTCCGGATACGCGGAGGGCGCTGGATGGTGCTCGGAGCGCCGTGATCCGCCGGTGGTCCGGGCATGCCGTAGTGTGGGGTCGTGGCCGGCCGCCGTTCCCCTGAGCAGCAGCGCGTTCGACAGTGGATCGGCGCGACCATCGTCGTGTTCACCGCGCTGGGCTTCAGCTTCGGCTCCTGGCTGAGCCGGCTCCCGGCGGTGCGCGACCGGCTCGACGCGAGCACGTTCGAGATGAGCCTCTACGGGCTCTGCCTCGCACTCGGCTCGCTCACCGGTCTCGTCTTCTCCGGCAGGATCGTCACCCGGCTGGGGCCGAAGCGCACGCTCGCCCTCGGCATGTCGCTGCAGGGGCTGCTGCTGCCGGGCGCCCTGCTGCTGCTGTGGGCCGGTCCGGTCGGCGGCGGCGTCGCGGTGCTGTTCGCCTACGGTCTCGCGTTCAGCGTCTCCGACGTGGCGATCAACGTCTCGGGCGCAGAGGCCGAGCGCGCGCTCGGGCGGCCGCGGATGCCCCTGTTCCACGGCGCCTACAGCTTCGGCAGCGTCGCCGCCCTGGGTGTCGGATCCGCCGCGGAGGCGGCCGCCGTGCCCGCCCCGCTGCACATCGGGATCGCGCTCCTGCTGGTCGCGGTCTGCTCGCTGTGGGCGCTGCGCCGGATCCCGGGCGGTCGGGGCGGCGGGTCCGTGCCCGTCGGCGAGGGCGGGGAGCCGGCCGCAGCGGGAGGCGCCGTCTCCGTGCTGACCGGGCCGATCCCGCAGATCGCGTCGCCCCGCCCCGCCCCGGCCGCACGGCCCTACAATCCCTGGCGCGACCCCCGGATCTACCTCGTGGGTCTCGTCGCCATGAGCATGAGCCTCGCCGAGGGCTCGGGTGCGGACTGGATCCCGCTCGCTCTCGTCGACGGCCGGGGCTTCGACAACAGCTCCGCCACCCTGACCGTGAGCGCGTTCTTCGTCGCCATGCTCCTCGTGAGGCTCTCGGGATCCGCGCTGCTGATGCGCTTCGGACGGGTGGCTGCGATCCGGGGATCCGCGCTGATCTGCGCGACCGGCGTCCTCGTGGTCATCCTCGTGCCGGCGCCCTGGGCCGCCGTGCTCGGCGCGATGCTCTGGGGGGCCGGCTGCGCGCTCGGCTTTCCCGTGGGGATCTCCGCGGCGGCCGACGACCCCTCGACCGCGGTCAGGAGCGTCGCGGCGGTCTCGGCCATCGCCTACGGCGCGTATCTGCTCGGCCCGATGATCATCGGCTTCCTCGGCGAGCATCTGGGGCTGCTGCGCGCCTTCTGGCCGCTGGTCGCGTTCATGGCGCTCTGCGTCGCGATCGCCGGGGCGCTGCGCCCGCCGGCCGAGGCGTCCGCCACCGATTCGGGACCGCGGTAGAGGGTAGCGCGGTAGAGGGTAGGCTTGCCCCGTGCGAATCGTAGTGGCGGACTGCTCGGTGGACTATGCGGGGCGGCTGAGCGCGCACCTGCCGCGCGCGACTCGCGTGCTCATGCTCAAGAGCGACGGCTCGGTGCTCGTGCACAGCGACGGCGGCAGCTACAAGCCGCTGAACTGGATGAGCCCGCCCTGCTCCTTCGTCGCCGTCGACCCCGATCCCGAGCAGCGGGAGGAGGGCGTCTCCGAGGTCTGGAGGGTGACGCACGCCAAGACCGCCGATCAGCTCGTCGTCTCGGTGTTCGGCATCGTGCACGACTCGTCGCACGAGCTGGGCGTGGATCCCGGGTTGATCAAGGACGGTGTCGAGGCCCATCTGCAGGAGCTGCTCGCCGAGCAGATCGAGTTGCTCGGCGAGGGCCACACGCTCGTGCGCCGCGAGTACATGACCGCGATCGGTCCCGTCGACATCCTCGCCCGCGACTCGGCGGGCGCCTCGGTCGCCGTGGAGATCAAACGGCGAGGCGAGATCGACGGGGTCGAGCAGCTGACGCGCTACCTCGAGCTGATGAACCGCGATCCGGTGCTCGCGCCCGTGCGGGGCGTGTTCGCCGCCCAGGAGATCAAGCCGCAGGCGCGCACGCTCGCGCAGGATCGCGGGATCCGCTGCGTCGTGCTCGACTACGACGTGATGCGCGGCATGCAGGACCTCAACACGCTCTTCTGAGGGCTGCGCCGCTCGCGCCTCGCTCCGCGAGCGTGACGCTCCGCGCGAGCCTGCCGCTCTCCACGAGCGGTCCCCTCGCTCACGAGAGGGACACCGTTTAACCGTCGGGCAGGGTCCCGCTCGCGAAGGAGGGTCCCACCGGTGGGACGGGTCGGCGCCGCATTGTCGGCGAGCGTGCACCGGAATCATAGTCCGCTCATGGGGTGCGCGCGCACAATCGAGGCATGAGCAACGAGCACACCCCCCAGCAGTCCCCCCAGCCAGCCGATCTCCCCACCGCGGTCCTCCCCGGCACCGCCGCCGTGCCGCCGGAAGCGGCCGCCTCCGCGGCACCGCCGCCGGCCGCGGAAACCGTCCCGCTCCAGTCGACGACGGCCCCGCCTGCCGTCCAGCCGGCTTCCCCGGCTCAGGCGGTTCCGTCCGAGCAGCTCGCCCAGCCGGTCGCATCGGGAGCTGCCAGGCAGGCGAAGCAGCCCGTCTCCTGGCTGACCCCCCTCCGCGCGAGCCTCGTCGCCGCCGGAATCGCGGTGCTCGCCTTCGCAGGCGGAGCGGGGACCGCGGCGGCCGTCGGGGCCGCCTCCGCCTCCCAGGGGCCCGGCTCCGGGCAGTTCCCGCCGTCGTTCGAGGACGGCGAGGGGCGACCCTCCGGTCCTCCGGGGTCGGAGGACGGGTCCCGGAGCGGCGGTCCGGGCACCCAGAGCGGCACGGCTCCCGGTGAGGAGACGTTGCCGGACGGCGGATCCGGTGAGGGGTCGGACACGGGCGACTCGAGCGCGAGCGAGAGCTCGGCGGACGATGCGGCGCTGGACTCCGCTCTGGACTCGGGGGAGACCGGCGCGGTGACGTGGGCGGTGTCCTGAGACGCGTCGCGCGTGCCCGGCTGCCCCGGGCCCGCGCGCGGATCATCGACGGCCGAGTCCCGCGAGGATGATGTCGAGCCCGCGCTCGAACGAGGCGTCGGCCTCCTGCGACGGCGCCGATCCGGCGGCCACCGCGTCGGGATCGGTCCCGGGGAGCGCCCCGAACCGCTCCGCCTGCCGTCGGGTCTGGGTCGATTGCGCGTGACCGAAGGTGTAGAACAGCAGCGTGCTCGCCCCGTCGGGGCCGACGAGCCTGGCGAGCCGCTGCTCCAGGCCCGATGCGCCCAGCCGGAAGGCGGCGGCGGTCGCGACCACGTCGGCTCCGTCCCGAACGGCGAGGAGGGCCGAGCGCAGCGAGCGGCACAGGCCCGCCGCATCGTCGCCCCCGACCCCGCGGATGATCTCGTCCGCCATCAGCGCCAGCAGGGTCTGCTTGTCGGGCACGTGGTGGTACAGCGCGCTCGGCTGAACGCCGAGCGCGCTCGCGACGCGCCGCATCGAGCAGAACTCGAGCCCGTGCTCGTCCAGCACCCGCAGGGCCGCCGCGATCACGTCGGCCCGGGTGTTGCGCATCACCCGATTCTACCGCTAACCAGAACAATGTTCAGGTCGTGGGATTCCGGTTCCTCGGGCATGTCGAGGAGCGCCCTTTCACGGCGCTCCTCGCCGTTTTCTTTTTTGGAGTGCTCATTCTGCGTTCCAGACCTGGCAGGACGATTGGCAGAGCGGTGTGATCTCGGCTAGGACTGAGCCAGGATCACGAGCGGGAGACGATTCCGAGTACGGCCGCGGCCAGGTCCGTAGCCTCCGCTTCATCCCGCATCCAGATCGAGCGCACATGTGCGTGGAGTCCGAAGTCGGAGAGCAGAGGCGCGAGTGCTGCATCGGCATCGTCGATGAGGAAGTGGTCGAGCAGGCCGCCCCTTGTTCGGGTCCCGTAGTGTGCCGCCACTCCGTCCGCGGAAACATCGACTCCGAGCGTCCGCAGGCAGGTATCAGCCATGCCTCGGACCGCTCGCCCTCCGATTATCGGTGAGATGCCCAGCACGGGGGCGGCGGAGTGGACTACAGCTTCGCGAATTCCGGGCGTCCGCAAGATGGGTCCGATCGACACGACAGGGTTGGACGGCGCCAGAAGTATCGCATCGGCGGTGCTGAGCGCGTCGATGACGCCCGCCGACGGCTCGGCGCGATCGATTCCGGGGTTCTCAAAGGCGAGTGCCGGCATGCTCCCGCGATACCTGGTCCACCATTCCTGGAAGTGCATAGAATGTTCGGTGCCGTCAACTCGGACGACGACCTCGGTGTCCACCTCGGTGTCGGTCATGGGGAGAATGCGCGCTCCGAGATCCCATCGCGCGGCCAGCTTGGAAGCCACCTGAGAGACGGTCCATCCCTCTCGCAGCCAACCCGTACGGGCGATATGCGCTCCGAGATCGAGGTCGCCGAGGACGAACCACGGCCAAGCCGCACCGTATCCTCGAAGCTCGGCGGAGACCACCTCGCTCTCCCCCTTCCGCCCCCACCCACGCTCACGATCGTTGATTCCCGCAAGCGCATACATGACGGAGTCGATATCGGGTTGCAGACGCAGGCCGCTGAGCCACAGATCATCGCCGGTGTTGACGATGGCCGTGATGGCCGAATCGGGGCGTTCTCCGAAGCGGGCGGCAAAGGCGTTCCGCAGTCCGACGATGAACTTCGCGCCCCCCACCCCGCCGGTCAGGACGGTGATGCGCGGTACCGTGGTCATGAGGACCTCCGCGGGTCGGATGGCGGCGGGTCGGCGGCCGGATCAGCCGCGGCGAGGCCGGCTGCGAAGCCCTCCTCGTAGGCTTCGCGCGCTCCCAGACTGAACATATCGCGGTCGGGCGGACGCACGATCGAGGATGCACCGGGTAGGTCGAGCGGACCGACGAGGTCGCCTCTTCCTCTGAGGACGGCGATGGGGACGCGAGTGGTCTTTCTCTTGACGAGATCTCCCGCGGCGGCGATCTCGTCGCCGACGCACGGCACGGTGACCGCCATCTCGGTGCCTTCGGTGTCCAGGTCGCCGCGCAGATCCTCGAGCACTCGGACGCCGCCGGCTCCGATGGCGCAGTCGGTCTGGCCTTCTCGCCACGGTCGACCGAGAGTGTCTGAGATGACGACGCCCACATCCACGCGGTAGATCGTTCGCAACGTCGCTGCGATGTCCCGTGCGCTCCGGTCCGGATCCTCCGGGAGCAGCAGTAGCCGGCCGCCCGGCGAGTTGCTGGTGTCCACCCCTGCGGCCGCGGAGACCAAACCGAATCTGTTCTGCACGATACGCGTCACGGAGCCGCCAGGATTCTGACGCGAGGCGATCGTGCGCATGGCTTCCGCGTCGATCGCCTGCTCCCGATCCGCTCCGGCGAACACGCGCCCTTCGGCCTTCGAGACGATCTTCGAGGTGATGACGAAGATGTCGCCCCTCATGACCGGCCGGTCGAGTGCGGCGTGGATCAGACCCGCGACATCATCGCCGGCCTCGACCTCGCCGATTCCGAGCACCGGGAACACGTGGAGCTGCCGCGCCGCGTCACTGCCTGAAGTGCTCATTTCGCTGCTCTCGGAGAACTTGCCGTTACGGAGGATCATACTCGGCCTCCATGCTCGGGCGAGCCTCGGTTCGTCGGCTTCCGTACGACGCAGTCCTGGGAGACGCTTGCCACGAGTTCGTTGCTCTGCGTGAAGAATCGCCCGCTCGAATGCGCGATGCCCGCGCGGTAGCTCGGGCTGTGCAACTCGTAGAAGATCCATTCGTTCACATCCACGGGTCGATGGAACCACATGGCGTGGTTCAGTGTCGCGGCGAACCAGATGCCTGACTCGTGCTCGTGTCCGAGATCGACCACCCTGGTGAGCGAGAAGTCCGAGACCCACGCGAGCGCAGCCTTGTGGATCTCGTGCCATCCGATCAACGGATGGACCGTGCGGACCCAGAGTCCGAGCAGCGGGCGTCCGCCCTGCTGCTGCGGAATCGACGAGACGGCTCGGCGCACGTCGAAGGGTCGGCGTATCGGGGCATTCGGTTCCGGGCAGATCGCGCCATGCGCAGGCGCGGACGCCTCCGGTCGGCTCCAGCCCGCGGGGCCGACTGCCGCATGCTGGTGCGAATCCTCATCTGCGTGGAATGAGACCGTGCCCGATGCCACCAGTCGCTCGTTCTGCATCGCTGCCATGCCGAACGAGGAGAATCTCCGAGATCGTTGAAGCGTGGTTGGCTCGTAACGCACCGGGTCGTCGACGGTGGCCGGCGCGTGGAAGTGGGCGTGAACCGACTGGAGGCGGAAGGTCGCCCGGACGTCCCGAACGCTTGTGTGGATCATGTGAGCCAGGAGGGAGCCTCCGTAAGCGTTCCCGCCCCCGCCGGGCGCAGGGTTCCCCGACGGCTCAAGGCCACGACTGCTTCCGAGGGAAAGCAGTCGTGGAAGAACTTCGACGTCGTGAGGCAGTCGTTCAGCGGCGTCGTCCGATCGCGGAGAGGTCACGGAGAGCCCCCTTTCTGGCGTGTTCATCGGAGCGATTCGAAGAGATCTCTGATCTCGAGGGTATTGCTTTTTCTACCAAACGCATGGTTGTATAAGCAAATGATCGATAACACTCAAAGACGAGTAGCGATAGCCAACAGTGCGCAGTCATTGTTGTCGCCCCGGCACTCGAACCGTCAGCATGTCGACCTGATCTCGGAAGCGGTAGCCGGCGCACTGCTCGGCACCGGTGTTCGAATCGATGACATCGACTTCGTCATCGACTCGGGAAGCGATTTCCTCGATGGCCGAAGCATCTCCAACTGCGGTTTCCTCGGTGCGATGGGCGCCCACCACAAGGAGGAGTCCCGGGTGGAGGAAGACGGGCTCTGGGCGCTAGGGTACGCGGCGGATAAGATCGCGGGCGGCTCCGCCTCCATCGGTCTGGTGATCGCCTATTCCAAGCCCTCGGAGAGCAGCATCGACAACTTCTGGACCGGCCTTCTGGACCCGTTCGTGCAACGACCGGTCGGGCTTGATCATCGTTCGGCCGCCGGGCTCACCGCTCGGCAGTATCTAGCGGCTGCGGAGCTGCAAGCGGCTGACCTTCGTGCGGTGAGTGAGCGTTCCTGGCTGGGCGCTGCGCGCAATCCCCGGGTGGAGGCGGACAGTCCTCCGGACGACGATGCGTTCTGGCGCGATCCCGTGGCGACTCCACTGAGTGCTTCCGACCTGGCGCGACCTGTGGATGGCGCGGTGGCCGTCCTCGTCACCAGCGCCGATGTCGCCGATACAGTCTCGGAGGCCCCGGTGTGGCTCACGGGTCATGGTTCGGCGATCGACCAGCATTTCCTCGCAAGCCGCGAGCAGACCGCGCTTCCTGCCGCACGTGCAGCCGCGCAGTCGGCTCTCCGGATGTCTGGCGGAACGCGCGCGGGTGACTACGATCTCGTGGAACTCTCCGCATCCTCCACGGTGGGTGAGCTCATGGTGCTGGAAGCTCTCGGGTTCGCCGAGCAGTACCGAGGAATCGAGCTCTATCGCTCCCCGGGGGCGGCGAGTATCAATCCTTCGGGGGGTGCGTTGCCGGCCGACCCCATCATGGCGACCGGGCTGGTCAGGGCCCACGAGGCGGCTTCACGTCTCGCCCAGAAGCCGGGGTTCCTCGAGGGGAAGGCGCGACGCGCGATGGTGCACGGTGCCGGGGGCTTCGCTATGCAGAACCACTGCGTCTTTACGATGGAGGTCGACTGATGGAAATCGCAATCGTGGGAACCGGGCAGACGAATCATGCGCGGCGCAGGACCGATGTGAGTCAGGCTGGCCTCGCTCGCGAGGCGGTTGTCGAGGCCCTGGCTGATGCGGGCCTGACGATGGACGATGTGGACAGCATCGTCGTGGCGAGTGGACCGGCGATGTTCGGCGCGGTGAACCAGCCCGAGAAATGGCTTGCAGATGCTCTCGGGGCCCGCTACAAGCCGCTGGTACGGATTACCAGTGGAGGCGGGACCGGGCTGGCCGGTGCGTTGGCGGCGATGAACCAGATCAAGGGAGGCTCGGCTCGGCGCGTACTCGTCGTCGCCTACGACAAGCTCTCCGAGGGAGCGCTCCAGGCCTCGATCTCCACCCTCTACGATCCGTTCTGGGGGCGCGAGTTCGCGGTCGGAATCATGGGGTTCGCGGCAGCCTACTGGCACGCTCGAATGGAACGTCTCGGACATACTGAAGAAGCTGCTGCGATGGTCGCGGTGAAGAACTACCGGCATGCCATGAGCAATCCCAAGGCGCATGTGAAGAAGGAGATCACCGTCGATGACGTCATGAACTCTCGTCCGCTGTGCTGGCCGATCAAGCGCCTCGACGTGCCTCCGATCTCCGACGGTGCTTGCGCAGTGATTCTCGCGGCGGATGAGGACGCGGAGGCCATCTCCGAGCGTCCCGCATGGATCCACGGCATGGCGTACTACTGCGAGGCCGATAATGGGGCGGACCGGCTCATGATCCAGTCCGAACCCCTTCAGATCGCTGCGGCGAAGGTGTACAAGGAATCGGGAATCACCAACCCGTTCCGCCAATTCGACGTCGCGGAGCTGCAGGAACCCTACACCTGCTTCGAGCTGAGCTACTACGAGGGCCTCGGGCTCTGCCCCGAGGGGGGCGCTGCAGAACTGATCGCATCAGGGGATACTGCGATGGGAGGGTCGCTGCCGGTGAACCCATCCGGTGGGTGCATGGGCGCGAATCCCATCGGTGCGACGGCGTTGATACGACTCGCCGAGGCCGCCATGCAAGTGACCGGCAAGGCGGGAGCCCATCAGGTCGAAGGCGCGGAGCGCGCGCTCGTGCAGGCCGGGGGCGGATGGGCGAACCTCCGCGGAGTCGCGGTAGTCGGCGCGGAGAAGCGGTAGAAGAGAGAGACGAGAGATGACGATGCAGGAGACGCGGCCGGGTGCCGAGACGATGGAGTCCTTCGCAACGCAGATACACATGCCTTACACCCTCACTCCAGGACAGGCGGTGGGAGTCTTCCTGGCAGAACTTGCGCAGAGACGATTGATCGGTTCGCGACATGGCGACCGAGTGCTCTTCCCGGCGCAGGATTTCTCCGGGGAGTCCGGCGAGCCCGGTGAGGGCTTCGTCGAGGTGCCTCCCGTGGGGACGGTCGCTTCGTTCACGACAGTCGAAGGGCGAACGCTGGCACTCATCCAGCTCGACGGCACCGCGTCGTCCTTCGTGCATCGCCTCGTCGGGCTGGGGGGTGATGAGGTAGAGATCGGACAACGAGTCGAAGCGGTCTGGTCCGATCGTCCGAGCGGAACGATTCTCGACCTGCTCGGGTTCGGGCCGGTCGGGACTGCGGAAACATTCGTCCCGCGCGATCCGGCGGAGGACTTAGCAGCTCCGTTCGAACAGGTGGAGTACACGATGACGCTCGACTTCGAGCACTCCTACGGTCACTACTACGGCTCGCTTTTCGACGGTGTCAAGCATGATCGTCGTGTCAGGGGAGTGAAGTGCTCGTCCTGCCGCAAGGTGCTGCTTCCCCCGAGGGAGCGATGCGATGTGTGCTTCGCGCCGACGCTCGAGTGGGTCGATGTCGAGGCGGTGGGAACCATCCAGGCGAGTTCTGTGGTGCACGTCGAGTTCGTCGGACAGCGGGTGAAGCCACCCTACGTGTATGCGGAAATCGTGCTCGATGGTACGAGCACGCGTCTGATTCATACCGTCGGAGGACTCGATCCGCACGAGGCGAGGACGAAGGCCGGACCGGGGGCGCGTGTACGGGCCGTCTGGAGTGAGCGGAGGACCGGGAGTCTCGCCGATATCGACTATTTCGAGGTCATCGACGACGAGCTCGGGCAGAGTTGATTATATAACAAACGTATGGTTGACTAGGCTCAGCATTCCAGTGACGTGATGGACCGACTCTTGGTTGAAGACCGGCATGTTGCGGGAACTGCTCGGATACTCCGGACAATGAAGTCAATCGAGAACGAAGGGTTGGTCCATGGGACAGAACCAGGATGGCAGTCAAGACGAGCTGCTGAGCCAGGTCGTGCGGATGTTCGTAGAGGCTACGCCTCCGGTCGATGCGCCGATTGCCGACTGGCGCGCGGGATTCGAAGCGATGGCCGCGCAGTTCGAAGTTCCGGGGGACGGTGTTTACGAATCCGTGACGGCCAACGGTGTTCCCGGGCTTCTCGTGACGGCGCCGAAAGCCTCGTCGGAGCGGCTTGTCATCCATTTCCACAGCGGAGGATATGTGCAGGGTTCGGCACAGGCCTATCGCAACTTCGCCTACCGTCTTTCGCAGGTGTCGGGCGCCGGTGTATTCGTGCCGGACTACCGGCTCGCCCCCGAGCACCTCTACCCCGCTGCGGTCGAGGACGCTAGCGAGGTCTACGACTGGGCCTTGCGCAAGTGGGCGCCGGGGAGCATCGCGATCTCGGGCGACTCGGCCGGCGGCGGTCTCGCCATGGCGACGCTGCTCAAGATCAGGGACGAGGGGAAACCGCAGCCGGCAGCCGGCGTGGGCATCTCCCCGCTGCTCGATCTCGCGGGAGAGGGCGGTTCCGCCCTCTCGAATCAGGCGAGCGACCCTCTGATCGATCAGAACATGATCGTAAGCATGGGCAAGGTCTACATCGGCGACATCGATCCGCATGAGCACCCGTACTGTTCACCGGTGTGGGGGACCAAAGAGGGGTTGCCGCCGCTGCTCCTCACCGCTTCGACGACAGAGACTCTTCGTGACGACGCGGTGAGATTCGCAGAGGGGGTGGGTGCCGTCGGTGGTGAGGCGAGGCTTTCGCTGGTGCCGGGGATGATTCACATCTGGACGCTGTTTCCGTTCCTGGAGCAGGCAGCAGCGAGCATGGCTGAGATCGGAGCCTTCCTCGACGAACGGTTCCGAGCCTGACGCTTCGGTCGGAGACCGTTCTCGTCGACCGAGTCACCGGACAGAATTCTCGTGAAAAGATCTGGAGAGTATAAAGTGGGTTCGCAAATGAGTAACAGCGACGTCGATGTCGTAGTCATCGGTGGAGGCTTCTCGGGGCTCTTCGCCACCTGGAAGCTTTCGCATCAGGGGCTGAAGGTTCGCGCCTTCGACATGAGCAAGCACCTTGGCGGGGTCTGGTCGTGGAACACCTACCCCGGAGCGCAAACGGATTCGCCGCATGAGACCTATCGCTTCACCTTCGACCCCGATTTCCTCGCAGAGTGGCGGTACTCCCGAAAGTTCCCTCCCGGGCACGAGGTGCTCCAGCATCTGAATGCGGCCGCCGACCGCTTCAACCTCCGTGAGAAGTACACATTGGAGACGAAGGTCACCTCTGCTGTTTTCGATGAGGACACGGCGACCTGGGTCGTGACCACCGACAAGGGAGAGCAGGTCCGCAGCCGTTACGTCGTCACGGGCCTGGGCCTCGTGTCCGCTCCGAACCTCCCCTCGTACCCCGGCGACGACAGCTTCGCGGGTGAGAAGCTCCTCACCTCTCTGTGGCCCCGGGAGGGAGCCGATCTGAGGGGCAAGCGCATCGCCTTGATCGGGACGGGGTCCTCCGGAGTGCAGATCGCGCCGATCCTCGCCGCGCAGGCCTCTGCGCTCACCGTGTATCAGCGAACCCCGAACTACATCTCTCCGACGGGGAACAAGGAACTCGCCTCCGAGGACCAAGAGGTGCTGCGTCCCGAGAACTACGGCGAGGTCGCGCGCAAGGTGGCCGTTCAGCCCGGCGCGTTTCCCTTCGAGCTCTCCCAAGGCCGTCTCGCGCTTGAGGCCACTCCTGAGGAACGGGAGCGGGTGTTCGAGGAGAAATGGGAGAAGGGCGGATTCTCGCTGCTCTACGAGTCTTTCGACGATGTGGCGACCGACCCCGTGGCGAACGAGTACCTGGCCGAGTTCTTCCGCAAGAAGATCAGGGAAATCGTCAAGGATCCCGAGACCGCAGCGTCGCTCTCGCCCGACTACCCGTACGGTTCCAAGCGGCCGCCGACCAGCGATGGCTTCTACAAGGCGTTCAACGAGGATCACGTCGACCTGGTGGATCTCCGCAAGACGCCCATTCTCGAAGTCACGGAGCGGGGGATCCGCACCGAGGCCGGTGAGAAGGAATTCGACATCATCGTCTACGCGACCGGTTTCGATGCTCTGACCGGTGCCTACACGCGCATGGATATCGTCGGGAGGGACGGTGTCGTTCTCCGCGACTACTGGCTGGAGGGGCCGCGAACCTATCTCGGCACCTCGGTGCACGGATTCCCGAACTTCTTCATGATCGCGGGTCCGCAGAGCCCGTTCGCCAACTTGCCCCCCGGCGCCGAGGTCGCCGGAGGCTGGGTAAGCGACGCGATCGGCTATCTCAGAGAGAACGGTCTTGCGGCCATGGAGCCCTCGAAGGAGGCCGAAGACGGCTGGATCGACCTGGTCGAGTCGATCGGCGCATCGTCCTTCTCTCTCCGGGCCTCGAAGGAGGCGAACTCCTGGTTCACGGGCTCGAACATCGAGGGGAAGGCGGAGAAGTTCGGCATCTTCTTCGGTGGAGCGGGAGACTACAACGCGAGGCTTCACGAGGAGGCTGCAGCGGGCTTTCCCGGGTTCGACAAGAGAGAGTAGTCGGCGTGCTCCGGACGCGCAGCCCGCGGTTCGCTGCCCGGCGCACGATTCCGCCTCGAGGAGGCTCGGCATCCTCTCAGGACAGAGTTGTTCGCAGCATTCACGACGATGACGGTGAGGTCTCTTGATGCGAGGTAGGAGTGCGGTGGTGACCGGTGCCGGTGGGACGCTGGGCGCAGCGGCGGTTCGGCGGCTTCTGGGCGAGGGGTGCGCGGTGCTCGCGGTTGATCGTTCCGCCGAGGCTCTGGATGCGCTTCGAGAGTCCTGCGGCGAACAGGAGCTCTCGACCTGCATCGCGGACGTATCGGTCCGTGAGGAGGTCCGGCGATACGCGGATTCGGCAGCGGAGCGCTTCGGTCAGGTCGACTACTTCTTCAACAACGCGGGGATCGAGGGCGTCGTCGCGCGGGTCCAGGACATTCGTCCAGAGGATTTCCTGCGCGTGCTCACCGTGAACGCGCTGGGCGTGCTCAATGGAATCGCGGCCATGCTGCCCCGTATGAGCAGCGGCGGTTCGATTGTGAACACCGGGAGCACGGCGTCGTTCGCGGGTGCCGCAGGAATGGGCGCATATGTCGCTTCCAAACACGCGGTTCTCGGGCTGACGCGAACTGCGGCGCTCGAAGCGCGAGGGCAGGGCGTTCGAGTGAACGCGGTGTGCCCGACCGGTGTACGCGGACCGATGATGGAATCCATCGATGCCCAGCGCCTGAAGGTGCTCGCCGACGAACCCGGCGACTCGGCGCGATACGTGAGTCCGGACGCCGTCGTCGACGTGGTGATCTATTTGATGTCGGAGGCTGCTCGAGCCGTCAACGGGCAGGCCATCCTGGTGGGGAAGGACTCGGCATAGAATGAGAAGAGTTGCCGTGGTCACCGGCGGAGCGTCTGGGATCGGTGCGGCCTGCGCCCGGAGACTCGCCGTCGAGGGCTGCGCGGTGGTCATCGCCGATCGGGACGAGTCGGCGGCTGCCAGGGTGGCCGGAGAATGCGGCGGCGACGCAGTCCTCCTCGACGTGGCTGATCGCGCGGGTGTCGCCGGGGTGTTCGAAGAGGTCCTCCGCCTCTACGGACGCCTGGACGTCGCGATCAACAGTGCCGGCGTCGGAGTGCCGGAGCGTCGCAGCATCGACGGTCTCGACTTCGAAACGTGGCGACGAGTGCTCAGCATCAATCTCGACGGCGTCTTCCTCTGCATGTCGGCAGAGGTCTCGGCCATGCTCGATTCCGGCGGGGGCTCGATCGTCAACATCGCGTCCGTGATGAGCGTCGTCGGTGCAGCCGGGGCGGCACCTTACGTCGCCGCCAAACACGGGATCATGGGGCTCACCAAGGCTGCCGCGTTGGAGTTCGCGGACCGGGGAATCCGTGTGAACGCCGTCGGGCCCGGGCACGTGGAAACGCCCATGTTCTCGAAGTGGAGCCCGGCTGAGCAGGCGGAGATCACATCGCAGTATCCGATGGGGAGGATCGCGCGCGCCGATGAGGTGGCCTCGTTCGTCTGCATGATCGCGGGGGACAGCGCCCGATTCGCGACGGGTGCGTACTTCCCGCTCGACGGCGGGTATACGGCTCAGTAGTCGGAACAAGATCACATCGGGAAGGAACGGAGCAGAGTGTCATTTTTCGCAGGCGCGGACGGGGTCCCGTCGAAGGACGTGCCCGACGCGCTCAGACTGCTGAGGATCGCCGTCCTCGGCGGAACAGGCCCGCAGGGCCGAGGCCTGACCAGACGGTGGGCTCAGGCCGGGTTCGAGGTGACCGTGGGATCGCGCGACGCGGAGCAGGCCGAGGCGGCAGCCGAAGAGGTGCGGATGCTGCTTCCCGGAGCCCGCGCACGCGGTGCGACCAACCAGCGCGCTGCCGAGCACGCGGATGTTGTTGCGGTGGTCGTGCCATGGGCCGCCCACCGATCGACGCTCACCGCTCTGGGAGAGCAGCTCCGGGGAAAGCTGGTCATCGATTGCGTCAACCCGCTCGCTTTCGACCGGCACGGCGCATATGCTCTGCCGGTCGAGGAGGGAAGCGCAACTCAGCAGGCTGCAGCGCTTCTCCCCGAGTCCCGGGTGGTCGGAGCGTTCCACAACGTATCGGCCGTGGTTCTCGCCGATATCGAGAAGCCTGTCGACTGCGATGTGCTCGTCCTTGGCGATCGGAAGCAGGACACCGATATCGTGCAGGGTCTCGCTGACGCGATATTCGGCGCACGCGGCGTGTACGCCGGAAGGCTGCGCAACAGTGCTCAGGTCGAGGCACTGACCGCGAATCTCATCTCGATGAACCGTCGCTACAAGACGCACTCCGGCATCAGCGTGACCGGGATGCGAGACGCGGAAGCTCCTGAATCCTCGTCGATCCCGACATGAACGGCTTGGGGTCGAACGAGCCGAAGAGCTCTCGGAACGCTCGAGCGGTTCCGGGCCAGATCAGAGACAGTCGGTGGTTCTGCTCATCGAGGTACCAGCTCCTGCAGCTCGGAGTGAGCCAGACGCTGCCCTGCGCCATCTCCTCGATCAGCGCCGTGTAGGCGATCTCGGCTTCTGGCGCGACCTCGAGCGATCGAGCGTCGTGACGGATGCCGTACTCGATCGCCTGGCGAACGTAGTTGATCTGCGTCTCGATCATGAAGATCGCGGAGTTGTGGCTCAGCCCGGAGTGGGGCCCATCGAGCACATACATATTTGGAAAGCCGGAGACCACCGTCGATGCGTAGGTCGAGAGGCCGGGTCTCCAGTGCTCGGCAAGGCTCCGACCCGCGGCTCCGATAACCGAATCGGCATAGGAGGGGCGGAACGTCTCGAATCCGGTTGCGCAGACGATCGTGTCTGCAAGGTACCGATGGCCGCTCGCTCCGGTAAGCGTCCTACCGGAGACCTGAGACAGCGCGCTGTTCTCCAACTCGACGTGGGGGAGGAGGAACTGCGAGAGGTAGTCATCGGAGAAGGTGACTCGCTTGCAACCGAGTGCGTAGCGTGGTGTGAGCTTCCGTCGCAGTTCCGGTTCAAGAACGATGGAGGACAGGTGGCGGATCGCCGCCCGGTGCTGTTCCGTTCCTCGGCCGAGCCGCTGAGGGTGAACGGACTCGGCTTGTTCAAAGAAGTCATGCCAGGGCTGCGGCGTAGCCCCGTTCGGGTCGGCGAGAGCCTGCCGTTCCTCTCGGGTCAACTCGCGATCGTTCCTGGGCAGCACATACGGCGCGCTGCGCTGGAACACGACGACCCGATCCGCTCGGGTGGCGAGGTGGGGCAGCACCTGGACCGCTGAGGCTCCGGTCCCGACGAGTGCTACGGTCCTCCCGGTGAGTTCGGGCGCATCCCACTTCGCGGTGTGCACGAGCGGGCCGTCGAAGCTCCCGAGGCCCGGGATGTCCGGAATCCGCGGCTCGGTGAGTCTTCCGCAGGCGAGCACGAGGTTTCGCGCGTGGATGATGCCGCTGGTGTGGCGGATGACCCAGAGCGAGGACTCTCCGTCCCAGATCATGCTCCGGGCCTCGCAGCCGAAAACGATGTGCTGCATCAGGCCGGCCTCTTTCGCGCAGTCGCGAAGGTAGCCCAGGATCTCTTGGCCGGGGGCGAAGAGGCGGGACCATCTCGGGTTCGGGCGTCTCTCGAAGCTGTACAGCGGAGAGGGTACGTCGGGGGAGACGCCGGGGTACACGTTGTCGCGCCAGGTCCCTCCCAGCTCGTCGGCCCGCTCAAGCATCAGGAAGTCGGAGTGTCCGGCGTCCTTCAGCGCGGACGCCATTCCGATCCCCGCGAATCCGGTGCCGATGATGACGACCTCTCTGACGGCGGAGGAGGAGACCGTGGCGCCGCGAGAAACGGATGTGCGCATGCTTCACCCGGCTCCAGACGATACCGTCGGATGACTGTAGCTGGTCGTGCGTTGACGAGTGGGGCGTCCGATCCTCTTCGCCAGGTCCGGAAGCGAGATGCGGTCGAACGAAGGGCCCGGAGCGCGGGGCTCTCCGTCTGCGGATTCGAGCGTTCCTCCGATGTCGTCGGCTCCTGACTGCAGCAGGGGCAGCACGAACTCGCGGGGTATCCGAGGCCAGGCCACTTGAATGTGGGGGATCTCGCCGGACAGGACGATGCGGCTCAGCGCCACGAGTGCGCGCGTCTCGTCCATGCGGCTCCTGCCGTTGACGATGCCGCCGATCCCGCGAGGCAGGGGCATAGGAATGAATTCCGTGAATCCGGGCAATGCACGTTGAAGATCGCGGAGATGAACGAGGTGCTGGACCACTGATCGGGAGGATTGGCTCGCGGATGCGACGAGGACCGAGGTGGAGACCAGCCCGAGTTCGTGCGCCGAACGAAGCGTGCGCAGCCAGAGGGGAACCGGCAGATCATCGGGGGCGTGGTCGCGTCGCCAGTCCTCATCGAGCAGTTTGACTCCTGTGCCCGTAACGGTGCGGACTCCGGCGTCTCGCAATGCCGCATAGATGAACGCGGGCGTCCGGTCGGAGGACTCGCTCATACGGAACACGTCCGTCGGGCGGAACGCATGGAGATGCAGCCCCGGGGCGGATGCCCGCGCATGCGTGACGAACTCGAGCGCCGTTGCGAGGGACGCGCCGCCCGGGGGGAGCCCCTGCAGACAGAGCTCGGTCACGCCGCGCGCGTGGAGCTCCGCAGCGAGGTCTCCGAGCTCGTGCGGCTGGATCGGATTCCGATCGAGGGAGATCGCGTGATTCCGAACGAAGGTGATGCACTCTCCGACAGAGTAACGTCGAGCGTCGTCGGCGATGGAGCACAGCTGATCGAGGTGTTCCCCGGTGGCCCTGAGGAGGCATTCGAGCTCCTGGCGGGAAAGCGCGCCTGGTTCGGTTCGAGCGAGGAGCAGTGCGTCGAGGATCTGCGAGGACACGCCCGAAGAGGCACGTTCTGAGGTGCGCGGCAGCGCCGCCGACGTGGACCCCGCCGATGCTGCGGCAGGATTCGAGCGCCGAGCGAGGCCGTGCTCGTCGGCGAGGGAGGTGACCTGTCGCCGGAGAGAGGGGCGAACCCACGGGTCCCGGGCGTACTCGGGGTAGACCGTCAGCCGCTCCCGAAGTTCGAAGCCCAACGACTCGGTGAGTCGTGCGAGCTCGCTCAGCTGCGGCCAGGGCCGTTCGGGATTGATATGATCCGCGGTGAGCGGGCTGATTCCGCCCCAATCGTCGATCCCGGCTGCGATGAGCCCGACGAGATGCCCCTTGTCGCTGAGGTTCGGCGGGGCCTGGATGTGCATGCCGGCGCCGAGTACCAGCCTCGCGGTGGCGATCGTCGCGAGGTGCTCCTCGATCGATGGACGTGCGGCCCTGCCGAGTGCCGTGCCGGTCTTGGGCAGGAAATTCTGCACGATGATCTCCTGGAGATTCCCGTATCGGAGGTGCAGGTCCCTCAGCGTCAGGATGGTCTCGGCGCGTTCAGCGAGTGTCTCTCCGATCCCGATCAGCATGCCGGTGGTGAAGGGGATGCCGAGTGCGCCCGCATCCAGCAGTGCACGGAGCCTGACTGCCGGGTTCTTGTCCGGCGAACCGAAATGGGGCATGCCTCTCTCCTCCCACAACCGTACAGACGTGGTCTCGAGCATCATGCCGAGCGAAGGAGAGACCTCGCGCAGCAGGCGCATCTCATCGATGCTCATCACGCCGGGGTTCGCATGGGGCAGCATGCCGGTGCGGTCGAGGATCATCTGCGCTAGTTCGGCGACATAGTGGATGGTGGACGCGTATCCGTGCTCGTCGAGCCACGCCCGGGCCTCGGGCCAGCGCTCCTCCGGGCGGTCTCCTAGCGTGAGGAGGGCCTCCTTGCATCCCATCTCCGCGCCTTGGACCGCCGTTGCGATGACGCGCTCCGGCGACATGTAGTAGTCCTTCTTCTGGCGACGAAGCCGCGCCGGCGTCTCGACGAAAACGCAGTAGTGGCAGACGTCGCGACAGAGATTCGTGACCGGAATGAAGACTTTCTTGGAGAAGGTGATCGCGCGGGGGCGTCCGGCCTCCGCGAAGCATTGATCCCGGACCTCTTCTGCCGCCTTGCAGGTCGTGCGGAGTGCCTCGCCGCGTGCGCCGAGGAGCGTCTCGATGTCGGCAGGCCGCGGAGCCGCGGAATGCACGACTCGGTCGAGGGCGGCTCGCACGGCGGCGGCGTCGGGAGGCATGAGAGTCGCTTTCCGGGTTACCGCGCCGATGGTGCGGAGTGCGGCTGCCCGAGGTAGGGAGAGGCGAGCGTTCGTGGATGAGGGGTCAGTTGACGGTGCGGTCGGCAGCCGACGGATGGCAGACTGGCTCGAGTCGCGGGATCACCTTGTCGTTCAGGTACTGGAGGCGCTCGTTGACCTGGTCGATCGGTTCTCCTGGCATGGTCGTGACGAGGTGGATGTCGATGGTGCCGTTCGAGATGTCCGCATTGAACTTCTTGATCGCGCCGTCGGCGTCCGCGAGGAACACGAGCCCTTCGGCGAGCGCCTCCCGGGGATCGGTGAACGGGTCTCGGAGCGGAGGCGTGCGTGCGGTGTAGGCGTCCCGGACGATGTACTCGTTCAGCAGATGCATCCAGTATTCGCCGGCCTCGGCGAAGGCCTTCTCTGGATCTTCGGCGATGATCGCCCAGTATGTGCTGTTCACGCGTTGCTGCTCTCGAGGCTTCCCGAGCGCGTCGCAGGCTTGGAAGTAGCGGGATCTCGTGCCCGCGTCGAACTCCAGGAAGCCGTCGGCGAGGCGGGCCACGCGGTCGATCGCGGCGGGCGCGAAGCCACCCATCCAGATCTCCGGACCGCCTTCGCGAATGGGCCCGGGGGTGATGTGCAGATCGTCGAAATCGTACCGCTTGCCGTGAAACGAGAAAGGCTCGCCGGTGAACGCGGCTCGCAGGATGGCGATGCCCTCCTCAGTCAAACTGACGCGGTTCTTGAGCTCGCGGCCGAGCCCGGTGAACTCCTGGTGGTAGTACCCCATTCCGATGCCGAGTTGGAGCCTGCCTCCGGAGATCGCGTCGACCACGAGCGCGTCCTCCGCCAGACGGACCGCGTTGTGCAGGGGTATCTGGATGAGGTTCGAGCCGATCTTCACCCGATCGGTACGGGCCGCGATCGCTGCGTTCGCGGCCATAGGGGATGGGAGGTAGCCGTCTCCGTAGAAGTGGTGCTCGGTGGTATAGATGCCGTTGATGTGCTGGAGGTCCTTGTCGATCCATACGCTCTGCTCGAGGATCTCGCGATAGCGCCGATCCCACGAGGTCCGCCACTTTTCCGGCATACCGAACGAGTTGATGAGTCCGAATGAAACCTGTTCTGCCACCGCGTGCCCCTTTGCCGCTCCGGTTCAATGACGTACGCCTCCGAGTATCTTCGAGTATCGGTACTCTGTCAATCTATCGGTTGGTTGACAAATTGTTGATCTGGATACAGACTGTTCTCGACGCAGGAGTCAGCAATGAGGCGCGCCATCGATACTCGCGGGGTCGACTGCGCCGAGAGGCGGGGGTTGAATTGGCTACTCGAGTATCGTTCGGGCTGAACTACGACTTCACCAATCCTTCCCGTGAGCGTTGGACGGACCACTACCGCGGGATTCTGGAACAGATCGAGTGGATCGATCGGGAGCTTCCTTTCGACCGCATCGATGTCACTGAGCATCACTTCTACGAGAACGGCTATCTTCCCTCCCCTCTGGTGATGCTCGGCATCATCGCGGCGCGAACCCGGCGTGTGAATCTCGGGTCGGATGTGATCCAGCTCCCGCTGCATAATCCAGTTCGCCTTGCCGAGGAGTCGCTCATCATCGACGCCGTGTCAGGCGGACGGCTCAGACTGGGCGTCGGGATGGGGTACTACCAGCAGGAATTCCACGGGCTCGGCATCGACCTGAAGCATCGTCTGAGTCGCACCCTCGACTCGCTCGAGATACTCCGGCTCGCGTTCGCGGGCGAGAGGTTCACGTATTCGGGGAGGCGATTCGAGCTCCCAGAGATCGAGGTGACCCCACTGCCGATTCGTGACGGAGGCCCCGAGATCTGGATGGGAGGCGAGGTGGCTCCGGCTATCCGACGCGCGGCGAAGTACGCGGACGGATTCCTCGTCTTCTCTCCCAACGGTCTTGACGAGTATCCCGCCGCGGCTCGCGAACTCGGGAGGCCGGAATCCGACATCCGGATGAACCGTACCTATTGGGCCATCATCGCCGACGATCCTGAGCGGGAGTTCGCTCGGGTGGGAGAGAACTGGCTTCGTCTCGTGAACGACTACGTAGCCCGTGGGCATCTGGCGCCCGAGGGCAAGGGCCGCGGGCGGCGACCCGACTTCAAGACGCCGCGCGAGGCGTACGAGATGGGGCTGCTGTTCCTGACCGATGCCGCGGGGGCGATCGATACCTTCAACGCCGACATCGACCGGGGGGTCACGGACTTCGACATCATGCCGGTCATGCCCGGCGAGGACATCGACAGGGCCTCGGAGCGTCTGGAGTATCTGGCCGCGCACGTGCTGCCGCATCTCAAGCTCTCGGAGCATCCGTCAGCGGGTCGCAGCAGCGCCCCGGCTCTCGGCGCCGTATAGCGCATTGCTCCGCCTCAGTCGCTGCGGTCGGCAGACGGTATCGGACTCCCTGGCATGATGCCTCATGGACCGGACGCGGGCGCGATCGCCGTCTCCCGGAGGAGGTTCTCGAGAACCTCTTCGGTTCGCGGGCCGAAACCGAATGGACGGGCTGCGACGAGGTCGTCGTAGGTATCTATGTCCCACCGGACCGGATGCGCGGGATCTACCGGCAATGGAGCGAATCCGTTACGGCGATGCGCGGCGGCGGAGTCCGCCCCAAATCGCGGTCGTCCCTGGAAGTCGGGACGGAGGGTCAAGGCCGAGGTTCCCGTTCCCCCGCGGTCCGACACATACGCCGACGAATGGTCGTCGGCGGTGTCCAACATCTCATCGATGTCCGAACCCCGGACAAGTGGCAGGTCCGCGGGCAGCACAACGGCACCGCGGTCGGGGTGATGGGCGCGGGCGGCCGCGATTCCCGCCTCCGCTGCGGTGTTCAGATTCTTGCCCGAATCGAGAATCCATTCGCAGTCGAAGCCGTCGCTTGCGAACCCGGCGCCCCCGCGTGCGGAGACGATGAGGACGCTCCCGACGCGTCTCGCGGCGGCAAGCGCTTCGATGAGGTCGGCGGCGAAGGCCGAAGCGAGCCGGAGGGCGTTCTCCGACGGGCGAGCAGAACCGGGGACGATCAGGCGAGACTTCGAGCCGGCGGTCCCGCGGAACGGTACGATCGCCGACCACTTGGCCTTCATGCAGGCTCTCCACCGGAAGCCGATGGAGACTGGTGGGGCGGGGCCGCGCCGGGGGGCTGCACCAGTTCGAGCACCAGTCCGTCAGGACCCTGGAGATAGGCGGCTCGGCCGCCGTTCCGAGGGCCGACTGTGATCGCCGTGATCTCTCCGAGAAGTCTCCAGCCGTAACCCTCCGATCGTGTCAAGACGTCCTCGATCTCGTCCACATGCACTGCGATGTGGAGGTGGCCGGGATCGCAGGTGCGAAGGGCTCGACCGGAGCGGCGGTGCGGCCCGTGATACTCGAGTAGTTCGATGGCGGTTCCATCCGGGGCCTCGACGAAGGCCGCGGTGATCCGCGCGCTCTCGAGTCCGGTGATCGACGAGCAGAACTCGAGGTCGAGGGGAATCTCCGCCCCGGAGGAGAAGCCCAGAACCTCGATGAAGAACTTCCGGGTCCGCGCGATGTCCGTGACGGTGATCCCCGTGTGGCCCACGCCGCGCACCCCGTGCTCGGCCGGGTTCTCCGGGGCATCATCGAGTCGGCGCTGCATAGCCGAGCGTGCGCAGAGCGCGTTCGAATGCGTGGAGGAAACCGTCGATCTCCTGCTCCCCCACCGCTGTGCTGACAAGGAAGAGCCCGGTGAAGGTTTGGTAGTATCCCTCGTTGTTCAGCGCGAGATTGATATTGAGCACCTTCTCGCGATCGTCGAGTCGAAGGCTCGGCTCGTCGACTACGCGCTCGTCGGCCCAGTGCACGCCGATGAGGTGGCCGAGCCCGGTGGCGTGCAGCGGAAGTCCGTACCGCGTGCCGAGTTCGTCTATGCGTCCTCGTATCCGGTTCCCGAGCCGATTCATCCGCGCGTGTGACTCCGGGGTGAGCTTCTCGAGACACGCGATGCCGGCCGCGAGGGAAGCCGAGTTGCCGCCGAAGGTCGACATGACCGTCACGGGGGCGCTGCCGCCGTGTGCGCCGGGCTCCAGGAGATCCATGATCTCTCGGCGTCCGCCGACGGCCGAGACCGGTAGGCCTCCGCCGATGGTCTTCCCCAGCGTCGTCAGATCGGGGACGATGCCGTAGTGCGCCTGCGCCCCTCCGTAGGCGACCGGGAAGGTGACGACCTCATCGAAGATGAGGAGGATGCCCAGTTCGTCGGTGACCGCGCGCAGGCGACGGAGGTACTCATGCGAAGACTCCAGCATTCCCGCTGCGGTCATCACCGGTTCTATGAGGACCGCGGCGAGGTCATGCGCGTGATCCCGGAGCATCTGCTCCGCCCCGTCTGCGTCATTGTAGGGAATCTGAAGCATATTGTTCCCGGCTTCTCGCACCACGCCCGGCGGGTGCAGCTCGTCTGGCGGGCGCAGGACGGAGACGCCGACGATGAGTTCATCGGAGGTGCCGTGGTAGCCTCCCACCGATCTCGCGATCCTGCTCTTACCGGTGAACGCGCGTGCCAGCCGAAGCGCGCAGAGGTTGGCATCGGTGCCCGAGGCGAAGAAGCGGACCTTCTCGATCGAGGGAACACGGTCGCAGAGCAGGTCGGCCATGCGGTACCCGACGTCCCACTCGGGAGCACCGATCTGGGCCGCCTTCGCCATCTGGGTGTCGACCGCCCGGCGGATGTCGTCATCCGAATGCCCGTGGATGAGCGTCCAGTCGCCGAGACGTAGGTCGAGGTAGCGGTTCCCATCGACATCCCAGAGCCAGCATCCCTTTCCGCGTTCGATCACTATCGGATGAGGGTGGAACGCCCCCATGCCGCCGGCGTGTCCGGTGGGGATGAGCGTTCTCGTGCGCTTCCACAGCTCTTGCGAGCGTTCGGTGCGGCTTCGGAAGATGCGAACCTGTTCATCATCGAACTGCATTCCTGCGGTCCCTTCTCGGTCGAGATGCATGACATAATCGACCAATCATTTGGTCTAAAGTGTAGGAGGAACCTCCGTTCTGCACAAGGAGGGGGCGAGGATGGCTGACGACGAAGAAGTGAGCTTTGGAACGTTCGGGCTCCGGGTCGAGGGCGGGGTCGGCCTGGTGGTGTTCGAGCGGCCCCCGGTAAACGCCTTCCGGGTCTCGACCTACGAAGAGCTGCTCGCGGTCACGGAGCACATCGAGGGGCGCGAAGATATCAGGGCCGTGGTTCTCGCCGGGGGGTCGGGGTCCCGATGCTGGTGCGGAGGGGCGGACATCAACGATTTCGCCGAGATGGATGAAGCGAAGCGCAAGGAGCGGTACGGGTTCGTCAACGCGGTCATACCGCGTTTCGCGAGACTCGAGCTCCCGGTCGTCGCCGCCATCTCGGGTCACGCCATCGGAATCGGCGTGCTTCTGGCCGCCGTATGCGACATCCGCATTGCGGCCGATACGGCTCAGTTCGCGACGCCGGAGGTGAACTACGGCCTGATTGCCGGGTCGTCGAGACTGCTCAATTCGCTCGGCGTGCCGGAAGGGCTGGTTCGAGAGCTCGCCTACACGGGGCGAAGGGCCGGGGCCGCCGAGCTTCACGAGGCGGGGTTCATCGATCACGTCGTGCCGAGGGGGCGGGTGCTGGAGGAGTCGCTGTCTCTGGCGAGGGCCATCGCCGTCAAGGATCGTCGGGTCTTGGCTTCCCGCAAGCGCGTGTTCGTCGAACACGAGAATCTGGCCTGGTTCGACGCGTACCTCCTGGCGCAGCGCGAATCTTCGCTGCTCGTCGGCTCCGACGCCGCGCGACGGGGAGTGGATCGGTTTCTGAAGGGGTCGAGGTCGAGCGGCGCTGGATGAGCGGACGAGGGGCGCGTCTGCTGCAGTTCGCACCTTTGCTCCGAGTGCTGCCGGATAACTTTTCCATAACCAGGTTTACATTCAAACGATTGGTAGGTTAATCTGATCTCCGGTATCGCTTCCGCGAGCCGTTCGGGGCCGCTTCTTCAAAGCCGAAGAAGGCGGGTTCCGGTGCGATGGCGACTCGTCCGCAGCGGATGCCGCGCATACGCAAAGGAGCAAGAATGCAGGTAACTCGAAAGCGCTATTCGATGATGGCGGCGGCAGCGGCAGGCGTCCTGGTGCTGGTGGGATGCGGTGGTGAGAACGGAACTGCGGACGATCCCACCGAGATCTCAGAGGCGGCGACGGCCGTTGACGTGGGTATCGGCGAGATCACGCCCCGCGACATGGACCATATCGCCGTGATGATCCAGGCCGGCCCGACCTACTCCGATTCGGCGGCCAAGGCCGCAGGGGCCGAGGCGGCGGGTGAGGACCTCGGCGTCGACGTTGAAATCTATTGGTCCGACCTCGACCCGACCACCGAGCTCTCGAACTACAACACCATTGTCCAGGACGGCGGATACGGTGGTCTCGGCATACAGTCGGTTTCTCCCCAGATGTGCAAGACGATCGCCGATACCGTGATGGATGCCCAGATGCTCGTGGCGGGGCTCGGAGG
Organism: Leucobacter weissii; assembly: GCF_017565745.1. Classification (GTDB taxonomy): domain Bacteria; phylum Actinomycetota; class Actinomycetes; order Actinomycetales; family Microbacteriaceae; genus Leucobacter; species Leucobacter weissii. The sequence goes on from NZ_JAGDYM010000005.1 coordinate 243,840, forward strand.
TCCCCTCTGCAGCGACGGCACCGACTCCGGCGAAGCGCTGGTCGCTCCGGGAACGGTGGCCTTCGTCGAGCAGAACAATCTCATCGAGGGCGCGAAGATCATGTTCGAGAGCGCCGCGGAGCAACTCGAAGGGCCGCAGAAGGTCGTCCTCGCCTTCGGCAATCAGGGCCACACCACGGTCACCGCGCACGAGGTCGCCTGGGAGGAGTTCGCTGCGGATCATCCCGACTGGGAAGTCGTCGGCACGCTGTACACCGACTGGACCACTCCCGGCGCGTATGCGGAGACGCAGAACGTGCTGCAGGCGAATCCGGATGCCACCGTCGTGTTCTCGACGTTCATCGACATCACCGCAGGCGTCGCGAAAGCGGTCGCGGACCAAGGGCTAGGCGACCAGATCTCGGTCTATGAGACCTCGGGAGGCACCGAACTCTCCGTCGATCTGCTGAAATCAGGCGAACTCGACGGCAGTGTGCCGGGGCTCTCCTTCGATGTCGGCTACGCCACCGTCGAAGCGCTCGTGGCCGCGGGCAAAGGCGAACTGGAGTCCGGTCTCGTCCGTCTTCCCGAGTTCGATGAGATCGGACTGATCACTCCGGAGACGGTTGATTCGTTCACACCGTGATGGGAAGGCCACTCCCGGTGGGTCGGCGGATGCCGACCCACCGGACCGGATAGCAACGTGTCGGGGTATTCACATGCAGATAACACGCTCGGACGACACCCGTCCGAAGCCCTTCATCGAGTTCGCAGACGTCTCTCGGACGTTCGGTCAGACCAGGGCGGTGCGAGAGGTGACGATGGATCTCGCCCTCCGGGGAAAGATCCATGCGCTCGTGGGCGAGAACGGTGCGGGCAAATCGACCTGCCTCGGTATGGCTGCAGGTCGGATTCCTCCGAGCGAAGGATCTATTCGCGTTGAAGGCATCGAATCGGCGGGCGCATCCCCCCGCGAGTTCAAGGCGAGGGGCGTCCATGCCATATACCAGGAGCTCACCGTGCTCCCAGCCCTCCCCGCCCGCGCCAACGTCTTCCTGGGTCAGCCGATAGCGCCGGGCGGCTGGTTGCGCGAACGGGAGATGCAGCAGTCCTATGAGGCTCTCTGCGCTCGAATCGGTGTGGCGCCAGCCCGCGGTGCGCGGAGCGGCGATCTTTCCATCGCGGATCAGCAGATGCTCGAGATCCTGAGGGCCTTGGCATCCGATGCCGAGTGCATTCTCTTCGACGAGCCGACCGCCTCGCTCGCCCAGGCGGAGCGCGAGGCGCTCTTCAAGACGATGGACGAGCTCCGCAAGGCGGACATCGCGATGGTCATCGTCGGACATAATCTCGACGAGATCATGGAGCACTCGGATCTCGTCACGGTGTTCAGAGACGGAGCGGTCATCGAGACTCGGGACACGGTCGATTGGACGAAGGCGGAGATGGTCGGCGCGATGCTCGGAGAGCACACGCACGGCGCGGATATCGCATCCGGGCGGCACCAGACCCGAAAACGTCGAGCCAAGGAAGAGTCCGCGCCATCGGCTCCCGTGCTCGAAGTGTCCGGTCTCGCGGTGCCGGGTCTCCTCCACGACATCACCTTCGAGCTCAACAGAGGCGAGGTCCTGGGGATCGCCGGCCTCGTCGGTTCAGGGCGAACCGAGTTGCTTCGCGCCGTCGCCGGTCTCGACCCGCGGGCAACGGGAGGCCTCCGGTCGGCCTTCGGAGGTGGAGACCGTGTCCCGGTGCACGCAGTCGAGGCGAGAAAACGCGGGATATCGCTGCTTCCCGAGGACCGCAAGGGGCAGGGCCTTCTGCTTCCGCAGAGTGCCACCGAAAACATCGTCCTGGGTGAATGGCGGCATGCCTCCAAGAGCCTCTTCATCAATGAGACGCGTCTGATGAATCGGGCTGCTGCCGCTGCCGGACCTGTTGGGTTCGACGTGAGGCGCATGCGCGAGAGCGCCGGACATCTCTCCGGCGGCAATCAGCAGAAGTTGATGATCGCGCGCTGGCTCTACACCGACTACCCGATCCTGCTGGCCGACGAGCCGACCAGGGGCGTGGACGTCGGTGCGAAATCGGACATCCTCGAAGTGCTCGAGAGCATTGTCGACGAGGGGCGGTCGATGATCGTCGTCTCATCGGAACTCGAGGAGGTCATCGGGCTCAGCGATCGCGTGCTGGTCCTGCACGAGGGCAGGATAGTCGCGGCGCTCGACTCGGCGGAGCAAGAGATCACCCCCGAACGAATTCTTCAGCTAATTTTCGAGACCGCCGATAGCGGCGCTGAGTCAGGAGACGCGCATCATGAGTGACGCCAGCCGAGTGCCGGCAACAGATTCCCAGCGCAAGAGTCCCGTGCTCGACGCGTTCACGTACAGCCTTGCGAAGCTGCCCATGCTCTGGGTGCTCGCGCTGCTTCTCATCGTGGTGACCGTGATGTACCCCGGGTTCTGGATGATCGGCAACGTGACCAATCTGATCACTCAGAATGTCGGGTTGATCCTCTGCGCGATCGGGATGACGTACGTGATGATCGCGGGCGGTTTCGACCTGTCGGTCGGTGCCATCTACGCCGCTGGCGCGGTGACCTATGTCTCGATGGACGGTGCGGCCCCGGTCGGTATCGCTGTGCTGGCATCGGTGCTCGTGGGTGGTGTGTTCGGCCTGGCGAACGGTGTGCTGATCAATAGGGTGGGCGTCAACCCGTTCGTCGCGACGCTTGGAACGTCCTCCGTGTTCATCGGTCTCATGACTCTGTATGCGGGAGCGAATGTGAAGTTCTCCGTCTCACCCGAATACAGCTTCCTTGGCACTCACCGCATCGGCGGGCTCATCCCCCTCTCCAACGTCATCGTGATCGTGATTCTCGTGATCGCCGCCGTCATCTTGGCGAAGACGACCTATGGTCGTAGCGTCTATGCGATCGGCGGGAGCCAGGAGGCCGCGCGGCTGACGGGGATCCGGGTGGGAGTGGTCAGCGGGAGCACCTTCGTCCTGATCGGTCTGCTCGCGGCTCTCGGAGGAGTCTTCGTCGCAAGCCAGCTGGGAACCGCTCAGCCCAACTTCGTCGGCAACATGACACTCGACGCGATCGCGGTGGTCATCATCGGCGGCACGTCGTTGCTCGGAGGAGAGGGCGCCATGTGGCGCACCGCTGTCGGTTGCGCGATCCTCATGATCATCACGAATCTGTTCTCCTCCCTCAATCTCGAACCCGCGCTGCAGATGGTCTTCAAGGGGTTGATCGTCGTCGTGGCCGTCGCGGTGGACGTCATCACCCGCAAGCGCTCCGCACGCGCCTAGTCGAGCAGCGTGCGGATTTCGAGAGCCGAGGCGAAAGGAAGCGGAGTTGAAAGCGCTCATCGAGATCCCGTGGAGCCGGATCGGTGCGGACTCGGCTCTGCGGGCGCAGCCGAGCGGATCGCTTTATTGACACGTCGGAGAGGAGGTCTCTCCGACGGTGCCCGGTAGGAGGGCACAGAGGGAAGGGGCAGAGATGTCGGAAGAAAACAGTCGGGGATCGCAGACGCTCGAGGGCCGTGTGGCCATTGTCACCGGCGGCGGCAACGGAATGGGCGAGTGCACGGCGGCGACGCTCGCGGCACGCGGCGCGCAGGTGGTGATTCTCGACCCTGACGTGGAGAATGCTCGTCGTGTCGTGGACCATATCGTGGAGAACGGAGGACGTGCGGAGTTCCACCCCACCGATGTCACCGACGAGGAGGCGATCCGTGATGCGATCGACCGAATCGTCAGCAGGCACGGAAGAATCGATGTTCTCGACAACAATGCTGCAGTCCTGAGCCTCACTCGAGGTGACGGAACCGTGCTCGACACCAGTCACGATCTCTTCATGAGATCGCTCGGCGCGAATCTCGGCGGCCCCTTCCTCATGAGCAAGCATGTCATCCCGGTGATGCTGCGGAGCGGCGGCGGAAGCATCGTCAACATCGCCTCGCTGTCCGGGATCCTCGGCGAGCTCAATCTGACCGCCTATGGCGTGACGAAGGCGGGCGTCCTGCAACTGACGCGCGCCATCGCCACGCAGTTCGGAGGGAAGGGGATCCGCTGCAATGCGGTTGCGCCCTCATACGTGACGACGTCCAATAACAGGAACTACTCCCCCCAGGAGGTGGCAGACGCGTATCTGCGGAACACGCCGAGCGGGGAGCTCGTCGCCCCTCAGGACGTCGCGGAGGCGGTTGCCTTTCTCGCCTCGGATGCGGCCCGGCAGATCAATGGGCACGTCATACCCGTGGATGGCGGACTCGTCGCGGCCTCACCGGTGACGCCCGACTACAGAGATGCCATGGGGCTGTGACGAGGCAGCTCCGGATTCTCCTGAACCGGGGAGGCGTGAGCGTGGTGGTAGAAGCGATGGAACGAAGGAGGAATCGTGGAGTGTGGGGATCGTGTAGCTCTGGTTACCGGCGCGGGAGGAGGGATCGGCGCGGCGACCGCCCGCGCGTTGGCGCGTGAGGGAGCTCGGGTGGTGCTCGCGGACTTCGACGCGCGGGCTGGAACGACCGTTGCCGAGGAGATCATTGCAGCAGGAGGAGCCGCAGTCTTCCGCAGGGTCGACGTGACTTCGGAAGAGGAGGTGGATGCGCTCGTCGGATTCGCGGTCGAAGAGTTCGGCCGACTCGACCTGGCCCATAACAATGCCGGAGTCCTGCACCCTGCGCAGGCCTTCGAGGAGCTTCCGATGCAACAGTGGGACCGTTCGATGAACGTCAACGCTCGCGCCGTGGCTCTCTGCGTGAGGGCGGAGGCGCGCCATATGCTCGCCCACGGAGGCGGAGCCATCGTCAATACCGCATCCGGGGCCGGTCTGGGCGCCGCTCCCGACTTGTCCGCCTATGTGGCCAGCAAGCATGCTGTGGTGGGTCTGACACGCAGTGCCGCGGTCGAGTATGCGCGCCGGGGGATCCGCGTCAATGCGGTCGCGCCGGGGACCGTAGATACCGGCATGGTCGCGGGGATGAGTCCTCAGCAGCGTGACGAGTTGAACGCGCTCATGCCGCTCGGGCGCATGGCTCGGCCGGAGGAGGTCGCAGAGGTGGTCGTATTCCTGCTCTCGGAGCGGGCCAGCTATGTCAACGGCGCGATCGTCGCGGTCGACGGAGGAGCGAGCGCCCACGCGTGAGCCGTTTGCGGATCGTGAGCCGAGCGAGCGAGCTGGGCCGCACTGCGCGGAGATCATAACATCTCTATATCAACCAAACATACGTTTGACAAAGAGTCGGATTCTGCGCGACAATCATTCTGACCCCGCATCGAGGACGGGCGGGGCGGTCTTGGCGTGCAGAGTGGCACAACGATGTGTTGATCACCTGCGTGCCGAACGTTGAGAGGATCAGAAATGAAGAGAAGGACTTCCAGGCTCGTCTCGAGCGCGGCGATCGCGGCGCTCGCGTGCGGTGTCGCCGGTTGTGCTCCGACGGCCGAGCAGTCGGACGGGGGCGCGCCCGACGGAGGGAGCGCGGTTGCGGACGAAGCGGTTCAGTACGGCAACGGACAGGAGGTGATCGATTCCTACGACATCACGGAGCTGTGCGGCGAGGAGGAGATCACGCTTGCGTTTCCGGTGGGCATCGCGAATCCCTGGATGAAAGCCGTGCACATGCTCATGCAGCAGGAGGCGGAGAAGTGCGACAACATCGGCGTCATCGAGATGATCGACGCGCAGGTGGATCAGCAGAAGGCAGTGTCGGACGTCAACTCTCTCGTCGCCCAGGGCGTGGATGGTATCGTCACGCTCCCCATCTTCGGGGAGGCGCAAGTGCCGTCCTTCCGCGCCGCAATGGACGCGGACGTGCCGGTGGTGACCTTCGTCGCCGATTCCGGTGGGGTCGTCGGTCAAGACGTTGCCGCTCACGTCTCGCAGGACTACGTGTCCTACGCGGCGGGCTGGGCTGACTGGCTCGGTGAGCACCTCGAAGAGGGAACGGTGGTCTTCCTGGGCAACGCGCCGGGCCAGCCTTCCAGCGTGGCGGCCTTCGAAGCGTTCGAGGAGACCATCGCCGAGTATCCCGGAATCACGCTCGTGGAGGACGAGTACCAGGTCACCAACAACTCCGCGGTGGAGAAGAAGCGCGTCATGACGGGGCTTCTGGCGAAGCACGGTCGGATCGACGCCGTCGTCACCGATGCCGGGGCCTATGACCTGGCCGTGCTCGAGGCCTATGAAGAGGCCGACTTGGAACTGCCATATCTGGCCAATGCGAACACCACAAACGGCGTCGGGTGCGCCTGGCAGGAGCAGAAGTTCCCCCTCTTCTCCTGGGACGGATCTCAGACCCACGGGGTCGTGGCGCTGCGCCACCTGGTCTCGGCCGTGACCGGATCTCCCACCACCGAGCCGGTCATCGTCAAGCCCTTCGTGGCCATCGATACCTTCGCCGACAAAGCACCCAGGTGCGAGTCGGACATGTCGCCGGATGTGGATTGGTCGGTGCCGCTCAGCGATGAAGATCTGAAGACGGTGCACGGCTGATCCATGGTCGCGGTAGAGACTCTCAGCACATCGGCCCGGGGTGGTGCCACGGCTCTCGGTATGAGCGGCGTCACGCGCCTCTTCCCTGGGGTCCGCGCACTCGACTCCGTGCATCTCGCAGTGGATTACGGAGAGGTGCACGGTGTCCTCGGTGAGAACGGAGCCGGAAAATCCACGCTCATGGCGATCGCGTCGGGCGCTCTCGAAGCCAACGAGGGAACCGTGACGCTCGATGGCCAGGTGCTGTCCGGTGCGAACCCGGATCGGGCGAGACAACTCGGTCTGGCGATCGTGAGACAGGAGCCGGCGCTGCTCCCCGACCTCACCGTTGCGGAGAATCTCTATCTCGGAGTGAGCCCGGACAAGCGGCCGGGCTCACTCCGCTTGGAAGAATGGGCGACGGAGCAACTGAGGCTCTGGAGCCCCGATGTGCCGGTTCGGGCCACTGATCGGGTGGAGCAGTTGCCGCCGCAGCACCGGTTCATTGTGGAAATCTGCCGTGCACTGAGTCAAGACCCCAAGATCCTGGTGTTCGACGAGCCGACCGAGCACCTGCTGAAGGACGAAGTGGAGATCCTCTTCGACCACATCCGAGATCAGGTGGCCCGGGGCAAGGCCGTGGTCTACATCTCGCACCGGATCGGCGAGGTCAAGCAGATCACCGATCGGATGACGATTCTTCGCAACGGGCGTACCGTCGGGACCTACGACACCAACGATCTCAGCGAGGATCAGATCGTCAGCCACATCATCGGCCGTGATCTCGACGTGTACTTCCCGGAGCGCGGCCTCGTGCATACCGAGGGGGAACCGGTCGAGCTCCACGGGTTCACCGCCCGGGGACTCGCTCCCCTCACCACACGCTTCGTTCCCGGGCAGATCGTGGGTCTTGCCGGGATCGAGGGGAACGGGCAACGGGAACTCCTTCGGGCGCTCGCGGGTATAGAACGTTCCGGCGGGACGCTCGCCATCGCGGGGCGACGCCTCTCCCGCTACCGTCACAGGTCTGCGGTGCGCAACGGTGTCGTGTATCTTCCCGGTGACCGTCACAACGAGGGCATTCTGAGCGGGTTGAGCGTACGGGAGAACATCAGTCTCCGGAACCTGCTCAGGCTCAGCAGTGCCGGCTGGGTCAGCGGCGCGCGAGAGCGGCGACTCGTCGCCGAGGTCCTCGAGGACTACAACGTCAAGACGCCGTCACCGGACACGCTGATCGATTCCCTGTCCGGAGGCAATCAGCAGAAAGCGCTGATCGGCGGTGCGCTCAGCGGAGAGCCGCGGCTGTTCCTCGTCGACGAACCGACGCAGGGTGTCGATATCGGAGCACGCAGCGAGATATACCGGCTGATGCGAGCTGCCGCCGAACGAGGCGCGGTGGTGATCGTGCTCTCCTCCGATGCTGCTGAGCTGTCGGGCATCGCCGATCGGATTCTCGTCTTCTCCCGCGGCCAGGTCATCCGCGATATCGAAGGGGAGGAGGTCTCCGAACGGGCCATCACCTCGACGATCGTGACCACCGACTCCGAACGACTGCGCGGCGAGCAGGGGACACGAAGGTTTGTCAACTGGATGGCCGGCGACAGCGCGCCGGTCGCCGTTGTGGGGGGGTTGGTCGCGGTACTCGCGATCGTGGGCTTCGCGGCGAATCCCATGTTCCTCGGCGAACGAAATGTCGCCGGTGTCCTCACCCTTGCCGCAGTGCTCGCTCTTGTCGCCTTCGGGCAACTGCTGGTGCTCCTCACCGGTGGGATCGATCTTTCGACGGGCCCCCTCGTCGGCCTCGTCGTGATCGTCGCGTCATTCTATTTGATCGACGGTGCGACGCTGTTCCAACAGGGTGCGGGCTGGGTGCTGATGTTCCTTACCGCGCTTGGAATCGGTGCGGTCAACTGGGTGCTCATCGATATCGTGAAGCTGAGTCCCATCATCGCGACGCTCGTGACCTACATGGGGGTGCAGGGTATCTCCCTCACGCTCCGCCCGAGTCCGGGCGGAGTGATCAGCGGGGCCGTGCTCGAGCCCATTCGCGCGATGCTGGGCCCGATACCAGCGAGTTTCCTCGTAGTGCTGGTGATCGGGCTGCTGCTCGGCTGGCTCTTGAAACGCAGCCGATGGGGAATCGTTCTCCGCGCTGTGGGATCGGATTCCGAAGCCGCGCGGGTGAATGCGCTCAATCCGCGCGCGGTTCGCCTGCTCGCCTACCTCGGGTCCAGTCTGTTCGCCGCATTCGCCGCGATCCTGTTCATGTCGCAGACCGCGATCGGAGACGGTCGATCCGGCATCACATTCACCCTGCTGAGCATCACGGCCGCCGTTGTCGGTGGTGCGAGCGTGTTCGGCGGACGGGGCTCGTTCGTCGGCGCACTGCTCGGCGCGGTGCTCGTCCAGGTGGTCAACGCCCTCACAGTGTTCATGCGGCTCACGCCGGACTGGCAGTACTACCTCGTCGGCGGGATGACGCTCGGCGCAGTGGCAATGTACTCGATCGCGCGCAATCGTGCGGCCGCGAGAGTCGGATAGTCGAGAGGTGACCCGTATGGAACCCACTACCCGAACGGTGAGCATCGTCTCCAAGCCGTACCGCCCCGATTCCGCGGCGGCACGACTGCTCTCGCGTCTCTTCAGGTACCAGGCGACACCGGTGGTGATCGGCGCGATCCTTCTCGCCCTGGTCGCCGCGCTGTTCGTGCCCAAGACCTTCACCCCGGCTTCTCTCACGGCGATTCTCGTTCCCGCCGGGATCACCGGCGTCGCCGCGATCGGGCAGACCCTCGTCATCCAGCAGAAGGGCATCGATCTCTCGGTCGGAGGGGTCATGACCCTGGCGGCCGTGACGAGCGGGATGCTCGCGGCCGCCGGGACCGGCATGCCGGTGGTTCTGCTCGTGGTCGCGGCTCTCTCCGTGGGCGCGGGATTGCTCAACGGTCTTCTCGTGACCAGGGTGCACATCACCCCTCTGCTCGCTACGCTCGCCTCCAACTCGCTCATCATCGGCGTCGTCTGGACGGTATCTAACGGCCAGGCGAACCTCGCGCCGGACGGTCTTCGGCAGATCGCCTCCGGATCCTTCCTCGGCTTCCCCATGATCGCCTGGATCGCGGTACTGCTCGCCGTCACCGTGGCGACGGTGGTGAGCAGAACGCTGTTCGGGCGTCGTTTCACTGCTGCGGGGTCGAGTCCGGCGGCCGCGCTCGCGGGCGGTGTGAACGTCGGGGGATACATCCTGTCCAGCTACGTGCTCGCCGGGGTGTTCGGCGGGCTCGCCGGTCTGCTCCTCGCGGGTTACGCAGGGCAGACGAACTACGACCTCGGTGTGAATTACATGCTGCCCGTCATCGCCGCCGTCGTCATCGGCGGCGCGTCCCTCTCCGGTGGCAAGGGGAGCGTGATCGCCACGCTGATCGGTTGCCTCATCCTTTCGCTCGTCGTGCAAATGGTGCTCACTCTGGGCGCACCGGCGTCGACCCAGTTGCTCGTGCAGAGCGTCGTGCTCGCGCTCGCCGCCGGCATCCGTCTCTTCCCCTGGTCACGACTCTCGTTCTGGCGGCGATGGGGGCGCTCCTGACTCCTCCCGTCGCCCTCTGGACCCCCGCCCGATTGACAGAAAGCACACGATTATGAGCGAATCCTCGAACACCACCTCGGAACCTGAGACGATAGAGGCTTTCGCCCGACGTGCTGACGCCTGGCTCCAGGAAGCGGTCCCCGCCGTCTGGCGTGAGAATCGTGGTGCGCTCAGCGGGACGGAGTCCGATGCGATACGCCGAGAGTGGGATCGGCAGCTCTGGCGCGGCGGGTTCGCAGGGATCCCATTCCCGAGAGAATTCGGCGGCCAAGGCCTCGGGCTCGCGGAGGACGTCGTCTTCCATATTCTCGCGGCGAAGGCTCAGGCGCCGGACGGTTTCTCACGGGTCGGTAAGACCCTCGTCGCGCCGATGCTCGTGCGCAGCGGCAGCGAAGTTCAGCGCGAGCGCTACCTCCCGCCGTTGCTCAGAGGTGAGGAGGTCTGGTGCCAGGGATTCTCGGAACCCGACGCCGGTTCCGACCTTGCGGGTGTCCGGACCCGTGCCCGGCGCGTCAAGGACGGATATCGGCTCACCGGCCGCAAGACCTGGACCACCTTTGCCCAGCATGCGGACTTCATCTTCGTGCTCGCCGTGACCGACCCGGCAGCACCCCGATACCGCAACCTCTCGATGTTCCTCGTCGATATGCGCGCTGAGGGTGTGGTCGTCGAGGATATCCGACAGATCTCCGGAGTCGCGCATTTCGCGGAAACCCAGTTCGAGGGAGCATTCGTCCCGGAGTCCGATCGGGTCGGAGGCGAGGGCGACGGCTGGAGAATCGCGATGGAACTCCTTTCAGATGAACGAGGAGGATCCGAGACGGCCGCTCGCTACGTCGAGATCCGGTCCGACGTCGATCTGCTCTTGGAAAGCGTGGGGGATCGATCCGACCTTGCTCGTGAGCTCGAGGAGCTGGAGGTGCGCACGGAGGTTCTGCGCTGGCAGCTCGGCAAGGTCGTCGATCTCGATGATCGGGATCCCGGTGAGGAATACTGGCGCGCGGTCTCGACGCTCAAGGTGCAGTGGAGCGAACTCTGGCAGGACGTCACCCGTTTCGGCGTCGAACATGGGCTGCCCGATCATCGAGACCATTGGCGCTACCAGTATCTGGAGTCGAGGGCGGTGTCGATCTTCTCCGGTACCAACGAGATCCAGCGAAACATCATCTCCGAACGAATCCTGGGGTTGCCGCGATGAGCGTACTGATGAACACACAAACCAGCGAGATCGGCGAGCTCGCGGCTGAGACACTCGCCGAGATATTGACGAAGGCGACCGAAGGTGTCAGCATCACCGCCTACGCGGAAGGGAGCCCGCTGCTCGAGTGGGGGGCTATCGGGGAGAGTGGTTGGGATCTCGTCGGCGTGGTGGAGGAGGGTGAGGGCGCGACTCTTCGCGACCTCACCGCTGTCGCCCAGGTGTGGGGAGCTCGGCTGGTCCCCTTACCTTTCATCGAGACGGTTCTCGCTAAAAGGCACTCCGAGGCGGCACGCGCAGTGGAGGGTCCAGTCACCCTCGCTCTTCCGACGAGCACTGCCCCGTCGGGCACCGGCTATATCCCATTCGGTCGGGTCGAGGGCATCAGCCTCGCGCTCGACCTGGACCGGGGCGAAGGAGGCGTGACAGGCGTTCCCACCGTCGGTGTCGCGGAGCGACTCGACCTGGGCGCTCAGGGCAGTGAAGCCGCGGTGCTCTCACGTCTCTCAGAGACTGCGGGTCTTGAGGTCGCGGTCGTCTACGCTGCTTCGGCCGTCGGCGCGGCTCGTCGTCTGCTCGATCTCGGAATCGATTTCGCGAAGGATCGTCAGCAGTTCGGTCGTCCGATCGGTTCGTTCCAGGCGGTCAAGCATCAACTCGCCGATGCGATGATGGCAGTGCAGGAGGCCGACACCGCGGTGATCAACGCCAGCCTCGTGCGGCCCGAAGCGCTACGCGCATCTCATTTCGCCGTCCGCCGCGCCGTGGACGTCGCCGAGATCGTCATGCAGGTGCACGGCGGACTCGGGTTCACCTGGGAGATGGGTCTCCACTTCTATCTTCGTCATATGCTGAAGGCGCGTGAGATCATCGAGGGGATCCGGGATCATGGCTGAGCCGGTCATCGTCGCCGTCGGCCGCTCGGCTATCGGGCGAGCGTTCAAGGGCTCCCTCATCGATGTCCGTGCAGATGATCTGCTGCTCCAAGTCACTCGCTCGGTCCTGGAACGGGTGCCCGAATTGGATCCGGCCCAGATCGATGAGGTGCTGCTGGGATGCTCCCTCGCGGCGGGTGAGCAGGGCGGAAACCTGGGCCGGGTTCTTCCGGTGATGCTCGGGTTCGACGAGGTGCCTGGCTGCACGGTGAACCGGTATTGTGCGTCGAGCATGCAGACGACCCGTATGGCCGAGCATGCGATCCGTGCGGGGGACGGGCAGGTCTACTTGTCCGTGGGACTCGAATCGGTGTCACGTGTGCGGCAGCCGGGGCCCGACCCGTTGCCCGAGGAGCGCAACAGGATGTTCCGCCCCCGCCCAGCCGCGGACGGTGAGTGGAGGGATCCACGCGACCTCGGTCTGGTCCCTGATGCCTTCGTCTCTATGGGAGAAACGGCTGAGAACGTCGCCTCCCGCTACGGGGTCTCCCGTCTTGAGATGGATGAGTTCGCCCTGCGCAGTCAGGAACTGGCCGATGAACGCGCTCGCGCCGGATTCTGGGAGCGGGAGATCGTGCCCGTGACTCGGCCCGACGGATCCGTCGTCGCTGCGGACGACAGCCCGCGATCGGGTACGACCCTCGCAGGGCTGCAGGCTCTCGATCCGGTTTTCCGCGACGGCGGGAGAGTAACGGCGGGGAACTGCTGCCCGTTGAACGATGGGGCTGCGGCTGTGCTGGTCATGAGTGATACGAAGGCCGATCAGCTCGGCCTCCGACCGCTCGCGAGGATCCTCTCGACTGCAGTGTCGGCGCTCTCTCCTGAGCTCATGGGTGTCGGTCCGATCGAGGCCTCCCGGCGAGCGCTCGCGAAGGCGGGCTTGTCGGCCGGAGACATCGACCTGGTGGAGATCAACGAGGCGTTCGCCGCGCAGGTGATCCCCTCCTACCGTGGTCTCGACCTTCCCCTCGAGAAGGTCAATATCAACGGTGGGGCGATCGCGCTCGGACATCCGTTCGGCATGTCGGGCGCACGGATCACTTCGACGCTCGTGAACTCGCTCGACTGGCACGACAAGCGGATAGGCCTCCAGGCGATGTGCGTCGCAGGCGGGCAGGGGATGGCGATGGTAATCGAGCGATGCGAGTAATATCTATCAAACGATTGGTTGATAAATGAGAGGATTCGTGTTCTACTTGAGGTCACGGAATCGAGAACCGGACGATGCGACGCATCGAGGTCCGGAGCAAGGCGAAGGAGCACGGCTGTGAAGATCGCCGTACTGGTGAAAGAGACCCCCGATACCTACGGGGAGCGGCACATGGACGCGTCGAGCGGACGTGTGGACCGGAGCGCGAGCGCCGCGGTGATCGACGAGATCAGCGAACGGGCACTCGAGGTCGCGCTCTCCCTGCAGGATCAGGACAGGAGCGTGGAGGTCTTCGCGGTCACGATGGCTCCTGACGGCGCCACCAAATCTATTCGGAAAGCGCTCGCGATGGGAGCCAAGGCCGCCTTTCACATCGTCGATCCCGCAGCGGCGGGAGCAGACGCGTTGAGAACCGCGGAGATACTCTCCGCGTTGCTGCGGCGGGAGGGGTTCGACCTCATCATCGCCGGAAACGAGAGCACCGACGGGCGCGGGGGAGTGCTCCCCGCGATGATCGCGGAGAGGCTCGGCCTCCCCGCTGCGAACTACCTGGACTCGGTCGAACTCCGAGGTGAGGAGATCGTCGGCACGAGAACGGTGGAGGGCGGCACTATGAGGGTGCGGACCCCCGTCCCCAGCGTCATCTCCGTAACGGAACGGGTGCCGGAAGCTCGCTTCCCTAGCTTCAAAGGCACGCTGACGGCGAAGAAGCGACCGCTGCAGCTCATCTCACTCGCTGAGCTCGGAGTCGACGGCCGAGCCTCCGCCACGGAAGTGGTCAGCGTCGTGGAACGTCCGGCCCGAGCCGCAGGAGTGCGGATCACGGACGATGGAAGCGCGGCGGGACAGCTGGCAGATTTCCTCGCCTCCCGGAACCTGCTTTAGTAAGGAGCGATCATGAGCAGCATTCTCGTATACGCAGAATTCTCCCCTCTCGGCGGTCTCCATCCGGCGACGGGCTCCCTGCTCTTCGCGGCCTCCCAGCTGGGAGACCCGGAGGCGGTCGTGGTCACACCGCCGAACGAGAGCGATGACGTCGCGAGGCGTCTCGGAGAACTCGGGGCGAGTCGGGTCTATTCCGCGCAAGCGGAGGATGCGTCACGCATTCTCGAGGGTGTGCACGCCGACGCGCTCGACCTCGCGGTCGAGCAGTCGCGGGCCTCGGCGATCCTGGCCGCTCATACGGACCACTCTCGTGAGACCGTCGCGCGGGTCGCGGCGCGACGCGGGGCGGGAGTGCTCCTCGACGCCGTCGGGGTGGAAGCCGGCGGGGAAGGCATCCTCGCCCGACACTCGGTGTTCGGAGGAACATACGATGTGGTGTCACGCGCCAGCTCGGAACTCGCCGTGATCACATTGCGGCCAGGATCGGTGACCGGAGCCCCGCAACCGCGCTCCGCGACCGTGATCCCGCTCGTTCTCGGCGCGGTCCGCGAGCCGGCCGCCGTCATCGATTCAATCGAGCCGGCGGCTGCGATGAGCGAACGTCCTGATCTCCGCACCGCACTTCGGGTCGTCTCCGGAGGGCGCGGCCTCGGATCCGTGGAGGGCTTCGCTCTCGTCGAGCAGCTGGCTGACGTCCTCGAGGCAGCCGTCGGTGCCTCGCGCGTCGCGGTGGACTCCGGTTTCCGGCCGCAGAGCTTCCAGGTGGGGCAGACCGGCACGACCGTCTCTCCGGACCTCTATATCGCGTTGGGGATCTCCGGAGCGATTCAGCACAAAGCCGGTATGCAGACCTCGAAGACGATCGTCGCCATCAACACGGACGAGGACGCTCCGATGTTCGAGATCGCGGACTTCGGCATCGTCGGAGATGTGTTCGTCGTGGTGCCGCAGCTCATCGAAGCCATCGAGCGACGAAGAGGCTAGGACCGATCGTGACCGGACGCGAGAAGAGCCGTCTGCGCAAGCTGCTTTGGATCATCCCGATCGGCTTCGTCGTGGTTCTCGCGGTGGTGCTCATCGCGAAATGGGCGCTGGAGCTCCCCCCCGTTGCGAGCTTCGTCGTGCGATTCCCGGGGATCACCGAACTGCCCGATTCCGCGCCGGAGGGTATCCCGGTCTGGCTCGCCTGGCAGCATTTCCTCAACGCATTCTTCATGCTGCTGATCATTCGAACCGGTCTGCAGGTCCGATCGGTGAAGCGTCCCGCGGCGTATTGGACGAGGAATAACAACGGGATGATCCGCACGAAGAACCCGCCGACGAGGATGAGCCTGAATCTCTGGTTCCACCTGACGATGGATGCCCTGTGGGTGTTGAACGGTCTCGTGTTCTTCGTGCTGATCTTCTCCACCGGGCAATGGATGCGTATCGTGCCGACGAGTTGGGAGATCTTCCCGAACGCGATTTCCGCTCTCCTGCAGTACGCGGCTTTCGACTGGCCGGTCGAAAACGGTTGGGTGAACTACAACAGCGTGCAGGTGATCGCATATTTCGTGACAGTGTTCATCGCAGCGCCGCTGTCCATGCTGACCGGGATCCGCATGTCGGGAGCATGGCCGAGGAACGCGCAGCGTCTGAATCGGATCTACCCCATCGAAGCGGCGCGAGCGATGCACTTCCCCGTGATGATCTACTTCTGCGTCTTCGTCTTCGTCCATGTGCTTCTGGTGTTCACCACGGGTGCGCGGAAGAATTTGAACCACATGTTCGCGGCGCAGGAAGAGGCGGGGTGGCTCGGCTTCCTCATCTTCGGCGCAGCGGTCGCCGCGATGGCGGCGGCATGGCTGCTCGCCCGCCCGGTCATCTTGCGACCGATCGCCGCCCTGACCGGAAAGGTCGGTCGGTAGTGGGCGCCCGACTGTCCCCGCGGCGGCGAGCCGGAGGTCCGCCGACCCAGACTCATCACTCTCGAGGAGGAACGACATGATCGACAAACGCGTCGCCAGCGCCGATGAAGCGGTCGCCGGCATCTTCGACGGAGCCACTTTGCTCGTGAGCGGCTTCGGCCCTCCGGGGCAGCCGGTGGAACTGATCGAAGCACTGGTCCGTCACGGCGCCACCGACCTCACCGTCGTCAACAACAATGCCGCGGCTGGCGGCGAGGCAATCCGACGGCTTTTCGAGGCCGGCCGAGTTCGGAAGGTCATCTGCTCGTTCCCGCGTGCGTTCGACTCGACCGTCTTCGAGGATCTCTACTTGGCCGGCCAGTTGGAACTGGAGTTGGTGCCGCAGGGAACGCTGGCCGAGCGAATCCGTGCGGCCGGTGCCGGGGTGGGGGCCTTCTTCACTCAGACCGGCTACGGCACCGAACTCGCGAAAGGGAAGGAGTCGCGCGTGATAGACGGCCGGGACTACGTGCTTGAATACCCCATCCGCGGTGACTTCGCCCTGGTCAAGGCGTTCAAGGCAGATCCCTGGGGCAATCTGGTGTACCGCAAGACCTCGAGGAACTTCGGCCCCATCATGGCATCGGCTGCGACCGTGACGATCGTCGAGGCGAATGAGGTCGTCCCGCTCGGAGGACTCGATCCCGAAGCGGTCGTCACGCCGAGCATCTTCGTCGATCAGGTCATCGAGGTCGGCCATCCCAGGAACCAGGAGGCGTCCGCATGAGGCTCTCACGCTCAGAACTCGCGGCGCGAGTAGCACAGGACATACCAAACGGGTCATTCGTGAACCTCGGTATCGGCGTCCCGACACTCGTCGCGGACTATCTGCCCGCGGACCGGGAGATCGTGCTGCACACGGAGAACGGCATGCTCGGCATGGGTGGGGTGGCCGCGCCGGGATCCGAGGACGCGGATCTGATCAATGCGGGAAAAATATACGTCACCGAGAAGACGGGTGCCTCATATTTCCATCACGCGGACTCCTTCGGCATGATGCGCGGGGGACATATCGACTTCTGCGTGATGGGAGCGTTCCAGGTCTCGCGTTCGGGAGATCTGGCCAACTGGCGCACCGATGCGGCGGATGCAATCCCATCGGTCGGCGGTGCAATGGACCTCGCAGTCGGCGCGAAACGCGTCTATGTCGTTATGGACCTCTTTACTAAGCAGGGCGCGTGCAAGCTCGTGGATGAGTGCAGCTATCCGCTCACCGCTACGCGCTGCGTCGATCGAGTCTACAGTGACCACGCTGTTTTCGAACCGGGACCCGATGGCCTGCGCGTCACCGAGATCTTCGATGAGATCGACCTCGAGACTCTCTCGAGACTGGTCGGTCTGCCCCTCACCGACGCCCGGGCGTAGCCCCGGCCGCGTTGCTCCCTAGTCGCTCCCGGCTCGAATGGAATCGGCAATCAGGGTGACCGCGGCGTCGACGATCTGGTCGTTGCCGAACTGCTTCTTGCTGCCCGGTCGGCTCGGCCAGGAGCGCAGGTTGTTCATCGTTCCGATGATGTAGCGCGTGACGAGCCGCTGGTCGAGGTCGTCCCGGATCGTGCCATTCTCCTGGCCTGCGGTGACGAGTGCACTGACGTCGGTTTCGAACATCCGGCCCCACTGGATCGCCTCCGCATGGCGTTCCCCGCTCAGGTTGCGCACCTCGGTGAAGTAGATATGAGCACGCTCCCGATTCCGAAGGAACCATTCGCTCGTACGACGAATGTGCTCAAGGAGGTGCTCCAGCGGAGGAAGGTCCAGGGCCCCGACTTCGGCGCTGATCCTCGAAGTGTCCTGGTGGGACTTCTCGATAATGCGGAACAGCAGTTCCTCTTTGGAACTGAAATAGTGGTAAAGGCTGCCTTTGAGTACACCTACGCGATCGGCGATCTCCTGTATCGACGTCGCGGCGTACCCTTTCTCCGACATCACGGCGATGGCCTCATCGATGACGCTATCGTTGCGGTTGCGCCGCTCCCGTGTCTTCCCGTTCTTCTCTTCAGGAGGTGCTTTCTCGCTCTGTATCGAAACCGCCACGGCGGGTTTCCTCCATCTCACTCTCGTGTACCTGGCACAATAGCGGCCCAGTTGCGGTGACGCAATAATTAACCGAATGATTGTTTGGTACGATATAGATGCATGTAACGTCCACCAAGCGTATCGTGCAGAGAGTCTCCGCAGACAGCGTCGCGCGTCTGGAGGAACCCGTCAGAGAGGATGGATGATCATGGCCGGTACGCCACCGACGGAGAACTGGGGCGGTGCGTTCTGGGAGGGGAGGGTGCCCTGGCCCGTTTCGAGCGCGAGGCGAGTATACGACCTTGCGGTTCGGCTCGAGGTCGGCATGACGCATCACTCGTCGCATCCACCGTTCTCCTACGAGCTCTCGAAGCAGCACGGGGAGCACATGTACGGTGCACGGATCTCCGCCGCGATGGAGAAGATCAGCATGGGGGCCCATGTCGGCACTCATGTGGATGCGCCCGGACATGTCTCGCTGGATGGGTGCGTGTTCGGCGACCGCGAGGTAGCGGGGCGTCAGGGCGAATACACCGGTGTCGCGGCGGGTTCCGTCGAAGAACTGCCTCCGCTGTTCGGGCCCGGCCACCTCGTCGACGGCGTCAAGCTGTTTGAACGGGCGATGACACCAGCCGACGGCTTCGGCGCCGCGGAGCTCGAGCGGTGGTTCGCTCGACGGGCTGAGCCCGTGCAGGGCGATATCGTCGTCTTTCGAACGGGCTGGATGCAGTTCTGGGAGGACAGCCCGCGCTACCGGGGTGAGGTCGACCGAGGGATTCCGGGTGTTTCGCTTTCGGGGGCGCAATGGCTCAGCCGGCGAGGAGTGCGGGCGGTCGGTGCCGACACCGTCAATTTCGAGCATAAACCCGAGTGGGATGAGGTAGCGCTGTCCGTCCATGTCCACCTGCTCGTGGAGAACGGGGTCCCGATCATGGAATCCCTGAATCTCGAGGGGCTCGCAGCGGATGGGGTCGAGAGATTCTATTTCGCGGCCGCACCGCTCAGGCTCGGGGGAGGCACCGGTTCGCCGATACGTCCACTTGCATTCGTTTCGTCTTAGTGCGTCCGGGCTGCACCCGTTCGAAGATGGTGCCCGTGCATTGCGGAAACGCGGACATTGCGATATTATTTACCAATCGATTGGTAGATTAATAGAAGCAATCTACTCGCAATCGAATCCATCGACAAGGAGCCAGAGTTGTCTCTCTCACCCTCAGATATCAAGAGCATCGTCGAGGCGCTGCACCGGTCCGAATGGGACACTGCGACGATCGTCGTCGGAGACGTGAGCATCTCCGTGAGCAGGCACGGTGCTGCGGCCCCGCTTGCGGTCGGGCCTGCTTCCGAGGCATCGGCAGCGAGGCCTGCGCCCAATCCCGCATCCGAACCTTCCTCTCGGCCCGACGCCTCCGAAGCCGCTCAGGCGGTTCCGCAGGCCACGGTCGACACGCCGGGAGCGGGAACCCTGGTGGCGGCACCGAGCGTCGGCGTTTTCTGGAGCGCCCCGGAGCCGGGAGCCCAGCCTTTCGTGCAGGTGGGTCAGCGGGTTGAGAAGGGCGACACCCTCTGCATCGTGGAGATCATGAAGCTGATGAACAGCGTCACCGCCGAGTTCTCCGGCACGGTGCTGGAAATCCACGCCGAAAACGCGCAGGCCGTCGAGTTCGGCACGCCGCTCTTCACGATTGCCGAAGAGGACTAGGGCGGATGCGCAGAGTACTGGTCGCGAACCGTGGCGAGATCGCGGTGCGAGTCGTGCGCGCCTGTTTCGACGAGGGTCTTGAGAGCGTACTGGTCGTCTCCGATGCCGACCGCGACTCGCTCGCCGCTCGCCTCGCTGATCGTGTCGTCGTGATCGGGCCAGCGGCGGCCGGGGAGAGCTATCTCGACATCGCTCGCGTGGTGAGCGCGGCGGTGACCAGCGATTGCGATGCGCTGCATCCCGGCTATGGATTTCTGTCGGAGCGTCCCGAACTGGTAGAGGCCTGTGCGGAGGCGGGAGTCACCTTCGTCGGGCCGCCTGCTGAGGTCATGCGGAGGGCGGGGTCGAAGCTCGGCGCGCGCGAAGTCGCGGAGAACGTCGGCATTCCGACGGGTGCTGGAACACCGGGGCTCTCCTCCCTCGAGGAAGCGATCCGTGCCGCTGAGCAACTCGACAACTACCCTCTGCTGCTGAAGGCATCGGCCGGCGGTGGTGGTCGGGGCATGACGATCATCCGCGCGGCCACCGACCTCGAAGGGAGCTTCGTCAGGGCGAGCTCGGAGGCGGAGAAGGCGTTCGGGGACGGCACCGTCTACATGGAACCCTATATCGAGAACGCCCGTCACATCGAGGTGCAGGTCCTCGCCGATCGGCATGGCAACGTCGTGCATCTCGGAGAGCGCGACTGCTCCGCGCAGCGGCGCTACCAGAAGATCGTCGAAGAGGCTCCCAGTGAAGGACTTCCCGGGAAGCTGGTCGAGGACATCAGAGACGCCGCGGTCAGGTTGGCCAGGGCGCTCGACTACGAGGGAGCCGGCACCGTGGAGTTCCTCGTGGATGTCGCGAAAGCGACCTTCATCTTCCTCGAGGTGAACGCCCGAGTGCAGGTAGAGCATCCGGTCAGCGAACTGGTGAGCGGCATCGACATCGTGCGCGAGCAGCTTCGAATCGCCGACGGGTTGGCGCTCTCCGTCTCCCAGGACGATGTGCGGCTCGACGGGCACGCGATCGAGTGCAGACTCAACGCCGAGAACGCGAGAGAGGGCTTTCTGCCTTCTCCCGGCCGCATCACCCATTGGACCATGCCGCAGGGATCCGGAGTGCGCGTCGACAGCTACGGCTTCGAAGGGGCAACGGTGCAGCCCTACTACGACTCACTGCTCGCGAAGCTGATCGTGCACGCGCCCTCGCGAGACGAAGCGATTGAGCTCATGGCCAGGGCACTGAGGAAGGTTCAGGTCGGTGGCGTGAGCACCACTGCGGACGTGCACCTGGCGTTGATGGCGGACGAGGATTTCCGGTCTCGGCCGATCACCACGAAGTGGCTGGAGGAGCGCTTTCTTCCTGCTTGGACGCAGACCGAAAAGGGACGGTAATGACTCATGTAGATTTCGTCGAGCAGTCCATCCGGGACGGGCAGCAGAGCCTCTGGGGAATGCGGATGCGCGCATATGAAGCGGCTGAGGCGCTGCCCTATCTCGCACGGGGCGGCTACCGCACCATCGACCTGACCGGGGCAGGCATGTTCACCGTGCTCCTGCGCGAGTACTTCGACGATCCCTGGGCCACGCTCGACTTCCTTGTGGCCGGACTCGGCGGGAATGAGCTGCGCTCGGGCCTGCGCACCATCAGCGCCGTCGGATTCGCTCCGACGCCACAGGCGGTTCTCGACCTCTGGATTCAGACTCTCGTGAAACACGGGGCGACAAGCTTCTGGCTGTACGACTGCCTGTACGACATGGACACGATGAAACACATGGTCGATGTAGTGCGGGAGGCCGGTGGCCAGCCGGTTCCGGCGATCATGTACGGGCTCACGAGCGTTCACGACGACGCCTTCTTCGCGGAGCGGGCAGCACGCATGTCGACCTGGGAAGGGGTCGAGTCCATCTACGTCGAGGATGCCGCCGGCGTGCTGAAACCGGATCGGGCTCGGACGCTGCTCCCCGCGATTCGATCGGCCGTGGGGGATACGCCCTTGGAGATGCACGCGCACAACACGACCGGTCTCGCCCAGCACAACTACATCGTTGCGCTCGAGAGCGGTTTCAACCGGCTGCACACCGCCTCCCGTCCCCTTGCGAATGGCGCCTCCTTGCCCTCGACGGAGATGATGGTCGAGATCGTTGAGCACATGGGATTCACCCATAGCCTCGACGCGAGCACATTCGAACCCGTTGCAGGGAGCTTCGTCCGAGCCGCGGAGGCCGGCGGGCACCTGCTCGGTGTGCCTGCCGAGTACGATCCGCGCATATACGATCATCAGCTGCCAGGGGGCATGACCGGCACCTTGATCAATCAGCTCGAACGGCACGGAATGGGCGACCGGCTCCCCGACGTCCTCGAGGCGATCCCCCGGGTCCGAGTCGATCTGGGAGAGCCGATCATGGCCACCCCGTTCTCCCAGTTCGTCGGCATCCAAGCCGTCCTCAATATCGTGACCGGTGATCCGTACAGCATCGTTCCCGAAGAGGTGGTGCATTACGCGCTGGGTCACTATGGACCACTGCACGGCAGAATGGACGACAACGTGAGGGATAGGATCCTGTCGAGTCCGCGAGCCCAGAAGCTAGCCTCATGGGAGCGGCCGGATCCGAGTCTCGCCGAACTCCGGTCGGCGTTCCCGAAGGGCATTTCCGACGAGGAGTTCCTGATCCGATTCATGATGTCGGACGAGGAGGTCGACAAGATGATCGCCAAAGGCCCGATCGAGACGGATCCTCGTCGCTCCGCGAACCATATCGTCAACTCCCTGAATGATCTCATCGCCGAATCCTCCTCTGCGACGTCCTTCTCGGTGAGCACGCCCGAGTTTAGTCTCAGCCTCGCGCGGACGGGATAGCCCTCATGGACTACGAGAACATTCTTCTCGAGCACGACGGGCCGGTGGCCTGGATCACGCTCAACCGTCCGAGGCGTCTGAATGCGATGAACGATGCGCTGCTCTCGGAACTCGATCATGCCTTCTCCGAGCTCCAGGGCACCCGCAATCGGGTAGTGGTCATCCGGGGAGCGGGGCGTGCGTTCTGCGCGGGTTACGATCTCTCGGCAGACTCGGAGGAGATCGGATATGCTGCGTCGCGCGGGCCGGTGCAGGACCGTGATCACCTCCTCTCGAATATTGAGCTGTGGACCCGGATCTGGAGGCACGAGCAGCCGGTCATCGTGGCCGTGCACGGCTACTGCGCAGCCGGAGGAGCGCAACTCGCCTCGATGGCCGACATCACGATCGTTGCGGATGACGCGAAGATCATGGCCTCGCCCGCGATCCCGATCGGCGGAGGCTACCTGTCTCCGCTCTGGGTGCACCTCGTCGGGCCGAAGCGCGCGAAGCTGATGTCGTTTGACGCCGGTCGCAGAATCAGCGGGCGAACAGCGGCGGCTTGGGGTTGGGCGGCGGAATCCGTCCCCGCTGAGGAACTGGAAGAGCATGTCCGCGAACTGGCGTACTCGATCGCCCGCACCCCGGGCAACCTGCTCAGACTGAAGAAAGAAGCGATCAACCGGATCATCGAACTGCAGGGCCTCCTCACCTACGCTCGTACTGGCGCCGAAACGGATGCGCTCCTCCATCTCACTCCGGAAGTCCTGCAGGTCCAGGAGTGGATCAAGGAATCCGGTGTGAGCGGGGCGATCGAGCGTTTTCAGCGAGAGGGAGTCCCAGACATCGAGGATGCCCGGTGAAGAAGCGTCCGCCACGATACGCGGAGCTACCCGAGTTGGGTGATCTGGGCGTGCGGCATTCCTGGGGGCAGCTGCCCGAGGAACTCGGGGCGTTGGCATTCGCCCAGGCCGATCAGGTGGTCGCCGGCGCGAAACTGGTCTCCGCCGGTGTGACGGTTCCACTCAACCTGGCTGTCGACGCATTCGACCCGCCCCTGTTCGGGCGGGATCGGATGCGGCATCGCGTGGTCGAGGCGACCCGACTCGATGCTGAAGACGTGGTGGACGCTTTCAACCCTCAGGCCTCGACCCAGCTCGACGGGCTCGCTCACGTGCGGGCTCGGGAATACGGCTACTACGCCGGATGCCCGGACATTGCGCAGGCTCGAGAGCGTCTGGGAATGCACCACTGGGCGAAGCGGGGGATCGCGGGGCGCGGTGTGCTGCTCGACGCGGCTCGTTTCTGGGAGAGGAACGGCAATGATGTGGACCCGTTCCGCGGCACGGAGATCACCGTGGACGATCTGCTCGCCATAGCGGGGGCACAGGGCGTCGCGATTGAACGCGGCGATATTCTGCTGGTGCGAACCGGATGGACTGAGCGCTTCCTCGCACTGGGTGCTGACGCGCGCGAGCGTGTCGGGGCTTGGAACGGATTGCGCGCGGATGGGCGCATGGCCGAGTTCCTCTGGGATTCTGGCCTCTCCCTCATCGGAGCCGACAACCCCGCGGTGGAGAATGCGCCCGGGTCGCGGGAGGTCGGTTCGCTCCACCGGCGCCTGCTGCCCGCGCTCGGCATCTCGCTCATGGAGCTGCTCGATCTTTCGAGACTCTCGAAGGTATGCGAGGAGCAGGGGAGGTGGGAGTTCTTCTTCGTATCGGTTCCTCTGCACCTGCGTGGTGCGGTCAGCTCGCCCGCGAACGCGATGGCGATGCTCTAGCGCCGGGCGAGTCTTTCGCGATGATCATCGACGTCTCTATATTTCAAACAAATGATTGGTTAAAATGACTTGAGCGAGTGCTGCGGAGACGTGGGATTCGGGAAGGCCATTGAAAGGAAGCCATGACAACCGTCTCGACAACGTGGTCGGGCACCATCGCAGTGCTGACCATCGACAACCCACCGGTGAACATGGGCAACATCACCCTCCGCCGTGATCTCAGGGAAGCCATTGCCGCAATCGACCGGCATGAGGAGCTCACCGGTGTCGTGATTGATTCCGCAGGCCCGCACTTTTACGCGGGGTCCGACATCAGCGAGTTCGATCGCCCGCTCGAAGAACCGCAGCTCCCTGCGGTGATCGCGGCGATCGAGGGGCTCCGGGTGCCGGTGGTCGCGGCGATCACCGGCTTCGCCCTCGGCGGCGGGTTCGAACTCGCGCTCGGATGCGATGCAAGAGTCGGAGACGGCAGCGCAAAGGTCGGCTTCCCCGAGGTGACGCTTGGCATGATCCCGGGTGCGGGTGGCACCGTCCGCAGCGGCCGTCTCGTCGGCGCGTTGCCTGCAATCGATCTCGTGGGGTCCGCGCGTCACGTGGAGGCGGAGGAGGCGCTCGAACTCGGGATCCTCGATCGGGTGGTCGATGGTGAACTCCGCGAGGCCGCGATCGCTCACGCCGCGGGGTTGGCCGAGAAGCGGCGGCTCCGAGACCTGACGCCTCCGGTTTTCGACCCCACGGAGGTCGACTCCGCGATCGAGCAGATCTCCCGACGTGCACGTCCGAACGTCCGCATGGCCGTCGAAATGGTCCGACGCGGACTCGAGATCGATGCCTCCGACGCGCTGCTCGAGGAGCGTCGGATTTTCAACCGGCTTCGTTCGGGAGATGAGGCGGCCAACCTGCGCTACCTGTTCTTCGCCAGAAGGGCGGCGGCCGGAGGGTTGCGAAGTGGTGCTGCCCCGATTCGAGTCAAGCGAATCGGTATCGCCGGAGCAGGAACGATGGGGGCGGCTCTTGCCCGTGCCTTCCACAGCAGGGGCTTCGCTGTCACGGTGTTCGATCTCAACCGTGAAGCACGAGACCGCCTGCGGGCAGATTCACCGGAACTGAGCGCCTCCGCCGAGATCCGCGATCTGGCCGACGCGGACTTCGTCGTCGATGCGGTCTTCGAGGATATGCGAGTCAAGCAGGAACTGCTGCACTCGCTCGAGGGGATCCTGCGTGACGACGCAGTGATCGCGAGCAATACCTCGTATCTGGATCTCGACGAGATGTCGAGCAGAATGCGGAAGCCGGAACGCTTCGGGGGCCTGCACTTCTTCAACCCAGCTGATCGGAACCCCCTGGTGGAGGTCATCCGCGGTGGTCGAACCGATGACTCCACTATCGCCACGCTCGCCGTCATCTCCTCGAAGCTGGGGAAGGTGCCGATTCCTGCTGGAGTTGGCGACGGCTTCGTCGCGAATCGCGTCTACGCCGATTACCGCTCGCAGGCCGAGTTCTTGATCGAGGACGGGGCACTGCCCCAGGAGGTGGACGCGGCGATGGTTGAACTCGGCCTGCCGATAGGCCCGTTCGCGGTTGGCGACATGTCCGGATTGGACATCGCATGGGCGAGGCGGAAACGCCTGTCCGGGATCCGTGATCCGAGGCAGCGGTATGTGCGCATTCCGGACCTGCTCTGCGAGGCGGGCCGCCTGGGGCGGAAAACGGGAGCCGGCTGGTACGCATACCCCGAAGGCGCGCGGAGAGGCGAACCGGACCCCGTGGTCGAAGCCATCATCGATCGGGAGCGTTCAGCGCGGGGGATCCTCCCGAGAGCGCTGGGATCGGCGGAGATTCAGACCAGGATCCTCGCTTCGATGCTGTGCGCCGCTGCGAGCATCGTCGATACGGGAATCGCTCGGCGGGCAAGCGATATCGACGTGGCGCTGACCGAGGGCTTCGCTTTTCCCAAATGGCTGGGCGGCCCACTGCGCTATGCGGCTTCCTTTGCGGAACGGGACCTGCTGCAGTGGCTTGCCGAGACCTATCGATCATGTCCGGTCACATTCGCGATCGCGGGACCGTCCGTGGAGGGACGCATGCCTGAGGAGGTCGCTCGGGTGCTCGAACAGGTGACTGCAAGGTGACGGCGGAGCGCGTGAGCGTGACCCGAGCTGTGGCGCTTCGCCGGTTCCCCGAGGGAATGCCGGATCCCGATGATTTCATCGTGGTCGAGCAGCCCGTTCCCGCGCTTCAGCGAGGAGCGGTTCTCGTGGAGAACAGCTGGTTCTCCCTCGATCCGTCTATGAGGATACGGATGAGCGGCGGCGAATCCAGCTACTTCGCGCCGTACCGAATCGGGGCGCCTCTCGACGGCTGGGCCGTCGGAACCGTGGTCGAGTCATCGAATCCCGACTTCACTGTCGGTGACACGCTGCATCACGCATGCGGGTGGCGCGAGCACGCTGTGCTCGTGCCAGATGGGTCGGATTGGACATCGCCCCGTCCGGTAGGGGTCGGCGGGGCGATCGATGCCCGGCATCATTTGAGCGTACTGGGGGCGAGCGGATTCACCGCATGGGCCGGTCTGTTCAAGGTCGCTCAACTCGGACCCGGGGAGACGGTGTTCGTCTCTGCCGCCGCAGGCGCGGTAGGAAGCCTCGCGGTTCAGTTCGCCAAGCTTCGGGGCGCCCGGGTGATCGCGAGTGCCGGAACGTCGGAGAAGGTTCGTCGTCTGACCGGTGCGCTGGGCGCGGATGCCGCCTTCGACTATCGAACGCGGCCGATCGGCGAGTCGTTGCGGTCGGCGGCCCCCGATGGCATCGATGTGTACTTCGACAGTGTTGGCGCAGAGCATCTCGATGCGGCACTCGAGTCGCTTCGACCCGGCGGGCGTGTGGCGCTGTGCGGGCAGATCGAGAACTACAACCATGGGACCGGAGCATCGAAGGGGGTGACGCGCCTCTTCTCGGCGATCGAGAAGGGACTGACCCTGCGAGGCTTCTTGGCTCGCATGTACACGGACGACTTCGGCGAGTTCCGGAGCGAAGTGTCCCACTGGTTCGAGCGTGGGATGCTGACAGTCGACGAAACCGTCATCGACGGGTTAGAGAACGCACCGCAGGGATTCATCGGAATGCTCGGCGGAGCGAACATCGGAAAAACGCTGGTGCGTCTGCAAGCTGAGGCGTAGGGCGTCAGGTGAGGAGTCGGGGCGATGAACATCGGGCGGGTACCGCATGGCCGGAGCCGGGTGATCTTTTCATTCTCGACTACATCAGTGGTTTGATCGGCGCCTCGAGGGATGGGATTGCGACCCACCGCAGCGTATTGGAGATTGCGCGGCGGAGCGCGAATTCGCATCGGATGCCAAGCTTTCTGCGAAGTGGTGTGTGCGGCACTGCGGAACACCGTTCAAGCTCTGCTCTGACCGCTCGGCAGCGCAGCAGGTGATCGGCGGCACTCATGCGGCCGGCAAGAATCAGAAGGAGAGACTGAGATGTTCAGAGGCTGGCAGTTCATCGAACCACGTGCGCCGCTCAAGCTGGTGGAGAAGGAGGATCCAGTCCCGGGCGAGAGGGAAGTCGTCGTCGAGACCCGGGCCGCCGGACTCTGCCATAGCGACGTCGGGTTCATGGAGGGCATCAACGCCTCGATGCTGGCCTTCACGCCCATCATCTTCGGTCATGAGGTGTCGGGCACGATCAAACAGCTCGGCCCCGGAGTCATGGGATGGGAGGTGGGGGAACGCGTCGCGATCGCAGGGCTCGGATTGGATGCGCCCGGCCTGAACACCGACGGCGGTTTCGGAGAGAAGGTGCTCGCAAAGGAAGATCTTCTGGTCCGCATCCCTGAAGGGGTGAGCTTCGTCCAGGGCGCTGCCGCGACCGATGCCGGACAGACCTCTCGCAAGGCTCTGCGAGTCGGGGACGTGGGTGCAGGAACGCGAGTCGGCATCATCGGGCTCGGCGGGCTCGGGCTCACCGCTGCGAAAATGGCCGTCATGCTCGGGGCAGAGGTCCACGCGGTCGAGATCAACGAGGGCGTGTGGCCGCTGGCGGTCCGGGCCGGAGTGAAGCGGGTGGTCGCTTCACCGGCCGAGCTCGCTGATGAACAGCTCGACGTATTCGTCGACTACGCTGGATTCGGCACCACGACAGCCGCCGCGATCGATGCCGTGCGGAACGAGGGGACCGTGGTACAGGTCGGAATGGGGGCGCAGTTCGCCACGATCGACACCACGCTCTTAGTTGCGAAGCAGGTCAGGCTGCTCGGATCTCTCGGAGGATCCTATGAGGACACTCTTGATGTGCTGAGATTGATGAAGCTAGGACTCGAGATCACTGCGACGGAGATCGGTTTCGACGAGATTCCCGCAGGACTCGAGCGGTTGAAGCGTGGCGAGGTGCGAGGCAGGTTGGTCGCGACCCGAGGCGAGTAGACCTAGCCGGATGGGTACTGTCGTCGCGCGCTACTCAGCCTTGACTGTGAAGGGGTGTGTCACTTGGGCCGCATCGAGCAGAACTCGAGCCCGTGCTCGTCCAGCACCCGCAGGGCCGCCGCGATCACGTCGGCCCGGGTGTTGCGCATCACCCGATTCTACCGCTAACCTGAACATCGTTCACCAGAACAGTGTTCAGGTTCTCCAAGGAAGCACGATGACGACAGCCGCGGCACCCGCCAGCGGGGCGACGCCCCGCATACTCGGATCACCGGTCGACAGCGAGACCCGCTGCACGCACTACCGGAGCGAGCTGGACGTCGTCGCGCTGAAGTTCAAGTGCTGCGGCGAGTACTACCCCTGCTTCGCGTGCCACGAGGAGTCCTCCGGGCATCCGATCGCGAGGTGGGAAAGCGCCGACCTCCGGCGCCTCGCCGTGCTCTGCGGCGTCTGCCGCACCGAGCTGCGCATCGAGGAGTATCTGAGCGCGGAGGACTGCCCGTCGTGCACCGCGAGGTTCAACCCGGGCTGCCGCCTCCACCACCGCATCTATTTCGACTTCGACACGGAGGCACCATGACCCAGCACGAACCGCAGCTCCCGGCGGCGCCCGCCGGGAGGCGACGCAGCCGACCCGCGACCGATCTGGCGCTGATCGCCGTCTTCGCGGCGCTCATCGCGGTGAGCGCGATCCTCCCCGCCATCACGATCGCGGGGCCCGTCCCGTTCACCCTGCAGACCTTCGCGATCCTGCTCACCGGCGCCGTGCTCGGCGCGCGGAGAGGGTTCCTCGCCGCGCTCCTGTATCTCGCCGTCGGAGCGATCGGCATCCCGGTGTTCGCGGGCGGCAGTTCGGGGCTCGCCCCGTTCGCCGGCCCCACGGCCGGGTATCTCGTGTCCTTCCCGCTCGCCGCCGCCGCGACCGGGTTCATCGCTCAGCGACTCAGCCTCCGCAGTGCGGCCTCGAGCGCGGCCCTCCTCTTCCTCGCCGCCCTCGCCGGCGTCGTGGTCAACCACGGGCTCGGCATCCTCGGACTGGCGTGGCGCGGCGGCATGTCGCTCCCCGAGGCGGCGCTGGTCGACGTCGTGTTCCTCCCGGGCGACATCGTGAAGGCGCTGCTCGCCGCGATCGTCGCGACCGCCGTGCACCGCGCCTTCCCCGGGCTCCTCGGCGATCGGGACCGCCGGGAGACGGTGGCGGAGGCGGCGCCGCTCGACGCGGGGGCCGGACGGGCGGATCCCGCCGCAGCCCCCGATCGGGCGTAGGATCTTCGGCATGATCGAGTTGCGGGAGGCGAGCGTCGTCGTGCCCGCGCCGGAGGGCGATGCGATGATCCTCCACCCGACGAGCCTCGTGCTCGCGGAGCGCCGCATCTCGATCATCGGCGGCAACGGGTCGGGCAAATCGACCCTCGCCCGGCTCTGCAACGGCCTGATCGAGCCCACCACCGGTTCGGTCCTCGTCGCCGCGGGCGCGGACCCGGTGCCGGGGGTGCGCGCGGAGCGGAGCCGCCTCGACACCGCCCGAGACGGCGCGGCGGTGCGCCGTCTCGTCGGCTTCGTGTTCACCGACGCGAGCGCGCAGCTCATCATGCCGACGGTTGCGGAGGACCTGATGCTCTCGCTGCGCCGGCTCCACCCGAAGCGGGCGGAGCGCCGCGCCGCGGCGGAGGCCGCCCTCGCACGCTTCGGCCTGGAGCATCTCGCCGAGCGCAGCGTGCACACCCTGTCGGGAGGCCAGAAGCAGCTGCTCGCCATCGCCACGGTGCTGGCGACCGATCCCGCCGTGCTCGTCGCGGACGAGCCCACGACCCTGCTCGACCTGCGCAACGCGCGGTCGGTCGGCGAGCTGCTCATGTCGCTGCCCCAACAGGTGATCCTCGTCACCCACGATCTCGACCTCGCGGCTCGCGCCGAGCGCACCCTCGTCGTCGCCGACGGCCGCGTCGTGTTCGACGGAGAGCCGGACGCCGCGGTGTCCCACTACCGCGAGCTGGTGCGGGCGTGAGCGCGCCGAGCCCGCTCGGCTCCTTCCGGCCGGGCACCGGCCCGCTCCACCGGCTGCGCCCGGGGGCGAAGCTGATCGGGCTCTTCGCCTTCGCCGCAGCCGTCGTCGCGGTGCACGGCGTCGCGAGCACTGCGATCGCGCTGCTGCTCGCACTCGCGCTGACGGCTCTGGCGGGTCTGCGCGGCCGGGAGCTCTGGATCTCGACGCGCGGCTTCGTCTTCGTCGCGATCCCCCTGTTCGCCTTTCAGTGGTGGCAGCGCGGCTGGCAGCACGGCTTCGAGGTGGTCGGAGATCTGCTCGCGATGATCCTGGCGGCGAGCGCGGTGACGGCGAGCACCGCCGCCGCCGACATGCTCGACACCATCTCCTGGGCGCTGCGCCCGTTCCGCCGGCTCGGCGTCGACCCCGAGCGCGTGGCGCTGGCGTTCTCCCTCGTGATCCGCTCGATCCCGAGCATCCTGGGGATCGCACGCGAGACGCGCACCGCGGCCCGGGCCCGCGGCCTGGAGCGGGCGCCCCGCGCGCTCCTGATCCCGTTCGTGCTGCGCACGGTCGCGCACGCGCAACTCGTGGGCCAGGCGCTCGCGGCCCGGGGCGTCGGGGAGGAGTGAGCGCGATGCGCCGGATCGAGGACTCGGCTCGCGAGTGCGGCTCGCCGGTGCGGGGGAGGTGGTCTAATGAATGCATGCGTGACGAGCCGGCGGACTGGAGGAGCGCGTTCATCGAGCGCTTCGCGGATCACTGGGCGGCGGGCGGCGCGTCCCGGATCGAGGGAAGGATCGCGGGCTATCTGCTGCTCGACGAGTCGAGGGGCGTCAGCGCCGCCGAGCTGGCGTCCGAGCTGCGGGTCAGCCGGGGCGCCGTGTCGATGTACACGAGGCAGCTCGTCGGGCGGGGCTTCGTGAAGCGAGTGCGCGTGCCAGACGTGCGGACCCACTTCTTCGTCATGGACACGGACGTGTGGGCCGGGTTCCTCGCGGCCGAGCAGGAGTACCTGCGCAGGCAGCGGCGCCTGGCGGAGGAGACGCTGCCGTTCGTCCGCGAGGGCGGACGCTCCTGGGAGCGCGTGCGGAACATGCGCGACTACATGGGCTGGCTGATCGACACGCGCCTCCCGAGCGAGTGGGAGCGGGTCAAGCGGGAGCGGGACGCTCCCGCACCGTGATCACGGGCGCCCCGGTCTGCGAGTCCCGCTCGATGATGCCGTCGACGCCGAACACCTCGGCGACGAGCGCCGCGTCGAGCACGTCGGCCGGCGGGCCCTCGCGCACGATGGCGCCCGCGTGCATGACGACGAGCCGCGAGGCGTAGCGTGCGGCCTGGTTGATGTCGTGGAGCACGGCGACGACGGTGCGGCCGTCCCCGCGCATGTCCTGGCACAGGCGGAGCAGCTCGATCTGATGGGCCAGGTCGAGGAACGACGTGGGCTCGTCGAGCAGCACGTAGTCGGTCTGCTGGGCGAGCACCATGGCGATCCACGCGCGCTGCCGCTGGCCGCCGGAGAGGTCGGTGAGCGCACGGTCGGCGTGCTCGACGACGCCCGTGGCGCGCATGGCCGCGTCGACGATCTCGGCGTCGCCCGGCAGCCACTGCCGCAGCAGGGAGTGGTAGGGGTGGCGGCCCCGAGCGACGAGATCGCGCACCCGCAGCGACTCCGGTGCGATCGGGTGCTGCGGCAATGCGGCCACCCGGCGGGCGACCGCCTTGGGCCGGAGCGCGTGGATGTCGACGCCGTCGAGGAGCACGCCTCCCGCCATCGGGCGCAGCGTGCGCGTCAGCGCCTTCAGCAGGGTCGACTTGCCGCAGCCGTTCGGCCCGATGATCGCCGTGAACTCGCCCTCGGGGACGGTGAAGTCGAGGCCGTCGCTCACCGCGCGGCCGTCGTAGCCGAGGCGGGCGCCGTGCGCTCGCAGCCCGCGCTCGTCCGGGGCGGTGGGGGAGGCGGTGCGGGGGGTCATAGGCGTCCTTTCGCATGCTCGCGCACGAGGAGGTAACCGAGGTAGAGGCCTCCGACGCCGAGCGTGAGCACGCCGACCGGAAGACCCGCGAAGAGCGGCAGCTGCTGCGTCGCGAGATCGGCGGCCGCGAGCAGCAATGCGCCCGTCAGGGCCGAGCCGAGCACGGCGCAGTCCGAACTGCCGACGATCCGCCGCACGATCTGCGGGGCGGTGAGGGCGACGAAGGAGATCGGGCCGGCGGCGGCCACCGCCGCGCCCGCGGCGACGACCGAGAGCACGATCGCGGCAGTGCGGGTGCGGTTCGGATCCACGCCGATGCCCGCGGCGGTGTCGTCGCCCATCTCGAGCAGGGAGGCGTCCCGGGCGACCGCGACCGCGAGGGGGAGCACGATCGCGACGGCGACGGCCGTGACCAGCACGTCCTGCAGGTTCGCGGCGTTGAGCGAACCGACGAGGTACGCGGCGAGCTGAGAGGCGGCGTCGCGCAGATGCGTGCTGACGACGTACTGCGTGACCGCGTACGCGAGCGCCGCGACGGCGATGCCGGCGATGATCGTGCGCACGGGCGAGCGGAAGCCGCGGCCGGTGGCGATGTAGACGACGAGCGCTGCCACCGCGGCCCCGGCAACGGCGCCGACGGATGCGGGCACGAGCGGGAAGGCCAGCGTGATGATCGCCGCTCCCGCACCCGCCCCGGCGCCGAGCCCGATCACGTCCGGGCTGCCCAGAGGATTGCGGGTGACCGTCTGGAACAGCGCTCCGGACACGCCGAGCAGCGCCCCGGCGAGCACCGCCGTCGCCAGGCGGGGCCCGCGCAGCCGCTCCAGCACGAACGCCGACGCGCCCTCGGCATCGCCGAGCAGCGCGCCCGGCAGCTCGGCGAGCGGGATCCCGAGGTCGCCGGCCGTCAGGGTGACCACCGCGACGACGACCACCGCCGCAGCGGTGCCGAGCCCGTACCGCGCCGCGCCGGAGGGCGGGCGGATCCGGCTCCGGCCGAGTCCCGGATGCGTGCTCATCTCGCGGCCCACCCCCGTCGCACGGCCAGCAGCAGGAACGGAGAGCCGAGCAGTGCGGTGACGATGCCGACCATGATCTCCTCGGGTCGGGCGACGATCCGCCCGACGACATCGGCCGCGATCAGCAGGCCGGCTCCGAGCACCGCCGCGAGAGGGAGCTGCCACCGGTGGTCGACGCCGATGATCGAGCGGGTCAGGTGGGGCACGACGAGCCCCACGAAGGCGATCGGGCCGACCGCCGCCGTTGCGGCGGCCGCCAGCAGCGCCGCCGACAGGATGCCCGCCGAGCGCACGAGCGGCACCGGGGTGCCGAGCGAGGTGGCCACGTCCTCGCCGAGCGCGAGGTTGTTCAGTGCGGGCGCGAGCAGTGCGGCGAGGAGCAGGCCGGCCGCGAGCGCGGGCGCGATCGTGAGGCCGACCTCCGCCTCGCGGCCGCTCAGCGAGCCGATCACCCAGAACCGGAACGAGTCGAAGACGCCGGGGTTCGTCAGGATCATCGCCTGGATGTAGGCGCTCAGCACCGCCGAGACGACCGCTCCCGTGAGCAGCAGCGCCGCCACGCTGCCGGAGGCCGCGCGGGCTCCGACGCCGGAGACGACGCCGACCGCCACCAGCGCTCCGAGCAGCGCGATCCACACCGAGCGGCTGCCGATCGCCGAGCCGGTGATCGCCGCCGCAGTGACGATCGCCGCCGCCGAGCCGACCGTCACCCCGAGCAGTCCGGGATCGCCGAGCGGATTGCGGGTGATGCCCTGGATGACCACCCCGGAGACGGCCAGGGCCGAGCCGCAGAGCACGCCCATGAGGGTGCGGTCGAGGCGGGCGTCGACGATCGCCTCGAGATACGGGTCGACGCCGCCTCCGAGCACGCCGATCACGGCGGCGGGATCCGTGGGCCTGCCCCCCAGGAGCAGGCTGCTGACGACGGCGAGCGCGAGCCCCGCAGACGCGAGGAGGACGGCCCTCGGCCGTGCGGGGCCCGCGCCTCGCCTCACCGGTCGAGCCGGGCGACGGCTTCGTCGATGAGCGGGACGAAGCGTTCCAGCGTCCACGGCACGGTCAACGGGTTGATGATCGAGGATCCGGTCACGAAGGGCTGCTCGGTCGGGGCGACGACGGAGCCGCGGGAGACCGCGGGGATCTGCTGGTAGAGCTTCTGCGCCTCGATCTCCGCGCGGTTCTCCTCGTCGGAGTAGAACGTGAAGATCAGGTCGGAGCCGTCGAGCTTGTCCGCGTTCTCGAGTCCGATCGACGCCGAGTCGGTGCCCTCCACCTCGAACTCGCGCAGCTCCTCGACCACGGGGTCGACGGTCAGCCCGAGTGCGCTGACCATGGCCACGCGCTGCTCGGTCTCGAAGAACACGCCGAGGGTGCCCGGCCCGGTGTTGTAGATGTACGAGAAGGTGACGCCCTCGTACTCCTCGCGGGCGGCCGAGTCGAGCTGCGACTTGATGTCGTCGATGAGCGCCTGCGCCTCGTCCGGCAGGCCCATCGCCTTGCCGATCACGGTGATCTGCTCCTCCCAGGTGATGACCCAGGGCTCCGCGGCGTAGGCGACCGTGGGCGCGATGTCGGTGAGCAGGTCGAACTGCTCCTGGGTGAGGCCCGACCACGGCGCGAGGATGAGGTCGGGGTCCAGCGACAGGATGGCCTCGATGTCCAGCTCCTCGCCGCCGGTGAACTGCTCGGGCAGCTCCTCGCCGGCCCCGGTCACGGCCTCGTGGACCCAGGGCAGGTACCCGGAGTCGTCGCTGCCCCAGGGGTACTCCTCGACGCCGACGGGTACCGTGCCCAGCGCGATCGCGGTCTCGGAGGATCCCTGGCCCAGGGTCACGATGCGCTCCGGGCGCTCCGTGATGACTGCCTCTCCCAGAGCGTGCTCGATCGTCACGGTCTCGAAGCCCTCGGATCCGCCCGTCGACTCCTCCTGCTCGGGCGCTCCGCCCGCGCAGCCCCCGAGTGCCATCGCGCCCGCGATCGTCAGAGCGATCCCCCATCGTCTCGTGCGTCCGGTTGCGCGCATGCCCTGCTTCCTCCCTGGTGCGAAAAGACGCGATCCTATAGCGTCATATGAAGGTTACCCTTGCTTGGGTTAAACTTTCAAAAATTGTGAATTCTGCCAGGATGGGATGAGGGGGAGCATGGGGGCCACCAGCGAGACGGGGCGGCTACCGGCCTACCGCCCGTATCGGGCGGTCGTGGCCGAGATCCGGCGCCTGAGCCCGCACTTCGTGCGCGTGGGGTTCACCGGCCCGGACTTCGACGTGTTCGCGGAGCACGCGCTGGACCAGCGCATCAAGATCGTCTTCCCGATCGATCGCCGCTCGTTCGAGGAGCTCGGCGTCGACGACGAGGCGGCCCGGCTCCGCGGCGACTGGTACCCCCGCTGGCGGGCCCTGCCCGACGATCGCCGCTGCCCGTTCCGCACCTACACCGTGCGGCGGATCGCTGCGGCGCAGCGGCGCCTCGAGGTCGACTTCGTCGTCCATCACGAGGACGGCGAGCCCGTGGGCCCCGGGGCGTGCTGGCTGCACGCGGCCGACATCGGGGACGAGGTGATCGTCGTCGGCCCGGACGCCCGCAGCGACGACTCGCACCTCGGTATGGACTGGCGGCCGGGCCGCGCGACCGAACTGCTGCTGCTCGGCGACGAGACCGCAGCGCCGGCCGTCGCGGGGATCCTGGAGAGCCTCCCGGCCGGACGCCGGGCCACCGCGCTCGTCGAGGTGCCCCATGACGACGACCGCCTCGCCGTCGATCTCCCCCCGGGCGCCGAACTGCGGTACCTGCCGCGCAACGGACGACCCGTCGGATCGCTGCTGGAACCGGCGCTGCGCGACTGGGCCGAGCGCAGCCCCGCGGTGATCGAGGCGGCGCGCGCGGCCCGTCCGCAGCAGCTCGACGAGGTCGACGTCGACCGCGACCTCCTCTGGGAGTCCCCCGCGGCGCCTGAGGGACAGGGCTTCTACGCCTGGCTGGCCGGGGAGTCGGCGGTGATCAAGCGGATGCGCCGCATGCTGGTCGGGGAGCGCGGCATCGACCGCCACCGGGTGGCCTTCATGGGCTACTGGCGCCTGGGCCAGGCCGAGCGGACCGGCTGAGGCACGGGCCCGGGACGAATAGGCTGGAGGGCATGGCCGACGCGCAGATTCCCGAGGGGCTCACCGCCGAGTACGAGAACGTCGGAGCGCGCAGCGCCCTCGACGCGCTGCAGGCGGAGCCGGATTACGAGCGGCTCGCGGCGTTCCTCGCCGCGCTCCGAGAGGGCTATCTCATCGCGGACGTCACCGGGACCCCCAGGAAGAAGGCCACGCGCATCCGCACCATCCGCTCGACGACGGGGCAGCTGCTGCTGCCGCTGTTCACCTCCATGGCCGAACTGCGCCGCGCCGTGCCGAACGGCCGCGCAGAGCAGGCGAAGGGCGCGATCATGCCCGCTTCGGAGGCGCTGGGCCTGATCCGCACGGGTCGTTTCGTCGCGGCGCAGTTCGACGCCGGCTCCGCGGCGCTCGTGGTGCTGCGCACGTACGTCGAGCTCGTGCTCGGCGGCGAGCCCCTCGACGCCGCGACGGTCGAGGGGCTGCGCTGAGCGCGCCCTCGCGCGTTACTCCGCCTTGACGGTGAAGGCCCGCACCACCTGGACCGCGCCGAGCACGATCAGCGAGATCCCGATCAGCAGCCACAGCGTGACCGCGCCGAGCAGCGGGGAGAAGATGAGCACGAGACCGGCGATGATGCTGATCACGCCGTAGACCACCGTCAGCACCCGGTGGCCGGAGGTCTTCAGGGTGGTGAAGACGAACACGCCCTCGATGATCCACAGGACGCCGATCAGCACCGAGAGGAACACGGCGAACACCGTCGCGGAGGCGGAGACGTTCGCGAAGATGATGATGCCGCCCACGATGTAGAGCAGGCCCAGCAGGATGGTGCCGATGCGCGGCCATCCCTCCAGCGACTTGGAGAAGATGCCGGAACCCAGGTAGATCACGCCGACCCCGACCAGATAGATCGCGAGCAGCACCGTGACGATCAGCACCAGGCCCGCGCCGGTCTTGACCGGGTTGGCGAGGATCAGGATGCCGAGCACCAGCGAGATGAGACCGCTGATGCCGAGGAAGACGCGCACGATGTCGAGGCCCTTGCTCTCTGGCTCGGTGAGGAGATTCTGTTCAGACATGACCGGGGTCCTTTGCGTTCGGGGCCGCCTTCCGGGCGGCCGCTTCACCGTATAGCTTGCCCCACCGGAGAGGGATTGCCCAGCACCTCGCCATAAAACGACACGGGGGCCGCCCCGGATCCCCGGAGACGGCCCCCGATGAGCTTGGACGCGAGTCGGCTCAGCGTGCGTCGAAGCGGTCCAGGTCGGTGACCTTGACCCACGCCTCGACGAAGTCGGCGACGAACTGCTCTCCCGCGTCGTCGCTCGCATACACCTCGGCCACGGCGCGCAGCTCGCTGTTCGAGCCGAACACCAGATCGGCCCTGGTGCCGGTCCAGGTCTGCTCGCCCGTCGCATCGTCGGTGGCCTGGAAGGTGCGCGACTCGGCGTCGATCGGCTTCCAGGTGGTGTTCAGATCGAGCAGGTTCACGAAGAAGTCGTTCGTGAGCGCGCCCGGCCGGTCGGTGAGCACGCCGTGCTGCGAGCCGTCCCAGTTGGTGTCGAGCACGCGCAGCCCGCCCAGCAGCACCGTCAGCTCGGGGGCCGACAGGGTGAGCAGATTGGCGCGGTCGATCAGCAGGTGCTCCGCGGGCCGGCCGAGGGCGCGCGCGCTCTCGTAGTTGCGGAAGCCGTCGGCCGGGGGGTTCAGGTACTCGAACGACTCCACGTCGGTCTGCTCCTGCGAGGCGTCGGTGCGTCCCGGCGTGAAGGGCACGGACACCGCGTGCCCGGCGGCCGCGGCGGCCCGCTTCACGCCGACGTTGCCCGCGAGGATCACCAGGTCGGCGATCGAGACCTGCTTCTCGCCTGCTGCCGCGTTGAACTCGGCCCGGATGCCCTCGAGCACGCCCAGCACGCGGGCGAGCTGCTCGGGCCGGTTGACCTCCCAGCTGCGCTGCGGCTCGAGGCGGATCCGGCCGCCGTTCGCTCCGCCGCGCTTGTCGCTCCCGCGGAAGGTCGCCGCCGCGGCCCACGCCGTCGACACGAGCTCGCTCACGCTGAGACCGGCGTCCTCGATCCGCTGCTCGAGCGCCGCGACGTCTGCGGCGTCGATCAGCTCGTAGTCGCGCGCCGGGATCGGATCCTGCCAGAGCAGATCCTCCGCGGGCACCTCGGGGCCGAGGTAGCGCGATTTGGGCCCGAGGTCGCGGTGGGTCAGCTTGAACCACGCGCGGGCGTAGGCGTCGGTGAAGGCCTCCTGATCCTCTTTGAAGCGCAGCGAGATCTCCCGGTAGACCGGATCCTCGCGCAGCGAGAGATCGGTCGTGAGCATGCGGGGCTCGCGGTGCCCCCGGCCGTCGGCCTCGGGCACGAGGTCGCTGCCCCCGCCGTGCTTCGGGCGCCAGTGGTCGTGACCGCCGGGGCCGGTCACGCGCTCCCACTCGTAGGAGAAGAGGATGTGGAAGAACTCGTTGTCCCACCGCGTCGGGTGATAGGTCCAGGTGACCTCGAGGCCGGATCCGATGGCGTCGCGGCCCGCGCCCGTGCCGTAGTCGCTCTTCCAGCCGAGTCCCTGCTGCTCGATGGGCGCGGCCTCGGGCTCGGCGGCGACGTGGTCGCCCTCGGGCGCGGCGCCGTGGGTCTTGCCGAAGGTGTGGCCGCCGGCGATCAGCGCGACCGTCTCCTCGTCGTCCATGGCCATGCGTCCGAAGGTCTCCCGGATCTGCTGCGCGGCGGCGATCGGGTCGCCGCTGGCGCGCGGGCCCTCGGGGTTGACGTAGATGAGGCCCATCATGGTCGCGCCGAGCGGCTTGCTGAGCTCGCGGTCGCCCTGCTCCCCGAGGCGGTTCTCGTCGCCGAGCCAGGTCGTCTCGCTGCCCCAGTAGACGTCGTCGTCCGGCTCCCACACGTCGGGGCGGCCGCCGGCGAAGCCGAAGGTCGGCATGCCCATCTGCTCGTGGGCGACGTTGCCGGCGAGGATCATGAGATCGCCCCAGGAGAGGGACCGGCCGTACTTCTTCTTCACCGGCCACAGCAGGCGGCGGGCCTTGTCGAGTCCGACGTTGTCGGGCCAGCTGTTCAGCGGGGCGAAGCGCTGCTGCCCGGTGCCGCCGCCGCCGCGGCCGTCGAACACGCGGTAGGTGCCCGCCGAGTGCCAGGCCATGCGGATCATGAGCGGTCCGTAGTTGCCGAAGTCGGCGGGCCACCAGGGCTGCGAGTCGGTGAGCACGTGGGCGATGTCGGCCTTCACCGCGGCGAGGTCCAGCGCCTCGAACGCCGCGCGGTAGTCGAAGTCGCCTCCGTACGGGTTGGCCACCTCGGGGTTCTTCGCCAGGATCTTGAGGTTGAGGCGGTCGGGCCACCAGTCCTGGTTGGTGGTGGGCCCGGCAGAGGGCTTCGCGGATCCCTCGGTGGGGTGAGGTGCGTCGGTCCTGTGGTCGACCGGGCATGTGCTCTCTTCGGACACCTGGCTGTTTCCTTTCGTCGGAGGTGGGAGGGGTGAGTGTTCTTCGGGATGGGAGGGGATCATGCGCGGTGCGCCGAGGGTTCGGCGGCGGATGCGGCTTCGCGGCTCGCACCGGCGGCTTCCGCCGCCTCGCAGTCGGCGCAGATCCCGCGGAAGGTCACCGAGGCCTCGAGGATCCGCATGCCGTGGGAGTGGTCCGGGTTCAGGCACGGCGCGGCCCCGACGGCGCAGTCGACGTCCTCCACGCGGTGGCAGCTCACGCACTGCACGTGGTGGTGGTTGTCGCGGGTGCGGGTCTCGTAGAGCGCGCTGCCGGCGTCGGGCAGGTCGATGCGGCGCAGGATGCCGCACTCGGTCAGATCCCCGACGATGTTGTGCACCGACTGCTGCGAGAGCGAGGGCAGCCCGCCGACCAGCGCGGAGTGGATCTCCGCCGCGCTGCAGTGCGGGTGCGCCTCGATGTGTCCGAGGGCCGCGATCCGGCCCGCGGTGACACGGAGGCCGTGCGTGCGCAACTCGTCAGCCCAGGGCTGGGAGGAGGTCTCGGTCTCGCGCATACTGCGAGTCTACCTTATTTTGACTTATACAAAATAAGGTCTGATGAAGTGCTCGCTCCGCGCGCTCACGCGTGCCGGTGGGGGCCCGGTCTCCGGTGGCCCTCGGGCTCGAGCTGCAGCGTGGTGTGATCGATCTCGAAGTGCGTGCGCAGGCAGGCCTTCAGCTCGTCGAGGATCGCGTGGGCGCTCTGCTCCCGCCAGGCCTCGTCGCTCACCGTCACGTGCGCGGAGAAGGCGGGGACTCCCGAGGTGATCGTCCAGGCGTGCACATCGTGCACCTCGGAGACCCCGGGGACGGCGAGCATGTGCGCGCGGGCGGCGTCGGCGTCGAAGCCGCGGGGCGAGGCCTCGAGCAGCACGTCGATGACCTCGCGCAGGAGGCTGTAGGCGCGGGGGAGGATGATGAGCGCGATGAGGATCGATGCCGCCTGGTCCACCCAGTTCCAGCCGGTGAAGAGGATCACGAGGCCCGCGGCGATCACCGCGACCGAACCGAGCAGATCGCCGAGCACCTCCAGGTAGGCGCCGCGCACGTTGAGGCTCTCCCGCTGCCCCGAGCGCAGGATGAGCAGCGAGACCAGATTGGCGAGACCGCCGATCACGGCCGCCGCGATCATCGGGACCGAGGCGATCTCCACCTCGTCGCCGAGCCGTCGGATCGCCTCGACGAAGATGACGACGGCGATGACCCCGAGCACGACGCCGTTCGCGAGCGCCGCGAGGATCTCGACCCTGAGATAGCCGTAGCTGCGCCTCGAACTCGCGGGAAGTCCGGCGATGAGGCTCGCGATGAGCGCGATGGCGACCCCGGTGGCGTCGGTGAGCATGTGCCCGGAGTCGGCGAGCAGCGACAGCGACCCCGAGACGAAGGCGCCGATCAGCTGCACGACCACCACGCTGAGCGTGATCGCGAGCACGGCGATCAGGCGACCGCGGTGCCGGGCCGTGGCCGTCGCCGAGCCGCCGAGTCCGTGGTCGTGGGAGTGCCCCTCGGCCGTGCCCGGCGCGCCGGCCGGCGCCGCCGGGTGCCCCCGGCTGAAGCCCGGCTCGCAGCGCCCGGCGCCCGCGTCTTCCGGCTCGCTCACGACGTGCGCCCCACGGGGGCGGGGGCGGGCCCCGCGCCGCTGCGGAACCTGCGCAGGAGCAGGCTGTTGCCGAGGACGAAGACGCTCGAACAGGCCATCGCGGCGCCCGCGATCATGGGGTTGAGGAGCCCCAGGGCCGCGAGCGGGATCGCCGCCACGTTGTAGGCGAACGCCCAGAAGAGGTTGCCCTTGATCGTGCGCAGCGTGCGGCGCGAGAGCCGGATCGCGTCGGCGGCGCTGCGCAGATCCCCACGGATCAGGGTGATGTCGGCCGCTTCGATGGCGGCGTCGGTGCCGGAGCCCATCGCCAGTCCGAGATCGGCCCGGGCCAGGGCGGGCGCGTCGTTCACGCCGTCCCCCACCATCGCCACCACGCGCCCCTCGGCCTGCATCGCACGGATCGCCGCGACCTTCTCGCCGGGCAGCACCTCCGCCACCACGCGGCCGACTCCGCCGACTCCGCCGCCGTGCTCTCCGCCGATCCCGATGCCGACCTCCTCGGCGATCCGCTCCGCGACGGCGCGGCTGTCGCCGGTGAGCAGGACGGGTTCGAGCCCGAGCCGCCGCAACTGCCGGATCGCCTCGGCGCTCGTCGGCTTCACCGTGTCTGCCACGGCGAGCACGCCGCGCACCCGGCCCTTCCAGGCCGCGAGCACCGCTGTTCGACCCTCGTGCTCCAGTCGCTCCTTGACCGCCAGCATCGTCGGGTCGACGGGGATCGACCGGTCCTCGAGCAGGGAGGCCCGTCCCACGACGAGCGCGGTTCCGTCGACGACGCCGGTGACGCCCTCGCCCGCCGCGTTGCGGAACGACTCCAGCTCCGCCGGGCTCTGCGCGCCGCCTCCGGACTCGCCGGCACGCAACTCCGCCGCGGCCAGTTCCGCGGCGCAGCCGCGCGCGATGGCCTGCGCGATCGGATGCTCGGAGGCGCCCTCGACGGCGCCGACCGCTCGCAGCAGCTCGATCCGGTCCTGGCCCGGCGCGGGCACCACGTCGGTGAGCTCCATCCGTCCCGAGGTCACGGTTCCGGTCTTGTCGAGCGCGATCGTGTCCACCCGGCGCGTGGACTCCAGGACCTCGGGGCCCTTGATGAGGATCCCCAGCTGCGCGCCCCGGCCGGTGCCGACGAGCAGGGCCGTCGGCGTGGCCAGGCCGAGCGCGCAGGGGCAGGCGATGATGAGCACCGCCACGGCGGCGGTGAACGCGCTCGCCGCGGGGTGGCCCAGCAGCAGCCAGATCAGCAGGGTGAGGGCGGCGATGACGATGACGATCGGGACGAAGACCCCCGAGACGCGATCCGCGAGCCGCTGCACCTCGGCCTTGCCGGACTGCGCCTCCTCGACCATCCTCGCCATCTGCGCCAGCCGGGTGTCGACGCCGACCCTGGTCGCGCGCACCACGAGGCGCCCGTCGGTCGCGACGGTGCCGCCGGTCACCGCGTCGCCCGGGGCCGCCTCCACGGGCACCGACTCGCCGGTGAGCATCGACGCGTCGACGGCGCTGCGCCCGTCGACGATCACGCCGTCGGTCGCGATCTTCGCCCCTGGACGAACCGAGAAGTGGTCGCCGACGGCGAGATCCTCGATCGGCACGAGAACCCCGGTATTCGGAAAGGCCGTCTCTGGCCTGCCGTCGGTTCGTCCTGCGGCCGTCTCGGCCGCAGCGGCCGGGGTCGACCCCGGTCGCAGGACCTCCACCTCCTTCGCCCCCAGCTCCAGCAGCGCGCGCAGGGCGGCGCCCGCCTGCCGTTTCGAGCGTTTCTCGAAGTAGCGCCCGGCGAGGAGGAACGTGGTCACGCCCGCCGCGACCTCGAGGTAGATGTTGCCGGCGCCGTCGCCGGCCTGCGCGGTGATCTCGAAGCCGTGGGTCATGCCGGGCATCCCGGCGTGGCCGAAGAACAGGGCGTAGAGCGACCAGAGGAAGGCGGCTCCGGTGCCGACCGAGACGAGTGTGTCCATCGTCGCGGCGCCGTGCCGCAGATTGATCCAGGCCGCCCGGTGGAAGGGCCAGGCGCCCCAGACGACGACGGGGGCGGCGAGGGCGAGCGAGAGCCACTGCCAGTTGGTGAACTGGAGCGCCGGGACCATCGCCATCGCGATGACCGGAGCCGAGAGCCAGATCGAGGCGATCAGCCGCTGCCGCAGCGCCCGCAGCTCGGCGTCCTCGCCGCCCGCCGCGGGCTCCGCGGCGCGGGCGGCGCGGGCGGGCGGGGGCGGCAGTTCGGCCGTGTAGCCGGTCCGCTCGACCTCTGAGACGAGCCGTTCCGGGTCGTAGCCGACCGGAACCGACACCCGCGCCTTCTCGGTCGCGTAGTTGACGCTCGCATCGACGCCGTCGAGGCGATTCAGTCGCTTCTCGACGCGCGCGGCGCAGGACGCGCAGGTCATTCCCCCGATCGCGAGTTCGATGACGTCGGGCTCGAGCCCGGCCGCGGGTGCTGGCATGTCTCCTGTACCTCCGGATTCGGCGACGGCGGCCGGATCAGGCCCGCGCCGCGGTGTAGCCGGCCTCGGCGACGGCGGCGATCACCGCGCGATCCGGGATCGCCGTGCCGTCCCCGGTCACCGTCAGGCGGCCCGTGGCGCGATCGGCGACCGCGCTCGTGACGCCCGGGATCTCCGCGACCTCTTCGCGGACGTGCCGCTCGCAGTTCGCGCAGGTCATTCCGGCGACGGTGTACTCGGCGGTGGTCATGGATCCTCCGATCGTCGGCGTGCGTGCG
This sequence comes from Leucobacter weissii, assembly GCF_017565745.1. Taxonomy (GTDB): domain Bacteria; phylum Actinomycetota; class Actinomycetes; order Actinomycetales; family Microbacteriaceae; genus Leucobacter; species Leucobacter weissii. The sequence continues at coordinate 288,669 of NZ_JAGDYM010000005.1, forward strand.
GGAGAATCATACCCCAGAGGGGTATCTGCTCCTCGTCTCCACCTTACACCCGACGCGCGACGCTGACCAGAGCCGGCACGACCGCGAGCGCGAGCAGCGCGCCGCCGACGCCGAGGCCCTGGTAGCCGATCGCCGCGAGCGCGACGCCGGCGAGCAGTCCGCCCGCGGCGCCGGAGAGGCTCATGAGGGTGTCGGCCGTCCCCTGCGCCGCCACGCGCTCGGGGACCGGCGTGGACTGGACGATCATCGCGGAGCCCGCCACCGTGGCCGCGGACCAGCCGAGGCCGAGCAGGACCAGGCCGAGCGTGGTGACCCAGTGGGACTCCCCGCTGAAGCCCGACAGCAGCACCGATGCGGCCAGCGTCACCATGCCCGCCGCGGAGACCGCGGCTCCGCCGAAGCGATCGGTGAGCAGGCCCATGACCGGTGCGAGGGCGTACATGCCGGCGATGTGCAGGCTGACGGTGATGCCGATGACCGTGACCGAGGCCCCGTGCCCGGCGAGGTGCACCGGGGTCATCGACATGACGGCCACCATCACGGCGTGAGCCGCGAGGATGCCGGCGATGCCCGCACGGGATGCCGGATGCGCCCGGAGCGCCGCCATGCCCGCCCGCAGTCCCCGGCTCGGCGCGGGGAGCGGGGCCTCGGCTCCGGCGTCCGTCCCCGTCGGCGCGCCGCGAACGGCCTCCCGGCCGGACAGCACGAGGTAGGGATCCGGGCGCAGGCCGATCCAGATGACGAGCATGCCCGCGAGCATGCCGGCGGCCGCGATCACGAAGAGTCCCGAGAGCGCCGGCAGGCCCAGGCGTCCCGCGATCCCCTCCCCGACACCGAGGAGGTTGGGCCCGGCCACCGCGCCGATCGTGCTCATCCACACGACCAGCGAGAGGTCCCGGCCCCGCTTGGCGTGCTCGCTGAGATCCGTCGCCGCGAAGCGCGTCTGCAGGTTCACCGCGCTGCCGAAGCCGATCAGGATCCCCGACACGACGAGCACCCAGAACGCACCGGTCACCGCCGCGAGCACGACGCCCGCGGCGCCGATCGCCCCGACGAGCAGCCCCGAGGACAGCGCGGTGCGCCGACCGGTCGCGAGGGCCAGGCGCATCAGCGCGGCGGATGCGATCGCGGCCCCGAGCGTCATCGTCGTCGTCACCGACCCGGCCCACGCCTCGGAGCCGGACAGCTCGACGGCGATCAGCGAGCCGGTCGAGACGACTGCCCCGGCGCCGATGCCGCTGAAGACCTGGGCGAGGGAGAGGAGCAGGAGGGTCCGGCGCTGGACGCGCCTGAGCGCTGGAGCGGGGGTATGAGACGGCACCGTAGCACCATACCCCCTCCCGTATGGGGAGCGCCACTGCGGGGACGGGCGCGATGCCGGAGCGAGGCCGGCTCCGCCGGAGACGGTAGGGTGACGATGTGGACGAGGCAGGATCGACCGAGGAGCGCGGCGCAGCCGAGGCGAAGCTCGACCTCGCGTTCGTGGTGCTGCACACCTCGCCGCTCGACGAACCCGGCACCAAGGACGCGGGCGGGATGAACGTCGTCGTGCGCGCGCAGGCCGAGCAGCTCGCGGCGCTCGGGCATCGGGTCCGGATCATCACCAGGCGCACCCACGCCGCGCAGCAGGCGGAGCACGAATGGACGCCGGGGGTGGTCGTGCGGCATCTCGATGCCGGGCCGGCGCGGCTGCTCGCCAAGGGCGAGCACGAGGCGCTGATCGGATCCTTCGGCGCGGCCCTGCGCGAGCAGCTCGGCGAGGATCCCGCCGATCTCATCCATGCCGAGCACTGGTACTCCGGTCTCGCGGCGCTCCCCGCGGCTCGCTCGCTCGGCGTCCCCCTGGTGCAGAGCTATCACAGCATCGCGGCGGGGGACGACACGCCGCTCGAGGCGGGCGAGCGCCCCGAGGCCCCCGGCCGCCTCGCCGGGGAGCGCCGGCTCGCGCACGAGGCCGATCTCGTCGTCACCGTCAGCGAGGCGGAGAAGTCCACCGTGCTGCAGCGGCTCGGCGGTGATCCGGATCGGGTCCGCGTAGTGCCGCCCGGAGTGGACACCCGCGTGTTCCGGCCGTGCACCGAGGGCGAGCGGCAGGATCGCGCGGCCCGGATCGCGCGCGGGGGTCTGCCCGAGGTGCTCGTCGCGGGTCGCCTCCACCCGCTCAAGGGCTTCGACCTCGCCATCGCCGCGCTGGCCGAGCTGCCGGACGAGCGCCGTCCGGCGCTGCGCATCGTCGGCGACTCCCCGCCGGACGGCGACGACTATGCGAGCCTGCTGCACGATGCCGTGGCCGCGGCCGGCATGCTCGGCACCACCTCCTTCGACGGGGCGCTGCGCCGCTCCGAACTCGCGGAGCGCCTGCGCCGCGCCGCGCTCGTGCTGATCCCCTCGCACTCCGAGACGTTCGGGCTCGTCGCGCTCGAGGCCGCGGCCTCGGGGGTTCCCGTCGTCGCGCGGGCGACCGGGGGACTGTGCGAGGCGGTCGACGACGGCGCGACGGGCCTGCTCCTCGACGGCGAGGACCCGGCGGACTGGGCCGCGGCGATCGAACGCCTGCTGGGCGATCCCGCGCTCGCCGAGCGCATGGGGCGCGAGGGGCGGCGCCGAGCCCTCGAGCGGAGCTGGCGGGTCTCGACCGACACCCTCGTCGCGGTCTACCGGGAACTGCTGCGTCGCTGAGGATCGCTCCGCGCTCCGCGTCGCCGGGCTGCGGGAGGGAGGCTTCGGCGCGGGGCGGGGGCCCGCGCGTCAGCGCGTCAGCTGCACGATCTGCTCGGCCAGCTGCAGCAGCCTCGCCTCGCCGCCCGCCGGTCCGATGAGCTGCACGCCGACCGGCAGCCCGCTCGCTCCGGCGCTCGCGGGCGCGCGGCCGAGCGGCACGGTGATCGCGGGCGCTCCCGCGACGTTGACCATCGAGGTCTGCGGCGCCCATTCGCACTGGAGGCGGTAGTCGCCCTCGGGCCCTCTCCCGCGGAACTCGCCGATCGGGGGAGGGGGGAACGCGAGGGCGGGGGTGAGCACGGCATCGTAGGCGCCCCAATCGCGCCGGGCCTTCGCGGCGAACCCCCGCAGCGCCTCCGCAGCCTCCTCGAGCCGCTCCGGCGCGGTGATGCGCGCGCGATCGAGGAACCAGGAGGCGAGTGCGCCGAGGCGATCCTCCGCGCCGGGGGCGAGCGCGATGCGGGTCAGCGCCGAGGTCCAGACGGCGGTGAAGGCCTCGGGGTAGCCCGCGTCGTAGCGGATCCGGGCCTCCTCGACCGTGTGCCCGGCGGTGTCGAGCGCTGCCGCCGCGGCGTCGAGAGCCGCGAGCGCGTCGGCGCCGAAGCGGATCTCGACCCGTTCCTCGAAGGGCGAGGCCAGGCTGATTCCCACCCGCAGCCCGCGCAGCTCGGAGGCTCGCTCCACGCCCCGCAGTGCCGCCTCGTCGCGAGCGCCGCGGAGGGCGTCGAAGAGCAGGGCCGCGTCGGCCGGGGTGCGCGCGATCGGTCCCGAGACGCCCCATCCGGGCCCGCTCTCCGCTGCTCTCCGATCGGCCGGTACGGCGCCCCGGCCGGGCTTGAGGCCGACCAGTCCGCAGGCCGCCGCCGGGATCCGGATGGACCCGCCGGCGTCGCTCGCGATGGCCGCCGGAATCAGGCCGAGCGCGACGGCGGCGGCGGTGCCGCCGCTGGATCCGCCCGCGGTCAGCGCGGGATCGAAGGGATTGCGCGCCGGCGGGGCGATCTCGTTCTCGCTGTAGGCGGCGATCCCGAACTCGGGCACCTGGGTCTTGCCGATCGACACCGCCCCCGCCTCGCGCACGGCCGCCGCGACGGGATCGTCGGCCGCCGCCACGAGGTGCGGGATCGCCGCCGACCCGTGCGTCGTGACGTGGCCTCGCTGGTCGATCAGGTCCTTGTGAGCGGTCGGCAGGCCCAGCAACGGCGGCAGCGCGCGTCGCGCCTCGGGCGGGGTGTCCGAGAGGCGGGCGTCGACGGCGTCGGCCTCCGCGAGCGCGATCTCCGCGTCCGCGCTGACGAACGCGCCCGAGTCGCGGTGCTCGGAGACGAGCTCGAGCGCCCGGGCCACGAGTTCCCGGGACGAGGTCTCGCCGCGCCGCAGCGCGCGGCGCAGTTCGAGTGCCGTCCGCTGCTCCACCCCGCCAGCGTATCCGTTCGCGCGCAGGTCCGTCTCGGCGTCAGGTAGTATAGTGAGATTCGTTATCAACGATGTGCGCTCGCGCACCGGAAGGACCTCACGTGCACACTCGACTCTCGGCCCTCGCACTCGCCGCCGCGGGGGCGCTCGCGCTCGCGGGCTGCTCCGGGGCGGCCGACCCCGGCGAGGAGCCGGCGCCCTCGCTGAACGTCGTCGCGACGACCACGCAGCTCGTCGACTTCGCCGGCGAGGTCGGCGGAGACGACATCGAGCTCACGGGCCTGCTCGCCCCCGGCGGCTCGGCGCACCACTTCGATCCGAGCCCGGCCGATCTGCTCGCGCTCGGAGAGGCGGACGTGCTCATCGTCAACGGCGCGGGCCTCGAGACCTTCGTGGACGACGCCGTCGAGTCGTCGGGCTTCGACGGGCTCGTGATCGACGCGAGCGACGGCGTCGATCTCGACGAGGCCCGCGAGATCACTCTCGAGGGCGAGGACGAGGACCACGACCACGAGGATCACGCGGAGGACGAGGACCACGCCGAGGGCGAGGACCACGATCACGCGGACGAGGATCACGCGGAAGAGGCGGACGAGCACGCCGAGGACGAGCACGACCACGATCACGGCGACCTCAACCCCCACCTGTGGAGCTCGCCCCGCCTGGCCCAGGGCATGGTCGGCGAGATCGCGCGCGGGCTCTCCGAGGCGGAGCCGGATCGCGCGAGCGACTTCGCGCAGCGGGCCGAGGAGTATCAGGCGAAGCTGGGGCTGCTCGACGAGTGGGCCGCGGCGCAGTTCGAGCGGGTCCCCGAAGCGGATCGCGTGCTCGTGAGCGGTCACGACTCGATGCGCTACTTCCTGCACGACTACGACATCGAGTTCGCCGGATCGATCCTCCCCAGCTTCGAGGACAACGCCGAGCCCAGCGCGGCCGAGATCGACGAACTGGTCCACGAGATCGAGGAGCACGGCGTCAAGGCGATCTTCGTCGAATCGTCGATCAGCCCGAAGCTCGCGGAGACCGTGGCGAAGGAGGCCGGCGTCCGGGTGGTCGACGCCGAGACGCTCTTCGTCGACTCCCTGGGCGCGGAGGGGAGCGGCGCCGAGACCTATATCGCGGCGACGGTGCACAACACGAGGGTTATTCTTGAAGCCTGGGGGGTGACCCCCGACCCCGTGCCCGCCGAATTGGAGAGCGTGTGACCCCAGCCCGTCCTGCCGTCAGCCTGCGCGGGGCCGCGTTCGGCTACGCCGGCCGCACGCGCGTCGCGGGTCTGACCCTCGACATCGAGGCGGGCAGCGCGGTGGCGCTGATCGGGCCGAACGGCTCGGGGAAGTCCACGCTGCTGCGCGGCCTCCTCGGCCTCGCCGATCTCACCGCCGGCTCCGTCGAGGTGCTCGGCGGCGATCCCGCGCGCGCTCGCCGCCGCACCGGCTCCCTCCCCCAGTCCGATTCCCGCGACGTCGACCTGCCGCTCTCCCTGCGGCAGGTCGTGGCGATGGGACTCTACCGGGAGCTCGGCCCATTCGCGCCGTTCGGACGATCGGGTCGCGCGCGGGTGCGCTCGGCGATCGAACGGGTCGGACTCGCGGAGCGTTCGGGAACGCGTTTCGGCGAGCTCTCGGGCGGGCAGCAGCAGCGCGGGATCCTCGCCCGGGCGCTCGTCGCCGATCCCGAGCTGCTCCTGCTCGACGAGCCCTTCAACGGGCTCGACCGGGAGAACCGCGACGCCCTCCTCGAGCTGGTCCGCGAGCTGAGCGGCGAGGGCCGGACGATCGTGGTGAGCACCCACGACCTGGAGATCGCCCAGCGGGCCTGCACCCACGTCCTGCTCCTCGCCTCGGGGCACGCCGAGGACGGCGCCGAGGGCGCCGGGGGCCGGAACGCCGAGCACGCCGAGGTGGAGCGCTTCGGGCACCCGACGAGCTTCGGCCCGGTCGATCGGGCGCTGACGCTCGAGGCGGTGGAGCACGCCTTCCAGGACACGACGGTCGAGCTCGACGAGCACACCGTCACCACCGCGAGCTGCGCGCCGGGCGAGGCGGAGTAGCCCGAGCCGTGGATGCGACGCTGCTCGAGGTCTTCTCCCTGCCGTTCATGGGGCGGGCACTGGCGACGCTCGCCGTGCTCGCCGTGGCCGCGGGCGTCGTCGGCATCGGCATCAGCTTCCGGGAGCTCGAGTTCGTGAGCGACGCGCTCGTGCACGCGGTGTTCCCGGGCCTGGTGATCGGGGCCGCACTGGGCGGCGCCGCAGGCGTGCTGCCCGGGGCCGCGGTGGCCGCGCTCGCGGCGGCCGGCCTGTTCACGGCGCTCGACCGGGGCCGCGGCGGGCCCGGGGGCGATGCGACGATCGCCGTCGTGCTCACCGGCCTGTTCAGCCTCGGAGTGGTCCTCGTATCGCGTCAGGACGGCTATGTCTCCGAGATGCAGGGGATGCTCTTCGGGCACCTCCTCACCGTCACCGAGGCCCAGTTCTGGCAGATCGTGGCCGTGTCGGCGATCGCGGCGATCCTCATGCTCGCCACGCTGCGCGCTCAGCTCTTCCGCGCCTTCGACCCGGCAGGGTTCGAGGCGGCGGGCTTCCGCCCGCGCGCGGCGGACCTCGTCCTCACGATCGCGATCGCGCTGCTCGTGGTCGCGGGGGCCCAGGCGCTCGGCGTGCTGATGGTGCTGGCGCTGCTGACGGTGCCGATGGCCGTGGCGCGTCTGGTCACGCGGCGCCTCGGTCTCCTCGTCCCCGTCGCGATCGCGGTGCCGCTGCTCAGCGGCGCGCTGGGCCTGTGGTGGTCCTTCGAGTGGTCCGTCGGATCCGGGGCCTCCGTTCCGCCGGGCGCCGTCGTCGTGCTGCTCCTGGTCGCGGTCTACGCGCTCGCGGTGGTCGCGCGCGTCGCCGCGCGCGCCTGGCAGCTGCGCTCGCGAGCCGGCCGGGGGCACGGATGAGCTACTTCGCGCTCGCCGCGCTCGAACTGGTGCTGCTGGGGCTGCTCAGCGGGGTGGTCGGCACGCTGATCGTGCTGCGGCGCCGGTCGTTCTTCGCGGTCGCGCTGAGCCATGCGACGTTCCCGGGCGGGGTGATCTTCGCGCTCGCGGGGTGGAGCCTGCTCGTCGGGCAGGCGCTCTTCGCGGCACTGCTCGTGCTCCTGATGACCGGGCTCTCCCGAGTTCCCGGCCAGGGGCGGCAGGTGGCGAGCGGCATCGTGCTCTCCTTCGGCTTCGCGCTCGGCGCGCTGCTCGCCGGCCTCAACCCCGGACTGGGCGTGCCCGTCGAGGCGCTGCTCGTGGGCTCGCCGCTGTCGGTGACGACCGGCGACGTCGCGGCGACGGCCGCGGTGCTCCTCCTCTCCCTCGTGGCGAGCGGTCTCGCCGGCCGCCGCATCCTCCTGCACACCTTCGACCCGGCCGGCTACGCCGCGATGGGTTTCCGGGCCTGGCCGGTCGAGCTGCTCGTCACCGCGATGATCGCGGCCGGGGTGGTGGTGGCCATGCCCGCCGTGGGCGCGATCCTCGGCGTCGCGGTGCTGATCGCTCCCGCCGCTGCCGCGCGGCTCATCGCGCCGCGCATCGAGTGGATCCCGCCGCTCGCGGCCGTCCTCGGCGTCCTCGCGGGGCTGCTCGGCCTCTGGGCCTCGCGCGCCTGGGACGTGGCCGCCGGGGGATCCGTCGGCCTGGCGATGACGGCGATGTTCGTGCTCGTGCTGCTGGTCGGGGCCCTGGGCCCCGACTCCCGTCGCAAGAAGGCGCGGATGGGGGCGTGAATCGTGCCGAAGCCCCCGCTCGCGCCTCATTGCCGACGGCCAGGGTAGCCTGAGAGGATATCCGGAAGATCGGGCAGGAGCGAGCGAGAGGGGTGGCGAGGATGAGCACCACCACCGGGCCCAAGCGGAACACCAGGCAGCGGGCGGAGGTCCGCGCCGCCCTGGACGAGGCCGGCGGCTTCGTGAGCGCGCAGCGATTGCACGAGACGCTCCGCGCGCAGGGGTCGACCGTGGGCCTCGCCACCGTGTACCGCTCGCTCGCGGCGCTCGCCGAGACGGGTGAGGCCGATTCGCTGCAGTCGCCGGAGGGCGAGAACCTGTTCCGCTCCTGCGTGACCTCCCACCACCACCACCACCTGATCTGCCGGCGGTGCGGCGCGGCGCGGGAGCTGGAGGCGCGAGTGGTGGAGGAGTGGGCGGCGAGGGTGGGCGCCGAGCACGGCTACTCGGAGATCAGCCACGTCGTCGACCTGTTCGGCCTCTGCCCGGAGTGCCAGGCCCGGGGCTGAGCGGCCTCGCCGCGGGGCGCTGAGCCGAGGCGGCCCGAGTCTCAGCCGCGGGGCTCGATCCACTCCCAGCGAGGGTGCTTCGCGGTGCGTCCGTCCCCGCTCGAACGGCCCGTCAGACGGCGGCCGAGCCAGGGCAGCACGTGCTCGCGCGCATAGCGCAGCTGCTCCGACCGGGTGGGCGCCGGTCGCGGATCCGCGTCGATCGACCAGTCGGCCGGGGCGGGGCGCCCGAGCGAGCGCAGCACGTTCCAGGCGACGCGATGGTGTCCGACGGGCCCCAGGTGCAGGCGATCCTCGGACCAGTACTCGCGCCGACGGAGCACGGGGTCGTTCCAGTTGTCGCAGAAGCGGACGCCGAGCCTCTCGGTGAGCGCTCCAGCCGCGGCGGTGAGCGCGTCCCCCTTCGCCCGCACCCGTGCGCCGCGGGGCAGGCCCGCCGTCGGGTCGGCTCCCGCGAGCAGTATCGGCTCCGTGCCGGCGTCGAGCACGCGGCGCAGCACGCTCTCGGTCCGGGCGACGATCGAGGGGATGTCGGTGCCCGGCCGGAGCATGTCGTTGCCGCCGCCGTTGAAGCTGAGCAGGGTCGGCTCCAGCGCGAGCGCCGGTTCGAGCTGTTCGGCGACGATGGGTCCGAGCAGGCGGCCGCGGATGGCGAGGTTCGCGTACTGGATCGGTTCGCCGATCGCGTCCGCCAGTCCCTGGGCGACGAGGTCCGCCCAGCCGCGCACCGAGCCATCGGGCAGCTCGTCTCCGACGCCCTCGGTGAAGCTGTCGCCGATCGCGACGTAGCGGATCGCCGCCCGCGTCTGCTCGTTCGCCACCCGTTCAGCTTAGAGGTCGCGCGGGGCACATCGCTGCGATGTCCGGTCCGGACCTGTCCGCCGGCCCTCGAATCCGCTACAGTGACGAGCGTGAGGGGCGCAGGGGGAGACGCGCGGCGGGGCGACCGTCCGCCGATCGATCCGCGCTCGGCGCCTCCGCATCGGGACCGGGGATCCGCGCTCGTGGCCCTGGTCGGCGCGGGGGCGCTCGTGCTCAGCCTCGCCGCGGCGCCTGCCCGGGCGGAGGCGGGCATCGCCGATACGCTCGAGGTCAGCGGGACCGTGATGGTGCTTCCGGAGGAGCCGGCCGGCGATCCGCGGGACGGCCGGACCGTCGGAGGCGGGGCCTGGCTGGTCGTCGACGACGGAACGCCGATCCCGCTCGACGAGCAGACGCTCGCGGCCTCGTTCCCCGGGCGGGAGCCGGTCTCCGGAGCCGGGTTCACCGGCACCGTCGGCGTGCCGCAGGAGGTGGCCGACGAGTTGCCGGCCGAGTCCGCGCGGTTCGCGCAGGCCGAACTGCGCGAACTCGTCGCGGAGACCGCCGGCGGGGTGGACGTGGAACTGCCCGTGCTGGCGGCCGAGATCGTGCCGATCTCGGCCGCGGCGGACTCAGGGGCCGTGCGGCCGGCCGACGTGGTGTTCGCCTCGCGCGCGACGGGCCAGGTCGCCGCGCCGGGCGACGCGGAGATGCTCGCGCTGCTGGAGGGCGTCTCCGACTACTGGGCCGAGCAGAGCGGCGGGGTGATCGGCGGCATCGTCGACGACGCGGTGACGCGGATCGCGCTCTCCGACACGAATGCGTGCGAGGCCGACAACTTCGTCGCCTGGGATTCCGCAGCCAGATCCCTCGGCTACTCCGGGCTGCAGGGGTCCGACCCCTACCCCTCGGGGAGCCGCCATCTCATCGTGCTGGTGCGCGATCCGGCGTGCGCGAACGTCGGCCTGGGCACCGTGGGGCCGAAGTTGAGCGGCGGACTGAGCTGGGTGAATCTCGCGGACGAGGACGTGACGGAGGGGACGCAGGTGCTCGCCCACGAGATCGGGCACAACCTCGGCCTCGGTCACGCCAACGCCCGCGGCTGCACCGGGAGCACCGTCGATGCCGGAACCGCATCGAGCGGTCTCGCGAACTCGCCGTGCGAAGACGTGCAGTACGCCGACCTGTGGAACGTCATGGGCATCGGGATCCTGGGCTACGGCGGCGTCCCCGCGGCGCTCTCCGTCAACCAGCGATCCTATCTGGGGGCGGCTTCCCCCGGCATGCTGCGGACGGTATCCGCGGAGGGCGGCGCCGGCCAGACGCTCACGGTGAACGCGCTCACCTCGGGCGAGGATCCCCGCGGCCTCCTGATCGAGCCGCCGGCGGGCGAGCCCTTCACCGTGGAGTACCGCAACGGCGCGGGTCAGGACGGTGGCACTCCTCAGTCCGGGGGGCAGGCGTTCGTGCTCACCCGGGGCGGCTACCAGTTCCGGGCGGGCATCGGGGTGAAGGTGCTGAAGGGCGTTTCCGGATCCGGCGTGCTGGGCGAGGAGTCCACGGTGCTCACCCGCCTCGTCGGCGGTCATCGCCAGGAGACGCTGACCGCGGGCGACTCGATCACTCCGGAGGGCTCCGCCGCGACGGTCACGGTGCAGGACGTCGCCGAGCATGCGGCGACCATCCGGATCGATTTCGCGAAGGTGCTCGTGCCGCAGACGCCGACGGTCAGCGGGACGCCTCGGGTCGGCCGGACACTGCAGGCGCGGCCCGGCAGCTGGCAGCCGGCGCCGGTGGCGCTGAAGTATCAGTGGTATCGGGGCACTGCCAGGATCCCCGGCGCGACGAGATCGAGCTACACCCTGAAGGCCGCGGATCGCGGCAAGCGGATCTCGGTGCGGGTCACCGGCACGAAGACGGGATACCCGAGCGGCGTGAGGGCGTCGACCGCGAGCAGACCGGTCGCCGCGGGAGTGCTGCGCTCGGTGAAACCGAGGATCTCGGGCACGGCGAAGGCCGGCAAGCGGCTGCGGGCGCGAGCCGGCGCCTGGAAACCCGCGGGGGTGAAGCTGAGCTATCGCTGGTACCGCGACGGCAAGCGGATCGTCGGCGCCACCACGTCGAGCTACCGCGTGAAAGCGGCGGATCGCGGCCGCAAGCTGACCGTGCGCGTCACCGGCAAGAAACCGGGCTACGCCGCGGCGGCGAAGGTCTCGGCCGTGAAGCGCGTGCGCCGCTGATCCCGGCCTCAAGGCACCGCGGGCCCGCCGCTTGCGGCAGAGACGCCGACTGCGCTAGAGTCGATCCTTGGCCGTGCGAAATCCGATCGCGCGGACCGCGGGGGCGAGCCAGCCGGATGAGAGTCCGGACGCTCCTGCAGACAAGAGATCTTGGGTGGGGCCGTCCGGCCTCACGGTACTGAGAGGAACCACCATGGCCGCAGTGTGCCAGGTGACCGGAGCCGTTCCCGGGTTCGGTCACAACATCTCGCACTCGCACCGTCGCACCAAGCGGCGGTTCGATCCGAACATCCAGAAGAAGACCTACTACGTGCCCTCGCTCGGCCGCAAGGTGACCCTCACCCTGTCCGCCAAGGGCATCAAGGTGATCGACGCCCGCGGCATCGAGTCCGTGGTCGCTGATCTGCAGAAGCGCGGGGTGAAGATCTAATGGCGAAGCAGCAGGACGTCCGTCCCATCATCAAGCTCCGTTCCACGGCCGGCACCGGGTTCACCTATGTGACCAAGAAGAACCGCCGCAACACCCCCGACCGCCTCGTGCTGAAGAAGTACGATCCCGTGGTCCGCAAGCACGTCGAGTTTCGAGAGGAGCGATAAGCATGGCCAAGAAGAGCATGATCGCCAAGAACAAGCAGCGCCAGGAGATCGTCGCGCGCTACGCCGAGAAGCGCGCCGAGCTGAAGAAGGCGCTGATCGACCCCAACGGCACCGACGAGAGCCGTGAGGCGGCCCGCGTCGGCCTCCAGAAGCTGCCCCGCGACGCCTCGCCCGTGCGCGTGCGCAGCCGCGACGCCATCGACGGACGCCCTCGCGGCGTGCTGACGAAGTACGGCATCAGCCGTGTGCGCTTCCGCGAGATGGCGCACCGCGGCGAGCTCCCCGGTATCACGAAGTCGAGCTGGTAACAGCTCGACTGGATAAGCACTGCCGAGTGCGCCTGTCCGCGTGAGCGGGCAGGCGAGCTGGTAACCGCTCGACCGGACCGGCACCGCCGAGTGCGAACGTCGGCGTGAGCGGGCAGTCGTCTCGGTGACCGCTCGACCGGCGCGGCGCATGGCGGCCGTGTGCCCGAGAACGGGCCCGATCCACCCGGATCGGGCCCGTTCTCGCGTTCCGGGGGGCCCGTGGCCGGGCGGAGCCTGGAAACTGGCGAGAAATATTGTCAGAATCCGCGTGATTCCGCCGATGCGCGGCGAATCTGAGGTAGATTCATACGCGATCAACCGATCGAGTCCCGGAAGGGACGCCATACATCACGGGCACGGCTCTGAAGGGCCCGGCCTTTGAAAGGACCAAACATGTCGCTGAACAAGACTGAACTCGTCGCGAAGGTCGCCGCTGAGACCGGCCAGAGCCAGGCTGCCGTGTCGGCAGTGCTCGACGGCCTCTTCTCCGCCGTCTCCGAGACCGTGGCCGGCGGCGGCAAGGTGTCGATCCCGGGCTGGCTCTCCTTCGAGACCGCGACCACCGCGGCCCGCACCGGGCGCAACCCCCGCACCGGTGAGACCATCGACATCCCGGCCGGCAAGCGCGTGAAGGTGTCGGTCGGCAGCAAGCTGAAGGCGGCGGTGAAGTAGTCCCGTCCCGACCTCGACGCGACCCCCGGCCCGGATGGGCCGGGGGTCGCGTCGTCTGAGGGTCGCGGGCACGACGGGCCGATGCCCCCGCGCCTGCCCCCGCGGGGCGTAGGCTTGGGGGGTGCCACGTTCGCTCCGCCTCATCGCCCCAGCCGCGCTCCTGGCAGCGGCCCTCGTCGCGCTCCTGGCCGGGCTCGTCATCGGCGGTGCGGCGGCCGAGCGCACGCTGCTCGATCCCGGTGCGGTCGTGCGCTACGGGCTGCCGACGGCGCGCATGCTCGTCAACATCTCGCTGGGCGTGGTCATCGGATCCCTGGTGCTGGCGGTGTTCGCGCTGAGCCCCGAACGCCCCGAATGGCGTCTCACGCTCGATCTCGCGGCCGCCTCGGCCGCGGTCCTGACCGTCGCGAGTGCGGCGTTCCTCATCTTCACCTACCTCGACATCGCCGCGGTGTCCTTCTCCGGGGACGCGGACTTCGGTGCCGGTCTCGCGCAGTTCGTCACCGATGTCGAGCTGGGGCGGCTGTGGCTGATCCAGGTCCTGCTCGCGGCGATCACCACCGTGCTCTGCTTCGCGGTGCGCGACCGGAGGTGGGTGCTCCTCGTCCTGATCGTCGCGCTGGCGGGTGCGCTCCCCCTCGCCCAGCAGGGTCATGCGGCCGGGGCCTCGGGGCACGCGCAGGCGGTCAACTCCCTGCTCGTGCACCTCGTCGGTGCCTCGGTGTGGCTGGGCGGCCTCGTGGCGCTCGTCTACGTCGCGACGGCCGGCCGTCGCGCCTCTGCCGGCGAAGGCCGCGGCCCGGGCGGCGGCCGAGGCGCCGGTGCGCCGACGGATCGCGCTCGCCTGGCGACGCTGGTCTCCAGGTACTCCACGCTCGCGCTGCCGGCCTTCGTGGCCGTGGCCGCCTCAGGGGCCGTCAGCGCCTGGCTGAGGATCGGCTCGCCCGACGCGCTCCTCGGCACCGGCTACGGGCGCCTCGTGCTGCTCAAGACCGGTGCCCTCGTGCTGCTCGGCGTGTTCGGCGCGGTGTGGCGGAGGCTGGCGATCCCGCGCATCGGCGGGCCGAGGGGCGGCCGGGTGTTCCTGTGGCTGGTGCTCGCGGAGCTCGCCGTGATGGGCGCGGCGAGCGGCTTCGCCGCCGCGCTCGGACGCACGGCGACCCCCGTGGCGCTCGATCCCGCGCGCGAGACCGGGGGCGAGGGCATCTCGCCGGCGGAATGGCTCACGGGCGATCCGCTGCCCCCCGAGCTGACTCCGCTCAGCTATCTGACCGCCTGGAAGTTCGACCTCGCCTGGACGCTCGTCTGTCTCTTCGGGCTCGTGCTCTACCTCGCCGGAGCCATCCGCCTGCGACGGCGCGGGGACCGGTGGGCGATCGGCCGCACCGTCGCCTGGGCGCTCGGGCTGCTGCTGCTCTTCTATACGACGAACGGCCCGTTCAACGCCTACGAGCAGTATCTGTTCAGCCAGCACATGCTCGGCCACATGATGCTCACCATGCTCATCCCGATGATGCTGGTGCTGGGAGCCCCGGTGACGCTGCTGCTGCGCGCGACGGAGAAGCGGAGCGATGGATCGTGGGGCGGCCGCGAGTGGGTGCTCTGGGCGGTGCAGACCCCCTACTCCAGGTTCATCACGCATCCGGCGGTCGCCGCCGTCGTGTTCGCCGGGTCGCTCTGGGTGTTCTACTTCTCGCCGATCTTCCGCTGGGCGATGGAGGAGCATCTCGGCCACCAGTGGATGATCGTCCACTTCCTCATCTCGGGGTATCTCTTCGCGCTCTCGATGATCGGCGTCGACCCGGTGCCGTATCGCTTCCCCTACCCCCTGCGCCTGGTGACGCTGTTCGCCACGATGGCGTCGCACGCCTTCTTCGGGGTCACGATGATGACGGGGGACGGGCTGATGCTCGCCGACTGGTTCGGCGCGATGGGGCGCACCTGGGGGGGCACGCCGCTGGAGGATCAGAACCTGGGCGGCGGCATCGCGTGGGGCATCGGCGAACTGCCGACGCTCGCATTGGCGCTCATCGTGGCGGTCCAGTGGTCTCGCAGCGACGACAAGGAGCAGAAGCGGAGGGATCGCGCGGCCGACCGCTCCGGCGAGGCGGAGCTGGCGGAGTACAACGCGATGCTGGCGGCGCAGGCGAAGCGGGATGCGCGGGCCGGGCGGTGATGCGGGCCGGAGGGCCGGATCATCTTCCATCGACGAGACGGACGGGGATGCGGCCGGTGCCGAGTCCGGCCGCGGCGTCCTGATGGGGGATCGGCACGAGCTGCGGGTCAGTTGATCCGTCGGAGCGCAGCGATGGTCTCCCCGGGGTCGCTCGAATAGCGCTTCGTGTACTCCAGCACCGCGAGCTTCCCAGCCAACTCGATGTGGTGCTCGGACGAGGCTCGGGCCGCCGCGGGGTCGCGGTCCCGGGCTGCGGCCTCGATGATGGAGAGGATCTCCACGTACGAGAGCTTGACCCGCTCCTGATCGATGAAGGAGAAGTGCCGGAAGATCCCGATGCGCGCGTGTATGCCGTCGAGCACGGTCGCGAGGGCCGGGTTTCCCGCCCCGTCGAGCAGCAGACGGTAGAACTCGTTCTTGCTCTCTCCTCGGGACTCCGTGTCGCCCTCCAGGTAGTCGGTTTCCAATCGATCCGCGAGGGCCAGCAGAGCCGCCGCCTGCGCGCCGTCTGCGCGCCGGGCGAACAGCTCCGCGGCGAGGCCCTCCAGCTCGCGTCGCACCTCGTAGAGCCCGGCGATCTCTCCCGGGGAGAGACGGGCGACCGCCGGTCCGTGCCCCGGACGCACCGATACGAGGCTCTCCGACTCGAGCTGCCGGAGGACCTCTCGGATCACGGTTCGCGACACCCCGTAGCGCTCGCACAGCGCCTTCTCCAGCAGCCGCTCCCCCGGGACCAGAGTGCCGTCGATGATCTCGGATCTCATCGCCTGCACAACTTGTTCACGCAGCGGGGCCGCCTGGCGCTTGACCGCAGTGGTTGGCATTGTCTCGACTTTCGGTGCGCGATGGACGCCCGGCATCGGCAGCCGAGCGTACGAGCCCCGGCGTTCGCGCCGGGGCTCGTGCTCCTTCGATTCTAAGGACTCCGGGAGCGGACCGTGACCGGGTGGCAGCTCTCGATGCTACCTCGCGGTGTAGCCGCCGTCGACGGGAAGGTTCACGCCGGTGATCCACGTCGACTCGTCGGAGGCGAGGAAGAGCACGGCGTAGGCGACATCGAGGGGCGTGCCGAGCCGACGGATCGACTGGTTCGAGGTCATCATCCGCTCGTAGGCCGGGAGGCCTCCCTCGTACGCGTGCGCGATACCCTCCACGAGCGGGGTCAGCACCGTGCTCGGGTGCACCGAGTTGACCCGGATACCGTGCCGCCCGTAGCTTGCCGCGTCCTGCTTGGTGAGCATCGCCACTGCGCCCTTCGCGACGTGATAGGGGGTGAACTCGTCGTTGCCGATGAGGCCGTAGATCGACGAGAAGTTGACGATGCTGCCGTTCTGCTGCGCGATCATGTGCGGCACCGCGTGCTTGGTGGTGAAGAACACCCCCTTCACGTCGACGGCGAACAGGGCGTCCCACTCCTCTTCGCTGACCTCGTGCGTCTGCTTGTCGGGGCCGATCACCCCGGCGCAGTTCACCAGCACATCTATGGCCCCCCACTGCTCGACCACCCGGGCGATCACCTCGGCCACCCGGGCCTCGTCGGTCACGTCCAGCGCATGGAAGACGGCCTCCCCGCCCGCGGCGGCGATCGCTTCGCCGGTCTCACGACCGGCCGTCTCATTGAAATCCGTGACCGCCACCCGGGCGCCCTCCGCGGCGAACAGCTCGGCGGTGGCCCGCCCCATTCCCATCGCCGCGCCGGTGATCAGAGCGGTCTTGCCGGCGAGTCTTGCCATCTCCTCGATCCTCGTCTCCGTCCGTTCCTCGCGTGCGGGTCAGGACGCAGCCGGCACCGCGGCGAGGAAGGTCGGGTAGCCGGCCTCCTCCTCGCGCCTGCAGAAGTCCTGATAGACGCCGTGGCCGCCCATGTAGACGTTGATCTCCTCGGGTTTCCCCGGGATGTTGTCGCCGATGAACCAGGCACCGGCCTTCTTGCCCTCCTCATACATGACGGTCGCCTTCGCCGCGCGCTCGGTCTCCCTCCGCCACGCCTCGTCCGCCTCCGGGGTCGATTCGATCCGGTCGACGCCGTGCTCCCTCGCCCAGACCAGGAGACGCTGCAGCCATTGGGCCCCCAACTGGATCGGTACGACCAGGTTCGAATAGGGGGTCTGCACGCCGAGGGACATGAAGAAGTTCGGATAGCCGCTGATCGAGATGCCGAGGTTCGACCGGAGCCCCTCCTCGCTCCACTTCTCCGCGAGGGTGCGGCCGTCGCGTCCCACGATGTCGATGGCGGTGAGCGTGCCGGTCATCGCGTCGAATCCGGTCGCGAAGATCAGCACGTCGAGTTCGTACTCGGTGTCGCCGACGACGAGGCCCCGCTCCGTGACGGCTGTGATCGGGCTCGACTTGGTGTCCACCAGGTGCACGTTCTCGCGGTTGAACGTGGCGTAGTAGTCGTGGCCGGTGGGCACGCGCTTGCCGTTGAAGGAGTAGTTCTTCGGGCAGAGCAGCTCGGCGGTCCCGGGGTCCCGGACGATCTCGCGGATCTTGCCCCGGATGAACTCGGCGGCGAGCTCGCTCGCCTCGGGGTCCGTGGCGAGGTCGGTGAAGCACTCGTTGGCGAAGTGGAAGCCGCCCTCGTTCCACTTGCCGTTGAAGATCCGCTCTCGCTCCTCGGGGCTCACGTCCAGCGCGCTGTGCGTCGCCGGCTCCATCGCTACGCCGAAGGGGTGACGAGCCGCCTTCTCGAAGATCGCGTCGTAGTTCTCGCGCAGGTATCGCATCTGTTCATCGGTGACGGCCTCGTTGGTCGTCTCGACGACATAGTTCGGCGTGCGCTGGAAGACGAAGAAGTCCTTCGCCTCGCGGCCCACCACGGGAACGATCTGGATGCCGGAGGCGCCGAGCCCGATGATGCCGACGCGCTTGCCGGTGAAATCGACGCCCTCGCGCGGCCAGCGCGCCGCGTGATACGTCGCGCCCCGGAACGTCTCGATACCGGGGATCGCCGGGAGCACCGGCTGTGAGAGCACTCCCATGCCGCTGACGAGATAGCGCGCGGTCACCGTGCGGCCGTCACGGTAGGAGATCTCCCAGAGGTTCGCCTCCTCTCGGTAGACGGCGCGCTCGACAAAGGTGTTCAGCTCGATGTCGCGTCGCAGATCGAGACGGTCGGCGACGAATTCGAGGTAGGCCAGAACCTCCTCGCCGGACGGGTAGCGCTCCTTCCAGACCCACTCCTCGCGAACCTCCTTCGAGAAGGAGAACGAATAGTAGCTGTACTCGCTGTCGGTGCGCACGCCGGGGTAGCGGTTGATCCACCAGGTGCCGCCGATGCCGTCGGCGCCGTCCACGACGTGGGTGTTGAAGCCCGCCTCGCGCAGGTGGTGCAGGATCGCCAGGCCGGAGAAGCCGGCGCCGATGACCAGGGCGTCGTAGTCGGAGTGGGTGGGTGTTGACATTGCGGATCTCTTTTCGTTCGGGTTCGGGTTGCGGCGGGTCTCAGCGCCCCGCTCGGTACCAGTCGGCGATGAGCCGGACTTCTTCATCGGCGCGCGGATGCCGTCCGGCGAGGAAGGGGAAGACGTGCTGCATGCCGTGGCCGACGGAGAGGGTGACGTCGACGCCGGCGGCGGTCGCCCGCTCATACAGCCGCACACTGTCCGCATAGAGCGACTCGGTATCGGCCGCCGCGATGTACAGCCTGGGGAAGCCGGTGAAATCGGCGTAGAGCGGGTTGGCGAGCGGATCGGTCGGAGAGGTCACCCCCTCGATATAGCGGTCGATGTTCGCCTGCAATCCCTCGCGGGCGATCAGGAAGTCGGTGGCGTCGTTGGTCTCGATGGTCGAACCGGAATTCTCCATGTCGAGCCATGGCGACAGGGTGATCACCTGTGTCGGCAGCGGTTCGCCCAGTTCGCGCAGTTTCAACACGGTCGCGATCGCGAGGTTGCCGCCGGCGCTGTCGCCGACCAGGGTCACGTCGTCGACGGGATGGCCGGCCTCACGCAGCGCCCGTACGACGGCGACGCCGTCCTCGACGGCGGCGGGGAACTTGTGCTCCGGTGCGAGTCGGAAGTCCGCGACGAATGCCGTCGCGCCGGTGGCCCGGGCCAGATGTCCGGCGAGCTTGCGGTGGCTGCGCGACGAGCCGAGCGCGAAGCCGCCGCCGTGCAGCAGAACGAGCACCTGATGCGGATCGCTCTCGAGCGGGGACACCAGAATGCCGGGCACGCCGCCGAACTCGGTTTCGCGATAGGTGACTCCTTCCGGCTCGGCCGTGACGCGCTGCCAATCGTCGAAGACGATGCGCAACAACTCGATCGACATGTCCGGATAGCGGCCCATCTCGACGGCCCACTCGGCGTAGACCTCTCCGAGACGGTCGTTGGGGCGTGGTACAGGCATCTTTGCTCTCCTTCGAACTCCTGGTGATGTTCCGTTCGGCCCGGGGCCGACGTGCCCGCTGATGCGCGCCGGGGAGGTCGCTCGCGGCGAACGTGCGGAACCAGCTTCGACCCGGCGAAGGCGCCGAGGAGACGAGGGTCTCAAAATGCGACACCGCCGTCTCAGGATGATGCAGAGCGGTACGACGGCCGCGGGCCGGTTCTAGCATCGCTGCTGAGACGGCTGAGGGTGTCCGCTTTCGGAGACGAGGACGGCTTCCCCCGGTCGCCTCGGCGCAGGAGAGCGCCGCTCCGCGAGATGCGGCGCGGTGCGACGGCGCACCGATCCCTGAATGCAGCGCACCGCGACGATGCGGGCGGGCGGCGCCCCAGACGGAGCCGACCGGGTTCGACGCGACTCGAAGAGAGAAGAGAAGAAGATGACTCCCAAGAAGGCCACGCAGTTCGCCGCGCTCGCCGCGGCGACGGGGCTCCTGCTCACCGGATGCGCCGGCGACAGCGCACCCGGCGGCGGCTCCGTCATTCCGGACGGGCAGGAGCTGGGCATCGTCGGCGTCGAAGCCGACATCGCCGACATCACCGAGTACTGCGGCGACGAGCCCGTGAAGGTCGCCTATGCGGACGGCGCCGGAAACAACGCCTGGCGTGCGATCACGCGAGCCATCTTCGAGGAGTGGGCCGCGAAGTGCGACAACATCACCGACGTCATCTACACCGACGCCCAGGGGGACACCCAGAAGGCGATCTCCGACATCAACTCGCTGGTCTCGCAAGGCGTCGACGTCATCGTCAGCTTCGTCGACGGCGGGGAGGCGCTGCTCCCCACGGTGCGTCAGGCCACGCAGCAGGGGGTCAGCTTCGTTCCGCTGGTCGGCTCGCCCGGAGGCGAGCCCGGAGTCGACTACGTCGACTTCGTCTCGGAGGACATCGTCACCTATGGCGAAGGCCTCGCTCGCTGGACGCTGGAGCAGATGGGCGGCACCGGCAATCTCGTCATGCTCGGCGGTGGCGCGGGGAACTCCTACTCGCAGAACGTCTACGAAGGCGTCCTCCGCGCCCTGGAGGACTACCCGGACGTGACGCTGCTCAATGAGGACGGCTTCGTCGTGACCGACTGGGAGCCGGGCAAGATCCAGCAGGTGGTCGCCGGTCTCATCACCGCCCACGGCCAGATCGACGGCATCGTCTCAGATTACGGAGGGGGGTCGGTCGGCGGCATCCGCGCCTTCCTCGCCGCGGAGAAGGACATCCCCGTGTGGTCGGCGAACGACTCCAACGAGTTCGCCTGCCTCTGGGATGAGTACGGTTCCGAGGATTCGAAGTATCAGATCGCGACCATGTCGTCGCGCAACTGGGTGATCCGGGCCGCGCTCAACAAAGGTCTTGCCGCGCACAACGGGATCGTGAACACCGATCCCTCGACCTTCAACCTGGAGATCATCGAGGACTCGACCGATCCGGCCCTCCAGCCGACCTGCGAGCCGAGCCTCCCCGCCGACGCGATCCTCTCTTCGGGGCTGAGCGTCGAGAGCATGCAGGAACTGTTCAACTAAGCAGAGTCGTTCTCCCCGGGAGGGTGCTCGGACCGAATGGTGTGCCGAGCACCCTCCGGGGAACGGCACGGAGGCAAAGGAGCCGCAGCACATGAACCGATTGACCGACAAGATCGCGATCGTCACCGGGGCCGGCAGAGGCATCGGCCGGGCGATAGCCGAGGCGTTCGCCCGGGAGGGAGCCGTCGTCTACGCGACAGCGCGCTCGCAGCGACAGGAGTTCGAGCATCCCGGAGTCCGCTATCGCTCGCAGGACGTCTCCGGCGAGGCGGGCTGGAAGGCGCTGGTCGAAGAGGTCGTCGGCGAGCACGATCGTCTCGATGCGCTCGTGAACAACGCCGGAATCATCGAGTACGACCCGATAGATCAGCTGAGCCTCGACGACTGGAACCGAGTCGTGGCGGTGAACCAGACCGGAACCTGGCTCGGCATGCGGGAGGCGATCCCGCACATGATCGCGCGCGGCACCGGATCCATCGTCAACGTGTCGTCGATCTGGGGCAACGCGGCGGTCGGAGGGGCCCATGCCTACCACGCCACGAAGGGAGCGGTGCGCAACATGTCGAAGAACGCCGCGATCACCTACGCGGCGTCCGGGGTCCGCGTCAACTCGCTGCACCCCGGCTTCATCTGGACGCCGCTCACGCAGCAGCAGGCCCCTGAGGTGAACGAGTTCGTGATCGGTCAGACCCCGATGGGACGCGCGGGTACGCCGGAGGAGATCGCTCATGGCGCGGTCTTCCTGGCGAGCGACGAGTCCAGCTTCATGACGGGAGCCGAACTCGTGATCGACGGCGGCTACCTGGCCCAGTGACGAGGAGAGTCCAGATCACATGACCGAGAACACGCGGTTGTCAGCTCCCGGAACGAGCGCCCCCACCGACACCGATGATCCAGCGGAGGAAGGCGCGGTCCTGCTCGATCTGCGCGGCATCGAGCAGCGCTTCCCCGGCGTCCATGCCCTGAAGCATGTCGATCTCAGGGTCCGGGCAGGTGAGGTTCATGCGCTCGTCGGCGAGAACGGCGCGGGCAAGTCCACCCTGATGGCGGTGGCCTCCGGCGCCCTCGCGCCCGACGAGGGAACGGTGCACATCGGCGGGGCACCTCTCGAGAGCGCGGACCCCGAGGAGGCGCGCTCCCTGGGTCTCGGCATCGTGCGGCAGGATCCCGCACTGCTTCCCGACCTCACGGTGGCGGAGAACATGGTCATCGGCGTGGGCGTCGACCGCGTCGGCGGAATCGCTCGCGCATCCGAGTGGGTGCGCGAGCGCCTGGAGCCCTGGGGCATGGAGATCGATCCTGCGGCGCGCGTCTCCGACATCCCGCTCGAGCAGCGCTTCATCGTGGAGATTGCCAAGGCGCTCGCGCTGGAGCCGAAGGTGCTCATCCTCGATGAGCCGACCGAGCATCTGAGCTCCGAACTCGTCGAACGGTTCTTCGCCCGCGTGCGGGAGACGGTGGAGGCCGGAGCGGCCGTCGTCTACATCTCGCACCGCATTCCCGAGGTGAAGCGGATCTCCGCTCGACTCACGGTGCTGCGCGACGGCCAGGTCCGCGGCACGTTCGACGCTGACGACGTGACCGAGGAGAAGATCGTCGAACTCGTGATCGGCCGCGAGCTGGACGCGGTCTTCCCGGTGAAGGGCAGCCTCGCCGGCACGATCGGCGAACGGGACCGTCTCGTGGTCGAACGTCTCGGCTCCGGCGCCTTCCACGAGGTCTCGTTCGCGGTGAAGTCGGGCGAGATCGTGGGGCTCGCGGGTGTGCAGGGCAACGGTCAGACGGAGTTGATCCGAGCCCTGGCCGGTCTCGGCCCGTCCCACGGCGAGGTGACCGTCGCTGGCCGTCCGGTGCGACGGGGCAGCAACGTGCAGGCGGCTCGGGCCGGGATCGCCTATATCCCCGCCGACCGCCATGGCGAGGGAGTCTTCCTTCCACTCTCTGTGGGGGCGAACATCGTCGCCCACACGCTCGGCGAGGTCTCCACCGCAGGGGTGGTGCGCGAATCGCTGATCGCCAGAACGGCGCGCGAGCAGATCGCGAGGCTCGGGATCAAGACCCCGTCCGCTCGGACGCCGATCCGGTCCCTCTCCGGCGGCAACCAGCAGAAGGCCGTGCTCGCCCGGACGCTGCTCGCGACACCCCGGGTGATCCTCGCCGAGGAACCCACCCAGGGCGTCGACGCCGGAGCCCGGGTGGAGATCTATCGGATCCTGCGGGAAGCGGCGGATCAGGGAGCGGCCGTAGTCATCCTCTCCTCCGACGGCGTGGAGCTCGAGGGCCTTTGCGACCGGGTGCTCATCATGTCGCGCGGCCAGGTCGTCGAAGAGCTGGTCGGCGAGACGGTGAGCGAGGCGGGTATCGCCCGCGCCGCGCTCACCGCGACAACCGAGCGTCTGCGGACGGTCGGTCGCGCCGTCGACTCGGCCCGCCGTCGGCGGCTGCGAACCTGGCTGCGCGGGGATCACTCCCCCGCCGCTGTGCTCGGCACGATCGTCCTCGGGCTCGCCGTCGCCGTCTCGGCGATGAGCAGCAGCTATCTCTCGGCCTTCAACATCGCGAATCTGCTGCTCCTGGTCGCACCGCTCATCCTGGTGGGATCGGCTCAGCTGGTAGTGGTGCTCGGCGCCGGCTTCGATCTTTCTGTGGGCCCGCTGATGGGTTTCCTGGTCGTTGTGGGCTCCTTCTGGATCGTCGACGGCGGCAGCGTCTGGTTCGGTCTGCTCCTCGTGATCGCCGCGGCGGCGGCGGTCGGCCTGGTCAACGGCTTCCTCACCTCGAGATTCGGACTCAGCCCGGTTGTGGTGACCCTCGCCACCTTCATGGCGCTGCAGGGCATCTTCCTCGCCTTGAGACCGACGCCGGGCGGGCTCTTCGCCGCGTCGGTGACACAGGTGATCAATCTCAAGATCGGCGTGATCCCCGTGGCTTTCGTCGTCGCGGTCGGGGTGGCCATCGCGTTGGAGTGGGGGTTGCGCAATACTCGTTGGGGCCTGGAACTGCGCGCTTTCGGCTCGCGGCCCGACGCGGCGGAGCGACTGGGCATTCGGACGCGGCGCACGCAACTGCTCTCCTACCTGCTCGCGGCCCTGCTCGTGCTGCCGGCCGCGCTCATCATGATGGCGCAGGTCGGGATCGGAGACGGTAGACCCAGCGTCGCCTATACGCTCTCCTCGGTCACCGTCGTCGTGCTCGCCGGCGCAAGCATCTTCGGCGGCCGGGGGTCGTTCATCGGGATCATCGCCGCGGCGGTCCTCGTGCAGCAGGTCGTCAACGCGATGCCGTTCCTGGGACTCACCCAGGAGTGGGCGTACGTGCTTCCCGGCGTCATCACGATCGCGGCCGCCG
Source organism: Leucobacter weissii (assembly GCF_017565745.1). Taxonomy (GTDB): domain Bacteria; phylum Actinomycetota; class Actinomycetes; order Actinomycetales; family Microbacteriaceae; genus Leucobacter; species Leucobacter weissii. The sequence goes on from NZ_JAGDYM010000005.1 coordinate 313,117, forward strand.
TCTTCTACGCGCAACTGCGTCGAGCAAGGAGTCGAACATGAACACGCAGACCCACGAGGCGCCGCCGCCGTTCTGGAGCCGGGCGCTGTCAGGCCGCTACGCATCGATCTGGGTCGCAACCGCGGTGCTTTTCGCCGTGAGCCCCCTCGTCGCGCCGGGAAGTCTCGGCGCCGCTCCGCTGCTCAGCATGCTGCCGTTTGCGGCGGTGCTCGCGATCGCGGCAGCGGGTCAGACGCTCGTCGTCCAGCAGCGCGGTTTGGATCTCTCGGTGCCGGGCATGATCGCGCTCGGTGCGGTACTGGTCACCAAGCTACCGCAGTCCTACGGCTGGGAGGTCGTGCCCGCCGTGCTCGTCGGCCTCGCGGTGCCGCTGTTGTTCGGGCTGCTCAACGGCGTCATCATCGTGCTCTTCCGGGTGATGCCGCTCGTCGTCACACTGGGCATGAACAGTGTGCTGCTCGGAATCGTGTTCATGGTGTCCGGGGGCACACCGGCGAGCGCGCCGAACGCGCTCAACCAGTTCGCGCTCGACCGCACGCTCGGCTTTCCGAACTCGCTGCTCATCGCGGTCGTCGTCATCCTCGGCGCCGGGTTCATCGGCTCGCGCACGATCGTCGGTCGACGGTTGACGGCCGTCGGGGTGAGCGAGCCCGCCGCCCGAGCGGTCGGCGCTCCGGTGGTCAGCTACCAGGTGCTCGCCTACGGGGTCGCGGCCGGATTCTACGGCGCCGCGGGCGCGTTGCTCGCGGCCTACACGAAGACGCCGCCGCTCTTCCTCGGCGACGCCTATCTGCTGCCCACCGTCGCGGCGGTCGTTCTCGGAGGCACGGCACTCTCCGGCGGCCTGGCGAGCATGGTCAGCACGGGGGTCGCCGCGCTCTTCCTGACCCAGCTCGGGCAGCTGTTCCGGGCGCTCGGCTGGCCCGACTCCTGGCAGCTCGTGGCCCAGGCCGCAGTGCTCCTGCTCGTCGTGCTGCTGCGAGAGCTCGTGCCTCGGGCGGCTGGTGCGATCCGGGCACGCCGGCGTCCGGCTGTCGTCGCGGCTTAGGGTCGGGGGTCGTGGCTTCGACGGCGGTCCGTGCGGCGATGCGCCGTCGGGCCTTGTCCGCCCCGGGGAGCGGGGGGTCACATCGTCAACCGGTAGCTCTTCATCTTGCGGTAGACGGTCGCCCGGGAGACGCCGAGGATCTCGGCGGCGCGCACCCGGTTGCCGCCGGCTTCGAGCAGTGCCCGGCGGATCGCCTCCTCCTCGGCCCGCTCGATGAGTCCGGTCGTGCGAGGACTCCGGATCCCCTCGGGGAGTTCCTCGACCGAGACGGTCCCGGAGCGGCGTCGGCTCAGCACGTCGGCGACGAGGGTGTGCAGCTCGCGCAGGTTGCCCGGCCAGTTGTAGCGCTGCAGGGCGCGCAACGCCTCCGGACTCGGCGAGAGCGCGGCGCCGGGGAGCTCCTGCTCCGCGAATCGCGTCCAGAGCGCAGCGATGTCGTGCGGGTGGTCGCGCAGCGGCGGTGCGATGACGAGGTGCGCGCCGAGGCTCAGCGCGAGCGCCTGTCCCTCGCGCCCTTCGCCGACGGATGCCGTCAGGGTGATCCGGCTCGGCTGCGGTGCCGTCTCGATGAAGGATCGGAGGCCGTCGACGGTGCGCTGCTCGGAGCCGACGCCGCGGATCACGACCCGCTGCCCCTCCTCGACGTGCTGCTCGAGCCGTTCGAACCAACGTCTCATGCCGATCAACGGGATCGTGCCCGCGTCCATCACCGCAGTGTCCGGTACTCGCCGGGAGGCCTGGTAGGCCCATCCCAGAGCGAGCGAGGTCTTTCCGCTGCCGGGTTCCCCGGCGATGAGCAGCGGTCGCGACGTGGTGCGAGCCCGGGAGACCCGGGTGAGGGTGTCGCGCCACTCGTTCGACTTGCCGACGAGGGGTGGCGCGTGGCGGAGCTGATGAACGTCGGTCGCGCCGGTGCGCTGGGGCGCGGCGGGCGTGACGCGGACCAGTACGTTACCGGAGCCCGGGAAGCGCTCGATCCTGAGATCCACTTTGCCGATCGAGGTGACGCCGCTCGCCCGCCCGCGGGAGTCCGCCTCGGCGGCAGCCTGGCGGATCAGCTGGAAGTCGAGCGGCCTGAACTGCCCGGCGGAGGTGTTCTGAACGAGCAGCCCCTGGGCGCCGAAGCCGATCACCGGTACATCGCCCCGACGGGTCAGGCGGAGGAACTCGTCCAGCATCTGCCGGGTCCCGGGTTGCTCCATCGTCATCATGTGCTGCTCGAGGTTCGCGGTCAGCGTGCGGATCAGCGCCTGCAGGAGTTCCGTCTGGGGCTTCGCGTCGCAGGAGAGGGTGACCGCGCCGAGCAGTTCCCCGGAGATGGGGTGGAAGAGCGGGGCACCCGTGCAGACGGCCGTGCTGTAGAACTCGGAATAGTGCTCGTTCGTGACCACCTGGGTGAGGCGTCGGGTCGCGATGACGGTGCCGACGCCGTTGGTGCCGACCACATCCTCGGAGAGCACCGCGCCGCGCACCGTGCCGACTCGGTCGAGGTGCTCGAGACCGTACGAGGTGCCGGCCCAGCGATCGAGGATCCGGCCCCGGGTGTCGGCGAGGAGGAGACCCACGCCCGACCCTTCGAGGGAGCGGGCGAAACTGCTCATGGGTGTGTGCAGCATGTCCAGAAGCGAATCGTCCAGTTCCTCCTCGGCGACCACGGGGACCTCGGTGATGCGCTCGGGCATGCCGAGCGCGGACTTGGAGCGGAGCCAGCTGTCCACGATGAGTCGGTCCGCGGTCGAGGGCGGCTGGCAGCCGGAGGCCTCGGCCTCGGTGAGCACGGATTCCTTCGCGCGCTCGATCTGCGCCGGTCGGGGTCGAGGTGACGTCATTGTTCCTCCAGGAGGGCTCGGCCGTCGTTGCCGAGTGCTCGACGAAAAGCATAACGCCGATGACCCGGGACGGAACCGCGGAAAAGCTTCGATATCATAATGATACGGTATTACGATATTACAGTGTTACGATCAACGTGAAAGCCCATCTCGCAGTCAAAGGAGAACAGATGCCAACTCGCAGCGCGACCCTTCGCGGGCACCGGATCCCGCTCGACCTCCTCATCGGCGGCGAGTGGGTCACCGGCGACGGCCGCTACGCGGTGACCAACCCCGCCGATGGCGCAGTCATCGCGGAGCCGACGAGCGGCGGAGTCGCGCACGCGGTGCGCGCGCTCGACGCGGCTCAGTCGGCCCAGGCGGAGTGGGCCGACTGGGCTCCGCGCGCTCGAGCGGATCTGATGCACCGGGCCCATCGGCTGCTGCTCGAACGGGAGGACGCGATCGTCGAGACCATGACGCTCGAGAGCGGCAAGCCTCTCGCCGAGGCGAGGGGCGAATTCGCGCTTTCGGCGGCGTTCTTCCTCTGGTTCGCCGAGCAGGTCGCTCATCTGCACGGCAGCTACGCCGGAGGGTCGGGCGGCGGCTACCGCATCGTCGTCGGGCATCGGCCGGTCGGTCCGAGCTATCTCGTCACCCCTTGGAATTTTCCGCTTCTGATGTCGGCGCGCAAGGCCGGGGCCGCGCTCGGCGCCGGCTGCACGGTCGTCATGAAGACGGCTCGGGATACGCCGCTCACGCAGGCCCTCTTCGCCGGGGTGCTGCACGACGCCGGCTTCCCCGCGGGAGTCGTCAACCTGATCCACACGGCTGAGAGCGGCGAGGTCTCGGCGGCTGTCATGGCCGACCCGAGGCTGCGCAAGGTCAGCTTCACCGGTTCGACGGCTGTCGGCGCCCAGCTGCTGGCGCAGGCGGCGCCCGGTATCGTCAACTCCTCGATGGAGCTCGGGGGCGACGGCCCCTTCGTCGTGCTCGAAGACGCGGATATCGATCTCGCCGTGCGCGAGGCGATCGCGTGCAAGTTCCGCAATGCGGGACAGGCCTGTGTCGCGGCCAACCGCATCATCCTGCATCGTGACATCGCCGAGGAGTTCACCGGGAAATTCGTGGCGGCAGCCGGCCGGCTGACCGTCGGCGATGGTTTCAGGGCGGGCACGGATGTCGGGCCGGTCATCTCGGAGCGCCAGCGTCGCCGGGTGACGGACCTGCTGCGGCGCTTCACGGAGGCAGGAGCCGACGTGCTGCTCGGCGGCCGGCCGGTCGACGGACCCGGGTACTTCTTCGAGCCGACCGTGCTCAGGGTCGGGGGTGAGCGCCACGACTTCTGCAACGAGGAGCTGTTCGCCCCGGTCGCCGCGCTCTACACGGTCGATTCGGTACCGGAGGCGCTGGAGTTCGCGAACGATACGCCTTACGGCCTCTCCGCGTACCTGTTCACCCGGGACATCTCGCGTGCCATCGCCATCGGCGAACGAATCGAGTGCGGCATGGTGGGCATCAACCGGGGGATCATGGCGGATCCGGCGGCCCCCTTCGGTGGCGTCAAGGCATCCGGGCTCGGACGAGAAGCCGGTCAGGGCGGCATCTATGAGTTCCTGGAGCCCCATTACCTGGCGCTCACCGTCGATGAGGAAGGTGCATGCGCATGAGCGCGGAGAACGATAACGAGTCGCGTCTCGGTCTCCTGCGGCAACCGGGCACGGTGATCTTTGGCCCCGGTCAGCGCGCTCATCTGCCTCGCCTCGCCGCGGAGCACGGCTCGCGCGTGCTCATCGTGACCGACGCGCGGATGACGACGACCCCCGAGTTCGCTGAACTCGTAGCGGATTTCGCCCGAGCCGGACTCGACGCTCACGTCTACGGCGACGTCGACCCGGAACTGCCGCGGGAAAACATCCAGCGCGCGGCGGATCGTTTCGGGTCGGCCGGCATCGATGCGGTGATCGGGCTGGGCGGAGGCAGCTGCCTGGACATGGCGAAGGTCACGGCCCTCATCCTGGCTCGCGGTGGGGACATCCGCGACTACTACGGCGAGAATCTGGTTGATGGCCCGGTGCTGCCGATCATCACCGTGCCCACGACCGCCGGCACGGGGGCGGAGGTCTCGTGCATCGGGGTGGTCTTCGACACCGAGCGCGGCGTCAAAGTCGGCGTCGCCAGTGCTCGGCTCGAGCCCGTGGCCACGGTGATCGACCCGGAGTTCACGCTGACCGCACCGGCCGGCCTGACGGCAGCCACCGGGGCAGACGCCCTCTCGCACCTGGTCGAGTCGTTCACGGATATCGCGAAGAACCCGTCTCCCGAAGAGATGCAGAACCATCTCTACATCGGAAAGAACCTGCTCTCGGACCTCTACTGTCGGCACGGCCTGAGATTGCTGAACAGCTCGCTGGAGCGCCTCGTGGCGGACCCCTTCGATCTCGCGGCCCGCACGGATACCATGCTCGCCGCCTACTGCGGCGGCATGGCGCTGAACACGGCGGGCACGGCCGCCGCGCACGCGCTGCAGAGCCCGATCGGCGGGCTCACCCGTACGCCGCACGGTTTCGGCGTGGGTGCGCTGCTGCCCTACGTGATGAGATTCAACCTGCCGGTCAGAATCTCCGTTTTCTCGGAACTGGGCCGTCTGCTGGGCGTCGCCGATCCTGTCGCGGGCGAGCTGGAGCAGGCGAAGGCCGGCATCGAGCGCATCGACGGGTTGCTCGCCGCGCTCGGCGTGCCGGCTGACCTCGCCGCGCTCGGGGTCGCGGAGAAGGACCTCGGCACGATCGCCGAGCAGACCATGCTGTCGACCCGGCTGCTCGCGAACAACCCGCGCCCGATGAACCGGGACGATGCGCTGGCCGTGCTGCGCCGCGCCTACGCGGGTGATCGCTCGTATTGGGCTGCGGAGTGACCGTGCGCAAGATCGCGGTGCTGGGCGCCGGATCGATCGGAACCGCTTTCGCGGTGCTGTTCGCCGCCGCCGGGGCGACGGTGCGGATCTGGGATCCCCTGACCGAGGCTCGCGAGCGGGCGCTGTCCGACGTGCGGACCCGCCTCGGGCTGCTGCACGCGAATGGTCTTCTGGACGAGCCCCCGGAGCGGGCGCTCGAACGGATCTCGTTCTCCGAGGAGGCCGTGGAGGCGGTCGCCGGTGCGAGCCTCGTGCAGGAGTGCGCTCCGGAGCGCGCGGAGGTGAAACGGGAACTGTTCGCGCGGGTAGCGGCCGGAGTCGACGACGACACGGTGCTGGCCAGTTCCAGTTCGGCGATCGTGCCCTCCAGCATCGCCGCGGGATCCGATCGCGCGGCACAGATCGTGGTGGGTCATCCGGGGAATCCGCCGTATCTGCTTCCCGTGATCGAGGTCGTTCCCTCGCCCGCCTCGCGAGCGGATATCGTCGCCGCGGCGATGGCGGTGTATCGTGACGCCGGGCTCTCTCCGGTGCTCGTGCGGCAGGAGGCGGAGGGCTTCATCTTCAATCGTCTGCAAGGCGCGGTGCTGCGAGAGGCCTACTGCCTCGTGCGCGACGGCGTAGCGAGCGTCGAGGATGTCGACACCGTGATGCGGCGGGGCCTCGGCCGGCGCTGGGCCTTCATCGGGCCCTTCGAGACCGCTGATCTGAACACCCGCGGCGGCATCGCATCGCACGCGGCGAAGATGGGCCCCGCCTACGAGCGGATGGGCGCCGAGCGGGGCCAGCACGACCCCTGGAGTCCGGAGCTGGTGGCGGAGGTGGCGGCGCGACGTCGGGAGAGCCTGCCCCTCGACGAGTGGGAACGGCGAGTCGCGTGGCGCGATGAACAGCTGCTGCGGTTCCGGAAGGCGTTCGACGGGCCGGCGTGATCGACGCCGCACGGGCTCAGAGCCGGTGGAAGACCTCGGGATGACGGCTCAGCTCGAGCCGGGTCGAGCTGATGTGTCCGAGCAGCACGCGCTCCGCGCCGTCGGGGTCGTCGCGGAGGATGGCGAGCGCGAGCATCTCGTGCTCGAGATGCACGGTCCGGCTCGTCCGCTCGGTGCCGAGCAGGGTGAAGGCGCGTCGGTAGTGCTGAGTCGTGTTCCACAGTCGTTCGACGAGATCGCCGAGTATCGTCGATTCCGCGCCCGAGTAGGTGAGCATGTGGAACTCCCGGTCGAGCCTCAGGAACTCCTCCACCTGCGGCTCCTGCCGCATGGCCTCGACGAGGGGCAGCAGCCGATCTCGGGTCTCCGCGTCGAGCCCGGGCATGCTCATGCGCAGCAGCAGGGGCTCCACTCGCTCGCGCACCTGGTAGACCTCTTGGCACTCCTCCAGGCTCAGCTTGGCGACCCAGGCGCCGGTGTTCGGCACCATGATCACCAGGCCCTCGGCCTCGAGCGCGCGGAGCGCGTCGCGCACCGGCAGGCGGCTCGCACCGTAGCGTTCGGCGAGCACCTCCTGGCGGATGCGTTCTCCCGGCGCGAAGGCGCCGGAGAGGATGTCGGCGCGCAGGGCGTCGGCGATGCGCCCGGCCGACCCGGCGGTCTTCTCCACCGTCGTAGGCGAACGGTCCTCGTGCCCGGTCATGCCGCGGGGTGCGCCGGGTGCCAGAGCTTGACCGGGCTCTCGGCCTCGTAGGCCTTGCCGTTCGGGAAGCTGACGAGTTCGAACTGCATCCCCCAGGGTGCTCTGAAGTAGACCCAGGTCTGGCCGAGGCTGTGGCTCTGGCTCTGGGTGGGCTCGCCCATGATGTCGACCCCGTGCGCCTTGAGATGATCGAGCGCGGCCTCGAAGTCGTCGACGTAGAAGGCGACGTGATGGCCGCCGATATCGCTGTTCCGGGGCGCCGGAAGCTGGCCGTCCGCGGGTTCGTACTGGAACACCTCGAAGTTGGGGCCGAAGCGGCAGCGATAGAAGCGCAGCTCGCGCATCACCGTCCGCGGGTGCACGCCGAGGCGGGTCTCCATCCAGTCGTCCTCCCGCGCGAACGGCCCGAGCGAGTACACGCGCTCGCAGCCGATCACGTCGACGAGGAAGCGCTCCGCCTCATCCAGATCCGGCACCGTGAAGCCGATGTGCTCGGCGCCCCTGAGGCCCGGCAGCCCGCGAGATTCCGACATGCCCATCCCTCCATCTTATGCGTATCCGTACGTGGCTCCTGCGGTGCGCAGTCTCCTTCGTTCTCGATAATCGTATACATTTATGAGGTCATTAGCCAACGAGTTCCCAGAATATCCGCGGGATGAGCTTGAAAATGTATCCAATCCTCGTTTACCCTGGAGTATCGCCAGCGCATTCCGCCCGCATCTCGGGTGAGGAGCGCGCACCGCAGCCAACACGATCACGGAATCAACGGAGAGACCTACATGTCCAAGCACAGCAAGCTGGAGACCGGGGTGCCCTGGATCGAGCTCTCGACGACCGCGGCCGACTGGAAGAAGGCCGACCCTCGGCTTCTCGCGTCGATGCTCGGCCAGATCCAGCTCATCCGCTCCTTCGAGGAGACGGTGCTGGATCTCGCGGGCCAGGGCCTCGTCCACGGTCCGGCCCACTCGAGCATCGGACAGGAGGGCGGAGCCGTCGGCTCGATCGTGTCGCTGCGCTCGAGCGACGGGGTCAACGGATCCCACCGGGGGCACCACCAGTTCCTCGCGAAGGCCATCACCCACGTCTCGGACGGCGAGCTCGACCTGGACGCGCTGGTCGGTGCGGACATGCAGGCCATGCTGCAGCGGACCCTCGCGGAGATCCTCGGACTCGCGCAGGGCTTCTCGGGAGGCCGCGGCGGCTCGATGCACCTGCAGTGGCTCGAGGCCGGCGCGCTGGGCACCAACGCCATCGTCGGCGGAGGGGCGCCGCTCGCCGGGGGCAACGCCTGGGCGCAGAAGTACGCGGGAACGGACGACGTCTCGATCAACTACTTCGGCGACGGCTCGAGCCAGATCGGCTCCGTGCTCGAATCGATGAACCTCGCGGCGACCTGGAAGACCCCGGTCATGTTCTTCATCGAGAACAACCTCTACGCGGTGGCGACCCACGCGAGCGAGGCGACGGCCGATCCGCGCTTCTCGGTCCGCGGCCAGGGCTTCGGCATCCCCGCCTGGCGCGTGGACGGGATGGATCCCCTCGCCGTCCACCTCGCCACGCAGGAGGCGCTCGAACGGATGCGGTCCGGGGAGGGCCCCGCCATCATCGAGGCCCAGGTCTATCGTTTCTTCCACCAGAACGGGCCCTATCCCGGCAGCGCCTTCGGCTACCGCAGCAAGGCGGAAGAAGCCGAGTGGAAGGGACGCGATCCGCTCGAGCGCGTCGCCCGCGAGATGCTGAAGCGCGATCTCATCACCGAGCAGCAGGTCGCCTCGGTGCGCGATCAGGCCAAGCAGGCCATGGCCGAAGCCGTTGCCGCCCTGCTCGAGGACGATCCCGAGAACGAGGGCAAGCGCAGGATCCGCCCGGAGTCGTGGCCCGATCCCGCCGTGGTCGACACCGGCATCCGCGGAGACGCGAGCGAGCTCGCGGCGCTGACCGCGGCGGAGCCGCTGGATCTCGGGGGCGGCTGGCGCGACATCAAGTTCGTCGACGCGGTGGCGCAGACCATGGAGCGCCGCATGGAGCTCGACGAGCGGATCGTGGTGCTGGGCGAGGACGTGCACCAGCTCGGCGGGGGCACCAACGGCGCCACCAAGGGCCTCGCCAAGCGGTTCGGCCCGACCCGGGTCATCGGCACGCCGATCAGCGAGAACGCCTTCTTCGGCTTCGCCGGCGGCGCCGCCCTCGACGGCCGCATCCGCCCGATCGTGGAGTTCATGTACCCCGACTTCATGTGGGTCGCCGCGGACCAGGTGTTCAACCAGGTGGGGAAGGCGAGGCACATGTTCGGCGACAACAACACCCTGCCGCTCGTCCTCCGCACGAAGGTGGCCATGGGCTCCGGCTACGGCTCCCAGCACCTGATGGATCCCGCCGGCATCTTCGCCACCGCACCGGGCTGGCGCATCGTGGCCCCGTCGACGGCAGCGGACTACGTCGGGCTGATGAACGCGGCGCTCGCGCTCGAGGACCCGGTGCTGGTGATCGAGCACGTCGACCTCTACCAGCGCGCCGACCGCGTGCCCGACGGCGACCTGGACTACGTGATCGCGCCCGGCACCGCCGCCCTGCGGCGCGAGGGCGAGGACGCCACCGTCATCAGCTACCTCTCGATGGTCCACCACGCCGGTGAAGCACTCGACGAGACCGGTCTCGACGCGGATCTGATCGATCTGCGGTGGCTCGACCGCGCCTCGATCGACTGGGACACCATCGAACGGAGCATCAAGAAGACCAATGCGGTCGTGATCGTCGAGCAGGGCGCGCGCGGCACCTCGTACGGCGCGTGGCTGAGCGACGAGATCCAGCGCCGATTCTTCGACTGGCTCGATCAGCCCGTGCAGCGCGTCACCGGAGGCGAGGCATCGCCCAGCATCTCGAAGGTGCTCGAGCGGGCGGCCATCGCCCGCACCGAAGAGGTCGTCGCCGGTCTCGAGACGCTCAAGACGAACATGGGGAGCAACTGATGGCCGTTCTCATCCGGATGCCCGAGGTGCTCGCGAACGTCACCGAGGCCGCGATCCAGTCCTGGCTGGTGGCCGAGGGCGACACCGTCGCAGCCGACACACCGCTCGCCGAGATCGAGACGGAGAAGGCGATGATCGAGTTCGCCGGGGAGAACGCGGGCGTCGTCGCCGAGCTGCTCGCCCCGACCGGCGAGACCATCGCGGTCGGCGAGCCCATCGCGATCCTGCGTCAGGAAGGCGACAGCGACGCGGACGTCGACGCGGTGCGCCCGAGCGGCGGCGCCTCGAACGCCGCCGCGACGCCGGAGGAGCCCGCACCGCCCGCCGGGGCCGCACCCGATTCCGCGCCGGAGCCGGCCCCGAGGGATCTCGATGAAGCAGCCCAGGCCCCGACCGAGGAGGCGCCCCGCGAGTCGGGCGAGTCGGGCGAGCGGCTGTTCAGCAGCCCCATCGTGCGCCGTCTGGCGCGCGAGCGCGGCATCGAGCTCGCCCGCGTGACCGGCACCGGTCCCGGCGGCCGCATCGTGCGTCGCGACCTCGACGCGTTCGTCCCCGCGCCCGCTCGGGCCGCGGCCCCCGCCGCCGAACCGGCACCGAGCGGATCGGCGCCCCCGACCGGGGACCAGCCGGGGGAGGCGGTCCCCCTCACGGGCATGCGCAAGGCCATCGCCCGACGGCTCACCGAGAGCAAGTCCACCGTCCCGCACTTCTATCTCACCGCGGACTGCCGCGTCGACGAGCTGTTCGCGCTGCGCAAGACCGTCAACGAGAGCGCCTCGCGCAAGATCTCGGTGAACGACTTCGTCGTCAAGGCCGCGGCGCAGGCCCTGGCCGACGTGCCCGAAGCGAACGCGATCTGGGGCGGAGACCACATCCGCCGCTTCGAGACCGTCGACATCGCGGTCGCGGTCTCCACGGAAGGGGGACTCCTGACCCCGGTCGTCCGCGACATCAACGCGCTCAGCCTGACCGCAGTGAGCGCGACGATCGCGGATCTGGCCGAGCGCGCCCGGGCCGGACGGCTCACGCAGAGCGAGCTCGAAGGAGGCAGTTTCTCGATCTCCAACCTCGGCATGTACGGGGTCGACGAGTTCAGCGCCATCCTGAATCCGCCGCAGTCCGGTATCCTGGCCGTCGGCGCCGCGAGTCAGCGGCCGATCGTGACGGATGGCGAACTGGCCGTCGGCACCGTCATGACCGTCACCCTCTCCGCGGATCATCGGGTGGTCGACGGGGCCCTCGCCGCCCAGTGGCTGCAGGCCTTCAGGGCGCGGATCGAGCATCCGTTCTCCATCCTGGTCTGAGTCTCGGAACGCACCCGCATCGAACCTGCGCCGCGGACGGTCCCCGTTCGCAGCGCGACGTCATTCCTCACCACCCGAAGGCACCGCCTTCGCTCCGCTCGAAAGGGACGCACATGACCACCATCGGCTTCATCGGACTCGGCACTATGGGGGCGGCGATGGTCGCGCGACTGCTCGAAGCAGGCCTCGACGTCGCCGTCTGGAATCGGACGGCGTCGGCGGCGGACCCGCTCGTCGAGGCCGGTGCCACGCGTCTCGGCGGTCCCGCGGACGCGTTCGAACGCGACGTCACGATCTCGATGCTCTCGAACGACCAGGCCGTCGACGCGGTGTTCTCCGAGCAGCTGCTCACCGGAGCCTCGGGGTCGCTGCACGTGAACATGGCCTCCGTCAGCACCGAGCTGGCGCGCGAGCTCGAAGCGCGCCACGCGGCGGCGGACGTGCGCTACCTGGGCGCGCCGGTGCTCGGTCGGCCGCACGTGGCACGTGCCGGCCAGTTGAACATCGTGGTCGGTGGGAAGGAAGCCGACGTCGAGGCCGCGGCGCCGGCGCTCGATGCGCTCGGGAAGAAGACCTGGCACATCGGCGAGAGCCCTGCCGCGGCCGCACTCGTGAAGATCGGCGTCAACTACAACCTGATCCACGCTCTGCTCGCCCTGGGCGAGTCGATCAACATGGTCGAACGCGGTGGCATCGACGGGCAGCTGTTCGTCGACATCCTCACCGACGCCGCCTTCACCGGCTCGGCCTACACCGGCTACGGCAAGATCATCGCCGAGCGCTCCTACTTCCCCGCGGCCTTCGATACGGCGCTGGGGCTCAAGGATCTCGCCCTCACGGAGGCGGCGGCAGCCGAGGTGGGGGCCGCGCTGCCGTCCTCGCCCACCCTGCGCGGGCTGTTCGAGGCGGCGGTCGCCGACGAGAAGCTCAAGGACGGCGACTGGTCGATCATCGCCGAGGTGATCCGACGGCGATAGGGATGGAGCGGAGCGCCGCCCTCCGACCTCCCCCGAACACCCCTCAGGCGCCGGTGCTCCCCGCCTCGGTGCCGGTGACATCGGCGCGGTGGAAGTTCTGGAAGGATCGCGACGCCGTGGGGCCGCGCTGTCCGAGGTATCTCGAATAGGTGGCCCCGGCGCCGTACGGTCGCTCGGCCGGCGAGGTGAGGCGGAAGAAGCACAGCTGGCCGATCTTCATGCCCGGCCAGAGCCGGATGGGAAGCGTCGCGACATTCGAGAGCTCGAGGGTGACGTGCCCCTCGAACCCCGGATCTATGAAGCCGGCGGTCGAGTGGGTGAGCAGGCCCAGCCTGCCGAGGGAGCTCTTGCCCTCGAGGCGGGCGGCGATGTCGTCCGGGAGCCCGATCTGCTCGAAGGTCGAGCCGAGGACGAACTCTCCCGGATGCAGGATGAAGCCCTCGGCCGGATCGACCTCGATCAGCCGGGTCAGCTCGGGCTGATCCTCGGCCGGATCGATCACCGCGTACTTGTGGTTGTCGAACAGGCGGAAGTAGCGATCGAGCCGCACGTCGATGCTCGACGGCTGCACCATGTCGGCTTCGCTCGGCGAGAGCGTGATGCGGCCGGCGGACAGTTCGGCGTTGATGTCGCGGTCTGAGAGCAGCACAGATCCATCTTACGGGTCGGAAAGGGCACCGGCTCGAGGCGGAGGCGCTTCGAAGCGATGCGAGGAGAGGAACTGGGGGCGAACCCTCAGCCGCGGAAGGCGCGCAGAACGTCGACCGCCGAATTGAGCTCCCCCGTCGCGGATTCCTTCGACGTCTCCTCGACGCCGGTGGAGGCTCGCTGCAGAGCGGAATTGCGTCCGGTGATGTACCAGATCCCGACGGCCGGCTCATCCGCATGGTTGACGAACATGTGGGGGCGTTGGGATTCGAGGGCCGCGGAGTCGCCGGCACGGATGATGTGCGTCTCGAAGCCGAGGTGCAGGGTCAGCTCGCCGCTCAGCATGTAGATGTGCTCGACGCCGAGATGGCGCATGAGACGTCCCTCGACCGAACTCGATCCCCGCGGCTGGTAGGTCACTCGCAGAGCCTCGACGTCGACGGCGTCGAGCACCGCGAGCTTCTCCCAGCGCACCCCGTTCTCCATCTCGAGCACCGGGTGGTCGTCCGCATGGATCTGCTGGTAGATCTGCCCGCCCACCGCGGCCTGCGCCGCCGCGGGCGTCTCGACGGCCGCCGCGGCCGGATCGGCTCGTCCCAGCAGGGTGTCGGTCGAGACGCCGAGGTGCGAGACCAGGGCGTAGAGCGTGCTGACCGAGGGCTTGGTCTTGCCGGTCTCGACCTGGGAGAGGAGGCTGGGGGATACGCCGATTGCTGAAGCCAGCGAGCGGAGGCTCATCCCTTGGGCTTCGCGCGCTGCTCGCAGGCGCGGTCCAAGGTCTTCGGACATCGTGATTCCCTTCGTACCGTCGACGACGGTGGTATTCGTGTCAGTCTATTCCAGAAGCCCGCCCCGACGCGGTACCGACGGGAAGTCCGTCGTCTTGTCGAGTAGTATTCCGAGGTTTTCGGTGCCGGCCGGCCGTTCCCCGCGCTCGATCCGTCGCGCGAGCTCGAGGATCCGGGTGTTCGACGGCGCCCGATCCGCGTCGAGCACGTCGAGCACGGTGCCGTTGATCTCCTCGATCTCCGCGCGCCGCCCCTTGCGCCAGTCCTGCAGCACCGTGGTCAGCGTGTCCGGGAGCGTGTAGTCGGAGAGGACGATGCCGAGGAGGTACTCGACGTAGCGCTCGCGCGTCAGGTGATCCGCGCGCACCTCCCCGTCGAATATGGGGACGATGCTGCGGCCGTCCGCGAGTGCGGCGTCGAGGGCCTCGTGGCCCGCCTCCAGCATGAAGTCGTGCATGCCCGGGAGCGCGATCGCCTCGGCGAGGGGGAGATCCAGGATCGCCGACGGAACCAGCTCGCAGGAGTTCGCCACCAGCTTCATCCACTTCGCCGAGCGGATGTCGTCCACGATCACGATGCTCGCAGCGGGGGAGAGCACCCTGGCGGCCTGCTCCGCACGGGCCTGGGAGGCGGGGGTCTCTCCGCCGAGCGCCAGCCACATCGGTGCCTGCTGCTCGATGTCGCCCGGGTCGAACATGTTGGCTGCGACCTCGATGACGCAGCCGATGGCGCGATCGGCCCCGAAGACCTCGCGGACGGTGTCGAGCGTCATCCCGTTCTGGACGGCGACCACGGCGCCCTCGGCGGCCAGGTGCGGCCGCAGCAGTTCGCAGGCCCATCGGGTGTCGTAGGCCTTGACGCCCAGCACGATCAGGTCGAACTGCGGTGCCGGCTCGGCGAGCTCGCAGAGGTGCAGGATCGGGAGGCGCGTCGTGCGCGCACCGTCCGCGGTGCGGACGGTGAGGCCCTGCTCCCGAACGGCCTCGACCTGCGCGGGCCAGGGATCGATCGCCGTCACGTCGGCGCCGGCCTCGACCAGTGCGGCGGCGATGGCGCCGCCGTTCGCACCCGCTCCGAAGACGGCGATGCGGGGGGAGGCGGTCATCTCGGCGCTCCGGCTTCGTAGTCGACGACGGACTTGTCGGTCACCAGCGCCCCGACGATCGTCAACGCCGCCTGATGAGCGGGGTGGACCTGATAGGCGGCGAGCGCCTCGAAGGAATCGTGAAGCGAGATCAGCACGGCATCCCAGTGGCCGGGGACCGCGCCGTCATCGATGCCGATCTCGAGCGAGCGCACCCCGGGGACGACCTCCGCGAGCGGCTCCAGGGCTGAGCGGAGCTCCGAAGCCGCCGCCGCCCGGCCCTCGGGGTCCCGGGCACGGAAGCGGAACGTGACGACATGCCGGATCATCGACCGACCCCCCGGTTCGCGGTCCGTGCTCGAGCGGGCACGAGCACGGGTTCTCTGACGATCTCCCGCATGAGTGCGGCGTTCGCGAGGCTCGGAACGAGTTCGCCGCGTTCGATGCGTTCCCCGATCCGCAGGATCGCCTCGTTCACCGGCGCCTTCCCGCCCAGGCGCTCGCGCAGCTCGACGATGTACCCGTTGAAGCCGTCGAGTTCGGCGCGACGCCCCTTCTGCCAGTCCTGCAGCACCGCCACGCGGGTGTCGGGCAGTGAGAACGACTCGAGCACGGCGTCGAGGAGATCGAGAGCGTACTGGTCGGAGTCCGGCACCTCATCGGCGGTCTTGCCGAAGATGGGCAGCATCGTGATGCCCGCGTCGATCGCGAGCTGGTAGGCCTCGCGCGCCGCGAGATCCATGACCTTTCGCATATCCTTCTCGCCGACCGCGGTGAGCAGGGGGACTCCGAGTATCGCGGAGGGCAGCATCTCGGGAATGTTGGCGATGAGCTTCATCCACTTCGAGGAGCGGATGTCATCGGACACCTCGGTCGTGCCCGCGTGGCTCAGCGCCGCGACCACTGCCTCGAGTTGAGGCGTGCGCTCACCGTCGAGCGTGCCGACGGTGAACCACGTGCCCTCCGGCGGCACCTGCCTCACCACCGTGCCGGGTTCGAACACGTTCGCAGCGATGCCGAGCACCGCTCCGATCGTGCGCTCGGACCCGACGACCTCGGCCACCACGTCGATCGTCATGCCGTTCTGCAGCCCGACGATCACGGAGTCCTCGTGCAACAGCGGCTTGATGAGCTCGACCGACCAGCGGGTGTCGTAGGTCTTCGTCGAGATGAAGACGATGTCGAAGGGCTCTCGCAGCTCCGCCACCTGGGCGAGGTGATAGGCGTTCACCTCGGTGACCTCGGTGCGGTCGGGCATCTGCACGGTCAGGCCGTGCGCGCGCATCGCCTCGATATGGGCGGGCCACTGATCGATGAACGTGACATCGAGTCCGGCACGCACCATATCCGCGCCGATCGACGCCCCGTTCGCGCCGGTGCCGAGCACCGCAATCCGCTGATCGTTCACTCGTCCACTCCACCTCGCCGTGCTCGGAGCCGTTCACTCAAAGTAAACAAGATCATACACGGCTGATCCATCGGAGGGCTATTGCGCCGTGTAGCCGCCGTCGAGCACCAGTTCCGCGCCCGTCATGTAGCTCGACTCGTCGCTCGCGAGGAACAGCGCTCCGTTGGCGATCTCCCGCGGCGAGCCCAGACGTCCGAGCGGCGTCTGCGCCAGCACCCCCGCGGTGATGTCGGCATCCTGTGCGGCGATCAGCGGGGTGTCGATGAGGCCCGGATGCAGCGAGTTGCACCGGATGCCGTCGGAGATGTACGAGAGCGCGACGTTCTTGCTCAGCGAGCGGACGGCGGCCTTCGAAGCGGTGTAGGCGGCCACGCCGGCGGCTCCCGCGATGCCCCAGATGGAGGACGTGTTGATGATCGAGCCGCTCCCCTGCTCCCGCATGACCGGGATGACGGTCCGGCAGCCGTAGAAGACGCCGTTCAGGTTCACGTCCACCACCTGGTTCCAGTCCTCGAGCGCGATCTCGGCGACGGCCTCGTAGGCCTTGACGATGCCGGCGTTGTTGAAGAGCACGTCGATGCGTCCGTGCTCTCGGACGATGTCGGCGACGGTGCTCCGCCACTGGGACGGGTCGGTCACGTCGAGTCGGACGAAGGCGATGGAGTCGGCGGCATAGGGGTCCGTCGCCGTGATGTCGGCGGCGTAGACGATCGCTCCCTCCTCTGCGAAGCGCTCTGCGGTCGCCCGTCCGATGCCTCCGGCCGCGCCGGTGACGAGTGCGATCTTTCCTGCGAGTCTCATGGTTCCTCCTCAGTGAATGGTGCTGGCCGGGCCATCCGAGTGTTAAGCGTTGGTGTTCATGCGTGGACGACGCCGGCGGGGGTCGGCTCTGACTCTCGCGATACTAGTGCTCACAAGCGCAGAACGCACGAGAAAACAAGAAAGAGGCGCGTATGCGGCCGATATGCAATCGTTCGCAAAATTGAAATATGATTGTGTTATGTTACTCGTTGAGCTGCAGTGCTGCACATTCACGTACGTCACTGCTATACAACATCTGGATTGACGCATGCGAGGTCAGGTCATGAGGGCATCTTCCCAACTCACCCCGACGGGATGCTCGTCCGGCGCCTCTCGCGCGTCCGGGAGGCGAGCGGAGGACTCGGCTCTGCGCGGGGCGCAGTGCTCGACGACGTGCCCAGAGAACCCCCCGAGCGATAGGAACTCCGAGAGATGACCATCACCACAGACGCGGTGCCCGACACGATGCGCGCAGCTGTGTATCACGGCAACCGCGATATCCGCTTCGAGACGGTGCCCGCGCCCTCCGCCGGGCCGGGGGAGCTGCTGCTCCGCACCGGCACCGTGGGGGTCTGCGGCTCCGATCTGGGCGAGTTCGCCCACGGTCCCCTGCAGCACCCCGTCGAGGTCGCCCATCCGCACACCGGCCATCTCGGCCCGATCGTGCCGGGCCACGAGTTCTCGGGCACCGTCATCGCGGTGGGCGACGGGGTGAGCGACGAATGGGTCGGCAAGACCGTCGCCTCATGCGGCTCGGTGTGCTGCGGCGAGTGCGGTCCTTGCCGGAGGGGGGAGTCGAACCTCTGCACCACCTACAGCGGTGTCGGCCTCCACCGCAACGGCGCCCTCGGCGAATACGTGAGCACCCCGGTCGAGGCCTGCATCGCGGTCGATGAGCTGGGGCTCTCGATGGACGAGGCCGCCCTCTGCCAGCCGATGGCGATCGCCGTGCACAACGTGCGGCGCGTCGGCGACGTGAACGGCGAGACCGTTCTGCTCACCGGTGCGGGCGGGATCGGCGCCTTCCTGGCGTACGTGCTCACGCAGCTGGGCGCCAAGGCGATCGTGGTGGATCGCGATGAGCGCCGTCTGGCCATAGCCGAGGAGCTCGGGGCCTATCGCACCGTGCTGGTGGACGGCGCGGACGATCGGGCGCGCATCCGGCAGGCCGTGGAGGGCGAGGACGTGCGCCTCTTCCTCGAGGCGACCGGAGTGCGCCCGGTGCTCGACACCGTGCTCGCGATCTCGCCGAAGGGTGCGCGCATCGTGGCCATCGGCATTCAGCACGCGCCCGTCGAGATCGATCTCGCGGCTCTCACGCTGATGGAGAAGACGCTCATCGGCTCGAACGCCCTCGTCCGGGAGGTCGACTTCCCCATCGCGGTGGATCTGGTCGCCCGACGCCGAGGGCGCTGGAGCATCGTGGCACCGCGCGTGCTGCCGCTCGACAGGCTGGTCTCGGATGCCCTCGTGCCGATGAGCGAGGGCCGAGCCAGCGCGATCAAGATCCTCGTCGATCCGTCGGCCGCCGAGATCCGCGACAGCGAGACCGGCTGAGAACCGTCGAGCGCCTCGGCCGGGCGCTCAGCGAGGCCACTGCCAGAGTTCCAGCTGCACGCCGTCGGGGTCTCGCAGATACGCCCACTGGGAGCCGGCGAGTGCTCCCTCGGAAAGCGTGACCGGGGGCGCGTTGAACACCGCGCCGCGTTCGGTGAGCGCGCGGTAGGCCTCCTCCATGTCGTCCACTTGGAAGCAGAGGTGCGCGGCGCCGACGTCGCAGTTGCGCAGCGAGAAGTCCTCGCCCTCCGGCGCCGTGTACTCGAGGAACTCGATGCGGGTGGAGCCGACCTCGATCATCGAATAGTCGAGCACTGCTCCCGGCACTTCGACGCCGGCTTCGAGCTCGGCGCCCTCGTTGTGATTGACGGGCCCGTGCTCGAGCCCGAACATCGTGCTGTACCACTCGAACGATCGCTTCATATCGCGTACGGTGATGCCGACGTGGTGGAGGCCTTCGACGCTGAAAGACACGGTGAACTCCTTTGTGTGACGATTGGATCTACACTGCCAGTGAACACGATTCCGCGCCGGTGTTCAATCCCCGGCGCGGCACGGCCGCACCGCGGAGACGTCATTCGATCCGAGAAACTGGGAGATTCCGGACACGCTCGCCAAGAACGTTGAGTTTAGTTATAGTGAACGCTGAAGCCGGTTCGCACCATGCGCCGGGAGCGCGGAGAACAAAGGAGTTTGCATATGGCGGGAAGACTCGAGAACCGTACGATCGTCGTCACGGGGGCCGGATCCGGCATCGGCGCGGGCATCAGCCGCGGCATGGCCGCGGAGGGGGCCAACCTGGTCGTCTCGGATCTGAACGGGGAGTCCGCGCAGACCGTGGCCCGGCAGATCGTCGATGCGGGCGGATCGGCCATCGGGGTGCAGGCGGACGTGACGGACCGCGAGAGCGTGCGGGCGTCGATCGCAGAGGCGGTGAAGGAGTTCGGGCGCATCGACGCCTACTTCAACAACGCGGGCATGAACGCACCGCTCAAGTTCCTCGACATCACCGAGAGCAACTTCGAACTCATCATGAGGGTGAACGCCCTCGGCGTGCTGATCGGCACCCAGGAGGCGGCCGAGCAGTTCCTGGCGCAGGGCTCGCCCGGCAAGGTGATCAACACCGCGTCGATCGCCGGGCGCACGGGCTTCCCCAACTTCGCGCCCTACAGCGCCGCGAAGTCCGCGGTCATCTCGCTGACTCAGGCGGCGGCTCGCGCCCTCGCCGAGCACCGCATCACCGTCAACGGCATCGCGCCCGGAGTGGTCGACACTCCGCTGTGGATCAAGCTCGACGCCGATCTCGAGGCGATCGGCGAGGGCGACTCCGGCTTCGCCTCCATGGCCGGTGACATTCTCCTCGGCCGGGCGGCGACGCCCGAGGATCTGATCCCGACCGCGGTCTTCCTGGCTGCGCCGGACTCGGATTACATCACCGGCCAGATCATCCCCATCGAGGGCGGGATGATCCTGGTGTGAATCGGCGTCGAGCGGGGAACCGGGCCGGACGGACCGAGCTCGGGGATCTTTGAATCGAAGAGCGACGAAGGAGCATTGTCGATGAAAGCCGCTGTCTTCTACGGGGCGCACGATATCCGTGTCGAGGACGTGCCGGAACCGGACCGGGTCCTGGCGCACGAGGTCCGCCTCCGGCCCATCTGGTGCGGGATCTGCGGCACCGATCTCCACGAGTACGCCCAGGGTCCCATCGTGATCCCGAGCGAGGAGCCGCATCCGCTGACCGCCGCGTCGGCTCCGCAGATCCTCGGTCATGAGTTCTCGGCGGAGGTGCTCGAGATCGGCTCCGCCGTGACCGGCCTGCGGGTGGGGCAGAAGGTATCGGTCATGCCGCTCATCTTCTGCGGCACCTGCTACCAGTGCCGCCGCGGCCGCGGTCATCTCTGCGCCACCATGGCCTGCGTCGGACTGAGCTACCGGTGGGGAGGCATCGCGGAGCAGTGCGTCGTCGCCGCCTCGCAGGTGACTCCCCTCGCGGAGACGATGTCCGACCTGCAGGGAGCGCTCGTCGAACCGACCGCGGTCGCGGCCTATGGAGTGGATCGTGCGGGAGTCCGCCCCGGCGATGCCGTGCTGATCACCGGGGCCGGGCCGATCGGGGTGCTGGCCTCGCTGTACGCCGCGTCGCTGGGCGCCCAGGTGTTCATCTCCGAGGTGAATCCGAAGCGGCTCGAGCTCGCGCGGAGCCTCGACGTGGGCGAGGTGCTGGATGCAGCGGTGGTCGACATCGCGGGCGAGCTCCGCGACCGCACCGAGGGCGTGGGCGTCGACGCGGTCGTCGAGTGCTCGGGCAACGAGCGTGCGCTGCAGACGGCTCTCGCGGCCGTCCGGGCCGCGGGGCACATCTCGCAGACCGGTCTGCACACGCGACCGGCCGTGATCGACCCGATGGTGCTCTCCGAGCGCGACATCACCCTGGGCGGGACCTGGTGCTTCCCGACGACCGATTGGCCGAGGATCATCGACCTCATCGGCCGGGGGCGGCTGCCCGTGGAGCGGGCCGTCAGCGCCCAGGTCCCGATCGATGAGGTGGTCGGCGGGTTCGAGACGCTGCTGGATCCGTCGGGGGATCAGGTGAAGATGCTGCTCCAGGCCACCCCCGGCTGAAGCAGCTGCCGCCCCGGTGCCGAGCCGCGGACAGATCGTTAATATATGCTAAACATCTTGCAGAGATCACTGGTGCAGGGATTGCTCTCAATATCGGCATAAACCGCTTGAAATCAAAGCTAGATCGACGACTAGGGTAACGATCCCGCATCGAAGTTGCGTTTAGTTCTTCTGTACTTATGTATGTTCTTGTTGCCAGGCGTAGAGTTTTGCTCAACGCGTGCGGGTGCTTCGGCCGCTCGCAGAATCTTTCAAAGGAGAAACGATGACGTCAGAGGCCTCTGACCGGCGAGTGCTCTCGAGCTCGCGGATCCAGGTGTCGCAGGGATTCGTCACGATGCTCATAGCACTGGTCGCGCTGGTCGCTCTCAGCGTGTTCGTCGCACCGTCGAGTCTCACCCCCGGGGTGCTGCTCGGCATGATCCCCTTCGCGGTGGTGCTCGCCGTCGCGGGACTCGGGCAGATGCTCGTGGTGCAGCAGGCGGGGATCGACCTCTCGGTCCCGGGAGCCGTGTCGATCGCGGTGGTGCTGATCACCCACGTGCCCTACGGCGACTCCGGAAAGCTCGGCATCGCGGTGCTCCTGTGCATTCTCGTCGCCGTCGTGAACGGGCTCGTCAACGGCATCCTCGTGGGCATCCTCGGCCTGAACGCGGTGATCACGACGCTCGGCACCAACGCGCTGCTCTTCGGCGCGATCCTCGCGATCTCGGGCGGTGTGCCGCGCACGACCACCCCGCTGCTCGCCGACGTGATGTCGGGCAGCCTCCTCGGCGTCCCGAACACGGTGATCCTGCTGGCTCTCACCCTCCTCCTGGTGTCGCTCCTGCTGAAGAGGACCCCCGCGGGGCGCCGCTTCGAGGGCGTCGGCGCGAGCCCGTCCGCGGCCAGAGCAATGGGCATTCGCGTGCGCACCCACAAGGTCGGCGCCTACGTGGGGGCGCAGCTGCTCTACGCGTTCGCGGGCATCATTCTCGGCGGTGTCGTCGCGCAGCCGACGGCCTACCTCGGCAACAACTACCTCCTCCCCTCCGTTGCCGTGGTCGTGCTGGGCGGCACCTCGCTGCTCGGCGGCCGGGGCTTTCCCGTGGCCACCATCGTCGCGGCGGTGTTCCTGACGCAGCTCGAACAGTTCTCGCTCGCCCTGGGAGTCCCCTACGCGGCGCGGACGCTCATGCAGGCGGCCGCGCTCGTCATCGGCGTCGCCATCTACACCGTCAACTGGGGCGCGGTCCGTCGCTGGATCGCGTCCCGCGGAGACCGCTCCGCCCGCCCGGTCTCGGCGTGATCGGACCCACCAGACCCTCGTCACCACAAGCGACTGCACACGAAAGGAAACACATCATGAGGTTCAACAAGAAGAGGCTCGCGGTAGCGGCTGCGCTCGCCACGAGCGCACTGCTCCTGTCCGCATGCTCGAGCGGCGATGGCGCCGAGGAGGCCGCGGGCGACGGAGCGGGCAATAACGCCGACACGCCGGCATGGTGCGGCCCCGATGAGGCCACGCTGACCTTCCTCGACGGCTTCGGCGGCAACGGCTGGCGCATGATCGCCGCCGAGACCGGCCGGATGGAGGCCGGAACCTGCCCGAGCATCACCGACTTCGAGTTCATCGACGGGCAGGGCGATACGCAGAAGGCCATCTCCGACATCAACGGCGCCGTCGCGACCGGAGCGGATGCGATCGTCGTGCACACCGCCTCGGGCGAGGCCATCCTGCCCGCGCTGCGGTCCGCATTCGAAGCCGGCATCGTCACGGTGCCCTACCGCGACAGCCCCGGCGGCGAGGCCGGTACCGACTACGACGAGTACGTCGCGGCGGACTACGTCGAGGACGGGCGCACCTGGGCGCGCTGGATCGAGGAGCAGTTCCCGGACGGAGCCAAGATCCTGTTCCTGAGCGGCCCGGCGGGCACCAGCCAGGGCATCGCCGAGCACGAGGGCCTCACCGAGGTGCTGAGCGACGAGAAGTACGAGTTCATCGGAGAGCAGCCGTTCGAGATCACCGAGTGGGATCCGGCGAAGACGCAGCAGGTGCTCACCGCGGCGATCGCCAAGCACCCCCAGATCGACGTGATCGTCTCGGACTTCGGCCCCTCGCTCGTCGGTGCGCTGCCCGAGTTCGAGAAGAACGGTCGTTCGATCCCGGCGCTGGCGGCTTCGGACGGCAACGTGCTCGGCTGCTTCTGGGAGGACCACCAGGAGACGAGCCCCGATTTCAAGATGATGACCATCAAGACCGGCACCGACAACATCCGGCTCGCGGTGCAGCACGCGGTCGCCCGCGCGACCGGCGGCGAGATCCCGGCGGAGACGCTGTACGTCGGGGGCGTGTTCGAGGACTCGACCTCCGAGGACAAGCCCGTGCAGTGCGAGCGGGACCTGCCGGACGACATCTACCTCTCCTCCGCGCTGAGCGGCGAGGAGCAGGCCGCGCTCATCGGCGGCTGACGGCCGACCGGGTCTGCGGAGGCCCCGCCGCCTCCGCAGACCCGACCCAGATACCCGACTACGTTTCGATAGGGAACCATAACGTGCAGCAGAGCGACGCCAATCCGCAGACGCCGGTCATGTCTCTCCACGAGATCGACAAGAGCTTCTCCGGTGTACCGGCACTCACCGACGTGTCTCTCAACATCTATCCCGGCGAGGTCCACGCGCTTCTCGGCGAGAACGGAGCGGGCAAGTCGACGCTCATGAACGTCGCAACGGGGTCGCTGAAGCCCGATGGCGGCTCGATCGTCGTCGACGGCGAGGTCTTCGAAGCGCTCGACCCGACGCAGGCCACCGCGCTCGGGATCGCGATCGTCCACCAGCACCCCGCGGTGCTCCCGGACCTGACCGTGCTCGAGAACCTGCGCGTGGCGCTGCCGCCGTCGGTGTTCTCGGGAAGACCGGTCGGGCAGGTCGTCGATGAACTGCTCGGCCGGGTGCGGCTCGACGTGCACCCCGCCGATCGCGTGGAGAACCTCAGCGTCGCCCAGAAGCATCTGCTCGAGATCGCCAAGGCGCTCGCACTGCACCCGAAGATCCTGGTGCTCGACGAGCCCACGGCTCCGCTCGGCAGCGAGTCCGTCGAGATGCTGTTCGACCTCGTGGCCGAGTGGACGTCGGAGGGGACGGCGATCGTCTACATCACCCATCGCATGGCTGAGGTGCGTCAGCTCGCCCAGCGGGTGACCGTGCTGCGCGACGGTCAGGTCGCCCGTGCGGACGCGAGCATCGCCGACGTCACCGACGAGGACATGCTCGCGCTCATCGTCGGCAGGCGGCTCGCCTCCGCATTCCCCGACAAGCGCAGCGGCGGCTCGGACGAGTTCAACCTCGTGGTGGACAACCTCAGCGGAAACGGCATCCAGGGCATCTCCTTCTCGGCGCGGCCGGGCGAGATCATCGGGATCGCAGGCGTCGTGGGGAACGGCCAGGAAGAGCTCATGCGCACGCTGGCCGGCCTGGCCCCCCATGACGGCAGGGTCGTCATCGGCGGTCGCGAGATGAGTTCGGGTGACCTCCTACGAGCCTCCGAGTACATGCCCGCCGACCGGCACCACGAGGGTCTGATCATGCGTCTCACGGTGCGGGAGAACGCGGCGATCTCCGCGCTCAAGCGCTTCCGCAAGGGGCCGCTGCTCAGCCGGCGGCGGGAGGTGGAGATCGTCACCGACCAGCTTCGCGCCCTGGCGGTCAAGGCTCCCTCCCTCGACGCCGACGTCTCCTCGCTCTCCGGGGGCAACCAGCAGAAGGTGGTGATGGCGCGCACGGTGCTCGGCGAGCCGAAGCTCGTGCTGGCGCACGAGCCGACCCAGGGGGTGGACGTCGGCGCGCGCGCCGAGCTCTACCGCATCATCCGCGAGATATCGGCCCAGGGCACCCCGGTGATCGTCGCCTCGTCGGATGCGAAGGAACTCGAGGGGCTCTGCGATCGGGTCATCGTGCTGTCTCGAGGACAGCTCGTCGTCGAACTCACCGGCGACGAGATCCAGGAGGAGCGCATGGTGCACACGGCGGTCACGTCGAGAACCGAGAGCCTCCGGACCGTCGTGAAGACGCGGAGCGGGTCGAGCAGGCTGTCGCGCTTCCTCCAGGGCGACTACGCGCCCGTCGTCCTGCTCGGCGCGGTGATCCTCGGGTTGGCGGCCTACATCCTCGCCCAGAACGACAAATACCTGAACGCCTTCAACGTCTCCTCGATCCTGACTCTGACGGCCGCGCTGGGCTTCATCGCGCTCGGCCAGACCCTGGTGCTGCTGCTCGGCGGCATCGACATGTCGGTGGGGCCGCTCGCGGGACTGCTGGTCGTCATCGCCTCCTTCCACTTCTCGGGCGGTGCGCAACTCGGATCGATGCTGCTCGGTCTCGCCGCCATGATCCTGGTCTCCGTGGCCACCGGCCTCGTCAACGGCTTGTTGATCAGATATCTGAAGTTCACCGCCATCGCCGCCACGCTGGCCATGTACTTCGCGCTGCAGGGCTTCAGCTTCATCCTGCGGCCCACCCCGGGCGGGAACATCGATCGGGCGGTGTCCGACATCATCCAGTTCAAGATCCTCGACATGGTCCCGGTCGCGTTCCTGCTGCTCATCGCTCTGACCGTCGGACTCGAGTTCGCGCTCAAGAGGAGCCGCTGGGGATGGAGACTCCGGGCAGCCGGATCGGACGAGGCCAATGCGCGCCGCGTCGGCGTCAGGATCAACCGCACCGTGATCTCGGCCTATGTGCTCGGCTCCCTCCTGACCTTCCTCGGGGCGCTCATGCTGATGGCGCAATTGGGCGTCGGCGATGCGTCCCAGGGGGTGAACTACACGCTGACCAGCGTGACGGCGGTCGTGCTCGGCGGCACCAGCCTCTTCGGCGGCAGGGGCACCTTCGTCGGAAGCCTGCTCGGTTCCCTCCTGCTGGTGCAGGTGCTGAACGCGATGTTCTTCCTCAAGCTGGATCAGGCCTGGCAGTACTATCTGCAGGGACTCATGATCCTGGTCGCGGCGGTGGTCTACTCCGTCGTGCGGGCCCGTGTGAAGCAGCGGGTCGCGGCCTGATATCAGGCGCTGAGGAGAGGATAGTCGGTGTATCCCTTGGCGCGGTCGATCCCCGGATCCCAGTAGAAGGTGCGCGGGTCCGGGGCGTTCAGCTCCGCGCCGAGCCTGATGCGCTCCGGCAGATCGGGAGTCGCGAGGAAATCGCGTCCGAAAGCGATCGCGTCTGCGGATCCCGCAGCCATGAGCCGGGCTCCGTCCTCGGCGCTCATCTCCTCGTTGGCGATCACCGGCCCTCCGAACAGCTCTTTCAGCCGTGGGAGCTGACTGTCGTCCGCCTCGATCTCCCGGACGAACAGGAAGGCGATCCCGCGCCGCCCGAGCTCTTCGGCGACGTGCCCGAAGACAGCCGGAGCGTTGCTGTCTCCCATGTCGTGCTCCTCGCCCCGCGGGCGGAGGTGCACCCCGACTCGATCGGGCCCCCAGACCTCGCTCACGGCATCGGCGATCTCGAGCAGGAACCGAGCCCGGTTCTCGACGGATCCGCCGTAGCGATCGCCGCGACGATTCGTGCTGTCCTGCAGGAACTGGTCGATGAGATATCCGTTCGCAGCGTGCAACTCCACTCCGTCGAAGCCGGCTCGCCTCGCGTTCAGCGCGCCGCGGCGAAAGTCCTCGACGATGCCCCCGATCTCATCAGTCGTGAGCTCGCGCGGCACCGAGTACGGTCGGTGCGGGCGGAGACGCCGCACCCGACCCGTCGCCGGGATCGGACTCGGCGCGACCGGGAGCCGCCCCCCGAGCAGTTCAGGGTCCGAGATGCGGCCGCAGTGCCACAGCTGCAGGAGGATGCGCCCGCCGGCGGCATGCACCGCATCGGTCACCTGCCGCCAGCCGAGCACCTGCTCCTCGCTCCAGATACCGGGCGTTCCGAGGTAGCCGGCGGCGTCGGAGCTGACGATGGTCCCCTCCGTGATGATGAGCCCCGCGCCCGCGCGCTGACGGTAGTACTCGGCCGCGAGCTCGTCGGGGACGCGATCCTCGCCCGAACGGCAGCGGGTCAGCGGCGCCATGACGATCCGATTCGGGAGCGTCCAGGGCCCGATGGTCAGAGGCGTGAACAGCGTGTCGGTCACGGGGTCTCCTTCGCGGTGGTGCGGCGGCGATGCTCACAGCGGAGGAGCGCGGTGACGGCTGCTCGGCGCGGGTACGGTGACAGTGTAGCGAGCCGGGAAGCATTGTTCTACTGAACTTTACGATTCTGCTTCGGGAGATGTCGCGAGCGCCGCACTCGATGAGCCGCTTAACCCTCCGAACAGGGCTTTTGCGGATCACCGAGCATTCTTTCCGCGAAGCAGATATGTTTGTTGATGATTAACATTCGGCCGCGTCCGTGCGTCCCGCCACGGGGCGCAGACCGATCCGCGCGTCGCGCCGGCGTGGCTGATCGGCTATCGGCGCAGCGCGGCGGAGAAAGCGGGACGCGATGATGAACGGGCAAGGCGGGGACGCGGGACGCGCGAGGCAGCGCGCCCTCATCGCCGCACTGGTGTGCGGTGCGTTCGGCATCGGCGTGAGCGAGTTCCTCGTGATGGGCCTCCTGCCCGAGATCGCCCAGGATCTCTCGCCCGTGCTCTACGCGGCCCATCCGGAGGCCGCGATCGCCGCGGCCGGTGGCATGGCTTCCGGATACGCGCTCGGCGTGGTGGTCGGCATGATCGTGACCCCCATCGTCCTGCGCCGCCTCTCCGAGCGCTCGATCGTGGCGATCTGCGCCGCGGCGATGCTGGTGCTCACCCTGCTCACGGTGCTCTCGCCGAATCTGCCCGTCGCCGTGGTCCTGCGGTTCCTCTCCGCGCTCGCGCACGCGTCCTATGTGGGGCTCGCCTCGCTCATGGCCGCGAGGGCACTCGGCTCGCGGCACCATGGCCGCGGCGCGGCCATCGTGGTCGGAGGACTCACCATGGCGAACGTGGTCGGGGTCCCGCTGCTGACCGCCTTCGGCGCCGTCACCGGGTGGCGGATCGCCCTCGGGGTGTGCGCGCTGCTGTTCGCGGCGCCGCTCCTCGCGCTCGCGAGGATCGCGCCCCTGGCGGCTGAGACCGCGGCGAAGCATCCGGAGCGGTCGCGCGCCGGCGGACCCTGGCGGCTCGTGGTCGCGATCGTCCTGGTGACGAGCCTCGCCAGCGGAGCGTTCGCCATCACCACCTTCGTCGCGCCGATCTCGTTGCACGCGCAGGGCCCGTCGCCGGTGATCTCGGTGGCGGTGCTGATGCTGGTCTTCGGCATCGGCATGAATCTCGGCAACTTCGGCGGCGGCGCGGTCGCGGACCGCTCGGCCCCGCTCACGCTGCTGCTCGGCGCCGCGGCGGGCGCCGGGGGAGCCCTGCTGCTGCTCCCCGGCGGCATGTCGGGTGGATTCGCCGGCGCGGGCGTCTTCCTGGTGGGCGTCGGGCTCGGCGCGCTCACGCCGAGCGCTCAGGTCATCTACGTGAGGCTGGCGCAGCGCCGTCCCCGACTCGCGGCGTCGCTCGCGCCCGGAACGATCAACCTCGGCAGCTTCGTCGGCGCGCTGCTCGGCGGCATCGGCCTGGCCGGTGTCGGCGCGCAGGCCGTGGTCTGGGTCGCTCTCGCGCTCTTCGGCCTGGGCCTGGCCCTTCAGCTCTTCCGCAGCGTGACCGGAGATCGTTTGGCTGCACCAACCTCCTCCGTTTAGTATTGGTAAACGTTGGTATTGAGTTCGAGCAGCTGCTGCAAACAGGAGGTACGCCCAGATGAGCGACACACAGAACGCCTCGCTTCGCGTCGCCGTGCTGGGCACGGGGGCGAACGGCTCGATCATCGGAGCCGACCTCGCGAACGCCGGGGTGGACGTGACCTTCATCGACCAGTGGCCGGCGAACGTCGAGGCGATCCGAGAGCACGGCGTGCGCGTGCAGTCGGCGGGGGAGACGACCACGACCCGCGTGCCCGTTCATCACCTGTGCGAGGTGGCCGAGCTGCGCGAGCCCTTCGACGTGGTCCTGCTGCTGGTCAAGGCCTACGACACCCGCTGGGCCGTCGAGCTCATCACACCGCTGCTGCACGAGGACTCGGTGGTGGTCGGCGTGCAGAACGGCATGACCGCGACCGAGATCGCCGACATCGTGGGAGTCGAGCGCGCCCTCGGCGCGGTGATCGAGGTCACTTCGGCGATGTACACGCCGGGTGTGGTCGAGCGGCACTCCGCGCATGAGCGCTGCTGGTTCGCGATCGGCGCGCTGGACCCCGCAGCGGCGCATCACGTCGCACCGGTGGCCGATCTCCTGCGCAACGTCGGTATCGTCGAGGAGACGGACGACATCCAGTCCGCGAAGTGGATGAAACTGGTTCTGAACGCCGCCGAGCTGGTGACCTCGGCCAATCTCGACCTCTCGATCTCCGATTGCGCCCGTTTCGAGGGCATGCGCGAGGTGATGCTCGAGGCCGGCAACGAGGCGATCGCCGTCGCGCAGGCTCACGGATTCAGGATCCGCCCCATCTTCGGGATGGAGGGCGATGCCGCGGAGGATCCCGGCAGCTATGTCGCGACGATCCTCGACGAACTGGTGGCGAACTACATCCTCCCGCACTCGCGTGCCACCGTCCTGCAGGACTGGATGAAGCATCGGCGCAGCGAGGTCTTCGAGATGAACGGCGAAGTGGCGCGGATGGGCAGGCGGCACGGTGTGCCGACCCCGGTGAACGACGCGGTCGTGGAGGTCGCGAGGAAGATCGAGATCGGTGAACTGACGCCGAGCACCGCGAACGTCGCGCTGATGCGCCAAGCGCTCCGCGAGCCGGTGACCGTGCCGGCGCGCGTCCGAGCCGAGCCGGGGAGGCGGGAACGGCCGCTGCAGTCCCTCTGATCGCCGCGGCCCGCTTCGTGCACCGTCAGCTTGCATGTGCGTTCAGAAAAGTTTAGTCTTACTTAACAGGTGAGTGACTGGCCTCTCGCGTTCCGGTGAACTGAATCAATGAAGACAAGGGTGTGGTGAAGATGCCGATTCCTACTTTTGGTACGAACGATGTCGATTGGGAGCAGCGGATCGACCGCGACGTGCTGCGAGCCGGCCGGGTTGCGAAATTGCGGGCGGAACTCGAGAAGAGCGATCTCGGCGCCCTCCTGGCCTTCGACTTCTCGAACATCCGCTACATGTCCGCGACGCACATCGGGACCTGGGCCATGGACAAGGCGATACGATTCTCGCTCATCACGCGCAACAGCGATCCGATCGTCTGGGACTTCGGCTCGGCGGCCAAGCACCACGACCTGTACAACCCGTGGTTGCACACGACGACGACGGAGATGGACGCCGACCCGCACGCTCCCCATCACGGTGCGGTGCGACCGCGAGCGGAGTCCGGCGCCCGGGCCGGCATCTCGACGCTGCGAGGCGCGTTCCACCCCGACGCGGGCATCGCGGAGGAGGTGGCGCGCAAGATACGACGAGAGCTCGAGAAGTTCGGACTGCTGAACGAGCCGCTCGGCGTCGATCTCATCGAGCTGCCGATCCTCTTCGCCCTGCAGCAGGCCGGGATCACGGTCGTCGACGGACAGCAGACCTTCTTGAACGCACGCGCCGTGAAGATGAAGGAGGAGATCCAGCTCCTCACCCAGGCCGCATCGATGGTCGACGCGGCCTACGACGAGCTCTACCGGTTCCTGAAACCGGGGGTCAGGGAGAACGAAACGGTCGGACTCGTCTCGAAGGTGCTCTACGACCTGGGGTCCGAGTACGTGGAGGGCGTGAACGCGATCTCCGGCGAGCGCTGCTCGCCCCATCCCCACGTGTACAGCGACCGCCTGATCCGACCCGGCGACCCGGCATTCTTCGACATCCTCCACAGCCATCAGGGCTACCGGACCTGCTACTACCGCACCTTCGCCGTAGGGTCGGCGTCGACGGCGCAGGTCGACGCCTACAAGCGCGCACGAGAGTACATGGACCGCGCCATCGCTCTGGTGAGACCCGGCGCGACGACCGCCGACATCGTGGCGGTCTGGCCGAAGGCGGAGGAGTTTGGGTTTCCCGATGAAGAGGCGGCGTTCGCGCTGCAGTACGGCCACGGCGTCGGTCTGTCGATCTGGGAGAAGCCGATATTCTCGCGCCTGGTCTCGTTCGAGCACCCCGAGGAGCTCAAGGAGGGCATGGTGTTCGCGCTCGAGACCTACTGGCCCTCCGCCGACGGCATCGGAGCCGCGCGCATCGAGGAGGAGCTCGTGGTGACCGCGGACGGGTGCGAGGTCATCACCAAGTTCCCGGCGGAGGAACTGCTCGTCGCCGGCCCGAAGTACCACGCGGTCGGCTTCGATCTCTCCACGCTGCGCGACTCGCAGTCCCACCTCAACACGGTGTGGGGACGAGGGGAGGCCTGAGCCCGCCACCGCGGCGCGGGGAGCCCGGGTCGGGCATCCCCGTGCCGCGGGCGGGGCATCCCAGGACGACGGGACGGTGCCGAACCGCGATCCGCGGTCTGCGGCCCGACGGAATCCGACTCTCCCGGCTCGGGGCCCGCTCTACTTCGCGGCCAGATACCCTCCGTCGGCGACGATGGTCTGCCCGGTGATCGCGCTCGAGTCCTCCGTGGCGAGGAAGGCCACCACCTTGGCGATGTCCTCCGGGGGCATGAGCCTGCGCTGAGGAACCTGCGAGAGCCAGGTCTCGATGATCTGCGGGTCGCTCGCGCCGACGCCGTCCAGAATGGGCGTCGCGGAGTATCCGGGCGCCACGGCATTGACGCGCACCCCGTGCGGCGCCCACTCGACGGCGAGGGTGCGGGTCGCCGCGATCACGCCGGCCTTGGACGAGTCGTACCCGACATGGACCTCGGGACGCACGCCGGCGAATGCCGCGATGGACGAGAAGTTCACCACCGAGCCCTTGCTCTCGATGAGCGCGGGGCCGAATTCGCGGCATGCGGTGATGGTGCCGAGGAGATTGACCTTGATCACCCGCTCGAGCGTCTCGTCGGTGACGGAGAGGCTCGCGGCCTGCTCGGCGATGCCGGCGGCGTTGACGAGCGCATCGACCCGCCCGAACTCGGCGAGCACCCGTTCCGAGAGGAGTCGCAGCCCGGCGGGATCCGCGACGTCGACGTGGAAGGCGCGCGTGTCGCGACCGTGACGGTCGCCGATCGCCGCCGCCGTCTCCCGCCCGCCCAGCTCGTTGACGTCGGCGATCGCGATCCGGAATCCGCGTGACGCGAGTTCCTCGGCGGCGGCGGCTCCCAGCCCCTGCGCGGCCCCGGTGACGACGGCGACCCTCTCGTTGCCTCCCATGCGATGCTCCTGTCTCTGGCGCGGGTGTGCTCGTTGCGTTCTCGGGGCGGGCCGACGTCTAGACGCCGTCGCGGTCCGCGGCCGCGAAGACCGACTGCGCGGCGCGAATGGCCGACGTCACCTCATCCTGCAGGCTCTTGGCCCGATGCTCCTCCGAGAGGATCTCGACGCCCCAGGGACCGGAGAAGCCGAGTTCGCGCATGACGTTGATGAAGCGGGGCACGTCCCAATCTCCCTCGCCGGGGAGGCGCCGCTGGTCGACGGTGTCGTCCCAGAGCTGCTCGTAGGGGGGCGAGGGCTCGAGCGCATCGTTCAGCTCAACGGCGAACAGGTAGTCCGGGTTCATGTCGGTGAGGAGGTCGTCCGGCGTGTTGCCCGCGCGGTAGACATGCCAGATATCGACGATGATGCCGCCGTTCGAGTTGCCGACATCGGTGACGAACCTCGACCCCTCGCCGATGGTGGAGAAATTGGTGAAGGGAAGCGCTTCCATGGCGATCCGCGAGCCGACTTCGCGCGCCTCGTCCGCGAGTAGATCGAACTCGGTCGCCATGACCGAGAGGTCCACGTCCCTGGAGAACATCTTCCCGGCGACCTTGATCGTCTGGGCGCCGAGAGCCTCGGCCGCCTCGAAGAGCTCGCGACGCACCCGATCCGAGGCTTCGCGCTCCTTCCCGGAAGTCCACCAATCGCCCAGGAACTCCACCTCGACGAACTCCAGCCCGGACGACCTGATCTCGGAGCCGAGCCGCTGCAGGCCGATGGTGCGCCTCGTCTCGATCAGATCGGCATGGACGAGGCCGATGCCGCTCCAGCCGGACTCGGCGACGGCGCGCACGCGCTCCAGGATGTCGAAGGGGGAGCGCTCGTCCTCGGTCTGCGGGGCTGCATCGCCCGCATGGGTCCAGCAGGATGCGAGCAGCGGTGGGGTGGATGACATCGATGGGCTCCGATCTCTTCATCGAGAAGCTGCGAATACGACGAATTCAACCTGACTGTACATGCGTACACGTACGGATACAAGGTTCGCCGGGAAATCAACCGAAGCAAGCCTTTCCGTCAAAGCTCTAGCCAGAATGTAAAGTTCTGCTATACGCTGTCCGGTGGAAGCGGACACGCTCCACCATCGTGCCCGGTCGACGACGCCCGCGAGCAGCGCCGGAGGCCTTGGGACGAAGACTGAGATCGTAGACAAAGGAGTTCTCTCATGTCAGTGGTATCCACACGCGCCCGGGCACGACGGATCGCGACCGGCTTCGGTCTGGTGCTGGCGGGAGGGCTCGCACTCGGCGGGTGCACGAGCGCGCCGATCGGATCCGGCGAAGGCCAGGGCGCCGCCGACGGCGGCGCGGCGAAGATCGGCGTATCGGGCATGTTCCTCACGGATCCGTTCCAGGTGGTGATGATGGATCAGATCGCCGCCGCTGGCGCCGCCGCCGGTGTCGATATGCCGCCCGCGACGAACGCCGACGGCGACTCGGCGAAGCAGATCACGGACATCCAGAATCTGATCACGCAGAACGTGGAGGGGCTCATCGT
The DNA here is from genome assembly GCF_017565745.1 of Leucobacter weissii. GTDB lineage: Bacteria > Actinomycetota > Actinomycetes > Actinomycetales > Microbacteriaceae > Leucobacter > Leucobacter weissii. Next base: position 347,499 of record NZ_JAGDYM010000005.1, read on the forward strand.
TGCGCCGCTCGACAAGGACGCCATCATCCCCGCCATCGAGCAGGCCAACGCGGCCGACATCCCGGTGGTCACGGTCGACATGGGCGCCAACGGCGGCGAGGTCTACATGATCGTTCGAGCGGACAACTACGCGATGGGGGAGAGCGGGTGCGAGGCGATGGCCGGGGAGCTCGGCGGGCGGGGCACGATCCTCAACCTGCAGGGGGATCTCGCGTCGACGAACGGGCTCGATCGCTCCGACGGTTTCACCGACTGCATCGAGGCGAACTACCCCGACATCGAAGTGATCTCCCGCCCGACCGACTGGAAGGCCGAGGAAGCGGTCACCGCGGCGCAGACGGTGGTGAGCACGACGGAGATCGACGGCATCTTCCTGGCCAGCGATTCGGTGATGGCGGACGGCGTGCAGAAGGTCCTCGAGAACCTGGGCAAGTGGGCTCCCGCGGGCGAGGACGGCCATATCGTGATCGCGAGCATCGACGGCACCCCGCTGAGCCTCGATCTCGTTCGCAGCGGCCACTTCGACGCCGTGATCTCGCAGCCGGTCGACATGTACTCGAAGTACGCGGTGCAGTACGTGCTCGATGCGCTCGACGGGAAGACCTACACGCCCGGTCCCACGGAGCATGGGAGCGAGATCGTCGAGATCGACGGCATCCTCTCCGACAATCTGCCCTCGCCGACGGTGACGAAGGAGAACGTCGAGGACGGCGCGCTCTGGGGCAACAACGCCTGATCGGCTGCGAGGGGCGCGGCCGTGCGCGACCGTGCGCGGCACCCCTCTCGGCCGTCGTCGGCGACGAGCGAGGAGTAGGGACCTATGAGCGAGCATAGCGATGACATCGCCATCGCCATCGAGGGTGTGACGAAGCAGTACGGACCCACGACGGCGCTGGACGGAGTGAGCCTCCGCATCAGGAGGGGGCGTTCCTGCGCGCTCCTCGGCCGCAACGGGGCGGGGAAATCCACCCTGATCGCGGCGCTCACCGGACTGGTGCGGGCGGACTCCGGCACCATCTCGGTCCGCGGCGACGCCGACGGCGAGATCGAAGGCCCAGGAGGCCACTCCATCGCCTGCGTCTACCAGAAGAGCACGCTGGTGAGCGAGCTCACCGTGGCCGAGAACATCTGGCTCGGGCGCTATCCGAGAAACCGCCTCGGGCTCGTCGACTGGCACCGGATGCGAGCTGACTCCCTCGCCTATCTCGAGGAATGGGGCATCGGGCACACCGTCGACCTGCCGGTGGAGGCGCTCGAGCCCATCGAGGCCAAGATCGTCGAGGTCTGCCGAGCCCTGTCGAGAGGCCCGAGGATCCTGCTGCTCGACGAGCCGACCGCCGGGCTGGATGAGGCGGGGTGCCGAGAGCTCTTCGAGAAGATCCGGCTGGCGCGGAGCCGCGGGGTCACCATCATCTACGTCTCCCACTATCTCGAGGAGGTCTTCCAGGTCTGCGACGAGGCCGTGATCCTGCGCGACGGCCGGGTCGTGCTGGAAGCCGATACGGCAGATCTCACCGTCGAGACGATCGTCGACGCCATGGTGGGAGAGGTGGACGGCCGTCCCGGCCACGCCGCGCGGGATCTCCCGGAGGAGGTCCCCGAGAGCCGGCCCGTCGTGCTGGACATCGACGGCGCGGTGATCGGGGAGGTGTCCGCCAGCACGCGAGTGCGCCGGGGCGAGATCCTCGGCTTCACCGGGCTCGACGGCGCTGGACACGTCAGGATCGCCGAGGCGATCGTGGGCGCGCAAGCCTTGGACTCCGGGCGCATCAGCGTCGGCGGCACGAGGGTGCCGCGCGGCGTCGATGGCGCCATCCGAGCCGGCATCGGCTTCGTTCCGGAGGACCGGCACAGAAGCGGTTTCGTGCCCGATCTCTCGGTCGAGGAGAATTCGACGCTCTCCGCTCTGAGGCTGCTCAGGAACCGAGCCGGACTGATCGACGAGCGACGACGGCGCACGAAGTACGAGGAGCTGGCGGGGGAGTGGGAGATCAAGGCCTCCTCTCCGGAGCAGCGCACCGCCGAGCTGAGCGGCGGCAATCAGCAGAAGGTGGTGATGGCCCGGGCGCTGGCGACCGACCCGGACATTCTCGTGCTGATCAACCCGACCGCGGGCGTCGACGTGCACGCGCGGTCATCGATCTATACGACCATCCAGGAGCTCGCGCTCGCCGGACGCACGGTGGTGATCGCCTCCTCCGACGGCGTCGACTTCACGATCGCGCATCGCGTGATCGTGATGTTCCGAGGCCGGCCGCACGCGGAGCTCGCGGCGGGATTCTCGGAGAAGCAGCTCGCCGCGGCCGTACAGGGCGAGTAGCCGCAGCCCCACATCAGAACCGAGGACGATAACACCATGACCGTGGCCCCGACCGACATCTCTCCCGGCGTCTCCGCCGCATCTGAGCACCCACGCAGGCTCGCCTGGCTGAAGGAGCTCGTGCTCCTGCCGGTGATCGTGCTCGTCCTGATCCTCGGCGCGCTGCTCACGCCGAACTTCCTCACGGTGAACAACCTGCTCAACAACGTGCTCGTCGTCTCGGCCGTGCTCGGCATGGTGGTGATCGCAGAGAGCCTGATCCTCATCTCGGGATACTTCGATCTCTCGCTCGAGTCGGTGGTCGGCTTGGCGCCGGCCTTCGCCGTGTGGCTGGTGCTCCCCGCGGTCAGCGGTGGGCTCGGGCTCGAACTGCCGCCGCTGCTGGCGATCCTGCTCATGTTCGTGCTCTCTGTCGGGGTCGGCCTGCTCAACGGGTTCCTGATCTCGCGGCTCGGCCTCAACGCGTTCATCGTCACCTTGGCCATGCTGATCCTGCTGCGCGGGCTCGTGCTGGGCATCTCCGGTGGCCGCACCTTCTCCGGCCTTCCCGCTGAGTTCCTGTGGCTCGGCAGCACCTATCCGCTTGGCATCCCCGTGCAGGTGTGGATCCTGGTCATCGCGTTCGCCATCGCGGCGATCTTCATGCGGAGGCACCCGGTCGGGCGGAAGATCTACGCGATGGGCGGCAACGAGGACGCGGCTCAGGCCGCCGGCATCAACACGAAGCGCCTCACCGTCGGGCTGTTCGTAGCGGGTGCGCTGATCGCGGGCTTCGCCGGGCTCATGCTCACGAGCCGCATCGCCTCGGTCACCGCCTCGCAAGGGGACGGCATGATCTTCACCGTGTTCGCGGCAGCGGTGATCGGCGGCATCAGCCTGAACGGCGGAAAGGGCAGCATGGTCGGCGCGCTGACCGGGGTCCTGCTGCTCGGGCTGATCCAGAACGTGCTCACGCTCACCAACGTGCCCTCCTTCTGGATCGATGCGATCTACGGGCTCATCATCCTGGCGGCGCTGACCTTCGGCGTGGTGTCCGGACGCTTGCGGGGCGCATTCAGGCTCGGGAACGGTTGACCGCGGAGGGGGCGGACATGTCTGCATGGCTGAGCGGAACGATGAGGGCGTTCGAGTTCTCCGGGCCGAACGAATTGACCTGGGTCGAGGCGGAGATCCCCGCGGCCGGGCCGTCGTACGCGCTCGTACGGGTCGAGGCGCTGGGGATCTGCGGCACCGATGTCCACCTGTTCACCGGGAGCAGCTCCTACCTCCGGCTCGGGCTGACCGAGTATCCGTTCAGACCCGGTCACGAGTTCTGCGGAGAGGTGGTCGCGGTCGGGGACGACGTGCGCGGGATCGGCATCGGCGACCGCGTGGTGGGGCAGCCGTTCCTTCCCTGCAAGATCTGCCGGGTCTGCATGAGCGGGCGGATGAACCTCTGCCCGAACCGGGGCGAACAGGGCGTGCGCGGGACCGAACCGGGTGCGGCCGCGCAGTACGTGCGGGTCCCCGCCGAGAATCTCGCCGTCGTGCCGCGCTCCCTCGTGCCCGCCGAGGCGCTGCTCGCGGAGTCCTCGGTGACCGCTCTGAGCTCGGTGGTCAAGGGCGGCGTCGAGCCCGGGAAGCGCGTAGCGGTCATCGGCTCGGGCACGATCGGACTCCTCGCGACGCAGCTCGCCGCCGGTATGGGCGCGGTGGTCGACACCATCGGGATCGATGACGGGCTGCGACTGGCCGTGGAATGCGGCGCCTCGAGCGTCTTCCACCCCGACGAGGCGCCGTTCGACGCCTACGACGTGGTCATCGAGGCCGCGGGAGCGCCCGGTTCGCTCGGACTCGCGTTGCGCCTGGCGGGTCCGGGAGGCACGATCACGCAGACGAGCATTCCGGGTTCCGCCAGCACCGACGTCCAGGCCTCGCTCATGGTGGCCAAGGGACTGACCATCGTGAGCGTGCTCGGCGGCATCGAGCATCTGCAGTCGGCGGTGGACCTCATCGCCCGCGGCGTCATCGTTCCGCGGAGGCTCATCGACTCGGTGCGCGAGTGGTCGGGAGCCGAGCAGGCGTTCGCCGACCTGATGGCAGGCGGTCTCGCGCGCCCGAAGATCGTCCTTTCGGTCGGGGTGTGACCGCGCCGATGCCGGAGGCGTCGTCGACGGGTGACGACGCGGAACGAAGACCGCCCTGCACGCCGCAGCCGTGATCCTCGCTCGGGCGATTCCTCGGTGGATCGCGGCGGCGGGGGAGAAGCTCTCCCGTGTCCCGATCCGCGTCCGTCCCACGTGCGTGCGGCGGCTTCCCCGCCTCCCTGGGAGTCCGCTCGCGCCGTCTTGACATTCGGTCCCGGAATTGCCAGAGTTTAATGGGAGTGAACGAAGTGTTTATCTCAGGTAGTCGCTTGATGCAAAGGAGCAACATGTCCAACTCAGCACCCTCCGTCCTGATCACGGGGGCGACCGGCGGTATCGGACGCGAGACGGCGCTTCGTTTCGCTGAGGAGGGGGGCCGGATCGCGGTCGCGGACCTGAGCCAGGAAGCCGTGGACGCGTTCGCGGAGGAGCTCCGCGGGCAGTTCGGCGGCATCGACGTCCTCCCGCTCGTGCTCGACCAGTCATCGGAGGAGTCGCTGAGCGAAGGCGTCGAGCGGGTGCGCGAATGGACGGGCGGGGAGCTCACGACGCTCGCGCTCGTGGCAGGCACGGTCCAGGCGGAGGGGCTCTCCGTGGTGGACCTCCCCGTCGAGGAGTGGGACCGCGTGCACCACACCAATCTCCGCGGGGTGTTCCTCGCATCGAAGCACTTCATCCCCCTGCTCGCGCGCGACGGCAGCGGCTCCATCATCGCGATCGCTTCGTACTGGGGTCGTGAGGCGCACCCCTTCTACGCCTCCTACTGCACGTCGAAGGCCGGCGTCATCAGCTTCGTGCAGGGCCTCGCCCGGGAGCTCGCCGAGGAGGACATCCGCGTGAACGCGGTGGCGCCGGGCAACATCAACACCAGGATGCACCAGAAGGCGCTCACCGATGAGGCGACCGCTCGCGGGATCAGCTTCGAGGAGATGCGCGACATCGAGTGGTCGAAGATCCCGCTCAAGGTCGCCGGTCCGCCCCGTTCGATCGCGGACGGCGTCTACTTCCTCTCGTCGCGCCATGCGAGCTACATCACCGGCGCCACCCTCGACGTCAACGGCGGAGTGGTGATGATCTGAGCCTCGGCTCGCGCATCGTGCGCTCCCGGCGCGGTCCCGCGCACTCATCGAAATCTACGGAACTGGAGAAGGACAATGGATCTCAAGCTTGCAGGTAAGAAGGTGCTCATCACGGGAGGCGCCTCCGGTCTGGGGGATGCGGCCGTTCGCACCTTCGCCGAAGAGGGGGCTTTCCCCGTCGCGGTGGACATCAACGAGGCGAAACTCGCGAGTCAGGCCGAAGAGCTGGAAGCGCTCGGGCGCCGGTCGGGGTCGATCGTCGCCGACCTCTCGACGCTCGAGGGCATCGAGGGCGCTGTGGCTCGCGCCAAGGAGATCTTCGGAGGGGCTCCCGACATCCTCGTGAACAACGTCGGCACCGGCACGCTTCGCACGCTCGAGGAGACCACCGATGAGCAGTTCCATCGCACGATGGAGCTGAACTTCTTCGCGATGGTGCGGATGTGCAAGCTGCTGGTTCCGGAGATGAAGGCGAATGGCGGCGGCTCCGTGGTCAGCGTCACCTCGGACCTCTCGCGCCAGCCCGAGGACTCGATCACCGACTACGCCGCTTCGAAAGCGGCGGTGGCCTCGGTGTCGAAATCGCTCTCGCGGCTCTACGCCCCGACTGTTCGCCTGAACTGCGTGGCACCCGGTCCGATCTACACGCCGTTCTGGTCGGACGAGAACTACGGCTGGGTGAAGACGGTCGAGCAGGCCTACGGCAAGGAGGGCATGGACGCGATCCAGGCGCTCATCGACGACCGCGGCATCCCCATGGGGCGCATCGGACGGCCGGAGGAGGTCGCCGCGGCGATCGCCTTCCTCGCCTCGGATCTCTCCGCGTTCACCACCGGCGCGACCCTCGGGATCGACGGCGGCAGCATCAGGGCGCTCTTCTGAGCGGGCGAAAGGAGGAGAGAACGATGGACAACATCCAGCGACGCAGCGCGGAGTACATCTCCGAGCACAACGACACCGTGCACAGCATGTTCTTCTTCAAGATGGAGGAGTTGCGCGACGAGGTCAGCGGCGGGTACCTCGAGTTCGCGAACGAGTTCGTGGTGAAGAAGGACGCGGCAATCGAGCCGCACTCGCACAACACGGATGAGTTCTACTTCGTGCTCGAGGGCTCGGGCACGATGATCATCGACGGGGAGAGCGCGCTGTTCGGCAAGGGAGAGCTCGTGCGCATTCGTCCGAACCAGATCCACTCCCTCGCGGCCGATCAGGGCACGGACATCAAGTGCTTCTGCTTCGCGATCAGCTACATGCCCGAGGACGAGGTGGGATTCACCGCCTACCCGGTGGATGGCGGCGAACCCCACTTCGTCTCCACGCGCTACTGGGATTGAGGCGGCGGAAACGCCGCGCCGGCGCCGCGGCTGCGGCCCGGAACGATGTTTACAGAACTGTTACCACGTACTGTTCATTGATAGGGATTAGATGTGTATTCTGGCTTAACAGCCCCGATTGCGATCGTTTGCATTTCGCAACGGCTGATCCACAAAGGAGTGTAAATGCTAAAGAAGAAGCGTGTTATCGGGGCGGGGATCCTCGTCGCAGGTCTGCTGCTGACGACCGCCTGCAGCAACGGCGGCGGCGATGGCGGCGGCACCGAGTCCGAGGTGCCGGAATCGGTCGACCTGAATGGTGAGACGGTCGTCTCGCTGTTCACCAGCATGAACAACGACTACTACTCGAGCTGGAACGAGGGCGCCGAGCGTGCGGTGGCCGCCTTCAACGGCGAGTACGTGGCCATGACCAACGAGGGCGACCCCGCGACGCAGATCGCGCAGTTCCAGCAGCAGGTGGACGCCGGGGTTCGGATCATCTTCGTGACCGCGCCCGACCCCTCGAGCGTCGGCGAGATGGCGCGCATCGCGAACGAGAACGATGTGTGCTTCGTCAACACGTGGGAGTCCGACTTCTGGGACTCGCCGTTCAACTACGGCGACAACTACACGGCGTACCACACGCCGCACTCCGAGGACACCGCGTATCAGCTCGCCGTGGCGCTGTTCGAGGAGATGGGCGGCGAGGGCAACTTCGTGCACCTCACCGGGCATCCGGGGGCGACCCCCGACTTCCAGCGCACCAACGGCGTGGACCGCGCGCTCGAGGAGTATCCGAACATCACGCTGATCGACCGCCAGCCCGGCGAGTGGAACCGCGACGACTCCCGCAACGCCATGGCCGGCATCATCAACCGTCACGGCACCGACATCGACGGCGTGTTCGGGCAGAACGACGACGTGGGCATCGGCGCGCTCAACGCGCTGACCGAGGCCGGCGTGACCGGGGTGCCGATCACCGGCATGGATGGCAACCAGGGCACCATGGATCTCATCGAGTCCGGCGAGTTCTTCGGTGTCGCCTCCTCGCTGCCCCAGTGGCAGGCCGGCTTCTCCTTCGTCCGCGCGCTCGACGCGTGCGTCAGCGGCGAGACGCCCGAGGCCCTGAACCGGCAGCTCTGGACCGGTGGCATCATCGTCACGAAGGACAACGTCCAGGAGTACGTCGATACCTACACCGGCGGCAACGACCCCTACGACTGGGTCAAGATGAGCCGAATCGCCCACCCGGACGACTGGGATCCGCAGAACTCCGTCCAGGTGATCGAGATGGACAAGATGTGGTCGTGGGCCGATGAGCCCTCCGGCTTCGAGCTGCCCCAGCCCTACGCCGACGCGGTCGACGACATCGACACCGTCAACGCGGAGTGGGACGAGCACTGGAAGCTCGTCCGTCCGTAGACGCGGGTCGGCGAGCGGGACCCGGTTCCGCACCCGAGAGACAGACGGGGCGGTGCGGCCGGTCGGGATCCTCGAGATCCGGGCCGGCCGCACGCCCGATGAACCACCCCCCCCAACCGGAGGACCCAAGATCCCA
>NZ_JAGDYM010000006.1 GCF_017565745.1 Leucobacter weissii
TGTCCTGGGGGGGGGGGGGGCGGGGGCGGCCCCCGCGCGCGCCCGCCCCCCCCCACGCCCGATGAACCACCCATCCCATCCGGAGGACAGAAGATCCATGTCAGTTACCCAGGCCATCAACATCGGGCGCACCGAGAGACGGGAGACGCTGAAGTCCGTCGGCCTCCCCGTGGTCGCCATCGTCTTCCTCATCATCCTGTTCTCGGTGCTCAGCCCGACCTTCCTGCAGCCGAGCACCTTCCTCACGATCCTGCGCGAGTCGTCGGTGCTGCTCGTCGTCGCCGTCGGCATGACGCTCGTGATCATCCAGGGGAGCATCGACCTCTCCGTGGGTGCGACGGTCACGCTGGCCGGTCTGGTCGCCGCCTCGGTGACGAAGGAGACCGACAGCGTCTTCCTTGCGATCCTCGCGGCGCTGGCGGTGGGTCTCGTCGTCGGGCTGGTCAACGGCGTCATCTTCGCCTACGGAAAGGTGCCGAGCTTTCTCGTGACCCTGGGCATGTCGATGGCCGTCGGCGGCGTCGGCACCTGGCTGGTCAGCGGGCGCCCCGTGCAGGTATCGGACCAGGGGCTGCGCTGGGTCGCTCAGGGCCAGCTGCTCGTCATCGTGCCCAACCTCGTGCTGTGGGCCGTCATCGTGTGGCTCATCTTCACCTTCATCGGGATGAAGACGCGTTTCGGACGCTACGTCTTCGCCATCGGCGGCGCGGAAGCGGTCAGCGCGCTGGCGGGCATTCCGAACCGGCGCGTCAAGCTCTGGGCCCTCACGATCGCCGGCTTCTGCGCCGCGATCGCGGGAATCCTTCTGACCTCGCGCATCGGGTCCGCCACTCCGGGCATGGGGGACGCGCTCACCCTCAACTCGATCGCCGCGGTCGTGATGGGCGGAACCGCGATCACGGGCGGCGTCGGAGGCGTGCAGCGCACCGTGCTCGGCGTGCTCGTGATCACGACGCTGACCGTCGGGCTCAACTCGCTCGGCGTCATGCCCTACATGCAGCTCATCATCCAGGGACTCGTGGTCGTCGCGGCGGTCGCCCTGACCCTGGACCGCTCCAAGCTGACCGTCATCAAGTAGCCCCGAATAGAGACGATCATGGAGAACACACCGATTCTGGTCGCACGAGGGCTCGACAAGCGCTTCGGCCCGGTGCACGCGAACAAGTCCGTCGATCTCGACATCCGCGTCGGGGAGGTGCTCGGGCTGGTCGGCGAGAACGGGGCGGGCAAGTCGACCCTCCTCTCGATGCTGAGCGGCACCCTCGCGCGGGACGCCGGCACCCTCGAGCTCAACGGGCAGGAGGTGAGTTTCAACAGCTACTATCAGTCCGCATTGAGCGGGGTGTTCCGCGTCTACCAGCATCAGGCACTGGTTCCGAACCTCACCGTCGCCGAGAACGTGTTCCTGGCCCAGGAAGCGCGGTTCGCGCGCGTCGGCGTGCTGAGCAGGAAGGCGATGGTGGAGAGGACGCGCGAGATCTTCGAGGAGTTCGGCGTGACCCTCGACCCGACGAAAGTCCTCAGCCGCCTCAGCTTCGCGGAGCGGCAGGTGGTCGAGATCGTGCGCTGTCTGGCGCAGGCCCGCCTGCTCGGAATCGAGCACCCGGTGATCCTGCTGGACGAGCCGACGAGCGCCCTGACGCGCGGGCAGATCGAGTTCTTCTTCGCGTTCGTGAACCGCATCAAGGGACATGCCGCGCAGGTGTTCGTCTCGCACCGTCTCGAGGAGATCGTGAGCTTGTGCGACCGCTTGGTCGTGCTGAAGGACGGGGAGAAGGTCGCCGAGAACGACGACCCCCGGTCGCTGAGCGAGAGCGAGATCCACTCGATGATGGTGGGCCGCACCATCGCCATGCACAAGCGCGAGCGTCGCGACCAGGAGGTCCTCCACGCGGCGTCGCAGGAGCCGGTGCTGACGCTCGAGGGCTTCTCGAGCGACACCTTCCGCGATGTGTCCGTCGCCGTCGCCCCGGGAGAGGTGATCGGCATAGCCGGTGTCGTCGGATCCGGGAAGTCCCATCTCGGTCGTGCGATCTTCGAGCTCGGCGCGGGATGCAGCGGGAAGATCCTGGTCGAAGGCCGAGAGCCCGGTCGCATCGGTCCGCGCCACGGGATCCGGGCCTCGGTGGGCTATGTGCCCACCGAGCGTCATCGCGAAGGACTGGTGCTCAGCATGACCGTGGCCCAGAACCACTCGCTGCCCTATGTCGGGGCCGCGATCGCGCCGACACCGGTCATCAACGGGAAGAAGGAGCGCGAGGACGCCGTTGCGGCCATAGACCAGCTCAGCATCAAGACGCCGAGCCCGAACACGCTGATCCGGAATCTGAGCGGCGGGAACCAGCAGAAGGTGATTCTCGCCCGCTGGCTCACCCTGGGCTCGAAGCTGCTCGTGCTCGACAACCCGACCAACGGCGTCGACGTGGGCGCCAAGGGCGAGATCTACACGATCCTCGACGAGATCACCGCCAAAGGGGTGTCGGTGCTGCTGATCAGCGACGACCTGCCCGAGCTGATCACGATGTCGGATCGCATCCTCGTGATGAAGGACGGGCAGATCAAGGCGGAGCACGTCGTCGACCCCGACGACCCGCCCGCCGAGGTCGATCTGGTCGCAGAGATGGTCTAGCTCCTCGAGGGGCGTGACGAAGGAGTGCTCAGTGGAATACCGCGTATTCGGCGACACGGGCTTCGAGGTGTCAGCCGTCAGCTTCGGCACGGCCCCTCTCGGTCAGCTCTTCGGCCCGGTGCCGTTCGAGCAGGCCCGTGAGGCGCTGTTCCGGGCGATCGACCTCGGCATGAACCTGGTCGACACCTCCTCCTACTACGGCGATGCGGAGGAGCGTCTCGGCCGGTTGACCGGGGACCTTCCCGAGGACGTCTGGCTGGCCACCAAGGCCGGCCGGGTGGGCTGGAGCGAGTTCGACTTCTCCCCGGCCGGCGTTCGCCGGAGCCTGGAACGCAGCCTGAAGCTGCTCAAGCGCGATCGTGTCGAGCTGTTCCAGTTGCACGACATCGACTTCGTGGAGCTCGGGCCGGTGTTCGAGGACTCGGTGGCAGAGCTGATCGCGCTGCGGGACGAGGGGAAGTGCCGCTTCATCGGCATGACCTGCTACTCGCTGCCGACGAGCCGGCGCGTGCTGCTCGAGACTCCCGTCGACGTCGCGCTCAACTACGGTCACGGCACGCTGCTCGACGATTCGCTGACGGCCGAGCTCGCGCCGGTGGCGGCGGAGAGGGGCGTCGGACTCATGAACGCGGCCGCGGTGTCCCTCGGCATGCTCGTCCCCTCTGTCGTGGAGAAGGCCGAGCACAACATCGCCTCGGACGTCTCTCTCGCCGCGGCGCAGAGGATGGCGCGGGCCGCGGAGGCCAGGGGCGTCGATATCGCGTTCGTGGCCAACCAGTACGCCCTGCAGCGCGTGGAATGCGCCACTACCGTCGTCGGCTCGACGAGCGTGACGCACATCGAGGAGGCCGTGCAGGCCCTCGGCGCTCCCATCGACGAGGAGATCCTCGCCGAGCTCCTCAGCCATCGGCTGCCGCTCGCGGAGCAGCAGTGGACGGTCGGACTCCCCGAGAACGAGGACTGGAACTGGCTCGAGGGGGTCTGAACCGCGGGCGCGGGACCGGTCGAGTCGAGGGTCGGCTCCGCTAGGGGCGATACTCCTGCGGGATGAGGAGGAAGACCCCCCGCGCCGAGACGTCGCCACGATTCTCGAAGTTGTGCGGTCGCATCGAGTCGAACCACATCGAGTCGCCCGCCCGCACCGTCGTGCGTTCGAACTCGAGCGAGACCTCGAGCTCTCCTTCGAGCATGAGGAAGTACTCGACATCGGGGTGCCGGACGAACGTGGAGCTGGTCGAAGCGCCGACGGGGTAGTCGGCGATGACGAACAGCACCTGGTGGTTCGGATCGTTCGTGAGGAGCTCCCAAGTCACACCGTGTTCGAGCTCGAGCACGGAACGGGACTCGTAGCGCTGTACCGCGGCCTCGATGCCTCCGCCGGACGAGTTCCCGCCGGCGACGATGCGGGTGTAGAGATCCGCGGGCGGGAGGGTTCCCGGGGTCGGCGCGGAGGCGGCGATGCGGGAGTACGGGATCGGCTCATGAGCGAGGGGGGCCTCGGCGGGCGTTTCGGCGGCTCCGAAGAGGGAGTCGAGTGTGACGTCGAGTTCGTTGGCGATCGCGAGCATCGTCGACACCGAGGGGAGCGACTGACCCTTCTCCAGCTGCGAGACCATGCCGGCGCTGAGTCCGATGCGCTGCGCGAGATCGCTCTGGCTGAGGCGATGCCTCGTTCGCGCCTCGCGGAGGTAGCTGCCGAACGCGTCGCTCCGCCGTGTCGGCCGCGCGGAGTCGAGAAGCGGTGCCCGGTCGGCGCCGGCGATGCCGGGTGTCGGATCGACCATGCGCGCCTCCTGTCTGGTCTACGGCACTGCTGCGTGAGGTGGGGTTTCAGAATACTCCGCATTTCCCAGGCAAAGTGCTCCGGGAGCAATCAGTACCACTTAAAAATATTAGCTTCACTTTAATATTTACTGAAGAACCACTTGACTTCTGCGTGGTGGCGGTCATACTGGTGGAAGATTGACCGGTCAGACGGTCGGTTTCGGGAGGTCGACGAAGACCTCTCGCGTTTCGTCGGAGGAGGGAACGACCTTTGGAAATCAACGGCGAATTTCGAAGACCGGAGCGGAAGCTTCCGGATGCAGCGGATCCCGCACTGAGGATCGAGGCGGCGTCGATCAGCTTCGGCGGGATCCGCGCGCTGTCGGAGGTCTCCTTCTCAGTGCCGCAGAGCGGTTTCACCGCGGTGATCGGGCCGAACGGCGCCGGGAAGACCACGCTGTTCAATCTGATCTGCGGATTCTGCCGCGGAGCGGGCGAGATCCTCAAGGATGGGGCTCGGATCGATCCTCTGCCCGCGCATGCCCGGGCAGGACTCGGCATCGGGCGCACGTTCCAGACGCCGACTCTGATCGACGGCGAGTCGGCGCTGCACAACATCATGCTCGGCAGCAACCCGCTGCTCTCGAGCGGCGTCTTCAGCTCCTTCTTCTCGATGCCGAAGGCGCGCCGCGAGGAGCGCCGGGCGAGGGAGCGCGCCGAAGAGCTGCTCGAGCACTTCGGCCTCGGCCCGGTCGGCTCCTCCCCCGCCGGAGACCTGCCGCATCGCCAGCGCCGACTCATCGAGATCGCCAGGAGCCTCGCCGGCGACCCCACGGTGCTGCTGCTCGACGAGCCGGCTGCGGGCAGTCATCACAGCGAAGCCGTGATCATGCTCGAACAGGTCGCAGGCTACTGCGCAGCGCAGGGGATCGCAGTGGTGCTCGTCGAGCACAACGTGCAGCTGGTCATGCAGTTCGCCGAGGATGTCGTCGTGCTGAACTTCGGAGAGCTGCTCGCGCACGGCGCACCGGCCGTGGTGAAGAAGGACCCGCGAGTGATATCCGCATATCTCGGAGAGGAAGCAGCATGAGCATCCTCGAAGTAGGGGACCTGCGCGCCTACTACGGGCCGGTCGAGGCGGTGCACGGCATCGACTTCCGTCTCGCGGAGGGGGAGATCGTCGCCCTTCTCGGTGCGAACGGCGCCGGCAAGACGACGACGATGCGCGCCGTCTCGCGGATGATCCGCACCACCGGTGAGATCATCTGGGAGGGGCAGTCGATCACCCGTCTCTCCACGCACCGCGTCGCCGCCCTGGGCGTCGGTCACATCCCCGATGGGCGGGGCACTTTCGTCGGGCTCACGGTCGAGGAGAACCTGGGACTCGGAGTGCTCGCGAGAGGGCGGCGCGATCGGGACCGCTCGGATGACGATCTCGCGGACATCTACCGCAGGTTCCCCGTGCTCGACGAGATGAGGGGGAGGATCGCGGGTGCCCTCTCGGGAGGGCAGCAGCAGATCCTCGCGATCGCCCGGGCGCTGCTCGGCCGGCCTCGCCTGCTGATGTTCGACGAACTCTCCCTGGGGCTCGCCCCGCAGATCACCTCGGAGATCTTCTCGCGCCTGGCGGAGCTGCGCGAGGAGTGGGACCTCACCATGCTCGTCGCAGAGCAGAACGTACGCCAGTCGCTCGCGGTCGCGGACCGTGCCTACGTGCTCGACTCCGGCGCCATCGTCGCCGAGGGCACCCCGGAAGAACTCGGACAAGGCGACGTCGTCGAACGAGCGTATCTCGGGCAGTGAGGAAGATCCATGGACGAATTCATGCAGCAACTGTTCACGGGCCTCTCCAACGGGATGGTCTACGGGGGCTTGGCGCTCGCCCTCTGCGTCGTCTTCCAGGGAACCGGGGTGCTCAACTTCGGCCAGGGCGAGATGGCGACCTTCTCGACGCTCGTCGTCTGGCAGCTCCTGCAGTTCGGCACTCCGTTCTGGGTCGCGCTGCCGATCGTGATCGTCGTCTCGTTCATCGCCGGTATGGGCATCGAGCGCATCCTCATCCGCCCGGTGGAGGGGAGCAGCGAGCTCTCCCTGCTGATGGTGACGCTCGGACTGTTCCTGGGACTCAACGCGATCATGGGTTTCATCTGGGGTTTCCACTCGAAGCAGGTGCCCAGCCCCTTCGGCGCGGGGGTCATCGCGATCGGCGAGTCCTATCTCACCTGGCAGCAGCTGGGGGCGATGGCGACCATCCTCGTGGTCGTGCTCATCACCACGCTGGTGTTCCGCTTCACCACCGTGGGGCTGCGGATGCGAGCCGCGTCGGAGAACCCCGTATCGAGCCGGCTGCTGTCGATCAACGTCGGACGGCAGCTGATGATCGGGTGGGGGATCGCCGCAGCCGTCGGAGCGGTGGCGGGGGCGATGAGCGCGCCGATCGTGGGCACCGGACCCGACATGTTCCGCAACACGGTGCTGCTCGCGTTCGCGGCGGCCGCGTTCGGGGGATTCACCAACCGCATCGGCGCGGTCGTCGGCGGCATCGTGGTCGGCGTCGGAACGAGTCTGGCCGCGACCTACATCCCGGGTCTCGGCGGCGACCTCTCCATCGTGGTGCCGTTCATCTTCATCATCCTGATCCTGCTGCTCCGGCCCCAGGGTCTCTTCGCCGCGACCGTGAAATCGAGGGCATGACCATGACCGACACCACCGTGCGGGCGAGGGCCGGGACCCGAGAGGGGCTCGGCGCACCCGCCGCATCCCCGTCGAAGCGGTCGACGAGCATCGGGCGCTGGGCGCCGGTCGTCGTCATCGTGCTCGCGATCCTCATCCCCTTCGTCTTCGACGACTACACCAACTACCTGCTCTCCCTCGTGCTGTCGACGGGCATCGCGGTGCTGAGCCTGAACCTGCTGACCGGGTACACGGGGCTCATCTCGATCGGCCACGGCGCGCTCATGGGCATCGGCGGGTATGCGACGGCGTCGATGTTCGTGAACCTGGGCCTCCCCTGGCCGATCGGCATCGTCGCGGGGACGCTGCTGTGCGGCATCGTCGGATTCATCCTCGGCCTGCCGAGCCTGAGACTGAGCGGACTGTTCCTCGCACTCGTGACGCTCGGCTTCGCCATCGTATTCCCGGCGATCCTGAAGCGGGGCGGAGAAGCGACCGGCGGCATCAGCGGCATCCCCCTCGTGACGCCGAGCGCCCCCGCCTGGACCGGTCTGACGAGTCCCCAGTGGTACTACCTGGTCTCGCTCGTGCTGTTCGTGCTCGTCGCGCTCGGCATGCGCGGGGTGGTCCGCGGACGCATCGGCCGGGCGCTCGACGCGGTGCATCGCGATGAGCTGATGGCGGCCGCCGTCGGGATATCGCCGGGTCGGCTCAAGCTCAAGATCTTCGTGCTGAGCTCGATGCTCGCGGGATTCGCCGGGGGCATCCACCAGGTGATCATCGGTCCGGCTCTGCCCGACGCCTACGTCGTGACGTTCTCCATCTCTCTGCTCACCGCCGCGGTGGTGGGAGGCGTGCGATCGATCACCGGCGCGCTCATCGGCGCGGCGTTCATCGTGCTCGTGCCCGACATCGCCTCCCAGCTCGGCGATCGCGGTGTACAGCTCATCTATGCGGTCGCGCTGATGGTCGTGATCTACCTGTTCCCCGTCGGAGTGTACGGGGCCGTGGTGGCGATCGTCCGCAGGATCGGGATCGCCCTGAGGCGCCGACGGCAGGCAGAGGCCGGAAAGCCGCAGCCGTCGTCCGACTGACGCAGCGGCGGGAGCCGGGAGACTTCGCCGGGCCCTCAGACGTTTCATTCCCATTCAACGAAGAAGGAGAACAACCGTGAAGCACCGCACCGGATCGACCCGCGCCAAGCGCCGACTACTCGCAGCCGTCGCGCTCGCCTGCGTCTCCACGACCGCACTGATGGGCTGCCGAGCGGCCACGA
Source organism: Leucobacter weissii (assembly GCF_017565745.1). Classification (GTDB taxonomy): domain Bacteria; phylum Actinomycetota; class Actinomycetes; order Actinomycetales; family Microbacteriaceae; genus Leucobacter; species Leucobacter weissii. The sequence goes on from NZ_JAGDYM010000006.1 coordinate 8,343, forward strand.
ACGATGCCGCGGAATCCTCGGCGCAGGGCATCACCGACACGGAGATCACGATCGCCGGCTCGTTCCCGTTCAGCGGTCCCACCGCCGTCTACGGCACCCTCTCGCAGGGGCTCGAAGCGCGTCTCGAGCGCGCCAACGCCGAGGGCGGCATCGACGGTCGGGAGATCAGGTATCAGTCCGCCGACGACGGCTACGAGCCCGCCAGGGCGGTCACCAACGCCCGGCGCTTCGTCCAGCAGGATCAGGTCTTCGCCCTCGTCACCTTCGGAGGACCGCCGACCATGAGCGCGACGCCGATCGCGCAGGAGGCCGACATCGTGCAGATAGCGATCGCCGGCAACGGCCCCTTCTCGAACACCGATGAGACCCCGAACCTGCGCTCGTGGTTCCCGAGCAACCCGGTCGAGGCGGAGGCGGTGACGAGCTACCTGCTCGAGCAGAACCCCGACGCGAAGATCGGCACGCTCGTGCTCAACAACGACACCGGAATGGACTATCTCGACGGGATCAAGTCGGCAGTCGAGAAGCACGGCGGCGAGATCGTGCTCGAGACCGTCTACGAGGGCACCGACGCCACCGTCGATTCGCAGGTCAACCAGCTGCGCGCCGCCGGGGTCGACACCGTGGTCACGCTCGCGCTCGGCGCGATCCCCTTCCAGATGACCTCCTACATGTCGCAGATCGGCTGGCACCCCGCGGTCGCGCTCAACGAGTCGAGCACGGGCCTGAAGGCCACGATCGCGAACATGGAGGGGTCGGGCGAGGGCGCGTACAGCGCGCACTACGTGAAGGATCCCTACGACCCGCGGTTCGCGGACGACCCGGGGCTGGAGCAGTACCGCGAGGACATCGCCCAGTACGGCAAGGGCGCGGACCCGGAGGACTTCAACACGCTCAAGGGCTACGGCCTCGGCGAGGCGCTGATCCAGGTGCTCAGCACCAGCGACCTCGACACCATCACCACGGCGGAATTCTTCAACGCCTGGGACAGCCTGCCCGCCACCGAGGTCGGATTCCTGCTCGACGGCCTGGCGCTCGAGGGCGGGGAGGGCGGACGGTTGCTCACGCAGTTCGTGATCTCCCGACTGGAGGGCGAATCCTGGGTGCCCCTGCAGTAGGGGTTCCCGGGCCGGCAGCAGACCAGTGACCATCGGGGTGCGAGATCCCGAGAAGAGAAGGAGAAGACAGTATGGGACACCGAGAAGTCGAGTTCAGGAGCGACGGCGTGACGCTGCGAGGGGACCTCTACCTGCCGGAGGGAGAAGGCCCGTTCCCCACCATCGTGATGGCGGGCGGCTGGTGCTATGTGAAGGAGCTCCGCCAGCCGCAGTACGCGGCGGCGTTCGTCGAACGGGGGTTCGCCGCGCTGGTGTTCGACTACCGCAACATCGGGTCGAGCGACGGCGACTTCCGCCAGCACCTCGACCCGTGGGAGCAGATCGCCGACTACAAGAACGCGATCTCCTACCTCGAGACGCTCCCGGAGGTCGATGCCGATCGCATCGGGGCCTGGGGCATCTCGTACTCCGGCGGCCACGTGCTCATCCTGGGCGCGATCGACGATCGGGTGAAGGTCGTGGTCTCGAACGTGCCGGTGATCGCCGGCGACCTCAACATGCGGCGGGTGCACGGGACCGAGCGGTTCCGCAAGCTGAAGGCCCTCGTCAAGGAGTCCCGGGCGAGGCTCGCGACCGGCGGCGAGCACACCTACATGGGCATGTCGGCGACCCCGAACGGACCGGACGACGAGCTCACCACCTGGCCGTTCGACGAGGTGAAGGAGACGTTCGTCTACCTGAAGGAGACCCAGGCGCCGAAGCACGAGCACCGGAACACGGTGGCCTCGGTCGAGAACCTGCTGCAGTACGACGCGCGCCCGTACCCGCCGCGCCTGGTGGACACGCCCACCATGATGATCGTCGCGAACGACGACGACATCACGCTCTGGGACGTCGAGCTCGACGCGTTCAACTCGATCCCGACGCCCGACAAGCAGTGGGTGGTGCTGCCGGCGACGGACCACATGACGCTCTACAGCGATCTCACCGCACTCGACTTCGCGGCGGCCGCAGCAGGATCCTGGTTCAGCGAGCACCTCATGACGCCGAAGAGCATCTCGAACACCATCGGCCAGTTCTCGTAATCCCAAGCGGCGCCCCGGGGCCGCCGGCGACGGCGACCCCGGGATCCTCCTGCCGCGCGGCGCGGTGACGGAACCGTCTCCGAGGAACAGGAGCATCACATGAGCACTGCGGCGGCATTCGAACCGTTGGAACCGCTGCGCGGACCGGTGATCCCCAACCGCATCGCGCTCGCACCCATGACCAATCAGCAGAGCGAGGAGGACGGCACGCTCTCCACCGAGGAGATCGACTGGCTCACCGCCCGCGCCCGAGGAGGATTCGGGCTCGTGACGACCGCGTGCTCCCACGTCGCGGTGTCGGGCAAGGGGTTTCCCGGTGAGCTCGGGATCTTCGACGATGCACTGCTGCCCGGACTCGAGCGGCTGGCGACGTCGCTGAGAGAGGCGGGGAGCGTCTCAGCCGTCCAGCTCTACCACGGCGGGATGCGCGCCCTGGGGGACGAGCGGGTGGGGCCCTCCGACGACGTGAGTTCGGGCACTCGAGCGCTGACGACGTTCGAGGTCGAGGAGCTGCTCGAGCGCTTCGTCGCGGCGGCGGTGCGTGCGGAGCGCGCCGGGTTCGACGGTGTGCAGATCCATGGCGCCCACGGCTATCTCGTGAGCGAGTTCCTGAGCCCGGTCGTCAACCGCCGCACGGACGAGTTCGGCGGCAGCCCGGCCGGTCGGGCGCGGTTCCTGCTGACGCTCATCGACCGCATCCGCGAGGAGTGCGGGCCCGGGTTCCAGCTCGGCGCGCGGATCTCGCCGGAGCGGTTCGGGCAGGACCTCTTCGAGACCGTCGAGCTCGCGGAGCGGTTGATCGACGAGGAGAAGATCGACATGCTGGACGTCTCCCTCTGGGACGTCAGGAAACGGCCGGAGAACGAGCGGGCGGGCGGGCGGTCGCTCATCGATTGGTTCACCCGGATCCCGAGGAGGGGTGTGCGCCTCGGGGTCTCCGGCAAGATCATCGAGCCGGCCGACGTGGAATGGGCTCTCTCGCAGGGCGCCGACTACATCTCGCTCGGCAAGGTCGCCATCGTCAACGCCGAGTATCCGCGGCTGCTGCGCTCGCAGCCGGACTTCGAGCCGTACTGGCGTCCGACCACCCACGAGCATCTGCGGAGCCAGTCCGTGGGGCCGCGATTCTCCCGGTACCTCTCTACCTACACGCATCCGGTGTTCCGGAGCCTCCCGGCTTCGGAGGGCGCGCCGAAATTCGACATCGACGCCTATCTGCGCGGCGAAGGGCACTGAGCGGCCGCCGCTCAGCCGGCGGAGGGAGCGGCTCCCAGCCCGTCGAAGTAGATCGAGAAGAGTTCGTCCGCGACCTGTTCGTCGCTCAGCTCGCGGCCCGGGCGGTACCACTGATACGCCCAGTTGCACATGCCGAAGAGGGCGAACGCCGCGATCCGCGGCTGTCGGGCCTTGAGCTCGCCGGTCCTGACGCCGTGCTCGATGCGGTTGAGGATCAGGGCCTCGTATCGGTCCCGCTTGGCGACCGCGGTCGCCCGAAGGTCGCTCGGCAGTTCATGGTAGTACTCGAAGAAGACCCGTACGTTGTCCGATTTCGACTCCATGAGGTGGAGGATGTCCCGGAAGACGCTGCGGAGGAACTCCTCGAGCGACAGCCCGGGATCGCGCTCCTCGACGCGGGTCAGCAGTTCCTCGATCCACTGGTCGTGGATCTCGAAGAGGATCTCGGGTTTCTTCTTGAAGTAGTGGTAGACGGTGGCCTTGGCGCAGCCCACGCGCTCCGCGATCTGAGCCGTCGAAGTGTTGTGGTAGCCGTGCTCGTTGAAGAGCTGTGCGGCGGCGTTGATGATCGCGTTGCGGCGCTGCAGTCCTCCCGGAGTGAGCGCGCCGTCGAGTCTGGCCATGCGGGCTCCTTTCTTCGGAAGCGCAGCACGGGCGGGGTGATCCTGTTCTGCGCGATGTCTGATTGTTCATGTTGTCGTCTCCCGCGATGCGAAGTCAAGTGCGTCGCGGGCGTCGGCGGGGCCTATCCGGGCCTGAGCCCCTGCGCCTCGGCAGTGCCGCGACGATCACCGCGACGAGGGTGACGGCGGTTCCGGCGAGCAGCGGTGCGGAGGGGCCGGCGCCCAGCGGGACGAGGGCGTCGACGAGCACCGAGCCGATCAGCTGCCCGGCGACGTTGGACATGCCCACGAGCAGCACGCCGCCGAAACGGACCAGCAGCGCGATGCCCGCGATGACCACGACGCCGATGACGCCGGCGGAGTAGAGCAGCGGCGATTCGGGCCACTGCGCCGGAACGCCGCGGATGAGCACCGATGCGCCCGCGGCCACCGCGAGCAGCAGGGTTCCGGTCAGGAAATTGAAGAAGCTCGCCGCCGCGATGCTGGACCCGGCGACCGCGATCCGGCCGTTGAGCGCGGACTGCAGCGCGGAGCCGGCGCCGACGAGCAGCGGCACGACGAGCAGCAGCGAGGCCGAGCCCGGCCTCAGCTCGGGCAGCGAGGCGAGGACGGCGCCGATGAGCACCAGCACGGCGCCGAGGAGGCGCCGCCGGGTGAGGCCCATCCGTCCGGCCGGGCCCAGTCCCCCGCGGTCGACCAGCAGGCCGCCGATCACGAGGCCGCAGACCACGCCGACCGTGAACGATGCGACGCCGACCAGGGGCGTGAGCGCGGCCTGGTTGAAGGAGAAGAACGCGCCGAGCGGCCCGCCGATGAGCATCCAGGAGGGCAGTTCGCGGCTCCTGATCCGGGAGGCCACCGTCGCGATGCCGCGGCGCACCCGCGGCGCCGGGAGGGCGAAGGCGCAGAGGATGAGGAGCCCCGACGCGAAGTTGAAGAGCGCGGTGAGGTAGCTATCGCCGGTCTGCAGGCCGAACGCGCCGTTGATGCGGGACTGCACCGCGATCAGGCCCCCGAGGACCGTCGTGCCGAGCACGACAGACGCCGAGCGGAGGGGCGTCGGCGTGTTCGTCACGAGGGGCCTGCTTCTGGGGTGGTGGGCGGATGGGCGGGGATCCTGCGTCTCCGTCGCATCGGCCGCCGATGCGTCCGATCCGCGTCATGGATCGGGGCGGGGATCGCCGTGACTCGAGTGTACAGTTTTACCGACCGGTTAGCCGGTCGCTTTCTGGGGAAAGCCCTGATGGGCGGATGAAACCGCTCAGTTTGTTCATTTTTATTGAACAGTTGTCGATGCTCGGGGAGGGTCACCGACCCCTCGGTCGACGCGAAACAGATTCGTGATCGGGCATTTACAAGGCGGGAAAGCTGTGACAGAGTGTGAAACGGAGCGTTTAGCCTGAGTCGACTGAACGGCGGCGGCTCCGGTCCGATTCCCCGACGACGAGGAGCCTTGCGACGATGAGCGAACAACGGGTAGTGCTGGTGACGGGCGCCGGCGGCGGTATGGGCCGCGAGGTATCGGCCCGCTACGCCGCGAACGGGGACCGGCTGGTGCTCGTGGACCTCACCCGGGAGAGCCTCGACCGCGCGGCCGAGGAGGTGCGGGCGACGTGGCCCGAGCTCGACCTCCTGCTGGTGCCGGCCGACGTCTCGCAGCCCGAGTCGGTGCGCGACCTGGCCGAGCAGGTGCGGGAGTGGGCCGGGCGGGTCGATGTGCTCGCCCTCGTCGCGGGCGTGCTGCAGCAGGCGAACAGGGTGACCGAGATCGAGATCGAGGAGTGGGATTTCGTCAACAACGTGAACGTTCGCGGCGTCTTCCTGATGGCCAAGCACTTCGTTCCGCTGATGCCGAAGGGCGGCGGCTCGAGCATCGTGACCATCGCCTCCTGGTACGGGCACTCGGGCCACGGCTACTTCGCCGCCTACTGCGCGTCGAAGGCCGGGGTGATCAGCCTCACGCAGAGCCTCGCGGACGAGCTCGCCGAGGATCGCATCCGCGTGAACGCGGTGTGCCCCGGCAACATCGACACCCAGATGCACCGCAATGCCCTCCAGGCCGAGGCCGATGCCCGCGGCATCGCCTTCGAGGAGATGAGGGACATCGAGTGGGCGAAGATCCCGCTCGGCATCGCCGGCCCTCCGGGCTCCATAGCCGACGCCGTCGAGTTCCTCTCGTCGGAGAAGGCGAGCTACATCACGGGGGCGTCGATCGATGTCAACGGCGGAGTGCTCTTCCGCTGATCTCCGGGGATGCGGCGGCATCCCGGTGAGGGCGGCGGGGTCTCGTCACAAAACCGACCAGTTGGCCGGTCGAAAAATGAAACAATCAGTTCTGGTGAGGAGTGTGCGGTCATGCGTGCTGCGGTGTACTACGGGAAGAACGACATCCGTGTCGAGCAGGTCTCGGAGCCCGGGTCGGTGAAGGCCGACGAGGTGCTGCTGCGCCCGTTCTACTGCGGGATCTGCGGCACCGACCTTCACGAGTACGCGGCGGGACCGATCGTGATCCCGACGGCCGCGCATCCGCTGACGGGAGCGAGCGCGCCGCAGATCCTCGGGCACGAGTTCTCGGCCGAGGTCGTGGAGATCGGCTCCGCGGTGACGCATCTGCGGGTCGGCGATCGGGTGTCGGTCATGCCGATCCTGGCGTGCGGCGAGTGCTTCTACTGCCGGCGCGGGCATGACCATCTCTGCGAGCGGATGGCGTGCGTGGGGCTGAGCCACGCCTGGGGCGGTATCGCGGAGCTCGCCGTGGTGCCTGCTCGCGCGGCGTATGCGCTGCCGGAGAATCTGAGCGACCTGCAGGGGGCGCTGGTCGAGCCGACCGCCGTGGCCGCGTACGGTGTGGACACCGCGGGAGTGCGCCCGGGGGACGAAGTGCTGATCACGGGAACGGGCCCCATTGGCACGCTGGCCGCGATCTACGCGTCGGCGCTGGGGGCGAACGTGACGATGTCGGAGCCGAACGCGAATCGCCGCAGGGTCGTCGCGTCGCTCGATATCGGCGAGGTGCTCGACCCGACGCAGGTGGACGTCGTGGACCATCTCAGGAGCCGGACGGGTGGCCGCGGCGCGGATGCGGCGATCGAGTGCTCTGGGAACGGGCGCGCGCTCGATACGGCGTTCGGCGCCGTGCGCTCGCGGGGCACGATCACGCAGACGGGCCTGTTCACCGGGTCCGCCCAGATCGATCCGATGCAGGTGTCGTTGCGGGAGATCACCTACAACGGCACCTGGTGCTATCCGCTCACCGACTGGCCTCGGATCATCGACGTGATCAGCCGCCTCGAGCTGCCGGTGGAGCGCGTGGTGACCGCGACGTACGACGTGGATCGGATCACGGAGGCGTTCGACACGCTGATCTCGCCGGCGGGTGACGAGGTGAAGCTGCTCGTGAACGCGCGCGCCTGATGAACGAAGGGCAGGATCAGGTGAGCATGGCACTGCAGACGGCCGCCGACGAGGCCCGAGCGCGACTGAGCCGGGAACAGCTCGTGCGGGCGTTCCGGGATATGGTCCGCATCCGGGCCTTCGAGCTGACCGTGTCGAAGGACTACGCGGCGGGGCGCATTCCCGGCTTCGTGCACGTCTCGCTCGGGCAGGAGGCGGTCGCGGTGGGCGGGTGCTTCCCGCTCGCGCGGCAGGACATGATCACCTCGAACCATCGCGGCCACGGGCACTGCCTCGCCAAGGGCCTCGATCCGCTCGGCATGTTCGCCGAACTCTTCGGACGCGATGCCGGCACCGTGCGGGGCCGCGGCGGGTCGATGCACATCGCCGATCCGGACCTCGGCATCCTCGGGGCGAACGGCATCGTGGCGGCGGGCCTGCCGATCGCGACCGGCGCCGGCCTCGCGGCGAAGCAGCGGGAGGAAGGGCAGGTCGTCGTGTCGTTCTTCGGCGACGGCGCGGTCGCCCAGGGCCTCTTCCACGAGGCGGTGAACCTCGCCGCGCTCTGGGCGCTGCCCGTCGTGTTCCTCTGCGAGAACAACGGGTACGCGGAGTTCACCGCAGCGGTCGACGGCCATCCCGCCACGCTCGAGCAGCGAGCGGGTGGCTACAACGTCCCCTACGTCTCGGTCGACGGCGACGACGTCTCGGAGGTGATGGGGGCGATGGTCGCGGCGACCGACCACGCCCGATCGAACGGTCCGGTGATCGTCGAGGTCACGACGGTGCGCTGGCACGGCCACTACGAGGGCGACCAGCAGCAGTATCGCGACCGCGACGACCTCAGCGCCGGCCTCGAGGTCGACTGCCTCGAGGTCGCGCGGCGACTGCTCGCCACCGCGGGCGTCGCCGCCGAGGAGATCGCCGCGGCCGAGGCGGAGGAGACGGAGGCGGTGGCGGCGGCCGCGCAGCGGGCGTTCGATCTGCCGGATCCCCGCCCCGAGACGGTGGGCGACTATGTGCTCGCACCGAGGCCCGAACATCCTGTGGTCGAGATCCCGGCCGATGGCGAGCCCATGAAGTACATGGCCGCGATCCGCCAGGCGATGAGCGACGGGCTGGAGAGCGACCCGCGCGCCGTCTTCGCGGGCATCGACGTGGGCGCGGGCGGCGGGGTGTTCGCGGTCTCGCGCGGTCTCGCCGACGCCTTCCCCGGCCGCGTGCTCGACACTCCCATTTCCGAGTCCGCGATCCTCGGCCTGGCCGTCGGCGGCGCGATGGCCGGACTGCGACCGCTCGTCGAGATCATGTACCTCGACTTCATCGGCGTCGCCTTCGACCAGGTGCTGAACCAGGCCGCGAAGCTGCACTTCATGACCGCCGGGCGCGCTCAGATGGGGCTGACCATCCGCACGCAGTTCGGCGCCGGGCGCTCGGCGGGCAGCCAGCACTCGCAGAGCCTCGAGGCGCTGCTCGCGCACATCCCCGGTCTCACCGTGGTGATGCCCGCGACGGCAGCCGACGCCTACGGGCTGCTGCGCAGCGCGATGCAGGATCCGAACCCCGTGATCTTCATCGAGAACCGCACGCTCTACGGACGCCGTTCACCTGCTCCCGCACCCGGCGCGCTCGTGCCGATCGGCAGGGCGAGGGTGGTCCGCGGGGGCGAGCAGGTGACCGTCGTCTCCTACTCGCGCATGGTGCTCGAGTGCGAGGCGGTGGCCGAGCAGCTCGCGGCCGAGGGCATCGACGCGGAGGTGATCGACCTGCGCACGATCGCGCCCTGGGACCGGGAGACCGTGCTCGCCTCGGTGGAGAAGACGAGCCGCCTGGTCGTGGTGCACGAGGCGGTGACCGACTTCGGCGTGGGCGCCGAGATCGTCGCCACCGTGGCGAAGGAGGGCTTCTGGTGGCTCGACGCGCCGATCGAGCGGGTGGGGGCCCGTTTCCAGCCCGCCCCCTACACCCCGCTCCTCGAACGGGAGTGGCTGCCCGGGCACGAGGACATCGCCGCTGCGATCCGCAGGACCGTCAGCATCTGAGCCGAATTCGACAGGAAGCGGGTGGGAGAAGGATGATCGAGGCGACCTGGAGGCAGCCGCGCGAGTTCCCGAGCGCGCTCGCGCAGACCCGTACCCCAGCCGAGTGCCTGCGTGACGAGATCGCGAGCCGGCCTGGGCGGATCGCCGTGGTCGACGGCTCGACCGCCCTCACCGTCGAGCAGCTGGGCGTGGAGTGCGTGCGCTGGCAGCGGCGGCTCGTGCGAGCCGGCGTCGGTCGCGGCGCCGTCGTCGCCGTCCAGCTGCCCAACTGGTGGGAGACGGTCGCCGTCGCCTTCGCGGCGTGGGGGCTTGGCGCGGTCATCAACCTGCTCACCCCCATCTACCGGGGACGCGATCTGCGGGTGCTGTTCGAGATGCGGGCGCCCGGCGCGGTCGTGGTCCCCGCGCACTACCGCGGCACCGATCACGCGGAGATGATGCGCGCGGTGCTGGCCGATTGCGGCATCGACGCCGCCGTGATCGAGGTGCGGGGCGAGGGAGCCGGGGCCGGGGCGACCCCCGGGACGGCTCCGACGGCCGAGGACTTCGAGGTGCGGCCGGTCTCCCCCGACGACGTCTGCATGCTCATGTACACGTCGGGCACGACCGGGCGTCCCAAGGGCGTGCTGCACACGAGCCGCTCGCTGCTGGTCGAGGCCGCCTCCATCGCAGAGGTCTTCGGGGTGAGTCGCGGCAGCATCTTCATGCCCTCGCCGCTGACCCACGTCACGGGCCTGCTCTACGGGGTGCTGATGCCGGTGCTCGCGGAGAGCGGTGTCGTGCTGCTCGACCGCTGGGACCCCGAGGTCGCCCTGTCGCTGATCGAGGAGCACCGCTGCGGAATGACGGTCGCGGCCACGCCGTTCCTCCGGGGACTCACCGACGCGTATCGGGCGGCGGAGCGGCGCTGCTCGCTGCGCTCGTTCGTGTGCGGCGGGGCCGACATCCCGCCGTCGCTCATCGCGGAGGCTGAGCAGGTGCTCGGCACCCGGATCTCCCGCACCTACGGGTCGACCGAGTTCCCGACCCTCTGCACGGTGCACCCGGGAAGCGACCCGGCGGTGCACGCGGTCACCGACGGGACGCCGATCGGCGATGCCGAGGCCCGACTGGTCGGCGGGCACCGCGAGGGGGCCGGGGAGCTCGAGGTCTCGGGGCCCGAGATGTTCGCAGGCTACCTCGATCCCTCGGACAACGAGAGCGCGATCACGCCCGACGGCTGGTTCCGGACCGGGGATCTCGCACGGATCGACCCCGGTGGCAATCTGACGATCGTGGGACGGGTGAAGGACCTCATCATCCGCGGGGGCGAGAACATCAGCGCCAAGGAGGTGGAGGATCTGCTGATCCAGTTCCCCGCGGTGCAGGACGTGGCGATCGTGGGCTTCCCGGACGACGTGCTGGGCGAGCGGGTGTGCGCGGTCGTGGTGAGCGACGACGATGCGTTCGGCCTGGCATCGCTGGTGGGCGAGCTGCGGGACTCCGGGGTCGCGATGCAGAAGCTGCCCGAGGCCCTGATGCGCGTCGACCGGCTGCCCCGGACGGCCTCGGGCAAGGTGCAGAAATTCGAGCTGCGGGCGCTGGTCGAGACCGGCATCGCGGAGGGGGCGGTGGAGCTGCGGCCGGGCATCGGGAGGCCCGCTGACCGAGCTTGACAAGCCGGTGGGGGCCGTGAGGATAATTGAAACCGACCGCCTGGCCGGTCGGGTAGCATGACGATGGCGTCGAAGGAGAGGAAGACTGATGCGTCGAGACATTGAGTTCCGGAGCGAGGGCGTCACCGTCCGCGGCTGGCTCTACACCCCGGACGAGGGCGAAGGCCCCTTTCCCACGATCATCATGGCGGGCGGCTGGTGCTACGTGAAGGAGATCGTCCAGCCCCACTATGCGCAGATGTTCGCCGAGAACGGCTTCGCCGCCGTGCTGTTCGACTACCGGGGTTTCGGCGACAGCGACGGCGACCGCCGCCAGCACATCGACCCCGACATGCAGATCGAGGACTACCGCAACGCCATCAGCTTCGCCGAGACCCGGAGCGAGGTCGACTCCGACCGCATCGGCACCTGGGGTCTCTCCTACAGCGGCGGGCACTCCCTCGTCCTCGCAGCGATCGACTCGCGGGTGAAGTGCGCCGTGTCGCAGATTCCCGTGATCGACGGCTTTCTGAACATGCGCCTCGCCAATGGCACCGTCAACTTCCGCCGGCTCGAGGCGGCGATCCTCGAGGCTCGCCGCAAGCGCTTCGAGACGGGCGAGGACACGTTCTTCCCCCATTTCACGCTCGACACCGAGCACGAGGTCTCGGCCTGGCCGAACGCGGACGGCTACGACCTCTTCGAGGGTTTCCGCAGAACGGTCGCGCCGAACTACTCTCTCGACGCCACCGCGGAGTCGGTCGAACTCCTCATGCGCTACGACGTGGGGCCGTTCATCAAGCGGATCATCGACACCCCGACGCTCGTGATCGTCGCCGAGAACGACGACATCACCCTCTGGGACGAGGCGATGCGCGTCTACAACGAGATTCCGACCGCGAAGAAGAAGCTCGTCGTCATCGAGGAGTCCGACCACCTCGCGCTCTACAGCGAGCAGACGCTCCTGATGCAGTGCGCGACCGCCGCCACGGAGTGGTTCCTCGAGCGGCTGATGCCTCTCGGGCGGCAGCGGTGAGCGGGTCATGATGCAGGTCGACGGCGGACCGGAACCCGGTTCGTGGGGCAACCGCTTCGCCGGTCGGGTGGCGATCGTCACGGGGGCGAGCCGGGGCATCGGGTTCGCCACCGCCGAGCGCCTCGTCGCGGAGGGGGCGGCGGTCTGCCTCACCGCGCGTCGGGCGGCGGATCTCGAGGTCGCCGTGCGATCGCTGCCCGAGGGGCGCGCGATCGGCGTGGCCGGGAAGGCCGACGACCCCGACCACCGCGGCGAGGTGCTCGACGCCGTGGCCGCGCGCTTCGGCCGCCTCGATGTGCTCGTGAACGCGGCGGGGGCCAACCCGGCCTACGGGCCTCTGATGGATCTGGAGCCGGATGCGGCCCGCAAGACGCTCGAGGTGAATCTGCTGGCGCCCCTCGCCTGGACCCAGCACGTGGCCCGCCACCCCGGGCTGGGCTTCCGCGAGCATCGGGGACGGGTCGTGAACCTCTCCTCGTCCACCTCGGAGACGCCTTCTCCGGGGATCGGCTTCTACGGTGTGGCGAAGGCCGCGCTCAGTCACCTGACGCGCACCCTCGCAGCGGAGCTCGCACCCGAGATCCGCGTGAACGCCGTCGCGCCCGCCGTGGTGAGGACACGGTTCTCGGAGGCGCTCTACGCGTCCAACGAGGACGAGATCAGCGCGGGATATCCGCTCGGACGGCTGGGCGAGCCGAGCGACATCGCTGCGGCGATCGCCTTCCTCGCCTCGGACGACGCCGACTGGGTGACCGGACGCGTGCTCACCCTCGACGGAGGTCTCGCGACCGTGGGCGGAACCGCCTGAGCGGGATGCGAACAGGAGAGAGCAGGAGTGGGAAATGACCGATCCGGACGCTACTTGGACCGTCGAACGGGTGGAGCAGCTCCGCCTGGCGACGCGGACGTTCATCAGGGAGACCGTGATTCAGCTGGAGCCGCCCCCCGGCGCCCACCTCGGGGAGGAGCTGCGGGCGCTCGTGCAGGCGCAGGCCCGCGAGGCGGGGGTCTTCGCGCCTCAGGTGCCCGTCGAGTTCGGCGGGCTCGGACTGCCGATCGAGCACTGGTCGCCGATCTTCCAGGAGGCGGGCTACTCTCCGCTCGGCCCGGTCGCCCTGAACTGCATGGCTCCGGACGAGGGCAACATGCACATGCTCGGTCAGATCGCCTCCCCCGAGCAGAAGCAGCGATTCCTGGGGCCGCTCGGCCGCGGCGAGATGCGGTCCTGCTTCGGCATGACCGAGCCGCATCCGGGGGCCGGATCCGATCCCGAGGCGCTGCGGACCACCGCCGAGCGCGTGGACGGCGGCTGGCGCATCGTGGGTGAGAAGCGCTTCAGCAGCGGTGCCGTGGGGGCGGGAGTGGCCGTGGTCATGGCGCGCACCGAGCATGAAGGAGTCTCCGGAGCCACGATGTTTCTCGTCGACATGGACGCCCCCGGGGTCCGTGTGGGCGAGCAGCCCCACGCGATCGATCGCGCCATCATCGGCGGGCACCCCCATCTCCACTTCGAGGGCGTGACCGTCTCCGACGATCGCGTGCTCGGCGCGGTGGGCGAGGGCTTCCGCTATGCGCAGGTGAGGCTCGGCCCGGCCCGGCTGACGCACTGCATGCGGTGGCTCGGACTGGCCCGCCGCGCCCAGGACACGGCGCTGGACCGCACCGCGAAGCGCCGCGTGTTCGGCTCGCCGGTCGACGAGCTCGGCATCGCGCAGGGGCTCATCGCCGACTCCGTGATCGATATCGAGACCTCGGACGCCATCATCGCCAAGACCGCTCGCCTCCTCGCCCGGGACCAGCGGGCGGGCACTGCGCTGTCCTCCGTCGCCAAGGTGCACTGCTCGGAGGCGGTCAACCGGGTCATCGACCGCGCCGTCCAGCTGGTCGGAGGCGACGGCGTCACCGAGCAGCTGCCCCTCGCGAGCTACCTGAACGAGGTTCGCCCCTTCCGCATCTACGACGGGTCGAACGAGACGCAGCGGTGGGCCATCTCCCGTCGAGCCTCTCGGGCCCGTGCGCGAGAGGTCGCCGCGGGCGAACCCGAGCGCGATACGCTGCGCGCCGCGGAGCAGGCCTGATGCCTGGGCGGGGACCCGACGAGCTCTTCCATGAGGAGCGGATCCGCGATTTCCTCGAGGCGCGCGGTCTCGGCAGCGGCCCGATACGAGCCGAACGCATCGGCGAGGGCCAGTCGAACGTGACCTTCCGCGTGCGGCAGGGCGACGCCGATCTCGTGCTCCGGCGCGGTCCGAGGCCGCCGCTGCCCGAGTCGACGCACGACATGCTGCGAGAGGCCGCGCTGCTGGAGGCGCTGGGATCCACCGCGCTGCCCGTTCCGGAGGTGCTGGCGGTCTGCGAGGACGACTCGCTGCTGGGCGTGCCGTTCTACGTCATGCCGTATGTGGAGGGCCGGATCCTCACGACCGAGGAGCCCGAGGGCTGGGACCGACCCCGGGTGCGACGGACGGTCAGCGAGGAACTGCTCGATACGCTCGTCGCCCTGCACGCCGTGCCGGTCGACGCGGAACCGATCAGGGGCATCGGCCGGCCGGAGGGGTATCTCGAGCGGCAGGTGCGGCGGTTCGCGGCCCTGTGGACGGCGAACACGCGGCGCGATCTGGCCGTCGTCGCCGATCTCGCCGAGTGGCTGGGCGCGCATGTCCCGGTCTCGCAGCGATTCAGTGTCGTGCACGGCGACTACCGGCTGGGCAATCTGATGTTCGCGCGAGAGCCGGGCCGGTCGCCGCGGACCGTGCTGGTGCTCGACTGGGAGATGGCGACGCTCGGTGATCCGCTGGCCGACCTGGGCTATCTGCTCGCCACCTCGGCCGATCCCGGGGCGCCCTCCTCGGTGATGCAGCTGAGCCCGGTCACCCGTCGCGCGGGGTACCTGACGCGCGAGGGGCTCGCTGAACGATACGCGCGCGCGACCTCCCTCGATCTCTCCCGCCTCGCGTGGTACGAGGTGCTCGCGCTCTGGAAGTCCGCGATCTTCTGCGAGGCGATCTACACGCGCTGGCTCTCAGGGGAGCGCCCCGGGGACGCAACGTTCGCTCCCCTGCTCGAACGCGGGGTTCCCGAACTGCTCGAGCAGGCCGAGGAGCGCAGGAGCGCCGCCTGAGCGCTTGCGGCGCTCGAGCGTGCGGGGGCGTTCTCGGCCGAGCGGTTCCGTCGGCCCCGGTCGCTTCCCTCCAAGGCGGTTCGAGCGCGCGCAAGGCCCCTGCGCGGCCACTTGTGTTTAGTTTTGGTGAATGCGTATAGTTGGACGCGACACTGAAGTGAACAGGCGGTCCGGCGCGGGGATCCGCGCCGGACCGGGCCTGCTCCGGGGAAGTGCCGGCTCGTCCGACAACGGCGTTGACAGGTAACAGGAGTGAACTCATGACGGAACCACTGAGGATCGGTGTTCTCGGCGCCGCCCGCATCAGCCAGGACACGCTGTTCCCGCCCGCCGAAGACATCGGAGCGCGCATCGTCGCGGTCGCCGCACGAGATGCGGACAAGGCGAAGGCCTACGCGCACGAGCACGGGATCGAGCGGACCGCGGGAAGCTACCAGGAGCTCGTCGAGGATCCCGAGATCGAGGCGATCTACAACCCTCTTCCGAACGGCCTGCACACCCCCTGGAACCTCGCGGCCATCGGGGCGGGCAAGCACCTGCTCGCCGAGAAGCCCTTCGCCAGCAATGCGGCGGAGGCTCTTCAGGTGCACGAGGCGGCCGCGGCCAAGCCCGAGCTGGTGGTCTTCAACGGCTTCCACTACAGCTATCACCCGGTCTTCCTGCGCTTCCTCGAGATATTGCGCAGCGGTGAGATCGGCGACATCCAGTTCGTCCGCGCGGTGATGACGGTCGACGTTCCCGATCTCCAGGACATCCGCTGGTCCTGGCCGCTCGCCGGGGGTGCGCTGATGGACGTGGGGTGCTACGTGATCGACGCGATCGATCACGTCGCCCGAGAACTGGGCGGTGCGGCGAAACTCACCTCGACCCGCACCGGGCATATGGAGGGCACGGATCCCCGCGTCGATGCGTGGGCCGAGCTCGCCTTCGAACTTCCGAACGGAGTCCATGCGGTCGCGGAGGCGAATCTGGTGGGCCCTCGCGACTTCACGCTCACGGCCGTCGGTTCGAAAGGGTCGATCCACCAGTGCAACCTCAGCTATGTCCACACCGACGACCGTCTGATCGTGACCACCGCCGCAGGCACCAGGGTCGAGAACCTCGGGCTGACGCGAAGCTTCACCTATCAGCTGCGCGCGTTCCGGGACGCCATCCGTTCCGGTGCGGACTACCCCACCACCACCGCGGCGGCGGTACGGAATATGCGGGTCATCGACCAGGCCTATGAGATGGCGGGCCTGCCGCTCCGGCCGTCGGTGAGCGTCTGAGCGCGCAACGGAGTCTGCAGGAACATCGGATCCGCTCGTCGAGAGCGAAGGAGGAGCAACGCATGGTCGGACGTCTTGAGGGCAAGGTCGCGGTGATCACCGGGGCCGGGAACGGGATGGGCGAGGCGATCGCCCGCATGTTCGCCCGCGAGGGGGCGAAGGTCGCGCTGACGGACGTCTCGCCGCGAGGGGAGCAGGTCGCCGAGGAGATCCGTCGGACCGGCGCCAGCGCTGCATTCTGGGAGATGAACACCACCGACGAGGCGCGGGTGGAGCAGGTGTTCGGCGAGGTGTTCGAGGAGTTCGGCGCGCTCAACGTGCTGATCAACAACGCGGGCATCTCCGGCCCGACCCAGCCGGTCGACCAGGTGGAGTTCGAGGACTGGGACCGCGTCTTCAAGGTCAACGTCGGCGGCCCGTTCCTGTGCACCAAGCACGCGATCCCGCACATGCGCCGCACGGAGGGGCAGAAGAGCATCGTCAGCACCTCGTCGATCTACGGCATGATCGGCAACGCCGACGTGCCGGTCTACCACACGACCAAGGCGGCGGTGCGCCTCATGGCCAAGACGGATGCGGTCACCTACGCCCCCGAGAACATCCGCGTCAACGCGGTCATGCCCGGAACCATCCTGACCCCGCTCAACCTGGAGAAGGCGGAGCAGACCCCGGGCTACCTCGAGCGGATGCGCGCGGTCCATCCGCTCGGGGTGATCGGCGATCCCGACGACGTCGCCTACGCGATGGTCTACCTGGCCTCCGACGAATCCAAGTTCGTCACGGGCGCCGAGTTCGTCATCGACGGTGGATACACCGCGCAATAGGCCCGCCATCACCTCAAGAAGCACGGAAAGATCAGATAGGAAGCCCCCCATGAAAGCCCTGCAGTTCCTGACGGAGAACCACCCCGAGGTCTCGGAGCTCGAGACGCCGAGCATCGCGGCGGACGAGGTGCTGGTGGCCGCTCGCTCGGTGGGCATCTGCCACTCCGACATCGAACTGCTGGAGGGCCGCTACATCATCCCCTTCTCCTATCCCATCATCCCCGGTCACGAGTGGGCCGGAGAGGTCGTCGCGGTGGGCGAGAACGTGTCCGATTTCGCCCCCGGCGACCGCGTCGTCGGAGAGTGCGTCATCGGGGAGGACCACTTCGGCTTCTCCATCAGCGGCGCGCTCGCGGAGTTCTTCGTCGCCCGGCCCGAGTGGCTGCACCGCATTCCCGAGAACATCGATTACGCCAGCGGCGCGCTCATCGAGACCTTCACGGTCGGCTACAACGCGCTGCTGCAGGTCGGGAACATCAATGCGAGCGACACCCTCGTCGTGCTCGGCGCCGGCCCGGTCGGCCTGGTGACCACCGCCGCGGCCCATCATCTCGGGGCCGTCGTGGTGACCGTGGACCCCTCGGAGGCTCGTCGGACGGCCGCGCTCGATCTCGGCGCCGATCACGCCGTCGACCCCGAGGAGGCCGAGGAGCTTCTCGCGGCGATCACCGACGGCCGTGGGCCGAGCGTCGTCATAGAGGCCAGCGGGCGCCCCGCGGTGATGGCGAATGCGATCAAGCTCGCCGGTCACGGTGCGCGTCTGGGCTTCATCGGCATCGACGTCGGAAACGAGGCGTCCGCCCCGCTCGGGCTAATCCAGTCCAAAGGGCTCACGATCGTGGGGAGCATCGGCTCGCCTTTCGTGTGGCCCGAGGCGATCCGCTTCCTCGAACGGACCGGCATCGACCTCTCGCCGCTGGTCACCGAGCGCTTCCCCGTCGAGGGGGCGCTCGACGCCCTCGCCGCGTCCCGGGATAGCGCGCGCAACCTCAAGGTGATCGTGGAGCTCGACGCGACGCTCTGAGACCGGTGCGGCGCCGGTTCGCGCGGCGTCGGGTCCCGGCCCCCGCCGCACGCCCCCTGCGGGGTTTGACACCGTCCCGAGTCCGAGATTATTCTTGTACCGCATGCTGCAAACGATTGCAGTCAGGTCCGAAGGAGTAGCCATCATGCGAGCAGCCGTGTTCCTCAGCCCCCATCACCTCACGCTGACGGAACGTCCTCGGCCGGAGGCGAGCGCCGAGGACGATGTGCTCGTGGAGGTCGAGGCCTGCGGGATCTGCGGCACCGATCTGCACGTGCTCGAGGACCCCCCGGGGCACCCCGGCACCCCGGGGGTGACGATGGGCCACGAGTTCGTCGGTCGCGTGGTGGAGATCGGCGGTGCGGTGCGGCGCGTCTCCGCGGGGGACCGTGTGGTCATCCAGGCGAACATGCAGTGCAACGCCTGCGAGATGTGCGCCGAAGGTTACTTCAACCAGTGCGAGCGGATGACCACCAACGGCATCTTCCGCGACGGCGGTCTCGCGGAGTTCGCCGTGATTCCCGAGCGCGGCGTGCATCCCATCCCGGACCACCTTCCGGCTGAGGTCGCGGCGCTGATCGAGCCCCTGAGTTGCGTGGTGCACGGCGTGCGCCTGCTGGGTCTCACGCCGGGCGAGGACGCCATCGTGCTCGGCGCCGGGCCGATCGGCCTGCTGTTCACGGCCGTGTTCGCCGCCAACGGGGCGAGATCGATCACCTGCGTCGAACTCTCGCCGGAGCGCGCCGCGCTCGCGCACCGGATGGGCGCGACCCAGGTGCTGACACCGGGCGAATACCGAGAGCGGGGGCGGCAGGCTCAGGTGGTGGTGGACGCGGTGGGCATGCTCCTCCCCGCGGCGATCGACGCTGCGCGGCCGGGCGGCCGTATCGCTCTGTTCGGCATGAACTCCCAGGTGGCGCCGCCGGTCAAGCAGTTCGACATCACGCGGAAGGAGCTGACGGTCATCGGCACCTATGTCGGGTCGTCGAGCTATCCGCAGGCGATCGCCCTGCTCGACTCGGGCCGGCTCGATCTCTCGCCGATGATCACTTCGGTCCTGCCGCTCGAGCAGACGAATGAGGGACTCGACCGGCTGCGCGCCGGCACGGAGGTCAAGGTGATCGTGCAGCCGCGCCTCTGAGGGGACCCCCGGGCCGTGCGCGGGCCCTATGCGGCTTCGGCGAAGGAACGGGTCGAGCCCCGCTGCACGAACTCGGGCAGCAGCATCAAGCGTGTGGGTGCGGCACCGGTCTGCCCATCGATCGCCGCAATGGCGAGGCGCGCGCTCTGCCGCCCGATCTCGTTCGAGGGCAGTCGGACCGTGGTGAGCGGAGGGTCCAGGTGGTCCACGAGCGGCGCGTCGTTGTAGCCGACGATGGAAAGGTCCTCCGGGCAGCTCAGGCCGGCGTCTCTCAGCGCCTCGAGGGCCCCCACCGCCAGGAGATCGTTATGGGCGAAGATGGCCGTGGGGCGCGAGTCATGCGGAATGGCGAGCAGCTCGGCGGCGATCCTCCGCCCCTCCGACACGTCTCCCTGAGCGGCGTACAGGCCCGGGGAGAGATCCTCCGCGCCCGGCCAGGCGGCGATGGCCTCCTGGAAACCCCGGCTGCGATTGGCGAACGAGGAGATGGTCTGCGGTCCGCGGATCTCCGCGAGGCGGCGGTGGCCCAGATGCAGCAGGTGCTCGACGGCCGCCCGGGTGCCGAGCAGGTCGTCCTGCATCACCTCGAGCAGGGAACCGCCCGTCGGCCCCTGCTCGTCGAAGCCTCGGACCGCGAGCACCACCGGCAGCTGTCCGGCGAGGTCAGCGACGTATTCGGCGTCGGAGAGGTGGGCGGCGGCGAGGATGATCGCGTCGACGCGGCTGTACAGCAACTGCTGCACCGTGCTGCGCAGTCGTGCCGGATCGTCGCGTGTCTCCACGATGAGCGGAAGCAGGTCCTTGGGGCGGGTTTCCTGCTCGATTCCTCGCACCAGGTTCACGATGAACGGGTTCGCGAGGTCTGCGACGACGACCCCCAGGGTGCCGCTCGCGCCTCGGCGCAGCGATCGCGCCAGCGCGTTCGTCCGGTAGCCCAACTCCGCCGCGGCCGAGGAGACCTTCTCCCTGGTCGCCTCGTTCACCAGATGGCTCTGCGCATTGCTCAACGCGCGGGAGGCCGTGGCCACATGCACGCCCGCGAGCTCCGCCACATCCTTGAGCGTGGGAACTCGGGGAGAAACGGCCATGGGTCCTCCTGCGGCTTCAGAACGGATTGGCGACGATCAACTCGTCGGCCGGGTACTTCGTGATCACCACCGGGCCTTCATCGGTGATGACGACCTCCTCCTCGATCCGCGCGGCCGAGTAGCCGTCGCTCGCCGGGCAGTAGGTCTCCACTGCGAATACCATACCGGTCTTGATCTCGACGGGCTCGCGGTAGCTGTTGAGCCGCGAGATGATCGGCCGCTCGTGCAGCCCGAGTCCGAGGCCGTGGCAGAATTGCAGGCCGAAGGCCGAGAGCTCGTCGTCGAACCCGAGGGACTCCGCGGTGGGGAAGAGCGAGGCTATCTCGTCGGAGCCGACGCCGGGCCTGATCGCGGAGATCGCGGTGTCCATCCACTCGCGCGCACGGGTGTAGGCGTCCCGTTGCGGGGCGGTCGCCCTGCCGACGTTGAACGTGCGGTAGTAGCAGGTGCGGTATCCGTTGAACGAGTGGATGATGTCGAAGAAGGCCTGATCCCCGGGGCGGATGATCCGATCGGTGAAGTTGTGGGGGTGCGGATTGCAGCGCTCTCCGGAGATCGCGTTGATCGCCTCGACCTGATCGGATCCGTACTCGTAGAGCTTCTTGGCGGCGAGGGCGACGATCTCGCTCTCGCGGACTCCCGGTTTCAGCGCCTCGACGATGTCGTTGTACACGCCGTCGACCATCGCGGCGGCCTGATTCATGAGCATGATCTCGTCGCTGCTCTTGATCTCTCGGGCGTCGAGCATGTGCTGCTGCGCATCGACCACGGTGAAGCCCTGGCGCTGCATCTCGAAGAGGAACGGGGGCTCGACGATGTCGATGCCGACCGGCGCGTTCTGGAGGCCCAGATCCGTGAGGATCCCCTTGATCTGAGCGACCGCATCGGTCATCAGGCCGGCGGACGGCGCGACCGCGCCGCGGAAGCCCAGGAAGCCGGGGTGGTTGTGATCGTGCGGCAGCCAGGGGGAGAAGAGCTGGTGATGCTTCACCGCCGAGCCGAAGTCCCACAGATGCGGCTCGCCGCCGCGCGTCAGCAGCGCATACCTGATCATCTTGTCGCCGAGGGCACCGCCCACCCATGACTGGGTGGTGTAGCGGATGTTGTAGAAGTCGAACAGGAGGAACGCTCCGCATTCGCTGGCGTCGAGGGCCGCCTGCGCGCGCTCCAGGCGGTAGTCGCGCAGGCGCGAGAAGTCGACGCGGGTCTCGTAGTCCACCGCCATCTGGCCGGGGGTGAGCAGGGGACGGGGTGCCGGAGCGTTCGCGCTCATGGTGTTCCTCTCGGGCCGGTTGCATCGCCTGCGACGCACGGGATTCAGTCTTACTGAAGCCAGAACTCGGTTCTGAGCAGTTAAAATGAACACTAACAGGTTATGCGAACGATTGCATTATCGCGTAGATTCTTGAGTGCCGCCCAGAAACTCGAGCACAGAGCCGGAGATGATCATGTCAACCCTCACCAGCGTGAACCCCGCGAACGAAGAGGTCCTCGGATCCTACGCCCCCGACTCCGACGCAGAGGTCGAGCGAAAGCTCGCCGCTGCGGCCGCTGCGGTGCCGCAGCTGGCCGCGTCGGGCTTCGCCGAGCGCGCGCGTCTCATGCGCGCCGCCGCCGATCTTCTCGAGGCCGAGCTCGCCGAGGTCGCCGCCCTCATCACCGCGGAGATGGGCAAGCCCATCGAGCAGTCCCGCGGCGAGGTCTTGAAATCGGCCAAGTCGATGCGGTTCTACGCGGACCACGCCGAAGGCTTCCTCGCCGACTCACCGCTCGAGGATCCTTCCGCCGTGGGCGCCTCGGCGGCGGGCACCCGTTTCGATCCTCTCGGCGTCGTGCTCGCGGTCATGCCGTGGAACTATCCGATCTGGCAGGTGATCCGCTTCGCGGCTCCCGCGCTCATGGCCGGCAACGCCGGTGTGCTCAAGCACGCCTCCTGCGTTCCGCAGTCGGCCATCTATCTGGGGGAGCTCTTCACCCGCGCGGGCTTCCCCGAGGGCGCCTTCGGCACGCTGCTGATCGGCGCCTCGCGCGTCGAGGCGGTGATCCGCGATCCCCGCGTCGCCGCCGTCACGCTCACCGGATCCGAGGGCGCCGGGCGCTCGATCGCGGCGGCGGCCGGAGACGTGCTCAAGAAGGCCGTGCTCGAGCTCGGCGGCTCGGACCCCTTCATCGTGATGCCATCGGCGAGGCTGGAGGAGGCGGTCGAGACCGCGGTGAAGGCGCGCACCTCCAACAACGGCCAGGCCTGCATCAACGCCAAGCGCTTTCTCGTGCACTCCGATGTCTACGACGCGTTCGCCGCAGGCTTCGCCCGGAGGATGGCGGAGCTCACGATCGGCGATCCCGCCGATGAATCGGTGCAGATCGGCCCCCTCTCGACCGAGCAGGGCCTGCGCGACATCGAAGTGCTGGTCGAGGACGCGAGAAGCCACGGCGCCACGATCCTCGCCGGGGGGCATCGCGTCGGGAGCACGGGCTGGTTCTACGCTCCGACGGTGATCGCCGACCTCAGCCGGGACATGCGCCTCTGGTGGGAGGAGGCGTTCGGGCCGGTCGCGTCGCTCTATCGCGTCGACTCCCTGGACGAGGCGCTCGAACTCGCGAACGACAGCGATTTCGGGTTGGGATCCGCCTTCTGGAGCGAGGACGAGGCCGAGATAGCGCGCGCCGAACGCGAACTCGAGGCGGGCGCGGTCTTCGTCAACGGCATGACGATCTCATACGCGGAGCTGCCCTTCGGCGGGATCAAGCGCTCGGGTTACGGGAGAGAGCTCTCGAAAGAGGGCATCCGCGAGTTCTGCAACCTCAAGACGGTCTGGCGCCGTCTCTAGACCCGCATCTTCCAGACTGATCTTCATGCCGCTTAGGTGCGTCTCCCCAGCCTCCAAGCTGGCCTCGACCACGTTCAGGAATCCTGATGGATAATCATGATTCCTGAGGGTTCTGCGG
>NZ_JAGDYM010000007.1 GCF_017565745.1 Leucobacter weissii
AACGCGCGTCCGACGTTCAATGCGGGGACGAAGAAGGTCTACGTGTCGGCGTACGACGATTCGACGATCACCGTGGTGAACGCCGATCCGGCTGATGCTGCGAACTACGGCAAGGCCGAGAAGGTCATCGACGTGACCACCGGTTCCTCGAGCGGGAACACGGGCACGAACGCGGTCGAGGTGGATGCGGAGCGGGGTCTGCTCTACTCGGCGAACCTCGACGCGGGTGTGACGGTCTACGACATCAACGACGACTACGCGCAGCTCGAGTTCGCCGCGGAGGACGGGAGCACCTACACGGACATCCCGACCAGCGGTCGTTCGGTGAACTTCGGTCTGAACGAGCAGACGGGCGAGGTCTGGGTCTCGACCTGGGGCTCCGCGGGCAAGGTCGACGTGATCGACCTGAATCTCGACGTGCCGACCAACACCGTCTCCACCCAGCAGGATCAGAACGCGACCGTCACCTACCCGAAGCAGTGGGTCGTGGGAGAGCCGCTGCGCGTCAAGGGCGAGGGCTGGGCGGGCACGACCGGCCAGGCCGGCTCGCGAGTCGCGATCAAGCTCGACCGCAACGGCACCGTGCGCAAGGACATCGTGTCCGAGCCGGAGGAGGCGCCGGACGAGACCGTCTGGCAGATCTTCGACGCGAACGCCGACGGCAGCTTCGACATCGAGATCGCGCCGTTCCCCACCACGGCGAACTCGAACCTCGTGGGAGCCAACCCGCCCGCGGCCTGGGTGGCCGGGACCACGCACCAGATCTCTCTCCTGTCGGGAAGCCTGGGCCTCGGAACGCCGCACGAGTCCGTCGCGCGCGGAGGGTTCTGGCCGGTCGAACTGGTCGAGGGGCCGGTCGAGAAGGTCTGGACCGCCGAGGTGACCGCCAAGGACTCGGCCGTGAAGAACGGCTACCAGCTGGCCGCGGCCGGCGGCAAGGTGTACGTGGCGGACGCTCAGTGGACCACCGCCGACGCGGTCGGCACCGGCAAGGTCGTGATCTTCAACGCCGAGAGCGGCGAGCACGTGGCGGATCAGGACTTCACCCAGCTGCGCCGCAACGACGGGATCGTGCAGGGTCAGGTGACGACCGCGCCCACCGGCAAGGTGGCCATCTTCGACGCGGCCGGCAAGGCGCACAAGGAGGACCAGAGCTTCCTGGGGCTGAGCCGCAACGACGGCACCGGGCTGGAGGGCGATGGCTTCGAGTGGGACGCGTCGTCGCCGGGCTCGCAGACCTCGATGCGCTCCACGTTCTCGCCGTACGGCATCGCGGTCGATCCCGATGTGAACGGCGAGACCACGATCGTGACCACGACCGCGCGTCAGCGCGATCCCGACGGCGCGGGCTACGGCGGCGGCGTCGTGATCTACAACGAGTCGCAGGGCGCTCCCACCGACGCGGATCGCGTCTTCAAGTACGCCGACGGCTCGCCGGTTCTGGCCGGTCCGCGCCGCATCGCGATCGACACCACGCGTGATCGCGCCTATGTGACGAACCTCGGCAACTCCCGCAACGCCGGGCCGCGCGACGGCTACGTCACGGTGCTCGACCTGACCAAGCGCGGTGCGGAAGCGGTGATCGCCCAGGTCACCGTGCCCGATCAGGCCGGCTCCGTGGGCATCGCGGTGGACGAGGCGAACAACCTCGTCTACGTGGGCGGCTACGCCGGGAAGACCGAGACGACCCCCGACCAGCCCGAGAAGCTGTACGTGATCGACGGTTCGAAGATCAAGGACACCGCTCCGGCAGACTTCGCGCTGAACGACGACGCGATCTCCGCTCTCGACGCGGTGGTGGGCGACAACGCGCGTCCGACGTTCAATGCGGGGACGAAGAAGGTCTACGTGTCGGCGTACGACGATTCGACGATCACCGTGGTGAACGCCGATCCGGCTGATGCTGCGAACTACGGCAAGGCCGAGAAGGTCATCGACGTGACCACCGGTTCCTCGAGCGGGAACACGGGCACGAACGCGGTCGAGGTGGATGCGGAGCGGGGTCTGCTCTACTCGGCGAACCTCGACGCGGGTGTGACGGTCTACGACATCAACGACGACTACGCGCAGCTCGAGTTCGCCGCGGAGGACGGGAGCACCTACACGGACATCCCGACCAGCGGTCGTTCGGTGAACTTCGGTCTGAACGAGCAGACGGGCGAGGTCTGGGTCTCGACCTGGGGCTCCGCGGGCAAGGTCGACGTGATCTCGGTCGAGGCGCTGGCTTCCGCGACCAAGACGACGGTCTCGTTCAGCCCGAAGCGGTTCGCCTACAACGGCGCCGCCACGGCGACGGTGCGGGTGAGCGCGGACGCGGGCGTGCCCGTCGGCAACGTCTCGCTCCGGATCAACGGCAAGACCTACAGCGCGAAGCTGGCGAACGGTCAGGCCAGGATCCGGCTGAACGCGGCGGTGAACCCGGGCAAGCGCGCGGTGACCGTCTCGTACGCCGGCGCGACCGGCTTCGAGAAGTCGTCGGCCAGGACCACGGTGACCGTGACCAAGGCGAAGCCGAAGGTGTCGGTGAAGCTGGCCAAGTCGAAGGTCAAGCGCACGCAGCGCGCGACGGCCCGAGTGACGGTCTCGCTGCCCGGTTCGCTGAAGGCGAAGCCGAGCGGGAAGGTCGTGATCTACGACGGCAAGAAGCGGATCGCCACGAAGACGCTGAAGGCGTCGGCGAACGGCAAGGTCTCCGTGAAGCTGCCCAAGCTGAAGCGAGGAACGCACAAGATCAAGGCGACGATCCTCTCGAACAGCAAGCAGTCGAAGGCGACGTCCTCCTCGACGACCCTCCGGGTCGTGAGGTAGCGATACGCTGAGCGGACGGGCGGGGGCCGACGGTTCCCGCCCGTTCCGCGTATCATCCCTCGGCAGCCGCCGATACCCCTGCGCCGATACCCCCTGGAGCCCCGCACCTATGAGGACCGCCGTTCGCGCCCGCGCGTTGACCACCGTTCTGCTGACCGCCGCGCTGGCGCTCTCCGCCAGCGGCTGCTCGAACGACGAGGGCGCGGAGCCCGGAGACGACGCGGGCTCGGCCTACGGCGTGGCCGTCGGCGAGGAGGGCATCGCCTCGGGGGTGCCCGGCATCGACGACGGCACGCCCATCCGCGTCATCGCGGACGTGAACCACGAACCGGTCGCGGTTCCCTCCGACCCGCAGCGGGTCGTCACCCTCTCGGAGCCCACGCTCGACGGCGCGCTCCGCCTGGGCGTCACCCCGGTCGGTTCCGTGAACGGACGCGGGCAGAGCACGATGCCCAACTACCTGCTCGACCTCGCGGAGGGCATCCCGAGCGTCGGCAGCGTCGCCCAGTTCAATTTCGAGGCGATCGCCGAACTGCAGCCGGACCTGATCCTCACCTACGCCTCCGGGGGCAACAACCCCGAGTCCGTCGCGATCCTCGAGCGGATCGCCCCCGTCTACTTCGTCGGATACGCCGGGGCGGACTGGCGGACCACGTTCGAGAACGTCGCGAACGCGCTGGGCGAGGCGGACGCGGGCGCCGAGGTGCTCGAGGAGTTCGACGCCTACGCCGCAGACGTGCGCGGGCGCCTGGCCTCCGCCGGGTATGCGGACAAGACCTACTCGATCGTGAGATGGCAGGGGTCGAACGCCTCGCTGATCCTGAAGGATCTGCCCCCGGGCATGGCCCTCGAGGCGCTCGGGCTCCAGCGCCCGCCCGCGCAGGATCGCGAGGGGCGCGGCCATTCGGAGCCCATCTCGCTCGAGAACCTCGCCGACGCCGACGCCGACGTGATGTTCTTCGGCACGCTCGGCGGTTCGAGCGTGGGGAACCCCGACGCCGGCGGCAGCGCGGACCTCTCCGGTGCTCGGCAGGCGCTGCGGGAGGCCGAGCAGGTGCCGGGGTTCCGCGAGCTGGAGGCCTACCGGAACGGCGAGGTGATCCTGGTCGACGGATCGCTCTGGACCTCCACCGGCGGCCCGGTGCTCATGACCCGGATCATCGAGTTCATCGAGCAGGAGCTGCTCTCCGACTGAGCGGTTTCGACGAGCGGCTGCCTTGACCTCAGATCATGGTTAGCCTAGCCTTGTATAGATCAGATAACAGCGCTCCGCAGGTCAGAGCCGGCTCGGAATGAGCGCTCGTCCGAGCGGGATCGGATGATCCGCCGAATCCCGGGCGACCGCGAGCACTGCCCGACGCCATTCGACGAGAGGGAGGCCCGTGTCCACTTCGTTCACCGCAGCCGGGAGGCGGGTGCTCGCCACCGCGGCGGCCATCGCCCTGGGGCTGACCGGATTCTCGCTCCCCGCGGCGGCTCAGGCGCTGCCGCAGGCCGGCGCCGTGCTGACGCAGGAGACCGGCGCCGCGGCGGCCATCGCCGTCACGAAGACCTCCGTCGAGCAGGCGGACTTCTTCTGGTTCGATCTCTCCGGCTTCACTCCGTCCGCATCCGTGACGGTGCAGCTCGTGAACCCCTCGGATCAGGTGGTGGCATCCGCGGGGTTCTCGATCGGCGCCGACGGCAACACCTACGACGAGGATCAGCAGACCTATCGCCGCGTGGAGGTGCCCCGCAACGCGGCTCCGGGCGGCGGCTACGCGCTGCGGGTGATCTCGACCCCGGATGCCGCGGTGCTCGCGACCAGCGAGGCGCTCACCGTGGCGGCCGCGACCCGTCGCGTCTTCAACACCGGCGACCACGGAGCGGGTGAGGAGGACACCGGGGTGCGGCAGGGCAACGCCTGGACCTTCCGCGCGGTGAACTTCGCCGCGGGCGGCAAGCTCACCGCCACGGCGTGGATCGACGGCACTCTCACCGAACTCGGCGGCATCGGCCAGATCAGCGCGAGCGAGAAGAAGTGGCAGCTCGACTCCTACGGCGACACCCGCACGCGCAACGGCTCGAGCCCGTTCTACACGCGGGTCTCCATTCCGGAGAGCACTCCCATCGGGCCGCTCGACGTGGAGTTCTCCGACGGGGTCAACACCCTCACGCGCACGCTCACCGTCGAACCCGCACCCGAAGACATCTCGTACCAGGTGTCGCGCACCGCGCAGCTCGGCGGCTCGGTCCGTCTCACGGGGACGGGCTGGGTGCACCCCGACGGGGTGGGGTCGAGGATCGCCGTGAAGATCAACGACGGCGACCTCAAACGCACGCCCGAAGGGCTGGTCCACAGCAACAACACGATCTGGACGATCATCGACGCCGAGAACGACGGCAGCTTCAGCGCCGACATCCCGATTCCCGACGGCACCGCGACCGGATCCGACGGCAGCGTTCCCGCGATCGCTCCGGGCAGCTACACCCTGCGCCTGCTCAGCGGCAATCTGAAGGCCGGCGACCAGAGCCGCAGCGTGGAGACCGATCCCATCGCGATCGGCCTGGGCAAGGCCGCGACCAGCACCGCCGTCACGCTCAGCCCGTCGAGCCCGAGCTACGGCGCCGCCCCGACCGCGACGGTGCGCGTCTCCTCCGCCGCGGACACGCCGACGGGCCGGGTGACGCTGAGGGTCGACGGACGCAGCTATCAGGGGAATCTCTCGGGCGGGCAGGCCAGGATCAAGCTGACGGCGGCCCCGCGGGCGGGCACGCGCACCATCGCGGTCTCCTACGCCGGGACCGACGAGCTGGCGGCGTCGACCGCCTCCCGCGCCGTGACGATCAAGAAGGCCACCCCGAAGGTGTCGCTCAGGCTCGCCAAGAGCACGGTCAAGCGCAGCCAGCGGGCCAAGGTCACGGTGACCGTGCCGAGCATCGGCGCGCTGAAGGTGCGCGCCACCGGCACGGTCCGGGTGTACGACGGCAAGAAGCGCATCGCCACGAAGAAGCTGACGAGCTCCGCGCGGGGGAAGGTGACGCTCTCGCTCCCGAAGCTCAAGAAGACGGGCGCCCACAAGATCCGGGTGCGTCTCGTCGGCAACGCCAATCTCAACGCGAAGGCCAGCGCGACCCGCACGCTCCGGGTCACCCGCTGACTTCGAACGGCGGTCGGGAGATCGGAGACGGTGAGGGACGAGAGGGGAGAACGAGGCGCAGTGACACGGCATCGGCCCATGCGACCGGCACCGGGTGCCGCGCGAGTGCCGCGCGGCACCCGCGCGGCACTCGCGCTCCTGGTCTCGTTGAGCCTCGTCTCCGGTCTGCCGACGGGCGCGGCGGCGATCTCGGAACCGGTGAGCTCCTCCGGCGCGATCGAGGGCGGCGAACCTGCGGGCGCCGGCGAGACCGGAGCCGTCTCGCCGGCGAACGCCGACGCGGGCGAGGAGAGGTCGTCGCGCGACCTCGATGAGGAGACCTCGGGCCAGGCGCGAGAGGCGTCCGCGCCGGCGGGAGTCCCGGCCGTCGATGGAGTCGAGGAGACGCGCATCGAGTCGGAGGGGGGGTCCGGAGACGAGGCGCCGTCTCCCGGCATCGGCGCATCGGCCAGATCCGCGACGTCGTCCGAGCCGACCGTCGCGATCCTCGACCGCGATGCGCAGGGCGCCCCGGTGAGCCGCCTGCGGGTCTATCAGCGCGTGGCCTTCACCGCGAGCGGCTTCGCGCCAGGCGGGCACCTGACGGCCCGGGCGACCGTCTCGAACGTGCCCGACACGCTGCTCGAGGGAGCGGGGCAGGCGGACTCGCTCGATCACGCCTGGCAGCTCGACGCGGATGGCGCCACCGCGGGCGACGCCGACTTCTTCGTCGACGAGGCGGCCCTCGGGGAATGGACGGTCGTCTTCAGCGACGGAGCCTCCGAGCGGAGCGTGGTCTTCGAGGTGGTGGCGCCGACGCTGGCGGTCGATCCCGCGACCGCGGTGCAGGGGGGCGCCGTCGACGTGTCGGGCGAGGGCTTCTTCCCGCGCGACGAGGAGGGAGCGGTGCTCACCCTCGCGATCCGAATCTGGCAGAGCGGCACCACGCTGCGGCGGGTCGAGACGGCCGCGGGCGAGGACGCCCGTGACTGGGTCACGCTGACCGTCGCCGCGGACGGCACGGCGGCGGGCGAGCTGCAGCTGCCGAACGGCACCCTGCGCGACGGCGCCGGCACGGGCGTGCCGGGCAGCAACCCGCGCCTCGCCGCTGGCGTATACGAGATCCGCGCGTTCCGCTCCGACGACCCGCAGACTCCGCACCGCGCCGCGCTCGAGGTCACGGAGGACGAGGGCGCGGAACCGGTCGACGAGCTGGGCGTCTGCCCCGACGGCACGATCACCTACGACGCGCGCACCGAGAACACCGGCGGCGCGGCGAACACGCCCTACCGCTACTGCGCGCCGGAGACGGTGGTGCACGGCGAGGACATCGTGATCACCGGGGCGGGCGGCTACTTCGCGCGGAACGGCAGCACCGGATCCGTGGTCAACTTCTTCGTCGACGCGCAGTACTCCGGCGACCCCGATACGCTGCGCCGGGTCGGTCGCAGCGTCGCGCATCCGATCACCGGTGCGGTGCTCGAGGATCGCAGCTTCGCGGCCGTGCAGGCGCACGCCGACGGCAGTTGGCAGGTGCGGATCCCGTTCCCCAGCTCGCTCAACGCCCGGGCCGACGACGGTCGCAGCATCGACGATCGCTGGGCGGTCGGCACCCAGCACTCGGTGCGCATGCTCACCAACACCCTGCTGGCCGGAGACCAGAGACGCTTCAACTCGGTCGATTTCACCGTGGTCGCCCGGGCCGGCGATGCACCGCGGCTGAGCGCGCCGAACTACCGCCACCACGGCTACACCTCCCGCCAGAGCGGCGACCGCGCCGTCGCCTGGCTGCAGTCCTACGTCGGCTCCGGCGGCCCGGCGAAGCTCACGGGAACCGGCTGGCTGACCACGACCGGGCGGCCGTCGACCGTCGAGGTGCGGCTGCTCGATGAGCACGGCGACTACTATCAGCGGACCGGCGGCGGCGACCGCACCCGGTGGACGACGGCGACCGCGACCGCCGACGGCGATCTCACATCCTGGATCCCGATGCCCGGCACGGTCGGGGCGGGCAGCTATGTCGCCGTCGAGCTGCGGACGGCGCCGAGCATCACCGCGGGCGACTTCGCGCGCAGCTGGCAGTCGAGCCCGATCGTCGTGGGCGACGTGCCGTGGACCGCTCCGCCGAGCCAGGGGGCGACGTGCACCGCCGCGCCGACCAGAGCCAGCCACCGGCTCGCCCCCGGCATGGAGAGCCCGGCCGCGAACATCGGCGGCACGATCCGGCTCACCGGCAAGAACTGGTGCAACACGGTCGGCGGCGGCTCCCTGATCGCGATCAAGATCAACGCCGGCGCCTATGCGCACAAGGGCGGCGCCTCCGCCAGGATCGTGAACGCGGCCACCGGCAGAGTGTCCGCCTGCCAGGCGACCGTCTGCAAGACGAACAAGACGATCTGGTACGTGATCGAGGCCGAGGAGGACGGATCGTTCGACGTCGAGGTGCCGGTTCCCGGCCGCACCAACTCCACTCCGGCCTTCGCCGAGGGGTCCTACTCCTTCCAACTGCTCACCCGCACGGTCGCCGCGGACCCCTACTACCGGAACGCGCGGCTCGATCCCTCGCGATCCATCGAGACGGCGGAGTTCACCGTGGTGAAGGAGGGCGCCTCGCTGAAGAATGTGAGACCCGGCAAGCCCTCGGCTCCCGCGGAGGCGCTGCACGAGACCCAGGATCTGCGCGACTCGCGGCGGGGCGGGGTGCGCGTGGCCCAGGGCGCGCGCAGCTGGACGGTGACCGTGCCGCGCGCGCGGGCCGGCGACTGGGTCTACGTCAACGTCTACGACGGCCAGACGCCGCGCTTCCCGTGGCGCACGGAATGGTATCGCGTGAGGGGATCCGGCACGGTCGAGCTGCCGCTGAAGGGCGTCGTGCTGCCCGTCGGCACCAACAAGCTCTCGGTGCAGGATCGCAGCGGCGCGCTGCTCGGCTGGGCGCGCGTGACGGTGCGGTCGCCCGCGGGCTCGGATCCGAGCGACGGCGGCGACCGCGGGAGCGGTTCGACCGGCCGCGTCCTCACGGGCGGGACCGCGCGCTCCGCTGCGACGTCCTCCGTCCAGCCGGCCCACATCCCGGCGCCGCCGGTGCGCGCCTACGATGCGCTGACCGCACGGAACGCCGGGGAGGCGACCGCAGTGACGCGGCAGGGCGAGATGCGGGTGACGCTGCCGCAGGGCGCCGGCTGGGTGTTCCTCTACCTGTACCCCGAGAGCGGGGATCCGATCCCGATCGATTGGGTGCGGGTCGGCAGCGACGGACGCTTCACCGTCGAGCTGGGGGATCTGCCCGCGGGACGCTACCGGATCGCCATCGTCGACGAGGACGGCGCGCTGCTCGGCTGGGTGAGCGTCACGGGCGCCGCCGGAGCCGACGACTCCGACACCGCTGCAGCGGAGGAGGCCGTCGGCGAGATCGCGGGCGAGCAGCCCCGTGCGGCCGCGATCGGCGGGGCCGATCCGACGCTCAACCTGATCCTGGTCGCCGCCGCCGTGCTGCTGCTCGCCGGCTCCGCCGCAGGATTCATCACCCTGCGCGGTCCGCTCCCCGGCAGACCCGCACGACCCGAACCGCCGCAGCCCTCATGAGGAGATCCATGCGCACCGTCACCACTTCGTCAGGCCTCCGCACCGGCGTCGTCGTCGTCGCGGTCGTCGCCGCCCTGCTGCTGCCGGGGGCGGTCGCGTCCGCCGTGCCGGCCGACGGCCCCGGCTCGGACACCTCCGGCACGAGCTCGCGGGTGTGGCCCGCCGAGGTGCGGGTGGGCGACCGCCTCAACTTCGAGGTCGCCGGCTATCCGGCGAACGAGACGCTCTACATCAAGATCGACGACGGCGCGGCCTGCTCGGACACCTCTCACGGCGCCTGCGTCTACGCCACCCAGAAGCTCGACGCGAACGGCAGCGCCTCCGGGTCGATCGTGGTCCCGAAGCTCGGCACGGGCGCGCACTGGCTGCGCATGCTCGCGACGGGCGACGTGTTCGACAAGAAGACCGGCGAGAAGCTGGGCTACGAGGGCTACACCCGGCGGGGAGGCAACGATTTCACCGTGGTCGCCGGCGGGTCGGGCTCGAGCACGGACTCCGGACCGAGCTCGGACAGCGCCCCGTCGGGCGGCGGCACCGAGGTCGACGGCGAGCCCGGAGAGGAGGATGTCGAGGGCGGCACCGTCGCGATCGACGCCACGGAGATCGGAGACATCGAGATCGACGAGGAGACCCGGCGCGAGCTGGAGGAGCTCACCGCCAACGTCGCCGAGGGCGAGGAGGCCACGGCGGCCGACGAGGTCGACGCCTCGGCGGCGGAGGCCGTCCCGGGCAGCGGGATCCCGGTCGTCGGGATCGTCGCGGTGGGCATCGCGGCGCTGCTCGGGGGCGCTCTCCTCACCTGGGCGATCGTGCGTCGCCGCAGACTGCTCGCGTCGTCCGGGCCGGAGACCTCCGGCGCGCGGAGCGACGAGGCGGCGTCGAACAGCGAAGCGCCGGAGGGATGACCGGCTCGACCGCCCCGGTGTCCGCCGCAGGCACGTCCGCCGTCCCCGAGACCTCCGGCGCCGCGCGGCGAGACCCCGGCACCGGCTTCGCGAGACCCGGCGCCGTGCGAGCCTCCGCCATCGTCCTCTCGCTCCTGCTGCTCGGGGTCGCGATCCTGCTCTCGCTCTCCTTCGGCTCCAAGCACATCCCCCTCGGCGAGACCTGGTCGCTGCTGCTGCACCCCGACGACACGGCCGAGAGCCTCGTCCTGCACGAGCTGCGCCTGCCGCGCACGCTGCTGGCGATCGTCGTCGGCGCAGCGCTCGGCATCGCCGGCGGCCTCATGCAGTCGCTCACCCGCAATCCCCTCGCGGATCCCGGCGTGCTGGGCATCAACGCCGGCGCCTCGCTCGCGGTCGTCCTCGCGGTCGCGCTCACGGGGGTGAGCGGGATCGGCTTCTACCTCTGGTTCGCGTTCGCCGGCGCGGCGCTCGCCTCGGCGGGCGTCTACGCGCTCGGATCCTCGGGGCGGAACGCCGCGACCCCGGTGCGTCTGGCGCTCGCCGGAGTCGCCATCAGCGCGGCGCTGCAAGCGCTCACCAACACGGTGATCCTCGGCGACCAGGTCGCCTACAACGAGTTCCGCTACTGGGTCTCCGGCTCCCTCGAGGGGCGCTTGATCCCGATCCTCCTCGTCATCCTGCCCTTCGTGATCGTGGGCGTGCTGCTGGCGCTGCTGCTCGCCCCCGCGCTCAACGCGCTCGCGCTCGGAGTGGACACGGGCCGTTCGCTCGGGGTGAGGGTCACCCGCACGCGGGTCGGCGCGATGGTCGCGATCACGCTGCTGTGCGGGGCCGCGACCGCGGCGGTCGGCCCCATCGGATTCGTCGGTCTCGCGGTGCCCTTCGCCTCCCGACTGCTCGTCGGCAGCGATCAGCGCTGGGTCACGATCACGAGCGCCATCCTCGGCCCCGCGTGGCTGCTGATCGCCGACGTGCTCGCGCGCGTCGTCGTCGCGCCCGAGGAGGTGCCGGCCGGCGTGATCGCGGCGCTGCTCGGCGCTCCGGTCTTCATCGCCATCGTCCGCAGCAGAAGGCTCGCGGCGCTGTGAGCGCGGTCGCACCGTCCGCGGCGGGCCCGTCGCCCGGCACGCAGCCGCCGCTCGCGGGAGCGGAGAGGGGCGGCGCCCGTCACGGTCGGGTGCGGCTGGGCCCCCTGCGGCTGCGATTCGAGCGGCGCGGCGCCGTCGTCTACGCCGTGCTCGGCGCGGCCGCCGCGGCCGCCGCGCTGGCCGGCATCCTGATCGGCGACTATCCGATGACGCTCGCGGAGGTGCTCGCCGCGTTCGCGAACGGCAACGCGGATCCGCTCATCGACTACTTCGTGCTCGAGGTGCGGCTGCCGCGCGCGGTCACCGCGCTGCTGGTCGGGGCCGCGCTCGGCATGTCGGGGGCGCTCTTCCAGACGGTCTCCGGCAACCCGCTCGGCAGCCCAGACATCATCGGCTTCACGACCGGCGCGGCCACCGGAGCGCTGCTGCAGATCATCGTGTTCGGCGGCGACACCCTGGCCACCGCGCTCGGGGCGGTCCTCGGCGGCCTCGTCACCGCGGTGCTGGTGATCGGGCTCTCCTGGCGGCGCGGGGCCCCGGGATTCCGGCTGGTGCTGGTCGGGATCGGCGTCGGCGCGATGTTCTCCGCCGTGAACGCGCTCCTCGTGGTGAAGGCGCCGCTCGAGCTCGCCCAGACGGCCGCGCAGTGGCTGGCCGGATCGCTCAACTCGACGCTCTGGCCGGAGGCGCTCACGGTCGCCGCGGTCCTGCTCCTCCTCGCCCCCGCCCTCGCGGTGCTGGCCCGCCCGCTCGGGCAGCTGCCGCTCGGCGACGCCGCCGCGGTCGGCATCGGCGTGCGGGCGCAGGCGACCCGGATCTGGGCGGTGATCCTCGGCGTGATCCTCATGGGCGTGGCGACGGCGTCGACGGGCCCCATCGGGTTCATCGCGCTCGCGGCGCCGCACCTGGTGCGTCGCCTCACCGGCACCTCGGGGGTGCCGATCGCCGGAGCCGCGCTCATGGGCGGGGTGCTCGTGCTGGTCAGCGACCTCATCGCGCGCCGCATCTTCGCGCCGACCGAGCTCGCCGTGGGAGTGATCACGGGCGCGCTCGGCGGACTCTACCTCATCTGGCTGCTCGCGATCGAGAGGAGACGACTGTGAGTGCCGCACGTCTGCGAGCCGAGGGGCTCCGGGTCGGGTACGGCCCGAAGAACGAGATCCTGCACGGGGTCGACATCGAGATACCCGACGGCGAGCTCACCGTGATCGTCGGGCCG
Source organism: Leucobacter weissii (assembly GCF_017565745.1). Lineage (GTDB taxonomy): Bacteria > Actinomycetota > Actinomycetes > Actinomycetales > Microbacteriaceae > Leucobacter > Leucobacter weissii. The sequence goes on from NZ_JAGDYM010000007.1 coordinate 12,728, forward strand.
AACGCCTGCGGCAAGTCGACGCTGCTGAAGACCCTCGCCCGCATGCTGCCGGTGCAGTCGGGACGGGTGCTGCTCGACGGCGCGCCGATCCACGCACTGCCCTCGAAGGCGGTGGCCCGTCAGCTCGGCCTGCTGCCGCAGGATCCCTCGGCGCCCGACGGCATCGTGGTGACCGATCTGGTCGCGCGCGGCCGCTATCCCCACCAGAGCCTGCTGCGGCAGTGGTCCCCGGACGACGAGCGCGCCGTCTCCGCGGCCCTCCGCGCGGCGCGGGTCGAGGATCTCGCCGAGCGGCGCGTCGAGGAGCTCTCCGGCGGACAGCGGCAGCGCGTCTGGATCGCGATGGCGCTCGCGCAGGAGACGCCGATCCTGCTCCTCGACGAGCCCACCGCCTACCTCGACATCTCGCACCAGGTCGAGGTGCTGAAGCTCGCCAGAGGTCTGCAGCGCCGCGGGTTCACCGTGGTCGTGGTGCTGCACGAACTCAACCTGGCGTTCCGCTACGCCACCAATCTCGTGGTCATGCGCGAGGGGCGGATCGTCGCGCAGGGCGCCGTGGGCGATGTCGTCACGCCCGAGCTGATCCACGAGGTCTACGGGCTGCCGTGCAGCATCATCGCCGACCCGATCTCCGGACGCCCGCTCGTGGTGCCCGTCGACCTCGACGAGGACCTGGACGAGGCCGGCGAGGGACCCGCCGCCGCGCCCGTCGACGCGGATGCCGAGCGGGGGTGAGCGCGACGCCGCGGCGGACCCCGCCCAAGACACCCCGGCCCGATCGGGCGCCCCTCGCCGCCAGCGCGGAGATACGTCGCTGGGAGGAGGATCTGCGGCGGACCCGGGCCGAGCGGCGACGCGCACGCGCGCAGGACTTCTGGTCGGAGTTCCGCGACGCCCCGATCATCGAACGCTCGGACCGGTCCGACGAGCGGATCGTCACCTTCCTGTGGCAGGACGCGGCTGCGGCCGAGGTCCTGCTCTTCGCCAACAAGCTCACCGATGAGCGCGACATCGCCTCCAGCCTCATGCGCCGGCTGCGGGGGACCGACATCTGGCACCTGTCCTACCGGATGCGGGCCGACTGGCGGGCCAGCTACGGCTTCCTCACCCGCGATCGCGGCGATGCCTGGCCCTGGGGCGACGGGGATCATGCGTCGATCAGGCGTGCGCTCGACCACTCGCGCGCGGATCCGCGCAATCCCCGCTCGATCCCGAACCGTCCGGGAACCCCGCTGTCGCTCGTGGAACTGCCCGATGCGCCGCGGCAGCCGTGGGCGGAGCACCGACCCGACCTCGGGTCGCGCGGCGCGCTCGACGAGCGCCGGGGGCCGGACGGGCGGCCCGTCTGGGTCTACGTGCCCGCGCCGTCCGCGGTGGCCGCCGCGTCTCCCGGTGCCGTCTCCGCAGCCCTTCCCGTGGTCGTCATCCTCGACGGCGACGCCTGGGTGCGGCACCATCGGATCTCCGCGACCCTCGACAATCTGATCGCGGACGGTCAGATCCGGCCCTGCCTGGTGCTGCTCCCCGACTCAGGGGGAAGCGAGCGGAGATGGGAGGAGCTCGATGCGCGAGGAGACGGTGCGCGCTGGATCGTCGAACGATTGCTGCCCTGGGCGCGCGGGCGGTTCCCGGTCAGCGCGGATCCGGCGGAGACGATCGTCGCGGGGCAGAGTCTCGGCGGGTACACCGCGCTGCGCGCGGCGTTCGAGTACCCCTCCGTGGTGGGCGGCGTGATCAGCCAGTCGGCCTCCCTCTGGCAGCAGGGCCTGGCCGATCCCGCGTCCATTCCCGGCACCGTCCGCGGACTCCGCATGTACCTGGAGGTCGGTGCGCACGAATGGGTGCTGCGGGAGCCGAACCGGAGACTCGCCGACGCCGTCGCGGCTGCCGGCGGCGACATCCGCTATACCGAGTACAACGGCGGGCACGACTACGCCTGCTGGCGCGGCGGTCTCGCCGACGGTCTGCGCGTCCTGCTCGGTCCGGCGGCCCCGCCCCGACGGTTGGACACTAGACTCGAGACGAACAGGGGAGGGCAGCGTGTTTGAGACGCCGACGGGCAGCGGGAAGGCGTTCCTCACCCAGAAGGCCCTCCGCCAGAACATCGTCGACGGGACCTGGCCGGTCAATTCGCGCATCCCCAAGGAGGCGGAGCTGATGCAGATGTTCGGCGTCGGCAAGTCGACCGTGCGCGAGGCGGTCAGCTCGCTGACCTCGCTCGGAATGCTCGAGCCCATCAAGGGGGTCGGCACCTTCGTGCGCTCCCTCACGCCGGTGAGCTCCATGATGGGCCAGTACGTGAGCGCCTACCCGCTCGAGCAGATCCTCGTCTACCGGCGCGCGCTCGAGATCGAGGCCGCCCAGCAGGCCGCGGTCAACCGGACCGGGGAGCAGCTCGACGCCCTGCGCGCCTCCTACGCCTACGACCGCCGGGCGGAGCCCGATTCGCCGCCGACCACCGCGCGCGGGCAGATCCCCGGCTCGTTCCACCACCTCGTCTTCGAGGCCGCGGGCAATCAGCTCATGTCGAGCATGTACGCCGGCGTCATGGGCGCCATCCGGGTCGCCCGGGCCGCGGGCACCGTGGTGTACGGCGCCACCCACGACCTGAGGCATCTCGACCACGGGGCGATCCTCGCGGCGATCGAGGCCGGGGACGTGGCGGGCGCCGCGCACGCGATGGCCCTGCACGTCGACCGCGACCTGGTGCCCGAGAGCGGGATCGCGCTGCCGCTCGACGAAACGGATCCCGGTGAGGCGGTTCCGGGCCCACCCGCCGAGACGCCGACCGTGCGGGCCGGCTTGCTGCACGGGGCCGGTCTCGACCCGGCGCTGTAGCCGGGCTCAGTCCTCCGGATCGGCCGGATCGAGGGGGGCGTGGTGGTCCAGCGCCACCGTCCCCCGCTTCCAGTAGCCGTCCACCTGGGCCTGATCCTTGGACAACCCCAGCTCGCGGCGCAGGTAGCGGCGCAGCGGGATCAGCGCGGTCGCCTCGCCCGCCAGGAACAGGAAGGTCCCCTCGTCGATGTCGAGTTCCCGCAGGGCGGTCTCGACTCGCGCCTCGCGATCGTCGCCGGAGAACCAGCGGAGATCGTGCTCGGGTCCGGCTCGGCCGACGAGATAGTCGGCGGTGCCCGGATCGGCGACGCCGAAGAGGCCGGTCACCGGGACGTCGCTCAGCTCGTCCAGCCAGCGGGCGGCCGCGGGCAGGGCCGACTCGTCGGCGACGATCACCGCGGAGTCGAGATCGCGCGGCGGCAGGAGGGAGCCCCGGGGGCCGCCGATGCCCACCTCGTCGCCGGGCTGCGCCCGAGCGGCCCACGCCGACGCCGGTCCGCCGTCTCCCTCGGACGACCCGCTGCCGTGCAGCACGAAGTCGATGTCGAGCTCAGGTCCGCTCGCCGCGTCGCGGCGGAAGGAGTAGGGGGTGTAGTCCCGCACGATCGCGTCGTCGCCGCGCAGCCCGCGCGCACCCGGCTCGGGCAGGGCGAGCTCCCGCGTCACCGGGTCGGGGAAAATCACCTTGACGTGGTCGCCGGGGGCGAGCGTGACGAAGTCCTCCAGGTCCTCGCCGCCCAGGGTCACCCGCGTGAAACCCGGTGCGATCCGCGTGTTCCGCAGCACCCGCAGCCGTCGCACGCGCAATTCGTGCATGACCCGCTCCCGCGCGAAGCCCTCGCTCATCGTAGTCCTCTCCCGCCTAGGCGAAGAGCCGCTGCAGCCGCTGGACGCCCTCGAGGAGCGCGTCGTCCCCCAGGGCGTAGCTGAAGCGCAGGTAGCCGCTCGGTCCGAACGCCTCGCCGGGGACGGCGGCGACCTCGGCCTCGGAGAGGATCAGGTCGGCGAGCTCGAGAGAGCTGCGCGCGGTCGTCCCCCGGATCTCCCGACCGAGGGCGCCGGTCACGTCCGCGTAGGCGTAGAAGGCGCCCTCGGGGTTCGGGACGTGGAAGCCCGGCACGCGGTTCAGCTCGTCGACGATCAGCCTGCGGCGACGGTCGAAGGCGAGACGGAACTCCTCGATCGGCTCCTGCGGCCCGGTCAGGGCGGCGATGGCCGCGCGCTGAGCGATGTTGTTCACATTCGAGGTGAGGTGCGACTGCAGGTTCGAGGCGCCTGTGATGATGTCCGCCGGGCCGACCATCCATCCCAGGCGCCAGCCGGTCATCGCATAGCTCTTGGCGACGCCGTTGACGAGGATCGTGCGTTCCGCGAGGGCGGGTGCCGCCTCGACGATCGACGTGGCGCGGACGCCGTCGTAGGTCAGGTTCTGATAGATCTCGTCGGCGACGACCCAGAGCCCGTGGCTCTCGGCCCAGTCACCGATGGCGCGGGTCTCCTCCGGCGAGTACACGGCGCCCGTCGGGTTGGACGGCGAGACGAAGAGCAGCACCTTCGTGCGCTCCGTCCGCGCCGCCTCCAGCTGCTCCACGGTGACGCGGTAGCCCTGATCCGCGCCGGCGAACACCGTCACCGGCTCGCCGTCGGCCAGGCGGATCGCCTCGGGGTAGGTGGTCCAGTACGGGGCCGGGACGAGCACTTCGTCGCCCGGGTCGAGCAGCACCTGGAACGCCTGGTAGACGGCCTGCTTGCCGCCGTTGGTGACGATGGTCTGCGAGGCGGGCACCGCCCACCCGGAATCCCCGGCGGTCTTCGCGGCGATCGCCTCGCGCAGCTCCGGCAGGCCGGCCGCGGCCGTGTACCGGAAGTTCTTCGGCTCGTCCAGCGCGGCGCGCGCGGCGTCGACGATGTGCGGCGGCGTGGGGAAATCGGGCTCGCCGGCGGCATAGCTGATGACCGGTCGCCCCTCGGCCTGCAGGGCCTTCGCCTTGGCGTCGACCTTGAGCGTCGCGGACTCGGCGATCGCTGCGATCTTCTTCGAAAGACGGGAGTTGATGCTCACGCCTCGAGTCTAGTGCTCATGCGTCGGGTATGGCGGTGCCGGGGCGCTTGCGTCGCGTCCTGCGCGGTGGTGGATACCCTGGGAATGTGAATACGACATCCCTACGCACCATCCCCACCGACGACCGGGCCTGGCTGCTCGCGGGGCTCGCGGATGCGCTCGACGGCGGCGCGCCGATCCTGCCCGTCGGCTCCGGAACCGCTCCCTCCTACGTCCAGCACCTGCAGCAGCGCCCGCTGCCCGACGGAACCGCCGTCCTGGTTCGCACCTCCGGATCGAGCGGGGTGCCCAAGACCGTGGCGCTCTCGGCGGAGGCGCTGCGCGTCAGCGCCCGCGCCGCGCACGAGGCGCTCGGGGGAGACGGGCAGTGGCTGCTGAACCTGCCCGCGCACCTCATCTCCGGCCTGCAGATCCTCGTCCGCAGCGTGGTGCTCGGCCAGGAGCCGGTGTTCGTCGACGGCCCCTTCGATCCCGCGCGACTGCTCGACGCCGCCGATCGGATGTCGCACGAGCGGCGCTACGTGTCGCTCGTGCCCGTGCAGCTCTCCCGCCTGCTCGAGCTGGCAGAGGCCGACGCCGGCGCCGCCGAGACGCTGCGCGGTTTCGCCGGAGTGCTGGTCGGCGGGCAGAGCACACCGCTCGGCCTCCGCCAGCGCGCCCACGAGCTGGGGGTTCCTCTGCGTCGCAGCTACGGCATGACCGAGACCGCCGGCGGCTGCGTCTACGACGGGGTCGAGATCGGAGACACCCGCGTGCGGATCCGCGACGGCGAGGTGCAGGTCTCCGGCTCCTGCCTCGCGCTCGGCTACATCCGCGATCCCGAGCTGACCGGGGACCGGTTCATCGAGGAGGACGGAACGCGCTGGTATCGCACGGGCGATGCCGGGCGCCTCCTGGGGGGCGTGCTCGAGGTCACCGGACGGCTCGACCGGGTGATCGTCTCCGGCGGAGTGAACGTGTCGCTCGACGAGATCGAACGGCGCCTCGAGGGGGTGCCCGGCTGGACGGGCGCGGTCGTGCTCGGACTCCCGGACGACGAGTGGGGCGAGCGGCCCGTGCTCGTGCGCGAGCTCGCCGACGCCGCGGGCGGCAGGTCGTTCGACGAGGTCCGCGCCGAGCTGCGCGCCGCGCTCGGCGCCGCGGCCGTGCCGGAGCGCGTCATCGAGGTCGACGAGATGCCCAGGCTCGCGGGCGGCAAGCCCGACCTGCGCAGACTCCGCGCGGAGCACCGGCCCGCGCCCGGCGGCGACCCGGCCGCCGATCCGCGCTCGATCGCGGCTGCGAGGGACGGGGACCCGTCATGAGCGCGGCGGCGCACGACCGGCGCAGATCCGGCAATCCCGCGGTGCGGGCTGCGGCCGAGCGGCTCTCCGCCGACGGCGGCCCCGCGGCCATCACCTGGCGCGACTGGATCGGGGGAGCGAGGCTGCGCACACTCCCGCTCGCGATCGCCCCGGTCGCGGCGGGGGCCGGCCTCGCCGATCTGGCGCGGGGCTTCTCGCCGGCGCTCACGCTGCTCGCGCTCGCCGTCGCCGTGTTCCTGCAGATCGGCGTGAACTACGCGAACGACTACAGCGACGGCATCCGCGGCACGGACGCCCACCGCGGCGTCGGCGGGGATGCGGGGGCGGTGGCGGGTCCGCTGCGGCTCACCGCGTCGGGGCTCGTCGAGCCGAAACGGGTGCTGGCGGTCGCGCTCGTCTTCTTCGGCCTCGCGGCGCTCGCCGGTCTGGTCGCGGTCGCCCTCAGCGGCCGCTGGTGGTTCCTCGTCATCGGCGCGCTCGCGATAGTGGCGGCCTGGTTCTACACGGGCGGTCGACGACCCTACGGCTACGCGGGCCTCGGCGAGATCGCGGTGTTCGTCTTCTTCGGTCTCGTGGCCACCGTCGGCACCGTGTGGCTGCAGACCGACCTGCAGATGCAGGAGCCGTGGATCGCGGGCGCCGGGGTCGGTTTCTTCGCGGTCGCGGTGCTCGTCGTCAACAACACCCGCGATATCGAGACCGACCGGATCGCGGGCAAGCGCACGCTGTCGGTGAGAATCGGCGATCGCGCGTCGAGGATCCTCTACGTCGTCTGCGTGCTGCTGCCCTTCGCGGTGCCCGCCCTCTATCTCGTGATCTATCCGGGCATGGTTCTCGTCTGGCTCGTGCTCCTCGCGGTGATCCCGGCGTGCATCATCGCGCTGCTGGCCAGGAGCGCGCGGGAACTCGTCGTGGTGCTGGCCGTGACGAGTCTGGCGGCGCTCGCGTACGGCGTGCTGCTCGGAGTGGCCTTCGCCTTCTGAGCGCTGCCGGCACCCCCGGCAGCACTCAGCCGCGCGGCGCGGGTTCCCGGCTCACCGCTTCGCGATCCGAACGCGCGTGCTCTGCTTCGAGACGGAGGCGAAGTCCTTCTTGGTCCCGGTGACGGTGACGCGCACCCGTTTGCCCGCGTCGGACTTCTTGACCTTGTAGGTGGACTTCGTACCGACATACCTGCCGTTCACCTGCCAGCGGTAACCGAGCTTGACGCCCGAGTCCCAGCGGCCCGTCTTCACGGAGAGGGTACGCCCCGGCGCGGCCTTGCCCCGGATCACCGGGGCGGGGGTCCGCTGCAGCTTCCGAAGCGCGACCCGGACGGTGGGGTCGCTGGTGGAGCTCGCCGGATGGTAGCCGTCCCGGCTCGCGGTCACCCGCAGCGAGAGGCGCCTGCCCGCGTCGGCCGAGACCGGCCGATAGCTCCGCGAGACCGCACCCGGGATCGCATCGCCGTTCCGCAGCCACTGGTACGAGGCGGTGTTCGCGGAATCCCAGTCGCTCAGGACGGCTTCGAGGGCGCCGCCGACGACCGGGGTGCCCGAGATCCTCGGTCGGGCGGGCTTCGAGAGCGAGCCCTCGGTCACCGGGGCGCGGCGCTGCGTGAACTCGGTCAGCGGCGCGACGCGGGGATTCTCGGCGGACGCGCTCACGCCGATCACCTTGTCGAGGTGGTCGACGGTCAGGTCGAAGGTCTCGCCGTCCGCCCCCGGCACCTCCTCGCCGTCCACGTACCAGGCGATCGTCACGTCGTCGAGCGCGCTCGGCCATCCCGTCAAGGAGGCGGTGAGGGTGCCGCCGACCCGGCCCGGACCCGAGATGCCGAGCGTCGGCTCGGAGACGGGTCGCAGGACGTGCCGATCGGGGGCCGCGGGCCAGTCGGGCTTCGCCGGTGCGTTCACCCAGGCCTGCCCGAACGGGGCGAAGTCCAGCCCGCTCAACTCGGTCGCGAGGGCGAAGAAGTCCTCCTGCGAGGCGTGGGAGCCCGCGAACCTGGCGTGCCATTCGACCATGAAGGCGTCGAAGCGCGCCGTGCCGAGGATGTCCTCCATCGCCCCGAGCATCTGGCCGGGGCGCTGATAGACCGACCAGTTGTTGAACAGTTGGGCCGGGTCGGAGATCTTGGGCGGGATGGCCCACGAGGCGTGGTTCGCGGCGCGGCTGTTCCAGCTCGAGCGCAATCGGGCGACCGGTGGACTCGCGTTCTCGCCCTTGTCGTAGGCGAAGGCCATCGGCAGGTAGGTCGCGGGACCCTCGTTCAGCCAGATGTCGCTCCAGTCGCCGGGGGACACCGAGTTGCCGAACCACTGGTGCCCGATCTCGTGGACCAGGGTGTTGAAGCTCACGCTCCGTTCGAAGTAGGAGCGGTCCTGCGTCTCGAGCGCATAGCCGAGGCTGGTGCGGTCGACCACGATGCCGGCGCTCACGCCGGGGTAGGGGCCGTAGCGGCTCTCCATCCACTGCATGATCTCCTGCATGCGCGCCCGGTTGTTCAGCGTGGTCGTCAGCTGGGTGCCGGTGATCTCGGTGTCGATGAAGGACCACTCCCGGACGGTGCGTCCGTTCAGCAGTTCGATGTCGTTCTCGTAGACGCGGTAGGAGCCGATCGACACGAGGGAGAGATAGGTCGCCTGCTGCACCGGCTGGTTCCACACCCATCTGGTGCGCTCGACGCCGCCGGAGCTGTAGCTCGCCTTCGAGGTGAGCACGCCGTTGCTGGCGGCGGCCAGCGCCTTCCCGGCCTGGTTCTGGCTGGGGATGTCGATCGTGAAGCGGTGGGTGGCCTTGTCCGTGGGCGTGTTGTTGTTCGGGTACCAGGTCATCGCGCCGACGGGCTCGTTGACGGCCGTGGCGCCGTCGTCGGTGCGGACCCAGCCCTCCCAGGAGCCGTCGGGATCGACGAAGTGGTTGGGCTCGCCGGAGTAGTCGATCACCGCCTCGAACTCGCCGGTCACCGGCTCCGCCGGCGTGATCACCAGTTTGTAGGAGATCGCCTGGTCGTCGTGGATGCGGGTGAACGCGGCGGGCTCCCCGTCGACGGTGACCGCGTCGACCGTCAGATCCTTGAGGTCGAGCGCGAAGGACGCGAGCGTGCGCTCCGTGCGTGCGCGCAGCGTCGTCTGCGAGTCCATGCGGTTCGTCGCGGGGTCGTAGGTGATGGAGACGTCGTAGTGGAGCGCGTCGTAGCCTCCGTTGCCGACGTTCGGATAGACGGTGTCGCCCGCCGTGAGCGCGCCGTGCTCCGGCTCTGCGGCGACCGCGGGTGCGGCCAGCCCCGCTCCCGAGAGCGCCAGGGCGGCGCCGATGACGAGAGCGGCGGCCCTGCGCCGGAGACCCGGAGTGTCGAGTGTGCGTGGCATCATGTTCCCCCATTGGACAGAGATGTTCGGATTCGCGCTCGCGACGGCGCCCTCGCCGCCGCGGATTGACGCTCAGCGTACCCCAGCTCGTCCCGCGGGGGAAACGCCGTTCGCAGCCCGCAATCCGCCCGTAACACGAACGTGCGCTCGACACCCCGCCGTCCCGTGCGCTGTTCCGCGTCCCGGTCCCGCCCGCCGCCTCCCTGCTCCGCACCCGCTGCGGGTGGGCGCGGAACGCCCTGTGCGGGCCGAGAGAGGCGCCTCGGGTCCGACGGGGCGAAGGGGCGAGGGCGGCCTCAGCCCCGCTCGGCGCCGGTGTCAGAGCCGGTGTCGGTGCCCGAGACGGAACCGTCGTCGGTGCCGGTGAGGGGGTCGAGGGACTCCGCGGTCTCGATCGCCTCGTCCTCGACGATGTCGTCGGCCGTGCGATCCTGATGCCGCCAGTCGTAGACGCCCTTCGCCGCGGTCTCGCGCAGTCGCGAGAGGAGGATCACCGAGAGCGAGGCGGCGACCAGCGTCGCGACGAGCGCCGCCGCCCACCAGTACCAGCCGAGGAGCATGAGCAGCGCGAACGGCACCGCGAAGAAGGCGAGCCGCAGCACGGCGTAGAGGATCCAGGCCTTTCGGGTGTTCACGCTGGGAGTCTACCCAGGGACGCTTGTGCATCGGCTCCACGTGGCCCCGAGGAGGGCGCGGCGCCGCGCGGAGGAGACTGTCAGAGCGCCCCGGTACCATGGGGGGATGGTTCGGTTCGTGATCATCGGCGCGGTCATCGCGGTGGCCTTCACGCTGTATGCGCTCGTCGATGCGGCCATGACCGATGCCAACCGGGCGCGCGGGGTGCCGAAGCCCGTGTGGGTCGTGATCGTGGTGCTGCTGCCCGTGATCGGGGGCATCCTGTGGCTCGCCATCGGCAAGGGGCGCGGCCCGCTGCCGACGCCGCGGAGCGCCCCGGACGACGATCCCGGGTTCAGCGGGACCCGCATGTCCGACGCCGAGCTCGACGAGCACGTGCGCGAGCTCGAGGATCGCCTGCGCGAACTCGACTCCGAGACGTTTCCCGGAGAGGACCGGCCGAAGGGGGCTGAGCGACCCGCGAGGGGTTCGGGCGACGAACCGGATGCCGACGCGGCGGAGAGCGGCATCGACAACGGCACCGAGGCCGACGATCAGCGGCCGGAACCGAAGTGAGCGCGGCGAAATGACCGCGCGGAAATGACCGGCGGAGCTGCATCGCCGGCGTCGAGCGCCGGTGGCGGAGCGGCGGCGCTCTCCTCACGGGTCGCGGCGGGGGCGATCGGGGAACTCGTCCTCCGCGGCGTGCGCGATGTCGTGGTGTGCCCCGGGTCGCGCTCCCAGGCGCTCGCGCTCGCCGCGGCCGAGGCGGAGCGGCGGGGCGCCGTCCGCCTGCACGTGTGCGTCGACGAGCGGTCGGCGGCGTACTTCGCGCTCGGCATCGGGCGCGAGACCGGTGTTCCGGCCGTCGTCGTGGTGACCAGCGGCACGGCGGTCGGCAATCTCATGCCGGCGGTGCTCGAGGCGTCGCACGCGCGGGTCCCGGTGATCCTGCTATCCGCCGATCGGCCGCCGGAACTGCACGGCGTGCGCGCCAACCAGACGCTGTGGAACAGCTTCTTCCTCGCCGAGTTCAGCCGGTACATGGTCGACGTTCCGGCCGTCGAGGAGGGAGAGCCGGCCGAGGCCTATCTGCAGACGGTCCGGGAGATCGCCGCCGAGGCGTACCTGGGCGCCACCGAGCATCTGAACGGTCCCGGCCCGGCGCATCTGAACATCGGGTTCCGGGATCCGCTCTCGGGCGGCGACGGGGGGCTCGTGAGGACGCTGGCGGGCTCGCCCGTCGCCGTTCCGCCGTCGCCCGCGCCGCCGCTCCGGGACCGTCGGGACTACGTGAGCTGCGCGCGGTGCGGGCCGGGATTCGTGCGGTCGGGGGAGTGCCGCCACCGGCGATGCGAGGAACTCGACGTCTACGTGCACGGCGACGACGGCGCCGGCCCGCGGGCTGTGGTGATCGCCGGAGCGGATGCGGGTCCCGCGGCCGCGGAGTTCGCGCACGCCGCCGGGCTGCCGCTGCTCGCCGAGCCGTCGAGCGGGGCGCGGTACGGTCGGGAGGCGATCCAGCACTGGGAGCAGCTGCTGGCCGTGCCGGAGACCGGGGACGCGATCGAGCGGGTGATCGTCTTCGGCAATCCGACCCTCACCCGCGCCGTCCCCGCGCTGGTGCAGCGGGCCGGCGTGGAGACCGTGGTCGTCGATCCGGCGGGCCCGGACGGGCCGCCGCGGGGGATCGAGCGCTTCAACCCCGGGCTGCGCGTCGGGGCCTTCGCGCTCCGCGCGGAGGTGGCGGCCGGCCACGACGCGGGAGCGATGAAGCCGTGGCTCGGGGAGTGGGTCGTGCGCGACCGCGCGCTGCGCGAGGAGACGACGACGATGCACGCCCCGGATCTGGGCGCGGCCCGCGCCGCAGGCTACCGCGAGCGCAACGCCTACGCCAGGGCCGAGGTCGCGGCGCTCCGGGAGGCCGTCACGCGGGAGCATCTCACCGAGGCGGTGTGGCTGGCCACCTGGCCGCACGACCGGCTGGTGGTCGCGGCGTCGCGGCTCATCCGGGTGCTCAATCGCACGGCGGCTCCGAGGAACATCAGGGTGCATGCGAATCGCGGGCTCTCGGGCATCGACGGCACCGTGGCCACGGCGCTCGGCATCGCGGTCGCCAGCCAGGCGCATGAGAGCCCGGCCCAGGCGGCCGGCACGACCCGGGTGCTGATCGGCGACCTGGCGCTGCTGCACGACGCGGGCTCGCTGCTGCTGCCGGCGTCCGGGCCGGACGCCGGTTCCGCGCCCCGTCCGCGCATCCAGCTCTTCGTGGGCAATGACGGCGGCGGCACGATCTTCGACACCCTCGAGGCCGCGGAGACCGCGCGGGACGACGATTTCGATCGCGTGATGTACACGCCGCAGAACGTCGAGCTGCACGCGCTCGCGGAGGCCTACGGGTGGGCCTACGAGCGCGTCGAGAATCGCGGCCGGCTCGACCGGCTGCTGACCGCGCCGGTGACCGGTCCGATGCTCGTCGAGATTCCGCTCGCGCGCTGAACGCGGCTCAGTCCGCCGCGGCGAAGGCCTCGACGATGGGGGCGAACTTCGACACCGTCTCCGCGAACTCCCGCGCCGGGTCGCTCCCCTCGACTATGCCGCCTCCGGCATATGCGGTGATGGTGCGGATCCCGCCCGCCGGCGGTCCGAGTTCGGCGCAGCGCAGCGCGATGACCCACTCCCCGTCCCCGTCCGCATCGATCCAGCCCACGGGGCCCGCGTATCTGCCGCGGTCGAACGATTCCAGCTCCGCGATCGCGGAGACCGCGACGGAGGTCGGGGTGCCGGCGACGGCGGCCGTCGGGTGGAGCGCCGCCGCGAGTTCGAGGGAGGACTCCCGGCCGGGCAGCGCGCCCAGATCGGTCGCGAGATGCCAGACGTTCGGGAGGCCGAGCGCGAAGGGCTCCTCGCTCGTGCGCAGCCCGTCGACATGGGGCGAGAGCGCGGTCACGACGCTCTGCACCGCGAAGGCGTGCTCGTGCTGCTCCTTCGAACTCGTCAGCAGCTCATCCCGCACGCGCGCGTCGGCGGCAGGATCGTCCAGCCTGCGCGCGCGGGTTCCCGCGAGCACACGAGCCGAGATCGCCCCGTCGGCCCGCCGCACCAGGGTTTCGGGGCTCGCCCCCAGTATTCCATCTACCGCATACGTCCAGCAGCCGTCGTACCGTTCCGCGAGCCGGCCGAGCGGGACGCGCAGATCCCCGTCGGCCGCGACCGTGCCGGCGACCCGGCGCGCCACGACGATCTTCTCGGCCTCGCCGAGCTCGATGCGCCCTCGGGCCTTCCCGACGCTTGCGAGGTAGGCCTCGTCGGGGGCCGCCACCGGCAGCCGCGCCGCGGGAGCCGCGCCCGCGCGCCGCGCCGACGGCGCCGTCGACGGCGGAACCGGATTGCCGTCCCGTGAGATCTCCGTGATCCACGCCGTGCCCCGGTGCCGCGCGATGAGCAGGCGGGGCACCACGAGCACGCTCGCCGCCTCGCTCTCGTCGTCGAAGGCGAACGCTCCGAAGGCGACGAGTCCGGAGCCCGGCAGGCGCACGGGGTCGTCGATCTCGGCGGCGGAGGACAGCTCGCGCCACGCCTGCGCCGCCCGCGAGAAGCGCCCCGGACCCGAGAAGCGGAGGCGGAGCGTCTCGCCGACGCCGACGGCGCCCCGGTCGCCGCGGATCCACACCAGCGGATCCGTCGGATCCGCCCGCGCCAGCAGCTCCGGCATCCCGAGGGGGGCGTCGAGCGGCCTGGTGACGGCGCGCAGCGCGGTGTGCTCGGGGGCCGCCGATCCGCTGGTCATCCTCTCAACCCTACCGCCTGCCCCGCACCCGGCGGGTCATGCGCCGTGAGCGCACGCGAGCCACCGGCGACGATTCTCGGCGTATTCGCGCTCACGGCGACGGCTTCCGGCTGGCCCTAGTAGCATGGATCGGGTGACCCGCCCCGACACCGCCACCAAGCAGGCGACCGATGTCTCGACGATGTTCGATGAGGTGTCCCCCCGCTACGACCTCATCAACGACGTCCTGACCCTCGGCTTCGACCGTCTGTGGCGGCGGGCGACGACCGAGGCGCTCGGCGCGACCGCGGGGATGCGCGTGCTCGATCTCGCGGCCGGCACCGGGACCTCCAGTGCGAGCATCGCGCGGCGCGGCGCGCACGTCACCGCGGTCGACTTCTCCGAGGGGATGCTGGAGGAGGGCCGGCGGCGGCACGCCGGGGACCCCCGGATCGAGTTCGTGCACGGCGACGCGACCGAGCTGCCCTTCCCGGACGGCGGCTTCGACGCGGCCACGATCTCCTACGGCCTGCGCAATGTGAGCGAGCCGCGGCGCGCGCTCGCGGAGATGCGCCGCGTCGTGCGTCCGGGCGGGCGGATCGTGATCGCCGAGTTCTCCACGCCCCCCTCGCCGCTGGTGCGGGTGCCCTACAGCGCCTACGGCCGCCACGTGCTGCCGATGATCGCGGGGCTCATCAATCGCGACGCGGCGGAGGCGTACCGCTATCTGAACGAGTCGATCGAGCAGTGGCCCGCGCAGCGCGAGCTGGTGCGGTGGGTGCGGGAGGCGGGCTTCGAGCGCGTCGCCTACCGGAATCTCAGCTTCGGGATCGTCGCCCTGCACCGCGGCTTCGTGCCGGTCGACGCGATCGGGGACCGCCGGCCGCCGACCCGGGGCGAGCTGCCGACCGCGGAGGCGGATGCGGCATGAACCTTCCCATCGCCGAGGACACCGCGACACAGGCGCTGCCCATGCGCCTGTTCCGCGGCGCGGGCGAGCGGCGCCACGTGCGGCGGATGCGGGAGCAGCTCGGCCTCGTGGAGGCCGGTCTGCTGGATCATCTGCGCTTCGCCTCGTCCGTGGCGGACGCGCCGGCGCGCTATCTGGCCGAGGCGGGCGGCAAGCGCATCCGGCCCATGCTGACCCTGCTCACCAGCGAGCTGGGGGACGGGCCGGGCGAGCTGGTGCGCCGCGCCGCGCAGGCCGTCGAGCTGACCCATCTCGCCTCGCTCTACCACGACGACGTGATGGACGACGCGAAGCTGCGCCGCGGGGTGCCCGCCGCGCAGATGGTCTGGTCCAACTCGGTCGCGATCCTCGCCGGCGATCTGCTGTTCGCCCGGGCCTCGACGCTCGTCTCCGGCATGGGGGAGGAGGCGATCCTGCTCCAGGCCCGCACCTTCGAGCGGCTGTGCCTCGGTCAGCTGCACGAGACGATCGGTCCGCAGGACGGCGACGATCCGATGGAGCACTACCTGCAGGTGCTCGCCGACAAGACCGGGGCGCTCATCGCGACCGCGGCGCGCATGGGCGTCATGTTCTCCGGCGCCCCGGGAGCGTTCGCGGATCCGGTGACGGAGTACGGCGAGCGCATCGGCGTGGCCTTCCAACTGGTCGACGATGTGATCGACCTCTCGCCGAAGGCCGAGCGGACCGGAAAGCGGGCCGGCACGGATCTCCGGGCCGGCGTGATCACCATGCCGCTGCTGCGGCTGCGCGAGCTGGCGGCAGGCGGCGACGCGGAGGCCGCCGAGCTGAGCGAGCGCATCGGCGCCGGCGTCGCGCGCATCGCGGCGGGCGAGGATCCCGCGCTGCTGGATCCCGAGGTGGAGGCGCTGCGCGCCCATCCGGTGACGGCGCAGACCGAGCTCGCGGCGCGCGACTGGGCGCGGGACGCGGTGGCGGCGCTCGATCCGCTGCCGAAGTCCACGGTGAAGCGCGGACTCGAGCTCATGGCGGAGTCCATAGTGAATCGAGAAGGGTAGGGTATGACCGAGTTGCGACTGGCGATCGTCGGCGCCGGCCCCGCGGGAATCTACGCGGCGGACCTGCTGAACAAGGCGGAACGCGATTTCGACGTGGAGATCGATCTGTTCGAGCAACTGCCCGCCCCCTACGGGCTCGTGCGGTACGGGGTCTCTCCCGACCACCCCCGCATCAAGGGCATCATCACCGCGCTGCGCGAGGTGCTCGACAGCGGCACCGTGCGCTACTTCGGGAACGTGCGCTACGGTCAGGATCTCACGCTGGACGACCTGAAACGGCATTATCACGCGGTGATCTTCGCCACGGGCGCGATCCGCGATGCGAGCCTCGGGATCCCGGGCATCGACGCCGAGGGCTCCTACGGCGCCGCCGATTTCGTGAGCTGGTTCGACGGGCACCCCGACGTGCCGCGCACCTGGCCGCTCGAGGCCGAGCAGGTCGGCGTCGTCGGCAACGGCAACGTCGCCCTCGACATCTCGCGCATGCTGATCAAGCACGCCGACGACCTCCTGCCCACGGAGATCGCCGACAACGTCTACGCGGGGCTGAAGGCGAACCCGATTCAGGATCTGCACCTCTTCGGGCGTCGCGGGCCGGCCTACGTGAAGTTCACGCCGCTCGAGCTGCGCGAGCTCGGCGAGGTGCGCGACGTCGACATGGTGCTCGACGGGCGCGATTTCTCCTTCGAGGACCCCTACGTCGAGGAGACCCTGCTGAAGAACAAGCAGGTCGTCGTGATCCAGCGCGTGATGAACAAGTGGCTGGAGGAGCAGCGGGCCAGGGAGGCCGGCGAGGTCGCGCCCGCGTCGCGTCGCCTGCACCTGCACTTCTGGTCGAAGCCGGTCGAGGTCGTGACGGAGGACGGCCGGGTCGCCGGGTTGAAGATCGAGCGCACCGCACCCGACGGAGCGGGCGGCGTGATCGACACCGGCGAGTTCGAGGTGATCCCGCTGCAGTCCCTCTACCGTGCGGTGGGCTATTACGGCTCGCCGCTGGACGAGATCCCCTTCGACGACGCGCGCGGCGTGATCCCGAACGAGCAGGGCCGGGTGACCGACGCCTCGGGCAGCCGCCTGCCCGGGGTGTACGCCACCGGATGGATCAAGCGCGGCCCGGTGGGGCTCATCGGGCACACCAAGAGCGACGCGATGGAGACGCTGGAGTGCCTGCTGGAGGATCGCGAGACCTGGTGGCGGCCGATCGAGCCGGAGGCGTCGCGGATCCCCGAACTGCTCGAGGAGCGCCGGGTGCCCTACACGACCGTGGAGGGCTGGCATCGGCTCGACGAGCACGAACTCTCCCTCGGCGAGGCCGCGGGTCGGACGCGCGTCAAGGTGGTCCCTCGCGACGAGATGACCCGGATCAGCCGCGAGGGCTGACCGCCGCGGCGAGAAGCTCCCGGATCGCCGGAGTGACCGGGATCCCCGTTCGACCGGCCTCGGCGCGCGCCCGGTAGCGGTGATCCGCGGGCAGGCGCTCCAGGCCCGCCTCGCGCAGGGCGGCGATGAACTCGGCTACCCGACCGGCGAAACCGCCTGCGCCGCGATCCGGGTCGATGAGGATGAGGAGCTGACCGGTGCGCGCCGTGCCGCCGTCCTCCGGGGACTCGGCGAACACCAGATCGTCCTGATAGGAGAACGCGCTGCCGGTGAGTCCGGAGGCGAGGATCTCGACCATGAGCGACAGCGCCAGGCCCTTGTGTCCCCCGAAGGGGAGCAGGCCGCCCTCGTCGAGGATCTCCCGCGGGTCGTCGGTGTCGCGCCCGCCGCGCCCGGTGCCCGTGCCGAGGTGCACCTTGCGACCGGCCTCGGCGGTCAGCTGCAGGTCGCCGTGCGACATGGTGGAGGTGGCGAAGTCCATGACGAGGGGGCGGCCACCGGCCACCGGTGAGGCGAAGGCGAAGGGGTTGGTGCCGAGCACCTCTCGGCGCGCCCCGCGAGGGATCACCGAGGCGCCGCCGGTCACCATCGTGAGGCCGAGCAGACCGTCGGCCGCGAACGGCTCGAGGTCGGGCCAGAGCGCGCTGAAGTGGTGGGAGTCTCGGATCGCCACGACTGCGACGCCGGTCTCGCCGATGGCTTCCGCGATCTCCTGCTCCGCGGCGATGAGGGCGGGCTGCGAGAAGCCGTCGGCGGCGTCCACCCGGATGAATGAGGCACCCGCGCGCTGCACGACCGGCTCTGCGGCGCCGTTCGCCCATCCGCTGCTGAGGGACCGCACATATCCCGGCACCCGGAACACGCCGTGGCTCAGCGCGCCGTCGCGCTCGCAGGAGGCGCAGTTGCGGGCGAGGATCGCGGCGACGGGCGGGCTCGCACCCGCGGCGATGAGGGTCGACCCGATCGCCTCCACCAGGGCGTCGAAGGAGATCCGCCCGGCGTCGTCGCGGGCGTCGTGCCCTGCGCTTTGCGGCTCGTTCTCGGACATGTGCGCTCTCCTCGGACGGTGGCATCGGAAAATCGTCTGATTGTAAGATAACGCAGCGGATCACTCGTCCCCGAACCCGACCCGCCCACCGGTGCACACGACGGGGCTCGGGCGTCGCAGTCAGCACCATGATTGTCAGATTGTATGATTTGATGAGGAGTCGGAGCCGAGCGCCGGCGACATCTGCGCAATGCGGCTCCAGCGGGCCTCGCCGGGGCGGCGGCGCGGAGAAGGGGAGTCGAGGATGCCGGGATCTCAGCGTGAGGATGCGGCGGAGCCCGTCGCCGTCATCGAGCGGGGACCGGCGCGCGTCGTCGCCGTCTCCCGGCGCGAGGCCGTGCGGATCGAAATCAGGCGTGCCATCATCCTCGGCGCACTCACGCCGGGGGATCGAGTGACCGAGGCCCAGTTGTCCGAGCAGCTCGGCGTCAGCCGCCCGACGGTCAGAGAGGCGCTGAACGCCCTCGCGGAGGAGGGCCTGATCGTCAAGGAGTCCTATCGGGGTCTGCGCGTCGCGAAACTGGCCCCCGACGCCTTCCACGACATCGCGCTCGGCAGGATCGCGCTCGACATGCTGGCCGTCGACGACGTGCTCGCCGATGAGACGGGTGAGAAGTTCGCGGTGATCGAGCGCGGCTGGATGCGCTACGAGAACGCCGTGTTCCACCCGGATCCGGTGGTGCAGCACGATGCCCACCTCGAATTCCACCGCTGCCTCTGGGACGCGTCCGGGAACTACCTCCTCGAGAAGCTCTGGCCCGTGACCGCCGCCCAGCTCACGATAGCGCTGGCCGAGGATCAGCGGCGCCGCGCCGATCCGGAGCGCGAGCACCGCGTGCACCTGACGCTCATGGAAGCGCTGCGCACCCGGGATCGGGCGGTGATCCGCACGGCGATCTCGGCGCACACGCTGGAGAGCGCCGACGAGATCGTGCGGATGATGCGGGAGGAGGAGGATCGCGGCCGATGATCGGCCCCGATCAGACGGCGGATCCTGCGAAAGCGCCCCGGACGTGCTCGTCCGTCCGGGGCGCTTTCGCGTCTCGCGCCGGGCGGTCCGGGTGCAACCGTGATGATTTTGTTATCTGAGGCCTTGCAATGTGCGCAATGTCGTATTAACGTCAGATTGTAAGACACTCAGGCAACTGATCTGAACGGTCTTCACCCGTTCCTCGCGGAGCGGGGCTGCACCCGCAGCGCACGGGCCCCCGCCCAGTTCCACACCCACTCCCTGGAAGGGACGACGATGTCCAGAACAAGCAAAATCATCCTCGCCGTGCTCGGCGTGATCGTGCTCGCGGTCGCGGCCGGCTTCTTCGGCTCCGGCCTGCGGGGCGATGGCAGCGGAGGCGGCGGAGAGGCCTCGGCCAACGGCGCGTGGATCGACAAGATAAAGAGCCAGGGCGAACTGCGCGTGGGCATCGCCTCGGCTCCGCCGATGACCGCCGAGCAGCCGGACGGAACGATGGGCGGCCCGAACGTGCTGCCGCTGCAGACGCTCGCCGACCAGCTCGGCGTGAAGTTCACGCCGGTCGCGGCCGAGTGGAGCAAGATGGTCTCCGGCCTGCAGGCGGACCGTTTCGACGTGGCCGCCTACCTCGACTCCACCTCGGAGCGATCGCTCGCCATCCAGTTCACCGACGCGGTCTACACCTATCAGGGCGTCTTCCTCGTCCGCGAGGACTCGGGGCTGACGAGCGCGGACGACATCGTGGCGACGGGCGATCCGATCGCACTCGCCAGCGGTACCTCCTACGAGCCCGCCGTCGAAGCGCTCGGTTCGGAGCTGCTGACCACCGAGAGCATCCCCAACGCCGTCACCTCGGTGAAGTCGGATCGGGCGGTCGCCGCCTTCGCCGATCTCCCGACGCTCGCGGACGCCGCGCAGAAGGACTCGTCGCTGAAGATCGTGGTTCCGGATCCGGCCATCTTCGTCCAGGATTCGAACTACGGCGTGAGCGCGGACATCGACGCCCGCTCGCTGCAGATCCTCAACATCGCCATCCGCAGCGCTCAGAACGACGGATCGCTCTCGCGAGCCTTCGCGGACGCAGGCATCGTCGAGGTCGAGACGCTCGGCGATCTGCGTGCCGAGTGACGCGCCGACCCTCTGATACCCGATGAATATTCGAGCCTACGACTTCGACTGGAACGTCGTAACGAGCAACTTCCCCAGGCTCCTCGAGGGGCTGGGGACCACGCTGCAGATCGCCGTGATCGTGATCGTGCTCAGCATGCTCCTCGCGGTGCCCGTCGCGCTGCTGCGGATGTCGCAGATCGAGGTGGTCCGCTGGCTGGCACAGGGATACATCGAGCTGTTCCGCTGCACGCCGTTGCTGGTGCAGCTGTTCTGGGTCTACTACGCGATGCCGACGCTGACCGGGATCACGATCCCCGGCCTCGTCTCCGCGGTCATCGCGCTCACGCTGAACCTCACGGCGTTCATGGCCGAGGCCTACCGCTCCGGCTTCCAGGCGGTGCCGGTGGAGCAGATCGAGGCGGGGAAGATGCTGCGCCTCACGAGCTGGCAGAGGACCCGCTTCATCGTCATCCCCCAGGCGCTGCGGCAGCAGCTGCCGGTGATCCTGTCGCTCAACATCTCCCTCTTCAAGGACACGGCGCTCGTCTCGACCATCGCCGTCGCCGACCTGATGTTCACGGCGAACAAGATCGCCTCCGAGTCCTATCGGGCGCTCGAGATCCTGTCGACCGCCGCGCTCATGTACTTCCTGATCGCGTTCCCGGTATCGCTGATCCTTTCGAAGATCGAGCGGAACATGATGTCCGGCGATAGCCGGGGCGGGAGGAAGCGCAGATCGGTGGCGGCCCAGATGGTTCCCGGAACGAAAGTGCAGGTGGCATGATGACCGAGAACGCTCCGGAGGGAGGGTCGCACGCGCGCACCGGACCCGTAGCGACCGCGACGGGCGCCCAGCGCACGATCACCGCGGCCATCGGCGAGGCGCTCGTCTCGGCCCGCGGCCTGCAGAAGAGCTTCGGCGACCGGCGGGTGATGCGGAACGTCGACTTCGACATGCTCGTCGGCGACATCACGGTGATCATCGGGAAGTCCGGGTCGGGCAAGAGCACGCTGCTGCGAGCGCTCGCCGGGCTCACCGAGCCCGACGACGGCCGGATCATGTTCGACGGCGAGGTCGTGTTCGAGGACCGGCAGCGGACGCCGGTGTGGAAGGAGGTCGACTCCTACATCGGCATGATCTTCCAGTCGTACACGCTGTGGCCGCACATGGACGTCGCGAAGAACCTCACCCTGGCCCCGCGCAAGAAGCTCGGCATGAGCGAGGCCGAGGCGATGGAGCGGGCGAAGCGGTCGCTCGCGGAGGTCGGCATGTCGGAGCATCTCCATTCGCGCCCGGCGCAACTCTCGGGCGGCGAACGGCAGCGCGCCGCGATCGCTCGCGCACTGATGATGGAGCCGAAGCTGCTGCTGTGCGACGAGATCACCTCGGCGCTCGATCCGCCCGTCGCGGCGGAGGTGCTCGGGGTGCTGCGCCGCCTCAAGGAGGAGGAGGGGATCGCCGTCGCGCTGGTGACCCACGACATGGCCTTCGCCTCCAAAGCGGCCGACCGGGTCGTCTTCTTCCACGAGGGCGAGATCGCGGTCAACGCCACCCCGGACGAGGCGTTCAACCGCAGCGACAACGCCGAGCTGAAGAAGTTCGTGGATGCTGTCAGATTCTAAGACGCCGTCAGGCGCTGAACGCCCCGGTGGCGGCGGGCTCGCCCACCCCGCCGCCACCGGCCCCTCCTCGAAAGGAACTCAGTTGCGCACTGTCGTGATCGGCGGTGGAGTGATCGGACTCACCGCCGCCTACCATCTCGCCCGAGAGGGCGAGGAGGTCGTCGTCGTCGACCAGCGGAAGACCGGTCTGGGGGCGAGCGACGTCAACGCCGGCTGGGTGGTGCCGGCCGAGTCCGCCCCGGTTCCGGGGCCGGGCGTCGTGCTGTCCGCACTGAAGTGGATGACGCGGCCCGACAGTCCGCTCTACATCAAGCCCTCGTTGCGACCCGACTTCGTCTCGTTCATGCTCGGCATGTTCCGAGCCTCGAACGCGAAGGCGCAGCGGGCCGGGTTCGCCGCCCACCTCGCGCTCGCCGAGGACTCGGTGCACCTCTTCGACGAGTACCGGGCCGACGGCATCGACTACGAGCTGCACCACCGCGGACTGCTCATGGCCTTCAAGGACCGGGAGTTGATGCACCATCACCTGGGCTACGTCGACCTGACCGAGCGCTACGGGCTCGCACCGGAGAAGCTCATCGGCGACGACGTGCGCGTGCACGAGCCCAAACTGAACGACAGCGTGCAGGGCGGTCTGTTCTTCCCGAAGGAGCTGCACCTCGATCCCGGGGGCTTCGCCGCTGCCCTGCACGCGAGACTCATCGAGATGGGCGTGGAGATCGTCGAGCACGCGCCGATCGACGAGGTCCGGATCTCGGACGGTCGGATCCTGCGCGTCGGCTCGCGCGGCCGGAGCTTCGCCGGCGATCGCTTCCTGCTCTCCGCCGGCGCCTGGACCGGCCCGCTGTCGAAACTCTTCGGCGCCAGGATCCCCATCCGCCCGGGCAAGGGCTACTGCGTCGAGGTAGCCCCCTTCGGCCTCAGAGGGGCGACCAATCTGCACGACGCGAAGGTCGCGACCACGCCGTTCTCCGACCGCTTCCGCCTCGCCGGCACGATGGAGTTCGGGGGTCTCGACGAGAAGGTCAACCAGGTGCGCGTCGACGCGATCCTGCGCGCTCCGGGCGCCTACTTCCGCGACTGGGAACCGCCCGCCGCGAGCGAGATCCGGCCGCGCGCCGGCATGCGCCCCATGTCGCCCGACGGCCTGGCCGTGATCGGCAGGCTTCCGCGGCTCGCCAACGGCTTCGTGTCGACCGGGCACGGCATGCTCGGCGTCACCCTCGCACCCGCCACGGCCCGCGTGCTCACCGAGCTCATCCGAACCGGGCGGGACTCCCCGCTCCTCGCGCCGTTCTCGCCCGCCCGCTTCCGCGGCGGCCGCTGACGGGACGACGCAGACGAGACGACGACGATCAATACCCCATCGAGAAGGAACAGACCATCATGACCCGCAAGAACGCGAACCTCACCGGCGTGCTCGCCGCGATCCCCACGCCCTTCACCGAGGACGGAGCCTCCATCGACCCCGCGGGGATCGCCGCGCAGATCGAACGCCTGGTCGCCGGCGGCGTGCAGGGCGTGGTGCCGACGGGCACCTCGGGGGAGTTCACCAGCCTCACCCCGGAGGAGTATCGCGAGGTGATTCGGCTCAACGTCGAGGCCGCGGCGGGCCGCATCAGCGTGGTCGCCGGGATCGGGCACACCTCGACGGCGGGCGCGGTCGAGCTGGCCCGCTACGCCGAGGAGGTCGGCGCCGACGCGGTGATGGTCGTGCCGCCGTTCTACGATCCGCTCTCCTTCGAAGCGCTCAAGGCGTTCCTGACGACCGTCGCCGGGGCCATCGGGCTCCAGATCATGTACTACAACGTACCGGGGGCGACCGGCATCGCGCTCGACGCGGAACAGCTCGCCGAGCTGGGCGACATCGACGGCGTCGACTACTTCAAGGACACCTCCGGCGACGCGGTCTCGCTCACCGATGTGCTCACCAACCGGACCGAGCGCATCACCGCGTTCAACGGCTGGGACACGCTCACCTTCCTGGGCATCGCGCTCGGGGCGAGGGGATCGGTCTGGGGCGTCGCCTCCGTCGTCCCGGCGCAGGCCGCCGAGCTGTTCCGCGTGCTCACCGTCGAGAAGGACCTGGAGCGCGGGCGCGAGCTGTGGGGGCCGCTCTGGAACCTCAGCGACGTGCTCGAATCGGTCAACTATCCCGCGGGGCTCAAGACGGCGCTCGAACTGCTGGGCACCCCCGTGGGGCCGGTGCGCGCGCCGATCCTGCCGCTCGCCGAGCACGACCGGGCGCGGATCGCCGAGGCGCTGCAGCGCCTCGGCGTGCTCGCAGCGTGAGCCGCGGTACGGTGTCGGCATGATCGCTCTCACTTCCGGGGACCGGGCCGCCCCGTTCGTCGTCGAGACCATCGAGACGCACGCGGAGGGCGAGCCGGGGCGCGTGATCCCGAACGCCGAGCGCTTCGTGCGCGGTGCGACCATGGCCGAGCGCTTCGACCACTGCACGCGGGAGCTGAACGGCCTGCGCCGCCTGCTGCTGCGGGAGCCCCGGGGGTACCCGGCGAGCTGCGGCGTGTTCCTGCTGCCGCCCGTGAGCGCGGACGCGGACTTCGGGATCATCGTGCTGGAGCAGGGCGGGTTCACGCCGATGTCCGGCAGCAACACGATCTGCGCGGTCACCGCGGCAGTCGAGACCGGCATCGTGCCGGTGCGCGGCCCCGACACCGAGGTCGTGATCGACACCGCCGTCGGCACCGTCCGTGCGACGGCCCGGGTCGAGGAGACGGCCGGACGGGTCGCCGTGCGAGCGGTGACGGTCGCCAACGTCCCCTCCTACGCGGTCGCCATCGACCTCCCGTTGGAGGTGCGGGAGTTCGGCGAGATCCTCGTCGACGTCGCCTTCGGCGGGCAGTTCTTCGTGCAGCTGGACATCGCTCAGCTCGGCATCGAGCTCGGGCCGGAGCAGGCGAGGCGCATCACGCGCGCCGCAGCGCTCGTGAAGCTCGCGGCGCTCGAGCAGGTCCCGGTGCGGCACCCGGTGAACCCCGCGATCGACCGGATCGCGATGGTGATGCTGCACAACGGCGACCGCTCGCCCGGCAAGCAGGCGAGGAACGCGAACGTCCTCACCAGCGCTCCGATCCTGCCCGACCGCGAGGAGAGCTGGACGGGTGTGCTCGACCGTTCGCCGTGCGGCACGGGCACCAGCGCACGCATGGCCGCCCTGCACGCGCGCGGGCAGCTCGCCGTCGGCGAGGACTTCTCGCACCGCAGCATCATCGACAGCGAGTTCGTGGGACGGCTCGTCGGGGAGACCGAGGTCGGCGAGCACCGAGCCGTGCTGCCGACGATCACCGGCCGCGGCTGGATCTCCGGCCGCGCGACGTGGCGGCTCGATCCGAGCGACCCGTACCGCGAGGGCTACACGCTCGGCGACATCTGGGCCGCGTGAGCCGCCCATGGAGATCACCACCAACCAGGACGGAGCGCAGATGAGCAGATTCGCAGGCAGGACCGCCCTGGTCACCGGCGGAGGAGGCGGGATCGGCTCGGCGACGAGCCGCCGGCTCGCGACCGAGGGCGCGCACGTCTTCGTCGCGGATGCGGTCGGGGAGCACGCCGCCAGGGTCGCCGCCGAGATCCGAGACGCGGGCGGGCTGGCGGAGGAGCTCGTCTTCGACCTGACCTCGGCCCGGGCGTGCCGCGAGGCGGTCGCCTCCGTCGAGGCGCGAACGCCGCGCGGCGCCGTCGACGTGCTGGTCAACAACGCCGGGGCAATGCGCCGCGGCGCACTGCTCGACACGAGCGAGGCCGACTGGGAGACGAGCTTCGCGGTGAACGTCGACGCGCTCTTCCACATGTGCCGCGCCGTCCTCCCAGCCATGATCGCTGCGGGCGGCGGCGCCGTCGTGAACACCGCCTCGCAGTGGGGCCTCACCCCCGCGCCGGGGCATCTCGCCTACAACGTGACGAAGGCCGCCGTGGTGTCGTTCACCAAGAGCCTCGCGCGGGACTACGCGCCAGCGAAGGTGCGCGTGAACGCCGTCTGCCCGGG
The DNA here is from genome assembly GCF_017565745.1 of Leucobacter weissii. Classification (GTDB taxonomy): domain Bacteria; phylum Actinomycetota; class Actinomycetes; order Actinomycetales; family Microbacteriaceae; genus Leucobacter; species Leucobacter weissii. Next base: position 38,795 of record NZ_JAGDYM010000007.1, read on the forward strand.
GGAGATCCACACCCCGATGCTCGAGAAGGGCGTCGCCGAGAAGGGGCGGACGATCGCCGACCTCGACGCGCTCGTGCCCTTCGGCCGCATCGGCCGCCCCGACGAGGTGGCCGCGCTGATCGCCTTCCTCGCCTCCGACGAGGCGGCGTTCGTCTGCGGATCCTGCGTCGAGATCACCGGCGCGCAGGCGGTGGCGTGATGGACGATCTCGCGGGGAGGCGAATCCTCGTCACCGGCAGCTCGCGGGGCATCGGGCGCGCGACCGCGGCGCTCGTGCACGCCCGTGGCGCGCGCGTGGTGGTCCATGCCCGCGCGGCCTCCCCGCACACCGACAGCCTGCTCGCGGAATTCGGCGACCGGGGAGCGCTCGTGACCGGGGAGCTCGACGGGATCGCCGGCGCGGCGGCGGTATGGGACGGGGCCGTCGCGGCTTTCGGCGGCATCGAGGTGCTCGTCAACAACGCGGGCGCCTGGATCCCCTCGGAGGTCGATCGGGAGGAGGCCTGGCAGGCCGGCTGGGAGGCCAACCTCGGGCTCAATCTGACGGCGCCGGCGGAGCTCTGCCGGCGCGCGATCCTCGACTATCGGGAGCAGGGCGGCGGCATCATCGTCAACCTCGCGAGCCGCTCCGCGCACCGCGGCGACGACGCCGGGCACCTCGCCTACGGCGCAGCCAAGGGAGGGCTGCTCGCCCTCACGAAGGGCATCGCCCGGGGCTACGGACGCGACGGCGTGCTCGCCTACGCGGTCGCGCCGGGCTGGGTGGCCACGGATCTCGCCGCGGGCGCCGTCGAGCCCGCGGTGCTCGACGGCCTCCCGCTCGGGGAGGTCACGCCCGCGGCTGACGTGGCGGAAGTCATCGCGTTTCTCGCAACCGGTCGCGCGAGACACGCCACAGGTGCCACCATTGATGTCACCGGCGCCGACTACGTGCGCTGAGTTACGTACGCCGGTACAGAACAGGAACAGATAAACCATGGCGAAGTATCGAGTTCAGAACCCCGCGACGGGTGAGATTGTCGAGACCTTCGAATCAGCGAGCGACGCGCGCGTCGAGCAGCATCTCGCGGCGGCCGATGCCGCCTATCGCGAGTGGCGCGAGCGGAGCGTGCAGGATCGCGCGGCGGTCGTGAAGCGCGTCGCCGAGATCTTCGCGGAGCGCCGCGACGAGCTCGCGCGGATCATCGCGCTCGAGATGGGCAAGTCGATCGCGGAGAGCCTCGACGAGGTCGATTTCGCGACGGACATCATCGAGTACTACGCGGTGCACGGCCCCGCGCTCATCACCGACTACGAGATCCCGAGCACGATCCCGGGCAAGGCGATCGTCGAGCACCTGCCGATCGGCGCGCTGCTCGGCGTGATGCCCTGGAACTTCCCCTACTACCAGGTGGCGCGCTTCGCCGCGCCGAACCTCGTCCTCGGCAACACGATCCTGCTCAAGCACGCCGACATCTGCGCGCGCTCGAACCTCGTGATCCAGGAGATCTTCGAGCAGGCGGGCGTGCCGGTCGGCGGCTACCAGGCCGTGTTCACGTCGCACGAGCAGATCGCGACCATCATCGCCGACCCCCGCGTGCAGGGTGTCTCGCTGACCGGTTCCGAGCGGGCGGGCGCGATCATCGGCGCGCAGGCGGGGCAGCATCTCAAGAAGTGCGTACTCGAGCTCGGCGGCATCGACCCCATGGTGGTGCTCGACGCCGACGATCCGGCCGAGGTCGCCCGCACGGCGTGGGAGTTCCGCACCTACAACGGCGGGCAGGTGTGCAACTCGAACAAGCGCCTCATCGTGATGGCCGACATCTACGACGAGTTCGTGGCCGAGCTGGTGCGCCTCGCCGACGGGCTGCGGCCGGGCGACCAGCTGGGCCTGGGCGAGGGCGAGTTCGTACCGCTCTCGACCCGCGCTGCGGCCGAGACCGTGAACGCCCAGGTGCAGAAGGCCGTCTCCGAGGGCGCCCGCCTGCTCGCGGGCGGCGTACTGTCCGAGGGGCCGGGCGCCCACTACTCGCCGGCGGTGCTGGTCGACGTGCCCCGCGACTCCGAGTCGTATCGCGAGGAGATCTTCGGGCCCGTCGCCACCGTGTACAAGGTGCACAGCGATGAGGAGGCGCTGGAGCTCGCGAACGACTGCTCCCTCGGGCTCGGCGGCTCCGTGTTCTCCGCAGATGAGGCCCGCGCGGCCCGCGTCGCCTCGCGCCTCGAGGTCGGCATGGCGCACGTCAACATCATCGCGGCGGAGGCGGCCGAGATCCCCTTCGGCGGTGTGAAGCGTTCGGGCTTCGGCCGCGAGATGGGGCCGATCGGCATCGGGGAGTTCGCCAACAAGCGCCTCTACTTCGTCGCGAAGTAGCGGCCGGAACGGCTCCGAGCGCGGGGCAGCGGACCCGGCAGCGGGTCGCGCGGCCCCGCGCTCGGCGCATCGGAGACCATCGGAGGGAAGCGAGGAGCGCAGTATGAGAATCCTGATCGTGGGTGCGTCGGGGCATGTCGGGTCGGCGGCGGCCCGGGCCCTGCAGCCGAGGCACGAGGTGATCGGCGTCAGCCGCAGCACCCGGCCGGCCGTCGACCTGCTCGACCCCGCGTCGGTCGAGCGGCTCTTCGCCGGGCTCGGCGAGGTCGACGCCGTGATCTCGGCCTACGGGTCCGCCCCCTTCAAACGGGCCCCGGAACTCTCGGCCGAGGATCTCGAGGCCGCCTTCCGCGGCAAGGTGCTGAGCCAGCTGAACCTGCTGCGAATCGGCCTGGACCACGTGCGCGACGGCGGCTCCGTCACGCTCACGACCGGGATCCTCGCCCGGGAGCCCGTCCCGACGGGATCGGCCGCCGCGCTGGCGAACGGCGCGGTCGAGGCCTTCGTGCGCTCCGCGGCGGGCGAGCTGCCGCGCGGGATCCGCCTGAACGCGGTGAGCCCGACCGTGCTCGCCTCCGCGCCGGCGTACTTCGACGCGTTCCCAGGATTCGAGCCGGTCTCGGACGAGCGGGTCGGCCAGGCGTTCGTGCGCGCCGTCGAGGGCATCGCGAACGGGCGGGTCTACGAGCTCGACTGAGTGCCCGCGCGTCCCTTCCGAGGTGCTCAGCAGCTCCGACTGAGATTGCGTTTCAGGCGGAGGTTTTCGAGCGAATATCTCAGCCTGAAACGCAATCTCAGCCCAAAGTGCACTGTGCGGGTAGGTTCGCCGATGGGGAGCGCGCGGCGCGGCGCCCGCGGGCTCAGCGGGGCAGCGCCACGAACATCTCGTGGCGCAGCGCGTCGACATGCGCCCGCGTGATCGCGACGGCCGCGATCGGATCGTGCGCGCGGAAGGCGGCGACGAGCGCGCGGTGCTCGTCGCGCCCCTCCTCGAGCTGCTCCATGGGATAGGGCACGAAGTAGGTCAGGAGCGTCTCGTAGGTCGCGAGGTACACGGGAACTTCCGGGAGCCCGCTGATCTCGGCGCAGAGGTGGTGGAAGCGGCTGTCGGGGACATGGTGCTCCAGCCAGTTCTCCGCCCGCTGCGATGCGAGGATCAGGCGATCGAGCTCGTCGCACTGCTCCGCGGTCGCGTTCAGCGCGGCCTGGTGGGCGATCGCGCTCTCGGTGAGGCTGCGCTGATCGATCAGCCGGCGGACGGCCTGCTCATCCGCCCGATAGGCCGACACCGACGAGTCCTGGAGGTCGGGGGGCGACTCGGTCACGAAGGTGCCGCCCCCGCGGCCCGGGCGGCGGATCAGCACCCCGTCGCCGACGAGGCTCTCGAGCGCGCGGCGCGCGGTGATGGCGCTCACCTCCAGTCCCGAGGCGATGAGATCCGTCCGGGGCAGGCGGGTTCCGGGGCCGAGCAGGCCGTGCTCGATGGAGAGGAGGATGCGCGCGCGCACGGTCTCGACGGCGGAGAGGCGCGTCACCGCCGAAGCGCCCGGAGCGGCGAGCAGGGCCAGTTCGATCCGCGCGTCTTCCTCGGATCGGTCGGTCATGGCTTGAGTCTAGCGACTCGACCCCTTATAGTGTTCATAATGATCATGATCAAAGTGATCAGGTTGAGGGACTGATGAGGGAGTCGGCGATGGCGGAGCGCACGGTCACGGTGGGGCTGGCGCAGCGCGCACCCCTCCCGCTCGGTCGGGGGATCGAGGAGCTGCGCGCCGACGTGCGACGCACGATCCGCGAGCACCCGGGCATCGACCTCCTGGCCTACCCCGAGCTCCACCTGTGCGACACGGAGCACCTCCCCGAGGCCGAACGCAACGCGGCGCTCGAGGACGCCGCGGTGACGCTCGACTCCGACGAGGTCTCGGACCTCGGTCGTATCGCCGCCGAGAACGGGGTCTGGTTCTGCCCCGGCAGCATCGGCGAGCGCGGCCCGGACGGCGGGTTCTACAACACCCAGCTGCTCTTCGACCCGGCCGGACGGCTGCGGTCGTCCTACCGCAAAATGTTCCCCTGGCGGCCGTTCGAGCCGCACGACCCCGGCACGGAGTTCGCGGTGCACGAGCTCGACGGCGCGGGGACCGTGGGGCTCTCGATCTGCTACGACGCCTGGTTCCCCGAGCACTCGCGGCAGCTCGCGTGGCTGGGCGCGGGGCTGATCCTGAACATCGTCCGGACCACGACGCCCGACCGCGAGCAGGAACTGGTGCTCGCGCGCGCGAACGCGATCGTCAACCAGTGCATGGTCGCGAGCGTCAACTGCGTCGGCCCGTCCGGGCGCGGGCGGAGCATCATCGTCGACGCCGAGGGGTTCGTGGTGTGCGAGGCGGGCGTCGGGGAGCAGACCCTGGTCGCCGACTTCGATCCCGCCGCGATCGCGCGGGTGCGGGAGCGGGGAACCATGGGCAGCAATCGCATGTGGGAGCAGTTCCGCGCCGGAGACCCAGAGATCCCCCTGCCGCTCTACGGGGGCCGCATCGCTCCCGACGCCTGGAGACCCGGCGACCGCCCGACCTGACGAGCCGCCGCACCGGCTCCGGGCCCAGACCCCCGTCCGACCATCAGAGACCGACACGCCCACAGACAGAGGAGTCAGCTGTGTCCACATCCACCGGATCCGCCAACCAACTCGTTCGCACGCTGCGGCTCCCGTCGCTGGTGCTCTTCGGGCTCGCCTACCTGACGCCGCTCATCGTGCTCGGCATCTTCGGGGTCATCGCCTCGGAGACCGGCGGCGCCAGCGCCAGCGCCTACCTCATCGCGCTGATCGCGATGCTGTTCACCGCCAACAGCTACGGCCGCATGGCCCGGGCCTACCCCGTCGCCGGATCCGCCTACACCTATGTGCGCCGCACGATCGACGGACGCGTCGGGTTCATGGTCGGCTGGGCGATCCTGCTCGACTACCTCTTCCTACCCATGGTGATCTGGCTGATCGGCGGATCCTATCTCCAGGCTCAGTTCCCCGGCATCCCGATGCCCGTCTGGATCCTCGGATTCATCCTCATCACCAGCGCGCTCAACATCATCGGCATCAAGGTGGCGGACCGCACGAACCTGGTGCTGATGACGTTCCAGATCCTCGTGATCGCCTTCTTCGTCGCCCTCTCGATCGCACAGGTCGTGCGCGCCGACGGCGCCGGCGGGCTGATCAGCGCCTCCCCCTTCGTCGGCATCGACGCCGGATTCGCGGGCATCGCCGGCGGCGCCGCGATCGCGGCCTACTCGTTCCTCGGCTTCGACGCCGTCACGACGCTCACGGAGGAGACCGTGGAGCCGCGCAAGACGGTGCCCAAGGCGATCATGCTCGTCGCGCTCATCGGCGGCGGCATCTTCGTGGTGGTCTCCTACGCCACCCAGCTCGTGCACCCCGGCGGCGTCTTCGAGAACTCCGATGCGGCGGCGTTCGAGATCGCGGTCGCGATCGGCGGCAACCTCTTCGGCGCGGTGTTCCTCGCGGCGCTCGTGATCGCGCAGTTCACCTCCGGCCTCGCGGCGCAGGCGGCGGGCAGCCGACTGCTGTACGCGATGGGGCGCGACGGGGTGCTGCCGCGACGGTTCTTCGGGGCGGTGAACCCCCGCTTCCGCACCCCGGTGCTGAGCATCCTGGCGATCGCCCTCGTCGGACTCATCGCGACCTTCATGGACGTGGCGACCTCGACCTCGTTCATCAACTTCGGCGCCTTCATCGCCTTCATCATGGTCAACCTGTCGGTCGTGGTCCACTGGGCGAAGGCCCGGAGGCGCGGCGAATCGCTGCACCCCGTGCCCTACCTCGTGTTCCCGGTGATCGGCATGATCGTGATCGCGGTCCTGCTGGTGCAGCTCGATCTGAACGCGATCACGCTCGGCTCGGTCTGGCTGCTGCTGGGGCTGCTGGTGCTCGCGATCACGACGCGCGGTTTCCGACGGCAGCCGCCCGAACTCGCCGTGGACGAGGCCGAGTAGGGGCGGGAAAGCGGGCGGCGCGGCGCCCGCCGGCTCAGGCGCCGAGCCGGGCGCCGAGTGCGCCCAGCCACTCGCTGGTGCCGCCCTCGACGCGGACCCGCACCGAGGGCCGTCCGTCGATCGCGGTCGCTCCGCGGTTGATCACGGCGATCGGGATCCCGCGCTGCTCGGCGCGGTGCACGAGGCGGATGCCGGTGTTCACCGCGAGCGAGGAGCCCGCGACCAGCAGCGCGGCGGCGGCTCCGACGATCCGCTCCGCGTGCGCGAACACGCCGCTCGGCACGTGCTCGCCGAAGTAGACGACGTCGGGGCGCAGCATCCCGCCGCAGGCCGGGCAGACGGGGACTCGGACCCCCTCGGTCCCCGTGACCGCCGCATCGCCGTCCGGGGTGATCTCGGCGTCGGCGTGGCGCTCGGCGAATCCCGGGTTCGCGACATCGAACCAGTCGAGCACCTCGCTCCGGCTGAAGCGGTGGTCGGTCTCGACGCAGCGGATCACCGAGCCGTTGCCGTGCAGCTCCGCGAGCTCGATCGATCCCGCCCGGCCGTGGAGGCCGTCGACGTTCTGGGTGACGACCCCGGTGAGGCGACCGGCGGCCTCGAGGCCGGCGGCGGCCCGGTGCCCCTCGTTCGGCTCGACGTCGGCGGTGCGCAGGGCGCCCACCCGTGCGCCCGCCCAGAACCGCCGGCGGTACGGCTCGTCGCGCGTGAACTGGTCGATGCTCATCGGCCGCCGCGGCGGCCTGCCGGCGCCGCGGTAGTCGGGGATGCCCGAGTCGGTGCTGATCCCCGCGCCGGTCAGCAGGGCCGCCGGGCCGTCGGCGAAGAGGTCGGCGAGTTCGTCGAGCTGGGGCCCTGCCGGGCGCGGGCCCGGATCGTCGAAGTCCATACCGTCCAGCCTATGCCGGGCGGATCCGCGGTCTCCGCCCGTTCAGCCCAGGAACCGGCGCAGGTCGGGGTAGCCGGTGGTCGCCCAGGCTCCGTCGACGACCAGGTTGTCGCCGGAGATGTAGGAGGCGTCGTCGCTCGCCAGGAAGAGGGCGGCGGCCGCGATCTCGCTCGGCTCCGCGGGGCGTCCCGCGGGGATGCGCTCGAGGTAGGCCTCGTCGACCCCCGGGATCTCGCGGAGTCCGGCGGTGAGCGGCGTCGCCACCAGGCCCGGTGAGACCGTGTTGACGCGGATGCCGTGCTCGGTCAGCTCGAGGGCCGCCTGCCGGCCCAGCATGGCCGCTCCGGCCTTCGAGGCGGTGTACCCGACGCCGAAGTGCATCGGGACCAGCGAGTTCAGCGAGGCGACGTTGACGATGGCGCCGGGCTTCTGCTCGGCGATGAAGCGCCGGGCGGCCAGGCGGGTGCCGAGGAACGCGCTGTACAGATTCAGCTTGACGGTGAAGTCCCAGTCCTCGTAGGAGATGTCGAGCAGCGATCCGGCCTTCGAGCCGCCGGCGACGTTGAACAGGGCGTCGAGGGTGCCGAACTCGTCGACGGCCCGGTCGATCACCGCCGAGAACTGCGCCTCGTCGGTGACATCCGCGACGACGCCGACGGCACCCGCGCCGAAGGCGTCGGAGACTCCGGCGACGGCGGTCTCGTTGATGTCGACGGCCACCACCTTCGCCCCCTCGCGGAGGAGGCGTTCGGTGATCGCGGCGCCGATGCCGGAGACGCCTCCGGTGACGATCGCGATGCGTTCGTTGAATCGTTCGGACATCGTGGCTCCTCGTTCTTCGCTCTGGATGACGTGCCCCTCAAGCCTATGCACGGCGACGGCGTCGGAACAGCCCCGATCCGTTCCGATCGCTCCGTCCGGAGCGGGTGATCGGGGCTCGTGCGGCCCGGTTTCTCTCCCGGATTGTCACGGCCGTGTTTCGACTCGGCAAAATCTTGCGCACCTCACACCGGCGACGAGGCGCCCTCGCGGCCCGTCTGATTTTTGTTTTGAGCAGGGATTTATTGATGGCACCGGCGACATTCCGCGTTGAGAATATATTGCCACCACCCCTTCCGTTGCGCGTCCGCGCTTGCTACGGTGTTGGCCAGTCGGTCATTTGGTCTGACCAATGAGGGCGATGAGTCGCCTGTCCGACTGCTCACAACCCCTACTGATCCTGAAGGAGATAACGGTGTCTGTTTCCCATGAAGCCCGCGCGGCGGAGCTCGGTCTCGAAATTCCCGACTACAGCGACGGCGGCTATCACGGCACGTTCTACGGCACGATGAAGGCGTTCCACCGGACGGGCAACCTCCTGTTCCTCTCGGGTCACGTGGAGGACGCGCTCGGAAAGAACGGCCAGCCGATTCACGCCGGGCGCCTCGGCGTCGAGGTCACGGTCGAAGAGGGGTACGAGGCCGCGCGCCGTACGGCCCTCAACTGCCTGGGCACCATCCGCCTGGCGCTCGGATCCCTCGATCGCGTCAAGTGCCTGGTGAACTCCCTGAACTTCGTGGTCGCCGGGCCGGACTTCGTCGATGTCAACCTGGTCTCGAGCGGGGCCACCGACCTGTTCCGCGACGTCTTCGGCGAGGAGAACGGGCTCGGCGGCCGCGCAACGATCGGCGTCACCTCCCTGGCGGCGAACCACTGCTTCGAGAACTGGCTGACGATCGAGACCGTCGATTGAGCCCGGCTCTCGGACGGAGAAGACCGATGAAGAAACAAGGAATCGCGGGTATCGCGGCGGTCGGCGCCGCGGCGCTGCTCCTCGCGTCCTGCGCGTCGGACGGCGGCGGAGACGGCTCGGGAGGCGCCTCGGAGGACGCGATCCCGCTCGCCTACACCGCCACGCTCTCGGGAGACTTCGCGAGCTACGGTCTCGAGATGCGCGAGGGCATCGACCTCGCCGTCGAGGAGATCAATGCCGACGGCGGCGTGCTCGGCCGCGACCTCACGACGACCGAGGTGGACGACGAGGGCAAGCCGGCGAACGGCCCGGTGATCGCGCAGCAGTTCTGCGACGACGACGCCATCCCCGCGGTGCTCGGCTTCAGCTTCTCGAGCGTCGCGCTGTCGGGACTGCCGGTCTACACCCAGTGCGGTCTGCCCGTGGTGGCGTCGGCGGTCACCTCTCCCGAGCTGAGCGGCGCGAGCGAGGTGTTCTTCCGCACGGTGTTCACCGACGCCTATCAGGGCGCGGAGGCGGCGAACTTCATCGCCGAGCACCGCGAGGTGGAGCGCGTCGCGGTGCTCTACCAGCAGGACGACTACGGCAAGGGGGTCGCCGACGCCTTCACCCAGGCCTTCGAGGCCTCGGGCGGATCGGTCACCAGCTCGCAGGCCTACCAGCTGGGCACGGTGAACTTCGGCAGCGTGGTGGGCACCGCGCTCGGCGACGCGCCCGACGCGGTCTTCATCGGCGGTTTCTACACCGAAGCGGCGAAGATCGTCACGCAGATCCGCGACTCGGGCTCGGATCTCCCGGTCTTCGCCTCCGACGGCTCGGCGAGCCCGACGTTCCTGGATCTCGCGGGCGACGATGCGGAGGGCGTCGAGGTCTACTCGGCCTTCTCGGCGACGGACTCGCGGCCCGAAGCCGCCGCCTTCGTCGAGGCCTTCAACGCGAAGTACGGCAAGGACCCGTCCTCCTGGGCAGCCCTCGCCTACGACGCGACCCACATCGTCGCGGACGCGATCGATCAGGCCGGCGGCACGGACCGCGCAGCGGTCGCCCAGGCCATCGGCGAGACGGCCGACTTCGCGGGCGCCTCCGGCACGATCGGCTTCGACGCGGACGGCAACCGCGTGGGCGAGCTCACCTTCCAGCGGGTCGAGAACGGTCGGTTCGTCGTCATCACCGAGTAGACGGGGATCGGCGGGCGTCCCGGCAACCGGCGCCCGCCGGCCCCGTCCGAGGCTCATCGAGCGTACGGAGAAGAGAAGCAGCAGATGCAGGAAATCATCAACGGACTCGCGGTCGGGGGGATCTACGGCCTCCTCGCGGTGGCCTTCAGCATCGTCTACGGGGTGCTCGGCATGGTCAACTTCGCCTTCGGCGAGATCTTCATGTTCGGGGCCTTCGGCGCCCTCGTCGCGGGACAGACCAATATCGCGATCGCGGGGGCATCGGTCGACGCACCGGCCCTGCCGACCTGGCTCGCGATCACGATCGGGGTGCTCGCGGGCTCCGCGATCGGCTGGCTGATCGAGCGCATCGCCTATCGGCCGCTGCGCTCGGCGCCGATCCTGTCGATGCTGATCACGGCCATCGCCGTGTCGATGCTGCTGCGGGCGGTGGCCGTCTTCGTCTTCGGAGCGGCCCAGGTGCCGGTGCCCCGGCCCGAGCTCGGCGACGCGGTCGAGTTCCTCGGCGCCCGCGTCCAGCGCATGGACCTCATCGTCTTCGGCGTCGCCGTGCTCGTCACGGCCGCCTTCTGGTCGGCGATCCGCTTCACCCCCATCGGGCGGGCCATTCGCGCGACGGCGGAGGACAAGGACGCCGCCCGGCTGATGGGCATCGGGGTGGACCGCATCATCTCCACCACCTTCGTGCTCGGTTCCGCCATGGCGGCGATCGCGGGCATCCTGTACTCCCAGCGCTACGGCTTCGCCGCCGCCACGATGGGCTTCCTGCCCGGGCTGAAAGCGCTCGTGGCCGCCGTGCTCGGCGGCATCGGCAGCATCCCCGGCGCCTTCCTCGGCGGACTCGTGCTCGGGGTCAGCGAGGAGCTGGCCGCCTCCTACGTCCCGCAGGGCTCCGCCTACCGCGACGTGATCGCGTTCGCCGTGCTCGTGCTCATCCTGTGGCTGCGGCCGCAGGGCATTCTCGGCCGCCGAGAGGTGCAGAAGGTCTGAAATCATGTCGAACACACGCACCACCCCCATCGTCACGATCAAGCCCGAGCTCGGGCTCCACCGCTGGATCTGGCCCGGCCTCTTCCTGATCGTCGGCCTCATCGCGCCGCTCGCGCTGCCCGGCGACAAATGGATCCGGGTCGCGGCGCTGGCGCTCGTCTACGTCGCCCTCGCCTCGGGGCTCAACATCCTCGTCGGCCTCACCGGGCTCCTCGACCTCGGATACATCGCCTTCTTCATCGTCGGCGCCTACACCACGGCCATCTTCACGGTCAACACCTTCGGCCCCCTGCTGGAGGCCAACCCGCTCGCGCTGTGGTGGATCCTCCCGATCAGCGTGCTCGTGGCGATCGTCCTGGCGGGCATCGCCGGCTCGATCATCGGCTACCCGACGCTCCGCGCCCGGGGCGACTACCTCGCCATCATGACGCTCGGCTTCGGCGAGATCGTGCGCATCGTCTCGATCAACTGGACCGAGTTCACCGGCGGCGCCGTCGGCATCCGCAACATCCCGCCCCTCGGCCTCACCGGTTCCGGGGTGGTCCCGCCCGCGCTCACGTACTACGTGATCTTCGTCGTCGTCGCGATCCTCCTCCTCCTGCTGGCCTCCCTGATCGCCTCGCCGGTCGGCCGGGCCTGGGTGGCGATCCGCGAGGACGAGCTCGTCGCCGCCTCGATGGGCATCCGCACGCGTCGCTACAAGCTGCTCGCCTACGTCGTGGGGGCGTCGACCGCCGGCGTCATCGGCGTCTTCTTCGCCCACATGAATCAGTTCGTGAACCCGGACAGCTTCACGCTCGAGGACAACTTCATCGTCCTCAGCCTCGTGATCCTCGGCGGTGCGGGCACGCTCTGGGGGCCGGTGCTCGGCGCCGTGCTGTGGATCTTCTTCCAGGCGGTCGCGCGCGACTTCTCCGTCGTGCAGGAGCATCCCGAGTTCCGCACGGGCATCCTCGCCCTGATCGTGATCGTGCTCATGATCCTCCGGCCCGGCGGCATCGTCTCGAAGCGTCTCGAGCTGACCCGCGCGAGGGGCGGCCGGGCGGCACCCCCCGCCGCGCTGCACTCGTTCGACGCGTCCGACGACCCGCGACGGACCGACGAGCCGGTGCTCGCGGTCCGCGAGCTGAAGCAGGTCTTCGGCGGGCTCACCGCCCTCGAGTCCGTGAGCTTCGAACTGCGGCGGGGAGAGGTGCTGGGGCTGATGGGGCCGAACGGCGCCGGCAAGTCGACCCTGTTGAACGCCGTCTCCGGGGTGACCCGGGCGACCGCCGGTTCGATCGAGTTCTACGGCGAGCGGATCGAGCAGTTGGAGTCGAGCGCCGTCGCCACGCGCGGCGTCGCCCGGACCTTCCAGACGGTGCGGCTCTTCTGGGACATGACGGTGCTCGAGAACCTGCTCGTCGGCGGACACACGCGTCTGGCCGGCTTCGTCCCGAAGTTCCTCTCGCCGTTCCCGTTCGTCCGCCGCGGGGAGCGCCGCACGGTGGAGGAGGCCGAGGCCGTCCTGGCGTTCACGGACACGTGGGACTGCCGGGATCGCCGCGCCTCGTCGCTCGACGCCTACCAGCAGCGCCGCGTCGAGATCGCGCGCGCGCTCATGACGCGGCCGCGCATGCTGCTCCTCGACGAGCCCGCCGCCGGTTTGAACGAGAGCGAGACGCGGGATCTCGCCAGGCTCATCGCGAGCATCAGAGCGGCCGGCGTCGACGTGATCCTCATCGAGCACGACATGGATCTGCTGATGACGGCTTCCGACCGCATCGTGGTGCTCGATCACGGGGTGATCATCGCGGACGGCCCGCCCGATGAGATCCGCAGGAATCCGGCCGTGCTCGAAGCCTACCTCGGGAGTGATGCGGAATGAGGATGCTCGAAGTCGATGAACTGAATGTTCGCTATGGTGCTGTACGCGCGGTGCGTGACGCCTCGCTGCACGTCGAAGAGGGGGAACTGGTGGTCGTCGTGGGTGCGAACGGCGCGGGGAAGAGCAGCCTGCTGCGCGCCGTCTCCGGGCTGAACCGGCACCGTGGACGCATCCGTCTCGGCGAGAGGGACATCTCCTCGGTGCGCGCCGAGCGCCGCACCCGCCTGGGGCTCTGCCTCGTCCCCGAAGGCCGGCATATCTTCGGGCGCATGACCGTCATGGAGAACCTCCAGGTCGCGCGCTGGGGTGCGGGGAGCCGGCGCTCCGACGAGATCGCGCGGGTGTTCGGGATGTTCCCGCGCCTGGAGGAGCGCAAGCACCAGGTCGGGGCGACCCTCTCGGGCGGCGAGCAGCAGATGCTGGCCCTGTCGCGAGCGCTGATCCGCCGCCCCCGGCTGCTCATGCTCGACGAGCCCTCGATGGGACTCGCCCCCAAGATCGTGGCGCAGATGTTCCAGATCATCCGGGAGATCCACGAGTCCGGCACCAGCGTGCTGCTCGTCGAGCAGAACGCGCGCATGTCGCTCTCCATCGCGGATCGAGGCTATCTGATGGAGACCGGTGCGCTCTCCGGCGGCGGAGACGCGGGCGAGATGCTCGCCGACGAGCGACTCCACGAGACGTACTTCGGCAAGAACGGGACCGGTGCCGGCACGTGAGGCATCCGGCGGGGCACACGATACGAGCGGCGAGAAGAGGCGCAGAGTGATGGACTGGAGTTCGATCAGCAGGGGAGACACGCTGTCGGTGCCCGACCGTCTCTCGGTGGACCTCGAGCGGCTGATCCTCGAGGGCGAGCTGGCCCCGGGCGAGCGGCTGCCCGCCGAGCGCGAACTGGCGACGCACCTGGGGGTCTCGCGCGTCTCGATCCGCGAGGCGCTGCGCGAGCTGGAGAACCGCGGGCTCATCGACCGCCGGCCCGGACGCGGCACCATCGTGCTGGCGCCGGGCGAGAACGCCAGGATCGGCGACGGCGCACTCGGGATCGTCGCCTCGCTGCGGCCGGAGCTGCACGACATCATGGAGCTGCGCGTCATCCTCGAGCCGCCGATCGCGCGGATCACCGCGAGCCGGGCCACGCCCCGGGACCTCGCGCAGCTCCGCGAACTGGTCGAGGCGATGGAGATCGACGTCTCGAAGGAGCGCTACGCCGAGCTGGACCGAGCGTTCCACCAGGCCATCGCCCAGTACACGCACAACCCGCTGCTCACGCTGATCAACGAGCAGATCGCCCAGCAGATCGCGCCGAGCCGGGCCAGCCGATATCAGACCAAGGCGCGTCGGGCGGCGTCGAGCGCGGCGCACCGCCGCATCTACGAGGCGATCGCGGCCGGAGACGGTGCCCTCGCCGAGCAGGAGGCCCGCGAGCACGTGCTCGGCATCAGCCACGAGATCGCGCGCGCGGCGAGCTCCGCCCCGCGTCCCGGGGCGGAGGCCGGTCGATGACGCCGAGCACGCGCCCGCGCGGCGCCGTCTCCACCTCGCATCATCTCGCCACCGAGGCCGGGGCCGCCGCGCTCGCGGCCGGGGGAAACGCGATCGACGCCGCGCTCGCCGCCGCCGCGACGCTGTGCGTGGTCTATCCCAACAACGTCGCGCTCGGCGGAGATCTCGTCGCCCTGGTGCGCAGCCCGTCCGGGGAGGTCCGGTTCCTCAACGCGACCGGCGAGGCCCCGTCCGGGCAGAGCCTGGAGACGCTGCGGAGCCGGTACGGCGACCGGCTCCCGCTCCGGGGGATCGACACGGTCACGGTGCCGGGCGGCGTCCGCGGCTGGAGCGCCCTGCACGAGTACGGTGCGACCCGGTCGTGGGCCGAGCACTTCGAGGCGGCGATCCGCCACGCCTCGGGCGGGCACCCGACCGCGCGCTCCGTCGCCGCGGCCCTGATCGACGAGGCCGAGACGCTGCAGCGCGATCCCGGCTGCGCGGAGGTGTTCTTCCCCGGGGGCGAGCCGCTGCGGCGGGGCGAGCCGCTCGTGCAGGCCGCGCTCGCGGAGTCGCTGGAGCGACTCGCCGCAGGCGGCGCGGCCGAGTTCTACGAGGGCGAGCTCGCCCGGCGGTGGGTGGACGGCCTGCAGCGCCTCGGATCGAGGATCGCCGAGGACGACGCCCGCGCCTACCGGGCCACGTGGGAGGAGCCGCTGGAGGGGGCCTTCCGCGGCCTGCGCGTGCTCACCGGTCCGCCGAACACCTCCGGTTTCATTCTGCTGCGCGCGCTGGCCGCGATCGAGGCCGGCATCGCGGACCCGCTCGGCGACGGCGCCGGAGCGCTGGCCGAGGCGCTGCGCGCGGGCAACGCGGTGCGGGCTGCGGCGCTCGCCGATCCGCGCTTCGGCGGCGCGGACGGCGCGGCCCTGATCGCCATGCCCGAACCGGAGGAGACGGCGTCGCGCCCCTCGAAGCCGAGCGGAGACACCGTCGGGCTCAGCGCCGTCAGCGCGGACGGCTGGGCGGTCTCGCTCGTCAACTCCGTCTACTACGGCTTCGGGGCGGCCGTCCTCGACCCCCGGACGGGGATCCTCTTCCAGAACCGGGGCACCTCCTTCTCCCTCGACCCCGCGTCGCCCAACGTCTTCGCGCCCCGCAAGCGGCCCAGGCACACGCTGATGCCGGTGCTGGTGCTGCGCGGCGACGAGATCGCCTGGGTGCCGGCGACGATGGGCGGCTCCGCGCAGCCGCAGATCCACGCCCAGCTCCTGCTGCGCTCCCTCGAGGGAGCCGCACCGGAGGAGGCGACACACGCCCCGCGCTGGATGGTGCGGGAGCCCGAGGACGGGATCGCGCGGGTGACCCTCGAAGCGGACGTGCCCCGCGGCGTGCGCGCGGCGATCGAGGCCGCGGGGTTCCCCGTCGACACCGTGCCGCCCCGCACGGAGGATCTCGGCCACTCCAACCTCATCCGCGTGGATCCCCGTGGCTACTCCGCGGCGAGCGATCCGCGCTCCGACGGATCGGCTATGGTCGTGACCGGTGCGCGCTGACCCGAGGTCCGGGCGGACCGTCCCGGCGCAAGACCACACAGACAGAGGCAGAGACCCACGCATGAACCAGCCCCAACGCCCCGGCGTCATCCCCCTCGTCGCGATCGGGATCGCGGCCGGCGCCCTCTCGGGCATGTTCGGCATCGGTGGCGGCACCATCATCGTGCCGGCGCTCGCGCTGTGGCTCGGCATGAACCAGAAGCTCGCCGCGGGCACCTCGGTGGCGGCGATCCTCCCGACCGCCGTCGTCGGCGCGATCAGCTACGCCCTGCAGGGCAACGTCGACTGGATCGCCGCCCTCTGCCTCGCCCTCGGCATCGTCGGCGGCGCGCAGCTCGGCACCTATCTGCTCGCCCGTCTGCCGATCCGGGCGATCCAGTGGTCGTTCATGATCTTCCTCGCCGCGATCATCGTCAGCCTCTGGATCATCGTGCCGCAGCGCGAGGATCAGATCGCGGTGACCTGGGTCACCGGGATCCTCCTGGTGCTGACGGGATTCGTCACCGGCATCATCTCGGGACTCGTGGGCGTCGGCGGCGGCATCGTCGTCGTGCCGGTGCTGATGTTCTTCTTCGGCTCGAACGATCTGGCCGCCAAGGGCAGCTCGCTGGTCATGATGATCCCCGGCTCGATCTCCGGCACCCTCGGCAACTTCCGGCGCCGCAACGTCGATCTGCGGGCGGCGCTGATCGTCGGCGTCTCGGCGAGTGCGACGGTGCCGCTCGGCTCGCTCCTCGCCGGTGCGGTCGACCCGTTCATCGGCAACATCCTCTTCTCGCTCTATCTCGCGTTCATCCTGACCCAGATGCTCCTCCGGCAGCTCCGCGGGCGCCGGGCGAAGTAGACTCGATCGCATGACCAGCGCGCGCGAACAGCTCATCGAACTCATCCGGGACGAGGCCGTGTTCCACGGCGACTTCACGCTGACGAGCGGCAAGAAGGCGAGCTACTACATCGACCTGCGCAAGCTCAGCCTCGACCATCGCGCCGCGCCGCTGATCGGCCGGGTGATGCTCGACCTGATCGCCGACATCGACGGCGTCGTCGCCGTGGGCGGGCTCACGATGGGCGCCGATCCGATCGCGTCCGCGATCCTGCACCAGGGCGTCGCTCAGGGGCGGGTGTACGACGCCTTCGTGGTGCGCAAGGAGCCGAAGGACCACGGTCGCGGGCGCCAGGTCGAGGGCCCGGATCTCGCGGGCAAGCGCGTCGTCGTGGTCGAGGACACCTCCACCACCGGCGGATCCCCGCTGCAGGCGATCGAGGCGCTCGAGAAGGTGGGGGCCGAGGTCGCCGGCGTCGCCGTGGTGGTGGATCGCCAGGCCCCCGCGAAGGCGCGGATCGAGGCCGCGGGCTACGAGTACCGGTACGCGATCGGCCTTGCAGATCTCGGTCTCGCCCCCCAGTAGCATTCCCTACGGCAGCAGTTCGGCGACCGAGCCCAGCACCTCGTCCGGGCGGAACGGGAAGCGCTCGATCTCGGCCGGGTCGGAGATGCCGGTCAGCACCAGGATCGTGTGCAGGCCGGCTTCCATCCCCGCCACGACGTCCGTGTCCATGCGATCGCCGATCATCGCCGTGTTGTGCGAGTGGGCGCCGATGCGGTTGAGCGCCGAGCGGAACATCATCGGATTCGGCTTCCCCACGATGTAGGGGTCCTTGCCCGTCGCCTTCGTGATCAGCGCGTTGATGGCGCCGGTGGCGGGCAGCGGCCCCTCCGGGCTCGGACCGGTGGCGTCGGGATTGGTCGAGATGAAGCGCGATCCGGCGGCGATGTGCCGGATCGCCTTCGTGATCGCCTCGAAGGAGTAGTTGCGCGTCTCGCCGACCACCACGAAGTCGGGGTCGCTCTCGGTCATCACGAAGCCCGCGTCGTGCAGGGCGGTGAGGATCCCGGCCTCTCCGAGCACGAAGGCCGATCCGCCGGGCTTCTGCTGCTTCAGGAACGCCGCCGTGGCGAGCGCGCTCGTCCAGATCCGATCCTCCGGCACCTCGATGCCGCTCGCCGCGAGCCGGGCGCTGAGATCGCGCGCGGTGAAGATGGAGTTGTTCGTCAGCACGAGGAACGGGCGATCCGTCTCGCGCCAGTGGCGGATCAGCTCGGCCGCCCCGGGAATGGCCCGGTTCTCGCGCACGAGCACGCCGTCCATGTCGGTGAGCCAGCACTCGACGTCGTCGCGGCGCGGGTGGGCCGCCGCCTCCTGCGCGGGGACTTCGCTCATGGCTCAAGCGTATCCCCTCCGTGCGCATCCCGTCCTCGCGTGGCAGAATATGGGCATGCACGAACGCGCGGGGCAGCGGGCACAGGACGACGATCTCATCGACCTCGACGGGCTGCTGCGCGCATTCGTCGAGATCGTTCCCGACCCGTCGGATGCGGGGCAACGCGTGTCGTTCGGCACCTCCGGGCACCGCGGCACGTCGGTGAACGGCTCGTTCAACGAGGCGCACATCGTCGCGATCAGCCGGGCCATCGCCGAGTACCGCGCGAGTCGGGGCATCGCGGGGCCGCTGTTCATCGGCGCCGACACCCATGCGCTGTCCGCCCCCGCCGAGCACACCGCGCGCGAGGTGCTGTCGGCGGCGGGCGTGAGGGTGCTCGCGAAGGCGGGGAGCGGCGACGAGGTGTTCGTGCCCACCCCGGCGGTCAGCCACGCGATCCTCGCGCACAACCGCAACCGCGCTCCGGACGATCCCGATCGGGCCGATGGCATCGTCGTCACGCCGAGCCACAACCCGCCGGGAGACGGCGGCTTCAAGTACAACCCCCCGCACGGCGGCCCGGCCGACACCGACGCGACGGGATGGATCGCGGCCCGCGCCAACGAGCTGCTCGCCTCCGGCGTCCGGGAGGTGCCGCGAGCCTCGGAGGACGGCATCGGCGGCGAGCCGGTGGGCCGCTACGACTTCCTCGGCAACTACGTCGAAGCGCTCGGCGAGGCGATCGACCTCGCGGCGATCCGGGAGGCGGGCGTGCGGATCGGCGCGCACCCCCTGGGCGGGTCCAGCGTCGCCTACTGGGCGGCCATCCGCGATCGTCATGAGCTCGACCTCACGGTGCTCGGGCCGGGCGTCGATCCCCGCTGGGCCTTCATGCACCTCGACTGGGACGGCAGGATCCGCATGGACCCGAGTTCCCGGCAGGTGATGCAGACCGTCGCCGCCTACCGCGACGACTTCGACCTCGTGATCGGCAACGATGCCGACGCCGATCGGCACGGGATCGTCACCCGCGACGCCGGTCTCATGAACCCCAACCACTTCCTGGCGGTCGCCGTCGACTATCTGCTCTCCCACCGGCCCGACTGGCCGGCGGAGGCAAGGGTCGGCAAGACCCTGGTGTCGTCGGCGATCATCGACCGGGTCGTGGCCTGGCATCGTCGCTCGCTGCTCGAAGTGCCGGTCGGCTTCAAATGGTTCGTGCCCGGGCTCAGCGACGGCGGCGTCGTCTTCGGCGGCGAGGAGAGCGCGGGCGCCTCGTTCCAGCGCCTCGACGGCAGCGCCTGGAGCACCGATAAGGACGGCATCCTGCTGGGCCTGCTGGCGGCCGAGATCCAGGCGGTGACCGGCCAGTCTCCCTCCGAGCGCTACCGCGTGCTGACGAAGCGCTTCGGCGCGCCGGCCTACGCCCGCACCGATGCTCCGGCGACCCCCGACCAGAAGGCGGCGCTCGCCGCGCTGACCCCGGAGGCGGTCACCGACACCGAGGTGGCGGGGGAGCGGGTCACCGCGATCCTCACCGAGGCCCCGGGCAACGGCGCGCCGATCGGGGGGCTGAAGGTCCAGACGAAGAACGCCTGGTTCGCCGCCCGCCCGAGCGGCACCGAGGACGTGCTGAAGATCTACGCCGAGTCGTTCCGGGGCGAGGACCACCTCGCCGAGGTGCAGGCCGCGGCGCGCGCCCTCGTCGCCCGCGCGACCGCCTGACGACCTCCCTCTTGGCGCCGGCGCTGTCCCGTAGGGGAGCAGCCGGGGCGGGGCGCCTCGCTTCTGGCTTGCATCGAGAGGCGGGGCGGGGTCTCTCGCTTTTGTCACCTGTGGGGCTGAGCGGTGTGGCCCGCTTCGTGGCCACACCGCGAAGACCCTCCGAAGGGATGAAAGCGAGAGACCCCGCCCAGCCGAGGGTACGCTTGACGCATGCCCGAAACGACCGCCGCGACCCGCCGCTACAGCTATCTCGGCCCGGCCGGCACGTTCACCGAGGCCGCGCTGCGCCAGGTCCCGGAGGCGGCCGGCCAGGAGTGGCAGCCGGTGGCCAACATCGGCGAGGCGCTGAACGACGTCGTGACGGGCTTCAGCGACGCGGCGATGATCGCGATCGAGAACTCCATCGACGGCGGCGTCGCGGTGGCGCAGGACGCGCTCGCGACGATCCCGGATCTGCGCATCGTCGGCGAGTACCTGGTTCCGGTGCGCTTCGTGCTCGTGGCCAGACCGGGCACGCGCCTGGAGGACATCTCCGTGATCGCCGCGCATCCCGTCGCCTACGGCCAGTGCCGTGCCTGGCTCGACGATCAACTGCCCCGCCACCGGCATCTGCCGACCACCTCGAACGTGCAGGCCGCCGCGGATCTCTTCGGCGATGCGGGGGTGGACGCGGCGATCGCGCCGCCCGGCATCGAGCAGCACTACGACGTGCGGGTCCTCGCGGAGGGCATCGCCGAGAATCCGGACGCGGTGACGCGCTTCGTCCTCGTGAGCCGCACCGGGCCCGTCGGGCAACCGTCGGGCGCCGACAAGACGAGCCTCATCGTCGAGCTGCCCGAGGACCGTGCGGGCACCCTGCTCGAGCTGCTCGAGCAGTTCGCCACCCGCGGGGTGAACCTCACGCTGCTCGCCTCCCGCCCCATCGGCGACCGCATGGGCCGCTATCGCTTCGTGATCGACGCCGAGGGCCACGTGCTCGACGAGCGGGTGGCCGACGCGCTGCTCGGCGTGAAGCGCTTCAGCCCGAAGGTGGTGTTCCTCGGCTCGTACCCGCGGGCGGATCGCGTGGCCGCGACCACCTACGACGTGCACGACGACGATCGGTTCCGGGAGGCCAGGGACTGGTTGCGGGGGATCATCAGCGGCGTGTCGGACGACGCCTGACGGCTGCTTCGCGGCGCCCCGATCCCGGCCCTGCGAGTGCGGATCGCATTGACGAGTGCGGATGGGCTGGACGGCGGATCCGATCCGTACTCGTGAAAAGGATCCGCATTCGCGGTGCGGAGCCTCGCTCGCGCGCGTGATCCGGCCGAGCGGCGGCGGGTTTGTCTGTGGCCGCGGGTAGCATGGGTGCGTGGCTACCGCACTCTACCGCCGATACCGGCCCGAGACCTTCTCCGAGATGATCGGGCAGGATCAGGTGACCGAGCCGTTGATGACGGCGCTGCGCACGGGGCGCATCGGGCACGCCTACCTCTTCAGCGGCCCGCGCGGCTGCGGCAAGACCACGTCGGCACGCATCCTCGCCCGCTGCCTCAACTGCGCCGAGGGCCCCACAGACACGCCCTGCGGCACCTGCCCGAGCTGCGTCGAGCTCAGCCGCGAGGGCGGCGGCTCGCTCGACGTGGTCGAGATCGACGCCGCGAGCCACGGCGGCGTCGACGACGCGCGCGATCTGCGGGAGCGGGCCGTATTCGCGCCCGCTCGGGACCGCTTCAAGATCTTCATCATCGACGAGGCGCACATGGTCACCTCCGGCGGGTTCAACGCGCTCCTCAAGATCGTCGAGGAGCCGCCGCCCCACGTCAAGTTCGTCTTCGCCACCACCGAGCCGGACAAGGTGATCGGCACCATCCGGTCGCGCACGCACCACTATCCCTTCCGGCTGATCGCCCCGGGCACCCTCATCGACTACGTGCAGCAGCTGACGGAGAGCGAGGGGGTCCGGGCGGAGCCGGGCGTCTTCCCGCTCGTGGTGCGGGCGGGCGGCGGATCGGTCCGCGACACCCTGAGCATCCTCGACCAGCTCATCGCCGGCAGCGAGGACGGCAGCCTCTCCCGGTCGCGCGCGACCGGGCTGCTCGGCTTCACGAGCGCGGAGCTCATCGACGAGGTGGTGGTCGCGCTGGGATCCGCGGACTCCTCCGCCGCCTTCGCGGCGACCGACCGCGTGGTGCAGACGGGGCAGGATCCGCGTCGCTTCGTGGAGGATCTGCTCGAGCGCCTGCGCGATCTCATCGTCATCGGCGCCACCACCGTGCAGGGCGCGTCGGCCGTGTTCCGCGGGGTGCCCGACGATCAGCTGCAGCGGATGTTCGAGCAGTCTCAGCTGTTCGCCCCGGCCACGCTGTCGCGCATCGCCGATACGGTCAGCGCCGCCCTGGATCGCATGGCCGGTGCCACCGCGCCGCGTCTCCACCTCGAGCTGATGGTCGCCCGAGCGCTCGTGGAGGCTGCGCCCGGCTCCGACCGTCCCGGGCAACCGTCCCCCGGGCCGAGCCGGGCCTCCGCTCCGACGTCATCGTCTTCCGCTTCGCCGGCCTCGTCTTCGCCGGCCTCGTCCTCACCGGCTTCGTCCTCACCGGCCTCGCCGCCGGATCCGGCGCCTCCTGCTCCTGCGACTGCGCCGGTCGAACCCGCGTCCGGGCCTTCTCCGTCCGTGCCGTCCGCATCTTCTCCGCCGCCGCCGACTCCGGCCGCCGTCGACATCGTGGGCACGCTGCGTTCGGCGCGCGACTTCCTGCGGAACGACGACACCGGAGCGACCGGTTCGACCGGGTCGGCGGGCGAGCAGCGCCCGGCGGAACCGGTCGCGGAGAGGCCTGCGGAGGAGCAGGCGGCCGTTCCCGCTCCCCCCGCGACGCTGCCGGAAACCGGGCACGGTGAGGCAGGAGTCGACGGTGCAGACGGAGGCGAACCCGGATCCGCGGTCGATCCGGTCGGCGTCGAAGAGCTGCGCGAGATCTGGCCGCAGCTCCTCGACGAGCTCCTCGAGGGGGATCGAGAGGCGTGGAACGCCGTGCGCGCGGTCAGGCCGCTCGCCCTCGAGGGCGAGGTGCTCACCATCGGTCTCGCCTCGCAGTCCGATCTCGAGAGTTTCAAGGCCGCCGGTGCCGATCCGCTGCGCGAGGTGATCATCGGCGCTCTCGGCCTCAACGTGAAGTACGTGCCGCGGCGTATGCCGACCGAGCCGCAGCCGCCCGGCGGCTCGTCCGGTTCGTACGGTTCGGCGGACACCGACGGGCTGCCCGAGCCCGACGAGGAGCCCTCTCCAGAGGCGGATAGCGTCGTGGCTCGAGCCCGCGAGACGTCGGATGGGATGCACGGGGGCGAAACCGCTCCGCCCTGGTCGGACCCGCCGTCCGATTCACCGTCGCCCGATGCGGGGCCGCCGTATTCATCGTCTCCCGGTCCGGGATCATCCGATCCGGGGGCGCCCGATCCGGGGTCGCCGGATCCGAGGCCGCCGGGTCCGATATCGTCGGATCCGATATCACCGGCGAGCGCCGAGTCGACTCCGGCTCCGGTGAGCGCCGAGCCGACTCCCGAGCCCTCACCGGTCCCGGCGCCGGAGCGGGATCCCGAGCCCATCCCGGCACCTGCAGCGGCACCAGATCCGGCGTCGGAGTCCGAGCCGGTATCTGATCCGGCACCGGAGTCCGGGTCGGCGGCGTCGCGTTCCGCGCCCCTCGGCGGTGCGCGTCAGCGCTATGGCGAGGCCGTGGTGCGCGAGGTGCTGGGCGCCCGGTTCATCGAGGAGCTGCCGCTGCCGCAGCACGAGGGAGAGGGATAGGCGTGTACGACGGTATCGTCCAGGATCTGATCGATGAGTTCGGCAGACTCCCCGGCATCGGCCCCAAGTCTGCGCAGCGGATCGCCTTCCACATCCTGCAGACGCAGAACTTCGACGTCTCCCGACTCGCGGAACTCCTCGTCGTCGTGCGCGAGAAGGTGCGCTTCTGCGAGGTGTGCGGCAATATCACGGAGGAGGAGCGCTGCGCCATCTGCCGCGATCCGCGCCGCGACCAGGGCCTCATCTGCGTGGTCGAGGAGCCGAAGGATGTCGTGGCCATCGAACGCACCCGGCAGTTCCGGGGACTCTACCACGTGCTCGGCGGGGCGATCAGCCCGATCGACGGCGTCGGACCGGACGACCTCAGCATCCCGCAGCTGATGCGCAGGCTCGGAGAGGCGGAGGTCCGCGAGGTGATCCTCGCCACCGATCCGAACCTCGAGGGCGAGGCCACGGCCGCCTACCTCTCCCGGCTGCTCACCAGCATCGAGGTCCCGGTGTCGAGGCTCGCCTCGGGGCTGCCCGTCGGCGGCGACCTCGAGTTCGCGGACGAGGTCACCCTGGGCCGCGCCTTCGAGGGGCGCACCAAGATCGGATGACGGCCGCGACGCGCGTGCGGCGATAGACTGTCCCTCGGCATATTCCCGAACCACCCCAGGAGGCGCGCATGGCATTGATCGTGCAGAAGTTCGGCGGGTCCTCGGTCGCGGATGCGGAGAGCATCAAACGGGTCGCGAAGCGCATCGTGGAGACCCGTCGCGCCGGGAACGACGTCGTCGTCGCGGTGAGCGCCATGGGCGACACCACCGACGAGCTGCTCGATCTCTCCGCCGAGGTCACGCCCATCCCCGCGCCGCGCGAGCTCGACATGCTGCTCTCCGCGGGCGAGCGCATCTCGATGGCGCTGCTCGCCATGTCGATCAAGGGCATGGGCGTCGAGGCGTTCTCGTTCACCGGCAGTCAGGCCGGCATGATCACCACCCCGGAGCACGGCTCCGCCAAGATCGTCGACGTGACTCCCGGCCGCGTGCGGGAGGCCCTCGACCGCGGTGCGATCGCGATCGTCGCGGGCTTCCAAGGCTTCAGCCGCGACTCGCGCGACATCACCACGCTCGGCCGAGGCGGATCCGACACCACGGCCGTCGCGCTCGCCGCGGCGCTCGCCGCGGATGTCTGCGAGATCTACACGGACGTCGACGGCGTGTTCACCACCGATCCGCGCGTGGTGTCGGTGGCGCGGAAGATCGATCACATCACCTCCGAGGAGATGCTCGAGCTGGCCGCGTCCGGTGCCAAGGTGCTGCATCTGCGCGCGGTCGAGTACGCGCGCCGGCACGGCGTCGAACTGCACGTCCGCTCGTCGTTCACCGACGAGCCGGGCACCATCGTATACGATCCCGAGAAGGGCCACCCGAAGGGGGAGCACATGGAAGAGCCGATCATCACGGGCGTCGCCTTCGAGAAGAGCGAGGCGAAGGTCACGGTCGCCGGCGTGCCGGACGTGCCGGGCAAAGCCGCGCAGATCTTCGAGATCGTCGCCAAGACCAACGCCAACATCGACATGATCGTGCAGAACGTCTCGGGGGCCGATACGAACCGCACCGACATCTCGTTCACGGTGCCGCTCGGCGACGGGCATCGCGTGGTGGGCGCGCTCGAGGCGGAGCGCGAGCTGCTCGCCTACGAGAGTCTGCAGTACGACGACCAGATCGCCAAGGTCGCCGTGGTCGGCGCGGGCATGCGCAACGCGTCCGGCGTGTCGGCGCAGTTGTTCCGGGCGCTGTACGAGGCGGGCATCAACATCGAGATGATCTCGACGAGCGAGATCCGCATCTCGGTGGTCACGCGGGCCGACCTGATGGAGAAGGCCGTCCGTGCGCTGCACACCGCCTTCGGGCTCGATGCCGATTCCGAGGCCGTGGTCTACGCGGGAACCGGTCGCTGAGGACAGCGCGAGAGCGCGCACGACGGGCTCCGTCGGGATCTCGCACCCCCAATCGCGCCGCTCCGCTGAGCGGGTGGCGGAGCAATCTCGGAGTAGGATCGTGGATATGTCAGCACAGCAGGGTTTGAGCGTCGCCGTCGTGGGAGCCACCGGTCAGGTCGGCGCCGTCATCAGGAAGCTCCTCGACGAGCGGGAGTTCCCGCTCGGGTCGCTGCGCCTGTTCTCGAGCGCGCGCTCGGCCGGCAGCACGATCGAGTTCCGCGGCGAACCGATCGTCGTCGAGGATGTCGACACCGCGGACGTGAGCGGCATCGACATCGCGCTGTTCTCCGCGGGCGGCGCCGCCTCGAGGATCTACGCGCCGCGCTTCGCGGACGCGGGCGCCGTCGTCATCGACAATTCGAGCGCCTGGCGGCTCGACCCGGAGGTCCCCCTGGTCGTCAGCGAGGTCAATCCGCACGCGCTGGATCGGGTGGTCGAGGCCGGACACGGCATCATCGCGAACCCGAACTGCACCACGATGGCGGCGATGCCGGTGCTGAAAGCGCTCGACACGGAGGCCGGGCTCGAACGGCTGGTCGTGACGACGTTCCAGGCGGTCTCCGGGTCGGGCCTCGCGGGTGCGCGGGAGCTGTCGGGCCAGGTCGCCGCCGCGGTCGAGGCGGGCGGCATCGAGGAGCTCGTCCACGACGGCCGTGCGGTCGACTTCCCGGAGCCCACGATCTACGCCAAGACGATCGCCTTCGACGTGCTGCCGCTGGCCGGCAGCATCGTCGACGACGGCCAGGGCGAGACGGACGAGGAGAAGAAGCTGCGGAACGAGAGCCGGAAGATCCTCGAGCTCCCCGAGCTGCGGGTCGCGGGCACGTGCGTGCGCGTCCCGGTGTTCACCGGCCACTCCCTCTCGATCAATGCGGAGTTCGCGCGCCCGATCTCGCCGGAACGCGCGACCGAGGTGCTCGCGACTGCACCGGGCGTCGAGCTGAGCGACGTGCCGACGCCGCTGGAGGCGGCCGGCCGTGATCCCAGTCTCGTCGGCCGGATCCGCGCCGACCAGTCCGCGCCGGAGGGACGAGGACTGGTGCTGTTCGTGTCGAACGACAACCTGCGCAAGGGCGCCGCGCTGAACGCCGTGCAGATCGCCGAGATCGTGGCTGCGGGTTTACTCGTCTGAGCCGTTCCCCGAGGCCGCGCGGAGACCAGAAATGGTCTCCGCTTCGAGCGGCCTTGTGCGTGCAGATCGCCGAGATCGTCGCCGCGCGCCTGGCGGCCTGAGCTGTCGCGGGCCCGGTTAGTCGGTTGGTGCGAGGGTGAGCAGGCTCGCCTCGGGACGGCAGGCGAATCGAACGGGCACGCTGGAGCTTGGGGCGAGAGCCATTTCTGGCTCTCGCTGCGACGCCAGTGCCGGGCCCGTCGCGGGCCCGGTTAGTCGGCTGGTTCGAGGGTGAGCAGGCTCGCCTCGGGACGGCAGGCGAATCGAACGGGTGCGTAGATCGACCCTCCCAGGCCCGCGCTGACGTTGAGGTAGCTGGCGCGTTCGGCGTCGTACCAGACGCTGAGCCCTCGGGCTTGGCGCACGGGCAGGTCGCAGTTGGCGGTCAACGCCCCGATCCCGGGTACGCGCACCTGTCCGCCGTGCGTGTGACCCGCGAGGATCAGTGCGGGGTCCTCGTCGAGCAGCGCGTTCAACGCCGACTGGTACGGCGCGTGCACCACGCCGAGCCGGAGGGGCCCGACCTTCTTCCTGCGGCGGGGCAGCGCACGGAGGGACTCCTGCATCTCGGCGGGGTCGTCGTAGCGGATGTGGGGATCGCCCAGGCCGAAGATCTCCAGTGTCGAACCGCCGAACTCGAGCCGTGCGGCTGCGTTGTTCAGGTCGATGAGGCCCAGCTCGACCAGGCCCCGGGTGAGCGCGGCGTTGTCGAGATCCTGCTCCCGGGTGGAGAGGCGGCTGGGCGCGCTCAGATACCTGAACGGATTCTTGACGATCGGCCCGTAGTAGTCGTTCGAGCCGTGGACGAACACTCCTGGGACGCCGCGGAAGGGTTCCAGCGCGTGCAGCAGCGGGCCGAGCGCCCGGGAGTGGCCGAGGAGGTCGCCGGTCAGCACGAGGAGATCCGGCCGCAGTTCGGCGAGGCTGCGGATCCACTCGATCTTCCGGTGCTGCCAGGGCGCCAGATGGAGATCGCTGAGCTGCAGCACGCGCAGGGGCGCGGCGCCCTCCGGCAGCACCGGAAGCGCCCCCCTGCGGATCGTGAACAGGCGCGGCTCGACCAGCGTCGCCCACGCGAGCACTCCCAGGGCGGTCGCGCCCAGAAGTCTGCCGGTCCGCGTCATGAGCAGTCGACGGTGAGGGTCACCCGGTTGCTGCGTTTCGCGTCGGACCCTCCGCTCGGGTTCGTGCTCACCACCTCGTGGATGCTTCTCGGCGTGCCCTCACCCGAGCAGGCGAAGGTGAACGAGGTGAAGCCCGCGCTGCGCATCGTGGCCGCTGCATCGCGCAATGTCTGGCCGGCGACATCGGGGAGCGCCGTCATGCTGGCGTTGCTGATGTAGACCGTGATGCCGGAGCCGGCCGCGACCGAACTGCCCCCCTCGGGGTTGGTGCCCGCTACCTGCCCCTCGGCGACCGATGAGTCCTGCGTGCCGCCGTTGCTGACGGTGAACCCGGCCGAGACGAGCAGCCGTTCGGCCTCTTCGTAGGATCGCCCGCGCACGTCCGGCACGTTCGCCATCGTCTGCTGGAGCGCACTCGACGCGGGCTCGGGGAATGCCTCCCCGCCGTACTTCTGGTCGGCGACGTTCATCATGGCGGGCCAGATGGTCTGGTCCGCGTACATGAGGTTCCCGAAGCCCTGCGTCGAGACTTTGCCCTTGACGTTGCCCACCCAGGTCGCCGTGGCGACCTCGGTGCTCGCGCCGACCGTCCAGTTGTCGACGACGTCGTCCGTCGTCCCCGTCTTGGCGAGGTGCGGGATCCCGGCCGCGGAGCGGGCATGGGTGGCCAGGCCGTTCTCCACGGTGTACTGCAGCGCGTAGGCGACGCCCGCGGCCACGTCCGGCGAGAGCGCGCTGCTGCACTTGCTCTTGGTGAAGGGCACGTCCTCGCCGTCGGGTCCGGTGATGCTCTTGATGGGCACGGGCGTGCACACGGTGCCGTCGCTCGCGAACGCGCCGTAGGCCGCGGCCATCGTGATCGGGGCGATCTCGTCGATACCGCCGTAGACGTTCGAGGGCACCATGGAGAGGTCGCGGAAATCACCGTTGAGCGTCGGGACGAACGGCACATCGGGGTCGCTCTCGGACGCCGGGAGATCCGACGCGCGATGGATGCCGAGCTTCTCCGCCGTCTCGAAGGTGTCGCAGAGGTCCATGCCCTGCTGCATCGAGACCAGGCCGCCGTTCACCGATCGGGCGATCGCGGTGAGCACCGACTGATTGCCGCGCGTGCCCTCGTTGTCGTTCGTGAATGTGAAGCTGCCGTAGCCGTACACGCCTCCGGGCAGGCACGACGCGCGGATGGAGGACTCCTCCACCGTGCGGGAGTTCACGTTCACGATGTCGCGCACGGACTTGCCCTGCCTCAGCCATTCCGCGAGCGTCACCGGCTTGAAGGTCGACCCGACCTGGAAGCCTCCGGAGCCGCCGTACTCGTAGTCGGTGTTGTAGTTGATGCTCGTGTAGTCCTTGTTCTTCTTCAAGAACTCGGGATCCTCGTTGAACGGCCGGTTCTGGACCATGGCGAGCACTTCACCGGCGCCATCGCGGCCCACCTTGACGCTCACGCTCGCCGCGCCGACGTTGAGGCCGTCCATTCTCGGCGGCACCACCGACTTGACCGCCTCGAGTCCCGCCTTCTGGATGTCGAGGTCGACGGTGGTCGTGATGTCGTAGCCGCCGCGCAGGAAGTTGAAGTAGCGCTCCTCGGGGGTGTTGCCGAAGCTCGGATCCTGCATGATGTAGAGCTGCACGTAGTTGCAGAAGTGCCCGAGACCGCGTTTCGATTCCGCCACGGCGCAGCCGGTCTCGTGGGGCGTGATGTCGGGTTTGATCTCGGTCGAGACCGCCTTGTCGTACTCGGCCTGGGTGATCCGCTTCTGATCGAGCATGCGTCCGAGGATGTCGTCTCGACGGAGCTGGTTCTTCTCGATGTTCTCCTCGATGTCGATCTGCAGCTCCGACGGCCAGTTGACGATCGCGATGAGGCTCGCGGCCTGGCTCAGCGTGAGATCCTTCGCCGTCGTGTTGTAGTAGTAGTTGGCCGCCGCCTCGATGCCGTAGACCTGGCGGCCGAACAGCGCGATGTTCAGATAGCCGAGCAGGATCTCGTCCTTCGAGTACTCCTTCTCGACGCTGATGGCGTAGCGCATCTCCTTCAGCTTGCGGTCGACGTCCTCGCGCGTGGCGTCCTTGAAGGCCGCCTCGCTCTCCTTCTCGTCGAGGATCCAGCGCGACTCCTCGACGAGCACGTTCCTCACGTACTGCATCGTGATGGTCGAGGCGCCTCCGGTGTCCATCCCGCTGACCTGGCCGAGCGCCGCTCGGCCCACGCCGCGCAGATCGACGCCGCCGTGGGTGTAGAAGCGGGGATCCTCCACCGCGACGGCCGCGTCCTTCACGTACTGCGAGATATCGTTCCACTCCACCATCTTGCGATCCTGGGAGTAGAAGGTGGCCACCTCGACCTTCTTATCTCCCTTCTTCGCATAGATGGTCGACGGCTGTGCGAGCTGGCCGGGATTGAGGTGGTCGGGCAGCTCGTTGAAGATGCTGATCGCCGAGTTCGCGGCCATGCCGCTGAGCGCGACGACCGGGGTGACGGCGGCGGTGATCAGGATGCCTGCGACGACGCTCATCACCACGGCGCCGATGAAGCCGCCGAGCGCACCGCCGGCCGTGCGGGGCCGGGCGGTGCGCACGCCGGTCGTGCGGCCCTTCGAGGACTTGGGCGACTGTGGGGTCATAGAATCAATCGTAAGCGACACAACTGACAATTCCCCGCTGCGCTGCGTCCGCGCCGATCTGCCCTCCTGCGGGCACCGCGGGGGAGACGTGCCGCGGTCCGCCATCGACATCGCAAGGAGTTCCCGTGAGCGATTCACCCGACCCCCAGCCGACGTGGGAGTACTTCGTCACTCCGCTGCTGCTCCACAACGAGGCGCAGATTCTCAACAACTGGGGCGCCCAGGGCTGGGAACTCGTGCAGATCATCGAGGGTCCCGCAGGCGGGAACGTCGCATACCTGAAGAGAGAGAAGAACTGAACATGACCGTGATCGAGACCCGTCTGCGAGAGCTCGGCTACGAGGTGCCCGAGGTCGCGGCGCCCGTCGCCGCCTACGTCCCCGCGCTCCGAAGAGGCGACGTGGTCTACACCTCGGGGCAGCTTCCCTTCGCAGGCGGCGCGCTGCTCGCCACCGGCAAGGTCGGTGCGGAGGTGACGCCCGAACAGGCCGAGGACCTCGCCCGCCAGTGCGCGCTCAACGGACTCGCCGCGGCGCGCGGCCTGCTCGGCTCGCTCGACAAGATCACCCGGGTGGTCAAGGTCACCGCGTTCGTCGCCTCCGACCCCTCCTTCACCGGGCAGCCCGCCGTCGCGAACGGCGCCTCGGTGTTCCTCGGCAAGGTGTTCGGCGACGCCGGGATCCACGTCCGCTCGGCGGTCGGGGTCGCCGTGCTGCCGCTCGATGCTCCCGTGGAGATCGAGTTCGTGTTCGAGGTCGACGGCTGACCGCTTCGTGACCGGAGCCGAGACGGCTCCGGCGTCGGCTCGTGCGGAGGCCAGAAATGGCCTCCGCTTCGAACGAGCCGCGCCCGTGGAGATCGAGTTCGTGTTCGAGGTCGACGGCTGACCGATCCCGGGACGTGTGGCCCCGAAGTGCCCCTTCCCTCAGCCCGAAAGGGCACTTCGGGGCCACACGTCAGCACGGACCCGCTGCACGGGGTCGCCGGCCGGACCGTCCCGACGCGGCGGACTCAGGACGGAACGCGGTGAAGCGATTCGCATCTCACCCCGAGCGTTCCGACGCGGTGGCGTCGAGACGGAACGCGGCGAAACGCGATGCGTCTCACTTCGAGCGTTCCGTCCGAACCCGCTGCGAGATCGTCTGCATCACGGCGGTGTCCGCGAGGGTCGTCGTGTCCCCGACGTCGCGGCCCTCGGCGGCCTCCTTCAGCAGGCGGCGCATGATCTTGCCGGACCGCGTCTTCGGCAGCTCGGTCACCACGAAGACCTGTTTGGGTCGCGCGATCGCGCCGATGACCCCGGAGACGTGCTTCTTCAGCTCGGCCTCGGCCTCGGCCTCGGAGACGAGCTGCTGCTGCGATTTCAGGATCACGAACGCGACGACCGCCTGCCCGGTGGTCTCGTCATCGGCTCCGACGACCGCGGCCTCCGCCACGGCATGGTGCTCCACCAGCGCGCTCTCGATCTCCGCGGTGGAGAGCCGGTGCCCGGACACGTTCATGACGTCGTCCACCCGGCCGAGCAGCCAGATGTCGCCGTCCTCGTCCACGCGGGCGCCGTCTCCGGCGAAGTAGCGATCCCCGAACTTCGACCAGTAGGTCTCCACGAAGCGCTCCGGATCGCCCCAGATCCCTCGCACCATGCTGGGCCACGGTCGTGCGACCGAGAGCAGGCCGCCCTGGCCGCGATCCACCCGGTTGCCGTCGTCGTCGACCACGTCGATCGAGATGCCCGGCTGCGGCACCTGCGCGCTGCCCGGCTTGAGCGCGGTGAGACCCGGCAGCGGTGCGATCATGATCGCGCCCGTCTCGGTCTGCCACCAGGTATCGACGATGGGCGCGCGGCCCCCGCCGATCACCTCGTGGTACCAGCGCCAGGCCTCGGGGTTGATCGGCTCGCCCACGGATCCCAGCACCCGGATGCTGGAGAGATCGTACTGCTCAGGAACCTGCCTTCCGACCTTCATGCACGCCCTGATGGCGGTGGGCGCGGTGTAGAAGATCGACACGCCGTACTTCTGGATGATGCTCCACCAGCGCCCCCAGTCGGGCGTTTCGGGGGTGCCCTCGTAGATCACCTGGGTCGCGCCGTTCGCGAGCGGCCCGTAGACGACGTAGCTGTGCCCGGTGATCCAGCCCACGTCGGCGGTGCACCAGTAGACATCGCTCTCCGGCTTGAGATCGAAGACGTCGCGATGCGTGGTGGTCACCTGGGTGAGATACCCGCCCGAGGTGTGCAGGATCCCCTTGGGCTTCCCGGTCGTTCCCGAGGTGTAGAGGATGAAGAGCGGGTTCTCGGCGGGGAAGCCCTGCGGAGTGTGATCGCCCTCGTAGGCGGTGATCTCCTCGTGCCACCACAGGTCACGGCCGGGCTGCATCTCGATCTCGTTGCCTCCGCGCTGCACCACCAGCACCTTCTGCACCGTGGAGGGGGTGCCGTCGGCGTCGTCCAGCCGGAGCGCGTCGTCGACGGTCGGCTTGAGCGCGGAGACGCGTCCCTTGCGGAAGCCGCCGTCGGCGGTGATCACCAGTTCGGCCTTGGCGTCGTCGATGCGGGCGCGGAGGCTCTCCGAGCTGAAGCCCCCGAAGACCACCGAGTGCGCGGCCCCCAGGCGGACCACCGCGAGCATGGCGATCACGGTCTCCGGGATCATCGGCATGTAGATGGCGACCCGGTCGCCGGCTTCGACGCCCAGCGCCGTGAGCATGTTGGCCGCGCGCTTGACCTCGTGGGCGAGTTCGCCGTAGGTGATGGTGCGCGTGTCGCCGGGCTCGCCCTCGAAGTGGATCGCCACCCGATCGCCGAGGCCCGCGGCGACATGCCGATCGAGGCAGTTCTCGGCGACGTTGAGCTCGCCGTCCGCGAACCACTTCGCGAACGGGGGGTTCGACCAGTCCAGCGCCTCGGTGAACGGCTTCGACCAGCGCAGCTTGCGCGCCTGATCCGACCAGTAGGACTCGGGGTCCTCGGCCGCCTGCCAGTAGATCGCCGGATCGGCCAGATTGGCCTGTTCCTTGAAGGCTGCGCTCGGCGGATAGCTTTCGACCTCGAGCGAGTGGCTCTCGATGGTTCCGTGATCTGTCGTCTCGGTCATGGACCCCGTCATCCCGTCTGTCTTCCGACGCACGGCTCTGTGCGTGTGTGTGCAAGCGTAGAATATATTGTCGCCCGGGGCAAGTGCTCCGCGACTGGCCCCCGCACCGGCGCGGACCGCGGATCGCCCCTCACACCCTCCGGTCGCGCTGAAGGACCGGCGTGCTGTCCACAGATGCCCGTGAACCGCACCGGAGCGCGGGCCGAGTCTGCTTGTCTGTGGTCATGCTGCTCTCCCGCCTCTCCGACGTCGCGGCGCCGCCGCGATCCGCAGCGCTCAGCTTCGAGGCCCGACGCGCCTTCGGCGGCCTGCTGCCGCTGATCGACGACCCGGAGCTCCAGGATCTGCTGATCCAGGTCTCCGGCGGCGTGGGCGGCCTGTGGCTCGATCGAGGCGAGGCGCCGGAACGGGTCGCCGGCTGGGAGGCCCCGGTCGGGGCGGTGCGGGAGCTGGCGATCGGGCTCATCGCGGCGGGCGGACGACACCTCGACGAACTGCACCCGTGCGCGGACGTGCATCTGGGCGGCGGGATCCGGGCGCACGCGGTGCTCCCCCCGGTTGCCGTCTCGGGCACCGCGATCTCCGTGCGCCTGCCGAGAGCCGCGCCCCCGCGCTTCGAGGATCTCGTCGCGGGCGGGCTCTGCGATCCCGCGACCGCCGGACGCCTCGCCGCGCTCATCGGCGCGCGGAGGAATCTGCTCATCAGCGGCGGAACGGGCACCGGCAAGACCACCCTCCTGGCGGCTCTGCTCGATCTCGCGCCGGCGCGCGCCCGGATCATCACGATCGAGGACGTCGCCGAGCTCCGCCTGTCCCACCCGAACCGCGTGTCGCTGGAGGCGCGTCAGGCCAATGCCGAGGGCGCGGGCGAGATCGGAGTCGACCGCCTGCTGCGCGAGGCGCTGAGGATGCGACCCGACCGCATCGTGCTGGGGGAGTGCCGCGGGGCCGAGCTCGTGACGATGCTCTCGGCGCTCAACACCGGACACGACGGCGCTGCGACCACTCTGCACGCCAGTCGGCTGGAGGGGGTGCCCGCCCGCCTCGAGGCGCTGGGCGCGCTCGCCGGCCTGGATGCCGCGGCTCTCGCCAGGCAAGCCGCCTCGGCGCTCCATTTCGCGGTGCACCTGGAGCGGGACGCGAGCGGATCCCGGAGGGTCGGCGGCCTCGGCCGGTTTCGGCTGCGCGGAGAAGTGCTGGCACTGGAGCCGGTGTGACGACGGACGCGCAGAGATCCGTCTCCGGGAGGCTGACGGCTGCGCTCCGGGCCGTCCGCCGCGGGGGAGCCGAGAGCGCTCCGCCTTTCGCGGCGGCCGCCGTCGCGGCACGGCGCGCGGCCGTGCTGCTCCGCGCGGGGACCCCGGCCGTCGGCGTCTGGCGAGCGATCGCCTCCGATGAGCCGGACACGCCGGAACTGCGCAGGCTCGCCGCCGATCTGGCCTCCGGAGTCGATGAGGTCCGGGCGATCTCCCGAGCGGGAGGACCCGAATGGCGCATGCTCGCGGCGGTCTGGGGGCTCGCCCGGAGCAGCGGCGCTCCGTTCGCCTCGACGCTGGAGCGCTTCGACCGCGCCCTGGGTGGGCTCGTCGAGACCGCCGAGCGCCGGAAGGTGCTGCTGGCCGGGCCGCGATCCACCATCCGGCTGGTGATCGCGCTGCCGCCCGTCGCGCTGCTGCTCGGAGCACTGCTGGGGTTCGATCCGATGAGCGCTCTCGTCACACCGGCGGGATCCTCGGCGCTGGCGCTCGGCTCGGCGCTGCTCCTCATCGGGACGAGATGGTCCCGGGGGCTCGCCCGCCGGATCGAGGAGGCCGACTGGGTCTCCGGGTGGGAGTACGAACTCGCAGCCATCGCCGTCCGCGGCGGCCTTCCCGTGCAGCGCGCCCTGCTGCGCTCCGTCGACTCCGCGGACGGAGCGGGAGCGGAATGGGTGTCGCTCGAGGCGTTCGGGCGGACGGGCGCGATGCGCCGCTCCGTCGAGCGGGCCGAATCGCTGGGGGTGCCGCTCGCCCCGCTCCTGCTCGCCGAGGCCGAGAGCATGCGGGCGCTCACCCGGTCCGGGCTCGAGCGCTCGGCCGAGCGGCTGGGCGTTCGCGTGCTCGTCCCGCTCGGGCTCTGCGTGCTTCCCGCGTTCATCCTGATCGGTGTGGTGCCGGTGCTCCTGGCGGTCGTCAGCGGCGGTGTGCTCGCGCCGTGAGCATCCCGGCCCGCGAGAGCGCTGATGGAGGGCCCGCTTCCGCCATCGCCACGGTGGACCGGCGCACGAGAAGCCGCTCACAGGGCGCCGATTTCACGAGCTATCCACAGATTTCCCCGTCCGGCGACCCCGGGCCCGCGACCGGCGCCGGCCCGCGCGAGGATGGGAGGACCGGCGGCCGCCGGGGCCGCGCCAGGCGAAAGGAGCATGCTCATGACCTCTCATCTGACCCTCGTGGCGGACAACTCGGCACCGGACCGGCAACCGCGGTCCGCGCACGTCGCGACGCCCGATCTCGACGCCGCCTGGGTGCACCGATTCTGGCGGCCCCGCCCGCGGGCGCAGCGCAGAGCGCTGCCCGGGTCGTCCCGAGCGCCCGGAGCCGACCGGCGGACAGGAGGCGAGCAGAATCCCGCGGAGACGACCCTGAACGAGGACGAGCGCGGAGCGGTGACGGCGGAGTACGCCATCGTGATCATGGCCGCCGTGGCGTTCGCCGGTCTGCTCGTCGCGATCATGCGATCGGGGGAGATCCGTCAGCTGCTCGTCGAGCTGGTGCAGAATGCGCTCGGAGCAGCGGGCTGACCGGGGTGCGGTGACCGCGGAGTTCGCCATCGTCCTGCCGGCGGTGCTGGCGGTGCTGCTGCTCGGCGTCGCCGCGATCCTGCTCGCCACCCAGCGCGTCGCGCTGACCTCTGCCGCGGCCGAGCTCGCTCGTCTCGAGGCGCGAGGAGACACCGCCGCCGCGGAGGCGCGGGAGGGCCGCCTCGGGCCGGCGGTCGAGTCCCAGCGCAGCAGAGAGGGCGTGCTCCACTGCGTCAGCCTGCGATCCCGGCCGGCGGCGGGACTCCTCGAGGCGGTGGCCGTCTCGGCCAAGGGCTGCGCCGCTGTGAGCGACGGAGGCGGGCCATGAGCGCCGACGGGTCCTCGTGAGCGCGCCCGCCCTCGTCCTCTGCGCGGTGGCCGGTCTCGCGCTCGCGCTCCCCGTCGCCGCGGCGGGTTCTGCGCTGGAGGCGCGGCACCGCGCGGCGGGTGCCGCGGATGCGGCCGCGCTCGCCGCCGCCGACGCGGCCTCGGGGTGGGCGAGCGGGGAGCCCTGCGAACTCGCCGGGCTCGTCGCCGCGGCGGGCGAGGTCGAACTCGAATCCTGCGACGTCGAGGACTCCACGGGTCGGGCGCGCCTCAGCGTCAGCACGCGCACCCCGTTCGGCACGGTCGTTGCGAGAGCACACGCGGGCCCCGAAGCCGCGCCCGGGGGAGTCGTCGGAGAGAACGGCTGGGCCTGGCCGTCGGGAGTGCGCGCGGTCACGCAGGGTTTTCACGACGGCTACGCGATCGACCTGGCGGTGGCCGCGGACGGGGCGCTCTATGCGCCCTACGACGGTGTCGTGGTGGCGTCCGGCATCGTGGGCGATGGAGTGCCGGAGGCCTGCGTGGCCAATCCCGGTTGGTGGCGCGGGCCGAATCACTCCGTCGTCATGAGGCACGAGTTCGCGGGCCGCGTCATATTCAGCTCTCACAACCACATCGCACCCGGATCGGCCGTCGAACCCGGGGTCCGGGTGGTCGCCGGGCAGCAGGTCGCCACGTCGGGTATGAGCGGCTGCACCTCGGGTCCGCACTCCCACTTCACGATGGCCACGACCCAGCGAATCGTGAATCCCGATATCAATCCGTACGACTACCTGCCGGGGAGGGCAGCGGAATGACCCGATGAGGGAAAACACCGCAAAGCTGTGTATCGTGTCGGTGCAAGGTGTAGCCATTGGCGAGCCGGCACATCGCGTCCGCACCGGGCGTTCAGGGTTGCAGGTGATTGAAGGAGACTCGTGCCCACCAAGAAACTCGTGATCGTCGAGTCGCCGACCAAGGCGAGGACCATCGGCGGTTACCTCGGCGACGACTACGAAGTCATCGCCTCGGTCGGTCACATCCGCGACCTCGCCGAGCCCTCGGAGCTTCCCGTCGAGATCAAGAAGGGTCCCTTCGGCAGATTCGCGGTCGACGTGGAGAACGGCTTCGAGCCCTATTACATCGTGAACGACGATAAGAAGAAGACCGTCACCCTGCTCAAGCGGGCCCTCAAAGATGCGGACGAGCTGTGGCTCGCCACGGATGAGGACCGCGAAGGGGAAGCGATCGCCTGGCATCTGCTCGAGGTGCTGAAGCCCAAGGTGCCGGTGCGGCGGATGGTGTTCCACGAGATCACCCAGGAAGCCATCGCGGAGGCGCAGGCCAATACGCGCGAGATCGACACCGCCCTCGTCGACGCGCAGGAGACCCGTCGCATCCTCGACCGCCTCTACGGCTACGACGTCTCTCCCGTGCTGTGGCGGAAGGTGGGGCCGAAGCTCTCGGCGGGCCGCGTGCAGTCCGCCGCGACGCGTCTGGTGGTCGATCGCGAGCGAGAGCGTCTCGCCTACGTCACCAGCGAGTACTGGGATCTGACGGCGACGTTCTCGCCCGACTCGGAAGCCGCCGATCGCTCGCCGTTCTCCGCCCGTCTGATCCGCTTGGACGGCGAGCGCCTCGCCACGGGAAGCGACTTCACCGATCGGGGAGAGCTGAAGCCGAAGTCTGCGGGCGCGATCCGGCTGGGCAAGGACCGGGCGGAGGGGTTGGCCGCCCTGCTGTCGACGGGCGCCGAGGCGCGTGTGCTCGCCGTCGAGACCAAACCCCACACCCGGCGCCCCGCGCCCCCGTTCACCACCTCGACGCTGCAGCAGGAGGCCTCGCGCAAACTGCGCTACACCTCTCGGCAGACCATGTCGCTGGCGCAGTCGCTCTACGAGAACGGGTACATCACCTACATGCGAACCGACTCGCCGACGCTCTCGAAGCAGGCGGTGCAGGCGGCTCGCAGCCAGGCGGCCGGGCTCTACGGCGCTGAGACGGTGCCCGCCGCTCCTCGGGTGTACGCCGGGAAGTCGAAGGGCGCGCAGGAGGCTCACGAGGCGATCCGACCCGCGGGAGACGTGTTCGCCCGCCCCATCGAGCTGCAGGGCAAGCTCAACCAGCGCGAGTTCGCGCTCTACGAGCTGATCTGGAAGCGCACCGTCGCCAGCCAGATGGCCGACGCCAAGGGGTCCACCGACACCGTGACCCTCGCGGTCGACGTGGTCGAGCCCGCCGAGTCCGGGTCAGCGCCCACGGTCGCGGAGTTCACCGCCAGTGGAACCGTCGTCACGTTCCCGGGGTTCCTGCTGGCCTACGAGGAGGGCAAGGACGAACGCCGCCGCGAGGCGGAGCAGAACGTCGCGCTCCCGCAGCTCGCCGAGGGGCAGGCGCTCGGCGTCTCGGAGCCGGAGGCCAAGCTGCACGAGACGAGTCCCCCGCCCCGGTACACCGAGGCGAGCCTCACCAAGCGGCTCGAGGAGCTGGGGATCGGCCGCCCGTCGACCTACGCCGCCATCATCAGCACCATCAGCGATCGCGGCTACGTCACCAAGAAGGGTCAGGCGCTCGTGCCGAGCTGGGTGGCGTTCTCGGTGGTGAGGCTGCTCGAGGAGCATTTCACCGAGCTCGTCGACTACGACTTCACCGCTGAGATGGAGGGCGATCTCGATCGCATCGCCGCGGGCGACGAGGATCGCTCGGCGTGGTTGCGCGACTTCTACTTCGGCAGCGACAGCCATCCGGGCCTGCGCGGCGTGGTGGACAACCTCGGAGAGATCGATGCGCGAGCGATCAACACGATCCGCATCGACGACGCCATCTCGCTGCGGAACGGCAAGTACGGCCCCTACCTCGAGGTGTTCGACGACAAGTGCGAGGTCGGGGAGGACGGAGCGCTGAAACCGCGCAGCGTCAACATCCCGGACGGGCTCGCCCCCGATGAGCTGACCCCCGAACGGGCGCGCGAGCTGGCTGCGGCCGAGCCGCTCGAGGACCGGATCGTCGGCGTGCACCCGGAGACCGGCAAGCGCATCGCCGCCAAGAACGGGCGATTCGGCCCCTACGTGACGGAGCTGCCGGACGAGGACGAGACGTTGCCGAAGGGCGAGAAGCCTCGCACGGCGTCGCTGTTCAAGGACATGGATCCCGCGACGGTCGATCTGGACACCGCCGTCGCCCTGCTCGGGCTGCCGCGGGTCGTCGGCGTCGATCCCGAGTCGGGCGACCAGATCACGGCGCAGAACGGTCGCTACGGCCCGTACCTGAAGAAGGGCTCCGACACCCGGTCGCTGTCGGGGGAGCAGGCGATCTTCGAGATCGATCTCGCCGGCGCCCAGGAGCTGTTCGCGCAGTCGAAGTACGGTGCGCGCAAGGCCAGCGCCGCGCTGAAGGAGTTCGACGCCGATCCGGTGAGCGGCAAGCCGATCAAGGTCAAGGACGGCCGCTTCGGCCCCTACGTCACCGACGGGGAGACGAACGCGACCGTTCCGCGCGGGGACAGCGTCGAGGATCTCACGTTCGAGCGGGCCGTCGAGCTGCTCGAGATCAAGCGGGCCAAGGGTCCCGCCAAGCGCAAGGCCCCGGCGCGCAAGAAGGCACCGGCCCAGAAGGCGGGCACGAAGAAGACGGCGACCAAGAAGGCCGTCGATCCGAAGCGTTCGGCCGCCGCGAAGAAGGCCGCCGCGACCCGCGCCGCGAAAGCGGCCGCCGCCGCGGCCGGCGAGTAGGGGCGCATGTCGGGACTGTTCATCACCTTCGAGGGCGGAGACGGCGCGGGCAAGACGACGCAGGTCGAGCTGCTGGCCGAGCGGCTTGCCGAGCGCGGCCTGGAAGTGGTGCGCACGCGCGAACCGGGCGGCACTGCGCTCGGCGCCGCGCTGCGCGATCTGCTGCTGCACGGGCCGGACGCATCGCCGCGCGCCGGCATCGACGGGGAGGATGCGGCCCTGCCCGGTATCGATGCGCGCGCCGAGGCGCTGCTCTATGCGGCGGATCGCGCCCAGCACGTCGCCGAGGTCGTACGCCCCGCGCTCGCACGCGGGGCGGCGGTGGTGCAGGACCGCTACATCGATTCCTCGCTCGCCTACCAGGGGGCCGGCCGTCCGCTCGACCCCGCCGAGATCCGCCGCCTCAGCGAGTGGGCGACCGACGGCCTCTGGCCGCGGCTGACGGTGCTGCTCGATGTCAGTCCCGAACTGGCAGCGGAGCGCCGCGCCCGGTCGGGGCAGCGGGCGGACCGGCTGGAGCGCGAGGCCGAGGAGTTCCACCGGCGGGTGCGGTCCGGTTTCCTGGAGCTGGCCGCCGCCGAGCCGGAGCGGTTCCTCGTGCTTGACGCGGCCCGGTCCGCGGACGAACTGCACGCGGCGATCCTCGCACGCGTGGAATCGCTCCTCGCGGTCTGACCCCGTCGGGCGGTCGGCGCGACGACCGACGTCCGCGGGACGGCCACCCCCGGAGTCGATGCGCTGGAACAACGCGAGGAGGGCGCCGTCGTCGACGACGACGGCGCCCTCCTCGGTCGGGGTCAGAGACGAGCCGGGGCTCGCATCACCTGACCTTCTGCGGGCTGCTCTTGTAACCGGCGGCGTAGGTCACCGAGCCGACCTTCACGTAGGCTCGCGAGCCCTTCTTCGTGTACTTGCCGGGCAGCTTGAGCTTGGAGGTCTTCGAGTAGCTGGAGCTGGTGCTCTTCAGCTTCCCGGAGGCGACCCTCTTGTACTTCTTCGCGCCCTTCTTCTTCGCGTAGAGCGTGACCTTCGCCCCGGCCTGGTAGTTCGGGGCGTTCACGGTGACGCGCCAGGTCTTACCGGTCCTGCCGCTTCCCGAGATCGAGGTGCT
Organism: Leucobacter weissii; assembly: GCF_017565745.1. Classification (GTDB taxonomy): domain Bacteria; phylum Actinomycetota; class Actinomycetes; order Actinomycetales; family Microbacteriaceae; genus Leucobacter; species Leucobacter weissii. Next base: position 80,504 of record NZ_JAGDYM010000007.1, read on the forward strand.
CTTCCGGGAGACCTTCGTGTTCGCCTTGATCGTGAGGTACTTGGTCGTCGACCGCGTGGTGTTCTTCGTCGGGGAGACCCGTCGGTCGTGCTGGGTCACCGGAATGGTCACCTTGTACCGGCCGGGGGTGTGGTGGCTCCAGATGCGGGTGCTCACGGTGCCCCCGGCAGCCGGGGTGGGGGAGGTGGTGTCGGCGCTCACGCTCGGCGTGTACACGTAGCGGGACTTGACGCCCTTGTTCTTCTTCACCAGCTTGATCTTCGGGCCGTAGAAGTCCGCTCCGTAGATCCCGTAGGTGATCTGGCTCGGGTTGGAGGAAGGAGCCGCGGGCCCGTCGAACTTCACGGTGATCCTCTTCGTCTTCGCCGATCCGCTCGGAACCGTGACGCTACCCGGATTCGAGGCGGAGACATTACCGAAAGTGGGCTTCACGGCGGCTGTCGCGGGAGTGACCGCCCCCAGGGTGAGCGCGAGGACGGCGGCGGCGGTGAGGCCGATCGCCTTGGTGGATGTCTTGAGCATTCGAGAGTTTCCTCCTGAGTAGCAGTGAATAGGGCAGTCTTGATTGTAGGCGAGCCGCTCCGGTCCGCCAAAGTCATTGAATCATCCGACGTCACATGGTAAAGCGGGTCGCAGCGCCCCGGACCGCTCAGTGACCGGCGTCGCTCACGAACTTCAGCCCGATCACGCAGGCGACGAGGCCGAGCAGCAGGAGGATCTTGAGCAGGCTGACCGGCTCGGTGCCGGTGAACATCGCGTAGATCACCGTGAGCGCCGCGCCGATACCGACCCAGACCGCATAGGCGGTTCCGGTGGGGATCTCCCGCATCGCCCAGGCGAGTCCGCCCATGCTGACGACGAGCGCTCCTGCGAAGACGACCGACGGCCAGAGCTTCGTGAAGCCCTCGGACCTGCCGAGCGCCGTGGCCCACACCGCTTCGAAGACCCCCGAGACGATGAGAACGATCCATGCGAGCATGACAACCTCCTACGGCAAGTCTTGTCGCACGCGGGGTACTTGACCATCGTCCCGGAGCCGCAGGAAGGGCTCGAAGATCACTGTGCCAGTTCGGTCTGAACGGACCCTGTGCACACCCGGCCGGCGCTACTCCGAGACCAGCGCCCCGAACCGCTCCGGAAGCGTGGAGCGCCGGGCGCCGCCCAGCTCCCCGAGCGGCAGCACGAAGCGATCCTGCACCTCGACCGCCGCCTCGTCCCCCGTGCCGTCGGTCACGCCGATGCGCAGCACCGGCACTCCCCGACCCTCGCAGAGCCCGCGGAACTTCACGTCCTCCTCGTGCGGCACCGCGACGAGGGCGCGCGCCTGCGACTCGGAGAACAGCGCCGCGGTCGCATCCACGCCGTCGCGCTCGATGATCTCCTCGATCCAGACCCGGGCGCCGACGCCGAAGCGCAGGGCGCCCTCGGCCAGCGTCTGGGCGAGGCCGCCCTCCGAGAGATCGGCGGCCGCGGAGAGCAGGCCGCCCTGCGAAGCGGCGTGCAGCAGCTCGGCGAGCGATCGCTCCGCGGCGAGGTCGACCCGGGGCGGCAGGCCGCCGAGATGCCGGTGCACGGCCTCGGCCCAGGCGGATCCGTCGAGTTCGTCGCGCGTGACGCCCAGCAGGTAGAGATGGTCCCCCTGATCCTGCCAGCCGCTCGGCACGCGCCGGGCGACGTCGTCGATGATGCCGAGCACTCCGACGACCGGCGTCGGATGGATCGGCGTGTCACCGGTCTGGTTGTAGAGCGAGACGTTGCCGCCCGTCACGGGCACCTCGAGCTCGAGGCACGCGTCGGACAGGCCCTCGACCGCACGGGAGAACTGCCACATCACCTCGGGGTTCTCGGGGCTGCCGAAGTTCAGGCAGTCGGTGACGGCCGTGGGCACGGCCCCCGACGTGGCGACGTTGCGGTAGGCCTCCGCGAGCGCGAGCTGCGCACCCGCATAGGGATCGAGCTGGCAGTAGCGCCCGTTCGCGTCGGTGGCGATCGCCACACCGAGCCCGCTCTCCTCGTCGACGCGGATCATGCCCGCGCCCTCCGGGAACGCGAGCGCGGTGTTCCCGCCGACGTAGAAGTCGTACTGGTTCGTGATCCACGACGGATCGGCCTGATTCGGCGACGAGGCGACCGCGAGCAGCTGCGCGCGCAGCTCGTCGCCGGCGGCGGCGCGGGGCAGCCGCGCGGCCGAGTCCGCCTGCAGCGTCTCGAGCCAGGAGGGCACCGTCACCGGGCGCTCGTAGACCGGCCCGTCGACGGCGACGGTGCGCGGATCGACGTTCACGATCTCCTCGCCGCGCCAGTTGATGACGAGACGGTCCGTGTCGGTCACCTCGCCGAGCACGCTGGTCTCGACGTCCCACTTCCCGGTGACGGCGAGAAACGCGTCGAGCTTCTCCGGGGCCACGATCGCCATCATGCGCTCCTGGCTCTCCGACATCAGGATCTCCTCCGCGGTGAGCGAGGGATCGCGCAGCAGCACGCTGTCGAGCTCGATGAACATGCCGCCGTCGCCGTTCGCGGCCAGCTCCGAGGTCGCACAACTGATGCCGGCCGCGCCCAGATCCTGAATGCCCTCGACCAGCTCTCCCGCGAAGAGCTCGAGGCAGCACTCGATCAGCACTTTCTCCGCGAACGGATCGCCCACCTGCACCGCCGGGCGCTTCGTCGGGCCCCCCTCGGCGAAGGTGTCCGAGGCGAGGATCGAGGCGCCGCCGATGCCGTCTCCGCCGGTGCGCGCGCCGAAGAGGACCACCTTGTTGCCGGCGCCCGAGGCGTTCGCGGTGTGCAGATCCTCGTGCCGCAGCACGCCCACGCCGAGCGCGTTCACGAGCGGATTGGCCTGGTAGACGCGGTCGAAGACAGTCTCGCCGCCGATGTTCGGGAGCCCGAGACTGTTCGCGTAGGAGGAGATGCCGGAGACGACGCCGTGCACCACGCGCGCGGTGTCGGGGTCGTCGATGTCGCCGAAGCGCAGCTGATCCATGACCGCGACCGGGCGAGCGCCCATCGAGATGATGTCGCGGATGATGCCGCCGACGCCGGTCGCGGCGCCCTGGAACGGCTCGATGTAGGAGGGGTGGTTGTGGCTCTCGACCTTGAAGGTGACCGCCCAGCCCTCGCCGATGTCCACCACGCCGGCGTTCTCGCCGATCCCGACGAGCAGGCGCTCCCGCATCTTGTCGTTCACCTTGCGGCCGAACTGGCGCAGGTAGATCTTCGACGACTTGTACGAGCAGTGCTCCGACCACATCACCGAGTACATGGCGAGCTCGCCCGAGGTGGGACGACGGCCCAGGATCTCGCGGATCCTCTCGTACTCGTCGGGCTTCAGTCCGAGCGCCTCGAAGGGCTGGTGCTTCTCGGGCGTGGCCAGTGCGTCGGCGACGGTATCGGGGCGAGTGGCGGTGCTGTCGGTCACGGGTACCAGCCTACCGTCGCGGGCGCGGTTTCCGATCGGGGTCGGCGGCCATGGGGGTTGCCGACTCCCAGGAAGACACGGAACACTAGAGGCATGAGTGAAGCAGCCCCGCCTCCCCCCGCGCCCCAGGCCCCGCAGACGCAGGCTCCTACTGCCGCTCCGGCCCCGCAGCAGCCCGATCAGCAGCCCGCGCAGAAGCTCTCCCCGTTTCTCAAGATCAGCATCATCCTGCTGTCGGCGCTCTCCATCGCTTCGATCTCGCTGCTGTTCATCGGCGATTTCGAGGGCAAGTTCGAGCGGGTCTTCGCGACCTTCGTGGTGTTCGCGGTGTTCGTCCTGCTCACCGCGTTCGACACCCGGCGCGACCTGCGCAGCAGCTGGTACGCCCCGGTGGCGCTGATCGCGAACTCCTACATCCTCACCCTCTCCCTCGTGGTGACCTGGATGACGGCCTACGACTACTTCCTCAGCTGGCACATCTTCTGGAAGTGCGTCTTCGTCATCCTCGTGGTCCGAGCGGTGATCCTCTGCTGCCAGCTGCTGCTGGCGACGGGCGAGGGGCGCCCGGAGCTGCTCGGCCGGTTCGCGTTCGTCACGAGCGTGCTGGCCGTGGTCTCCGGCATCCTGTTCACCGCGCCGGTGGCGATCGAGACCTTCGACATCACCGTCCCCGAGCTCTACTGGCGGATCGCCGTGGCGTCGCTGCTGCTGACCGCGCTCGGTCTCGCCATCACGCTGCTGCTGCGCTGGTACTACGGTTCGGCGGATCGTGAGGCGAGCAGGCTGGAGCGGCAGGCCGCGGCATCGCAGGCCCCCGCCCCGGTGCAGCCCGGAGGCGCCGGCGCGCAGCCCGCACCGCAGACTTGGCCGTCGCCGTCGCCGTCGCCGTCGCCGTCGGCGGAACGGCAGCCGACCCAGCAACCGGGCGCGGATGCGCACGGGCTCCTGCCCTGGCCGCGCTACCCCGACGGTCGGCCGCTCCCGGCCGGGCCCGACGGGCAGCCCGATTTCGGCGTGCCGGGGGCCCCGCTGCCGCCGCGGTAGTCAGTGCCCCCTTACCGACTCGGGGACGTGAATGACGGTTTCGGCGCTCGAATAGCCAGCATTTGCGTCCCCGATTTGCGGAGGAGAGGGGGAGGAGCGGGGTGCTGTAGGGTGTTACGCGGCGGCGTCCGCGAGCGCGTGCAGCGCGCTCGTGAAGAAGCGCACGCCGTCGGTCCCGGAGCGCATCGCCTCCGGCGTATCGGGGCCGAAGCCCGGCTCGACCGCGTGCTCGGGGTGCGGCATGAGCCCGACCACGTTGCCGCGCTCGTTGGTGAGGCCGGCGATGTCGCGCTGCGATCCGTTGGGGTTGACGCCGGCGTAGCGGAACGCGACGAGTCCCTCGCCCTCCAGCCGGTCGAGCGTCTCGGCATCGGCGATGTAGCCGCCGTCGGCGTTCTTCAGCGGGATGACGATCTCCTCGCCCGTCTCGAACCGATTGGTCCACACGGTCTCCGCGTTCTCCACCACCAGCCGCTGGTCGCGGCGGATGAACTGCTGGTGGGCGTTGCGGATGAGCCCGCCGGGCAGCAGGCGGGCCTCGACGAGCATCTGGAAGCCGTTGCAGATGCCCAGCAGCGGCATCCCGCGGTTCGCGGCCTCGACGATCTCGGTCATGATGGGCGACACCGCGGCGATAGCGCCGGGCCGCAGGTAGTCGCCATAGCTGAAGCCGCCGGGCAGGACTATGCCGTCGACCCCCCGGAGGTCGTGGTCGCCGTGCCAGAGCGGCACCGGCTCCGCGCCGGCCACGCGGATCGCCCGCTGCGCGTCGCGTTCGTCGAGCGATCCGGGAAAGGTGACCACACCGATCCGGGTCGCCATTACGCGGTCGCCCCCGCGTCGGCGCCGTCGGCGGGAGCATGCGCATCGCCTTCTCCATCGACGCTGATCGCGACCACGTCCTCGATCACCGAGTTGGAGAGGATCTCGTCGGCGAGCGTTCGGGCCTCGGCGAGGATCTCCTCCGTCACCGGGCCGTCGACGCTCAGCTCGAAGCGCTTGCCGATGCGCACATCGCGGAACCTCCCGTGCCCGAGGCGCTCGAGCGCGCCCGTCGTGGCCTTGCCCTGCGGGTCGAGCAACTCGGCCTTGGGCATCACTTCAACAACAATCGTGGGCACTGAACGCCTCCCGGTCGCGAGCACTACGGTTCCCGAACAGTCTACCCGTCCGCACCCGAGCCGCCGGTGCGAAGGCGCCGGGGCGTCCGCATTCAGGAGCCGCTGATGCGCACCCGGTTGCGCCACGGGTCGTAGACCGTCAGCTCGCGCCCGTCGAACTCGCGGGCGATGCCGCGCGTCGCGAGGCGCTCGTCGAGCGCTCCCAGCGCGTCGGCGTCGCCGTCGGGCAGCACGATGGAGACCTCGCCCAGGCCGAGCGCCGGGGTGCGTTCGCCGGCCCCGCGCGATTCCCAGGTGTTCATGCCGAGGTGGTGGTGATAGCCGCCCGCGCTCACGAAGAGCGCCTGGGAGCCGTAGGTCAGCGTCGGGGCGAAGCCGAGCGCGTCCACGTAGAAGTCGCGCGCGGTCGCGATGTCGCCCACCTTGAGGTGGACGTGGCCGACGCTGGCCGGGGTGTCGGCCACGTCGAGCGTGCCCGCTTCGGTGAGGTGGCGCCGCAGGTAGTCGTTCGGGTCGAGCGCGATCGTATCCATTCGGATCTCGCCCCGCGGTCCCGTGCGCCAGGTCTCGCGGGGGCGATCGACGTAGAGTTCGACGCCGTTGCCCTCGGGGTCGGCGAAGTAGAAGGCCTCGCTGACCAGGTGATCGCTGGAGCCCTGGAAGCGCCCGGGATGCTTGCGCGCCACCGAGGCCACGGAGGAGGCGAGGTCGCCGGGCGCCGAGAAGAGGAAGGCCGTGTGGTAGAGCCCGGCGGCTCGCGGGGAGGCGTGGCCCAGCGATCCGTCCTGGTCGAGCGCGAGCACCGGGACGCCGCCGCGGCCGAGCAGGGCGGTGCCCTTCTCCTGCGCGAGCAGCGCGAGTCCGATGCCGTCGCGGTAGTAGGCGATCATGCGGTCGAGGTTCTCGACCGCGAGGGTGACGGCGCCCATGTTCGTCGCGTCCGGGAGCAGGTCCCGGGTGAGCTGCGTCGTGGTCAAGGTGGCTCCTCTCGCTTCGCTCACCATAACACTTGAAACTTCAAGTTATTCCGCGAAGCGGTGGCATAGGCATCACCCGGCGTCCGGGAAGGGAGCCAGGGAGGGGGCCGGGCGAGGATCCGGGGTGCGACGGCGCTCACCGGAGGGCGACGGTGCTCCCCGGGGTGCGAACGCGTCACTCGGGACGCGAGGGCGCCTCTCCGGTGATCCTCGCGTAGAGCTCCGCATAGCGCGCGAGGGTGCGGTCGACGATCTCTCGCGGCAGGCGCGGCGGTTCGCCGCGGCGGTCCCAGTTGGCCGAGAGCCAGTCGCGCACGATCTGCTTGTCGAAGCTCGCGAGCCTTCCCGGTCCTCCCGCACCGTAGGTCTCCGCGTCCCAGTAGCGGCTGGAGTCGCTCGTGAGCACCTCGTCCGCGAGGGTCAGCTCGCCCGTCGCCGGATCCGCCCCGAACTCGAACTTCGTATCGGCCAGGATCACCCCCCGCGCCGCGGCGATCTCCCGCGCGCGCGCGAAGATCCCGAGCGAGGCGTCGCGCAGGGCGGACGCGGTGCCGGCGCCCACCAGCTCGGCGCTGCGCTCGAAGGTGATGTTCTCGTCGTGCTCGCCGAGCGGCGCCTTGTACGCCGGCGTGTAGATCGGCTCGTCGAGCAGATCGCCGTCCTGGAGCCCCGCGGGCAGCTCGATGCCGCACACGGCGCCCGTGCGCCGATACTCGGCGTATCCGGAGCCGGTGAGCGCACCGCGCACCACGCACTCCACGGGATGCATCTCGAGCCTGCGGACCACCATCGCGCGATCGGCCACCTCGTCGGGCGCCGCCGGCGCCGAGGGGTCGTCGCCCGCGAGGTGGTCGGCCACCCCGAGCCGGTCGAACCACCAGTGCGACAGCGCCGTCAGCACCGCGCCCTTGCCAGCGATCGGCGGTTCGAGCACGTGGTCGAAGGCGCTGATCCGGTCGCTCGCGACCACGAGGAGGAAGGGCCCCTCGCCCTCCTCCGGCGCGTACAGATCGCGCACCTTCCCCGAGGCGAGGTGCCGCCAGCCGGGGAGCGCCGTCGCGGTCATCCGCCGACCGCCGGCGTCTCAGCGACTCCAGCGGCGATGTCGGTGCGGTGCTGACCGCCGATCAGGCCGATCCGCGCGACGCCGGCGTAGGCGAGGCCGCGGGCGTCGGCGATCGACGGCCCGCGACCGACCACCCCGAGCACGCGCCCGCCGCTGGCGATCCACTCGCCCCCGTCCCCGCGGGAGGTCGCGGCGTGCACCACGTGGATGCGGTCGGCGTCGTCCCCGGCTCCGCCCGCGCCCAGCTGCCCCGTCTCGTCCAGGCCCGTGATCCTGCGGCCGGTCACGGCGTCGCCGGGGTAGCCCTCGCTGGCGACGACGACCACCACGGCGGCCTCATCGCTGAATTCGGGCGCCGGGTGAGCGGAGAGCGTGCCCGAGGCGGCCGCGAGCAGATAGGTGCTCAGCGGGGACGCGAGGCGCGGCAGCACCACCTGGGTCTCGGGGTCGCCGAAACGGGCGTTGAACTCGATCACTCGCACGCCGGACGCGGTGACGATCAGCCCGCAGTAGAGCAGGCCGATGAAGGGGGTGCCCTCGGCCTCCATGCGGCGCACCGTCGGCAGCGCGACCGTCTGCGTGATCTCGTCGACGAAGTCGTTCGAGAGCCACGGCAGGGGGGAGTAGGCCCCCATCCCGCCGGTGTTCGGGCCGGCGTCGCCGTCGAAGATGCGCTTGTAGTCCTGGGCGGGGCTGAGCGGCACGACGTCGTGGCCGTCGGCGAAGAAGAAGAGCGACACCTCCTGGCCGTCGAGGAACTCCTCGACGAGCACGCCGCCGTGCGGAGCCCACTCGGCGGCGTGGTCGAGCGCCGCGCCGCGGTCCTCGGTCACCAGCACGCCCTTGCCCGCGGCCAGCCCGTCAGCCTTCACCACGTAGGGGGCGCCGAACTCGTCGAGCACCGCGGCGGCCTCATCCGAGGAGGCCACCCGTACCGAGCGCCCGGTGGGCACCCCGGCTTCGGCCATGATCCGCTTCGCGAAGGCCTTCGAGCCCTCGAGCTGCGCTGCGGCGCGGCCCGGGCCGAACACCGGCACGCCGCGCTCGCGCAGCGGATCGGCCACGCCCGCGACCAGCGGGGCCTCGGGGCCGACGACCACGAGGTCGAAGCCGTGCTCGCCCACGAAATTGGCCACCGCCACCGGGTCGGCGGCGTCGAGCGGGGCGGTCGCCGTCGCCGCCGCGATGCCGGCGTTCCCCGGAGCGCACACCACCTCGTGCCCTGCGGGCTCGGCGAGGAGCGCGGTGACGATGGCGTGTTCGCGGGCGCCTGGCCCCAGTACGAGGATCTTCACCCGACCCAGAATACTGCCCCGCCCGCCCCAGGTCTCCTTCGCATCGCCCTCCTCCCTCGCCGATCCCTCGCCTGCGGGGCGTGTTCCGCCCGAGAACGCCCCGCGAACGACGGATCAGGGGTGCTGGAGGAGACGCGGAAGAAATGCGGCAGACGCGCGGCAGACGCGCGGAGAGGGCTGAGGATCCGCGGGACCGGCGTTAGCCTGGTGTGATGGCGAGGCGGAGGATCGACACCGAGGCGGGCATTGCGGCGGTGCGGGCGGCGGCGGAGGGGGACGAGTCGCGCGCGACGGTCGCGGCGGCGACCCGTTTCCTGCTCGAAGAACTGGCGGAACGGGCGCCCGGCAACGCGCTCGAGGTGCGGGTGCCTCCCTACGGCGCAACCCAGTGCCTGCCGGGTCCCCGTCACACGCGGGGCACGCCGCCGGGGGTCGTCGAGACCGACCCGGCGAGCTGGATCGCCCTCGCCACGGGCGGGCTGTCCTGGGCCGAGGCGCTGGAAGACGGGCGCGTCGCCGCCTCGGGGGTGCGCGCCGACCTCGGGATGCTGCTGCCGCTGCTGCGGCTGCCCGGCTCGGGCTGACGGCCCCTGAGCGTTGCCGTCCGCCGCACCCAGCGCGGCCTGAGAGAATGGTGGGATGAGCGACGAAGAGACGCCTCCCGCGGCGGGCGCGGCGGACGATCCCGCAGTGGGCGAACCCGCCGATCCGGCCGCGGGGAGCGCATCCGCGCCGGCCGCGATCCAGCACGAGCCGGTGGAGGTCGGCTTGGAGCGCTCGGTCAGGTACGGGCGGATCATCACCGTGGCGATCGTGCTCGGGGCCGTGATCGGCGCGGCGGCGGCGCTGTTCTTCCCGGTCGGTCCCGAGGCCGACTACGAGCTGGGGCAGGTCGTCGGCCTGATGGTGGTCGTCGGCGGCGCCATCGGTCTCGCGCTCGGAGCGGTGCTCGCTCTGGTGCTCGGCCTGATCGCCAGGCGGAGACGGGGTGCTGCGCTCGCAGTGCTCACTGACGTACGATAGTCCCAACTCTACTGATCGGAGCATCATGGCCGGAAACCTGACGGGCCCCACGCTGGTGGTGATCGTGTTCATCGTGCTGCTGCTGTTCGGCGCCCCGAAGCTTCCGGCGCTCGCCCGGAGCCTCGGCCAGTCGATGCGGATCCTGAAGAAGGAGGTCACGTCCGACGGCGACAAGCCGGAGGAGGGGACCGCGAAGTCCGAGGCCCCCGAGACCGACACCGCCAAGCCGGCAGACAGCACGAAGTCGGAGAAGCCCGGCGACTGAGGCGCGCGCCTCGGTGCTCCTGCGCGGCCTCTGCCCCGGTCGGCCTCAACTCTCCTGCGCGGCCTCGACCCCGGCCGGCCGCTTGGAGCAACGCATCGCGTTGCGCGGCCACGGCGCTGAGCGCGTCCTCGCGCTCAGATGAGCGTTGCTCCGGTCGGCTTCAACTCTCCTGCGTGGCCTCGACCCAGGCCAGGTACTCCTCGTCCACGCGGCCCGCGATGTACTCGCCGGTGAAGCAGCTCTTCTCCAGCTCGGTCACCCGGTCCTGGCCCTCGAGGATGGCGCGATCCATCGCCTCGACGGTCTGATAGACGAGGCGATCCGCGCCGATCTCCTCCGCGACGTCGTCCAGGCTGCGCCCGTGGGCGATCAGCTCCCGGCGGGTCGGCATGTTGATGCCGTAGACGTGGGGGTAGAGCACGGGGGGCGCGGCCGAGGCGAAGGTCACGGAGGCGGCGCCGGCGCTCCGCGCCATCTCCACGATCTCGCGCGACGTGGTGCCCCGGACGATGGAATCGTCGACGATGAGCACGTTCTTGCCGCGGAACTCGGTGCTCATGGCGTTGAGCTTCTGCCGCACGGTCTTCTTGCGCACGGCCTGCCCCGGCATGATGAAGGTGCGGCCGACGTACCGGTTCTTGAAGAAGCCCTCCCGGTACTCGATGCCGAGCTTCTGCGCGACCTGCATGGCGCTGGGCCTGGCCGAGTCCGGGATCGGCATGACCACGTCGATGTCGCCGGTCGGCGCCTCCGCGATGATCTGCTCGGCGAGCGCGTTGCCGAGGCGCAGCCGCGCGTCGTACACGGAGATGCCGTTCATCACCGAGTCGGGCCGGGCGAGATAGATGTACTCGAAGGCGCAGGGGACGAGGCGCGGCTCGGCGGCGCACTGCCGCGAGTACATCCAGCCGTCGGGCGAGATGAGCACCGCCTCGCCCGGCTCGACGTCGCGCACGACCTCGTAGCCTCCCGACTCGAGCACGAGCGACTCGCTGGCGACGATCCACTCCTCGCCCGAGCCGCCGGGAAGCTCCCGGCGCCCGAGCACCAGCGGCCGGATCCCGAACGGGTCGCGGAAGGCGAGCAGCCCGTGGCCGGCGATGAGCGCGATGGCGGCGTAGGATCCCTCGACCCGCTCGTGCAGCCGGCCGACCGCGTCGAAGACCTGATCCGCGTCGAGGGAGAGCCCGCTGATCCCGGACTGCAGCTCGTTCGCGAGCACGTTGAGCAGGAGCTCCGTGTCGGAGTGGGTGTTGAGGTGCCGCCGATCCACGTTGTAGAGCTCGGCGGTGAGCTCGCGCGTATTGGTCAGGTTGCCGTTGTGCACGAGGATGATCCCGTAGGGCGCGTTCACGTAGAACGGCTGGGCCTCCTCCTCGCTGCCGGCCGAGCCGTGGGTCGCGTACCGCACGTGCCCGAGGCCCACGTTGCCGAGCAGCTGGCGCATGTCTCGGGTGCGGTAGGCCTCGCGCACCTGCCCCTTCGCCTTCACCATGTGGAACTGGTTGTCCTCGGAGGTGGCGATGCCCGTCGAGTCCTGGCCGCGGTGCTGGAGCAGCAACAGGCTGTCGTAGATCTGCTGGTTGACGGGTTCGGACGAGACGATGCCGACGATGCCGCACATGCTGGGGATCTGCTCCTGCGGGTGAGAGGGGTGCCGCGCTCCGCGACCAGATAAGTCTACCCCCGGCGGGTAGGCTGGAAGGCGTGAGCGAACAGAGCAACGCATATGCCCGTGCCGGCGTGGACACGGCGGCCGGCGATCTGGCCGTCGATCTGATGAGGGCCGCGGTGGCGCGCACCCACGGACCGGAGGTGGTGGGCGGCGTCGGCGGCTTCGCCGGGCTCTTCGACGCGTCGGCGCTGCTCGGCTACCGGCGCCCGCTGCTGGCGAGCTCCACCGACGGCGTCGGCACGAAGGTCGCGATCGCCCAGGCGATCGACACGCACGACACCATCGGGCAGGATCTGGTCGCCATGGTCGTCGACGACATCGTGGTGGTCGGCGCGAGGCCGCTCTTCATGACCGACTACATCGCCTGCGGCCGGCTGGTGCCGGAGCGGATCGCCGCGATCGTCGCGGGGATCGCGCGGGCGTGCGAGGCGACCGGCACCGCGCTCGTCGGCGGCGAGACCGCCGAGCATCCCGGGCTGCTCGGGGCCGACGAATACGATGTGGCCGGCGCGGCCGTGGGCGTGGTCGAGGCGGACGCGCTGCTGGGCCCCGAGCGGGTCGGCGACGGCGACGTCGTGCTCGCCATGGCCGCCTCCGGCCTGCACTCGAACGGTTTCTCCCTGGTGCGCCGGATCCTGCGGGATCGGGGCATCGGGTACGGCGATCACTCGGAGGAGCTCGGCGCCGCCTACGGCGAGGCGCTGCTCGAACCGACCGCGCTCTACACGGCTCCGCTGCTCGCGGTGCTCGACGATCCCGAGCTGAGCGGGGCGATCCACTCCCTCAGCCATGTCACGGGCGGGGGCATCGCGGCGAACCTGGCGCGCGTGCTGCCCGCGGGCGCCTGGGTCGAGCTGGATCGCTCCGCCTGGTCGCCGCTGCCGGTCTTCCGCCATCTGGCGCAGCTGGGCGGCCACACCCTCGAGGGGGTGGAGAGCGCCTGGAACCTGGGCATCGGCATGTTCGCGGTGGTCGAGGCGGATCGCGCCGCCGCCGTCGCTGCGCGGCTGAGCGCGCTGGGCGTCGCCACCTGGACCGCCGGTGCGATCTCCACGGCGCCGCGCGAGCTCGAGGGCTTCGAGCAGGGCGCCAAGGGCGTCGACGGGGGAGCGGTCAGGCTGGTGGGATCCTACGCGGGATCGTAGGCCGGCCCGGGATCGCGGACCGGCCTCAGTCCTCGTCCTCGTCGTCGTTGTACTTGTCGGCGTACTCGGCCCACGGATCCTCGCCCGACTGCTTGGAGGCGAGTTCCCGCTCGAGTTCCGAGAGGTCCGTGCTCGGGCTGAAATACTTCAGCTCCCGAGCGACTTTGGTGTGTTTTGCTTTCTGACGGCCGCGCCCCATGCGTGACCCCCTTACACATTCGGGCCTCGCGGAATCACGTTCCGCGAGGCAGCTCTGCTCCAAATAGACGTATGGGCGCAAGCCTACCATGCGAGTCGCTCCACGGGCGGATACGGCGGGCGCCGCGATAGGATCGTCGGGTGGCCGCCCAACCCGCGAGACGACGGATCGTGCGCCGCGTGCTGATCGTGGCGCTGATCCTCGCCGTCCTCGTGGTCGCCGGGGCCGTGGCGATGATCGTGCCGATCCTCACGCACCAGAGCGCCGGCGGCTCGGGCCAGGAGGTGCCGGACGGGTTCGTGTCGGAGACGGAGGCGCTCGGGGCGGACGGCCGCACGCGCGAGCTGTCGGTGGAGACCGCCGACGGTCGACCGGCCGATCTCGCCCGGATCCGCCCCGGAGATCTTCTGGTGGTGCACGGGAGCGGCTTCGACGCCGACATCGGCATCTACGTCGCCGTCTGCCTCATCCCCTCGATTCCCGGCGAGAAGCCCTCGCCGTGCCTCGGCGGCGTGCCGGAGGGAGCGATGGAGGAGGACGGGCCGGGCGGAGCCGACGCCGAGCCGTCGAGCAGCGTCTGGATCACCGACGCCTGGGCCTGGCGGGCTTTCGCCACCCAGGGCTGGGACGATGCCGCGACCGGATCCTTCACCGCGCGACTGCTGGTCCCCGAGTCCGCGCAGGACGGTCTCGACTGCTCCAGGTCCGCCTGCGCGGTGACGACGCGGGCGGATCACACCGCCTCGGCCGACCGGGTGCAGGACATGCAGCTCCCCGTTTCGTTCGACCGGTGAGCGTGCGCTGGGCGCTCAGCCCGCCGTCGGGACGAGCAGGATCGCCGCGGTGTAGATCGTCAGGCCGGCCAGGGCGCCCACGACGGTGCCGTTGATGCGGATGAACTGCAGATCTCGGCCGATCTGCAGCTCGATCTTCTCTGCGGCCTCCCGGGCGTCCCAGCGCTGGACGGTCTCGACGACCACGCTGGCGATGTTGTGGCGGTAGGTGCGCACGAGGTGCTCCACCACCCGCATCACCCACACGTCGATCTTGTACTGGAGCGTGCGGTCGGCGAGCAGCTGCGCGCCGAAGTCCTGCAGCGCGACGACGAGACGGCCCCGCAGCTCGCTCGACGGATCCTCGAGCATCCCGACCAGCGCCGTGCGGGCCGTCTCCCACGTGCTCGCGGCCAGGGCGCGCACGCGGGGGCTGTCGAACACCTCGAGCTTGAACGCCTCCAACTGCGCCCGCAGCTCGGGCTTGGCCTCGAGGTCGCGGGCGAAATCGTGCAGGAAATCGCGGGCGGCGACGCGCAGCGGGTGGTCCGGATCCTGCCGCACCGCGCGGGTGAAGCGCACGGCCTCGGCGTGCATCCGCCCGTCGACGAATCGCTGGGCGAAGCTCGGCAGCCACGTGGGCAGCTGCGACGACACCATGCGCTCGAAGGCCTCGGGATGGGTGATCAGCCAGTCCTCCATCCGCTCGGCGGCGATGTCCATCAGCGGCTCCTGGTGCCCGCCGGTGACGAACGAGTCGAGGGCCCGGCCGAGCAGCGGCCCCCACTCGGGCTCGAGGATGTGCGTGCGGGCGAGGGACTCGATGAGCTCCTGCACGTCGGCGTCGTCGAGCACCGTCAGCGCGCCCAGCCCCGCGCTGGCGACGAGCTCGCCCACGTGCGCCGCGTTCCCTGGGGTCTGCAGCCAGGCGCCCGCGAGGCGCGCGCCGCTGATGCCCGCCAGCTTCTCGTGGACCACCTCGTCGGCGAGGAAGTTCTCCTCGATGAACGAGCCGAGGCCCTCGCCGATCTCGTCCTTCTTGTTCGAGATCAGGTTGGTGTGGGGGATGGGCAGGCCGAGCGGGTGGCGGAACAGCGCCGTGACGGCGAACCAGTCCGCGAGCGCGCCGACCATGCCCCCCTCGCTCGCCGCGCGCACGAAGGCCAGCCAGGGATACCGCTCCTGCAGCGCGAAGGAGACGACGAAAAGGAGCGCCATGATCCCGAGCAGGGCGAGCGCGAGGCGCTGCATCCGGCGCAGCTGCGCGAGACGCTCGAAATCGGCCGGGGTGACGGCTCCCAGGGAGCGTGAGGCCGTTCGTCTGGGGTGGCTGGTGCGCATCCTCCCATTATCGCGCGCGGGGGGATTGCCAGGCGGGCATGGGATGATTCCGCCTATGCATGTGCTTGCCGAGCTGAGTCTGAAGAACCGGGCCCTGATCGCACTCGTCACCATCGTCGCCTCCGTCTTCGGGTTCTTCGGCGTCGGATCGCTCAAGCAGGAGCTCATGCCCTCGGTGCAGTTCCCCGCGGTCGTGGTCACCGCGTCCTACTCGGGGGCCTCGCCCGAGGTGGTGCTGAACGACGTGACGGATCCGATCGAGACGGCGCTGCGCGGCGTCCCCGGGCTGGAGCAGACGACGTCGA
This sequence comes from Leucobacter weissii, assembly GCF_017565745.1. Taxonomy (GTDB): domain Bacteria; phylum Actinomycetota; class Actinomycetes; order Actinomycetales; family Microbacteriaceae; genus Leucobacter; species Leucobacter weissii. The sequence continues at coordinate 96,154 of NZ_JAGDYM010000007.1, forward strand.
CCTCGTCGACCGGGGCGGCGATGGTGCTCGCCGAGTTCGAGTACGGGGTGGACCTGACCGTCACCGAGCAGCGGGTCGAGCGCGCGATCTCCCGCATCTCGGCGCTGCTGCCGCAGGACGTGGAGCCGGCGGTGATGTCGGGATCGCTCGACGACTTCCCCGTGATCCAGATCGCGGTGACGCCCCCGGACGGCGTCGACGCCGAGGAGACGGCGCGGCTGATCGAGCGGATCGCGCGCCCGGAGCTGAGCGACCTCGACGGCGTGCGAGAGGCCCAGGTGCTGGGCGCCCGCGGCGATCGCGTCACCATCACGATCGACGCGGACGAGCTCGCGGAGGAGTCGCTCACCTCGCAATCGATCACCGATGCGCTGCAGCAGAGCGGCCTGCTGATGGCTGCCGGCAGCATCACCGAGGACGGGCGCACGCTCGCCGTGCAGGCCGGCGAGGCGCTCGACTCGGTCGAGCAGATCGAAGATCTGCCGCTCACCCGGGATCCGGCTCTGCTCCAGGCGCAGGCGGAGGCCGAAGCGGCCGCGGCCCAGCAGTCCGCCGAGCAGGCCGCCGCGGGGGGCGCCGCGATCCCGCAGACCGAGCAGCCGACGACGCAGGAGGGCTCCGAGCAGCAGAGCTCGGGGACGCCGCCGGTGATCACCATCGGCGAGGTGGCCGAGGTGGCCCTCGAGCCCAACCCCGAGCAGAGCCTCTCGCGGGTGAACGGCGCGCCGGCGCTCACGATCGCCATCACCAAGCTCTCCTCCGCGAACACGGTGGACGTCTCCCACGCGGTCCAGGATCTCCTGCCCGAGCTGGAGCGCTCGCTCGGCGGCGCCCAGCTCGAGGTCATCTTCGATCAGGCCCCCTATGTGGAGCGGTCGATCGAGACGCTCACCACGGAGGGGCTGCTGGGCCTCGCCTTCGCGGTGCTCGTGATTCTCGTCTTCCTGCTGTCGGTGCGTGCCACGCTCGTCACGGCGATCTCCATCCCGGTCTCCGTGCTGCTGACCTTCGTCGCGCTGAACTTCGCGGACTACTCGCTCAACATGCTGACGCTCGGCGCGCTGACCATCTCCATCGGCCGGGTCGTGGACGACTCCATCGTGGTGATCGAGAACATCAAGCGGCACCTCGCGGAGGCGCCGCCGGGCGCCGATCGGGCCGCGACCATCGTCGGCGCCGTGCGCGAGGTCGGCGGCGCGATCACGGCGTCGACCGTCACCTCGGCCGCGGTCTTCCTGCCGATGGCCTTCGTGTCCGGGATGGTGGGCGAGCTGTTCCGGCCCTTCGCCTTCACGGCCACCTTCGCGCTCGCCGCCTCGCTGCTGGTGGCGCTGACCATCGTGCCGGTGCTCGCCTTCTGGTTCCTGCGTGATGGCCGGCGGACGGCACCCGCCGGAGCGCCCGCGGAGCACGCGCCGCCGGCCGCCGGAGAGCACGCGGCGCCGGCCGCCCCCGCGCGGTTGAACGGGTTCCAGCGGGGATACCGGCCGATCATCGACTGGACGCTGAAGCGGCCGGCCGTCACCCTGCTCGCCTCCGTGCTGGTGTTCGCGGGAACGCTGGCCGCGACTCCGCTCATGAAGACCAACTTCATGGGCAGCGACGAGCAGAACTCCGTCGGCCTCACCCAGACCCTCGCCCCGGGGACCAGCATCGACGCCCAGCTCGAGCAGGCCGAACGCGTCGAGGACGCACTCGCCGGGGTCGAGGACGTGCGGATGGTGCAGGCGAGCATCGGCGGGGGCGAGGGCATGAGCGCCATGTTCGGGGCCGGCGGCGACGGGGTGATCAGCTATTCGATCACGACCGACGAGAACGCCGAGCAGAGCGAGGTGCAGGACGAGATCCGCTCCGCGGTCGACGCGCTCGACGATGCGGGCGAGTTCTCGATCGGCGTCTCGGACGGCGGCGTGACCATGTCGAGCGCCATCGAGGTCATCGTCTCGGCGCCCGACCAGGAGACGCTGGCCGAGGCGAGCGACGCGCTCGTGGCCGAGCTCCGCGCTCAGGACGGCCTGGTGCAGGTCGAGAGCGACCTCGCCGCCGCCCGCCCCTACCTCTCCGTCACGGTGGACCGCGTCGCGGCCGCCGAGGCCGGGCTCAGCGAGGCGGCGGTCGCCGGGATCCTCTCGGCGCGGATGCAGCCCTCGCAGATCGGGCAGATCGTGCTCGAGAACACCGGGACGGGCATCTACCTCTCGCAGGGAGAGGCCCCGGTCGACGAGGAGGAGATCGGGGCGCTCGAGATCCCCACCGCGAACGGCGAGGAGCGGCTCGAGGATCTCGCGACGATCGAGGTGCTCGACGGTCCCGTGAGCATCGGCACTCAGGACGGCAACCGCGTCGTGACCGTGTCGGCGCTCCCGGAGGGGGACGACCTGGGAACGGCCGGCATCGCCGTCGATGCGGCGATCGCCGCGGTCGAACTGCCCGCCGGGGCCACCGCGAGCATCGGGGGAGTCATGTCGCAGCAGAGCGACGCCTTCGAGCAGCTCGGGCTGGCGCTGCTGATCGCGATCCTGATCGTCTACGTGGTGATGGTGGCCACCTTCAAGAGCCTGCTGCAGCCGCTGCTGCTGCTCGTCTCGGTGCCGTTCGCGGCGACCGGCGCGCTGCTGCTGCTCATCGCCACGGGCATCCCCCTGGGCGTCGCCTCGCTGATCGGCCTCCTCATGCTGATCGGCATCGTGGTCACGAACGCGATCGTGCTGATCGATCTCGTGAACCAGCTGAGAGAGCGCGGCGAGAGCCTGCGCGAGGCGGTGATGCAGGGATCGCTGCTGCGTCTGCGGCCCATCGTGATGACCGCGCTGGCGACGATCCTCGCGCTCACGCCGATGGGCCTGGGCATCACCGGCAGCGGCGGCTTCATCTCGCAGCCGCTCGCCGTGGTGGTGATCGGCGGGCTGCTCTCGTCGACGGTGCTCACCCTGGTGGTGCTGCCCACGCTCTACTACGCGGTCGAGCGCCGCCGGGAGCGGTCGCGCGAGCGTCGCGCAGCGCGGCGCTCGGAACAGGACGGTCGTCGCGCAGCGCGGCGCTCGGAGAAGGCAGGCCGCCGCGCCGCGACCGACGCGGCCTCCGCTGCGGCGCCGGAGTAACCGGGTGGCGCGGCGACGCGGCTACCGGCCGCCGGGCGACTACGATCCGAGGCGCGGCCCGAAGCGGGCGCGGCCCGGCGGCCGCGCGTCGGAGCAGCGGGAGGCGGAGGGCGGCAGCAGCCGTCCCGCCGGCCCGGCTCCGGCTCCTGTTCCTGCGCAGCCTCCGCTGCGGACCCCGCCTGCGCCCCTCGACGCCGTGCTGACCCGGGCGGAGGACGTCGCCGGTGCGAGCTTCGCCGAGCTGGGGGTCGGGGGCAACATCGTGCGGGCGCTCGCCGAGCTGGGCGCGACGAAACCGCTCCCGATCCAGGTGGCGACGATCCCGGACGCCCTCGCGGGGCACCACGTCCTCGGGCGGGGGCGCACCGGCTCGGGCAAGACCATCGCGTTCGGCGCGGCCCTGGTGGAGCGACTGCTGCGCCTCCGCGCGGAGGGCGCGTTCCCCGACGAATCCGCCCGAGAGAAGCCGCGCCGCGGTGAACGACGGGAACGGTCCGAACGGGGCGGCGGACGCGCGCCCCGGGCGCTGATCCTCGCCCCGACCCGCGAGCTCGCGCTGCAGATCGACCGCACGGTGCAGCCGATCGCGCGGTCGGTCGGCCTCTACACCGGCCAGTTCGTGGGCGGCCAGCCCCTCGAACCGCAGCTGCACGCCCTGCGCCGCGGCGTCGACATCGCCATCGGCACCCCGGGCCGGGTCGAAGATCTCGCCGGTCGCGGGCACCTGGATCTCGGCCGGATCGCCGTCACGGTGCTGGACGAGGCGGATCACATGGCCGAGCTGGGCTTCGTCGAGTCCGTGCGGAGGATCCTGCGTCGCACGCGCCGCGGCGGTCAGCGGCTGCTCTTCTCGGCCACCCTCGACCGCGGCGTCGACGAGCTCGTGCGCGAGTTCCTGCCGAGCCCCGCGATCCACGAGGTCGTCGAGGGGAGCCGGACGGTCGGACCGGAGGGTCGATCCGATGCGGCGGGCGGCGTCGAGCACCGGGTGCTGATCGTGCTGCGCGAGCACAAGGACGACGCGCTGGTGCGGCTGGTCGGGGACGGAGGCGTCGCCGACGGCGCCGGCCGGGACGGACGACGGGCGGGTCCGGTGCGCACGATCGTGTTCTGCCGCACCCGGGCCTACGCCGAGCACGTGGTCGAGCTGCTCGCGGGCGCGGGTCTGCGCGCCGTCGCGCTGCACGGCGATCTCTCGCAGCCGCGGCGGGAGCGCAACCTCGAGAGCTTCGCCGCGGGCCGAGCCCGGGTGCTCGTTGCGACCGATGTGGCCGCGCGGGGCATCCACGTCGACGGCGTCGAACTGGTGCTGCAGGCCGATCCCCCCGACGATCCCAAGGCCTACCTGCACCGTGCCGGCCGCACGGGCCGCGTCGGCGGCGACGGGGAGGTGCGCGGCGGCACGGTGCTCACGGTGATCCCGCGCACCCGCCAGAAGCGCACGCGCGAGCTCTTCGCCGAGCTCGGCATCGAGCCCGCGTCGTTCGCCGACTTCGCGCCCTGATCCTCGCCCCGCCGCGCCCCTGCACCCCAGGGCCTGCTGCTCCGGCGTGCCCGCGCTCCTCGCGCGCCCGCCCCGCTCCGCGGTGTCCTCCACGATGCTCCGGGAGGGGCCGGATCGGCAGAGGTTTCGGCGACGAGTCTGGGAGTCGGCTCCGTATCGGGAAAAAGTATCTTGACGTCAAGATATTTTCGGCGTTTACTGTTAGGGCAGGCAACCCTAATTATCATCTGAGGAGGATCGCGTGTCTGGATCGCTCGAAACCACAGAGGTGCAGCGGCTCGCGGCGTTCGCGGCGGGCGCAGAGTTCGACGACATCAGCCCGGAGGCGTTGGAGCAGCTGAAGATCCGCGTGCTCGACACCCTCGGCGTCGCCATCGGCGCGCTCGATGCCGAGCCGATCGTCGCGATCCGTCAGCTGGTCGAGGAGCTCGGCGGCGCTCCCTCCTCGACGCTCATCGGCGGCGGCCGGACCAGCCCGCAGCTCGCCGCCTTCACCAACAGTGCGCTCAGCCGCTATCTCGACTTCATGGACTCCTACCTGGCGAAGGGCGAGACCAACCACCCCTCGGACAACCTGGGCGCGGTGCTCGCCGCCGCCGAGAGCGTCGACGCGTCGGGGGCCGAGCTGCTCACCGCGCTCGCCGTCGCCTACCAGGTGCACACGCGGCTCTCCGACGTCGCGCCCGTCCGGGCGAAGGGCTTCGACCACACCACCCAGGGCGCCTTCGCCGCGGCGGCCTCGGCCGCGAAGGCGCTGGGCCTCCCGGCCGAGCAGATCGCCCACGCGACGGCCATCGCGGGCACCGCGAACGCCGCCCTGCGCGTCACGCGCACCGGCAATCTCAGCCACTGGAAGGGGCTCGCCTACCCGCACGTCGCGAAGGAGGGCGTCTTCGCGGCGCTGCTCGCCAGGCGCGGGATCACCGGACCCGAGGCGGTGTTCGAGGGGAACAAGGGCTTCAAGGAGTCGATCGCCGGCCCCTTCGACATCGACTGGAGCGCCGAGGATCTCGAGAGCGTGCGGCGCACCATCATCAAGAAGCACAACGCCGAGATCCACTCGCAGTCCGCGCTCGACACCGCGCTCGACATCCGCGCCCAGGACGGCTTCAACGTGCGCGCGGTCGAAAAGGTGCGGCTGACCACCTTCGACGTGGCGCACTCCATCATCGGCGGCGGCGAGGAGGGCGACAAGCGCCTCATCCGCACCAAGGAGGAGGCCGACCACTCGCTGCTCTGGATGCTCGCCGTGGTGCTGCTCGACGGGGAGCTGACTCCCGCGCAGTACGAGCCCGGGCGCATTGTCGCCGACGACGTGCAGAGCCTGCTGACGCGGGTCGAGATCATCCCCAGCCAGGAGTTCTCCGATCGCTTCCCCGAGCACATGCCGGCCGACCTCGAGATCGTCCTCGCCGACGGCACCGTCTTCCGCTCGTCGCAGGACAGTTACCGCGGCTTCCACGACGATCCGCTCGACTGGGCGGCCGCCCGCGAGAAGTTCGACGCGCTCGTGACCCCGTTCGCCGGGCCGGCCCTCCGCGACGAGATCGCCGAGCTCGTCCACGATCTCGAGCACCGCAGCGTGGCGGAACTGACCGCGGCGCTCGCCCGCGTCCCCGTCACGCGCCGCTGAGCGGCGATACCCACCCCCACCCGCGAAGAAAGGAACTCATCATGAGCCATGCGGTCCCCCACGACGTCTCGTTCAACTTCGTCCCCCGGGCCTACCGGCCTGCCAAGCCGCGCGGCTTCGGCGTCACCGAGATCCGCGCCCCCTACTACGCCACCTTCGGCACCCGGCATCTGCAGGACGTCTTCGACGTCGCCGGTCAGTGGGTCGACGGCATCAAGTGGGCGGGCGGATCCTTCGCCCTGGCGCCCACCGAGCAGGTGCGCGCCTTCAGCGACATCGCGCACGAGCACGGATCGTACGTCTCCTCGGGCGGGTGGATCGAGACCGTGCTCCGCTACGGGGACGAGGCCGTCGACCACTACCTCAGGGAGGCCAAGGAGGTCGGCTTCGATGTGATCGAGATCTCCACCGGCTTCATCATGCTGAACACCTCCGGCCTGCTGCGGCTGGTGGAGAAGGTCGTGAAGGCCGGGTTGAAGGCGAAGCCGGAGCTGGGCCTCCAGATCGGATCCGGTGGCGACTCGAGCGAGGCCGAGCTGGCCGCCGAGAGCAAGAAGGACATCGGCGACCTGGTCGACCGGGGCAAGAAAGCGCTCGACGCCGGCGCCTCGATCATCATGATCGAGTCCGAGGGCATCACCGAGAACGTGACCGAGTGGGACACCGGGGCCGCGGCCTCCATCATCAACGGACTCGGCCTCGAGAACGTGATGTTCGAGGCGGCCGACGGACCGGTGTTCGAGTGGTACGTCAAGAACTATGGCAACGAGGTGAACCTCTTCGTCGACCACAGCCAGATCCTGCAGCTCGAGGGGCTGCGGCAGAACATCTGGGGCAACAAGAGCACCTGGGGCCGGGTGATCAACCCGGCGCCCTGACCCGGATGCGCTCTTGGCGGGGAGCGGCGTGCGACATTCCCCGCCAAGAGCGTCACGCCTCCGTAGATGTGATTTGTCTTTCTTCGTCATATGCTAATAAACTGAAGCTGCCCTTCATCCGATGAATGGATGAGGGGCAGTATCTTGTTGCGTTGAACGATGGGGAGCGCCGTGACACCGATTCGCGAAGGGGTTCGAACGTGGCGACTCGGGGGGAGGCGCAGGATCATGGCCGTCGTGGCGGCCGCGGCTCTCGCTCTCGGGGGGCTCGTGTTCACCGACGGCGCCACACCGGCGGCGGCGGCGTCGCCGCCGGTCGGGATCGTGTCGATCGCCTCGTCCGTCGACCCCGTGGGCCGACTGGGCGTGAAGCTCAACTGCTCCTCCAAGAAGACCTGCTCGGGCACCGCGACGGTGCGCGTCTCGGGAGTGAACAGTTCCAAGGCCCGGTTCTCTGTCGGCGGCAGGAAAGCGAAGATCGTCAGGATCGCGCTATCGGCGAAGCAACTGCAGTCCATCCATGACGCCACCGGCGGCCGTCGCTCCGTCGAGGTGCGCGTGCAGACGAAGAAACCAGTGAAGAAGACGGTGCGGAAGTCCCGGTCGGTGCGGATGATCGCGCCGTTACGTGTGACCTCCCTGGACACTCGGGTTTCGAGCGCCGGGCGTGTGGGCTTCACCGTCGCGTGCGTAGAGGTGCGCGCCTGCAAGGGGAGCGCCTCGCTCACCCTCGGCGGAACTGCCGGAGGCCGCGTCGCCGTAAGCGTGCCGGCGAAGAAGTCGCGAAGCTACACCGCCGTGCTGAACGCGAAGCAGCGGGCCACGCTCTCGGCGGCCGCGGGCGGTGCACTCGGTGCGCGGGTATCGGTAGCGCTCTCCGCTCCGATCAAGCTGACCGTAGTCGGAAGCGGCTCGGTGCGATCGGCGCCGACGCCCCCCGACCCGGTAGATCCCCCGGACCCGATCGATCCGACCGATCCCGGCGGCGGGCACGAACACGGCGAGGACCCGGTCTACTCGCACGCCTACCAGAACTCCTGGAGGCCGAGCGAGTACGACACCTGCACGCAGGAGGAGCACGACGGCTACGCGGTGACCGGCCCCGACGGCAAGCTCTACCCGGGCTGGCATCCGTCGGTGCACGAGCGCGCCGACGGCACCACCTGCACCTTCGGGCACGAGCACGGCGACGATCCGAGGAGATCGTCCATCTACACCTGGGTGCTGCAGAAGCTGCGTGAGGAGAACCCTGAGGTCGACGGCATCCCCTTCGGATACACCTCCGAGCGGCTCATGGAATACGCGGAGGCCAATGGCGGCGGAGTGCACCGGCACGAGGACGATCCCGGCCACAAAGTCGTGATCTCGAACAACCAGGCGATGCTCCGCGGCCCCTATCCGGCGGACCAGACCTCGTTCGTCGACGAGTTCGGCCAGAGCAAGAACCTGCGTTGTGACTTCCTCATCAAGATCCACCAGGGCAGCCATTCGCCCGATGCGACGCGGAACAACACGCATGAACTGTTCTATGCGATGAAGTGCAACGACGGATCGGAACTGGTCACCAACAAGCTCACCAACTTCGGCGACCCGAACGAGCTCGCCACGTCGTGCAGCAGGGAGTTCTCGAACTCCCTGGCCGCGTTCAGCGGCGCTCCCCTGCATCTCGAGACCTCGGGATCAGACCTGCCCCAGGGAGAGGGGGGCGAGCGTCACCTCCCCACCACGGGCTGCCTGGCCCAGCACATGTTCAACGGCAGCGTGGGGGTCGACTCCCGCTACCCGGACGGTCCGCTCTTCAACGACCGCAACGACTTCATGGCCTCGCCCGACTCCGTCGACCCGGGCTGGTGGTGGGCCGGGTACGAGCAATGGCAGTCGTTCAACACGATCCGCGCCGTGGACGGCACCCTGCTGGCCCAATACGAACCCTGGTTCGGCATCCAGAATCCCAGCCGCTACTGGGACGAGACCACCGGTCAGATCGCTTACCTGAACGACCTGGCCTGGGCGGACGGCAACCATCAGCTCATCCCGAGCAGTATCTGGAAGGAGCAGCGATCGCTCAGCCCTGCGGCGCCGATCGATCGCAAGGATCCGCGCGCCTACTTCAACGGCGCCCAACGCGACGCCTGGCTGGCGAAGGCGCTCGTGAAGAACGAGAGCGGGCACAGTACGCTCTACATCGATCCGTGGGGGAGGAACGCGCAGGCGACTCCCTTCACCGGCGCCATCAGGATCCATATCTCCGAACGCGACAACAGCGCCCTCGTGCCGACGACCCGCCCGGTCACGGCGAATCGAGGCGGACTCGCCGGATACACGCGGGAAGGCGCCGAGCGGAGCGGGCCCACTGCGCCCCGCAAGATCCGGCACCTCGACGGATCGCTGACGAACAACCGCTTCTTCTTCAACTACGGGATCGACGCGCAGGGCGACGATCTCGGCATCCACGCCCCGAACTAGTGCGGCGAGCCGGGAACGAGCGGGTCGTGCAATCCACTCCCAGGACGACGCGCTCCGCAGCTCGACGCAACGCATCAGAGACAGAAAGACAGGGAACACCCGATGAGAGACAGCCGCACACAAACGCTGCGCCTACTCGCCGCGGGAACGGCAGCGGCGCTCGCCGCCGGGCTGCTCACAGCAGTCGGCGCGGCGACGGCGCAAGCGATGGAGCTCGAAGGATCGACGGGAGGGAACGCTCAGGGTCCGACCGTGGTCACCAGCCAGAACGGCCACTACAACTCGGCCGTCGTGAATCGCGACATCGGCGTGTGCCAACTCGAGAGCGGTGAGCGGCCGGGGCTATTCACCGCCGGCGCCTATCAGGGCGTGACGAACGCGATCACCGACTATTATGCCGGCGACAATGCGCTCATGGAGCAGAGTTACGTCAACCGCGGCCTCGATCCCGCGACATCCAGCAAGTGGATCGGGTACGGCAGCTCTTTCACGCGGTCATGGGATACGAGGGGCCTTACCGCCCGCTGCATAGCCGACACCGATGGAGACGGGCTCGACGGCGTGGTCACTCTGGATCTCACCTATAAACGGGCGGCGCTCCGTCAAGGAAACGGTACGGTCAACACCCGCGGAGTAGTCGGCCTGAAGCCCAGCACCCTGCGATATCAGTGGGGGCCCGAGGTCGCGCTCGACAACGAGACTCCGGCGAACGGCGTTGGCGACCTCGACGGCGACGGCCTGAACGAGTTCATGGTGGCGGAGCGGGCCTACTCCACAGCCGGACACGACGATGCCGGGAGGATCTGGGTGCTTCGCGGAGAGAACCTCGACGCGCTCCCAGCGAGTACCTACACGCGAGACCTCACCGGGGAGTTGCCGGGCGCATCGGTCTGGGGTACCATCATCGGCCCTCCGGGTGCGAAGCTCGACGTAGCCAGAGCCGTCTCCGATGTGAACGGCGACGGCAGGGTCGACCTGCTCGTCGGCTCGTCGAGTTCGTCCTCGATCTGGGCGGTCTACGGCAAGCCGTCCGGCGAAGACGCGCACCACATCGATCTCTCCGATCTCGACGCCGCCGACGGAGTCGAGATCGCCCGATCCACCGACGGTTCGCCGCTCGGTTCGGCGATCGTCGCGGCGAAGGACCTCACCGGCGACGGCAATGCCGACCTCGTGATCGGGATCGCGCCGAGCATCGACGGTCGCGGCGGCGTTGCGGTGCTCAACGGTCCGATCAAACCCGAGCGGGTGGACATCGACCCCATCGCAGGCACGGTCGGCGCCTCGGGCTCGCGCGGGCTCTGGATCGGTGCGGAACAGGTCGACGACGGGCTGGGCTACTCGGTCGACGTGCTCGAAGATTTCGGCGGTCAGGGCAAGCACGCCCTGATCGTCGGTGCGCCGGGCTACGACGTCGGCGGGGTCGAAGGCCTCGTGAACGGCGGGGCGGCATACGTGCTGCACGGCATCCCCGCGACCGGGAAGCTGTCTTTGGCCGAGCTGACCGAGCAGCAGGGGTACCGTATCGACGGCGAACCCCGCGACGAAGGCTACTGGGGGCCGACCTTCGATCTTTCGGACGCGCCGGTGCGACTCGGCGTCGCGGTCGCCGACGTGGGCGATGTCGACGGCAACGGTGCGACCGATTTCGCGATCAATGCGAAGGGGCGCTACCACGAGGGCAATTACCCCTATTACCCGCCTGGCCAGATCCACGTCGCGTTGCGCGGGGAGATACCGACCTTCGCCGAGATCAGCGCCGCCCGCGTCGTCGGGGTCAACGCGGTGAACCTCAACGGCCGCGAGAACGTGGTCGACGCGACGAGCGAGACGCTTCGACTGCGCGGCAATCTTCGGGCGCGCACGCTCGACGGCATCAGTCAGCCGATCCGCTTCACCGTCGACGAATCGGTGCTCGAGTCGTGCGGAACCCCGACGACGCAGGCCGACCGGGCACTGACCATCGCGGGCTACGGTTACTGCGACGGCGCCTCCGTCGTCGAGTACGGTAGGCACCGCCTGGGCATCGCTTACGCCGGCGCCGAAGGGAGCTTCGGGTCGAGTGAATCCGCGCCGCTCGAGGTATTCGTGACCGACGACACACGCATCTCGGTGTTGGCGGGGAACGGAGTGGTGGACCGGCCGATCGACGTGATAGCCGAAGTATCGGCGGTGTCCTCCGACAAGGTGGTGGAGGGCGGTCGCGCCGATTTCTTCACCGTCCACGACGGCGCGACGTCGCCGATCCCCGAGTGCCAGAACGTGCCCGTCGAGAGCGGTTCCGCGGTGTGCGGTCTCGTTCCGCAGGAGACCGAGGACATCGTGGTCCGAGCCGTGTACACCGGTCTCGAGGAGCCGCGGGGCGACGACCAGGACGACACGGTGCGAGTGTTGCGCTCCTCGATGAGTGCCGACGCCGAGATCGACGTCCGGGAGCGCGCCGATCTGAGCCTGGCGCTGTCGCGCACCGCCGTCTCCTATGGGGACACCGTGCGCGTGAGTGTTGCCACCGGCGCCGGGGCGACCGGGGCCGTCGACGTTCTGGTGGACGGCGAGGCCGTGGACCGCGTCGAGCTGAACTCGGGCCGCGGCACCGCCACTCTCGTCGACCTGTCGGTCGGCACGCACGCGGTCACCGCGAGCTACTCGGGTGATGCCAGGTTCGGGGCGTCGAAGGCCGAGGGCGAGACCGTGCGGGTGGATCCGGCCGAGGTCGCCATTTCGCTTCCACGGGTGACGAAGCCGAGTCAGGCGTACCACACGAAATCGCCGGTCATCGTGCGCGCCGAGGTTCGGGGGCTCTCCTCCGGTACGGTCGAACTGCACGCGGGGTCTCGGCTGATCGGATCCGCGCGCGTCGTCGACGGGAGCGCGTCCTGGCGGCTCCCCGCCGATCTCCGCGTCGGCGGCACCGCGCTCCGGGCGAGTTTCGCGGGCAGCGCGACCCACGCGGCAGCGAAGTCGGCGAAGACCGCATTCACCGTGAGGAAGGACGCCTCCAAGATCAGGATCGCGAGTTCGACCTTCAAGAAGGGGAAGCGTCCGGAGGTGAGGGTCTCGTTCGGGCGTCTGGAGAGCGGCGCCTATCCGACGGGAACGGTCGTCGTGAAGGCGGGGAGCGCCACCAGGAGGGTCGCGCTGAAGGCCGCCCATAGGGGAAGGCTCACCGTGATCCTTCCGAAGCGGAAGACCTCGGTGAGCGTTCGGGCGACGTTCACGCCGAAGAGCACGGCGACGGTCGCGAAGACCAGCGCGAAGAAGACGATCAAGGCGAGGTAGACCCATGAAGCAGGCGACGATCGAAACGAAGAAGCGGATTCGTGCCACGATCCTTGGCCTCCTGGTGCTGGCACTGGCGTTCGCCGGAATCCAGCCGGCCTACGCGGACGACTCGGATCCGGTGCAGACGACGCTGACGGCGACCAGCAAGCTGGGGTCGGCAGCGGTGCAGTCCGGACCGAACCACGTGATCACGGCGCTACGACCCGACTGGGTGGTGACTGCGGCAATCGTCCCCACGACCGCACGCGGTCAGGTCGACCTGGTGCTCGACGGCACGGTGATCGCGTCGGGGCAGCTGGGTGCGAACGGAACGGCGGCGATCGCTGTGCCTGCGGCACCGCTCGTCGTGGGAGAGCATGTGGTGACGCTCAGGTACCTCGGTGACCAGGGGCACGCTCCTGCGGATGCCTCGTTCTCACTGCGGGTCGACAAGAACCCGACCTATCCGCGACTGGTCGGGAGTCACACCACGACCTTCGCGACGAATACGCGGTTCAGCGCTGATCGGCCGATCAATGTGCGGCTCGACAGCCTGGGCGTCCTACGCACCGGAACGGTCCGCTTCGAGGTCGACGGAGTTCCGGTCGGATCGACCGAGGTCAATCTGACGACCGGTGTCGCCGATCTGCCGGATCCGATCCGGCTGAAGGCGGGTCGCTACACGGTGTACGGCTACTACTCCGGTAACGACAACTACCTAGAGGGTAATGCGGGACGCGCATTCAACGTCGATCTCGCCCCGACCACCGCCGAACTGTTCCTCGACGCCGAGCAGGTCGGTGCGAGCGAGCCGGTGCGCGCCACCGCGCGCGTGAGCGCGGTGAACAGCGTCGTGAACGAGGGGTCCGTCGAGTTCTTCGTCGCCGGCGAGTCGGCCGGGAGCGTGGAGATCGTCGACGGCGAAGCGGTGCTCGAACTCGAGGGCGTCGACGTCGGCCGACAGAAGATCTCGGCCGAGTACACTGATGGGGAGGGCACCTATATCGACTCTCGCACGTCCGAGGTCGTGGTGCAGGTGGATCGGGAGCCCACCTCGACGGAGTTCGAGATCGCGCGCACCGAGCTCTCGGCGGGAGACGAGGTTACGGTGAGCGCGCGAGTCACTCCAGCCGACGCCACGGGATCGGTGCAGTTCAGCGCGGATGGGCGGATTCTCGGCCACGCGCGTGTGATCGGCGGCGTCGCGCAGCGCAGCATCGTGCCCCCGGTCGGAGCCGAGCGGGTTGAGGCCCGCTACCTGGGCGATCGGCGCCATGAGCCCTCTGGCTCGGCGTCGATCGAGGTCAGCGTGTCGCCACGCAGCACGAGCACCTCGATCGAGCTCGCCTCCGAGCGGGTGGCCTTCGGCGCGTCGGTGGAGGTCACCGCCCGGGTGCTCGGCGGCGCGATCGGCGCGATGGAGCTCTACCTCGATGGCGTCATCGTCGCTCGCTCGCTCGCCGTCGACGGCGAGGCCCGGTTCGAACTCGCCGGGATCGGTGTCGGTGCGCACGGGCTGACGGCCCGCTATATCGGGTCGGAGACGCATCTGCCCTCCGAGAGCGGAACACGCACGCTCACCGTCTCCGAGGCGGAGGTCGATATCCGCTCACTCTCGCTCTCGAGGGTCCGTGCGGTCTATGGCTCCGCCGATCGCGTGACCGCCACGGTCGAGGTCTCCGCTCCCGATGGAGTCCGCATCCGACTGCTCTCGGGCACCCGGGATCTCGGCACGGGCGCGGTGAAAGACGGCAAGGTCAGCTGGAGCCTGCCTGCGCGACTCGAGGCGGGCCGCTACACCCTCCAGGCGCGGCATGTTCTGAGCACCGGCGTCTTGGGGGACTCGTCTGCCCCGCGCGCGCTGACTGTGCAGCGGGCCAAGCCCACGGCGATCCAGGCGAGCGGTCATCGGTTCAAGAAGGGCACCAAGCCAAGAGTGACCGTCAAAGTCGGGGCACTCTCGAACGGAAGTAGCCCGACGGGTCGTGTTCGGGTGAAAGTCGGTTCGTACACCAAGACCGTCGTCCTCCGCGCGTCGGCCAAGGGCACGGTCACGGTCACGCTCGGCAGGAAGTTCGACCGGACGGTCTCGGCGCGCGTCGTCTTCGTGTCGAGCGACGCGAGGAACGTCGCCGGGGCGTCGACCAAGACGGTGCGGCTGAAGGTCAGGAGGTAGCTCGCGCGGGACGGGGCAGAGGTTAAGCTGGCGCTGCAGCACTCCCCGGCTCGTCGAACTCGTGCTCGGTGCCAGTGCCTGTGAGCCGGTCTGGGAGGTCACGCTCTACGATCCCAAAACCGGAGAGTTCACCGGGTTCACGATCGACGCACCCCACGAAGGGGAGGCGCACCCGTCCGCGAAGCCCTGAGTGACTGCGGCAGAACATCTGGGGCCGGGTGATCAACCCGGCGCCCTGACCCGTCGGCCGTCGGTGCGACATCGGCGGGTTGGGGACGCATATGCATGCTCATCCAGGCATGTAGCGTGCATTCGCGTCCCCGATTCGGGCCGGCCGGCGGAATCGACCGCGAGCGTGCCGAAGCGATGCGGTCAGCGCCGAGCCACCGCGGCGAGCCCGCCGCGCAGATCCGCGATCAGATCCTCCGGCGTCTCGAGACCCACCGAGAGGCGCAGCAGGCCCGGGGTGATCCCGAGCCGGGCGTTGAGCTCGTCGGGGAAGGTCGAGTGCGTCGAGGTGAGCGGGTGCAGCACCATCGAGCGCGTGTCGCCGATGCCGGTCATGCGCGAGAACACGCGCAGGCCGTCGAAGAAGGCGCGGGCGCCGTCGACGCCGCCGCGCACCGTCACGCCGAACACCGAGCCGGTGCGGCCCGCATAGTCGCGCGCGGCCAGTTCGTGGAGCGGGCTCGACGGCAGTCCCGCGTAGTCCACCGATTCCACCTCGGGCTGCTGTTCGAGCCAGGCCGCGATCTCGAGCGAGGAGTCGACGTGCTGCCGCATGCGCAGCGACAGCGTCTCCATGCCCTGATGCAGCAGGAAGCCGTGGAACGGGGAGAGGGTCGGCCCGATGTCGTTGACCACGGCTTCGCGCACGGCGCGGGCGTAGGCTCCGTCGCCGAAGCGATCCAGCATCGAGGCGAGCCCGGGCCGGGGCGCGGCCGTGATGAGCGGGTAGGATCGGCCGGCCCGCTCAGCGGCGGCCCAGTCGAAGTTGCCGCCGTCCACCACCGCTCCGCCGACCGCCGCGCCGTGCCCGGTGAGGAACTTGGTGGTCGAGTGGACGACGATGTTGGCGCCGTGCTCGACGGGGCGGATGAGCGCCGGGGTGCCGACGGTGTTGTCGACGACGAGCGGCAGGTTGTAGCGCGCCGCCACCGCGGCGATGCGCCGCAGGTCGGTGATGTCGTTGCGCGGGTTCGGGATCGTCTCGGTGTAGATCGCCTTCGTCTCGGGCCGGATCGCGCGCTCCCACTCGGCGTCGTCGGCCGCGTCCCACACATAGTCGAAGGCGATCCCGAAGCGCTTGAAGCTGCGGCCGAAGAGGATCCGGGTGCCGCCGTAGATCGAGGCCGTCGAGACGATGTGGTCGCCCTGGCCGGCCAGTGCGAAGAGCGCGGCGCTGATCGCCGCCTGGCCGCTCGACACGGCCACCGACACGGTGCCGCCCTCGAGCGAGGCGAGGCGCTGCTCGGCCACGTTGTTGGTGGGGTTGCCCTGCCGGGAGTAGACCGGGGCCGGCTCGCTCTCCGTGAACGCGTCGACCTCGCCCCGCGAGGTGCTGGCCGCGCCCCGCCAGTCCGAGCGTCCGCCGAAGCGCGCGACCCCGTCCTCGAAGTCGTCGAAGACGTAGCCGGCCGAGAGCGCGATCGGCGGCACGCGCAGACCGGAGTTGCGGTCCGCGTACTCGCCGGCGTGGACCTGGCGGGTGTCGAAGCCGAAGCCCTCCCAGTCGAGGTGCGGCGGCGCCGCGTCCGTGCGCGCCGCCGAGCCGCTCCGTCCGGCGTCGATCTCCGCGGCGCCGGATGCTGCGGCGTTCGGTTCTTCGGTGCTCATGCGTTCCCTCCTCGGGTGCCGTTCTGCAGGGAGGCGATCCGGTCCACCGCGCGAACGATGGTGTCCGGTGCGCAGGCGAGATTGATCCGTGCGTGCCCCGCGCCCCCCGCGCCGAACGAGGAGCCGTTGTTCAGTGCCAGCCGGGCCTTCACGCGGAGCTCGCGGGCCGGGTGCTCCCCGAGGCCCGCCTCCCGCAGATCGAGCCAGGCCAGATAGCCGGCGCGCGGCCGGATCAGGGTGACGCCCGGCAGGCGCTCCGCGGCGAGCGAGCCGAAGAGCTCCACATTCGCCTCGATCTGCGCGACCGCCCGGTCGAGCCAGTCCCGTCCGTCCCGGAAGGCGGCGACGCCGGCGTGCAGGCCGAGGATGCTGGTCCTCGTCACGGCCTCGGGCGGCAGACCGGCGAGCACGCGGTTCGCCCGCTCGTCGGCCGCGACCAGCACCGAGCACTTCGCGCCGGCCAGGTTCCAGCCCTTGCTCGCCGAGGTCGCGATCGCCGCGATCGCCCCGGCCTCGGCGGCGATCGGGGCGAAGGGGACGAACTCGGCCCCCCGGTGCAGCAGCGGGGCGTGGATCTCGTCCGACACCACGAACACGTCGTGGGCGGCGGCCAGTCGCGCCAGTCGCGTCAGTTCCTCCCGGGTGAACGCCACTCCGTGCGGGTTGTGCGGGTTGCAGAGGATGAACGCGTCGATCCCGCGCTCGAACTCGGCCTCGATGGCGTCGAGATCGAGGCCGAAGCCGTGCGCTCCGAGGCCGTCGGGCTCCGCGCGCAGCGGGATCTGCGCCGTCTCGAAGGGGAGCTCCTGCAGCATCTCGAAGAAGCCGGGGTAGGTGGGGGTCGGGATCGCGAGCCGCCCGCCGCCGGGGCGGGCGGCTCGCAGCGACTCGACCACTCCGGTCGCCACGTCGGTGGCGAGGTGGATGAAGCGGTGGTCGATCTCCCAGCCCCAGCGATCCGCGGCGAACTCGGCGAAGGCGGGCGCCAGCGGCCCGGGGCCATCGAGGTAGCCGGTGTCGCTCAGCCGCACGCGCTCGACGAGGGCGTCGCGCACCTCGGACGCCACGGCGAAGTCCATCTCGGCGACGAACATGGGCAGGACGTCGGCCGGGAACCGGGTCCATTTGAGGCTGCTGCGCTGCGTGCGGAGCATGTCGGGGTCCAGCTCCGCCCAGGGGACGCCGGCGGGATCGGCGCCGGTGCCGATCGCCGCCCGGTAACAGTCGTCTTCGCTCACCGGACCATTCTGCACCCATTTCCCGCCGGAAGGGGCGTCGCTGTGACGCGGTATTACATCGCCTCAGCTCTGCGAATGCGAGCGATAACTTTCTGTCGACGACGCGGCGCGATCGCTCGCCGCAGGATGCCGGTGATCCCTCGCATTCGCGGCTCGCCCACTCGGAGCGTCGGATCCTCGCGGCCTCGTTCGAGGAGGAACCAGAGGTCGTTTCGCTATGGTGGAGATCGGTGACATCTCCCAGGAGGTATTCGAACGCCGTGAGCAGGAGCGAGCCGAACAGTGGAGAGAGCTCGGCGAGTACGAAGGAAACCCGTGGGGCGACCTCTTCATCGTGCTCGGGGGTTTCGCTGCGGAGGGCGACACCTTGAACGGCAGCGCCTTCGAGACCGCCGTGCGCGGATTGCAGGAGGAGTGCACGGCCAACGGGACTCCGATCGAGACCGTCACCCGTTTCGGGGGGTGATGAACCGGTAGGGCGCGGGTCTTCCTGCGGAGATCCGCTCGCGGACGGCCTCGCGGCCTCCTACGCCGATGCTGTTGCCCGGCGAATGTGGCTGCGGGCGTGCGCGACCGCCGGCTCGAGCTCCGCGAAGAGATGGTTCGGGTGGCGCAGCGCGCCGATCACGCCGAGCTGATCGAGCAGCGACCGGTGCTCGGGGCGCACGCCCTTGATCAGCACGGTGGCGCCCCGGCGCTCCAAGGCGGTCACCATCTCGCCGAGGGCGTTGGCCCCCGTGGCGTCGACGAGCTGCAGGCCGGAGAGACGCAGCACCACCACCTCCACATCGTGCCGGGCGACCTCGTCGATCAGGCGCTCCGCGGCGCCGAAGAAGAGGGATCCCTCGATGCGGAACAGGCCGATGCGCTCATCCCCGGGCTCGGGAGCGCCGGGCAGGTCCTCGCGATGAGCGCCGCTCGTTCGGCTGAGGGCGCGCAGCGCGAAGAACGCCGCAGCGGCGATGCCGATTCCGACCGCGATGACCAGGTCGAAGGCCACCGTGACGAAGGCGGTGACGAGGAAGACGCTCGCGCTCGCGCCGCCCGAGCGGGCGACGCGCCGGAAGGTGGAGATCGACACCATGCGCGCGGCGGTCACCATCAGCACCCCGGCGAGGGCCGCCAGGGGGATCCTCGACACGATGCTCGCCGCCACGAGGATGACCGCGAGCAGCAGCAGCGCGTGGACGATCGCGGCGACGCGCGTCCTGGCGCCGCTGCGCACGTTCACGGCCGTGCGGGCGATGGCGCCCGTCGCGGGCATGCCGCCGAAGAAGCCGGCCGCGATCGAGGCGAGGCCCTGCCCCAGCAACTCGCGATCCGCGTTGAGGCCCCCGGTGTTCGCGAGGCTCGCGGCCACGCGGGCCGAGAGCAGCGATTCGATCGCCGCGAGCGCCGCGACCGCCAGTGCGGGACCGGCGAGCGCGGTGAGGAGCGCGAGATCCACCGGCGGCAGGCCCGGCGCAGGAAGCGAGTTCGGCAGTGCGCCGATGGTCGCGAGCGGCAGGTCCAGCAGCGCGGCCGGCACCGAGACGAGCACGATGGCGACGAACGAGCCGGGCACCGAGGGCAGCCAGCGGCCGAGCACGAGCATGATGACGGCGACCGCCGCCACCGCGCCGAGCGGCAGCAGCGCTCCCGGCCAGGTGCTCTCCTCGACCACCTGAGCCGCCGCCACGACCGCATTGCTCGCGTGCCCGGCGATCCCGACCCCCAGCGCCGACGGCACCTGCTGCAGGAAGATGATGACGCCGATTCCCGCGGTGAATCCCTCGATGACCGGCCAGGGGATGTAGCTCACCGCTCGTCCGAGACGGAGCAGGCCCGCGGCCGCGACGATCACGCCGGCGAGGATGCTGACGTAGACCACGGCGCCGGCGCCGTGCGCCGCGACGATCGGCGCGAGCACGACGACCATCGCCCCGGTGGGACCGGAGACCTGCACGTTCGATCCGCCGAACACCGCGGCCACCAGGCCCGCCACGATCGCCGTGACGAGGCCGGCCTCGGCGCCCACACCCGAGCTCACGCCGAAGGCGAGCGCCAGCGGCAGCGCCACGATGCCGACGGTGACCCCCGCCAGCAGATCGGCGCGCCACGAGCGGCTCAGCCCGCGGTAGTCGTCCGCCGCGGGAAGCAGCGAGCGGAGCGCGCCGAGGCGTGAGCGGGCCGTGTTCACCGGTTCGGTCTCCTTCCCGCGCGCCCGCTCACCTGATGACCGGGAACGAGCCGGTCGGGGTCTCGCCCTCGTCGTAGACCGTCGCCGGGCTGCCGATGATCAGCGGGTCCGGCGAGCCGACCAGTTTGTGGTCCTTGTCCGGGTAGTCGAAGCGGGAGAGCACCCAGCGCATCGCCTCGAGCCGGGCGCGCTTCTTGTCGTTCGACTTCACCACGGTCCACGGCGCGTGCGGGGTGTCGGTGTAGAAGAACATCGCCTCCTTGGCCTCGGTGTAGTCGTCCCACTTGTCGAGGCTCGCGAGATCCGTCGGGGAGAGCTTCCACTGCTTGACCTCGTCGTTGCCGCGCGAGACGAAGCGGCTGTGCTGCTCCGCGCGGCCCACGGAGAACCAGAACTTGATGAGGTGGGTGCCGGAGTTGACGAGCATCCGCTCGAACTCGGGCGCCGAACGGGTGAACTCCAGGTACTGCTGCGGGGTGCAGTAGCCCATCACGCGCTCGACCCCGGCGCGGTTGTACCAGGAGCGGTCGAACATGACGATCTCCCCGCCTGCCGGAAGGTGGGCGACGTAGCGCTGGAAATACCATTGGGTGCGCTCGCGATCGGTGGGGATCTCGAGCGCGACGACGCGCGCTCCGCGAGGGTTCATGTGCTCGGTGAAGCGCTTGATGGCGCCGCCCTTCCCGGCGGCGTCCCGACCCTCGAAGAGGATGACGATCTTCTCGCCCCGCTCCTTCACCCAGGCCTGGAGCTTGAGCAACTCGATCTGCAGCCGACGCTTCTCGCGCTCGTAGCGGCGTCGCGACACCTTGGTGTCGTAGGGATGCCCCTGCCTCCAAGGAGCGTCGGGCCCGTCGTCCTTGGGCTGGTGTTTGCCGGCGCGGCGGAGTTCCGCGATCTCGTCGATCTCGGGCGTGATGTCGATCTGATCGGGGCTCGCAGCCAGGAACGACTCGCCCCCGGACACCGCGGTCTCCTCGACAGGCCGATCCGTATGCTTCTCCGTGCGGTCCACGCGTCTCCTTCGTCCCGCCGCACTCGAGCGCGCGGCATGCAGTCAGAATACGCCCGTGCGTTCCACGCCTCAAAAAGGGGTCCGCGACTCGGCGGGTTGGAGCCCTGAAAGCTTGACCTTCAATGGTAGCCTGAACCTTGGGAGTGTGATCGGATCATGGCAATTCAAGCCGCAGTCGTCGGCAAGCGGCGGATGGCGCTGCTCGGCGTCCTCCTGCTCGCCTGCACCGTCGTGTTCGCCGGCATCGCGGGGCTCGCCGGCTCCGCCCCGGCTCGCGCCCTCGACCTTCCCACCTGGGAGGACGTCGAGGCGGCGAAGAAGAACCAGGCGAGCGCGGACCGGAAGGTCAAGGAGATCGAAGGGCTGATCGCCGAGAGCGAGGTCGAACTCGAGCGGCTTCGCGAGGAGTCCGCGCGGGCCACGGAGGCGGCGAGGCAGGCCGAGCTGGCCTTCCAGGAGGCGGCCGTGAAATCGGAGACGCTCGAGGAGCAGGCGGAGGAGAGCCGCGAGGAAGCCGAAGCCGCGGCGGAGCAGGCGGCATCCTTCATCTCGCAGATGTACCGCTCGGGAGGCGTGGACCGCAGTCTCGAACTGTTCCTCGAAACCGATGCGGACACGGCGGACGCGCTGCTCGAGCGGCTCGCGACCATGTCGAAGGCCTCCGAGCGCAACACCAAGATCTCCGAGCACGCCGAGCAGTCGATGAACACGGCCGCCTCATTGGGTGAGCAGGCCGAGGTCGCTCGCGCCGAACGCGAACGCCTCAGCGCCGAGGCCGAGGCGCAGGCGAAGATCGCCGCCGAAGCGGCGGCGAGCCAGCTCGAGAAGATCACCGCGCAGGAAGCGCAGCAGGAAGTGCTCGAGACGCAGCTCGCCGCGCTGAAGGACACGACGACGAAGACGGTGGCGGGCTACAAGGAGCGCCTGCGCATCGAAGAGGAGCGTCGCCGCAAGGCCGAGGAAGAGGCCAGGCGGCGAGCCGAAGAGGCCGCGCGCCAGCAGAGCACCAGCGGCGGCGGTGGCGGTGGCGGCAGCACCGGTGGCGGTGGAGGCGGCAGCACCGGCGGTGGCGGTGGGGGCGGCACCAGCAGCTCCGGCTGGGCGGTTCCGATCCCATACAGCTACATCTCGACCTACTACCAGCAGTGGTCCGGCCACACCGGCATCGACCTGGTGAACGGCTGCGGAACCCCGATCGTCGCCGCGCGCTCCGGCACCATCGCGGGAGTGGGCTGGCTGGATCCGCTCGGCGGCAACATGATCTATCTCGATCACAGCAGCGGCTACCAGACGCGATACGCGCACCTGAGCCGCTTCGCAGTGAGCCTGGGCCAGCACGTCAACCAGGGACAGATCATCGGATACGTGGGCACGACCGGCGCAAGCACCGGATGCCACCTGCACTACGAGGTGCTGCTCCAGGGAACGTTCCAGAACCCCATCAACTACATCTGAGTCGAGACCCCGCAGAGCCGTGCAGCGCAGGGCCTGGCGGCCCCGCGCACGGCCTCAGTGTTCTTCTGCGAGGCGCTCACGCGCCTCGCAGCGCCTGAACGGCACTGCGAGAAAGCCTCAGTGCTCGTTCGCGAGGCGCTCACGCGCCTCGGCGATCAACCGCTCCGCCTCGGCGGCCGAGCCCCAGGCGTCGACCTTGACCCACTTGCCCGGCTCCAGATCCTTGTAGTGCTCGAAGAAGTGCTCGATCTCCTTGCGGGTGTACTCCGGGATGTCGGCCACATCCTGGATGTGGGCCCAGCGCGGATCCTTGTGCTGCACCGCGACGACCTTGTCGTCGCCGCCGGCCTCGTCGCTCATCCGCAGCACGCCGACCGGGCGCACCTTCACGCCCACCCCCGGGAACACCGGGTAGTCGAGCAGCACGAGCACGTCGAGCGGATCGCCGTCCTCGCCGAGCGTCTCCTCGAAGAAGCCGTAGTCGGCCGGATAGACGAATCCGGTGTAGAGCACCCGATCGAGGTACACGCGCCCGGTCTCGTGGTCGACCTCGTACTTGTTGCGGCTGCCCTTGGGGATCTCGATCACGGCGTCGAATGCTGCGGTCACGCGCGTCTCCTTGTGTTCTGTGCTCGGTGAGGTGCTCCTGACGGGCCTGCCTCTCGCCCGCTCAACCACCCTACCCCGGATGTCCTGCTCGCCGACCCCCGGGATTGGACCCGTATCGCCCCTTCCCGAGGGATGAAAGGGCAGAACGGGTCCACGCGTCGGTGCGCAGCGGGGAGCGGACGAGAGAGCAGGGGAGAGGGGAGCGAGGGGGTAGCTTGGAGGGGTGAGCAGCAACGAGCCTGCGCGGACCCGGGGCAGGCCGGATCCCGCCGTCGCCGAGATCCGGGTCGCGGTGCGGCACGCGCTCGGCGAGCTGCGGGGCGGCCAGCCTCTCGGCGACGAGGATAGCGAGCAGCGGGATCCGGGGCCGCTCGTGCTCGTCGCGCTCTCCGGCGGGGCCGACTCGCTCGCCCTCGCGGCGGCGCTCGCCTTCGAGGCCCCGCGTCTCGGCTGGCGCGCCGGGGCGGCGGTGGTGGATCACGGCCTGCAGGCGGCGTCGGCGACGGTGGCGGCGCGGGCGGCTGATCAGGCGCGCCGACTGGGGCTCGGTCCCGTCGTCGTGCGGCGGGTCGCGGTGCCGACGGACGCCCCCGACGGCCCCGAGGGCGCGGCGCGCGCGGCGCGGTACGCGGCGCTCGAGTCCGCTCGAGTCGAGCTGGGCGCCGATGCGCTGCTGACGGCCCACACCCGCGACGACCAGGCCGAGCAGGTGCTGCTCGCGCTCGCGCGCGGCTCGGGCACGCGCGCACTCGCGGGCATCCCGCCGCGGCGCGGGCCGATCCTGAGGCCGCTGCTCGCGGTGAGCCGCGAACGCACCGAGCGCGCCTGCCTCGCCCAGGGACTCGAGCCCTGGCGCGATCCGCACAACTCGGATCCGTCGTTCGCGCGCTCGCGCGTGCGGGAGCGGATCATCCCCCTGCTCGAACAGGAGATCGGCCCGGGCGTCGCCGCGAACCTCGCCCGCACCGCCGAACTCGCGCGCGAGGACGCCGATGCGCTCGACGCTCTCGCCGAGGAGCGGACCGCGGCGGCCGCCGGGGTCGTGATCCGGGGCGACGGCGAGGCGTCGATCGCGGTCGCCGACCTGGCCGCCCGACCCCCCGCGATCCGCAACCGCATCATCCGGGCCGTCGCCGCCGAGCTCGGCTCGCAGCTCGGACGGGTGCACACCACCGCGGTCGCCGCGCTCGCCGTCGACTGGCGCGGGCAGGGGCCGATCCACGCGCCCGGTCTCGTGGCGCATCGCCGCGGGGGCCGGCTGGTCCTCCGTGCGACGCGCCTCGATTGAGGCGGCCGTGTCATCCGGCAGTCGTGGGGCGTTTCGGGCGGCACGGGCCCCCGCTGCCGCCGGATCAACGTGGGCGGGCGATACGATTGGCGCATGGACGCGAACAGCCTGGGCGACGACCTCGCGCGGATCCTGGTGACCGAGGCCGAGCTGAAGACCCGCCTCGCCGAGCTGGCGCGCGCGATCGAGGCGGACTACTCCGCCGACGAGCCGCCCCTGCTCGTGGGGGTCCTCAAGGGCGCCGTCATGGTGATGGCCGATCTGGCTCGGGAGCTCCGCTTCCACGCGGAGATGGACTGGATGGCGGTGTCGTCCTACGGCGCGAGCACCAAGTCGAGCGGCGTGGTGCGGATCCTCAAGGATCTCGACACCGAGATCGCTGGCCGCGACGTGCTCATCGTCGAGGACATCATCGACTCCGGGCTGACCCTCTCCTGGCTGCAGGAGAATCTCGCGTCGCGCGGGGCGCGCTCCGTGCGCATCTGCACGATGCTCCGCAAGCCCGACGCCGCCAAGGTCGAGGTCGACGTCGCCTACGTCGGCTTCGACATCCCCACCGACTTCGTGGTGGGATACGGGCTCGACTACGCGGAGCGCTACCGCAACCTGCGCGACGTCGCGGTGCTCGCCGAGCACGTCTACGCGGAATAGTCCGCGCGCGGTGTCCGCCTCCAGCGGACGCACAGCGGCGATGTCGGCGGCGGCGGCTACGCTTGGGGCAGTTCACCACCCCAGAAAGGCCGCACATTGGCTGAAACCGCAAACAAGGGATCGACGGCGAAGAGGCTGTTCAAGGGCCCGCTGCTCTACCTGATCCTGGCCCCGCTCATCGTCCTGCTCGGCTGGAGCCTGCTGTCGGGATCCGGGGTGCGCGAGATCACCACTCAGCGCGGCCTCGAGGTGCTCGACTCCGGCACGGTGTCGAAGGCCGAGATCATCGACGGGGATCAGCGGGTCAACCTGACGCTCTCGGAGGCCGACTCCGAGACGGGGGCGACGGAGCTGTTCTTCTACTACGTCTCGCAGCGCGGGGACGCGGTGGTGGAGGCGGTCACCGCCGCGAAGCCCGCGGACGGGTACAACGACAAGGTGCCCCAGCCCAACGCGCTCTGGTCGATCCTGGGCTTCCTGCTGCCGCTGCTGCTGATCGGCCTCTTCTTCTGGTGGATGCTCTCCTCGATGCAGGGGGGCGGCAACAAGGTGATGCAGTTCGGCAAGTCGCGCGCCAAGCTCATCTCGAAGGACACGCCCAAGGTCACCTTCGCCGACGTGGCGGGCTCGGACGAGGCCGTCGACGAGCTCTACGAGATCAAGGACTTCCTGGAGGACGCCTCGAGATTCCAGGCGGTCGGCGCCCGCATCCCGAAGGGCGTCCTGCTCTACGGCCCCCCCGGCACGGGCAAGACCCTGCTCGCGCGCGCGGTCGCGGGCGAGGCCGGGGTACCCTTCTACTCGATCTCCGGCTCGGACTTCGTCGAGATGTTCGTCGGCGTGGGCGCCAGCCGCGTGCGCGATCTGTTCAAGGAGGCGAAAGCGAACGCTCCGGCGATCATCTTCGTCGACGAGATCGACGCCGTCGGGCAGCGCCGCGGGCAGGGCATGGGCGGCGGGCACGACGAGCGCGAGCAGACGCTCAACCAGCTGCTGGTCGAGATGGACGGCTTCGACCCGAAGACCAACGTGATCCTGATCGCGGCCACCAACCGGCCGGACATGCTCGACCCGGCGCTGCTGCGACCCGGACGCTTCGATCGGCAGATCGGCGTGGACGCGCCGGACATGAAGGGCCGCCGCGCCATTCTCGAGGTCCACGCCAAGGGCAAGCCGCTCTCGAAGAACGTCGACCTCGACGTGGTGGCGCGCAAGACCCCCGGCTTCTCGGGCGCCGACCTCGCGAACGTGCTCAACGAGGCGGCGCTGCTCACGGCGCGCTCGAACGCCCAGCTGATCGACAACCGGGCGCTCGACGAGGCGATCGACCGGGTCATCGCGGGCCCGCAGCGGCGCACGCGGGTGATGAAGGACCGCGAGAAGCTCATCACGGCCTACCACGAGGGCGGGCACGCGCTCGTGGCGGCGGCGCTCAACCACACCGACCCGGTGACGAAGATCACGATTCTGCCCCGCGGCCGTGCCCTGGGATACACGATGGTGATTCCGCTCGAAGACAAGTACTCGGTCTCGCGCAACGAGCTGCAGGACCAGATCGCCTACGCGCTCGGCGGCCGTGTCGCGGAGGAGCTGGTCTTCCACGATCCCACCACCGGCGCGGGCAACGACATCGAGAAGGCGACCGGGACCGCGCGCAAGATGGTGACCGACTACGGCATGTCGGCCTCCCTGGGTCCGGTCAAGCTGGGGCAGGCGCAGGCTTCGCCGTATCTCGGCGAGTTCGGCAGCACCCGTGACTACAGCGAGGGCGTGGCCGTGTCGCTGGACGCGGAGGTCCGCGCGATCATCGAGCAGGGGCACGACGAGGCCTACCGGGCGCTCGTGAGCAACCGGGCGGTGCTCGACCGCCTCGCCGGGGAGCTGATGGAGAAGGAGACGCTGGACCATCTCCAGATCGCGGAGATCTTCGCCGACGTGGTGAAGCTGCCTCCGCGGCCGCAGTGGCTCTCGAGCGCCGACCGCCCGGTCAGCGATCTCCCGCCCATCGAGGTGCCCAAGATCGTCCGCACCGACGGGCCGCTCGAGCAGACCGGCGCCGCCGAGGCTCACGACGAAACCGAGGCCCCCGACGGGAACGAGGCCCCCGACCCGGCCGAGCACGGCTCGATCGGGCGGGAACCCGGGAGCGGCGGTCCGGCGGACACGGAGCCGAAGCAGCCGTGAGCGCACGCGTCGATCGACAGCGCGTCGCCGCGGCGGTGCGCGAGCTGCTCAGCGCGATCGGCGAGGATCCCGACGACGAGGCGTTCTCCCAGACCCCCGCCCGGGTGGCGGAGGCCTACGCCGAGTTCTTCGCGGGGGTGGGCGCGGATCCGCTCGTGCACCTGCGCGATGCGGTCCCCGTCGGAGAGCAGACCGGCGAGCTGGTGATCGTGCGCGATATCGCGCTGCGCTCGGTGTGCGAGCACCACCTGCTGCCGTTCCGCGGCCGGGCCCATGTGGCCTACCGGCCGGGCAGGAGGGTCGTCGGCCTGGGGGCCATCCCGCGCGTCGTGGAGACGCTGGCCGCGCGCCCGCAGCTCCAGGAACGGCTGGGGGAGCAGATCGCCGAGGCGATCGAGGCCGGACTGGAGCCGGAGGGGGTGCTGGTGGTGCTCGAAGCGTCGCACGGCTGCGTCGCCGACCGGGGCGTGCGGCAGACCGAGGCTCTCGCCGTCTCGCTGGCCTCGCGGGGATCGCTCGCCCGCTCCGGAGAGCGAGCCGAGGTGCTGGCGCTGATCGGGGCGGATCGTGCCTGAACGGATCGTGCAGCACGGGCGGGTCCCCGACGCGCCGCCCGGCCTCGCGCGAGACGGCGCCCGCCCGCTCGTGCTCGGGATCCTCAACGTCACGCCCGACTCGTTCAGCGACGGCGGCAGATTCCTCGCGACCGGGGCCGCCGTCGCCCGCGGTCTGGAACTGGCCGCGCAGGGCGCCGACGTGGTCGACGTCGGCGGCGAGTCGACGCGTCCCGGGGCCGCTCCCGTGCCGCCCGCCGAGGAGCAGAGACGGGTGGTGCCGGTCGTCGAGGCGCTCGCCTCGCACGGCGTCGCCGTGTCGATCGACACGCTGCACGCCGAGACCGCCCGGGCCGCCGTCGCCGCCGGAGCGAGCATCGTCAACGACGTCTCCGGAGGACTGCACGATCCCGCGATGCACGGGGTCGTGGCCGACGCGGGCGTCACCTATATCGCGATGCACTGGAGAGGCATCCCGGATCCGGCGCACCGCCGCTCCGGCTACGCCGACGTCGTGCTCGAGGTGGCCGACGAGCTGGCCCGCCTGGCGGAGGCCGCCGTCTCCGCGGGAATCGCCCCCGAGCGGATCGTGCTCGATCCCGGCCTCGGATTCGACAAGACCGCGGAGCAGGGGTGGCGACTGCTGGCCGGTATCCCGGAACTCCGCAGGCTCGGACATCCGGTGCTCGTCGGGATCTCCCGCAAGCGGATGATCGCCGAGACCCTGGCGGCCTCCCGGGTGTCCCCGGCCGGCGCGGCGCCTCCGTCGGGTTCCTCGAGACCGACGGAGGCCGGGTCCGAGCGCGACCTCGATCTCGGCACCGCGGTGGTCAGCGCGCTCGCCGCCGGTGCCGGCGTCTGGGGCGTGCGGGTGCACGAGGCGGCGTCGACGGCTCGCGCGCTCGCCGTATCGGAGGCCTGGGCCGCGGGCCGGCGGTCCTCCGGCCCCGCGCCCGTCGCGCCCATCCGGGCGGGCGGAGCCGACCGCATCGCCCTGACCGGGCTCGAGGTCTTCGCGCACCACGGCGTGTACGCCGACGAGCGGGCGAACGGGCAGAGATTCCTCATCGACGCGGAGCTGAGCCTCGACCTGGCGCCGGCCGCGGGCGGGGACGACCTCGCCGCGACGGTGCACTACGGCGAACTGGCGGAGGCCATCGTGGCCGCGGTCCGGCGGGACCCGGTCGACCTCATCGAGACCGTCGCCGAGCGCGTGGCCGAGGTCGCGCTCGGCTTCGGCCGGGTGTCCGAGGCGCGCGTGACGGTGCACAAACCGGACGCCCCCATCCGAGCCGAGTTCGCCGACGTGTCGGTCACGGTGGTGCGAGAGGCTCACGGAACGCCCCACGCGCGCGAGCAGCACGGAGGCGCGCCATGATCGCGCAGATCGTCCCGATCCTCCTCGCCTTCGGCGCCAACCTCGGCGATCGGCGGAGCGCGATCGCATCCGCCCAGCGGGAGATCGGGGCGGCGCCCGGCGTGCGCGCGCTCCGGGCCTCCCCTCTGCGGGAGACCGTGGCGCTCACGGTCGACGGGCCGGACCCCGATGCGCCCCGCTACCTGAACGGCGTCGCGCTCGCGGAGACCTCGCTGAACCCCCATGAGCTGCTCGACCTGCTCCAGGCCGTCGAGGCCCGGCACGGCCGCGCGCGCGGCAGCGATCCCGCCGATCGCTGGGCCGACCGCACGCTCGACGTCGACCTGATCCTCTACGGCGGGCGGGTGGTCGCCGATGAGCGACTGACCGTGCCGCACCCGCGCGCGCACGAGCGCGACTTCGTGCTCTCGCCCTGGCTCGACCTCGACCCGGACGCGGTGCTGCTCGGGCACGGCCGCGTCGACGCGCTGCTCGCCCGCGTCGGCGACACGACGACGCCGTTCGGGAATGACGACCATGCCTAAGCTGCAGCGCACCTCGCCGCTCTGGCTGCTCGCCCTCGCCGCGATCGGCGCCGCGGTCGGCCTGCTGCTGCAGGTGCTCCTCTCCTCGCAGGGCAGCCCGCCGTTCGTTCCGCCGACCTCGCTCGCGGCCACACTCGGCGTGATCGCGGCCGTGCTGCTCGTGCTCGGGATCATGCTCCGCCGCGCGGTGACCCGCGCCTCCGCGGGGGGCGTCAATCCGTTCCACGCCGTCCGGCTGCTGGCCGGCGCGCGGGCCGGCCAGTTCGCCGGGTCGCTGTTCGCGGGCTTCGGAGCCGGCCTGGCGCTCCAACTGCTCAGCCGGAGCGTCGCGCCGCCCCCGGCGACCTGGGTGCCGATGCTCCTGGTGCTCGCGGCCGGGATCGCACTGCTCGTGTGCGGCGTCGTCGCCGAGGCGCTGTGCCGCGTGCCGCCGGACGATCCCGACGACGGTTCGACCTCCGAGCCCGAGGTCGATCCCGGCGAGCAGCCCGCCTGACGGTGTCGGCACGCCCGGGGAACTCCGCCTAGGCTTGAAGCATGAGCGATAAGGAATGGCCGGTCGAGTCTTCGCAGTGGCAGCGGGTTTCTCCGAAGTACGCCTGGGCAGATCTGACGCTGGGCCTGCTGTTCACGCTCGCCGTGATCGCCGTCTTCGCGATCATCGTGATCTCGAGGGGCGAGCCGCTGCCCCTCCTCCCGCAGCTGCTCTTCGCCGCGGTCGCGCTTGCCCTGCTCCTCAACGCCGTGCTCGCCTTCCGGAGAGTGCGGGCCATCGGCTACATGCTCCGGGAGGACGACCTGCTGTTCCGGCGCGGGATCCTCTTCGAGCGCTACGTCGCCGTGCCCTACGGCCGGCTGCAGCTGGTCGATGTCACACGGGGGCCCCTCCTGCGGGCGCTGGGCCTCGCCTCGCTCAAGTTCGTCACCGCGAGCGTCGCCACCGGCGTGCAGCTGCCCGGCCTGACGCTCGCCGAGGCGGAGGAACTGCGAGACCGGCTGGTCCAGCTTGCCGAGACACGGAGGTCGGGCTTATGACCGACCGGAGTGGCTCCGACGGTTCGGGCGCGGAGGTCGGGGCTGCGGCCGACCGGAGCGGCGCGGATGCTGCGGACTGGCGTCGCCTGCATCCGCTCTCGCCGCTGCTGCGCGGGGGGCTCGCCTTCGTGGTCATCCTCGGCATCGTGATCGCCAGCCTCCGCGACCGCGTGGTCGAGCTCTTCTTCGCGGATCCGTTCGTGGGCGGCGTGGGGCCGGACGTCGACGTCGAGATCGACGTGAGTTCGCCCGAGACGGAGTTCATCGACTACGTCTTCGCCGAGGGGCTCGCGATTCTCGCGCTGCTCGCCGTGCTCGCGGTGCTGCTGCTCATCGTGTTCTTCTCCTGGCTGAGCTGGCGCTTCCGCACCTTCCGCGTCTCCGGCGAGGCGGTCGAGGAGCGCAGCGGCATCGTCTTCCGGCAGCACCGTCGCGCTCCGCTCGATCGCATTCAGAGCGTCAACCTGCAGCGGCCTCTGCTGGCGCGCGCTCTCGGTCTCACCCAGGTCGATGTGCAGACGGCGGGCCAGGGCGGTCGCGTGTCGCTGCGCTATCTCGGCCAGGCGCAGGCCAAGCGGGTGCGGGAGCAGATCCTGAACCGGGTGGGGGAGGTCCGCGACGCCGAGGACTCGCCTCCCGCGGGCGGGCGTGCGGGTCTCGTCGCGCCGCTCGAGCGGCGGGCGCGCGACTTCGTCGACCCGGATATCGAGGCGGACGCCGCCCGGCTCGGCAGTCTGGTGGGGGTGCCGGTGTCGAGGCTGATCGGGAGCATCCTGCTGGGGTGGGAGCTGCTCATCCCGGCGCTGATCAGCGTGGGGGTGCTGGTGGCGGCGCTGGTCTGGCAGCCGTTCCTGATCGCGCTGCTCATCCCGTCCGTCATCGCGACCTTCAGCATCGCGTTCAATCAGTTCAACCGGGGCTGGGGCTTCGTGCTCTCGCGCAGCGTCGACGGGATCCGTGTGGGAGCGGGCCTCACCTCGACGAACACGGAGACGGTTCCTCTCGGCCGCATCCACGCGATCGAGGCGCTCCAGCCGATTCTCTGGCGGCCGTTCGGCTGGTGGAAGGTGCGCATCACGACCGCCGGGCATTCGCTGGCGCAGGGCGGTCAGAACAAGCTGCAGAACTCCGTGCTGCCGGTCGGGCTGGTCGAGGATGTGCTCCGCGTGTTCGACACGGTGCTGCCCGGGAGCATGGGCGCTGCCGAGGCGGACGAGCTGCGCGACGCGCTGGTCGGCTCGGGGAGGGGATATCTGGGCGCGGGCCGGGGGGCCGGCTGGGTGCTGTGGTTCGCGCGCAGGCGCGCCGGTCTCCGCATCGACGGGGTGGTCCTCGGATCCGGTATCGGCCCAGATGCCGGTACCGGATCCGAGGCCGAGGCGATCGCCGATCTCGACGAGCGCGCGATCCTGCGGATCCGGCGCGGGGCGCTCACCCGAACGCTGAGCGCGATGCCGCTCGTGCGCGCGCAGTCGGTGCAGCTGCGCCGGCCCGCGGTCCACCGCGCCATCGGGCTGGCCTCGATCCAGGCGCACACGGTGCTGGGGCCGGTGCGGATGGAGCTGCGGGGGCTCGCGCTCGACGATGCGCGCCGGGTCTTCGATCTGCTCGGCGGACTGGTGGTCCGCGTGCAGAGCGCCGATCGCGCGGACGCCGCAGGGGTCTCGGCGGCCGCGGGGCTCGCCGCGGCCGCCCCGACGGCGCCGGTCGAGCCTTCGCGGGCGGGTGGCGAGTCGTGAGCGCCGCGGAACGGGAGGGGCGTCTCGGTGTCGGCGTGGTCGGTGCGGGGCGCGTGGGATCCGTGCTCGCTCTCGCCCTCGCCGGCGCGGGGCACTCGGTCACCGCGCTCAGCGCGATCAGTGCGGAGAGCCGGGAGCGCGCCGAGCTCCTGCTGCCGGGGGTTCCGGTGCTCGAGGCTCCGGAGGTGGTCCGCCGGAGCGAGCTGGTGCTGTTCGCCGTTCCCGGTTCCGAATTGCCGGGGCTGGTGCACGGGCTCACCGAGACCGGCGCCTGGCAGCCCGGGCAGATCGCCGCGCACACGGCACCGGAGCACGGCTATCGGGTGTTCGCGCCGGCGCTCGGCGCCGGGGTGATCCCTCTCGCGCTGCACCCGGCGATGGTGTTCACGGGGACGAGTCTCGACCTGTCGCGTCTCGCCGGGGCGACGGTGGCGGTGACCGCTCCGCCCCCGGTGCAGCCGATCGGCCAGGCGCTCGCCGTGGAGATGGGGGCGGAGCCGGTCATCGTCGCCGACTCGGATCGCGCGGCCTATGCGGATGCGATCGCGGCCGCGACGGAGTTCTCGGGAGCCGTGGTGCGGCAGGCGACCGACGCGCTGCGCGAGGTGGGCGTCGAGCGCCCGGATCGCGTGATCGGCGGGCTCGTGCGAGCCGCGGTCGAGGAGGCGCTGCGCGCCGCCGTGCCCCGCCCGGACTGAACGCCCTAGACTGACTCAGTGCGCCCAAGCGTCGCGCGACACCGTGTCGCGCGACACCCGTGACCCCCGGAGGAACCAGCCCGATGAGCGAGCAGCCGGCATCCGCCGCACCGTCGAATGACGCCTCGGCACCGCCGAACACCGCACAGCCGAACGGCGCCCCCTCGCCTCTCGATGGGGCGAGCGAGGCGGAGGTCTTCGAGCAGAAGCGCGTCCGGCTGGAGAAGCGCGAGCGGCTGAACGAGCTCGCGGGGGAGGATCTCGCCGGCGGCGCCTATCCGGTGACGGTTCCGGTGACCGCGACGATCCCGGGGATCCGCGAGAAGTGGGGCGGCCTCGAGGCGGAGGCCGACAGCCGCTCGGGCGAGCGCGTGGGCGTGGCCGGTCGTGTCGTCTTCCAGCGCAACACCGGCAAGCTCTGCTTCGCGTCGCTGCAGTCGGGGGACGGCACCCGGATCCAGGCGATGGTCAGCCTCGCCGAGGTGGGCGAGGAGTCGCTCGCGGGCTACAAGGAGCTCGTCGATCTCGGCGATCACCTCTTCGTCGCCGGGGAGGTGATCTCGAGCCGCCGCGGGGAGCTCTCGATCATGGTCGACGAGTGGCGGATCGCGGCCAAGGCGATCGCGCCGCTGCCGAACATGTACGCCGAGCTGAGCGAGGAGACGCGGGTGCGGCAGCGCTACCTCGATCTCATCCAGCGCGAGCAGGCGCGCGTCAACGTGGTCACCCGGGCGAAGACGATGGCGAGTCTCCGCCGCACTTTCGCAGAGCGCGACTTCATCGAGGTCGAGACCCCGATGCTGCAGACCATGCACGGGGGCGCCTCGGCGCGCCCGTTCGTCACGCATTCGAACGCCTTCGACACCGAGCTCTTCCTGCGCATCGCGCCGGAGCTGTATTTGAAGCGAGCCGCCGTCGGCGGGCTGGAGCGCGTCTTCGAGATCAACCGGAACTTCCGCAACGAGGGCGCCGACTCCACGCACAGCCCCGAGTTCGCGATGCTCGAGGCCTATCAGGCCTACAGCGACTACCGCGGCATCGCGGATCTCACCCAGGCGCTCGTGCAGCACGCGGCGCTCGCCGTGAACGAGGGCACGGAGCGCGCGGGCAGCCACGTGGTCGAGTGGGCGGACGGCACGCTCTTCGATCTCGGCGGCGAGTGGGATCGCATCTCGATGTACGGCACCCTCTCCGAGGCCGTCGGCCGCGAGATCACCCCGGATACCGCGGTCGAGGAGCTGCAGGCGATCGCGGACCGCGAGGGCGTCGAGGTCAGGCTGCCGAACCACGGCAAGCTGGTCGAGGAGCTGTGGGAGCACTTCGTGAAGGATCGGCTCACCCGGCCCACCTTCGTGCTCGACTTCCCCGTGGAGACGAGCCCGCTCACCCGGCATCATCGCTCGGTCCCGGGGGTGGTCGAGAAGTGGGATCTCTACGTGCGCGGCTTCGAGCTGGCGACGGGCTACTCGGAGCTGGTCGATCCCGTGGTGCAGCGCGAGCGCTTCGTGCAGCAGGCGGCCGAGGCCGCGCGCGGCGATGACGAGGCGATGCGCATCGACGAGGACTTCCTGCGCGCCCTCGAGCACGCGATGCCCCCGTCGGGGGGAATGGGCATGGGGATGGACCGCCTGCTGATGGCGCTCACCGGCCTCGGCATCCGCGAGACGATCCTCTTCCCGCTCGTGAAGTGACGGAGACCGATCCGCGGGCCTCCGCGGGCAGCTCGAGATACCGCCGTGCGCTCGTCGCGCTGTTCTGCGCGGCCATCGCCACCTTCGCCCAGATCTACTCGCCGCAGGGCCTGCTGCCCGAGCTCGCGGACGAGTTCGGGGTCGGTGCCGGCACCTCCTCGCTGGCGGTGGGAGCCACGACCATCGGCCTGGCCGTCGGCATGCTGCCCTGGGGGCGGCTGAGCGACCGTATCGGGCGGGTCGCCGCGCTGCGCTGGGCGATCTGCGCGGCGGTCGCGGTCGGCCTGGCCGGCCCCTTCATGCCGACCTTCGAGTGGCTGATCGCGGCGCGTCTCGTCGAGGGACTGCTCCTCGCGGGGCTTCCGGCCATCGGGGTCGTCGCACTCTCGGAGACGGTCAGCCCCCTGGTCCTCGGCGGTGCGGTCGGCAGCTTCGTCGCGGGCAACACGATCGGCGGCCTGCTCGGTAGGATCCTCGCGACCAACGTCGGCGAGTGCTTCGGCTGGCGCTGGGGACTGTTCGCCGTCGCGCTGCTCGCCGCCGTCTCCGCGATCCTGTTCCTCCTGCTGATGCCGCCGACCGCGATCGCACCGCCGCCGGGTCTGCCGCTGTTCCGAGCCAT
Organism: Leucobacter weissii; assembly: GCF_017565745.1. Classification (GTDB taxonomy): domain Bacteria; phylum Actinomycetota; class Actinomycetes; order Actinomycetales; family Microbacteriaceae; genus Leucobacter; species Leucobacter weissii. The sequence goes on from NZ_JAGDYM010000007.1 coordinate 131,869, forward strand.
GCTCGAGAACCTGCGCAATCCCGGGGTGATGGTGATGGTGGCACAGGCGCTGCTGCTGATGGGCGGCTTCGTCGCAGCGTACAATTATCTGGCCTTCAGGCTGCAGGCGGCGCCGTTCGAACTGAGCCTCTCTCAGGCGTCGTGGTTGTTCCTCGCCTATGTGGGCGGTGCGCTCTCATCGCGCGGCGTGTGGGTGTGCGCGAGGTGGCTGCCGCCGGTCGGGCTCCTCCTGGCGAGCGTTGCCGTGATGCTCGGGGGGCTCGCGCTGACGCTGCTGCACGGGCTGCCGGCGGTCGTCGCGGGCCTCGTGGTCTTCACCGCGGGTTTCTTCGGGGCGCACTCGATCGCCCTCGCCCTGGTGAGTCGGCGCGCCGACGGCAGCGGCAGGAGTCTGGCCCCCTCTCTCTACTACCTGGGCTACTACGCGGGATCGACCCTCCTCGGCTGGGCCGGCGGCTACGCCTTCCTCGCGGCGGGGTGGCCGGGAGTCGTGGCGATGATCGTCGCGGTCTCGATCCTGGCCGCGTCGCTCGCCTGGGCGCACGCCGCGGGCCGCGGCGGCCTGCGCGCGGTCGACGGGTGAGGCAGGAGTCGTGCCGAGGCGGCTCGTCCGCGAGATGATCCTCTTCCCGCCCGTGACGTGTCGGCCGACAGCGTCGTCCGTCATCCTGCGCGAGGTCGCAGGATCTCGCCTTGTCCGACGCGCAATCGGATCACGCGTGGGATGTCCTGCATCAATCGGCCTACCGTCGCTGCATCAATCGGCTTACCCCCGTCCTTGCCATCGGGACCCGGGTCGCCCTGTTCGCCAAGAGTGCTACCGCGCAGAGAGCCACCGTAGCTTTCGCGCGGCAACGTGGCGGTCTCGCCGTCGGCGCCTCATCGAGGTGCTGCGCGCCCCGAGCGGCGGTCGCTCAGAGCAGATGGCCGCCGCCCGACACCTTCATCCGGGTGACGAGCCCTTTCACGTCCTGGGCGTGCTGCTTCGAGGTCACGAGCAGCACGTCCGGGGTGTCGACCACCACGACATCCTGCATGCCGACCAGAGCGACGAGCCGGTCGCTCTCCGAGACGACGATGCCGCTCGACGCGTCGGAGAGCACCTGCGCACCGTCTCCGAGCACCGCCAAGTCGCCCTTGCGACCCCGCGTGAGCAGGTCGGCGATCGAGGCGAAGTCGCCCACGTCGTCCCACTCGAAGTGCGCGGCGACGCACACCATCTTGCCCGCGGCGGCCGCCGGTTCGGCCACCGAATAGTCGATGGCGATCTTCTTCAGGTTCGGCCAGAGCCGTTCCCGGGCCACTGCCGCCCGCTTGGGGCTGCTCCAGGCCTCCGCGATCTCGCGCAGCGCGGCGACCAGCTCGGGCTCCGTGAGGGCCATCTGGTCGAGCAGCACGCTCGCCCGGGCGATGAACATGCCCGCGTTCCAGAGGTATCCGCCGCGGGCGAGGTAGTCGCGGGCGGTCGCCTCGTCCGGCTTCTCCACGAACTCCTCGACGTCGTACACGTCGAAGGCCGCGAGATCGCCGCGGGCGGAGCCGCACTTGATATAGCCGAAACCGGTCGCCGGATGGCCCGGATGGATGCCGATGGTGGCGATGTATCCGCGGTCGGCCGCCAGTACGGCCGTGCGTACGGCGCGCTGGAACAGCACGCTGCCGCGGATGACGTGATCCGCGGCGAAGGAGCCGAGGATGGCGTCGGGGTCGCGCAGCTCGAGGAGCGCGGCGGCGAGGCCGATCGCCGCTGAGGAGTCCTTGGGCTCGCTCTCGGTGACGAGGTTGTCCGGGAGCAGACCGGGCAACTGCTCGACCACCGAGTCCCGGTGGGCGTTGCCGGTGACCACCATGATCCGCTCGGGCGGCGCGATCGGCGCGAGACGGTTCCAGGTCGCCCGCAGCAGGGAATCCCCGCTGCCCGTGAGGTCGAGCAGGAACTTCGGGGCCTTCGCGCGGGAGAGCGGCCATAGCCGGGAGCCGACCCCGCCGGCCGGGATGACGCAGGTGAAGCGGTCGATCGCCGGCGTGCCGCTGCTCGTGGTGCCGCCGGCCGCCGTCGGGGTCTCAGTCATGGGAACAGCCTACGGCACCCGCGTATCCGCCGGTCGTGACGAGACCCGTGCCGGATTCGGGGCGCGTCGCGCCCTCGGTCGCCGCTCGGGTCGCGCTGAGCGACGGCCTCCGTGTCATCCCCCTTAACACAGCGGGTCCGGAGCGGCGGTTTCTCGGCACTCATGTTATAAACGATTACGTTTGGAGAAATAAGTTCCAGTTATTCGACCCATTGACCCAGTAGGGGTGCGCCCGAGTGCGTCGCCGAGCAGACGCACCGTGCGGGCACCGTGCAGGAGCACCGAGAAGAGGCAGACATGATCCCAGGGCGTCCGAGTGCGGGGCGGCGGCGTGTCTCCGAAGCGATCGCCGGGGCACTGGTCGGGGCCGTCGTGGTGTTCGCGCTGGTGCTCGGGATCCTGGGCGGCAGCGCGCCGGCGAGCGCGAACGCCAAGGGCAACGCCTCGGCCGCGGCCGGCTTCATCGAGGAGGGGCAGAACACCGACGGCGGCTTCGGCGCCCGGCTGGGCGCGAAGTCGGATCCGAAGGCGAGCCTGTGGGCGGCCGTGGCGCTGCTCTCCGCGGGCAAGCATCCGGATGACGAGTGGCTGATCGGCGGCAAGAAGCTGGGGGAGTATCTCGCGCAGGAGGCCTCGTCCTACCGTTCGCTGGAAGAGCTGGGACTGCTGACGATCGTGCAGGCGAAGTCCGATCGCACCCAGAACGTCTCGGCCGATGCGTTCGGCGATCCGGCGGGGCGGCTCGCGGCCGCGTTGACCGATGAGGCGGCGAGAAAGGATCCGCATCAGGCCGCGCTGGGCATCCTGGGGCTCTGGGCGGAGGGCAGCGACGGGGCCAGGGCGCAGGCGCGTTCCGTCGCGGAATCGCTGCTCGACGAGACGCAGGGCGGCGGCTGGGGTGAGCCCGGCAAAGGATCCACCAGCGCCGCGACCGCGCTGGTGCTGCAGGCGCTGGCCGAGACCGGCGTCGCGAAGAAGGGCGACCGGGTGGTCACCGACGCCACCAAGGTGCTGAAGGATGCGCAGATCAACGACGGCTCGATCGCGGCGTCGATCCGCTCCGACAAGAACTCCGCGCCCGGCGAGGTCGCCGCGACCGCCTTCACGGCGCAGGCGCTCAAGGCGCTGGATCTGGCGACGTTCACCGCCAGCCAGGGGAAGACGGTGCTCGACGGCCTCGCCGACTACCAGGATCGCAAATCGGGCGGCCTGCTGAACGGGGTCGGGTACGTCGTGGCGGAGATCGACCCGAGCTATAAGCCGTCGATCCTCGACACCGCGCAGGCGTTCCCCGCCTTCAACGGCACGCGGCTGGTACCGGCGTCGACCGTGGCATTCAAGAACGCGGCCGGGAAGACACCCGACGATGGTGACGACGGCGACAGGGACAAGGATTCGGGCGACAAGGACAAGGACGACGACGAGGATTCGGGCGACAAGGACAAACAGCGAGTCTCGGGCGGCGGTGACGACGATAAGAAGGGCGTCAGCAACATCGATGACGGCGCCGAGGAGGATCTGGGCGCCTACCAGGAGGCGCAGACATCCGAGTCCGACGACGACTCGACGAACGAGGACTCGGACGGCGACGGCGATGGCGAGACGAGCAGCAGCGGCTCGGGCGACGTGACCGGTCAGGCTGTGAGTGCGGCCCCGAAACTCGTCACCTCGGCCGGCGATGAGGCCGGGCTCTCCGACTCCGAGAAGGCGGCGATCGCCCTCGGCGCCGTGCTCGTGGCCGCGCTGCTGCTCGGCGGGATCGGCGCCGCGCGCCGCCAGCGGCTCGAGCAGCGCTCGGCGGTCGCGACGGGCGTCCAGGCCACGGCGGACGCGTGGACGCAGGCGCGGGTACGGGGCGCGCTCGCCCCGGCGGCGGCCGCGATCGTCGGGGTCGCCCTGGTGCTGTTCCCGCTCGCCACCGGTCTGTTCGACAAGGCGCCGCAGGGGGCGGCCATGCTCGCCGCCTTCGAACCCCATATGACCGAGCAGCGCCTCGCCGACTACCAGGAGGACGTCGACGTGCTCGACGCCGGCGTGACGGAGGCGCTCGAGAGAGGCCCCGAACTGCTCTATCCCGATGCCGACGAGGCCGCCGCGCAGGAGTCCTTCGCGCAGGACCAATCGCTGCTCGCGCCGTTCGCGGAGACGTGGCCGCAGATCAACGACGACTTCCAGAACCTCATCGGGACCGTCAGCGCGAATCTGACGAACTTCGAGAAGGTGTCGGCGCTGCCGTTCGCGGCGTTCCCGTGGTTCTTCGTGGTCCCCGGTGCGCTGCTCGTCCTCATCGGGCTGGCGGCGCTGATCCCGACGTTCTGGCACCGTCGGAGCTGGCCGGTGCTGCGCTGGGCGGCCCTGGCGATCGGCATCGGCCTCGTCGTCGCTCCCGCAGCGTATTCGCTCTGGGATCGCGCCCCGGCGGGCGCTCAGCTGATCGAGGAGTTCGCGGCGATCGAGAACGAGGAGCAGGTGACGCAGCTCCAGGGGCATTTCGGCGACCTCACGATGGCCTCCGCCGGTCTGCAGATGCTGGGCGCCCAACTGCAGGAGGCGGGCTACAGCGCCGAGAAGGTCGAGAAGGAGATTCCGGCCGTGACGGCCTTCAGCGAGCGCTGGGTCACGGTCACCCAGGACTTCACCCCGCTGCTGGGGGTGATGAGCGACAACGTGACGAGCTACGAGGCGGTGGCGTCGGTGCCCGCGTTCGGGCTCTTCCCCTGGCTGTTCACCGGGGCCGGGCTGATCCTGGTCCTCGTCGTGCTCGGCTCGATCTGGCGGACCCGGCGCCGCAGAAGGACGGTCATCGCTCCTCCGGAGGACGATGCGACGCTCCCCCCGGACGCCTGGGCGGCGGCGAACATCGCGCCGGACTGGGATCCCGATGCGGCCCGGTTCGACAGGGATCTCGACCGCAGGGATCTCGACCGCAGGGATCTCGACCGCATCGACACCACCGAACTCGAAAAACCCAAACAACCGACGCCGTAAAGCGGATTCACTGAAGGAGTGATCGAATATGACACACGCGACAACCCTGAGCGGGCGCCTCGCCCGCGCCGCCCTCGCACTGGCCGGCACCGCCGCGCTGGTGGCCGGGGTGCTCGTGCCCATCGGCGGAGCGGAGACCGCTGCCGAGGCGGCCACCGATCTGAAGGGCACGCTCGTGCTCGATCCGGGCACCTACAACAAGACGACGAAGAAATACAGCGGCACGATCTTCCGCATGCTGCAGCCCGGCGGCACGGACCGGTATCTCGTGAACGCCGATTCCAGCGCTCCGGACAAGACGTACCAGCTGCTGAAGCCGGGCACCGACGGAGGCCTGCAGCTGGGGCGGTACCAGCGGGTGCCGAGCAAGCCCTTCGATGCGAATCTCAACTCGCTGGCCAAGCGGATCACGCAGCCGCAGAAGTTCTTCGGCACCTACTGGAGTCCGAACACGGCGCCCACCGACGCGCAGAGCGGCCTGCCCACTCCCGCCCCGTCGCTGAAGCTGAGCGGCAACAAGCTGACGGGCGACTTCAGCGCCTGGACGCCGGGCTGGAACGGCATCTACTTCAATCAGGGCTCGCCCAAACCGGGTGACGACAAGTACCCCGGATACACCTCGCCTCTCAGCGGCACCTACAACAAGAGCACCCACAAGTTCAAGATCCGGTGGCGCAGTCTGATCGTCGGCGGTCCGTTCAACAACTTCACGGGCGAGTGGACCCTCGAGGGCGTGCTCGCCGACAACACGATCGGGTTGAAGACGGCGAAGAAGTCGGTGTCGGTGAAGCGCGGCAAGACGGCGAAGGTGAAGGCGACCGCGTCGAACTGGACCGAGAAGAACCTGAAGAAGACGAAGATCTCGATCTCCGCGCCGAAGAATCTGAGGCTGAAGAAGAAGACGGCTTCGGTGTCGGCGACCAAGCGCGGTGCGAACAAGACGGTGAACCTGAAGCTCAGTGTCGGCAAGAAGGCGAAGAAGGGCAAGCACAAGGTGCAGCTGATCTGGAAGGCCGGTGGCAAGAGTATCTCGCGCACCGTGACCGTCAGGGTGAGATAGGGGTTCCGACATGGCCGTGATTGCGCAGCTGGGCTCCTCGGCCGACGAGGGCGCCGAGCTGGTCGAGGCCTCGGGGGTCGTGAGCGACACCCTCTCGCTGTTCTCGTCCGCCCTCGGTGATTCGATGCACGTCCTCATCCTGGTGATGCTGGTGGTGCTCGTGTTCGAGTTCGGTCGGATCGTCGCGGAGGGGTGGCGCCGGGTGCGCCCCGGGTCCGGGTCGAACCGCCTGGAGCACGTGGCGCGCGAGGCGCTCGCCCGTCCCGAGGGGGCCGGGGAGCTCGCGCGGAAGGCGCCCGGGCCGCTGGCCGAACGGGCGGTGCTGGGGCTCGGGGCGGCCGCGCGCGGCGCGGCTCTCGACGCGGACGGCGGTGCCGCCGCGTTCGAGGCGGTGCTGGCCGATTACGAATTGGCCGTGCAGCGGCGCCTCGGCGCGGGACGGCTGCTGGTGCGGGCGGGTCCGGCGGCGGGGCTGATGGGCACGCTGATCCCCTTGACCCCCGGCCTCGCCGAACTGGGCGAGGGCAACTTCCAGCTGCTGGCCGAGCATCTGCAGGTGGCGTTCGCGGCGACGGTGATCGGCCTGCTCGTCGGCACTGCGGCCTTCGCGATCACCCAGGTGCGGATGCGGCTCTACTCGGAGGATCTGATCGCGCTCGAGCGCGCGGTCGCCAAGCATGTGCAACGACCCTCAGCGGTCGTGCCCGTGGCCGAGCCGGCGCACGGGCGGGGGCTGCGATGAGCAGGATCCGCCTCGGCAGGCACAGTCAGGGCGACACCGATGCCGGCGACCCGCTCGACAGCATGGTCAACATGTTCGACGTGGGGCTCGTGCTGGCGGTCGCCTTCCTGGTCGCGGGGCTCTCGGTGGCGAGCGCTGCGAGCCCGGCGGACAGCGCGGCCCCCAGCGAGGAGCAGACCGAGATCACCATTCCCGACGACACCTCGGAGGTCAGCGGCGAGGGCACCTCGGTGGGCGAGGTCTACCAGCTCGACGACGGCACCCTCGTGATCGTCACTCCGGAGGGCGAGGGGGAGTAGCCGTCGGGCGCGGCGCCACACGGTCGCGACGGTGTGCGGCGCATCGTCATGAAACCGCGATTCCGCGCGCAATCGCACCCCCTGGGGTATTCGTTCGCGTAATAAAAGAGATAACACTACCGAATGTTTCCTCGTGTGTCTCGGGGGTATTTGCCTCGCGGTCGAAGCGAGTTATCGTCAAGTCAATTCGAAATCTGAACGAGCGTATTTCGAAGCCGAACGGCGTTGGCCGCACGGCCCGCACACCACCCGAACACCCACTTGGAGAAGCACTGATGTCACACCCTCTGGTTCCCGACAACCGGTTGCTGGCGCGCCGGCCCGGCCGTCCGACGCTGCTGCTGGCGCTGCTGGCGGTGCTCGCCCTGGTCGCGGGTCTCTTCGCCGCCGTGAACACGGCAGCGACGCCGGCGCACGCGGCGGGCAAGACCGCGAAGGTCACGATTGCGAAGGTCACCGCGAAGGCGGCGAAGGTCACGGTGCGGGGCAAGGTGACGCTGCCGTCGAAGGTGAAGGGCAAGAAGTTCACGAACACCGCGAAGAACCGCAAGCAGGTGCGGGTCGCCCTGACGCTGCAGGACAGTGCGGGCAAGAAGCAGACCTTCACCGCGAAGATCACGAAGAACCGCAGCTACTCGGCCAGTAAGACGACGAAGCTCACCGGCAAGCTCACCGTGGTCGCCCAGACCAAGATCCGCGGCAAGAACAGCGGCAAGAAGGTCACGAAGAAGAACGCGGTCACGGTCGCCGCAGCGTCGGTGACGATCGGCAGTGTGACGCTCGCGAACGAGCGCGATGTGACGGTGGCCGGGCGGGTGACGTTGCCCGCGGCGTTGAAGAACACGGCGGCGAACCGCAAGAAGGTGACGGTCGCGGTGACGCTGACGGACTACACGAACGCGAAGGAGTCGTTCACCGCGACGATCGACGCTTCCCGCAAATACACGGTGAAGAAGACCACGGCGCTGTCGGGGCCGGTTACGGTGACCGCGCAGGCGCGGGTGAGCGGCAAGGCCAGCGGCAGCGCGGCCAAGCGGACGAACGCGGTGTCGGTCGAGACGGATATCCCGGCCGGCGCCCGCAAGCTCGAGGGCCTGTTCCGCTTCGACCCCGGCCAGGATGACGCCTCGGGCAAGACGTGGGGCACCTATTTCCGCATGATCGGGGGCACCGGGTTGCCGTTCACCAACGACGATTCCCCTGCTCGCGACAAGACCTACACGCTGCTGCGACCCGGAACGGATGGCGGGCTCTCGACCACCGAGTACCAGGAGCCGCCGGAGCCGGCCTTCGACGGCGAGCTGCGACCGGACGGCTTCCGTCCCGGCAACGCGCTGGCGAACCGCATCACGCAGCCGCAGAAGTTCTTCGGCGTCGGCTTCTCGATCTCGACCGCCCCGTTCGACGCGCAGTCGAAGAGCGACTTCGGCACCGATGTCCCCTCGCCGCTGCCGGAGATCTACGAGAAGGACGGCAAGCTCTACGGTCAGGTGACCGGCTGGACGGCGAGCTGGAACGGATCCTGGTTCAACCAGGGATCTCCCAAGCCCGAGGGAACACCCGCGGGGTGGCCTGCGACGCCGCTGACCGGAACCTACGATCCGGCGACGAAGCACTACACCCTGCATTGGACGAGCCGCATCTACGGCGGTGCCTTCCAGGGTGCCTGGGGCCACTGGTACCTGGAGGGCACCTTCGAGCCCGCGGCAGAAGAAGACTGAGACTCCTCCCCGCCGGCCGGACGGCGAGGAGGCACCACCCACGAAACGAAAGGAGGACCCCGCATCACAGGCCCTGACATCAGCGACTGTTGCGCTCCACGGAGCGCAAAGTACCCAGAGCACATTCGAACGCACTCTCACAGAAAAGGAAAAAACATCATGAGTGTCAAGAAGTCCATCATTACCCGCAACCTGGTCGCTGCCGCAGCGACGACCGGCATCGTGCTCGGCGCGGTGGCCCTCCCGGCCGCCGCCCACGCCGCGACCTACGACAAGAACAGCGGCACCCTGTCGATCACCCAGGCCGTGGGCAACCTCGGCTCGGTCGCGAACCCGACCCCGGACCTCGGCGAGGGAAGCTGGGTCAAGCTGCCCGAGGACGGCTCGACCACGGCGTACTTCAGCAACGCGGCCTCGCGCACGGGATCCGGCGAGTACACGGCGATCGACAGCGTCGGCACCGCCAACGGCGGGCTCAAACTGGGCACGACGCAGTCGGGCGGCGCGTTCAGCACGAACACGCAGTTCGCGGGGCCGAACGGAACGTTCCAGTTCGACGCGAACCTCCTCTCCGCCGCGACGCTGCGTTTCGACGACAGCAACGTGGTCGCCGGCTACGATCAGCTGGTGCAGTCGAGCGCCAGCGATCTGACCGGCTTCCGGATCGAGTACCCGGCTGGCAGCGGCAACACCTACAACGTGGGCGGCAGCTCGACCACCGGAGGCATCTACCTCGACGCGCTCACCGGTGGATACCAGGACAACTCGGGGACGAATAACGATCTGTACTGGCTGCAGTGGCGGACCAACATCGTCTCGGCCGACGCCTTCGACGGCTACGAGGCGCAGTTCCACCTGGAGGGCCTCCACTCCTGACCGGAGCCGGCTGACGCGGAACCCCTCCGGGGCTTGTGCCTAATGGAAGTAGGCACAAGCCCCGGAGGCTGCGGTCAGTGTAACAGTTCGTCACACCCCACCCTGCACCTACCAGGCCGCGTCGCAGGATCTGCGTGCCCTGAGAAACCCGCGCGTTCTCATGGTTCGGAGATGCTGCGGCACTCAGCCTCAATAACTGATCCATCCCCGAGAAACCCCAACCCGAAAGGATCCAACCCGATGCCGATACTCCAGAAACAGCCGCGCCGCGCCGCGGGTCTGCTCACCGCCCTCGCTCTCACCGCCGGAGCACTGGTCGCGCCGCTCGCCGTCACGCCCGCCGGCGCCGACGACACGAGCACCAAGACGCTCTCCGGCTGGGGAAACAAGGCGAACCTCGGCGCCTCGCTCAGCGCGAACGTGACCGTCACCAAGACCCCACTGAACCTCGGTGGTGCGGAGTCTTCTGTGACTACCGCAGCGGTCGGAAGCAGCAGATCGCTGCTGCTCGCCCCGGAAGGCGTCTACACCGTCGCGCCGAACCAATACTCGGGGCTCGGACAGTCCTCGCCGGCCGCCGATCCCACCCTGATTCCGAACACCGCAGACGTGTCGGCTATCGCTCAAGGGACGAACGGGCAGTCGTTGCTGCTGCGCGAGGATGGCACCGTTTGGGCGTGGGGCGCGAACGGCGACGGCACTGCCGGCGGCACGGTCGGTGAGCCGCGCTACACGCCGACGAAGGTCGAGGGCATTGATGGGGTCACGTCAATCGCCGCGGGCGGTGCCAGCTTCGCGATCAAGTCCGACGGCACGCTGTGGGCGTGGGGTTCCGGTTGGCTGCTCGGCAACGCTGAGGCCGCCGCGGCAGGCAACACCGGCACCCCCGTGCAGGTGCGCCTGCCCGAGGGCCGCACGGCGGTAGAGGTCGTCGACGGATATGAACAGGCATTGGTGCGGCTCGACGACGGCAGCGTCGCCGCCTGGGGTGCGAACGACTACGGGCAGATCGGCGACGGCAGCACCACGGCCGTCATCGAACCGGTCGTGGTGCTCGCCCCCGCCGATCTGCCGAGCGGCGTCACGGTCACCGGCATCGCCGCCGGCGCCTGGGCGAGCCTCGCCTTGCTCTCCGACGGCACCCATCTGGCCTGGGGCCGGGCCAGCCGAGGGGCGTTGGGGCTCAGCTCCGGCTCGACCGACAACGTGCTGACGCCGACCGCACCCGCCGCAGGCACTCCGGCCGCGACGCATCCGCCGTTCGCTCAGATCGTCATCAACAATAATACGGTGCTCGCCCGCACGACGACGGGTCTGGTGTACGGCTGGGGCACCCTCGACGGCGGCCTCTTCAACACCGGCAGCTATGCCTCCTCTGCTCCCGCGGAGTATGCGTTGCCCTACACCGGCGCTCCGGGCACGTCGGGACAGCCCCGGACCGAGACCCCGCAGCAGGTGGGCAACATCACGGGTGTGACCGCTCTGGCGACAGGGCCTTCGGGTGCTCAGCAGATCGCTTTTGTCGACTCGGTGCTGCGGCGGGCACAGGGGGACGACGCCAACGGTATCCTCTCATTCTTGACGCAGCCGCTCGGCACGGCGAGCGGCTCGAAGGTCGTGAGGGTTTCGGCCTCCGGTGGCACCGCTACGATCGCCAGCATCAAGATCTCCACCGACAGCACCGCGAGCAGTGCCGAGCTAGCGGGGGACGACTTCTCCATCCCCCAGCTCCACGTCTATGACCTGCCCTACACCCTGAACGCGGGCGCAAGCCTCCCGATATCGATACGGTTTACCCCATCGCAGCTGGGCACGCGAAAGGCAGCGCTGGTCGTGAAGACGGTGGAGGGCGAGACGCTCACCTTCAGGCTCGAGGGCTACGGCACCGAGTTGCCCGGCAACCTTCCCGGCGAGAAGGGCGATAAGGGTGACAAAGGTGACAAAGGCGATTCCGCCTCGCCCGGCGTGGTCGCGTTCGCTGCGGCGCAGTCGACGGTCACGGTGAAGCGGGGCAAGACCGCGTCGCTGCCGTTCATCGTGGTCAATGGCACCAGCACGACCGTGGCGAAGTCGACGCTGAAGGCGAAGACCCCGTCGAAGCTGCGGGTGACCGGCAAGAAGACGGCGTCGCTGAAGGCCGTCAAGGCAGGCAAGGCCGTGACCGCGAAGGTGAAGCTGAAGGTCGGCAAGAAGGCCAAGCTCGGCACTCACAAGGTGACCGTGTCGGCCAAGATCGCAGGCAAGACCGTGAAGCGCACTGTGAAGGTGAAGGTCACGAAGTAGCGGGGGGACGGCTTCGCTGAGGGTGAGGGGCCGGATTGCGGTTCTTGTCACTTGAGCGGTCTGGCGGCGTGGCACACTCGGTGGCCGCGTCGCCAGGACGCTCCGGAGGGATGAGAACCGTGATCCGGCCCCTCGCCCGTTACCGTCTGGAGGAAGGTGAGTTGAGACGATGAGTGAGACTTCAGAAGGCTCTGATGCCTCAGAGAACGCCGAGAGCGATAGCGAGTCATCGGCTGCGTCCGCTTCGTCGTTGGCGCTGTCCCCTTCGACAAGCTCAGAGGACGGTGCGGGTTCAGGGGAGCGTGCGGGTTCAGGTTCCGGGCGGGGCTGGTTCGCCCGGCTGGGGCGGTGGCGCATCGTCGTGATCGTCGTCGCGGTCGCTGTCGTCGTGGGGGGCTGGGCGTTGACGAGCCACCTGGTCGCGAGCGCGAACGCGCTGCCCGAGGGGGTGGCCGCGCGGGTGGGCGACACCGACATCACCCAGGAGCAATTCGAGATCCAGCAGCGCCTGGTGCGGTATCAGCGGACCATCGCGCTCGTGGGCGCGCAGGGGTTCCAGAAAGCCGATCTGCATCTCGTCCCGCTCCAAGAGGACCCAGAGGTCTGCGCATCCTGGGTGCGCGAGTACGCATCGGAGGAGACGCTGGCTGCCGCCTCCGACGAGCAGCTGCGCGATGCCTGCACCAGCGCCGCGAGCGGCTTGCACGACGACACCCTCGCGCAGCTGCTCTCTGCGCGCCTGACCGAGGCCTCGGCTTCTGCGCTGGATGTCGAGGTTGACGAGGCGGCCTTCGACGCCCGGGTCGAGCAGTTCACCACGGTCATCGGCGGAGAGGATCAACTCGGCACTCTGGAGAGTGCCGCGGGCATCACCGATACCGACGTGCGTCAACGGTTGCGCGAGTCGCTGCTCGAAGAAGCCGTTAGGGCGAAGGTCAAATCCGACACCGACACATCTTCCGCTACCGAAGCGGAGCAGCGTCGCTACTACGACGAGAACCCGGGCGCGTTCGTCGCCGAGCCCGAGACCAGGGATGCGGGCTACATCGTCGCCGACACCGAAGAGGCCGCGACGGAGGCGAGGCAGCGCATCGAGGCCGGCGACTCGTTCGAGACGGTCGCCGCAGACCTCCCGAAGGAGCTGTCGAAAGAGGCGGACCCGGCGAGCGGCGACCACAGCGGCCTGCGCTTCAGCGAACTCTCGTCCGGGCTCGGGCAACTGGTGTTCGCCGCGGAGACGGGGGTGCTCGGCGAGGTGACGCGGATCGAGGAGGGCTGGGCCGTCGTGCGCGTCGACGGCATCACGCCTCGCCGGGATCTGACCTTCGAGCAGGCGCAGGAGGAGCACGGCGACCAGCTCGAGAAGGTCGCCGCGGCCGAGAAGCCCGACTGGGCGTGGCAGGCGTATCAGGAGCAGACTCGCGCCGAGTGGCTGCCGCAGATCCGTTGCGCACCGGAGCACTATGTCGAGGGCTACTGCGGCGCCTGACCCGTCCCATGACCCGCTGCCGATCCCGCAGGCCGCCTGCTGGGGTGCGGCGTGCCTGCCTCCCCGTCCGTTCCGCCCCTCACAGCCTGTGACCCAGGCGCCCGCCTCCCGAGTCATCCACAGATACGGGGTGAGCGCCTCGGCGCCCCCGGGCCGCGGGCACACTGGACCCGTGAGTTCCGGAGAACCCTCTTCTGGATACTCGGCGAAGCTGTGATACTGAGGAGATGGACACCTTGAACGAACCCCAGGTGTGGACGCTGATCGGCGTGTTCGCCGTCGTGATGCTCGGTGCCATGACGCTGTCGACCACGCTGCTCGGGCGCATCATCAAGGTCTCGATGGAGGGCGTGGAGAAGAGCCTGGGCGCCCGCATCGACGGCCTGCGCGGCGAGATGAACGCGAAGTTCGAAGCGGTCGACCTGCGATTCGAAGCGATGGATGCGAAGTTCGACGCACGGTTTGAGGCGATGGACGCGCGGTTCGAAGCGATGGACGCGAAGATCGGTCGGGTCGAGGACAAGCTGACCCACCTCGACCGCGACGTGCAAGCGCTCTCCCGCCGTGTCTTCGATGACGAGCGCGGCTGAGCCGCGGGACGACGAGCGCGGCTGAGGCGCGGGGGAACGCGCGTCGGGTCCGCCGCGCTACTCGCCGTCCGCGCGCTGCGCGCCGGTGCCGGTGCGAGCGGCCGCGGGATCTCCCTCGACCTGCGATTCGTGGTGGAAGAGCAGGTGGGCGAAGGTCCCCTCGGCCGCGTCCAGATCGATGGCATCGCCGTTCTGCAGGATCGACTCGCGCATCGCGCCGTGGATCTGCTTCAGCAGGTCGCTGCCCTCCTGCTTCGAGGGGGCGTCCTCGCGCAGCTCGTGGAGCAGGGTGAGCAGCCTCGCGCTGTGGGCCGAGCGCACCGCGACGGTCTCCTCCTGATCCGTCTCGATGAAGTGCAGCCACAGCGATTCGGGGTGGGATCGCATCTGTGTGTAGCAGCCGCGGAGCGACGCGTAGAGCCCGGCCTGCCAGCTCGGCGCCGCGAGGATGAGCTCGCGGCTCGCCCCGTACACCTGATCGAGCACGCGCTGATACCTGGCCAGCGCCCCCGCGCTGATCCGGCCGGAGGAGTCCTGGCCCGTGTGATCGAACACCGCGCGTCCCACGTCGTACAGGTCGTCGGTGAGCTCCGGCAGTTTCGAGACGGTGCCCGCGGCGACGTGCTCCTCGATCATCTCCCAGGCGGCTGCCACGATGGCTCGGGCCGCGAAGGGTGAACTGCTGCCGTTCTGATCGCCGATGGCGTGCTCGATCCGCTCGGCGAGCGGGCGAAGCTGCTGCTCCCGACGCTCGAAGACCTCGGGGCCGAGCCAAGCGGCCTCGGCGATCACCACGCGGGCCAGATCCGGCTTCGCCGCCATGGTGGAGAGCAGGGTGCTGAGGCTGGCGCGAAGCCGCGTCGACCCGTCGACGGAGGCCTCCGACTCCTCCCAGATGTCGAGCGCCGGTCGCAGCAGAGACTCGAGCGCCATGTCGTACATCTGCCAGAACGCGTCGGCCCGATTGCCGAACAGCTGGTAGAACGTCGCGGTGGAGACGCCCGCGTGCTTCGAGACGCGGGAGACGGAGCTCGCCTCATAGCCCTGGTCGATGATCAACTCGAGCATGGCGTCGAGGATCCGGTTGCGCTGGTGGGCGTCGATCACCTCGCGGGAGAGCACGCGCGGCCCGGGCGGCAGACGCTGGCCTCGCTGCCCGTCAGCGCCCGCGACGGCGGATCGCGCGCTCTCGACCATGTAACTCCTTTGCAGACGACTGGGGCGGTGCACGAGGCCGGGGAACGGGTATCGCCGAATCTCTGCGCCGGTAACAAAGTTACACCGTAGCGATCCTCCCTGATAGCAGGCAGGCGCTCCCCGCGATTCCTCTCTATGATTTCGAGATCAGTTGCGGACGGCCTCCCGGCGTCGCGTCGCCCGCGCACCGCCCCTCGATGCCAGTTCAACCATGGTTTCATCCGATGAATGGTGGTGCGCACTGATGTCAGGACGACCGCAGAATGGTGCCATAATGGGTTCGCGGCATGTTCTCAGCCACGGGGTGCCATCCTCGCGCTAGGCGTTCCGCATCGGATACCGGCCTGCCCGGTGCAACCCGACCCAAGGAGGACGATCCGTGTCAGCCCCAGTCGCCGAGGCGCAGCCCGCGGCCACGAAGAAGCGTCGCCCCGGGGGCACGCTCTACCGCGGCGCCGAGGGGATGTGGTCGTGGGTGCTGCACCGCATCACCGGCGTGGCCATCTTCTTCTTCCTGCTGGTGCATGTGCTCGACACGGCGCTCATCCGGGTGAGCCCCGAGGCCTACAACGCGGTCATCGGCGCCTACAAGACCCCGATCATGGGCATCGGGGAGGTCGGGCTGGTCGGCGCGATCGCCTTTCACGCACTGAACGGCCTGCGCATCATCCTGGTCGACTACTGGAGCAAGGGCACCAAGTACCAGCGCACCATGTTCTGGATCGTGATCGCGCTGTGGGTAGTCGTGATGCTCGGCTTCACGCCGCGTCACCTGATCAACGTGTTCTCGCACTGAGGGGAGTGACCGCTATGACGACGATCGACGCTCCCCGCGCGAAGGCCTCCGCTCCCGGGAATCCGAATAAGAAGAAGCGCATCAACTGGGAGAAGTGGGGCTGGATCTACATGCGCGCCTCCGGCGTGCTGCTGGTGGTGCTCATCTTCGGCCACCTGTTCTCGAACCTGATGGTCGGCGACGGCATTTCGGCGATCGATTTCGGCTTCGTCGGAGGCAAGCTGGCGAACCCGTTCTGGAAGGTCTGGGATCTGCTGCTGCTCTGGCTCGCACTGATCCACGGCGCCAACGGCATGCGCACCATCGTCAACGACTACGTCGAACGGCCGGGCCTCGCCAAGGGGCTCAAGACGGCCCTGTTCCTCGCGGCGGCGCTGCTGATCCTGCTGGGCACCCTCGTGATCTTCACCTTCGAGCCCTGCCCCGCGGGCGCCGACCCCGAACTGCTCGCCTCCTTCTGCACCGCGTGACCCGCGCCGAGTGAGTCCGTCGCGCGAGCCCGCCAAGACTGAACCGAGATAGGAACACTGTGACCACCAACACCCATGAGGGCGAGGAGGTGACCGTCAAGGACGGCGTCACCTACCACCAGTTCGACGTCGTCATCGTCGGCGCCGGCGGCGCCGGCATGCGCGCCGCGATCGAGGCGGCGCCGAAGGCGAGGACCGCGGTCATCACGAAGCTCTACCCGACGCGTTCGCATACGGGGGCGGCGCAGGGCGGCATGGCGGCGGCGCTCGCGAACGTCGAGGACGACAACTGGGAGTGGCACACCTTCGACACGGTCAAGGGCGGCGACTACCTCGTCGATCAGGACGCGGCGGAGATCCTCGCGAAGGAGGCCATCGACGCCGTCATCGACCTCGAGAACATGGGCCTGCCCTTCAACCGCACCCCCGAGGGCCGGATCGATCAGCGCCGCTTCGGCGGGCACACCCGCGACCACGGCAAGGCCCCGGTGCGCCGCGCCTGCTACGCGGCCGACCGCACGGGGCACATGATCCTGCAGACCCTGTTCCAGAACTGCGTGAAGCTGGGGGTCAACTTCTTCAACGAGTTCTACGTGCTCGACCTGGTGATGACGGGCGAGGGCGCGGATCGCAAGCCCTCGGGCGTCGTCGCCTACGAGCTCGCCACGGGCGAGCTGCACGTGTTCCAGGCGAAGTCGATCGTGTTCGCGACCGGCGGCTTCGGCAAGGTGTTCAAGACCACCTCGAACGCGCACACGCTGACGGGCGACGGCGTGGCCATCGTCTGGCGCAAGGGCCTGCCGCTCGAGGACATCGAGTTCTACCAGTTCCACCCGACCGGCCTCGCGGGGCTCGGGATCCTGCTCACCGAGGGCGCCCGCGGGGAGGGCGCGATCCTGCGCAACGCCTCCGGCGAGCGCTTCATGGAACGGTACGCGCCGACGATCAAGGATCTCGCGCCGCGCGACATCGTCGCCCGCTGCATGGTGCAGGAGGTGCTCGACGGCCGCGGCGCCGGGCCCCACAAGGACTACGTCTACCTCGACTGCACGCACCTCGGCGCCGAGGTGCTCGAGACCAAGCTGCCCGACATCACGGAGTTCGCGCGCACCTATCTCGGGGTGGATCCCGTGACCGAGCCGGTGCCGGTGTTCCCCACCGCGCACTACGCCATGGGCGGCATCCCGACCAACAACGACGCCGAGGTGCTCTCGGACAACACCACGGTGGTGCCCGGCCTCTACGCCGCCGGCGAGTGCGCCTGCGTGTCGGTGCACGGTTCGAACCGCCTCGGCACCAACTCGCTGCTCGACATCAACGTGTTCGGCAAGCGCAGCGGCAACAACGCCGCCGACTACGCCGTCACCGCCGAGTTCGTGCCGCTGCCGGACGATCCGGCGCGGGAGATCCGCGAGCTGGTCGAGCGGATGCGCGAGAGCTCCGGCACCGAGCGCATCGCGGACATCCGCAAGGATCTGCAGGAGGCGATGGATCGCGGCGCGCAGGTGTTCCGCACCGAGGAGTCGCTGACCGAAGTGCTCGGAGTGATCCACGACCTGCGCGTACGCTTCCAGAACATCGGGATCCAGGATCGCGGCCGCCGCTACAACTCCGATCTGCTCGAGGCGATCGAGCTCGGCTTCCTGCTCGACCTCGCCGAGGTGCTCGCCTATGCGGCCCGCAACCGCAAGGAGAGCCGCGGCGGGCACATGCGCGACGACTATCCGAATCGCGACGACGAGAACTACATGCAGCACACGATGGCCTATCTCACGGGCGATCCGCACTCGCCCAACCCGGAAGACCACATCCGCCTGGATTGGAAGCCCGTCGTGTTCACGAGGAACGAGCAGGGCGAGTTGAACTACCCGCCGATGGAGAGGAAGTACTAATGAGCACCGTCGTCTCCGAGGCTCCCGGAACCCCCGCCGAAGAGGCGGGCCTGCAGCCGTTCAACGTCACCCTGCTGGTGCGCCGCTACGACCCGGAGTCGGGGCGCGACGCGTACTGGGAGGATTTCGACGTGCCCATGTATCCCACCGATCGCGTGCTCGACGCGCTGCACCGGATCAAGTGGGATCAGGACGGCACCCTGACGTTCCGCCGCTCCTGCGCGCACGGCATCTGCGGCTCGGATGCGATGCGCATCAACGGGCGCAACCGGCTGGCGTGCAAGACGCTGATCAAGGACCTCGACATCTCGAAGCCGATCTACGTCGAGGCGATCAAGGGCCTGCCGCTCGAGAAGGACCTCATCGTCGACATGGAGCCGTTCTTCGCCGCCTACCGCGCCGTGAACCCGTTCCTGGTGGCCGGATCCGAGCCGGAGCCCGGCAAGGAGCGGGTCCAGTCGATCGAGGATCGCGAGCGCTTCGACGACACGACCAAGTGCATCCTCTGCGCGGCCTGCACCACGTCGTGCCCGGTCTTCTGGACCGACGGGCAGTACTTCGGCCCGGCGGCGATCGTGAACGCGCACCGCTTCATCTTCGATTCCCGTGACGATCAGGCGGAGGTGCGTCTCGACATCCTCAACGACACGGAGGGCGTGTGGCGCTGCCGCACCACCTTCAACTGCACCGACGCCTGCCCTCGCGGCATCCAGGTGACGAAGGCGATCGCCGAGGTGAAGTCGGCGATCCGCAGCGGCAAGGTCAAGTAGCGGAGCTACCACGGAGAGTCGGGTTCCGAGGGCAGCGGGAAGTGCACCTTGCTCTCGCGCTTGGGGGTCCGCCGGACTGCTCGCAGTGCTCGGGTGGGTGGTCACCACTTCCCGGGTTCCCGCCTCGGCCACGATCTCATCCGACGCAGTGCCTCCGCCCGTGGTGTTAGCCGCGAGCTCTGCACGCAGGGACCGGTACGCGAATTCGGATGCTCCGGAGGTGGCCTGATCGAGCGCGGCGGCGATCAGCATCAGCCGGGTCGCGTCGAGCTCGCGCCGCCGCACTTCGATGCGCTCCAACCAGACCAGCAGGTCCTCATCAGGATGCTCTGAAACACCGGGGTCCGCGCCCACCGCACCGGGGTCTGCGCCCAGCACACCGGCGTCCCTGCCCGCCGGGCGATCCGCGGAATCGAGGTGCTGCTGATCGTTCATGCCACCAGTACACACCCCACCGCCGACATTCACGGCGGAACCGGTCAGTGCAGCGTTACCGACTCTCGACACTCATCTTGCAGGAACCGTGCAAGGATCCGACCGTTGCTCGCCGGCCCCGCACGGAGCGCTGTGCGCGTGCACGCTGCGGTCGAGCCGCCCCTCCGCGCCCACCGGAGCGGTTCCGTCGCTAGGCTGGTCGCCATGATCATCGGCCAAGAGCCCGCCGACCGGCCCGGCGAGGCCCCGGCGGTTCCGACCCGGGCCGGCCTCCTCGACCGAGGTCGTCGGCTCTGGCAGTGGGCCCAGCGCACCCGGCCCTGGCGCACGTTCTCGCATTTCACCGACATGGGCGGCAGCGTGCTCTCCGCCGGGATGAGCTACCAGGCGCTCTTCGCGGTGTTCGCCGGTCTCTGGGTCGGCTTCGGCGTGGCCGGGATATCGCTGCGGAGTCGGCCGGAGCTGCTGCAGACGCTCGTCGATCAGATCAATGCCTTCGTGCCCGGCCTGCTCGGCGAGGACGGCGTGGTGGAGCTGGGAACGCTGCTCGAGGCGCGCAGTCTGGATTGGACGAGCTTCGTCGCCGGGCTCGCGCTGCTGTGGGTGGCGCTGAACTGGTTCACCGGCACGCGGCGGGCGATCCGGATCATCTTCGGCCTCGACGTGAAGCAGTACCGCAACGCCGCGCTGCTGAAGCTGCGGGATTTCGTGCTCGCGATCGCGTTCTTCGCCGCCATCATCGTCTCCGCGGCACTCACGGTGCTCAGCTCGAACGTCACCGACGTGATGTTCTCGTGGCTGGGCTGGGACCCTGAGAGCTGGTTCCTCGGCACGCTCGGCACGCTCCTGCGCTACGGCACCATGACCCTCTTCGACGTGATCGTGCTCGTCGCCATGCACCGCTATCTCGCCGAGGTGCGGGTGCCCTGGCGGAAGCTGCTGTCCGGCTGCCTGCTCGGCGGCCTGGCGCTGCTGGCGCTGAAGGTGCTCGGCACCGCGCTGCTCGGCGGCGCCGGCAACAATCCGCTGCTCGCCTCCTTCGCCGTGCTGATCGGCATACTGATCTGGTTCAACTTCATCTGCCGGGTGCTGCTGCTCACCGCCGCGTGGATCGCCACGGGGGTGGATCGGAGCTTCGGCCTGCCGAACCAGGCGTGATCCGGCAGTCGTCGGGGGCGTCAGTCGTCGGGGACGGGGGAACCCGAAGGACGCCGGCGCCGGGTTCAGCCGGCCCGGAAGACTCCGGCCATCGCGAGCGGGGGGACGGCGCGTCGGGGACCGTCCTCAGATCATGATTGACCCTGCGCCGTGCGCTCGCCTACTCTGAAGGGGTCGCGCCAAGATCCGGATCATCGAGACAGGGACGTCATCCATCATGAACGAGCAGAACCGGGTCGCGCTTCGAAGCCTGCGGGTCCTGGGCGCCGGCGCTCTCGCGCTCGCGGTCGCCCTGACCGCGGCGCTCCCGGCGACCGCACCCGCCGCGCATGCGGCACCGGATGCGGCGCAGCTGGAGCCGGCGCAGCGGATCGCCGAGCGCACGGGGTCCATCTACGCCTCCGGCCAGCACGAGGCGGCGATCGGCGCCGACGGCACCGCCGCCGTCGTCTGGCAGGAGGCCAACGGCGGGGGCGTCTACGTCTCGGTGCGCGAGCCCGGCCGTGCGAAGTGGGGAGCCCCGCGCCAGCTGAGCAGGTGGCCGCTGGGGAACGGCAAGTACACGGTGAAGACGGCCTGGGCGCCGCGCGTCTCGGTCGGTGCCGACGGCACGATCGCGGTCTCGTGGAACACCTACAGCGGCTTCTACGCGAGCGTGCGCCCGGGCGGCACGAGGTCGTGGACGGACCCGCACGAGATCGGTTCGCGAAACGTGACCGGCGTCACGGTCGCGCCGAACGGTGCGGTGACCGCGATCGGTGCCAGCTGGGAGGGGGCGAATCAGCTGAACTCGTTCTTCCGCCCGGCGGGTGCGAAGAGCGAGTGGAGGTCGGCGAAGCGGATCTCCCCGAAGGGCTCATCGGTGCACGAGGTGCAGGTGCGGACCTCGGGCGACGGGCACCTCGCGCTCGTGTGGACCACCGAGACCGGGCGCTTCAAACAGAATGTGCATGTCAGCACGACGAACGGCCGCTCGGGTGCCTGGAGCCCGGTCGCGACCCTCGCGAAGGATCTCGGCGCGAATCAGCACCTCACCCAGGCGATCGGCCGGGGCGGCCGCATGGTCGTCGCCTGGGCGCCGGTGAGCGGCCCGGGCGGCATCACGGCGCGGACGCTGGCGAAGACCGGTGCGTCGTGGAGCGCCGCCGAGACGGTCTCGGCCACGCCGAGCCGCGTGCTCCAATCGGGGGTGACCGGGAGCGGGACCGCGATCCTCGCGTGGCAGGAGTCCCTCGACGCAGGCCTGTCGGTCAAGTCGACGACGAGACTCTCCTCGGCGAGCGCCTGGTCGGCGGCCGGCAGCGTGGTCGGCGCGAACCAGGCGGCGGAGTTCCAGTGGTCGTTGGCGGCGGGCCCGGGCGGTGACGCGGCCCTCTCCTGGGCGACGCGGGCCGTCGGCTCCACGGCGAGGCCGGAACTGCGCGTGCGCGTGCTCGGCGGGGGCGGATGGGGCGGAGCCGTCGGCCCGATCTCGGAGAACGGGGCGACGACGACCTGGTGGAACTCGAATCCGCTCACGGTGCTCGGCCCGAGCGGCGAGATGAGCGTCTTCTGGATCAGGACCCACGACCGGACCGGTGAGCGCGACCACACCTCGCAGCTCCTCGTCCGCTCGACGCCGGTGCCGCCGATGGCCCTGCTCGCGAATGCGAAGGTGCGCGGCACGCCGCGCGTCGGATCGGCGCTCACCTGCTCGGCGCACTGGTCGCACGCGGCGTCGCGCACGACGACCTGGCGCATCGGATCGAAGGTCGTCGGCCGTGCCGCGTCCTACACGCCGCGGGCGAAGGATCGCGGGAAGCGGCTCCGCTGCACGGTCGTCGCGACGAACCCCCGGGGTGCCGCGACCTCGGTTTCGCCCGCATCGGCGAAGGTCGGGGTCGGGGCGAAGCTGAGGGCGACCAAGCGTCCGGCGATCACCGGCGCGAAACGGGCGGGATCCACCGTCCGCGTCTCGCTCGGGAGGTGGTCGCCGAAGGCGACCTCGCACGGCCTCCGCTGGCGATTGAACGGCAAGAAGGTCGGCGGCGCGCGCGGCTCGGCGAAGACCTTCACCGTGCGGGCGGGCGAGCGCGGCGGGAAGCTCAGCGTCACCGTCACGGCGAAGCGCGCGGGCCACGCCTCTGGCACGGCGACGAGCCGCACCGTGCGGCTCCGCTGACGGGCGGCTCGTCCGGGGTCAGCAGAGCTGCGCGGACGAGGTGCCCGGCTCCTTGATGCTCGTCCACGGCGAGGTGCGGCCGTCGGGCGTGACCAGGCTCAGCTCGATGCGCAGACCCAGGCTGTCCCAGCCCTCCCACTGCGGCAGCGAGGAGAACGGAGGGGCCCACCAGCCCAGCGACGGCTCCGGGTCGGTTCCGGTGAAGAAACCGAATGCGAAGGTATTGCCGCGTCCGTCGTCGAAGACGCCGTCCGGCCAGTTTGCGGGATCGAACTCCGGCTGGAACATCTCGATCGGATCGGCTCCGGAGGGAGTGACGCGGGCTCGGATGACCCCGTACTCGTTGGCGACTCCCATGTAGGCCGATCCCGCCAGGTAGCAGTCGAACCCGACCTGCAGGGAGGGGTCCAGCACCGGCCCGGGCTCCGGTTCGGGCTCCGGCTCCGGTTCGGGCTCCGGTTCCGGCTCGGGCTCCGGCTCCGGTACGGGTTTCGGCTCCGGCGTCGGTTCGGGCTTCGGGGCGGGGTCCGGTCTTGCGGAATCGCCGCGGTCGCGCGGGCCCGCCGCGTCCGGTCCGCCCGGCTGCGCGGTCCGGTCCGGCCGATCGGCCGGAACCGCCGGCCCCGGCCGCTCGCCGGCTCCCGGATTCGCGGCGGCGAGGGCGTCGTCCCCCTGCTCGTCCGCGGCATCGCGGCGCCCGTCGCGCCCGTCCGAGACGGCGCCGTTCGGGCGGAAGGTCTCCGCAGCGCTGCTGCTCGGAGTGACCGGTCCCGGGGGCGGGGCGGCCTCGGACGGGTTGAGGAGCATCAGCGCGGAACCTCCGACCGCGATGGCCAGCACCGCGGCGGCGGCGATCGCCAGGGGAGCCGCGAGACCGGAAGCCGCGCCCGCTGCGGCGCCGCCGGCGCCCGCTCCGCCGCCGGATCCTCCGGCGCCGCCGGAAGAGCCCCCGGAACCGGAGGGCCCGCCCGCGCCGCCGACTGCGGCGGTGCTCGCGGCCATCGCGGGTGCGGACTGCCCGAACCCGCCGAGCAGCGCGAGGGCGGAGCCGCCGCCGACGAAGACGGTGGCGAGCACGAGGGCCAGCTGCCGGTTGAGCGACGAGTACTCGGCGGCCGCCGCCGCGCAGCTCGGACAGGCATCGAGGTGGGCCGCCACCTCGCGGCTCAGCGCGGCGGTCAGCTTTCCGCGCTGGTAGCGCTGCAGATGCTCGAGAGTCGAGCGGCAGGCGGCGTCGGCGAGCTCCCGGTCGACGTGCGCTTCCACCCAGGCCGACTGCAGGGCCTCCTTGGCCCGTGCGGCGAGCGCCGAGACGCCGTTCGCGGAGAGCCCCATGAGTGCGGCCACCTCGCGCGGCGGCAGCCCCTCGACCTCCGTGTACCACAGCACGGTCTGCCAGCGCTCGTTCAGCGAGGCGAACGCCTGTGCGGCGGCGTTGCGGTCGAACGCGCCGTCCTCCCAGGGGTTGGCCTCGGAGAGATCGGGGATCGCGTCCAACTGGTCGTTCGCGTCCTCGGGGCGGCGATACCAGTCGGCGGAGAGCGACTTGATCACGCGATACAGATACGGCCGGAAGGAGAGCTGCGGGCCGCGACCGTCGCGCACGAGGTCGAGGATGCGGGTGAACGCCTCGGCGACGAGGTCGTCCGGGTCGAGGCCGGGCGCCATGCTCCGAGCGGCGGCGAGTCCGGCGCGGTGGTGGCGCTCCCAGAGGGCCGCGTACGCCTCCGTGTCCCCGTTGCGGCACGCGTTCAGCAGGTCGCTGTCAGACAGCTCGGCTTCGCGGTTGAGAAACACCACGAATCACATCCCCACGTTGTCGATACCAGTCGTTCCGCGTCCACTGTGCGGGAGGATCTGTCGCCCCGGACCGGCTGCTCACCTCATTCCAGTATCCGTCCACCCCCGCACAATTCCAAACCCGACGAAAAGATTCAAAGAAATATTCAAACGCGCGTCACGATTCGGCAGCTTCCCTGTGTTATAGGTGCCCGGCCCCCGCATTGCCCCCCAAGGAATACCCCAGTGCGGGGGCCGGGTCTGATGCGCAGATCCAGGAGAACCGCATCCGAAGGAGAGGAACCGGAGATGAGACCGTTGAGTGCGAAGACTTCGAGAGCCGGACGGCGCCTGCGCGGCGGAGGCCGCGGCTGGCTGGCGAGCGTGCTGGCCCTGCTGCTGTTCGGCACCGCCTCGGCGACGGGCGGCGTGCTGCCGGCCGCCGCGATGGAGGGAGCCTCGCTCCTCCTCGTGAAGACCGTCAACGGCAAGAAGGCCGAGCGGGATCTCCGACCCGGCGATTCGGTGACCTACAAGATCGAGTTCCGCGTCAACGACGAGGACGCCGACGCGCCGGTGCGCGTGGTCGACGAGCTGCCCGCCGAGTTCGCCGGATGGCGGATCACCGGACTCACGGCGCTCGTCGGCGGCTCCGCCTCGGGGGTCGTCCTGGATCTGCCTGGTATCGCCGCGGGCGACGCGCCCTCCGGCCCGGTCGAGGGAACGATCGGTGCGAGCGCCGCAGAGCGCACGATCACCGTCGGCGTCGAGCGCCCGGTGCAGGCCGGTGCCGGCAACGCCTCGGGCCTCGGCATGCCCACCACACACACGGGCGAGCTCGAGTACACGCTCACGGTGCCGGAGGATCTGTCGCCCGACGATCCGCTGCTGCGCCGCGATCTCACCAACACGGCGACCTTCTCGGCGAAGGCCGGCGCGCAGGATCTCAGCCGTTCCGACAGCGCCGTCATCTCGGTCGACAATCCCATCGCGGTCGATGTGGAGCCCCGGAAGAGCTGGACCCCCGCCGGTCAGAGCTACGAGCCGG
This sequence comes from Leucobacter weissii, assembly GCF_017565745.1. Taxonomy (GTDB): domain Bacteria; phylum Actinomycetota; class Actinomycetes; order Actinomycetales; family Microbacteriaceae; genus Leucobacter; species Leucobacter weissii. The sequence goes on from NZ_JAGDYM010000007.1 coordinate 157,695, forward strand.
GTCGCAGCTCCACGGTCACGATCGGCGCGAGGCAGACCTCGAACGTCGACGCCGCGGTGCTCCGCCTGCAGGACCCGGCGAGCGCCCCCGACGGGGCGACCTCGCTGTCCGCGGACAACCCGTTCACCCACGTCGACTTCGCCGGCTTCACCGCGCCCGCCGACCCGGCCGCCGATCTGCCGACGGGAGCCGACTCGGCGACGGTCGAGGTCTATCGCCTGAGCGGGGGCGCATGGAACTGGACGAGCTGGAACGCGAGCATCCCGAACAGCGAGATCGGCGGCGTCCGGATCGCCTACGCCGGAGCGATCCCGCCCGGCACCTCCGTCTCCCAGGGCTTCACGGTCGAGCAGCGCTCGACCCACCGCGGCACCGGTGCCGCGGTCTCCGAGGGCTACGACCTCGTGAACGACGTCAGGGCCACCGTCGAGGTGCCGGGCCATGATCCCGTGTCGAAGGAGACGGACGCCCCGTTCGCGGTCGCGCCGGAGCAGATCGACGTCTCGGCTCAGAAGCGCTTCCGCACGCTGCCGAGCGGCTCGGAGACCACCAACCTGACGGGCGTGACCGCGGGAGACACGGTCGGGGTCGTCCTCCGTGCGATCAACGAGACCGCGCCGCGCAGCACGACGCTCGACCGCCTCGTGATCCGCGAGCCCGGCGCGGGTTCGCACGCCGAGTACTTCGGCGATCACCTCCGCTTCGACGGCTTCGACGACGCCGCGACGGTCTGGCCCGCCGGCGCCACGAGCGCCGAACTGCGCTGGGACCACCCGGGCGGGCCGACGACCGTCGACCTGAGCGCCGGGGCCGCGCTCCCGACCGCGCCCGCGGGCGTCACCGGGTTCGAGATCGCCTTCGCCGGTTCGATCGAGCCGGGCGCCTACAGCGAGATCAGGTACCGGCTGGCCACCAGCGCCGACGACGCCTTCGTCGCGCCCGGCGCGACCGCCGGCCCGTTCCGCAACGTCATCGACGTGGTCGGCGCGCGCGACGGCCTCCCCGACGACACGGCCTCGGCGCACGCCGATCTCTCCCTCGTGTCGCCCCGGATCGACGTGACGATCGACAAGCGGGTCGGGCCCAGCACGGTGCTGGCGGGCCAGACCGTCGTGGTCCAGCTCGACGCCTCGGCGCAGACCGTCGGCGGCCGGACGAAGCCGACCGAGATCGTGGTCGAGGACGCCCTGAGCGGCGACGGCACCTTCTGGGACGCCTTCGACGCCCGCGAGATCCTGCCGCCGATCACCCGCCCGGTGGGCAGCGGCAGCCCGGCCACCCAGGCCGATCTCGCGATCCGGTACCGGGACGCCGCCGGCGACTGGCATCTCCTCGTGACGAATCCGGACGAGAACACCCCGGTGGCGGTGCCGTCGGGCGCGACCGGGCTCCGCTTCGTCTACAGCAATCCGGATGGACTCTCCCAGGCGACCTACGTGAAGCCGAACATCTCGTTCACCGCCCGCGGCGCCCTGCGCAGCGACGGGAGCCCGACCGCGGGCGCCTTCGACGCGCCGGAGCTCTACGAGAACGTCGCCACGGCGGAGGCCACCGGACACCTCGACGGCCGCGTCGTGACGGGCCGGGACCGGGACGAGGTCAACGTCGGCGTGCGCGGGACCGGAGGCGGCACCGGCCCCGGGCCGGGCGGCGTCTGGACCGCCAAGGACTGGGCTCACGACACGCTCACCTCGCAGTCGAGCGCGACCACCTGGACCACCCAGTCCTGGGCGCTGACCGAGAACGGCTACGAGCAGGTGAGACTGCAGGATCCGGCCGCGCCGACGGCCACGGGCGCGGGCACGGTGTTCGAGGCCTTCGACCTCACCCACATCAGGCCGATCCGGTTCGACGGGGTGCCGACCTCCGGCACGGTCGACCCCTCGCTGCGCTGGGACGTCGTCACGGCGGTGCAGCTGTGGGACGGCGAGGAGTGGCGCACCGTGGCCGCTCCCGGCGGCAGCTGGATGGATGCGAACGGCTTCACGGGATACGCCCTGAGCGGGGCTGAGCGCGGCAGCACCCTCGGCGTGCGTCTCGTGCTCGAGGAGAACACCGCCGCGCGACAGGCCGCCGAGGACGCCGGGGATCTGACCGCGCCGGCCGCCGGCAGCGGCGTCTCGGCCTCCGCGCAGATCCGCTCGTACCGTCTCGACTGGCAGCTGCGCGAGACCGCTCGCGCCGCCGACGGATCGCTGAAATGGGTGAAGGAGAACGGCACGGCCTTCAACTGCGGCGCGGACGACGGCTGCATCGACAACGTCTTCGGGCTCACCGCGATCCCCGAGACCGGAGCCCCGGCGACGAGCACGTCGAACGACACGATCCAGCTGATCGACGGCGTGACGAACGTGGGCCTCAGCAAGCAGGTGCGGCAGTCGCCGGACGGCGCGCTCGCCGACGGCATCGGCCTCGTCGTGCCGAATCCCGGCGAGCTCGCTCAGGAGGACTTCCCGCGGGCCCGCTACACCCTGACCGCCCGGAACGTATCGACGGCGCCGGACGGCTCGCGCGGCGCCATGAAGCTCGGCAAGATCCGGGTGACCGACACGTCCACCCATCAGCTGACCCCGGCGCCGGCGTTCGACATCCACACCAGCCCCTTCGCCGGCCGCGACTTCGCCACCGAGGTCGCGGGCAGCGAGGGCAACCACTTCGACGTCTTCGACCTGACCGGTATCGCCTTCGGGGCGCTGCCCGGCTACATCGACACCGCCGACAGCGCGGTGGAGCTGTGGCTCCACGATGGCACGGCCGCGGGCACCACCCGGGTGTTCACGCTGCAGGAGGTGATCGACGGAGACGCCGACGCCCTGCTCGGCGACGTCATCGGTATCGCCGTGACGTTCTCGAGCGCCGACCCCGAGACGAACGGCAACCGCATCGCCGTGGGCGACGATCTCACGGTGCACCTCGACGTCCGGTTGCGAGCGACCGAGCGGCTGAGCGGCGACCCCGTGCGGGGCGGCGGCCTCGACAGCGTCGTGAACGTGCCGAACGAGGCGCTCGCGCGCGGTTGGGACGCGGTGGTGGCGCCGGCGAATCAGCCCACCGACACCGACGAGGCGAACGTCTCGCTCAGGCAGGCGCGGGTGCTCGTCGATCTCGACAAGTCGATCGAGGTGGACCACGGCGACTCGAGCGACGGGACGGTCTACGAGGCCGCGCCCGAGGATCCCGTGAGCGTGACGCTGACGGCCGATCCTGCCGGTTCGACCGCGCCGCTCAACGACCTGAGCATCCAGGACGACACGGCCTCCTTCTGGGAGCGCTTCGCCTTCGTCTCCTTCGGCGAACCGGGCCGTCCGACCGGCGCGGACCGGGCGACGCTCAAGATCAAGGTCGGCGGCGACTGGATCGACTTCGACGGCTACGACGGTGATCTCGCCGAGATCAGGGGCGCGGGAGTCGTGTTCGACCGCGCCGACGGCGGCCTCTTCCCACAGGGCGCGACTTCCTGGAACGCCTCCTGGGGCACCGCGACGCTGCCGTTCACCGTCGAGCTGCGCAGCGGCGCCGCGGTCGACTGGAGCGGCGACGAGGAGGAGAACGTGGCCTCCGTCATCGCCAACAACGAGCAGTACGGCCGTGCCTCGACGACCGCGGAGGCAGACGTGGACTTCTCGCCCGGCACCCACCGCATCGAGGTGATCAAGCGCGCGCCGAACGACACCGGAACGCACCAGGTGACCCCGCTCACGAGCCAGCCCTGGCGTCTCGTGTTCACGAACACCGGGACCGGCTACCTGCCGATCACGGCGGTGACCGATGCTCTGCCCGAGTCGCTGAGCTGGGACGGCGAGGCGCCGACGTTCGAGAGCGCCCCGGGCTCGGACGGAGCGACCGGGCTGAGCGACGACCCGGCCGACGTCGGGGTGACGCTCGCCCCGGACGGGCGCAGCCTCGTGTTCGAGTGGCCGGCGGGGTCGCGGATGCACCCGGGCGAGACCATGACGATCGGACTCGGCCTGATCCTGCAGCCCCTGCCGACCGGGCAGCGCGCGACGAACGAGGTGACCGTCGCCACCGGGGTGCCGCTGGCGAGCTGCACCCAGCCGACGAACTTCGGGCAGCACCCGAGCGTTCCCGCGGCGGCCGACGAGTGCGGCAACACCAACTTCGTGCAGCCCCGCTCGGGCACCGTCGTCGGCGCGGTGAAGACCGTGAACGGCGAGGTCGTCGACACGCTCGGGGAGGATCTCGTCAGCGGCGCGATGGACGTCCGCACGGGCGAGGCGTGCGCGCCGGGCAACTACCGCCCCATCGGCTCCGACTACACCCGCAACCCCTGCGCCTCGTACACGGCCGTCGGGGCGACGGACTCCTGGAAGCTGGAGCACATCAACTCGGGCACCAACGCGCTCTCGCGCCTGGTGATCGTCGATCTGCTCCCGCAGCCGGGCGACAAGATGCTGGCCGGAGGCGCGTCGCGAGGCTCGACCTTCCAGCCGGTGCTCGTCGATCCGGGAGCGATCCGGGTCTCCGGTCTCCCGGCCGGCGCCGAATACACGATCGACGTCACGACGAACCCGACCGCCTGCGTCGGTCCGGTGCCCGGCGAGTCGCTGTGGGTGGCGGATCCCGAGTGCTCCGACAGCGCGACCAATCCGGGCAACGTCTGGACGCCGCTGAGCGACTACACCGGCGATGTGCAGGACATCGCGGGGCTTCGCATCGACGTCGACCTGTCGAGCGAACCCCTGCAGCCAGCGGGCAGCGTGGTCGTGGAGTTCGAGACCGTCAACCGGGTCCTGGGCACGGGCGCGCACGGGCTCGAGCCGAGCCTCGCTCAGTTCGAGGACCGTCAGTTCGCGTGGAATCAGAACGGCGTGATCGGCTGGGACACGCTCGGCAACCGCGTCAATCTGCCGGCCGCTCCGCAGCGCGCCGGGGTGACCGTGCAGACGGGGTCGCTCGAGATCTCGAAGACGGTGCTCGGGGACGGCGCCGAGCACGCGCCCGATTCCTTCGCGGTCGAGCTGGAGTGCACCGTGCCGAGCGGCGTCGCCGACCCTGAGCGGGTGCCCCTCGACCTGGGCGACCGAGCAGAGCTCGAGGTGCCGAACGGCGGATCGGTCGCGGTGACCGGCATCCCGATCGGCGCGGACTGCTCCGCCCGCGAATCGGGCGCGGTGGGCGCCCACGGCGAGACCGGCCGCTCCATCGCCTCCGGTCCCGGCGTGACCCCGGCGAGCGACGGGCTCTCCGCGACGATCAAGATCCGCGAGCACGGAGACGGCGAGGCCGCGCTGCTGAACCTGGCGAACACCTACACGCTCGGCGAGCTGATCGTCGAGAAGTCGTCGATCAGCGGCAACGAGCACGACCTGAGCGACGAGCAGCTCGAGCGGTCGTTCGCGTTCGAGCTGGTCTGCACGGTGTCGGGCAGCGGAAGCGAGGTGCGGCGCACCTTCTCGCTCGAGGCCGGGGAGCAGCACCGGGAGACCGGGCTGCCCGAGGGCGCGGCCTGCACGCTGACCGAGACCGATACCGGGGCCGCGCTGTCGACCACGATCACGGTGTCGGGCGAGGAGACCGAGGGCGCCACCCGCGACGGCATCGTCGTCGCCGGCGAGGGATCCCACGTGCTGGTCTCCAACGTCTTCGACGGGCCGCCGCCGCCGGAGGAGCCGGAGCGGCCGACGGACCCCGAGGACCCGAGCGATCCGGTGATCAGCGACCGCGGTGAGATCGACGGCACCGACGGGGACCGGGACGGGCTGCCCGTGACCGGCGCGCAGGTCGCCTGGATCGCCGTCGCCGCGATGATCCTGCTCGGGGCGGGGGCGGGCGTCCTGCTCCTGCGCCGCCGTCGCACTGCCGAGCGCTGACCCGACGGTTCGAGCCGAGCGCACCGAGGGCCCCGGGGTGAGCCGGGGCCCTCGGGCGTGCGCGGGGATCGCCGCAATGCTTGACGCGGACGTGGACGCGACGTAACATACAACCAAATGGTTACAGAAACGCTCTCAGACGCCGAGGTGGACCGGATGTTCCGGGCGCTCGCCGACGCGACGCGCCGGGACATCGTGCGCCGCACGCTACTGGCCGAGTCCTCCGTCTCCGAGCTGGCGCGCGCATACGACATGTCCTTCGCGGCGGTGCAGAAGCACGTCACCGTGCTCGAGGCCGCGGAACTCGTCGCCAAGATTCCGCGGGGGAGGGAGCGCATCATCCGGGGCAGGCCCGAGACCATACGCCGGGCGCAGGAGCTCCTGGGCCACTTCGAGCAGCTCTGGCGGGGACGCATCGATCGGCTCGACGCTCTCCTCGCCGAGGAGTCGCCCCCCGGCTGAGCGCACCCGCAACGCCCCGTCCACCATCCGATGCCGACGAAGTCAGAAGATCGACGCACGAATCCCCGAAAGGCCAGCCCATGCCCGTCACCTCAGTGGTCACCGACCCCGAATCGCTCACGCTCACCGTGATCGCCGATTTCACCGTTCCCGTGCGCAGGCTCTGGGACGCCTATCTCGATCCGCGGCAGATCGAGAGATTCTGGGGACCGCCCCAGTACCCCTCGACGTTCCTCCGGCACGACGGGTACCCCGGCGGCCGCACCGACTATCAGATGACCGGGCCGGAGGGCGACAAGAGCTGCGGATACTGGGAGTGGATCTCGGTCGACGCGCCGAACTCCTTCGAGGTGCGCGACGGTTTCGCGGACGAGACGGGGAAGCCCAGCACCGAGCTGCCGTCGATGCGCATGGTCTTCGACTTCGCGGAGACGGCCCTCGGCTCGCGCCTCACCACGACCACCTATTTCACCTCCCTCGAGGAGCTCGAACAGCTGAGAGCCATGGGCATGGAGGAGGGCCTGCAGGCCGCCATGCAGCAGATCGATGCCGTGGTCGAGGATCTCGCCTCGTTCGCGGCCGGGCGCGGCACCGAGCTGCAGCTGATCGGTGCGAATCAGGCGCGCGCCTCGCGCATCATCCGCGGCTCGGTCGAGCAGGTCTGGAGGGCGCACCACGACGCGGAACTGCTGCGGCGCTGGCAGCTCGGACCCGACGGATGGACGATGCCCGTCTGCGAGGTCGCGACCGTGCCCGGCCAGCGCTACCGCAACGAATGGGTCGACGCCGACGGCGGGCAGCGCTTCGGGTTCACCGGCGAACTCCTCGAGGTCTCGGCCCCGCATCGCGCCGTGACGACCGAAGCGATGGTGACGCCCGACGATCCGGACGGCGCCCAGAGCCCGAGCACCAGGAACGAGCTCACCCTCACCCCCGTCGAGGGCGGCACCCTGCTGAGCCTCCTCATCACCTACCCCGACACCGACACGCGCGAGATGATCCTCGCGACCGGCATGGTCGACGGGATGGAGACGAGCTACCGGCGCCTCGAGGACGAGATCCTCGCCGCGGGCTGACGTTCAGGCCGGCTGCGCGCCCGGATTCGTCCCGATCATCTCTGAGACCGCGCCCGGGATCGCCCGGGCGAGGTCGAGGGCGGTGATCGGGGCGCCCGCGCGCCCGGCAGCGGCGTCGTGCAGCACCGCCGCGCTGGCCGCCAGCGGTCCCAGCAGCTCGGGATCCGCCCGCACCTGCTCGGCGTGCGTGGCGACGAGCGCGCCGAGCAGGCCGGCCAGCACGTCGCCCGTCCCCGCCGTCGCGAGCCAGGGCGTCGCAGGTCCGGACACCGCGCAGAACCCGCCGGGGGTCGCGGCGATGCTCAGCGAGCCCTTCAGGAGCACCGACCGTCCGAGCCGCTCGGCCAGCGCGAGCGCCGCGTCGGCGAGCGCGGTCTCCGCGGGGAGCCGCTCCCGATCCTCCGCCCAGCCGGACGGTCGGACGCCGAGCCCCGACGCGCGCCACAGGGAGAGGAACTCGCCGCGGTGCGGGGTGAGCACCGACGGGGCGGAGGCCGGTGCGTCGAGGGCGAGGCCGAGCGCACCGGCGTCGAGCACGACCGGTGCGGGGGAGGCGAGGAGACGGAGGACCGCCTCGCGCTCGGCGAAGCTGCGCCGCGCCGGGTCCGTGCCGCTGCCGACGAGCCAGGCGTCGGCAGCATCGGTCGACCAGGCGTCGCCGGAGCCATCGCCGGCCGGTCGCGGCGGGAACACCGTCTCCGGCCTGGCCGCGAGCACCGCGGCCGCGGGGGACGGCAGGCCGAGCGCGGGCGGATCGTCGTCGAGCTGGGGCGCATAGCGCACGAGGCCGATCCCCGTGCGCCAGGCGGCCTCGGCGGTCAGCACCGCGGCCCCGGGATAGGCCGCGGATCCGGTGCGCAGCCCCAGCACGCCCCGCCGGTACTTGTCCGAACTCGCGTCGGGCCGGGCGAAGCGGTCGGCGGCACGGTCGAGCGTCCAGCGGATCATGATCGCAGCCCCTCGAGGTAGGCGCGCAGCGCGCGCTCGAGGGGGAGCAGCGCGCCTGCCGCGGCCCGGCGCCGCTCGGTCGCGGTGCCGCGGTCTCCGAAGACGTCGAGGTAGACCTTCAGCTTGGGCTCGGTGCCGCTGGGCCTCAGCATCACCCGCGATCCGTTCTCGAGATCGTAGGCCAGCACGTTCGCGGGCTCGGGCGCGAGGCCGCGCTCCGAGAAGTCCCGCACCCCGGTCACCCGGACCCCGTCGAAGGCGGCGGGAGGATCGAGTCGCACCCGCTCGACGATCCGCTCCGCCTCCCGCTCGGAATCGAAGCGGATCACGACCTGCGAGCTGGCGAAGTGCCCGAACCGTTCGCCGGCCTCGTCGAGCAGCCCCTGCAGCGAACCGCTCTCGCGCGCCATCGCCGCCGCCTCGGCGGCGGCGGCGATGCCGTCCTTGTCGCGCAGGACCGCCGGCTGGGTCAGGTATCCCAGCGCCTCCTCGTATCCGAAGATCAGCCCGGGCACGCGCGAGAGCCACTTCGACCCGGGCAGGGTCTCCGCATAGTCGAGACCGTAGTCGGCGGCGACCGCCCGCAGCGACGGCGAGGAGACGATGGTGCAGGCGAGCGTGCCCGCTGGGTCCTCCCCGGTGCGCAGCGCCCGCGAGCGCTCGCGCTCCGCCGCCCGCCAGCCGAGCAGGAGGCCGAGCTCGTTGCCGGTCAGCCGGCGATAGCCGCCCGGCGCTCCGGCGTCGGGCACCGCCACGGCGAGGCGATCGGCGTCCGGGTCGTTGGCGATGACCAGCTCGGCGCCGATCTCGCGAGCCGTGCGGTAGGCGAGGTCGAGCGAACCCGGTTCCTCGGGGTTCGGATAGTCGACGGTGGGGAACCGGCCGTCCGGGCGGTGCTGCTCGGGCACCGACGTGAACGCGGGCAGGCCGACCGCGGCGAAGAGCCGTTCCGCGATGCCGGCGCCCACCCCGTGCAGCGCCGTGTAGGCGATCCGCAACGGCTCGCCCGCAGCGCCTGAGCCGTCGGAGGTGCTCGCGGGGTCCGACCCGGCCGGCTGCGGCGCCGCGAGCATCGAGCGCGCCGTCGCCGCGACGTAGGCGTTGCGCAGCGACTCGTCCGTCCGGGCGTAGGAGTCGGACCGCGGCAGCGCGGCGAACGGCAGCGCGGCGGCCCGCTCGACCTGGTCGGCGATCTCCCGGTCGACGGGGGGGATCACCTGCGCGCCCGCGTCGGGTCCGCCGAGGAACACCTTGTAGCCGTTGTCGCGGGGCGGGTTGTGGCTCGCGGTGATCATCACGCCGGCCGCGGCGTCGAGATGCCGCACGGCGAAGGCGAGGATCGGCGTCGGCACGGGCCCGGAGACGAGCGTGACGTCGAGTCCGGCGCCGCTCAGGATCTCGGCCGCGTCGCGCGCGAAGACCTCGCTGTTCACCCGCGCGTCGTGTCCGACGACCACGGTGCCGCCCGTTCGCGGGCGAGCTCGGAGGAACGCGGCGATCCCCGCGCTGGTCTGCGCGACCACGACCCGGTTCATCCGGCGCGGACCCGCGCCGAGGCGGGCCCGCAGGCCCGCCGTGCCGAAGGACAGCCGGCCGTCGAACGCGTCGCGCAACCGCTCGGAGGCTCCGGCGTCGCCGTCCTCGGCGGCTGCGAGCAGCGACTCCGCCTCGGCGCGGGTCTCCGGGTCGGGATCGATCGCGATCCAGTCCCGCACGCGCCGGTGCAGCTCTCGGCGACCGCTGTCCGTCATGCCGCTTCCTCCCGCCATATCCTCCACACGCTACACGCTCTTCTTCCGGAAGCGCGCGATGCCGGGGGAGGGTTCCCCGAGTCGGCCGTCAGGCGAGGGAGAGGAAGAGCTTCTCGAGCTCCTGGGGGTCGAGTTCGCCCTCGCCCTCGGGCGCCGTCAGGCAGTCCTTGAGCGCGGTCGAGACGACGAGGAACCCCGCGCGGTCGAGCGCCTTCGACACCGCGCTGAGCTGCTGCACGACATCGCGGCAATGGGCGTCCGACTCCACTGCGGTGATCACCGCGGCGAGCTGCCCGTGGGCGCGGCGCAGGCGGTTGACGATCTTGCGCTTGGCCTCGGCGCGCTCGAGCGCCTCCGCCTCCGCGTCGGTGCCGTTCGCGGATGCCGCGTCGGCGCCGCTGACGCTTCCGGTGCTCATGGGGGCTCCTCTCGGTGACGAGTGCCCTCATGATACTCCTGCGGGTATCATTCGCGATGTTCCGCGGCCGCGTCGACGTAACAGAGCGTCACGTCGGCGCGACCGCGGGGAGCGACCGGCGGCTACCCGATGCCGGTCAGCTCCTCGATATGGGTCTTGCCCACGCGATCGAGCACCTCGGGGCGCTTGGCCTTGATCCACCAGAAGCGGGCGAACGCCGCCAGCATCGTCGCGACGAAGAGGTAGGGGATCACATTCAGCGGGAAGGCCGGGACCGGCCACACGTTGGCGAAGAAGACCCAGGCCATCGCGACGACGGCGATCACGGCGCACACCCACACCAGGGTGTTCTTCATGCCGACCCGCCTCGTGTAGATGATGCCGGCCACGGCGACCAGGGAGTAGGCGACCATGTAGCCGTAGGTGCCGTAGGTGTCGACCCAGACCACGATGTCCATCGGGTGGGTGCCGAGGAGCAGCAGGATGATGTCGAGCACGATCGCCGCCGGACCAGCGACCAGCAGCACGCGGTGCGGCGTGAGCAGGGTCTCGTGGGTGCGGCCGAAGCTCTCGGGCGCGATGCCCTCCTTGCCCATCACGTAGATGATGCGGCCGACCACGTTGAGGGGCGCGACGACCACGGCGAAGAACGAAGCGGCGACGCCGAAGACGAGCACGGGGGCGAACCACACCGGCATGCCGATCCGGTCGTTGATCGCCTGCAGCGGGCTGGCCACCTCGCCCAGTTCGTCGCCGAGCACGGCGATCTGCGTGTAGGCGGCGAACACGTAGAGCACGCCGACCGTCACCGCGCTCCACATGATCGCGCGGGGGATGGCCGTGTGCGGGTTCCGCGCCTCCCGGCCCAGCGCGTCCGCCGAGGAGAAGCCGACGAAGCCGAGGATGCCGAGCACCATGCCGGCGGCGACCCCCTGGAAGGGCACCCCCTCGAAGGAGAACTGCGCGGGATCCCAGGCGTCGGGTCCGAGCCAGGCGAGCGCAGAGATCAGCAGGATGATGATGATGATGGCCACCGAGACGAGCTCGAGCACGAGCGACACGCGCGCCGAGATGCGGATGCCCTTGATGGTGAAGAAGGTCGCGAGCCCGCCGATCACGATCGTGAGGACGATCAGCCAGACGGTGCCGGTCGCGTCGACGCCGAAGATCTGGAGCAGATCCGACGCGTAGGAGACGGCGCCGCCGAGGGAGCCGGCGGCGATGCCCCAGGAGCCGATCAGCAGCGCGACGCCCGCGGCGAACGCGCCCGTCGGGCCGAGGCCCTGCGCGACGTAGGTGTAGAGCGAGCCCGCCGAGGCGTGCTTCCGCGCGAAGACCGACACGATGTAGCCGACGCAGAGGATGACGATGGTGGCGAGGACGAACGCCAGCATCGTGCCGTTGCCCGCGCCGAGGAAGATCGCGGCGGCGGTGAACGCGATCACGGCGCTCGGCGCGATGCTCGCGATGGCCTGCGCGGCGAGCTCGGGGCCGGACATCACGCCTTCGCGCAGGCCGGCATCCGTCTTTCTGGGGATCGTGTCGGACATGGTGGTCTCTCCTTTGAGTGAGTGCGGTGGGTTGCGTGCGGGGTCAGGGGATCAGCAGGGTGCGGAGCACGCCGCCGGCCTCAAGGGCGTCGAGCGCCTCGGCGGCCTCGTCGAGCGGGCGCCGGCCCGAGATGAGGGAGTCGAGCTTGAGCTGACCGTCCATGTAGCGGTCGACCAGGGCGGGGATGTCGATGGACGGGCGGACCGAGCCGTAGTTCGACCCGAGGATCCGCTGGTCGGCCTCCGCCAGCACGAGGGGCTCGAACGAGGCGCGCGCCCCGGTGGGCGGCAGGCCGACGATCACGGCGGCTCCGCCGAGGCCGAGCATCCGGATCGCCTGCTCGGTGGTGCTGGTGCGGCCGATCGCGTCGAAGGCGTAGTCCACGCCGTCGGGCAGCAGGTCGAACAGCTGCTCCACGGCGTCCTTGCCGGAGCCGTCGCCCTGCGACGCGTCGATGCGCTCGGTGGCGCCGAACTGCAGCGCCATGCGCGTCTTCTCGGGGACGATGTCGATGGCGACGATCCGCTCGGCTCCGGCCAGCTTGGCACCCTGCACCACGTTGAGCCCCACGCCGCCGCAGCCGATGACGGCCACCGTGGAGCCGGGCTCGACCGCCGCGGTGTTCATGACCGCGCCGACGCCCGTGGCCACCGCGCAGCCGACGACGGCGATGACGTCGAGCGGGGCGTCGTCCCGGACCTTGATCGCGCCCGAGGCGGGCACGACGACCTCCTCGGCGAAGGACGACACGCCGAGGTAGTGGTGCAGCGGCTCGGCGGCGCTCCCGGGGTCGCCGTTCTCGATGCTCCCGCCCCCGGAGGGCAGGCTGAGGCGCGAGGTGCCGTCGAAGAGCACGCCCCGGGGAGCCACCACGGTCGCCACCTTCTGGCAGCGGGCCTCGTGGCCCTGGAGGCAGTAGCGGCACTCGCCGCAGGGCGGCACCCAGCTCAGCACGACGTGATCCCCGACCGCGAGCGAGGTGACGCCCTCGCCCAGCTCCACGACCACGCCCGAGCCCTCGTGCCCCATGATCATCGGCGCCGGAGCGTCCCATTCCCCGCGCTTGACGTGCAGATCGGAGTGGCAGACTCCCGCCGCCGCGATCTTCACCCGGACCTCGCCGGCTTTCGGTGCGGCGAGCGCCACATCGGCGATGGCGACCCGGGTCTGGGGGTTTCGGAACACGACGGCTTTCATCTTGCGATCCATCTCCTCGTTGATGACGTGCGGCACGACCGGATGCGCGTGCGGGCGACTGTGGAGATGTTACGGAGATCGGCGCACGATTGTCACTGTGCCAAATGAAGGTTTTGAACATGCTTGATCGACGAACGGTACAATTCAGTCATGACGCTCGATCTCAAAGCCGTCGTCCGCGCCGTCGGGGGCCACGTCGTCGAGCAGCGGATCCCCGCGCTCACGCCCGTCGACGGACTCGCGAAGATCCAGGACTACGTGGTGGCGGGCAACCCCGAGTTCACGACGCTCGTCACCGGAACGGTCGACGAGCTCGGGCGCCGCCTCCGCGAGGACCGCGGCAGCGGCGAGGGCGAGCTCATGCAGCGCGCGGTCTTCGTCAGCCGGGCCGACAGCATCGGCCTGCGCGGCCTTCTGGAACGGCACGGCATGACCGCGATCCTCGGCGTCGGGGCGGGAGCATCCGGCCTCCACGCCGAGATCGCGGCGCTGCTGGCGAACGACCAGGCCGCGGCGGACCGGCTCGTGACGGCGGGCACCCAGGTGCTCACCCAGGTGGCCCGCCGCGGCGGCGCCCCCGCCGTGATCGCCGAGCTGGCCCACCGCATCGGCGGCTGGGCGGTGCTGCTCGACGCCGACGGGCATCTGATCACGAGCGCCGGGGCGGGGCGCCTCCACATCGAGGACGCCGTGGCGGTCGCGCTCGGGCGACCGGTGCGCGTGCGGCATCACGGGCTGCAGACCCACCAGGTGGGATCGGACCGGGACCGTTCCGGCTATCTGGTGATCGCCTCCCGCTCGAGCGCGACCAGCCGGATCCGGGATCTCGGATCGCAGGCCGCCGCGCTCTTCGACCTCCTGCTCCAGACCAGGGATCCGTCGATCACCGAGCGGTTGGGCCGGGAGGCGCTGCTCGAGATCCTGCTCGCCGGGGGACCCCCGGCCGTCGACCTGCTCGCGCGATGGGAGATCCGCGAGGGCAGCCTCACCGCCTTCGCGCTCGGCACGCGCACGCGCACCGTCGACCTGGACCGGCTGATCAAGCGCTGGCTCGACGAGCTCGGCTCCGAGCACCTGTTCGTGAGCACCTCGGGACTGACCCAGGGCTTCGTCCCCGAGGCGCTCGTCGACGACCTGTCGGAACGGGTGACGGCGCCCACGCCGCTCACCGGCGGTGCGGTGCGGCTCGGCCTCGGCCTGCCCGCCCCCGTCGACGGGCTCCGCCGCAGCGCGGTGCAGGCCCGGCAGGCGCTCGACGCGGCGCTCGAGGATCGGCGCCCCGTGGTGCGCTACGCCGAGCTCCCCACCGTCGGACTGGTGCTCGACGGCCTCTCCGGCGAGGCGGTCGGGCACCTCGCCGGAGCGCTCGACGGGCTGCGCGAGCCCTCCGGCGAGCACGGAGCGCTCACCGAGACCCTGCGGGTCTTCCTCTCGGAGCACGGCGCGCATCGGCGGAGCGCCGCGCAGCTCGGCATCCATCGCCAGACCCTCGTCGCGCGACTCCGGCGAGCGGAGACCCTCACCGGTCTGTCGATGGACCGGGCCGATGACCGCGCCGCGGCCTGGCTCGCCCTCCGCGCGCTCGGGCGCTAGAGCGCGTCCCGCGCCTCGAGCTCGAAGGTCCGATCGCCGTCCCACGGCACCGCCCAGCCGAGGCCGTCGAAGATGCCGGAGAGGAGGATCCCGGTGAATCCCCACACGATGTGACCGCCGAACCGGGGCCCGAGCCGGAAAGCGGGGCTCCGGTGCGTCAGCCGCCCCCGCCGCAGCGTCGCCGTGCCCCGTGCCGCGGGGTCGAGCAGCTCGGCCACCGGCACGCGGAACACCTCGACCGACTCGCGGTGATCCGCGTCGACCTCGCTCGGCCGGCGCCACCATCCCAGCACCGGGGTGACGAGATTGTTGCTCACGGGGATCCTGGCCACGGGCAGTGAGCCGAGCACGTCGACCCCGCCCGGATCGAGCCCGGTCTCCTCCTGGGCTTCGCGCAGCGCGGTCGCCGCCCGATCCGCGTCGCCCGCCTCCACCCCGCCGCCGGGGAACGCGATCTCCCCCGCGTGCGTGCGCAACCCGCTCGCGCGCCGCGTGAGCAGCACATCGAGCTCCCCGGCGACGGCTGCGGCCGGCCGATCCGCGGGGACGCGATCCAGCACCCCGAAGAGGATCAGCACCGCGGAGCGGCGGAGCTCGCGGTCCGAGGGCAGCTCGAGCGGCGGAGCGAAGCCGGATCCCAGGCCGCGGCCGAGCGCTTCGACGAGTTCGCGCCGCGCAGCTTCAGCCGATTCCGCCATCCGCATACTCTACTCTCCGGCGAGCAGCTCCCCGATGCCCTCGGGGACGCGCTGGGACCGCGCCCAGGGCTCGTGCTCCCGTCGTTCGATGCGGCGCACCCGTTGGGTCTCCTCCGCCCGCACCGCGCTGAGGACGGCGATCACCGCGGCCTTCTCGTGGTCGCGGACCCCTCCGGTCACGAAGCGGAAGCCCTCTTCCGAGACGGTCTCGTCGACGGGGTTCGCCTGCTGCCGCCTCGCCGCGTCGCGCTCCGCGGCGTCCGGGGGCAGCGGATCCTCGGAACTCGCGGGAAGCGGCGCGTCCGCCCGGCGCTGTGCGAGGGCGTCGAAGATGGGGGTGCTCGGGGTGGGGGCCTGATCGTCCACGGTGCTCCTCGGTCCTCCGCCTACAGCGGGATGTTCCCGTGCTTGCGCGTCGACTGCTCGACCCGCTTGCCGCGCAGGCCCCGCAGCGCCTTCACGACCGCGAGCCGCGTGCCCGCCGGCTCGAGCACGTTGTCGAGCTCGCCCCGCTCCGCGGCGAGGAACGGGCCCGTCACATCGGCCTGATACCTGGCGGTCAGGTCCGCACGCAGCGCCTCGACGTCCTCGCCCGCGTCAGCGGCGGCCTTCAGCTCCTTGCGGTAGAGGATGTTGACGGCCCCCGCGCCGCCCATGACCGCGATCTCCGCGGTGGGCCAGGCGATGTTGAAGTCCGCGCCCATCTGCTTGGAGCCCATCACGATGTAGGCGCCGCCGTAGGCCTTGCGCGTGATGATCGTCACGAGCGGCACCGTGGCCTCGGCGTAGGCGTAGAGCAGCTTCGCGCCGCGCCGGATCACGCCCTGCAGTTCCTGGTCGGTGCCGGGCAGGTATCCGGGAACGTCCACGAGCGTGAGGATCGGGATCGAGAAGGCGTCGCAGAACCGCACGAAGCGCGCGGCCTTCTCGCTGGCGTCGATGTTCAGCGTGCCGGCCATCTGCGAGGGCTGATTGGCGATGATGCCGACGGTCCGACCCTCGACCCTGCCGAAGCCGATCAGGATATTGGGGGCGAAGAGGGGCTGCACCTCGAGGAAGTCGCCCGCGTCGAGGATCGTCTCGATCACCACGCGCATGTCGTACGGCTGATTCGGGCTGTCCGGCACGATGCTGTTCAGCCGGCGATCCGCGTCGGTGATCTCGAGCGCGGTGTCGCTGTCGTAGATCGGCGCCTCCGCCAGGTTGTTGTCGGGCAGGAAGCTGATGAGCGCTCGCGCGTAGTCGAGCGCGTCGTGCTCGTCGTTGGCCAGATAGTGGGAGACGCCGCTGGTGGTGTTGTGCGTCAGCGCACCGCCGAGCTCCTCGAAGCCGACCTCTTCGCCGGTGACCGTCTTGATGACGTCCGGGCCGGTCACGAACATGTGGCTCGTGCGGTCGACCATGATGACGAAATCGGTGAGCGCCGGCGAGTAGACGGCGCCCCCGGCCGAGGGGCCCATGACGATGGAGATCTGGGGGATCACGCCCGAGCTCGCCGTGTTCAGCCGGAAGATCCTGGCGTAGTTGCTCAGCGCGACGACACCCTCCTGGATGCGGGCGCCCCCGGAGTCGAGGATGCCGATGATGGGCGCCCCGGTCTTGAGCGCGAACTCCATCGCCTTGACGATCTTCTCTCCGGCGACCTCGCCGAGCGAGCCGCCGAAGGTCGTGAAGTCCTGCGAGTAGACCACGACCTGACGGCCGTGGACGGTCCCCGCCCCCGTCACGACGGCATCGCCGAAGGGGCGGTTGTCCTCCATGCCGAAGCCGTGGCTGCGGTGGCGCACGTACTTGTCGAACTCGACGAAGGACCCCGGGTCGAGCAGGCCTGCGATCCGCTCGCGGGCGGTCATCTTCCCGCGGGGATGCTGCTTGGCGGCGGCGGCGGCATCGCGGTCCCCGACGGCTTCCTGGTACTTGCGCCGATGGTCGGTGATCTTCTCGGCGGTCGTGGGTGCGGCCGGGGGCGCGGTCGCCCCGGGCACGGCTGTCTCTGCAGTCACGCCTGCCAGCCTAGCGCGGGAGCGGTCTCGGATATCGGAGGTAATCGCCAAAGGGTCGGGGGTTTCGCCTGTGGAACCCTCCAACGCCGGTCCCGGTCGCGCCATCTGCGGGCCCCGGCGTCAACCGGACTCCGCGCGGAGATCGCGCAGGATGCGCTCGCCGATCGTCGCGAACGCCAGTCGGTTCCGCGAGGGCACCGATCCGGCGAAGTGCCGCGCCGCCAGCTTGTACCGCACGATCTCCCGCTCATCCATCCAGCCGTGCGACGCCTTCATCGGGAGCTCGAGCACGAAGTGGGCCGATATGAGACCCGGCCAGGCCACGGCCTTCCGATCGGAGCTGAGCGGGTTGGTGCGCATCGCTCGGGTGTTGTGCAGATCCGCGGTCCCGTCGATCAGCGTCACCCGAGCGGGATCGTAGGCGGAGCGGTGCTCCGCCCGGACCGAGGTCTTCACCTGCACCCCGCGCGCCCGGCGCGCTCGGGTGTCGACGACGATGAAGTCGGCGTTGTTGCGGTGGGCGAGCCGCTCGAACTGCGGCGGCGCCGGGAGCACGACCAGCGCCGGATCGCGCCTGCTGAGGTCCAGGAGCGCGATGTACGCGTCGATCTCCGTCCCCCTGCCGATGCCCCAGGCGCGCGGGGAGTCGAGTTCTCGGTCGAAGTAGAAGTCCTCCTTCACGGCCCGCTCGCGCCCGTTCGACATCGCCAATCCCTGGGTGGCGAGCAGGAAACGCGTCCGTGTCGTGAGCATGTCGTGCATGTGCAGCGTGTGATCGAGGTCGATCAGGGCGGCCCACGACCATTGGGCGTGGCCGTTGAGGCGGTGGAAGCCCGCTTCGGCGATGAAGAGGCCGCCGAGCTTCTCGTCATCCCGGATCAGCGCCTCGACCTCCTCCAGATTGGCGTCGATGAACGCGACCGTCTCGTTGACCCA
The DNA here is from genome assembly GCF_017565745.1 of Leucobacter weissii. Lineage (GTDB taxonomy): Bacteria > Actinomycetota > Actinomycetes > Actinomycetales > Microbacteriaceae > Leucobacter > Leucobacter weissii. The sequence goes on from NZ_JAGDYM010000007.1 coordinate 176,159, forward strand.
GGCCGAGTACTCCTGGCTGAGGGCGGCGAGCTCCTGCAGACGGGGAGGACGGCCCGAGAGCGTGTCGAACAGCAGCTCGCCCCAGCGCGTCGCGTAGTCGTCCGATGGGGCGAGCACCTCTGCGAATGCCGTGAATCGGGCCCGTCGGCGCGGGGCGCTGCGAGAATAGGCATCGAGAAACGCGTTCCAACGCACGTGCCGCACCCCTTCGAACCGGCCGCCGAGCGGCTGAGATCAGATGTCTTGGGAAACTTTTCCAGCACATCCTGAAGGTGGCAGGGGGAGAGCCTGGGTAAGGCCTGGCAGGATGGGGGCCATGGATCTCCCGAGAACCCGCGCGTCGCTGCCGAGAGTCGAATGGCTCGACTCGGTCGGGTCGACGAACGCCGCGCTGCGGGATCTCCTGCTGCGGGAGGAGGGCGGGCTTGCGCACGGCGCCCTCGTCGCGACGGCCGAGCAGACGTCGGGACGCGGCCGCCGGGACCGGGGGTGGACGATGCCGCCCGACACGGCGCTCGCCATCTCCGTCCTGATCCGGGACGCCGGCACCGGGGGGCTGCCCGTCAGCTGGCTGCCGCTGCTCGCGGGCTCCGCGGTGACCGCAGCGCTGCAGCCGCTGTTCCCGCCCGGCCGGCGCGTCGGGCTGAAGTGGCCGAACGACGTGCACGTGCGCGACGAGGAGGACGCCCTGCACGGGCGCCCGGGTCTCAAGCTCTGCGGGATCCTCTGCGAGGCGGTGCCTGCCGGGGGCGACGAGACGGCCGTGGTCGTCGGCATGGGGGTCAACCTGCTCATCCCGGAGTGGCAGCTGCCCTCCGAGCGCGCGACCTCCGTGCTCGCGGCCGGGGGCGACGTGGGCGGCGCCGAATCGCTCGCCGATCCCGCCGGGCGCGGGCTCGCCGATCGGGTGCTGTCGGGGGTCGCCGGGGAACTGCTGCGCATCGTGGAGCTGTCGCGCTCCGACCCGGACGCCGCGCGGCGCACGGTGACGCGCCACTCCCTGACGCTCGGCACGGAGGTGCGCGTCCACCTGCCCGACGCCCGCGTCGTGGACGGGCGCGCCCGGGCCCTCGACGACGACGGCGCGCTGATCGTGGACCTGCCGACCGGCGGCGCGCTGACCGTCACCGCCGCCGACGTCGAGCACCTCCGCTGACGTCGAGCGCTTGCTTCCGCGTCGCGTCCCCCCTCGGAAACGGGGACGCAGATGACGGTTTCGGAGCCCGAATATCCGGCATTTGCGTCCCCGAAACCTCGGGAGTCGGGGTCAGCGCGTGGTGGGCGGCGCTAGGCGCGGTCGCCCTCCAACGGATACTCCTCGCCGAGCTGGTCGATCTGCTCGGTCGTCGGCTCGGCCTCGGAGAAGTCCATCTTCGGCACCGGGCGGCGGAACCCGCCGGTGACGATCGCGATGATCACCAGGCCGACCACGATCCAGATCGCGCCGACCAGCCAGGTCAGCGGCTGCAGCGAGGTCCAGAGCCAGAAGGTCAGCCCGAAGCCGATGAGGGGGACGACGCCGTAGCGGATCACCTTTCCGGCGGTCGCCGGCTCGCGCCGCCCGCCCTTCGGGAAGAGATAGGTGCGGATCACGGAGAGGTTCACCATCGCGAAGGCCGCGAGCGCGCCGAAGCTGATCATGAACGCCACCACGTCGAGCGGGAGGAACAGCGCCGAGAGCGCGAAGACCGACACGATGCACGCGGCGACGACGGGGGTGCCGAAACGGCGGTGCAGCCGGGAGAGCGGCTTGGGCAGCATGCCGTCGCGGCCCATCGCGTAGAGGATGCGCGAGACGGAGACCTGGCCGGTCATGCCCGAGCCGAAGGCGCCCGCCACGTAGATCGCGACGAAGAGCGCCGTGAACCAGCTCGCGCCGAAGCTGTCCATGACGGTCGTGCCCGCCGCCTCGATCTGGGCGTCGTCGAGCGTCGCCCAGTCGGGGGAGAAGGCGAGAGCGCCCGTCCACGAGACCAGGATGAAGAAGAACCCGCCGACGAGGGTGGCGAGGATGATCGCGCGGGGGATGTCGCGGCGCGGCTGCTTCGCCTCCTCGGACAGCGTCGACACGGCGTCGAAGCCGAGGAAGGAGAGCGCGAGGATCGCGGCGCCCGACGCGATCGCGCCGATGCCGCCCTCGCCGAAGGTGAAGGGCTCGATCAGGCTGACGCTGCGGTCGCCGCCCAGATACTGCTTGAAGGCCAGCACGACGAAGACGATCACCAGCACCACCGAGAGCCCGATGATCACGAAGTTCGCCTTGTTCACGAGCGTGATCCCGAGCACGTTGAAGAGCAGCACGAGCAGCAGCGCGACGAGCGTGAACACCCACACCGGGATCGCCGGGAACTGCGTGTTCAGGTAGATGCCGATGAGCATGAAGTTGATCATCGGGATGAAGAGGTAGTCGAGCAGCATGACCCAGCCGGTGAGGAAGCCGGCCGTGCCCCCGAAGGACTGCTGGGTGTAGGTGTACGCCGATCCCGCCACCGGGTAGCGGCGCACCATCGCCGCGTAGCTCGCCGCGGTGAAGAGCATGGTGACCACGGCGACGATGTAGGCGGCGGGCAGGTGGCCGTCGGTGACCTGGTTGACGATGCCGTAGGTGGTGAAGACCGTGATCACGGTCATGTAGGTCACGCCGAAGAGGGTGAGGCCGGTCAGGCCGAGCGCGCGCTTGAGCCTCGGCGGTTCGGCGGCGCCGTTGATGGGGTCGGACACGATTCTCCTTCGAATGGATGGTGGGGCGGAGGGGGAGGCGGGGGTCAGCGGCCGAGCCCGGCCGGCGGAAGGGGATGGATCCGCTCGCCGGCGAGCCAGGTGCCGAGCACCTCGATCTCCGGGATCGAGGCGGGATCGACGCGCAGCGGATCGGCCGAGAGCCAGGCGGCGTCGGCCGCCATCCCGACGGCGAGCGCGCCGCGGTCGGGCGCGAGCGCCTGGCGGGCGATTCCGGTGGTGTAGGCGGCGAGCGCGGCGCCGGCGGTGATGCGCTCGTGCGGCAGCCAGGCCGGCGCGTCCGAGTCGAGATGGCTGCGGCGCAGGACGGCGGTCGAGAAGGCGGGCCGCCAGTCCTTCGTGGTCACCGGCCAGTCGCTGCCGAAGCTGACGGTCGCGCCGCCGTCGAGCACCGAGGCGATGAGGTACTGCCAGCCCTCGCGATCGTGGCCGATGTGCGGGATCGTGAGCTCGCGCATCACGGCGTCGCACTGTGCCCAGTAGGGCTCGAAGTTCGCGATGGCCCCGAGCCGGGCGAAGCGCTCGGCGTCTCCGGGCGCGAGCATCGCCACGTGCGCGATCACGTGGGCGCGATCCGCGGCGCCGGAGCGCCCGCGTCGCACCTCGTCCGGGGCGTCCTGCGCCCGCACGGCCTCGAGCGCGTCGAGCGCGAGCCGGTTGGCGGCGTCGCCGATCGCGTGGAGGTGCAGCTGGAAGCCCGCGGCGGCGAAGGAGATCGCGGCGGCGGAGAGCTCCTCGGGCGTCCAGTTCGGCAGACCGCGGTCGTCCGGGCGGTCGGCGTAGGGCGCGGTGAGCGCGGCCGTATGGTTCTCGATCACCCCGTCGACGAAGAACTTGACCGTCTCGGCGCTCAGCCGCTCGCGGCCCAGACCCCGGATCTCATCACGCACCGCGGTGAACTCGGCGACCTGATCGCGCCATCCGGCCGGATCCGCCCGCAGCGCCAGATTCACGCGCGTGTGGAGTCGCCCGGTCGCGGCGGCCACGCGATAGGTCTCGAGATCCGCCGGGTCGACCCAGGCGTCCTGCACCCAGGTCGTGCCCTGGGCGGCGTACTCGCGGGTGGCCGACTCGATCGCCGCGACGCGGGCGTCGAGCGCGAACGGCGGCGCCACCCCGGCGAGGAAATCGTTCGCCGCCGCCTCCTGCAGCGTGCCGAGCGGGCTGCCGTCCTCGCGGCGCACGATGCGGCCCAGTTCCGGATCCGGCGTCGCCGCGGTGATGCCTCCCGCGGCGAGCGCCGCCGAGTTCGCCCACGCGGTGTGGTAGTCCCAGGCGCGCAGGACGGTCGGGGTGTCGCCGGTCACCTCGTCGAGCCATCGCGCGTCGAAGCGCCCGCCGGGCGCGAAGGTCGCGTCGTAGCTCGCGCCGACGATCCATTCGGCCTCCGGATTGTCGCGCTTCCACTCGGCGACCGCTGCGATGATGCCCGCGAGATCGGACGCCTCGCGCACCCGGGGACCGGCCGCCTCGAGCCCGCCGAGCACCGGATGGGCGTGCCCCTCCCCGAGCCCGGGGATCAGCGTGCCGCCGTCGAGGTCGACGACCTCCGCCTCTGCGCTTTCGGCGAGCGCGGACGCCTCCCGGCCCAGCGCGACGACGCGCCCCGACGAGAAGGCGACGGCGTCGCTCGTCGTCGTCCGGCCGTCGCGAGACGCCTCCACCACGACGGTTCCGCCGATGAACACCGTGACACCCATACCGCTCCGCTCCTCGGCTCCGCTGCCAGCGCGGACGTTGTGCCCCCGCAGAAATAATGAACAGTGTTCGTTATTGTAGAGCATCGTGGGAGGATTGCGAACCCCGATCTCCGCCCCTCACGTGCGGTAGCCTCGGCGGGGAGAGAAGAGGTCGATGATGTCATCTGCGAATCGCGTCGCGGCGACGCGCGGATCCGGCCGGCCCAGGCAGGCCGTGCTCGACCGGGAGCTGATCCTGCGCACCGCGCTCCGCCTGCTCGACGAGCGGGGGGAGCAGGGCGCCGGCATCCGCGACATCGCGCGCGAACTGGGCGTCCGTCCGTCCGCCCTCTACAACCACGTCGCCGGTCAGGACGACATCATCGCGGGACTGCGCGAACTCGTGAGCGACCGCATCGACGTCGACGGCTTCGGCTCGTTGCCCTGGGACGCCGCCGTGCGGCTCTGGGCGCGGTCCTACCGCCGGGCCTTCGCGGCCCACCCGCCGACCATCGCGCTGCTCGCGGTCCGCCCGCTCGTCCCCGGCTCCCGGACGGGTCGGATGTACGACGCGGTGTGCGCGGGGTTCCTCGCCGCGGGCTGGCCCGAGGAGCGCGTGCTCACGGTGGTCGTGGCGCTCGAGTCGTTCATCCTGGGCTCCGCCCTCGACCAGGTCGCGCCCGACGACATGCTCGACCCCGGAGACGGTGACGACCTCCAGCACTTCCGGGCGGCCTACGCGGCCAGGGCGCGGGGGCTCGCGGAGCGCCGGGCCAGCGATGCCGCCTTCGAGACCGGGCTCGACGCGCTCCTGGCCGGGTTGGGGGCCGAACTCGCCGGCGCCGGTCCGGTGGGGGGCGCTGCGCTCTCGCCGGATGGCGGCTCGGCCGTCGGCGAAGCGTAGCGCCGCCGTCGGCGGAGCACGGTCAGCGGAAGATGATCGTGCGGTCCCCGTCGAGCAGGATCCGGTTCTCGGCGAACCAGGTGACCGCTCGGCGCAGGGTCCGGGCCTCCTCGTCCTGGCCCAGCTGCATGAGCTCGGCCGGCGAGTAGGAGTGGTCGACGCGCACGACGTCCTGCTCGATGATGGGGCCCTCGTCCAGGTCGGTGGTGACGAAGTGGGCGGTCGCGCCGATCAGCTTCACGCCGCGGGCGTGGGCCTGCCGGTAGGGGTTGGCGCCCTTGAAGCCAGGCAGGAACGAGTGGTGGATGTTGATGGCGCGCCCGGCGAGCGCCTCGCACAGCCCCGGGCTCAGGATCTGCATGTAGCGCGCCAGCACCACGAGCTCGATGCGCTGCTCCTCGACGACGTCCAGCACGCGCGCCTCGAAGGCCGCCTTGTCCTCGGCGCCCGAGATCGCGCGATGCTCGAAGGGGACGCCGTAGAAGTCGGCGATGTCGCGCGCGGTCGTGTGGTTCGAGAGGATCAGGGGCACGTCGATCCGCACTTGCCCGTTGCGCTGACGGTAGAGCAGGTCGTTCACGCAGTGGGTGGCCGTGCTCGCGAGGAGCAGGGTGCGGACCGGGCGCCCGACCGTGTCGAGACGCCAGGTCATGCGATAGCGCTCGGTCACGGGCGCGAGCGCCCGCGCGAACCGCTCCTCGAACGGGGCGGGGGCCTCCGGTCCGCCCGGCGCGACGGCTCCCACCTGCAGGCGCATGAAGAAGCGGCCCGTGTCGCGGCTGGCGAACTGCTGGCTCTCCTCGATGTTGCCGCCGGCGGCGACGACCGCGCCGCTGATGGCGTGGACGATCCCCGGTCCGTCGATGCAGGAGAGGGTGAGCACCCACTGGGGCGGCTCTGCGGAGGTTGCGATCGCGTTCACGCTGTACAAGGGTAGTGGATCATCCGCGGCGGCGACGGGCTCAGGCGCCGGCGCTCGCGAGCGCGAACGGTCTCGGGGCGGAGAGCGGTTCGTGCTCGGCGAAGTGCCTGATGCGGAGATCCCGGTCGTGCTCGAGGTGCGTCAGCATGAGCCGGTTGGCCTCCGCCCCGTCGCTCTCGCGGATCGCCTCGAATACCGCCCGGTGCTCGCTGAGGCACATCTGGAGCTCGCGCTGCCGCACGTCGCCGTAGCGCAGCATGCTCACCTTGATCTGGTCGTCGAGCCGGCCCAGCAGCTCGGTGACCGTCGAGTTGTGCGCCGCGGTGCGCACCCGCTCGTGCCAGGCGCTCAGCGTCGCCCGCACCTCGGAGGGATCCCCGGAGGTGCGCGGCCCGTAGCTGAGCTCGTGCAGGCTCGCGAGGTCGATGGGGGAGCGCCGGGCCGACGCCGCCTCGGCCGCGAACGCGTCCAGTCTCGCCCGCGCCTCGAACAGCTCGAGGATCTCCTCCTGGCTGCGGTGCGTGATGCCGTAGCCGCGCTGGGCGGCCGAGAGCAGTCCGTCCCGCTCGAGAAACGCGAGGGCCTCCCGCACCGGGGTGCGCGAGACGCCGAACTCCTCGCTCAGTGCGTTCGGCACGAGGACGGCGTCGGGGGCGTAGTGGCCCGAGGCGAGGCGAGTGCGCAGGGTGTCGTAGACCGAGGCGCGCGCGGTCGGAGCCATGGGCGGGTTCCTTTCGTGCAGGCGGTCGGGGCGGGAACGGTTTCACCATCGTATATGTCGCTCCATGTCTCCGGTGGACGGGGCATACAGTTCGACGCTTTAGTATCCAACTGAATACAGCTACTGGAGAAGGGGTCCCATGCCGACGTCGAAGAAGCGCATCCATCTCGCCGCGTTCATGAACGCGGGGCCCATGGGAACGGTGGGGTGGCGGCATCCGGAGGCCGACCCGGGCTTCCTGACCGCCGAGTACTACACCTCCGTGGCCCGCACGCTCGAGGCGGCGAAGTTCGACCTGGTATTCATCCCCGATTCGCTCGCGGTGCCGCGGAGCCTGGGTGGAAGCTTCGCCCCCGCGGTGACCCACGGCGCGGGCACGCCCCGCCTCGATCCGATCCCGGTGATCTCGATCATCTCGGCGGTCACCTCTCGACTCGGCGTGGTCTCGACGAGCTCGACCGGCTACAGCGCGCCCTACTCGGTGGCCCGCAGCTACGCCACGCTCGACCACCTGAGCGGCGGGCGGGCGGGCTGGAACGTGGTCACCAGCTTCCAGGACGCCGAGGCGCAGAACTACGGCCAGCCCGCGCTGCCGGCTCGGCCCGAGCGCTACGCCCGGGCGGAGGAGTTCCTCGAGGCGGTCACCCGGCTCTGGGACAGCTGGGGCGACGACTCGGTGATCGCCGACCGGGCGAGCGGGGTCTTCGGCGACGCGGAGACCGTGCACGCCATCGACTTCGTCGGGCGCCATCTCTCGGTGCAGGGGCCGCTCGGAGTGCCGCGGTCGCCGCAGGGCTACCCCGTCATCGTGCAGGCCGGGGCCTCCCCCGAGGGGCGCGACTTCGCGGCCCGCTGGTCGGACGTGATCTTCTGCAGCCACGACTCCCTCGAGTCGGCGGTGGAGTTCTACGCCGACGTCAAGCGCCGGGCCGCCGACCACGGGAGGGATCCCGACCAGATCAAGATCCTGCCGGCGATCGCCCCGATCCTCGCCCCGTCCCGCGCCGAGGCGGAGGAGAAGCACCGCGTCTTCGAACGGCTCGTCGATCCGGTCGCGGGTCTCTCCAGGCTGGCCTATCACATCAACTTCGACCTGACCGCCTACGACCTCGACGGTCCGCTCCCCGACATCGACGTCCAGGGGGTCCAGGGGCACTACCGGGAGGTCGTCGAGCGGGCGCGCCGCACCGGGATGACGATCCGGCAGCTCGGCAGCTGGTACGGGGCCCGCACGGAGGGGGACATGCTCGGCTCGGCCGCCGAGGTCGCCGACCGCCTCGAGCTCTGGGTGGAGGCGGGGGCCGCCGACGGCTTCATGGTGATCGCGACTCAGGTCCCGACGGCCTTCGCGGAGTTCGCCGAGCAGGTCGTCCCCGAGCTGCAGCGCCGTGGCGTGTTCCGGGAGGAGTACGAGGGCACCACGCTCCGAGAGCACCTCGGGCTCCGACGCCCGGAACGCGGGGAGTGGCGCAACCGGGCGCGGAGCGGGGGCGCGCGATGAGCGCGGCCCTGGTCGACGCCGCCGGTCTGCACGCGGACATCGAGCGGGGCCGGGCCCCGGTCATCCTCGACGCCACGGTCCTGCGCACCCCGGACGGCTACGCGTCCGGGCGCGGGCAGTTCCGTGTCGAGGGCCGCATCGTCGGGGCGCGTCACGCCGAGCTGCTGACGGAGCTCTCGGACGCGAGCTCAGGGCTGCCCTTCACCCTGCCGGCGGAGGAGCAGCTGCAGCGCGCGTTCGGGGCGCTCGGGATCGCGCCCGGGGACCGCGTGGTCGTCTACGACCGGCTCTCCGGGGCGTGGGCCGCCCGGGTCTGGTTCCTGCTCCGGGCCCTCGGGCACGCCGAGGTCGCGGTGCTCGACGGCGGCTTCGCCGCCTGGGTCCGGGACGGCCGGCCGGTCGCCTACGGCGAGACCGAGGCTCCGCCGCGGGCCCGCTACGACCTCGCGCTCGACCGCTCGTGGTTCGCGTCGAAGGAGCAGGTGCGGGGGTACGCCGAGGGCGCGGAGGCGGCGACGCTCGTGTGCGCGCTGCGCGCGGAGGAGTTCGGCGGCGAGGCCGGCGCGAACCCCCGGAGCGGGCACATCCCCCGCAGCGTCAACGTGCCGTACCTCTCGCTGCTCGACGACGAGGGCCGCATCGACCGGGGGCGCGCCGGCGAGCTCGCGGCCCGTCTCCGGGAGCGGGGCGAGCCCGTGGTGCTCTACTGCGGCGGCGGCATCAACGCGGCCGGGCTGGCGCTGGCGCTGCACGTCGCGGGCTTCGACGACGTGCGCCTGTACGACGGCTCCCTGAGCGAGTGGGCGGCCGATCCCGCACTGCCGCTGGAGCGCGGGAGCGGCGAGGGCCGGCTCGACCGGCCTCCGGGGTCCGTCGTTTTGTGACCGAATGAGACAGCCCGATTTCGTCGATGCGGGAGCTTGCGGCTTTACTGGGAGGCATCACTGCTGGACACACCTACACTCAACTGCATACAGCAGTATTCACATCTGCGGAGGAATGGAAATGGCACTGCAGGAGCTGACCTGGGAGGATCGGAACGTCCGGTCGACGCTGCGCGCCGTGCGGACGGCCCAGCCCCTCACCTACGGCCTGACGAACTACATCGCGGCCCACCAGAGCGCCAACTTCGTCCTGGCCGTCGGCGCCTCGCCGGCCATCGGCGCGATCGCGTTCGCCGCGGAGCATCTCGCATCGATCGCCGGAGGAGCGTGGATCAACCTCGCGGCGCTCATCACCGACACGCCCGAGCAACTCGTCTCCGTGGCGAGGGCCGCCGCGGGGAGCGGCACTCCGTGGGTGCTCGATCCGGTGGTCGTCGGGGCGGGCGCCCCGAGGATCGACGACTTCGCGCGCGAACTGCTCGCCATCGGTCCCGCCGTCGTGCGGGGCAACGCGAGCGAGATCATCGGGCTCGCCGGCGGCGCGGCCACGAGCAAGGGCGTCGACTCCACCGCGACACCGGAGGAGGCGCTGGAGCCCGCGGTGGCACTGGCGGCCTCGAGCGGTGCGATCGTCGCGGTCAGCGGCGAGGTCGATCTGATCACCGACGGCACGCGCTCCGTGCTGATCCCCGGCGGTCACGAGCTCCTCACCCGGGTGACGGCCACCGGCTGCGGTCTGGGCGCTCTCGTGGCGGCCTATCTCGGCAGCGGCCTCGATCCCTTCGACGCCGCTGCGGGCGCTCACGCGACGCTCGCCGAGGCCGCCGCTCGAGCGGGTCGAACGGCCCGCGGCACCGGATCGTTCGTCACCGCGCTCGTCGACGAGCTCTCGCTGCTGGAGGCGTGAGCGGTGCCGGTCGGCGCGGTTCGCCCGGCGGCGCCGGCCCGGGGGAGCCGCTCCCGCGCCGCGCCGCGGCCGTACGTCTACTGGCTGAGCCCGCTCGCCATCCTGCTGCTCTGGGCGGCGGGCTCCGCCACCGGCGCGATCGGCGGGAACGTGCTGCCCTCCCCGCTCGGCGTCGTCGAGGCGGCGGTCGACCTGACCAGCGACGGCACCCTCCCCGCGGCGATGCTCACGAGCCTCGGGCGCGTGCTCGCCGGCACCGTGCTCGGCCTCTCGATCGGCCTCGTGCTCGGCCTGCTCTCCGGCTACTCGCGGATCGGCGAGGCGGTGTTCGACCGTCCGCTGCAGATGCTCCGCGCGGTTCCCTTCAACGCGCTGCTGCCCCTCTTCATCATCGCCTTCGGCATCGGCGAGGGCATGAAAGTCCTGCTCATCGCCGTCGGCGTGCTGATCCCCATCTATCTCAATACGTATGCGGGTGTGAGGGGGGTGGACGCCAAGCTGCTGGAGCTCGCGCGGGTCTACCGCTACCCGCGGTGGATCGTCACCACCCGCATCCTCCTCCTCGGCGCGCTTCCCTCGGTGCTCACCGGGCTGCGCTTCTCGCTCGCGATCGCCTGGATCGCCCTCGTGACGAGCGAGACCGTCAACACCGACGCGGGCATCGGGTTCCTGCTCACGCAGGCCCAGCGGTTCGTGCGTCCCGAGATCGTGCTGCTCTGCATCGTCACCTACGCGGTGCTCGGCGTGCTGACCGACTGGGTGGTGCGCCTGCTCGAGTCCCGCCTGCTGCGCTGGCGCCCCTCCATCCTCGAAACCTGACCGATCCGACCCCGGGCAGCTTCGCCCATCGAAAGGAAACCCCATGACCATCCTCCGCAGAACGACGAGCGCCGCAGCCGCGCTCCTCGCCGTCGCCGCGCTCGCCGCATGCTCGAGCAGCGCCGAGCCGGCCGCCGACGCTCCCGCGTCGGCGGAAGACGTCACCTTCCGCGCCGCCTACCTCCCGACGGCGAACTTCCTCACCACCGCCAAGGACTCCGGTCTGATCGACGAGTCGCTGGAAGCGGTCGGCGGCACCGTGGAGTTCCTCGGCCCGATGGATCCGTTCACGGCGTACGACACGGTGACGGCTGGAGAGGCCGATGCCTCGTCGACCGGGACCGGCTACTTCGTGAACCTGGCCGCCCAGGGCGATCAGTGGGTGGCGTTCGCGCTCGAGAAGTACTCGGGCGCGAGCCAGGGCATCGTCGCGACCGAGCAGTCCGGGGTGACGGAGCTCGAGGACCTCTACGGCAAGAAGGTCGGCATCGACGGGCCGGGCGCGACGGGCGACTACCTGCTCAACCTCGCGTTCGCGGAAGCCGGGCTGGACGTCGAGCAGGTCGAGAAGGTCACCCTCGACACGACGAGCTTCGCGACGGCGTTCGCGAGCGGCCAGGTCGACGCGATCGCCTCGTACGACCAGAACCTCGCCGCCGCGATCGCCACGCCGGGGTCGGAGGTGCTCGTCACCGGCGCGGAGCTCCCCTCGTACAACTGGTCGATCCACATCGCCAGCCGCTCCTTCGCCGAGGAGCATCCCGAAGCGCTGCAGGCCGCCTACGACGGACTCGTGGCTGAGGCCGCCAGGGCCGAAGCCGACCCGACGGTCATCACCCGGGCCTACACGGAGTTCGGAGCGACCGACGAGGTGGTCGAGGTCATCTCGACCTTCGACGTGCCGACGATCGAGCCGCTCGACGCCGAGAACACCGGTGCCCTGCAGCAGCTCGCCGAGCAGTACGTGGAGTTCGGATTCCTCGACGCCGCACCCGACGTGAGCGCTGCAGTCGTCGATCTCGGCGCGCAGTAGCCGCTCATGGCGGCCCGGCCCCGTATCCGCTTCCGGGCGGTGGACAAGCGCTTCGGAACGGAGTCGATCCTCGAGCGCCTCGATCTGACCGTTCGATCCGGCGAGTTCCTCTCGATCGTCGGCAGATCCGGAACCGGCAAGTCGACGATGCTCCGGATCGTCGCCGGGCTGGAGCAGCCCGACGGCGGCGAGGTGCGGATCGACGGCGAGCTCGCCGTCGCCTTCCAGGAGCCCCGGCTCATCCCCTGGCTCTCCGTCGGAAGGAACCTCACGCTCGGGCTCACGGGACGGGACCGCGCCGTCGTCGCGGAGCGGGCCCTGGCCGAGGTCGGCCTCGAGGACAAGCAGCGGGCCTGGCCGCTCACGCTCTCGGGCGGTCAGGCCCAGCGCGCGTCGCTGGCCCGCGCGCTGGCGCGGAAGCCCGACATCCTGCTGCTCGACGAGCCCCTGGGAGCAGTCGACGCGCTGACCCGACTGGGGCTGCAGGAGCTGATCGGGCGGCTGCGGAACGACCACGACCTCACGGTCGTCATGGTGACGCACGACGTGGACGAGGCCGTGCGGCTCTCCGATCGCGTGATCGTTCTGGGCGAGGGGAGGATCCAGGCCGAGGTGCCGGTTCCCGGCCGCGGGCCGCGCCATCCCGACGACCCGGAGCTGGCGGCCCTCGGCGGACGGCTCCTGCGCGCTCTCGGCGTGGACGGCGCCGCCTAGGCGGCGCTCCGGGGGCGGGGATTCACGGACCGCCCGTCGGGTTGCTAGAGTTGTCTCGTCGCGACTGGCGTACAGATGGTCACCATCGGGGAACGACGAAACGCGCGGGGATACGAGCCGCGCACAACAAGGCCGCTCGCCTGGGCCGCAGATCCTGGAAACACCTCAACAAGGGAGACGCACGTGTCCAACCAGTCAGCATTCTTCAACGAGCCGCTCGAATCGGTCGACCCGGAGATCGCCGAGGTCCTGCAGAACGAGCTCGACCGCCAGCGCAGCACGCTCGAGATGATCGCGAGCGAGAACTTCGTGCCGCGCGCGGTGCTCGAGGCGCAGGGCTCGGTCCTCACCAACAAGTACGCTGAGGGCTACCCCGGCCGCCGCTACTACGGCGGCTGCGAGTTCGTCGACGTTGCCGAGGAGCTCGCCCGGGAGCGCGCGAAGTCGCTCTTCGGCGCGAAGTACGCGAACGTGCAGCCGCATTCCGGCGCCTCCGCGAACGCGGCGGTGCTCTCGGCGATCGCGGAGCCCGGCGACACCATCCTCGGGCTGGAGCTCTCCCACGGCGGTCACCTCACCCACGGGATGAAGCTCAACTTCTCCGGCAAGCTCTACAACGTCGTGTCGTACGGGGTCGACCCCGAGACGTTCCTCGTCGACATCGACGTCGTGCGCCAGAAGGCGCTCGAGCACAAGCCGAAGGTGATCATCGCCGGCTGGTCGGCCTACCCCCGCACGCTCGACTTCGCGGCGTTCCGCGCGATCGCCGACGAGGTGGGCGCGACGCTCTGGGTCGACATGGCGCATTTCGCCGGTCTCGTCGCCGCGGGGCTGCACCCGAGCCCGGTTCCGCACGCGCACGTCACCAGTTCGACGGTGCACAAGACGATCGGCGGGCCGCGCTCCGGCTTCATCCTGACGAACGACCTCGACCTCTACAAGAAGCTCAACTCGAACGTCTTCCCCGGACAACAGGGTGGGCCGCTCATGCACGTGGTCGCGGCGAAGGCGACCGCCTTCAAGCTGGCCGCCACCGAGGAGTTCGCAGACCGCCAGGCGCGCACGGTCTCCGGGGCGAAGCTGCTCGCGAAGGCGCTGACCGACGACGCCTCGAAGGCGGCGGGCGTCGACGTGCTCACCGGCGGCACGGACGTGCATCTCGTCCTCGCCGACCTGCGCAAGAGCGAGCTCGACGGGCAGCAGGCCGAGGACGCGCTGCACGCCGTCGGCATCACGGTCAACCGCAACGCGGTGCCCTTCGATCCGCGCCCTCCGATGGTGACGTCGGGGCTGAGGATCGGCACCCCCGCGCTGGCGACCCGCGGCTTCGGCGACGCCGAGTTCGCCGAGGTCGCCGACATCATCGCGCAGACCCTGCAGGGGGCCGGCGATGTCGAGGCGTTGCGGGCGCGGGTGACGAGCCTCGCCGAGGCCTTCCCGCTCTACCCCGGCCTCGAGAACTGGTGATCGAGGGATGACGGCGCGCAAGCTCGACGGCACGGCCGCGGCGGCGCAGATCAAGGCCGAGCTCGCCGAGCGGGTCGCGGCCCTCGCGGAGCGCGGGATCGTCCCCGGTCTGGCCACGGTGCTGGTGGGCGAGGATCCGGGCTCTCAGTGGTACGTCGCGGGCAAGCACCGCGACTGCGCCGAGGTGGGCATCGCCTCGATCCGCCGGGATCTGCCGGAGACGGTGACGCAGGAGGAGCTGGAGGCGGTGCTCGACGAACTGAACGCCGACCCGGCCTGCACCGGCTACATCGTGCAGCTGCCGCTCCCGAGGCACATCGACACGGACCGGATCCTGGAGCGCATCGACCCGGGGAAGGACGCGGACGGGCTGCACCCGACGAACCTCGGTCGGCTGGTCCTGAACGCGAACGCCCCGATCGTCTCCCCGCTGCCGTGCACGCCCCGCGGCGTGATCGAGCTGGTGCAGCGGAACGGCCTCTTGTGGGCGGGCAGGCGCGTCGCGGTGATCGGCCGCGGGGTCACGGTCGGTCGCCCGATCGGGCTGCTGCTCACCCGCCGGGAGTTCAACGCGACGGTCACGCTCACCCACACCGGCACCGCGGATCTCGGCGCCGAACTGCGCCGAGCGGACGTGATCGTGGCCGCGGCCGGCGTGGAGGGCATCGTGCGGCCGGAGGACGTGCAGCCGGGAGCGATCGTGCTCGACGTGGGCGTCTCGCGCCGGGTGGACCCGAGCACCGGCAAGAGCCGCGTGGTCGGCGATGTCGATCCCGCGGTCGCGGAGGTGGCCGGCTGGGTCTCGCCGAACCCCGGCGGGGTCGGTCCGATGACCCGCGCGCTCCTCCTCCAGAACGTGGTCGAGATAGCCGAGCGATTCTGAACGCCCCGCGCTCAGGCCGACTCGCGGGCGGGCGGTTCGCCGTCGAGGAGCCCCATCCGCTTCGCGACGAGGATGGCCTCGTCGCGATTCTTCGCGTGGAGCTTCCGGTAGACGGAGGCCAGATGCTTCTTGACCGTGCTCGATGCGACGTACAGCGCCGCGGCCGCCCGGTTGTAGGTGCGATGCTCGGCGATGGTCGCGAGCGTGCGGAGCTCCATCCCGGTGAGCCGCTCGTAGCGTCGCGGGCGGGCGGGCTCGGGCACTGAGTCGATCAGGTCGAGCAGCTCGCACCCCCCGGCGTCGCTCGCCGCCTCCGCGATCTCGCGCAGCGAGGAGTGCGGCACGCCCGCCAGCGTCGACGTCGGCGCGCCGCCCCGGATGAGCCGGCCCGCGTTGCGCAGCGCGCTGAGGGACTCGTCGGTCCGCCCGCAGTCCCACGCCGCGACGGCTGAGACGAGGCAGCGGTCGAGCTGCTGCCTCCTCGTCGTCCCCGCGTCGCCGATCCGCTGTGCGAGGAGCAGGGATCCGACGGGATCACCGGAGAACAGCGCGATGCGCGCGCGTTCGATCTGCGCATCGGGGCGGGCGTCGGGCAGGTCCGCGAGGCGCTGCGCCGCGGCGGAGACGTCGCCGAGCACCGTGTGCAGCATGACCCGGTAGCACACGAGATGCTCGTACCAGGCGCCGGAGAGCCGGCGCCCGCTCTCGGAGGCCTGGACGACGCTCGCGTCGAGCTGGGACAGCGCCCAGTCCGCGCCGCGGCTCCGGCGGACCATCTCGGCCTCGGCGAGCAGCACGAGCGGCCACTGCTCGACCCGGTCGCGCATCGGGGCGATGCGCTCCTCCGCGCGGGCGAACATGCGTTCGTCGCCCTGTTCGCTGGCGAGCACCGCGCGCGCGATCTCCCCGCTGAGGCGGGAGTTGCCGGGAGCCTTCCCGCTCCCGGACGCGCCGAGTGATTCCGACTGCTCGAGCAGTTCCGCGGCCGAGCGGAGATCGCCGTCCAGCAGCTCGGTGAGGGCGAGCTCGTTCAGCGCGGCCAGCAGCCACCGTCGTCCGGATTCCGCGTCGCTGACGGTCGCGAGCGCCGGACTCCCGCCCGCGAGCGCCGAGCCGCCCATGAGCTGCTCCGCGTGGGCGCGGAGCAGGCGAAGGTTCCGCCGGGCCTGGGGGAGGTCGCCGGCTCGGAGCGCGGAGAGCGCGATCTCCCTGGCGTGCATGGGAAAGGCGCTGCGCGACACCGAGGCGCCGTGCGCTCCCCTCGCCGCGGGGTGGGCCTCGTCCGGCGCCGTGTCGTTGAGGCGGGCCTCGACGTCCTCGGCGATGCGGTGGGCGGTGTCCGCGTCTCCGACGAAGCGCTCGAAGGTCATGGCCTGGACGAGCAGGGGGAGATGCATCTCGGTCGGCGCGGCCTCCTCCGCGAGGATCCGCTCCCGCAGCGCGGGGAGGGCCTGTTCGAGCAGTCGCCTGAGCATCGGCAGCGGGGCCGCCGGATCCGGGCCCTCGAGGAGCAGGCGGGCCGCGACGAAGGTGGAGTGCGCGGCGAGGGCGCTCTCGGGGAGCGCGCGGAGCAGCCGGGCGGCCTCCTCGCCCTCGTCGGTGATCGCGGTGAAGTGCTGCGCCAGCACCGCCTCCGCCTCCGGGTAGGCGCCCGCGGCGCAGAGGTGGGTGAAGGCCGTGAACGGCGCGGCCGCCGCGATGCGGGAGGCCCGGTCGCGAAGGAGCGCGGCGCGGCGGGCGGGCGAGCTGGAGCGGAGGGATCGCGCGGCGAGCGCGGGTTGAACCGCGGGGTGGCAGCGGAACTCCGTGATCTCCGAACGGTGCGCCGCGAGCAGCAGACCGCGCTCCAGCAGATCGTGCACGCAGGCGCGGGCCTCGGCGATCGGGCACTCGGCGGCCTCGGCGAGCTGATCGAGGCCGGCGGCGTCGAGCTGGGAGGCGATGAGGATGATGCGCCGGCTCGGATCGTCGAGGAGCTCGAGGTGGTGGAGCGCGAAGCGGGTGAGATTCGCGATCGGATCGGCTCCCGGGCCGAGCGCCGCCCGCACGGCGAGCGGCCAGCCCCGCGTCTGCTCGACTGCGAGACGCAGCCGCTCGGTCTCGGGGAGCCCCGCCTCGGCGGCCATCCGCATCGCCTCGCCGGCGGAGACGGCGAAGTCCTCCGGCCCGAGCACGTGCACCGCGATGCGCCCGGTGACGAGCGGGCCGTCGAGCAGGTGCACGCGCCTCCCGGCGACCACGAGCGAGAGCCGGGGCGCCGCCTCGATCAGATCGGCGAGGGCGAGGTCGTTCGCGGCGCTCGTGGCGTGATGGTAGTCGTCGATCACCACCGTGCACGGCGCGGCGAGCTCGGTTGCCGCGCGTTTGACGGTCTCCGGCGACGGATCCTCGGCGTCGGGCGACGACCCCGTGACGAAGGCGATCGCCCGGGAGAGGTCCGCCCAGACCGTGTCGACCGATCCCGGCGCGCAGCGGATCCAGCGCACCGGCTCCCGCGGGTCGCCGCCGTCGCCGTACCGTTCGACGACGGTCCGGGTCTTGCCGTGGCCGGCGGGGGCGTTGAAGAGCACGAGCCGCGCGGTGCTCGGGGCGGTCGCCGGTGCGCCGTTCGGACTGGGCGAGAGCGGCATGGGCACCCCCTTCGTGAGCGGGCGGACGGTGCGCGACCGAAAAGGGGAATTTCCGGGGGGAGATCGCCCCGCCGGTCGCGTTACGGAAGATTCTATGCCGTATTTTGAACGAGATTGCCGTATCGGCCCTGAATCGCGCGACCCCCGCCTCTCGGATGGTGTGTGCGACGTGCAGACCATCGTTGGGAGTGAGTTTGAGGCGGAGTGGAACGCCGCGTGCGTCTCGGAGAGCGACGCCGCCCGAGCGCGCGCGGGCATTCCGTCTCGCGTCCCCGCTCATCGCCCTCGCGCTGCTGATCGGCGTCGCCGTTCCCGTCGACCACGCGACGCCCGCGTCGGCGCTCCGCCTGAGCGAGGACGCGCGCGGAGCGGACGCCACGCCGACGGGGGAGGAGCCGCCGTCCGCGCCGCCGGGCGACGGGGCCCCCGAGCAGCCGAGCACCCCCGAGCCCGATCCCGGGGAGGCCTCCCCGGAGCCGTCGTCCGAGGCGAGCCCCGAGCCCGACGAACCGGCTCCGGAGGAGCCCGCACCGGATCCCCGTGCGAGCAGATCCGGCCCGGCGTCCCTGAGCGGCGCGAGCGCTCCGGACGAGGACGTTCCCGAGGGGACGGGGCCCGAGCCCCGGATCACGAGCACCTGGACGCCGGACGGCGGATCCGCGTCCGGCGAGCCCCGCACGTTCACGGTGAGCTACGAGAACGACAAGACCGCCCCGATCTCCAACGCCCGGCTCTGGCACCAGTTCATGATCGAGGCGGCTCACGACACCACCTACACGGTCAGCTGCGCGAGCACGCCCGCGGGATCGTGCCCGGACTGGGTGCCCACGGGCGCGCTGAGCCTCAGCGGCCAGAGCGGGGAGTACGCGAACACCTTCGCCGGGGTCGCGGACCTGGCGATCGGCCAGAAGCTCACCTTCACCATCGTGGTGACCCCGGTGCTCGACACCGCGGTCTGCAGCTACGGCGACACCGTCATGATCGGAGGCTGGGCGCGATTCGGCCGTGCCGGCTTCGAGGCGCCCGACGACATCGTCGCGAGCGCCTCGAGCGCCGGGCAGATCTCGGGAGCGACGCCCTGCCCGAACGGATCCGTGACGATGACCAACACGGTCACCTCGCCCGGCCCGGCCGGCAACCCGAGCCGGGTGCTCTCGAGCGACGCGCGGGTCTTCACGGCGACCTGGCGCAACACGAGCTCGGGGACGCTGAACGTCCCCATCTCCTATCGGTACTACGTGCCGCTCACCGGTCACGTCACCGAGGCCGCCTGGACCTGCACCCCCTCCGGCGGCGCGAGCTGCCCCGACGTCGGCGGCACGAGCCGGACGATCGTCCACGACCACGCGGGAGAGGCCGCCGACACCGTGTTCTCGGGCACGGCGACGCTGCCCGCCGGCGCCACGCTCACCTACGCGGTCACGCTCGCGACGACCCTCAACGCGTGCACGCAGGACGGCTATCTGCGCGTGCAGACCTACGCGTCCCGCGGGGCCGCCCCCGAGGGCGAGACCGGTTTCCGCTCGTCCGCGCCGAGCCCGCTGGTCGAGATCGGCTGCTCGACCTGGATGCTCGACGAGGACTTCTCCGGGACCAGCGTCGACGATCCCGGCTGGCGCGGACTCAGCCAGGCCTGCCTGACGCGGGCCCCGAGCGGATCGACGCCCGCCAACGGCCTCGGCTACTGCTCCAACCGGGTCAACAGCCCGGCGACCTCCTTCCAGGCGCCGGTGGGCACGCCGAAGGGGTTCCTGCAGCTCACCGACGACAGCAACGACAAGGTGGGCGCGGCGCTGTACAACCGCGCCCTCCCCTCGCAGGACGGCCTCGTCGTCGAGTTCACCAGCTACCAGTACGGCAACGACAGCGGCGGCGCCGACGGCATCGGCTTCTTCCTCTCGGACGGCTCCTACAACCTGACCCAGCCCGGCGACTCCGGCGGTGCGCTCGGCTACGCCTACCGGCCGAGCGGCACCAGCAACGTCTACAACACGAACGGCCTCGCCCACGGCTACCTCGGCGTCGGCCTCGACGTGTACGGCAACTTCGTGAACACGTCCCACGCGGCCCCGACCTCGAGCTGCGACGGGTCCTCCTCCCTCCAGACCCCGCAGTCGGTCGGACTCCGGGGGCCCGGCAACCTGCGCAGCGGCTATTGCCTCGTCGGGCAGAACCAGATCTCCGCGTCGCCGCTCTCGAAGACGCTCGACCACCCGTCGGCCGGGATTCCGGCGAGCGGGAACTCCGGTTACGACGCCGGCGTGCGCACCGCGCTCGACGCCGCGAAGCGCAAGGTCCGGGTGACGGTGCATCCGATGCAGCAGGGCGAGACGAATCCGCGGGTGACGGTCGAGATCGACTTCAACGAGGGCTACTTCCGCACGGTGATCGACCAGGTGATGCCCCAGCCGGTGCCTCCGCTCATCAAGTTCGGCTTCCTCGGCGCGACCGGCGGCTCGAAGCAGGCGCACCTCATCGACGCGGTGCGCGTCGGCACGGTGCTGCCGATGAAGGAGCTGAGCCTCACCAAGGCGGTCGACTACGAGAACAGCACACCCCGGGACGAGGGCAAGACCGGCTTCGACGCGGGGGACACGGTCAGCTACAAGTTCGTCGTGCACAACGCGACCTCCGAGGACGCCGTCGGCCTCACCGAGGTCTACAACATCGCGGTGACCGATCCGCTCATCCCGAACATCGTCTGCCCGACCACGACGCTGGACCGCTTCGAGAGCATGGAGTGCACCGGATCCCTGACCGTCACCGAGGGCCAGCGCGATGCCGGCCGCATCCCGAACACCGCGACGGCCGTGGGCTCGATCTCCTCGAGCGAGGGCGCCCCCAGGAACCTGCGGGCGACCAGTTCGGCGACGGTTCCGGTGAACCCGGAGGCGGACCCGGCCCTGCGGGTCATCGCGCCGGGCGGAACGGCCGCCTTCCAGGTGATCAAGCACGGCAGCACGCTCGGCATCGTCAGGCCCGACGATCCCAACCGCCTGACGCTCGAGGTGTGGAACGGTTCCGCATGGGTGCCGGCTCCCGCGAGCGGCAGCACGAGCATCGCGGCGAGCAACGGCACCTGGAGCGTCGATGCGAACCGTCGCGTGACCTTCGTGCACAACGGCGGCTCGAACCACACCGTGACGCCGCTCAGATACCGCGTCTCGAACCTCTACGGCGGTTGGGACGAGTCCACGCTGAGTGTGAACATCAGCACCGTGCCGACGATGGCGTGCACGGTCGATCAGTCGAGCGAGAGCGACCGGTTCTGGGGCTTCGGCACCGCCGCGCGGTTCGATTTCGGCGGAACCACGCTGGCCGGCGCTATGCCGGACCTGTCGAGCACGCACGGCTCCTTCACCGTGACCGATTCGAAGGGCAAGCTGCTTTTCGTGGTCGATAGCGGCACCGGTGCCGCGAACAGCGCGGTGATTCGCACCAGCACCGGTGCGCCCATGGCGGGGTCGAGCGTGCTCGGCAGTCAACTCATCGGCGCCTCACCCGTCGCGGTCATCCCGGCGGGTCAGGGAACCAGCAGGTTCATCGTGATCACGACCTCGGCGACCGCCACCGGCGCCGGACAGCTGAGCTGGCGGAGCGTCGATATGGCGCTGGCCGGAGGACTCGGACTCGTGGGCGGAGCGACGGCCTTCGGCGGAACCGCGGCATCCACCGCCGTGACCGCGGTGCCCAACGCGGACGGAACAGGATACTGGGTGCTGAGCCCTCGCCGGGGGAACGCGAACATCGATGCGCACCTCTTCGATGCGAGCGGTTACACCGGCACGAGCCGGGCCTCCTCGGTCGGCACCAACACGGCTGCGAGCAACCCCAACTACGAGGACATCAGATACAACGCCGGTCTGGCGCGTTCGAGCGGCGTCGCGCAATTCGCGGTCCTCGCTTCCGCGAGCACCACCAGCCGGGTTCGGCTGATGAGTTTTGACGCCGCGACGGGAAGCATCAGCGGAGTGGGTACCAATCGGACGTTCACGAACTCGAGCAACACCCACGGGTACAGCCTGGATTTCTCGCCTGGCGGCGGGTACCTGTTCGCCTCTCGCAATGGTTCCGTGAGCGGAACCGCGGGCGTGCTGTATCGCGCAACGGTGACCGCGACGTCGCTCGGCAACAACTTCGGTTCGGTGCACGCCACGGCGCCGAGCAGCAACAACGGTGGAGCGGTGAGGCTCGGCGCGAACGGCTCGCTCTACTGGGCGCAGTCCAACACCGCCACCGTGCGCGTCAAGTCCGATCCCAACGCCAGCACGTCGACGTGGGCAAACCAATCTCTGGCGTCGGGCACGATCTCCCGGCTCGGCCTCTCGAACACCCTCGTCGACTGCGCTATTCCGGCGGCGGAGTTCTGGGTCGAGAAATACGCGAGTGATGGCACGACGCTGACGGGCGGCGCGAGCTTCGCGCTCTTCCCCGACGAGAACGGCGCGGTTGGATCGACCCCGGTGTCGCCAGGAGTGCAGCCGGTGAGCGGGCAGCCGGGCAGGTTCACGGCGACGGGGATCCCGCCCGGTGCGTACTGGCTGCGCGAGACCGCGGCTCTGCCGGGGCATCAGCTGCTCACCCAGGACGTGCTCATCAACGTCTCCCTCGGCGGGGTGATCGCCGTCGACGCCCTGCCCAACCCGCAGGTCACCCTCGTGCGCACAGGCGCCGAGGGCGACTACAGCTACACGCTGCGAGTGGTCAACACCCGATCGGTCGCCCTGCCGCTCTCGGGCGGATCGGGATTCTGGCTGCTGATCGTCGGAGGCGTGCTCCTGGCGGCCGTGCTCGCGGGCATCGTCTGGTGGCGCAGACGGCAGGCGGGTCGGGCGGCGCTCGCGGACGGCGCACCGCTCCCCGACGAGCCCCGCGGCGCATTCGGCGACGACCGCGACGGCGGTGGTGCGCACTGACCTCGCACCCCGCGCCCCGCGCGACCCCTCCGACCGCACGAATCATCGAACGACTCTCACACCGGCTCTTCCACGAAAGGAACACCATGAACACCCACAAGAAGCAGCGAGGGCTGCTCGTCTCGCTGGGCGCGCTCGCGACGGCCGCGGCGCTCGCCCTCGGCGGCGCGGCGGCGCAGGCGGCCCCGCCCAATCCGCCCGCGAGCACGAACGTGGTCATCACCAAGGTCACCAACCCGGGCGGCACCCTCGCCGTCGGGGACGGCACGCAGGAGACGGTCACCGGCGGGCTCCCCGGCGCGACCTTCCAGCTGACCCTGATCGCGAACACCGCCGCCGGAGGATCGTCGAGCACGCTGACCAACGCCGGTCTGCTCGCGGCTCAGGGGCGTTCCCTCGACTCCGGAGGCGCGCTGGTCGGCGGCACCGAGTCGACGACCGCGCTGACGCTCGGCCCGACCGGCGCGAACGGCGCCACCGCGAGCACCTCGGTGCCGGCCGGTCAGTACGTGGTGCGCGAGATCGACGTGCCCGCCGGGCAGACGAAGTCCGCACCGTTCCTGCTGACCCTGCCGCTGACCAACCCGGACGACGGCGCCGAGTGGCTGAGCACCGTCTACGCCTACCCGAAGGCCGCGAACGTCACCGCCACCAAGAGCGTCGACGAGGGCACCGCACGCGTGGTCGGCGAGAACATCGAGTGGGAGATCCTGACCGATGCGCCGCAGTTCGCGCAGAACCAGCCGCTGACCGGCTATGTGATCACCGACCAGCTCGACAGCCGCCTCGCGCTCGTCGGAGATCCGGCGGTGCGGTTCGTCGACAACGCCATTCACGCCGCCAATCCGCTCGTCAAGGACACGGACTACACCGTGGCAGCCTCCGGAGGGCTCGTGACCATCACCTTCCTGTCGCCCGGGCTGGCGAAGCTCCAGAGCGTGGGGTCGGCCACGCCGACCACCAAGCTCTCCGTGAAGCTCACGACCGCGGTCAGCGCGACGGTCGCGCCGCTCACCGGAGCGATCACCAACGACGCCAAGGTGACCATCAACAACGAGAACGAGATCGACACCAACGATGCGGAGATCGTCTACGGCGATCTCGTGCTGAGCAAGGTCGGCCAGAGCGGCTCGACCAAGACCCCGCTGAACGGCGCCAAGTTCAAGCTGTACCGCACCGCGGCCGACGCGACGAGCGGCACCGGTGCGATCTCGATCGACGGCGTGAGTGAGTGGACCACGCAGACCGTCGGCGGCGTCGACGGCCGGATCGTGATCTCCGGTCTGCTGCGCAGCGACTTCGTCGACGGCGGGCTCACCACGACCCCCGCGGACTTCCGATCCTTCTACCTGGTCGAGACCGAGGCCCCCGCGGGCCACCAGCTCGTGCCGGGCCCGATCGAGGTCCAGGTCGTGCTCGAGGGCGGCAGCCCCAAGGTGTGGGAGATCGCCGACGTCGAGACCGAGGGCGGCTTCGAGCTGCCGCTCACCGGTGGCACGGGCACGCTGATCCTCACCATCGGCGGCATCGCGATCCTCGCGATCGTGCTGCTCGTCGCGCGTCGCCGCCGCACCGCGGAGGCGAGCGCGGAGTAACCGCCCGGGATCCCGCGAGAGGCCGGCGACGCCGGCGGAGCCGCGGGATCCCGAATCGCGGATCCCGACGCACACGGAAAGGAGGTGCCCGATGACTCAGCTGCTCGAACGTGACGCCCCGGGCGCCCCCGGCCCGGATGCGCCGCCCGCCGCCCGCAGAACGGGGAGGGCGGTGCCGATCGCTCTGCAGATCGGAGCGATGCTCGGCATCGGCGCGCTCGTCTACTCCAGCGCCGCCGACTGGTTCGCCACGCTGAACCACGATGCGGAGATCTCCGGCTACGCGGAAGAGGTCGAGGCCCTGCCCGACGGGATCGCCGAGGAGGAGCTCTCGATCGCGCAGGAGTACAACGCGCACCTGCCGCAGGGCGTGCTCCGCGACCCCTACAGCACCGCGGCCGACGCCGAAGCCGAGACCGCCGCCTACCGCGCCTACGAGGAGGTGCTGCGGGTGAGCGACCGCGGAGTGATCGGCGAGCTCGGCTATCCGCGGCTCGGCATCGTCCTGCCCGTCTACCACGGCACCGATGACGAGGTGCTCTCGAGGGGCGTCGGCCACCTGTACGGATCGTCGCTGCCGGTCGGCGGACCCTCGACGCACGCCGCGCTCACGTCGCACTCCGGTCTCCTGAACGCGTCGCTCTTCACCCCGCTGCCCGACGCGAGGGTCGGCGACGCCTTCACGGTGTCGGTGCTGGGCGAGACCCGCTACTACGAGGTCGACCGCATCGAGACGGTGCTGCCCGAGGAGACCGAGTCGCTGAGCATCGTCGAGGGCGAGGACTACGTGACGCTGATCACCTGCACCCCGATCGGCGTCAACAGCCACCGCCTGCTCGTGCGCGGGAGCCGTGTGCCGGCGCCTGACGGCGGCGGAGCGCAGGCGTCGGGAATCGACGGTCGAAGCGCGGGCTTCCCCTGGTGGGCGGTCGCCTTCGTCGGAGGATCCGCCGTGACCGCCTATCTGCTCTTCGCACCTTCGAGGAAGCGGCCAGGCGCACGTCCTCGGAGGCCTCGAAGCGCGGGACCGGAGGAGACGACATGAGAACCTCCGGAATCCGCGGCCGCCCGGCCGCCCTTCCCGGGCTCGTCCTGGCCGCGCTGCTCGGCCTTCTCGGCGTCGGGGTCGCGCCCGCCGTCGCGATCGATCCGTCCGCCGTCACCGCGATCGAGGTGCACAAGTTCGAGCAGCCCGACCGCATCGGCGACCCGGCCTCCGGCCTGCCGCAGGACACCGCCGGACTGATCCCGGTCGCGGGCGCCTCGTTCACCGCGAAACCGGTGCCGGGCATCGACCTGACGACGAGCGCCGGCCAGGCCGCGGCTGCGGCGCTGACCCCGGCCGAGGCGGCGGCGCTCGTCGCCGGACTGCCCGCCGCGGCGCAGGACACGACCGATGCGGCCGGGAACGCGACGCTCGCGCCCCTCGGCGTGGGACTCTACTACGTCGAAGAGACCGCGACTCCGGCGGGCTATGTGGGATCGGCGCCGTTCCTCGTGGCACTGCCGCTCACCGATCCGGTGAACCGGGACGGCTGGCTCACCACGGTTCACGTGTACCCCAAGAACGCCCCGGTGTCGATCGATCTGAGCATCGCCGATGCCGATGCGGTGAAGCTCGGCGACGCCGTGCGCTGGACGGCGCGCAGCGACATCCCGAACCAGCCGGAGATCGACGGCTACCGCATCGGCCTGCGCTTCCCGTCCGGCCTCGAGGTGACCGGCGGCGCGTCCGCCGCCGCGGTCGCCGTCGAATGCGGCGCGGCCGCCTGCCCGGAGCTCATCGCGGGTGTGCACTACACCCGCGCCCTCGACGCCGCAACGCGCACCCTGGCGATCGACTTCACCGCCGCGGGGCGCCAGGTTCTCGCGGCGGCCGTCGCCGCGCATCCCGAGGCGCGGGTCGTGACCCGGGTCGATACCCGGGTGCTCGCCGAGGGAGAGCACCGGGTGCGGGCGGAGCTCGCCGCCAGCCGCGCCATCATCGACGGCGCGCCGGGCGCGCCCGGCCCGGTGAGCGACACCGCCCTGACGAAGTGGGGGCCGCTCGCCATCCTCGTCCACGAGCGCGGCAAGCCGAGGAACCTCATCCCGGGCGCGAAGTTCAAGCTCTTCCTCTCGGCGGAGGACGCGCGCCGCGGACGCAACCCGATCACCGTGGACGGTGCCGACGAGTGGACGACCGACGCCGACGGCAGCATCGTGATCCACGGCCTGCGCTTCTCGGACTTCGTCGACGGGCTCGAACGGGAGGAGAGCGATCCGCTCTTCCGCTTCTACTACGTGATCCTCACCGAGATCCCCGAGGGCTACTCCGGTGAGAAGCATCCCATCGCGCTGACGGTGACCTCGACCACCGAGGCCGAGGTCGCCGTCGTCGAGCTCTGGCGCGACGGCGGAGACGATGATGACGACGGCGACGGCGATGACGGCCGTGACGACGGCGACGACGGTGATGGCGGCGATCTCGCGATCACCGGCGCCCAGACGACCGGCCTCGTCCTGCTGGCCGTCCTCCTCGGCGGCGTGGGGATCCTGCTCGTCGCCAGACGCCGCGAGCGCGAGCGCGGGGAGAGCGCCGAGCCGAGCGGCCGGGAGAACACCGAGCAGTGAGCATCGGCGAACCCGGCGGAGTGGCGACGGCGGAGCGGCGCGCCGAGGATCCGCCCCGGATCCCGCGAGACGCGCGCCGGCCCGCGCGCAAGCGGACGCGGGCGCTGTGGAGCGCCGTGCTGCAGCTTCTCGCCATGGTCGGCATCGGTCTGCTCGTCTACCCCGACGCCGCCGACTGGTTCGCCCGGCTCGGCCACAACGCCGAGATCTCCGGCTACGTGGAACGGGTGGAGGCCACGCCCTCCGCAGAGCGACGGGGGATCCTCGAGGCCGCCTACGCCTACAACGACGAGCTCGAGCCGGGTCCGCTGACCGATCCCTACGTCGCTCAGCACGAGGACGAGGCGCTGCGCTCGGACGTGTACCTGGCCTATGAGCGGATGCTGCGGGTGAGCGGCACCGACACGATCGGCACGCTCAGCTACCCCCGTCTCGACATCGGCCTGCCGGTCTATCACGGCACCGCAGACGCGACCATCTCCAAGGGCGTCGGTCACCTCTACGGCACGTCGCTGCCGGTCGGCGGTCCGTCCACGCGGTCGGTGCTCACGGCTCATTCCGGCCTGCCCCAGTCGCAGCTGTTCACGCGTCTCCCCGAGGCGGAGGTGGGGGACACCTTCTGGATCAGCGTGCTGGGCGAGGATCACCACTACCGCGTCGAGAGGACCGAGACCGTCCTCCCGGGGGAGACCGAATCCCTGGAGATCATCGAGGGCGAGGACTGGGTGACGCTGTTCACCTGCACGCCCATCGGCGTGAACAGTCACCGTTTCATGGTGCACGCGGTGCGCATCGCGGATCCGCAGTCCGATCAGCAGGAGGCCATCGGCGGCGATGGGATCCCGCCGGGGTTCCCGTGGTGGGCGGTCTGGTTCGCCGGCGGATCCGCGGTGGTCGCCTGGGTGCTCTTCGCGCCGCCGCGGAAGAAGCGGCGCGCCGCCGCGCCCGAGCCGGGGCTCTCTTCATAAGCTGGTCTCGTGCCCCGAAGCCTCACTCCGATCCTGTTCCCGCTGCAGACCGCCCCGAGCGCCGAGTACGAGGGCTTCATCGGCTGGGTCCTGAGCCTCATGGAGACGCTGGGGGAGGTCGGCGTCGGCCTCGCGGTGCTGATCGAGACCTTCGTGCCGCCCATCCCGTCAGAGGCGGTGCTCCCCGGAGCGGGCTTCCTGGCGTACGAGGGGCGGATGAGCTTCTGGCTCGCCTGGGCGCTGGCGACGCTCGGCGCACTCGTCGGCGCTCTGGCCTGGTATTTCATCGGCGCGGCGTTCGGGCGCGACCGCACGAGGCGAGTCGTCGGGCGTATTCCGCTCATGGAATACGATGACTTCGACCGGGCCGAGGCATTCTTCCTCAGGTGGGGCGCCCTCGCTGTGCTGCTCGGCAGATGCGTCCCACTGGTGCGTTCCTTCATCTCCATCCCCGCCGGCATCGAGCGCATGCCCCTCGTGAAGTTCGTCTTCTACACCGCGGTCGGCTCAGGCGTCTGGAACGGGATCTGGATCGGGCTGGGCTATGCCTTCGGCCCCGCGATCAAACCGGTGCTCGAGCAGTGGAGCGGCCTGATCAGCGACGCGGTCGTCGTCGTCATCCTCCTGCTCCTCCTGTGGTTCGTGATCGCCCGAGTGCGGAGGATCCTGCGCCGTCGCCGCGCGGCCGAGGGCGCAGACGGAAGCGCGGACGAGCGCTGAGGACGGCTCACCGGGGCACGAGGAGCAGGGCGACGGCGAGCAGCGCGAGGATCGACAGATCGACCAGCAGCACGGCGCGTTGCACCGGCCGCGCGGTCGACCGATCGGGGCAGAGCTGCACGGCGAACTCGACTCTGGCGGGCGCGGCCATCATGAAGAGCCCGGCCGCGACGTTGTGCACGGCGATCGCCGCCAGCGCGTCGCCGCCGATCGCCGCGATCGCCTCCGCCTGCGGTGCGGCGAACATCGCATTGGCCCCGCTGCTCGATCCGGTCATGAACCCGCCCAGTGCGCCGAACCGGAGAACCAGGGCCGAGGCCAGGGCGGCCCGGAGCGCCCCGAGTCGCCGGCCCCGCTCCGCCACCAGGAGCGCCGCGGCGCTCCCGGTTCCCGCGAACACGGGGAGGCTGGCCACGGCCGAGGCGAGCACAGCCGGCACGGGTTCGACCCCCTCAGAACACCACGACGAACGAGGTGAGCGCGTCGATGAGGGTGTTCGAGAGGCCGGTCTCGTGCTGCATGCTCGCCCTCGCGTCCAGCGCGGCGCCCGGACGGTCGGTGATCAGCCCGTCGACGCCGCGCCGCAGCAGCTCGCGCATCGTCGTCTCCTCGTCGACGGTCCAGACCATGAAGCCGAGTCCCTCGCCCCCGGCCGCGTCCTGCAGGTCCTGGGACGCCGACCACTCCTCCACCACGATGAAGTCCGCGGGGGTGTCCGGGGCGCCCGCGCCGGCGAACGCCATCGTGTAGCCCACGGTCAGATCCGGTCGCAGACGTTTGAGATCCGAGACGCTCCCCGGATCCAGAGAATGGTAGATGTGATCGTCCAGCGCACCGAGGTCCTCGAGCTCTCCGACCAGCCGCGACACGTGGTCGGGCGTATCGGCGCCGCCGAGCTTTATCTCGATGAGCAGCGGCATCCCGAGCTCCCCTGCCCGGGTGACGTAGTCGGCGAGGCCCGGGATCGTCCCCTCGTTGCCGGCGCTGTCGCGCACCCGGGTGCCGACCAGCTCGTCGAAGGCGAGATCCTTCACCATCGCGTCGATGCCGGCCAGTCGCGACAGGCTCGCATCGTGCATGACGATGAAGCGCCCGTCCCTCGTCTGCATGACGTCCATCTCGACCAGGTCGGCGCCGACCTCCGCGGCGGCCTCCAGCCCGCCGATGGTGTTCTCGACGCCCCCCGGGCCGCCGTCGCCGTCGAATCCCCGGTGCGCGAGCACCAGGGCCTGCGGCTGCTCCGCCAGCTTGCGCATCACCGGTATGTCGACGGCGCCGAGCAGGAGCGATGCGAGCACGACGGAGCCCGTCACCAGCAGCGCGGCGGAGCGCCCGCCGAGGCGGGTCCGCCCGCCGGTCGCATGCGGCGCGAAGGCGAGCCGTGCGGCGGCCGACCGCCGATCCAGCAGGACCACCAGCATCGCGGCCACTGCGGCCGTGACCAGCGAGGTCAGCAGCGAGCCGAGCACCTGGGCGGCACCCAGGGAGAACGCCGCAACGACCGGCGACGCGCTCGGAACCAGCTCATCGCTGAGGGCCGTGGGAAGGACCGTCGCCGCGACCAGCGCGAGCGTGGCGAGTGCGGCGAGCAGCATCACCGTGAGCACCGCGCCGACGAGGGCTCCGGAGGCCCGGAAGCCGGTGAGCCGCCAGCTCGCCAGCATCGCGCGACCGCCGTTCGCCTCGGTCAGCACGAACACCGGAACGGTCAGGGCGAGCCGCACGTTCAGCAGGGCGAGCGCGACGAAGACGGCCGTGAGCAGCGCGGCGGTCGTCGGACTCTTCATGAGCTCGCCCGAGACGAACGGCGGGACGGCGATCCCCTGGGCGAAGACCGTCGTGAACCCGAACCCGGTGAGCGGCAGCAGCACGAACAGGTAGAGGACGAGCGGCGCGGACGACGGACGCAGCAGCTTCCGCGCGACCCGGCCCAGATCCCGCAGCACGTCCGTCGCCGCCAGCTCCACACCCCGGCGAAGACGGCTGAGCAGCAGCACCAGCACGGCGAACTGGAGCGCCACCAGCCAGAAGACGAGCAGCGATATCAGTATCAGCAGCCCCAGCGTGATCGTGACGCCCCCGCCGGGGCGCAGCGCGCCGAGGTCGACCGCGGTCATCCCATCCGCGCGGAGCGCCTGCCGGAACAGCCATCCGATCAGGGGGAAGGCCAGCAGCAGGGAGATCGCCTGGAACGCGAACAGCACCCCGATCAGTCTCGCGCCCCCGGCGCGAACGGCAGCCCAGCCCTCGCGCAGCAGGGCTCCCCACGTCGCCCAGAACCGCGCCGTCCCGACTGCGCTCATACCCGCACACCTCCTCGCGCGCCGTCGGCGCCGCCGGGGCGGCGCCGACGGCTCTCACACTATCGTCACAGCTCGCCCGCGGGGATCGAGAAGGTGTCGCAGGCGGTGGCACCGCTGCGGTACCCCGTCTGGAACCAGCGCCGGCGCTGCTCCGAACTGCCGTGGGAGAAGCTGTCGGGGTTCACGTCCCGGCCCGAACGGCGCTGGATGTAGTCGTCCCCGATCACCGAGGCCGCGTTCATGGCGTCGGCGATCTCCTCCTCGGTCACCGGCTTCATGAAGGCCGTACCGCGATCGTCGGTGACGTTCGAGGCGTCGCGCACCCAGGCGCCGGCATAGCAGTCGGCCTGCAGCTCGAGCCGCACGGACCCCGACGAGGCACCCGTCTCGCGTCCGACCTGAGAGAGCTGCCCCGTGAGATTGGAGATGTGATGCCCCCACTCGTGGGCGAGCACGTACATCTGGGAGAGCGGGCCCGCGGTCGCTCCGAAGTCCGTGCGGAGCGTCGTGAAGAAGGCGGTGTCGAGGTAGATCGACTCGTCGGCCGGGCAGTAGAACGGACCGACGGCCGCGGAGGCGCTCCCGCAGGCCGACTCGGTCGCGGTGCTGTAGAGGATCACCTCGGGCTTGCGGTATCCGCTGCTGAACTGATCCTGCCAGAAGGTGTCGAGGGAATCCGTCGCCGCGACCATCCGGCACTCGTCATCGGCGTTCGCGGAGGCGCCCGTCGTGCAGTCCTCGAGCTCCACCGTCTCCTCCTGAGCGGTGGCGCCGCCCGTCAGCGTGCTCGCGAGGGGCGTCAGATCAACGCCGAACAGCTGCGAGGCGACCACGAGCACGAGCACCCCGATCAGACCGCCGCCGCCGATCGCAGCGGCCTTCCCGCCGCGTCGCCGCGTGACCTTGCCGGTATCGATGCGCGCGTCGTCGTTGAACGTCATACCGGCTCCTTGAATCGCGCGCAGCGCTTCTCGAACAGAGAACCGAGCCGCAGAACGCCTCTCGGCGGAAGGCCGCTCGCGGCGGCGAAAATTGGAGCCCGGGGTTACTGCGGCCCGGCACCTCCAGTGTAACGCCCGCTCGAAGCGACCGAAACTCACGAACGCGTATCGAATCGTCGGCCGACGCCGATCCCCGCCGTCCCCGGCCCCGCAGCGCTCAGTCCAGGGTGCCGTCGCGCCAGCGGCGCGAGCCGGCGCGGAGCTCATCCGCGAACGCGGCGTAGCGCAGTGAACGCTTCGTGAGGAGCCCGGCGTGCGCGTCGTCGAGGGCGTCCCGGTCGTCGGCGAGCGAGGCCGCGCCGAGCGACATGATCCTGCAGTAGCTCGATGCCCGGTCCAGGGCGGTGGCGAGATCGCCGCTGAAGACGCCGCGGAGGATCGTGTCGCACAGCGCGCCGATCGAGTCGGGATCGATCGGCTCCTCGACGCCGGCGACGACCGGGTCGATGGTGACGGATGCTCCGAGGCCGATGCGGAACAGCTCGGCGGATCCCTCCGGATCCCGTGCAGAGATGAGGCGGAGCAGGTAGATGCGCCACAATTGGCCGGCGAGCGAGTGGGCGCTCGCGTCCGCCCAGAGCTCCGCGATATCGTCGATGCCCTGATCCGTCGCGAGCGCGACGACGCGCTCGACCACCTCCGGGTCGGCCACGCTGCGCACACGGTCGAGCAGCGCCCACGAGGTCTCCTGGGCGATCCGGTGGGCGGCTCCGGGCTCGTCGGAGCCGATGATCCAGTCGAAGTCGTCGGTGGGCTGCAGGAGCGGGCGCTGATAGTCGCGTGCCATAGCGCGCTCCTCTCCTCGTGCTCGACGGCTCGTCTGCCCCGCGCCGTGATTCCCGGCCCAGCGAGTCTACGCGGTGCCCGCCCGCCCGCGTGCAGCGGGCACCGATCCCGACACGATAGATTATCTCGGAGGGGCCTCTAGCTCAGTCGGTAGAGCATCGGACTTTTAATCCGCGGGTCGTGGGTTCGAGCCCCACGGGGCCCACTCGCTGCGCTCGTGGACCCCGTTCCGGGGCTCGACACGGAACACGAGAGAAAGCGCTGCTTTCCCTCCTGAGGGTTCCGTGCCCACGGGGCCCACAGACGATTGAGCCGAGTGGAAAGCAAGCTCGCTTGCTTGACCGAGGCGATTGACGTCTGTCGAATGATGCATAGCATCAGGAGCACTCGCTTCGCTCGTGGACCCCGAGTCCCGACCCTGCAGCGCACGACGTGACAGAATCGGTGCGTGGCCAGCTCCTTCTCCATCGAGACTCGCACGGCGGTGCCGGTCGCGGCCCTGTTCGATGAGAGCCTGAGCATCGACGCGCACCTCGCGTCGATGTCGGGCTCGGGCGAGCGCGCCATCGGCGGAGTCACCAGCGGCACCATCGGGCGCGGCGAATCCGTCACCTGGCGCGCCAGGCACTTCGGGATCCGGTTCACGATGACGTCGTGGATCTCCGAGCTCGAACGACCCGCCCGGTTCGTCGACGAGCAGCTTCGCGGACCCTTCCGTTCGTTCCGCCACGAGCACGTCTTCACCCGGGACGGGGACGAGACCGTCATGGTCGACACCGTGACCGTCGCGTCGCCGATCCTCGGCCGCCTGGCGGAGCGTGCGGCCCTCGTCCCCTACCTGCGCCGGCTGATCCGAATCCGGAACCGCCACCTCCTCGCCTCCCTGGGCGGGGCGCCGGGAACCGCGCCGGAGTCGCCCGTGTGGAGGCCCGGGCAGACCCGCCCGTTCCGCCGATTCGAGGCGTCGACCGTGGTCGGGCACGGAGACGCGAGCTGGGAACGCGTGTCGCAGGAGGTGCTCGACTGGAAGGTGAAGACCCGGAGCGGGTTCGCGGTCGACGGCGCCCGGCCGGCCTCGCCCGGAGCCGAACCCATGATCACGGTCCGCTTCGCCGGGCGCGTGATCCGTGAGCCGGTGCGGGTCGAGACCGTCGTCGAGACCGCCTCCCGGGTGGGCTTCTCCTATCGCACGCTGCCGGGGCACCCGGTCAGCGGCGAGGAGGCGTTCATCGCGCATCGGGACGGCGACGCGGTCGTCCTCACGATCCGATCGCTGACCGCTGCCGCGCCGACGCAGCCGTGGCGGGCGCTCCACCCGCTGCTCCGGATCGCCCAGGCGATCGCGCGCCGCCGCTATCTCCGGGCGCTCCGCTGAACGGCTGCCGCCGGCGGATGCTCATCGATGTGGACGACCGTGATGCGCACCCCCGCAGCGGGGCGCCGCTCCCGCGACAGCACGCCCTCGATCGCGGCCCGCACCCGGTGGGCGGTGGCGGCCGCCGATGCGCGCACGCCGATCGCGACCTCCACCCGAGTTCCATCGGCGGTGTCCTCGACGCGCACGAGCGGTGCGTCCCGATCGCGGATCCCGAGCAGGCGCCCCCCGGCCTCGACGGCCTTCGACGCGCTGCCACCGGTCTGGAAGACCGTCGAGACGCCCGGGACCGCGCGGACCGCGGCCTCGACGCCTGCGGCGAGATCCCGCTCCGATGCGGTGCTCATCGTGCGCCTCCCAACGAGTCCTGCAGCCGTCGGACGTCCTGAACGGCGATGTCGATCCCGGCGACGTTCAGGGGGGTGTGCAGCGCCAGCCGTGCGGCTATCTCCGCTCGCAGGCGCTCGACGAGCCCGGGGATCGGGTCGCCGTAGGGCACACTGACCTCCAGCTGCACCCGGATCGGAGCGCCCGCCTCGGCGACCTCTCCGGAGAGTCTGCACCGTCCCACGAGCGCTCCCGGCACCGTCTCCTCGGCGGCCCGGATCAGCCCGCGCACCGCGCCCTCGGTGACCCCCAGGTCGGCGGTTGCCTCCGCGGCGGGGATCGGGATGCGGCGCCCGGCTCGCGCGTCGAGCCGGATGCCCGCGAGGATGCCCTGCACCCAGTGCTCGTCGGGCACGGGCTCGTCGGCCGTGTCTGCCGCGAGCAGCTCCGGGGACAGCGCTCGAAGGCGTGCGAGCGCGTCCAGCGCGAGTCGGCATCCGGGCGACGCGTCGATGGACGGGTTCGCGGGGGTGCGGCCGCCGTCGAGATACTCGGCGAGCTCCTCCAGTGTGTGCCCGTCGAGGTCGTCCGGCTCCACCCCCCAGGATCCGGGCCCGCGGGCGTCGTGTGCGTGAGTCATCGCCACTGCTCCATTCGAACGATGAGGTACTTCCGGGCTCGGGCGAGCTGTCCCCGCACCGTCGGCAGGGGGAGGTCGAGCTCCTCGGAGATCTCCTCGTAGCGGTAGCCGCCGATCTCCCGCAGCACCCAGCACTCCCGCTGGGTGTCGGGGAGCTCCTGCAGAGCGGCGCCCAGCGCTGCGACGCCGGCCCGGGCCTCGACGCGCTCGGGCGGGGCGACGTGCTCCGGCGCCGGAGGGTCGACCTCCGCGATGTCGGCGTGCGCCCGGGATGCCCGGATCCGGTCGATGGCCTTGCGGCCGGTGATCCGCATCAGCCAGGCCTTCACGCGGTCCAGGTCCTCCAGCTTCGGCAGCCGGTCCCACGCGGCGATGCAGGCGTCCTGCACCACATCGTCGACCTCGGCCGTTCCGGGAAGGATCCGGCGGGCGTACGCGCGCATCATCGGCGCGTAGCGGCGCACGAGCACCCCGAACGCATGCGTGTCTCCGTCCGCGGCGCGGCCGGCCAGGATCCGGTCGTCGGCGTCCGCGAGCGAGCCGCTCGGGCGATCAGCGTCCATGCCTCATCCCTCCCCGTGAGAGGAGTCCTTCCCGGCGGGAGTCCCCGGAAGGCTCCGGTGCCTCCGATGCCTTCATCCTCTCCGACCTCGCTCGGTCGGCGTCCCGCTCTTGTGCCATCCCTGCAGATCCGGCCGCGTCTCCCGGCGGTCCATCCGTAGATGAGCGACACCGCGAGGCGCTCGCCGGCTGCGGCGGAGCGGGCCTCGGCAGCCCGCTCCGCCGACCGGATCACTTCTTGAAGACGTCCTTGACGTCCTCCACCGTCTCCTTGGCCTGGCCCTTGGCCTGGTCCGCCTTGCCCTCGGCGACGAGCTTGTCGTCGTCGGTCAGCTTGCCGACGGTCTCCTTCGCCTGACCGGCGACCTTGTCCGCGGCGGCCTTGATCTTGTCTCCTGCACTCATGATGCGCGTTCCTTTCTTCTCTTCTCATCTCTGCGGGCCCCGGGTTTCGGGAATCCGCTCCACGGCGGAGGGGTGCTCCGTCCGAGTCATTTGCCGAGCAGGGCCTTGCGCGTCTGCTCGATCGACTTGCGCGCGCGCTTCGCCAGCCGTCGCCGCGATCTCTTCGCGTCCGGGCTCGTCCAGAGGCGTTCGAGCTGGTGCCGCAGGTCCTCGTAGTTCCTGCCGCGGGACTTCGCCGATTCGACGCCGACCAGGTAGGCGGCGACGGCGATCACCCCGAGGATCAACAGGTTCTTCCGCATGTCATCACTCCTCTTCCGTTCTTCTTCGTCCTCATACTGGTGTCCCGGTCCTCCGGGGAGGTCCGCTAGCGCACTCGCGCCTGATCCGCGGCCAGGCGAGAGCGCACACCGGACCGGATCGACACGCAGCTCGGTATCTCGCGGCCGGTGAGCACGGCGAGGTTGTCGAGCAAGCGGGCCACCGTCTCCGCGAGATCCGACGGCGAGGCGTTCTGCCGCGGCGTCACGCGCACGTGCAGCACGTCCGCGCCCCGCACCCGGTGCGCGCTCACCCGCGAGGAGAGGACCTCGTCGTGCTCCGCGAGCGCGTGGGTGATCGCATCGGCGACGAATCCCTGCCGGATGGTCACCGGCCCCTGGGCGCCTTCGCCGGACTCCGCGCGGATCACCACCCCGCTCCGGCCGCCGCCGAGCCTCGCGATCACGACCACGGCGATCAGCACGATCAGGAGCAGCAGCGCGAGCAGCGCCACGGCGAACCAGCTCGCCGCGGTCGACTCGGAGATCCTCGTGGCCCGATCGGCGTCGAGCATCCACGTCGCGGCCGACGAGAGCCCGGATTCCCAGATCTCGCCGGCGGGCGGCCAGAGGCTCGCCACGACCGCGGATCCGCCGACGACCACGAGCACGAGGCCGGCGACGAGGAGGACGGTGCGGTTCACCCCTCGGTTCGTCGCGTTCACGGCGCCGCTCCCGTCTCGGGGCGGGGCCTCACCCGCGCCCGCACCGCGAGCCGCGGGGAGAGATCGTGGGCCGCGAGCGACGCCTCGGCGGCGGCGCGCACCCCGGAGGGGTCGAGGATCTGACCGGGCTCCGGGCGCACGGTGACGTCGGCGGCCCGGTGGCCGATCCCCACGACCACGCCGCCGGGGGAGAGATCGAACTCCCGCCGCACCTGCTCCGCGACCGCCGAGGCGATCACGCCGTTGTCGACGACGACCGCGTGCGAGGAGACCTCCATCCGATGCCTGGCCAGCCGGCCGGGGGCCACCGCGAACCAGAGCAGGCCGATCCCCGCGGCGGCGAGGAGCGCCCCGGCGGCGGCGGCGGGCGCCGGCTGCAGCTCGGGCAGCTCTGCGAGCCATCCGAGTGCCGACCCGGGCGACCACAGCAGGGGCGCCGCGCCCAGCAGACGTCGCACGATCTCGATGCCCGCGAGGACCGCGGCGGCGGCGGCCACGATCAGCACGATCACGGTCGCGACCGTGCGCGGAGAGTGGGTCTCTCGGCGCACCACCCGTTTCAGCACCGCATCCGTCATCTATCTCACCCTCTTTCGCTCGGGAGCGACCGCTCCCGTCACGGTCACGGAGACCCGGCTGATCCGGCGGCCCGTCAGCCGGGCGAGATCCTCGGCGAGGGCGCCCTGCACCCCGCGTATCCGCTCGAGGATCGGCGTCTCCGTGCGGATCGCCTCGGTATCGCCCAGGTCCGGGATCGGGAGCCTCGCGGCGATCCGCACGGCCAGGCCGCCGCTCCACTCCGCGACCTGCACCTCGGCGTCGCGTCGCGGGATCCCGACGGCCGATGCCGAGGCCTCCCGGACGACCTTCTCGATCACCCGCTCGTGCACCCGGATGCAGCCGCGCGCCTCCGGCGGGCTCGCGGGGTCCGCGAGCGCCGGGGAACCGACGGTCGCCGCGCTCATGACGACGTGCGCCGGCCGGTGAACGCGCCCGCGAGGGCGCGCAGATCGAGACGTCCGGAGACGACGCGGCCCGTGAGCGCGCCG
This sequence comes from Leucobacter weissii, assembly GCF_017565745.1. Classification (GTDB taxonomy): domain Bacteria; phylum Actinomycetota; class Actinomycetes; order Actinomycetales; family Microbacteriaceae; genus Leucobacter; species Leucobacter weissii. Next base: position 214,206 of record NZ_JAGDYM010000007.1, read on the forward strand.
ATCCCCATGAGCAGCGCCACGAGGAGGAAGCCCCAGAACCCGAAGATCAGCGCTGCGAACGCCAGGGTCGCGCCGACGAGCGCGCCGACGACGGTGGAGCTCATGATACGCGGGGCTCGGCGTCGTCGTCGGCGTCCTCGCTGGGGAGGCGCACGTCGTCGACGTCCACGTTGACCTCCACCACCTGGAGACCGACCAACCGCGTGATCGCGTCGGCGACCGCCGTGCGCACCTGATCAGCGACGTCCTGGATCGGCGTCGGGTAGTCCACGACGATGGTGATGTCCGCCGCCGCCTGGGTCTCTCCGACCTCGACCTTCACGCCCTGCGCCAGATCCTTCGCGTTGACCGCGTCGCGGATCGCGCCGAGCGCCCGTGCTCCGCCCCCGCCGAGGGCGTGCACGCCGGGGACCTCGCGAGCGGCGATCCCCGCGATCTTCGCGACGACGCCCTCCGCGATCGTCGTGCGACCGGCCGAGTCGGCCTCCGCGGCGGGCCGCGGCGCCGCGGGAGCGCGATCGACCCGCGATGTCGCCGCGAGCGGCTTGGCCGGTTTCGGCGCCGTCGTCTCGGGCGCAGCCGTCGTGTCCGTGTCAGTCGTAGCCATCTGAGCCACCTCCAGTGTCATCGGCGCGAGCTCTCCGGTCGCGCCGTCCGAACGAGCGGAGAAGACCGCTCTGCCTATGAGACGGTCCGCGCCGGGGAAACGTCACAAATCTCTTCGCGACGCCTTCGCTCCTGGATACCCGACGGCCTCGACGCCCGCTCCCGGGGGGCTGTTAGGCTGCTGGCAGGATCATTCAGCGATCGAGGCGCGGCCCGGATCCATGGCCCGTTCTGGAGGTGGCCGATGGACGCGAGAGACGGCTCGTACGAGGACCAGTTCCACGCGAAGTACCGCGAGCAGGCCGAGAAGATCGGGCGCTTCAACCTGGCCGTGTTCGGCAAGACCGGCGTCGGCAAGTCGACGCTGATCAACGCCGTCTTCGGCGACGAGGTCGCCGCGACCGGCATCGGCGAGCCCGTCACGATGGACGAGCACCTCTATCTGCACCGCTCGGGGTTCTTCGGCCTCCTCGACACTCGGGGTCTCGAGATCGGCGTCGACACCGAGACCCTCATCGGAGAGCTCGGCCGGTACGTGGAACGGATGCGACGGCAGCCGCTCTCTGAGCAGATCCACGCGGCCTGGTACTGCGTGCGCGCCACCGACCGGCGCTTCGAGGACACCGAGGCGGAGTTCGTCCGCCGCCTGCACGAGCTCGGCCTGCCGGTCATCGTCGTGCTGACGCAGGTGCCGTCGCGGAACGCCCGGTACCACGCCGACGCCCTCGCCATGTTCGAGCACATCGCCGGGCTCGGGCTGCCCATCGAGGGCGGGCGGCCCATCCTGGTGATGGCGCAGGGCGACGACTTCACCGGCCAGATCCAGCACGGCGTGAAGGATCTCCTCGATGCCACCTTTCGCGCTGCTCCGGAGGGGGTGAGCAGCGCGCTCGCGGCCGCGCAGAAGATCGACCTGGATCGGAAGTGGAAGGAGGCGCAGGCCGCCATCACGACCGCCGGGACGGCCGCCGCCGCGGTGGGCGCGATCCCGATCCCCGTCGCCGACGCGGCCCTGCTCGTCCCGATCCAGCTCGGGCTCATGGGCTCGGTCTCGGCGATCTACGGGATCCGGCCGGAACTCGCCTCGGTGGCCGCGATCGCGGCGGCGACGGTGGCCACGACGGCCGGCCGCGGCACCGTGGTGGGGCTGCTCAAGCTGATCCCCGGCGCCGGCATCGTGGTCGGAGGGGCCGTCAGCGCCGCCACCGCCAGCACGTTCACGCTCGCCATCGGCTACGCCTGGGCCACGGTGTGCAGCCAGCTCACCCAGGGCCGGCTCAAGGGAGTCGACGGCGCGCTCGACGACGGCGCCGTGCGGAAGCTGTTCAGATCCGAGGTCATGGCCTGGTTCACCAGGCTGCGGGGCGGCGGGAAGTAGGGCGCTCAGAACATCCGGGACCGGGTCAGCAGAGCGAGCAGCTTCTCCTGATCGAAGCGGAAGGTGGGCGCCGCCAGCGACAGCGCGGCGAGCTCGAGACCCGGCAGCCTGACGGGCACGGCGATCGTGGTCATGCCCACGAGGAACTCGTCCGAGACCACCGCGTATCCCTGGCGTCGGATACCGGCGAGATCCTCGTCCGGAGGCGTCCGCCGATCGTCTGCGAAGGCGCGCAGCACGCCTCCCGACGCCGAGGAGTGCGCGGGCATCGTGCGACCCGCGGCCAGATCGGTCATGAGCGAGCTGTCGATCGTGGTCCGATAGAGGATGAAGATATCGTCGCCGCGCAGGACGGACAGGCTGGCGGTCTCGCCGGAGCGCGCCGCGAGCCCCGCCACGCGGACGGCCACCTGCGGCCCGATGCCGCCCTGCTGCAGGGCCGAAGACCCGAGGGTGATCGTCTCGAGCGACACCTGATAGCCGCCGTTGGCGTTCTGCGTGGCGTAGCCGCCCTCGACCAGCGTGCGGAGCTGCTGGTGGACCGAGCCCTTCGGCTGGGCCGACAGCTCGGCGAGGGCGCTGAGCGACATCGGCGTCGACTGCCCGGCGAGCAGCCGCAGCAGCTGCAGGCATTTCAGCGACGAGGTGAGGATCCTCGTTCTCGCGTCTCCGCTGTCGGCCATGCTCCGAGTATCGCAGACGACCCGGCGGCGACGGTGGGCGCGGCCGCGGTCGGAGGGCGCGCGGTTCGGCATGCCCGAACCGCGTGCGGCGCAGGGCGGACGCCGTCCGGTATGCGGACGGGACCGTGCGCCCCCGCCGGATGTTCGCCACCGGTCCCGCACGGGCGGGCCCCGGCTGGCTAGAGTTCTCGTCCAACGGGGTCATCATCGCCCCCGCCGACCAAAGGAGTCCGCATGGCCAACGACGCCCATCCAGATCTTCACCGCAGCGACCGCGCAGACGACTTCGCTTCGGTCCGCGTCCCGCTCGCCGAACGGCGCGGGCACTCGTCCATCTTCATGATCCTGTTCGGGATCGTGACCGCCTTCTTCTTCCTGGCCACGGGAGGCTCCTACTTCACCGCCTACGGCGCCTGGGCCACCTGGCTCGGACTCGCCATCGGCTTCGTGGTCCTCGTGCTTCTCGCGGTGGTCGTCTCGCGCGCCGCATCGAGCGAGGGGCTCACCGCCGAACTCATCACCCGCGCCTGCGGCTTCGGCTACGCGGGCACCATCCTCACCTCGTTGATCTACGCGGTGACGTTCATCTTCTACACCGCGATCGAGGGGCAGATCCTCGCCGACGCCGCGGCGCATCTGATCCCGCTCCCCCCGATCGTCTGGTACATCATCGCCGGGCTCATCTTCATCCCGCTGCTCTGGAAGGGGACCACCCAGCTGACCTGGCTCATGTGGCTGACGATCCCCGTCTACGTCATCCTCATCACCGTCGCGATCGTGCGGGCACTCGGACTCAACGGCGGGTTCCCCACCCAGATCTTCACCGCCGAGGCCCCGGGCGGGATGGCGGCGGGCATCGCGCTCTCGGGCGTGCTCGCGGGACTCGCCGGCACCATCGGCCTCAACCCCATCGAGGCCGCCGACTACAACCGCTACATCCACCCCGACAAGTTCCGGCGATCCTTCTGGATCTCCCTCGTGCTGCCCTACGCGCTGATGTTCTTCTTCGCGATGCCGCTCGGCATGTTCTTCGCCGCGGCCACCGGGGACAGCAACCCGGCCTCCATGTTCGCAGCCCTGCTGGGGCCCCTGCTCGCGGTGCTGCTCGCGTGGATCTCGCAGATCCGCATCAATCTCACCAACATCCATCTGGGATCCATCGCGCTCACCAGCGTGAGCAACCGCGTCCGTCACTCCGAGCACGCCCGCAAGATCTGGACGACCGTGATCTGCATCGCCGCGATCCCGCTGATGGCCATCGACATCGTGCAGTACATCCTGCCGTTCCTCGCCTTCAACGGCGTCTTCCTGCTGGCCTGGGTGGGATGCGTGGTGTCGGATCTCCTGATCGTCCGGAGACTGCTCGGCATCGTGCCGCGCGAACTGGTCTTCGAGCGCGAGCGCGTGCGTTCGATCAACCCCGTGGGGCCGACCGCCCTGGTGACCGCCGTGGTGATCGGCTCGGTGCTGCTGTTCGCGCCCGGCCTCGGACCGGTCAGCAGTTTCGCCGCCTATATCGGGTTCGGGGTGGCCGTCGTCGTCCAGGCGGTCATGGCTCGCGCGACCAACGGCAAATACTACGTGAAGGGAGCATGATCATGACGATCGCCCGACAACTCGACGGTTTCTCCGACAAGATGGCGCAGAAGGCCCCGCCGGAGATCGACCGTTCCGCCTTCGCGCTCGTGGTCGTCGACATGGTGCAGGCGTATCTCGACCCCGAGGGCGAGATGCCGGTCGCCGATCCGGAGCCCGTCATCGCCGCAGCGCTGCGCCTGATCGCGGCCGCCCGCGCGGCGGGCGGGCGGGTGATCTGGGTGCGGCCGGGCCACACCGAGGAGGCCGACGGGCTCTTCCGCATCCGGATCCCGCACGCGATCGGCGAGGACGGGGGTGCGCGGATCCACCCCGCCTTCGACCCCGCGGACGACGAGAAGATCGTCAGGAAGCGCCGCTACTCGGCCTTCTTCGGCACCGACCTCGACCTCTATCTGCGCGAGCACGGCATCCGGTCGGTGCTGGTCTGCGGCGTGGCCCTGAACATCTGCGTCCGCAGCACCGTGCACGACGCGTTCTTCAACGGCTATGACGTGTTCGTCGTAGCAGACGCGTGCCAGGCCACGGGCCCGCGCGAGCACGAATCGTCGCTCTACGACATCGCGACCCACTTCGGAACCGTCCTCCCGCTGGACGAGACCGTCGGCCGCCTCGAACGAAACTGAACCAGGTCGGAGGAACACGCATGCATCAGGAACTCACCCAGATCGTCACCGCCGCAGGCACGGTGCCGGTGCGGAAGACCGTCATCCATCTCGAGAGCGTCGTCGCGGACGGAGGGCGCGCCGTGGAGCGGCCCGTGCACCGCGCGGTGGTCGGCGCGGTGCTCCGGAACCCGTTCGCCGGAGTGGTCGACGACGAACTCGAGCTCCTGCAGGAAGCAGGGGGAGTCTTCGGCGAGTGGGCCATGACCGTGGCCGTGGGCCTGCTCCCCGGCGAGGTCAAGGCCTACGGCAAGGCCGGAGTGGTGGGGGAGAGCGGAGAGCTCGAGCACGTCGCCGCGCTGCTGCACCCGCGCTTCGGCGGGCCCACGCGTGAGATCGCCGGCGGGATCTCGATTCTGCCGAGCGTCAAGAAGCGCGGCGGCACCGGCTGCACGGTCGACATCCCGGTGCACCACAAGACCGCGATGAAGATTCGGGACTACTTCGACTCGGTGACGGTCAGCGTGGCCGACGCTCCGCTCTCCGACGAGCTCCTGCTGCTGCTCGCCGTGACGGACGGACCGCGCCCGCACCCCCGCATGGGCGGGCTGCGCGAGGCCGACGCGGTCGGAGAGGACGGCGTCAATTGAGCGGCCGGATCCACCTGATCGGCTGCGGGGGGATCGTCTCCGGCGATCTGACCGCGCCGCTCGTCGAGGCCGACGCCGTGGTCGTCGAGGACGGCGCGATCCGTCATCTCGGCCCGCGGATCGACGTCGATCGCGCCGACACGGTCATCGACGTCCGAGGGGGGCTGGTGGCCCCCGGACTGATCGACGCGCACGCGCACCCCGTCGTCGGCGACTTCACACCCCGCCAGAACGCGCTCGGATGGACCTCGCGCACGCTGCACGGCGGGGTCACCTCGCTCGTGTCGGCCGGGGAGACCCACTGGCCCGGGCGGCTGAAGGACGGCGTCGAAGCCGCCGCGATCTGCGCCGCCGCGCACCTGACCTCGCGGTCCCGGCAGCCGGGCTGCTCGCGGGTGTTCGGGGGCGCGCTGCTGCTCGACCGCGGGATCGAGGAGTCGGACATCGAGGCGCTGCATCGACTGGGGGTCCGCAGGCTCGGCGAGATCGGCCTCGGCTCGGAGAAGGATCCGGGCCGGATCGCGGCGCTCGTCGCCTTCGCTCGCTCGCTGGGCTGGGTCGCGCCGCTGCACTTCGGCGGCGCGTCGGTACCCGGTTCGAGCGTCGTCGACGGCGACCTGGCCCGTGCGGTGGCCCCGACGGTCATCAGCCACGCGAACGGCGGCCCGACGGCGCGCCCGGTCGAGGAGGTGCTGGAGCTGATCGAGGAGACCGACGCCGCCATCGAGCTCGTGTTCGCCGGCAACAGCCGCGCGGCGGCGACGATCGCCCGGAACCTCGCCGAGCGGGGGGAGCTGCATCGGCTCCAGTTCGGCACCGATACGCCCTCGGGCACCGGCGTCGTGCCGCTCGGGCTGCTCCGCGCCGTCACCGAGGCGGTGAGCCTCGGAGGCCTCGATCCGGTCGACGCGCTGTGCGCCGCGACCGGCGTCACCGCCGAGCGCTACGGGCTCGTCGCACCGGTGCCCCCCGGCGCCTCCGGGGGCGCCGGGTCCGAGCGCGGGCTGGGGCGGATCGCGGCGGGGGCGGCCGCCGACCTCGTGGTGCTCGCGCCGGCGCTCGGCTCGGAGTCGGAGGACGCCGCGGAGTCGATGCGCCGGGGGAATCTCCCCGCCGTCGCCCTGGTCGTCGTGGACGGGGAGGTCGCGGTGCGCAGGAGCAGCACGACGCCGCCTCCGGCGCGGCCGGTGATCTGAGCGGCCGGTGATCCGCGCCGCCGGATCGCTCCGGCTCCGGCGCCCTACCGCCTCCGGCGCGGTCGGCTCCGCGCGCGCGGGAGGCGCCGGGCTCCGCGGCCGTCCGGGGTGCGGGCCGCCGGCGTCCTCCTCGGAGTCTCCGGCTCCGCCTCCGCGTCGGAGGCGCGCGAACTGCGCGCGGTGCGTCCGCGCATGATCGCCACGAGCCGCTGCACATCGTCCGCGTCCCGCTCGACGTCCCAGGTCGCCCAGACGGAGGTGCCCGCGAGCGGGGGATCGGCCTCGACGCGCAGCACCGCGTGGCGGCCCTTCTCCGCCAGATGACGGGCCAGGGGCAGGGGGAGCAGCACGCCTCCGGTGCCCGTCGCTGCGAACTCCAGGGCCTCGCCCGCATCCGCAGGAGCCCATGCGGGGTCCGGTCGGGGCCCGGGAGGCGGCCACGCCGCCGCATGATCCGGATGGCCGATCAGCTCGATCAGCTCGATCGTCGCCCGGTCGATCGTCGCCTGCTCGGCGACTTCGTGCTCGGCCGCGACGACGAGCGCGATTTCTTCGGTGTAGAGGCGCACCGCGTGGCGATCCTGCGTCGGCGGCTCCGCTCCCGCGGGCCGTGCGCCCGGCGCGGCGCGCTCGAGCAGCACATCCGCCGCCGGGGGCGCTTCGCCGGAGGAGAACGGAATCAGCTCGAGCGGAGTCGACGTCCGCTCGTGCCAGCGCCGCGCCCACTTCCCCGGGGCGATGCCGCGGACGAAGCCGAGCCTCAGCGGCGCCGGTTCCGGAGCCGACGCGGCGGACGCCGATCGCCCCGCCGGCGGCCGGCCGGAGCTCACGGCGCCGCCTCGGCGTAGATCTCGTGGTCGTAGTCCAGGCGCGCGGAGGAGAGCGCGATCCGGTAGCCGTCCGCGAGATCCCCGCCGCCGCGGGGTTCGCGCAGCGGGGTGCCCTCCTCGAGATAGTGCGGCAGCGCGAGCCGCTCGTGACCCCGCGGTGGGCCGCCGCTCGCGGGGACGACCCGCCACCACGGCACCGCGTGGCCGTAGTAGGCCATGACGCGGCCGACCGCGCGGGGCGCGTTCGTTCCGAGGGCCCAGGCCAGGTCGCCGTAGGTGACGACGCGGCCAGGAGGGACGCGTCTCACGAGATCGAGCACCGCGCTCACGAAATCGTTGTCGACGAATTCGGGGCCTGGCATGCTCCTACACTACGTCAGCCGAGGCCCGAGACGCCCAGCAGCCTGCCGATGCCGTAGGTCACCGCGACGGCGATGCCGCCGAACAGCAGCTGACGGCCGGCGCCGGCGAAGGGGTTCCGGTCGGTGAAGCGCGCCGCGATGAAACCGGCCAGCAGCAGGCCGACGCCGCCGAACAGCAGACCCCAGAAGAGGGTCCCGAAGCCGAGGAGGAAGGGCAGCACCGGGATCACGGCCCCGGCGCTGAAGGCGAGCAGCGAGGCGCCGGCCGCGACCATCGGGGAGGGGCGCTCATCGGGGCTGAGTCCCAGTTCGTGCGCGAGATGCACCCGGAGCGCCTGCTCGGTGTTGGCGTGCACCTGGGACGCGGCCGTGCGCGCGGTCCGCTCGTCCATGCCGAGGTGGGTGAACATCACCGAGAGCTCCGCCTCCTCGCCCTCGGGGTTGCGGTCGAGCGCCGCGCGCTCGGTCTGCACCTCGACGGCGAGCTGCTCGTTCTGGGTCCGCACCGAGGTGTACTCGCCGAGCGCCATCGAGATCGCACCGGAGATCAGGCCCGAGATGCCCGTGATCGCGACGATGGCGCTGCTCGCGCCCGCGGCCGCGATGCCCGAGATCAGTCCGATGTTCGAGACGAGCCCGTCCATCGCGCCGAACACCGAGGCGCGCAGCCAGCCGGATCCGGCCGAGGACGAGTGGCTGTGGTCGTACTCGTGCGGCTTGGCGATGTCGTAGTCGGGCACGGCGGCTCCTGTGGTTCGAACGGCGGTCTCGCACCCTGATCCGGGCGCGGATCCTGGCGGCCGAGAGGCAACGCTAGCAAGCAAAACGACTTGGTGAGAACCGGCTCGTGAAGCTCGCTGCTCCGTTCCGGGGGAGTACGCCGCGCCGAAGTCGCGCGCGGTGCGCCGACGACTCGGATGCTCCTTGCTCGACTCGCGACGGAGGATTCAGGAGTCGCCGGGGCGCAGCACCCGGTAGCGCGCGCAGACGAAGCCGCGGTTGCGCGCCGTGTCGACGAGTTCGAGGGCGAGGGGGCGGGGCAGCAGCGGCCGGCCGGAGCCGAGGGTCGCCGGCGCGAACTGGACCCACAGCTCGTCGAGCAGGCCGGCATCGGCGAACTGGCCGGCGAGGTCGCCCCCGCCCAGGATCCAGACGTCCTTCCCGCCGGCCGCGGCGACGGCCTCCGCGTGGACCCCGCGGACGTCGCCCCGCGCGAAGCGGACGTCCGCTTCGTCCGGCACCGGCAGCTCGCGGTGGGTGAACACCCAGGCCGGCTGATCGTAGACCCAGCCCTCCTGGTTGCGCAGCAGCCATTCGTAGCTCGACGCGCCCATGACGAGCGCTCCGATGCGCTCGACGAAGGCCGGATAGGCCATCGGACCGTCGGAGTCGAACTCCTGCGCGAACAGCCAGTCGAGCGAGTGGTCGTGCGTGGCGATGAAGCCGTCGAGGCTCGAAGCGGTGTAGAAGTGCGTGGTCACAGGCGCAACCCTAGCGCGCTCGTGACCCCCCGCTCGTGCGGGTCGCGACGATCATCGCCTCCGGCCGCCGACCCGGGACGGGGCGCGCCGAGGGGTCGAGGCGCGCGCGAACGTCGCCGACGGCGAACCCGGCGGCTTCGATCCGGGAGCCGAGCAGATCGACCGGCCAGTAGTAGGCCGTCGCGATGGCGTGTTCGAAGGGCTCGAGTTCGGCCCCCGTGAAGAAGCCGACCAGCAAGGAGCCGCCGGGGGCGAGGGCCCGGGCGAACTCCTCGAGTGCGATGTCGACGGTCTCCGGCTCCATGTGGATCAGTGAGTACCAGGCGAGCACGCCGGCGAGGCTCGCATCCGCCACCCCCAGCCGCTCGGCCCGGCCCGCTCGGAAGCGCGATTCCGGGTAGCTCCGCCGCGCCGCGGACAGGAACTCCGGCACGGGCTCGACGCCCTCGATCCGCACCCCCTGGCGCCGCAGATGATCCGTCCACTGCCCCGGCCCGGAGCCGACGTCGAGCACGCGACCGCGCAGTCCCGTCGCCCAGGCGCCGACGCACTCGCGATCCGCCTCCGAGGCGTGCCCGATCCTTCCGACGGCTTCGACGTACTCCCCGGCGAGCGAGGCGTAGGCGGCCCGCACCTGCTCGAAGCTCATGCGGTCAATGGTAGCGAGCACGCGCGTCCCGATCGGTTCCCCGGCGACCGGCGCGCCGTCCCGAAGGGCGGCCGTGCTCGTGATCGGGGTGGCTCGCCGACGGCTCGGGCGGAGATCGCAGCTCGGGCGGAGGACTTCTCGGCTCAGGATCCTCCGGGACTGCGATCTCCGCCCGAAGCGCCGCCGCTCACCCCCGGTGAGCCGCCGAGGCCGGCGTGCTCAGACCCCATCCCCTGCACCGGTCCCTCGGTGTTCGGCTGCCATCCGAGCGCCGGGGCGACGTGCTCCGCGAAGGCCTGCAGCACGTGCAGGTTGTACTCGGGGCCCAACTGGTTCGGGATCGTGAGCATGAGCGTGTCGGCCGCCATGACCGCCTCATCCGCCCGCAACTGCTCGACGAGGCGGTCCGGCGTGTCGGCGTAGGTCTTGCCGAACGTCGAGCGGAAGCCGTCGATGACGCCGATCTGATCCTGGTTCTCGCGCGAGCGCAGACCGAAGTAGAGCTGATCCTGCTCGGTGATCAGGGGGAACACGCTGCGGCTCACGCTGACCCGCGGCGCTCCGCTGTGCCCGGCCTCGCGGTACGCGGTGCGAAAGCGCTCGATCTGCTCGCGCTGCAACTCGTGGAACGGCTGCCCGGTCGCCTCGGTCAGCAGCGTCGAGCTCATCAGGTTGAGGCCCAGCCGGCCGGTCTGCTCGGCGGTCGCGCGGGAGCCGGCGCCCCACCAGATCCGGTCGCGCAGCCCGCCGGAGCGCGGCTCGATCGCGAGCCGGCCCGCCGGTCCCATCTGCGGGTCGGCGTCGACCACCGTCTCCCCGTCGATCGCGCGCAGGAAGAGGTCGAACTTGTCGCGCGCGAGGTCGGCGCCCTTCGGATCCTCCGCTCCGGTGTAGCCGAAGGCCTCATAGCCGCGCAGCGCGGTCTCGGGGGAGCCCCGGCTGATGCCGAGTGCGATCCTGCGCGATGCGATCAGGTCGAGCGCCGCGGCCTCCTCGGCCAGATAGAGCGGGTTCTCGTAGCGCATGTCGATCACGCCGGTGCCGACCTCGATGCGATCGGTGCGGGCGGCCATCGCGGTGAGCAGCGGGATCGGCGAGGCCGCCTGCTTCGCGAAGTGGTGGACCCGCAGGTAGGCGCCGTTCACGCCGAGCTCGTCCGCCCCCTCGGCGAGCTCGATGGTCTGGCGCAGCATGTCGCCGGCGGTACGGGTGCGAGATCCGGGAACGTTGCCGTAGTGCCCGAAGGAGAGGAATCCGAATGCTTTCATGTCGGGTGAAACATGTATGCATTTGCATCTATTCCTGACGGGTCAACGATGTCGGTGCGCGCGAGTATGGTGGTCCCATGACCGTTGTGATCGACTCAGACTTCAATCCGGTTCCCTCGCTCGCACGCGAGGTCGAGGTGACGGTGGCGGTGAACGCCGATGCCGGCCGTTCCCCGTCGGCGCTCGCCGTGTTCGTCGCCGACGAGGGGGCGCTGCCTGAGGGATTGCCCGGCGATCTGGATCGGGAGGCGCTCGCCGCCGTGGGCTTCACCGGCAAGAAGGGGCAGACGCTCGCGCTGCCCGGGACTCCGGTCCGCGTGCTGGTGGGCGTCGGCTCGGGGCTCTCGACGGCGGCCGCAGTGCGCGACGCGGTGGCCGCGCTCACCCGCGCGGCGAAGGAATCGGAGGCGCTCGTGGTCCCGCTGGGGGATGCGGTCTCGGCGGGAGCGGAGCCGCTCGCGGCGGCTCAGGCCGCGACCGAGGGGGCGATCCTCTCCCGGTACCGCTACGACGCGCTGACGAGCGACCCGAAGACGGTGCAGCTCACGAGCCTCACGATCGTGGTCGACGAGGCCGACGAGGAGCAGGCGGATCTCGGGGTCGAGCGCGGACTGGTCCTCGCCCGGACCGCGAGCCTGGCGCGGGATCTGGCCAACACGCCGCCCCGGCATCTGAGCGCCGTGAAATTCGCCGAGATCGCGCGCGAACTCGGCCCGCGGTTCGGCCTCGAGGTCGAGGTCTTCGACCGCGAGGCCCTCATCGAACTGGGGTGCGGCGGGCTGCTCGGCGTCAACGCGGGCAGCGTCGAGGAGCCCCGGATGGTGAAGCTGCGCTTCTCGCCCGAGGGGTCCGGCGGCGACGCCCCGCACCTGGCCCTGGTCGGCAAGGGCATCATGTACGACTCGGGCGGCATCAGCCTCAAGCCGTCCAACGCGATGCACGCGGCGATGAAGCTCGACATGATGGGCGCCGCGGCGGTGTTCTCCGCGATGACGGCACTGCGCGAGCTCGGCGCGCAGACCGCGGTGACCGGCTGGCTCATGTGCACCGACAACATGCCGTCGGGCAGCGCGACCAAGCTGGGAGACGTGCTCACGATCCGCGGCGGCACCACGGTCGAGGTCAAGAACACCGACGCCGAGGGGAGGCTGGTGATGGCCGACGGCCTCGTGCTCGCCACCGAGGAGGCGCGGCGACCCGACGCGATCGTCGACATCGCGACGCTGACCGGCGCGGCGATGGCCGCGCTCGGCACGCGCAGCGCGGCCATGCTCGCCAACGACGACGCGGTGGCGGCGCAGCTCGAGGCCGCGGCGGAGACCACCGACGAGACGATCTGGCGGCTGCCCCTCGATCACCGCTACCGGGACCAGCTGAAGTCGAGCGTTGCGGATCTCTCGAACATCGGGGGCCAGTACGCGGGCGCGATCCTCGCCGCGCTGTTCCTGAACGAGTTCGTGGACGAGCTGCCGTGGGGGCACCTCGACATCGCCGGGACGATGCAGGCCGAGAGCGACGACCTCTGGCGCTCGACGGGGTCGACCGGTTTCGGCGCCCGGCTGCTGGCCGAGTTCGCGACCGGCTTCGAGGCTCCGAAGCGATGATCGGGAGTCGCGACGCCTACGTCGACGGGTTCATCGACTTCGTCTCCGACTCGCCCAGCTCGTATCACGCGGTCGCGGCGCTGGGCACGACGCTGGCCGCCGCGGGCTTCCGTCGGGTGCGCGAGGACGAGTCGTGGGATCCGCTCCGCGCCGGTTCCCGCGGTCTCACCATCCGGGACGGGGCGCTGATCGCCTGGCGGGCCGGCGAGGGACTCTCCGCGACGAGCCCGGTGCGGATCCTCGGCTGCCACACGGATTCGCCGGGTTTCGTGCTCAAACCGCGACCGGATTTCGAGGCCGAGGGCTGGGCGCAGGCGGGCGTCGAGATCTACGGCGGCCCGCTGCTGAACTCCTGGCTCGACCGCGACCTCGCGCTGGCCGGGCGCGTCGTCACGCGCGAGGGCGTCCAGCATCTGGTGCGGACAGGGGCGGTGGCCCGGATCCCGCAGCTCGCGATCCATCTCGACCGCGAAGTCGGCAGCGGGCTCGTGCTGGACAAGCAGCGGCATACGCAGCCGGTGCTCGGCGTCGCGGGCGCGGGAGCCTCCGTCCACCAGCTGCTCGCCTCGGCCGCGGGGGTGTCCGCGAACGACATCGCCGGCGCGGACGTGCGTCTCGCCGATGCGCAGCCGCCGGCGCGGATCGGCGCGGCGGGAGAGCTGCTCGCCTCGCCCCGCCTCGACAATCTGAGCTCCGTGTTCGCCGGTCTGCGAGCGCTGGTCGAGACGGAACCGGCGCCGGGCACGATCGCCGTGCTGGCGGCGTTCGATCACGAGGAGCTCGGGTCGGAATCCCGCTCCGGGGCGAGCGGGCCCTTCCTGGAAGAGGTGCTCGGACGGCTGTTCTCCGGGATCGGCGCCGGCGCGGAGGAGCGGGCCCGGGCGCTGTCCGGATCCTGGTGCCTCTCGGCCGATGCCGGACATGCCGTGCATCCCAACTACCCCGATCGCCACGACCCGCGGGTCCGCCCGCGGGCCGGCGGCGGACCCATGCTGAAGCTGAACGCCAAGCAGCGCTACGCGAGCGATGCGCACGGCGCCGCGCTGTGGCGCCGGTGCTGCGAGGCCGCGGGCATTCCGGCCCAGGAGTTCGTGTCCCACAACGGAGTGCCCTGCGGCTCCACCATCGGGCCGCTCACGGCCACGCGGATCGGGATCCGCACGGTCGACGTCGGGGTGCCGCTGCTCTCGATGCACTCGGCACGCGAACTCGCGCACGTCGATGATCTGCGCGGCCTGGCCGCTGCGACCGCAGCCTTTTTCGCCGGGAGCTGAGCGGGCCTTTCCCGATTCTCGCGCGGTTTTACTATGATGACGGTATGAGCGAGTTGGCGGCAGAGGCGCAATCGAATGAGATCACTCTTTCGACGCGCGCGCTTGTTCCGACGCTGCACCGCATCGGCAATCGTGAGATCGAGGCGACCTTCCTCGGCAACAACACCCACGGTCAGCCGACCTGGGTGCTGTGGAACGCGGATGAGCCGTATCTGATCGGGGTGCTGCGGCAGGGCAAGATGGGTTTCACCTTCGAGCAGCGCACCAGTGCGGGCGTGGAGATCCACGAGGACGTCTCGTTCAAGCGGGTCCGCAGAGCGCTCGATCGCGGCTGAGCCGATTTGCGTCGATGCGCCGGAACAACGTAAGCTATCTATTCGGTAGCCAACGACGCGCAAGCGTTCACGGCCCCATCGTCTAGTGGCCTAGGACGTCGCCCTTTCACGGCGGTAACACGGGTTCGAATCCCGTTGGGGTCACTGACTACCACAACAATTGAATACACCATGGCCCTGTGGCGCAGTTGGTTAGCGCGCCGCCCTGTCACGGCGGAGGTCGCGGGTTCAAGTCCCGTCAGGGTCGCCAGATGAAAGAGGCCCTTCTTCGGAAGGGCTTCTTCATCTTCGGCGGTCGTCGCATGGTGGCCGCCACGGCTCTGTAGCTCAGTTGGTAGAGCGTTCGACTGAAAATCGAAAGGTCACCGGATCGATGCCGGTCGGAGCCACGTAGCGGCTATTACACCGTTACCGAACCCTCGCAAGGCTTCTACTTGCGGGGGTTCTCTTGTGTTCCCCCTGGTCAGGAGCTGGTTGTGCGGCCCGCTCCGCTGGCCCGGTTCCTCAGCCGCGAGCGGGGAGTGCCCGCAACGCGATCGCCTGGCTCATTGCGAAGAGGGCGATGTCGATCGCCACGGTGACGACCGCGGCGACGATGAGCAGCGTCGCCGCGGTCGCCGAGGCGAACCCGACGGCGACGGTGGCGAGCACGTTGACGATCATCACGGAACGCAGAGCCGCGCGCAGGGAGAGCCGTGCGAGCATCCACACGATGCCGCCGGCCCACACCACGACGGCGGCACCGGCGACCGCGATGAGCGGCGGGGGCAGCGCGAGGCCGTCGGCGATCCGCCCGGCGAACAGGGCCACGGCCGTGCCGAGCACCGCGCAGTAGAGGGCGTCGAGACGCAGGCTCCACCGTCCGAACCTCTCGCCGTCGATCTCTCGCATCGGGGCTCCTGTTCGTCGCGTGGGAAGTCGATCAGCACGAGCGTATCGCTGCGCGGCCGGGTATCACCGGCGGATACCGGGGTGTCGGACTCGCGTCGGGAGCCCTCAGCCTGCGAGCGTGCGAGTGAGCCGCACAGCGAGCAGGCCCGCGGAGACGAGCAGTTCGAGATAGGCGAGGACGAGACCGAGGACCGCGGCCCAGATGAGCGGCCCGCGTCGCCGCATCGCGCGATGCCCGATGATCACGGCCGCGGCACCGATCGCGACGAGGATCAGGTAGTCCGGGATCCCGCCCGGCAGGGCGAAGAGCATGCCCATCGCGGCGATGCCGGCGACGAGTGCGATGAGGTGGGGCGTCCGTGCGGGAGTCGTCTCCGTCATCCTCTCAGGATAGGCGGCGGAGCGCGCGAGCTCAGTCGTCCGATTCGCGCTCGCTCTGGTCCCTGCGCAGGAAGATCACCTCGACGGCGAGGACGAGGGCCGCGAGGACAGAGACGCTCGCGGGCACGAAATACATCAGCAGGTGGATCGTCCGGTCCTCCTCCGGAAGGAACATCTCGATCCACACCACGACGAGCCCGACGGCGGTGGCGATCCCCCCGACGATGCTCGCGCCGTGGAACAGGATCCGTGCGGTGCCGCCCGTTCGACTGAAGCGGTACTTGGCGTCGATGCTGAAGAAGATCATGAGGGTTACGAGCAACCCGGCGAACTCCACGAGTTGACCGGTTCCCAGCTCCTGCAGATACACGGATTCCCTCCCCCTGCCCGTGGTGAGACCATAGCCCACCCCTCGGGCGCCCTCAAGGCCTTGCCGCCCCGATGGGGCTGTGCCGCCGCAGTCGGGTTCGCGACGCGATCGGCCGCCGCGTCCTCGATCATCGGCTACTATCTGCTCATGCGCGCGCAGACCGTCGTGGGCCCGCTGCTCTCCGGCTCCGGCGCTCGCCGTCGCCGATCCGCGGCAGCGCGATGCGAGGCGGTTCCGTCCGGGTTTCCGCTCGGTGTTCCTCAAGAGGGTGGGTGGCAGACATGGCGCTGGTCTGGGTGCTCGGCGCGGTGTGCTTCGAGGTGTTCGCCACGGTGTCGCTCCGAGCAGGAGTCGACGACTCGCGCTGGTACCTGGCTGCGACGCTCGGATACGTCGTCTCCTACGCCCTCCTCGGCCTGGCGCTTCGCGCCGGTATGCCCGTCGGAGTCGCCTACGCGATCTGGGGCGCGGTCGGCGTCGTCGCCACGGCGATCCTCGGCATCGCGCTGTTCGGCGAGGGACTGAGCATTCCGCAGCTGCTCGGCATCGGCGTGATCGTGCTCGGCGTGGTCCTCGTCGAGACCGGCGCGGGCAGACGGAGCGCTCCTGCCGGCGGAGCCGAATCCGGCGGTCTCGAACGGGGGCTCTCGTGATGGCCTGGACCTGGCTGCTCGCCGCCATAGTGTTCGAGGTGGCGGCGACGCTCTGCCTGAGCGCATCCGACGGCCTGCGCAAGAAGAGGTGGCTGGCGCCGGTCGCGCTCGGGTACGCCGCAGCGTTCCTCCTCCTCTCGCTCTCCCTGCGGGAGGGGATGCCGGTCGCGGTGGGCTACGGCATCTGGACGGCGGTCGGAATATCGGCCGTGGCTATTCTCGCGCGGGTGATCTGGAAGGATCCGCTCACCCGGCGCATGCTGGTCGGCATCGCGCTGATCGTCGTCGGCGTGGCGCTCGTGCGCCTGGGATAGGGCGCGGCGTCCGGAATCCACGCGTCGGCGGGACGCTAAGCTCGGTGAACATGGCGATTGGCGCGACGATCCGCACCTGCGAGGTGGAGCTGGCGGACGTGGACCGGGGCGTCTACGAGGAGTTCTCGCTGCGCCTGGCCCAGCACCCCTCGGAGACCGGCGCCTTCCTGGCGACCCGTCTGCTCGCCTACTGCCTGGAGTACGAGGAGGGCATCGCCTTCGGCGCGGGCGGCATCTCGTCGTCGGACGAGCCGGCGGTGCTGGTGCGGGATCTCACCGGCCGGGTCACCGTCTGGATCGAGATCGGGGCTCCCGATGCGCAGCGCCTCCACTTCGGCAGCAAGCTCGCGGACCGCGTCGCGGTCTACACCCACCGAGATCCCGCGAAGCTGCTCTCGGCATGGTCGGGGAAGACGATCCACCGGGCCGAGGAGATCGTCCTGCGCTCGTTCGACCCGGGCTTCGTCGACGCGATCGTCGCCGCGCTGGCCCGGCGCAACGCGCTGACGCTCTCGGCGACCGAGGGGCAGCTCTACCTCGAATGCAACGGCACGGCGCTCAGCTCGCCGATCCACGAGCACCGGCTCGGCTGACGCGCCGACCCGGGTGCCGACCCGCCGGGGCTCATCCCGGGCTCACGGTGAACTGCGGGGCCGCCGCCAGCTGCGCGTAGTCCGTGCTGATCTGGCTCGCCGTGCGCAGCAGCAGCGGTAGGCACTCGTCGATGAGCTGCCGATGGCTGAGCTCCGAGGAGATCGCCGCGATGTTGATCGCGGCGAAGACTCGACCCTCGCCATCGCGCAGCGGAGCGGCGACCGAGCGGACTCCGGGATGGATCTCCTCGTCGGTCGCGGCCCAGCCCTGTGCCCTGATCTCCCGGAGCTGCTCCTCGAGCATGCGGCGGTCGATCGGATGGTGCGGGATCACGGGGGAGCGGGGGGCGAGCGCGAGGGTCGTCTCGAGGTGCTCCGGCGAGAGCGACGCGAGCAGCACCTTGCCGAGCGCGGTGCTCTCGCTCGGCAGGCGAGTGCCGACGTCGACCGAGAGCGCGACCATCTTGGGGATCTCGACTCTGGCCACGTAGATGATGTCGGCGCCGTCGAGCTGAGCGATCGAGGCGGCTTGGTTGGTCGTCTTCACGAGATCCGCGAGATGGGCCCGCGCCGCGGCCCATACGCCGCTTCGCAGCACGTGGGCCATGCCCAGTTCGAGTACGCGGGGGGTGACGGTGTAGCCGCCCTCTTCGCTGCGCACGTAACCGAGATGCTCGAGGGTGAGGATGACTCGCCTGGCGGTGGCCCGCGCCAGGCCGGTGGAGGTCGCGACCTCCCGGAGCGTGAGCGGACGTTTGCTGTCGCCGAAGCTCCGGAGCACCTCGACACCTCGAGCCACCGCTTCGACGAAGTCGGGCCCCACCTCATTCCGCGACACCGAAGCGGCTCCTCACTCTTCCTTATGCATCTCGAGAATTTCGAGTTTCACCAGTATAAGAATACACGGTTTTGCCGTTCAGCGAACGAGTGGCCAGTTTTCAAAACTCACCGGTATTCCCGGAATATCAAGATATTCATCGGACTTGACAAAGCGGTTGGGGTGGATCACAATCGGAAATGCGCCGATAGTGCCCGCTGAGCGAACACTAGGGCGGTAGATGAACTCAATGAGGAGTCGATGAACTCAATGAAGAGGAGCGTGGATCTTGGATCTGTCTGACATGTTCGATGTCGTCGTCGTCGGGGCCGGCCCGGCGGGCAGCACCGTCGCCGCGGAGGCCGCGAGAGCGGGGGCCTCCGTATTCGTCGCCGAGAAACGGACCGGCGACTCTCCGTCCCGGGCGGGGGTGATCCAGCCGCGCGTGCTCGAGCAGCTCGCGCTGCGCGGCATGATGGGCCGGTTCCGCGAGGCGGCAGCGGAATGGCGACCGGACTTCGAGGTCCCGCTCTACATGTACGCCGGCCAGCTGGGCCTGAGATACCACGAGATGGACAGCGACTTCCCCTACGCGCTGATCCTCCCTCAGACCACCACCGAGCATCTGCTCCGCGCATGGGCGCAGGAGCAGGGCGCCGAGCTCCGTCGCGGTGTCACCTACGTCGGGCACCGCGAAGAAGCAGACGGGGTCTCGGTCGATTTCGAGGACCAGAACGGCGAGACGATCACGGTCGGGGGCCGCCACCTGGTGGGCGCGGACGGGGCCCGCAGCCAGGTCAGAACGGCCGCCGGCATACCCTTCGAGGGGCGGGAGACCACGCTGACGGCTCTCTCGGTCGACGCGGATCTCGACTTCCCCTGGCCGGTCGGCATGAAGATGTTCAAGAACGGCGCCGGATGGATCCTCTCCTATCCGTTCGGCAAGAACACCACGCGCTTCATCATCGTCGCGGAGGCGGCCCGGCATACTCCGTTGTCGGTCGCGGTCACCCTCGACGAGGTCACGGAGCATCTGCGGGCCATCGCGGGCACGGACTTCGAGATCCGGTCGGCGAAGCGGATGTCCCGCTACGGGGACGACCACAAGACGGTGCCCCTCCTGACACGGGGGGCGGTCTCCCTCGTGGGCGAGGCCACCCGGGTGCACTATCCCGCGAGCGGCATCGGCATGAACTACTGCATCCAGGACGCCTTCAACCTCGGATGGAAGCTGGGGGCCGTGGCCACGGGGCGGGCAACCGAGGATCTCCTGATCAGCTATCACGAGGAGCGCTACCCCGTGCTGCAGAAGCTCATGGCCGATGTCGACACACAGACGTCGCTGAACTTCAACTTCTCCGAGGCGGGAAGGCAGCTGCAGAAGTTCTTCGAGGAGGAGCTCGTGCCGATCCCCGAGGTGAACCGGATCCTCCGGGACCGGCTGAGCGGCTTCGGAACCAGCTATCACCGGGAGGAGGACGCGCACCCCGCGATCGGAGAACGCGTGAGCCGGCTCACGCTCGACGACGGTCGCAGCTACGCCGAGCTCGCCGCGACCGCGGACTTCGTGCTCATCGAGCGGCAGGCCCCGGACTCCGCGAGGAGTCTCCCGGACCGCACCGCCTACGGAACCGTTCGCGATCTTCCCGCGAGCACCACGGCGCGAGGGGCGGAGGCGCTGCTGGTCAGGCCCGACGGCTACATCGGCCACGCGTGGGCCGACGCTCCCGCGGACCGCGAGATCCGGGAGGCTCATGACCGTTCGTTGCGGCGGGCGAAGGCCCCGACCGCCACTGCCGGGGCGGGGGTGTGAGCATCATGGCGACCATTTCGCGCAGAACCCTGATCCGCGGAGGCACGGTCATCGCCGGGGCCGAGGCGGGCGAAGCGATCGAACGCGGCGAGGTGCTCGTCGACGACGGGATCGTCGTCGCGGTCGGCCGCTCCCTCGAAGCCGAGGGGGCCGAGATCGTCGAGGCGGACGGGATGATCGTCATGCCGGGGCTCGTCGACACGCACAAGCACACCTGGCAGTCCGCGATCCGGCATCGTTGCACCGACATCGACCTCAACCCCTACTTCGGCGAGATGTTCGCGAACCGGGGGGCGAGATACTCCGCGGAAGACGTCTACATCGGGAACCTCCTCGGCGCGCTCGCCGCGATCGACGGCGGAACGACCACGCTGATGGACTGGTCGCACATCCAGAACTCGCCCGCGCACAGCGACCGGGCGATCGACGCCCTCCAGGAATCGGGGATCCGTGCGATCTTCGGGCACGGCTGGCCGTGCGTCGATCTCTTCGACTGGATCGCCGACAGCGCACTGCCGCACACGGACGACGTGAGACGGATCCGGGAGAGCCGCCTCTCGGACGATGGGGCGCTCGTGACCCTGCAGCTCGCGGGACGCGGCCCCGAACTCGCCACGATCGAGGCGACCCGCGCCGACCTGGCGATGGCGCGAGACCTCGGGATCCGCACCTCCATCCACATGGGGTGCGGCGTGGAGCGCGGAGAGCTCGCCGCGATCGCGCAGCTCGGGGAGGCCGGACTGCTCGGATCCGACCTGAACTTCGTCCACTGCAGCGAGAGCAGCGACGCCGAGCTGGACCTGATGGCCGAGCACGGCATCAGCATCTCGCTCGCCCCCCAGCACGAGTTCATCATGGGCGGGATCGGCTACAGCCCGATCGACCGCTGTCAGGCCCGGGGCATCAGCATCGGCCTCAGCAGCGATACCGAAGCGGTCGGTCCGGCGGATCTGTTCGTGCAGATGCGCGCGGCGCTGGCCGCGCAACGGAGCGTCGTCAACGAGGGCCGCAGTCGCGCCGTGCCGGTGCCCGAGCCGCTGTCTGCGGCCGATGTGTTCCGGATGGCCACGCTCGGAGGAGCGGAGGCGTTGGGAATCGCCGATCGCGTCGGAGTGCTCCGCCCCGGCTACCAGGCCGATCTCATCCTCATCCGCGGGGCCGATCTGAATCTGCACCCCGTCTCGGATCCGATCGCGGCCGTGGTGACGGCGGCCCATCCGGGGAACGTCGACTCGGTCATGGTCGCCGGGCGCTTCCTGAAACGAGCCGGCGCGCTGGTGGGCCGCGATCTCGAGGGGGTGCGCGCCGCCGCTCAGGAGTCCCACGATCGGCTCCTGCGCGACTGAGACGGATGACCGAGACCCGACCACCAGATATCGACAGCAAGAAAGCAGAGCACGCATGACACTCGATCCAGAATTCGCCGGGTTCCTCTCCTTCCTGAAGGAGGTGGGCGCCCCTTCGACGTTCGACGGCACGCCGGAGGAGGCCAGGCTGCGGATGGCGGAGACCATCGAGGGGGGATGGGATCGCGACGCCTTCCCGGCGGTCGCCTCGGTATCGGAGCAGGAGGTGGGATCGATCCCGACCCCGGTGCAGATCGTACGGCCGGTGACGGAGAAGGCCAGCGTCCCCACCGTCGTGCTCTTCCATCCCGGAGGATTCATCGTCGGCGCGGCGCGGCTCGTGCAGGACGTGGCCCAGCGACTCGCGAACGAGATGGAGGCCGTGATCGTCTCCGTCGACTATCGACTGGCTCCCGAGCATCCGTTCCCCGCCGCGCCCGAAGACGCCGTCGAGGTGACGGCCTGGGCGCATGCGCACATCTCCGAGCTGGGAGGGGATGCCGCGAGGCTCGCCGTCGCGGGGGAGAGCTCCGGCGCCAACCTCGCCACCGTCGCCGCGCGTGCGATGCGGGATCGCGGCATCCCGGTGGCGGCCCAGCTCCTCGCGTCGCCGTACACCGATTTCTCGAGGGACTACCCGTCCGCGCTCGAGAACGGCGCCGGCTTCTTCCTCTCGAAAGCCGACCTCGATCTGATCCGGCGCACCTACCTCCCCGACGCCGAGGCGGCGAGGCTCCCGGACGCCTCTCCCGCGCGCGGCGATCTGGCGGGCACGGCTCCGGCCGTGATCGGCGTCGCGGGCTTCGACCCCCTGCGAGACGACGGAACGGTCTACGCGGCGAAACTGCTGCAGGCCGACGTGCCCGTGCAGCTCCGGGTCTTCCCCGGACTCATCCACCCGTTCTTCGGCATGGCCGGAGTCTCGGCGGCGGCTCGGGCGGCGGGGGACGAGCTGATCGCCCTGTTCTCCGCCGCGATCGAGCGGTCGGCTCTGGTCCCCGCCTCGGCGTAGACCACTTATATCACTCACCTGAAAGGACACAGACGAATGAGTCTCAAAGAACGTCGGCGCAACGGTGCGCTGGCACTGCTCGCCGTCGCCGCGCTGCTCACCAGCGCGTGCGCCGGCGGAGGATCCGCCTCGACCACCGACGGAGGAGACGAGGCCCCCACGGCCTCGGCGAGCCCGGTCAGCCTCGAGGAACTGGCCGCGGGCGACTACGGCGCGCCGCCGACGAGCGCGCCCCCGATCGCCGAGGACAAGTCGATCTGGATCGTCTCGTGCGGGCAGAACGCGATCGGCTGCGCCATCGGAGCGGAATCCGCGAAGGAGGCCGCCGAGTCGCTCGGCTGGACCGCGCAGGTCTGCGACGGGCAGTTGAACGCCGGCGGAGCGTTCGCGGACTGCGTCCGCCAGGGCATCGCGGCCGGCGTGGACGGCATCGTGACCGAGGCCATCGACTGCAGCGTGATCCAGGATCCGCTGCGCGAGGCCGAGGCCGCCGACATCGTCACCGTGAACTTCTGGGGCTTCGACTGCGACCAGGGGGTGAATCCCGCCGGGGATCCGCTCTTCTCCGCCTCGGTGCAGCCCTCCGAGGAGTATGCGAGCAACGAGGACTATCAGTTCGCCGTCGGGCAGGCCCGCGCCGAATGGATCATCGCGGCGTCGGGCGGCGAGGCGGAGATCATCGAACTCGAGTTCAAGGGGACCAACATCGGCGGAGTGCTCTCCGCCGGATTCCACGACGCGATCGAGAGCTGCGGATCCTGCACGGTGCACACGGTCGACGTGACGCATCAGACGTTCGGCGACGCGCGCCAGATCGTCGAGTCCGCGCTGCTGCAGCACCCCGCGGCCGAGTGGGTCGCGATCCCGCTCGAATCGCTCGTCCTGCTGGGCGCCGCCCAGGCGGTCGCGTCGTCACCCCGCTCCTCGGATATCTCCCTGATCGGCGGCGAGGGCTTCCCGCCCAACCTCGATCTCATCCGCGAGGACCAGGGCCAATCCGCGTCGGTCGGCCAGCCGATCGGATGGTACGGCTACGGCGCGATCGACACCATCAACCGCGTGTTCAACGGGGAGTCCGCGGTGCCGCAGGGGATGAGCTTCCAGATCGTCGACGCGGAGCACAACCTTCCCGACGAGGGCGGGTACGTGCCTCCCGTGGACTACGAATCCGCCTACCGCGAGGCGTGGGGAGTCTGATGGCCCCCGTCTCGACGGTTGTGCCCCGGCGGCCCGCGATGCGGGTCGCCGGGGCGACCAAGAGGTATCGAGGCATCCCGGCGCTGGACGGCGTCGAGCTGTCGATCGAGCACGGCGCCATCCACGCGCTGGCCGGCAGCAACGGTTCGGGCAAGTCGACGTTGATCAAGCTCCTCGCCGGGGTCGAGCAGGCCGATGGCGGCACGGTCACGGTCGGGGAGCGGACGGAACCGCTCGCGCACCTCGGCCCGCAGAACTCCCGCGCGCTGGGATTGCGCTT
This sequence comes from Leucobacter weissii, assembly GCF_017565745.1. Lineage (GTDB taxonomy): Bacteria > Actinomycetota > Actinomycetes > Actinomycetales > Microbacteriaceae > Leucobacter > Leucobacter weissii. The sequence continues at coordinate 238,390 of NZ_JAGDYM010000007.1, forward strand.
CGTGCATCAGCATCCGGGGATCTTCGGCGACCTCACCGTCGCGGAGAACTTCGGCTTCACCCTCGACTTCCCGCTGCGCGCCGGTGGCATCGACTGGAGGCGGCTGCGTCGCCGCACCTCCGAACTGCTGGATCGCTACGAGATCATGGCGCGCCCGGATCAGCTCGCCAGAGAACTGCGGCCCGCGGCGCAGACCATGCTCGCCATCGCCCGGGCCCTCGCCGATGAGGAGGGCGGCGATCGGATCCTGGTGCTCGACGAACCGACGGCGAGCCTGCCGGCCCACGAGGTCGACGTGCTGCTCGAGGCGCTGAGCCGGAGAGCGCGACTGGGGCAGACGATCCTCTACGTCAGTCATCGTCTCTCCGAGGTCAAGGCGATCGCGAGCGACATCACCGTGCTCCGGGACGGCGTCGTCGTCGCCGACCGCTCGGTGGAGGGGCTGTCTCAGCATGACATGGTCGAGCTGATGGCCGGGGAGCCGCTGGAGGACTTCTATCCGCCGATCCCGGAGCCCGTCGCCGATCCGCGCCCGCTGCTCGAGATCAGCGGGCTGACCGCCGGTCCGCTCCGGGACGTGCGGCTCGCGGCCCACGGCGGACAGATCCTCGGGATCGCCGGACTGCTCGGCTCCGGCCGCTCGACCCTGCTGCGCTCCATCTTCGGGGCGCTGCCCACCGGGGCGAGCGTCGTCGTCGACGGTCGTGAATTCGACGGCTGGTCGATGCACCGCGCCCTGGAGCAGGGCATCGCCCTCGTCCCGGAGGACCGGCCGGGCGAGGCGCTCTTCAGCACCATGTCGGTGGTGGAGAACGCCACCATCGCCGCGCTGGACGAGTTCAGCGACGGACCTCAGCTGAGGCGGGGCCGGGAGGCGGCGGCCTATGCGGACATGAGCGATCGCCTGAAGGTCAAGGCCGCCTCTCCGGAGCTTCCCATCACGGGCCTGTCCGGAGGGAACCAGCAGAAGGTGATCCTCGGGCGGTGGCTGCAGCGCTCGCCCGCGGTGGTGCTGCTCGACGAGCCGGCCCAGGGTGTCGACGCGATGGCCAGGGCGGAGATCTACCACCTGCTCAGATCGGTCGCGTCGGAGGGCCGAGCGGTGATCATCGCCTCCTCCGACTACGAGGAGCTCTCCAACCTCTGCGACCGGGTCGTCGTGCTGCGCGACGGCCGGATCGTCGCCGACCTCACCCACGACGAGGCGTCGATTCCGACGCTCATCGAGTACTCGAACACGCCCGCAACCGCCGAGCAAGGATCACCATGACGACCACCTCCAACACCATCCCACTCCCCGACGAGGCGCCGGGGAGCGCGCTTGCCGCACGTCTCGCCGATCTGGGAGAGCGATTCGGCCTGCTGATCCTCGTCGCCCTCGTCTGGGCGATGTTCGCGCTGCTGCCGTCGAGTTCGGCGGCCTTCACCTCCGCGGCCAATCTCCAGGTCATCCTCGCCAACCTGCCCGTGGTGACGATCGTCGCGATCGCCGCCATCTTCCCGCTCATCTGCGGGCACTTCGACTTCTCGGTGGGCGCCACGGCGGTGCTCAGCTCCATCGTCTGCGCGGCGGCGCAGTCCCACTTCCAGCTCCCGCTGCCGCTCGCCATCGCGGCCGGCGTGCTGGCGGGAGCCGTCGTGGGCGTTCTCAACGCGGCGCTCGTGGCCGGACTGCACCTGAACGCGTTCGTCGTGACCATCGGCATGGCCACCCTGGTCCCCGGCGTCGTGCACTGGTACACGGGCGGCGTCGACATCACCAGCAACATCGCCCAGCCCCTGCGCGAGTTCGGCTCGCAGCAGTGGCTCGGCCTGCCGCGCTCCATCTGGCTCCTGCTCGGCGTGGCGGTCGTCTGCTGGTACCTGCTCACTCAGACCCCCTTCGGCCGCCGCAGCTACGCGGTCGGCATCAACGCGGCCGCCGCCAAGCTGGTGGGGATCAGGGTCGACCGCGTCGCGTTCGCCAGTTTCCTCCTCTCGGGGGCGCTGGCGGGCCTCGCCGGCATCGTGCTCACCGCCAGGAACGGCGGCGGGCTGGTCGGCGACGGGACCGATCTGCTCTTCCCCGCGCTGACCGCCGTGTTCCTGGGCGCGACCGCCATCACGCCCGGCAGGTACAACGTCATCGGCGTCGTCATCGGCGTGCTCTTCGTGGCGGTCTCGGTGAGCGGACTCCGGCTCTCGGGGGCTGCGGACTGGCTTCCCGCCGTGTTCAACGGGACGGCGCTCATCGCCGCGATCGCGCTCTCGACGGCGCTGTCCAGGCGGCGGATGAACACCCCCGGCAGACGCGCCGCCGCGCGCGATCGCAAGAGGACCGCGGCGAGTAGCGTCGGCGACGGGAACAGAGTGAAGGAGATGAGCCGATGACCTCGGATCTTCGCGGTCGAGAACTGACCGAGCAGGTGGTGCGCAGCTTCGCCGAGACCCCCGACCCGCGGCTTCGCCAGGTGCTCGAGAGCCTCGCCCGGCACCTGCACGCCTTTGTGAACGAGGTGTCGCCGACGATCGAGGAGTGGGAGGCCGGCATCGACTTCCTCACTCGGACGGGCCAGACCTGCACCGATGTGCGGCAGGAGTTCATCCTCTTCTCCGACGTGCTCGGGGTCTCGATGCTGGTCGAGACGATCAACGACGCCGAGACCCCCGACGCCACCGATTCGACGGTGCTGGGCCCGTTCCACATGGTCGAGTCGCCCGCGCGGGCGCTGGGGGACGACGTCTCCCCGCAGAGCCGGGGGGAGACGACCGTCGTGCGGGGCAGGGTGGTGGACACGACCGGGCGTCCCGTTCCCGGTGCCGTGATCGACGTCTGGCAGGCGAACGCGGAGGGCTTCTACGACGTGCAGCAGAGCGGTGTCCAGGAGGTCGGCAACGGGAGAGGCCTGTTCCGGGCGGACGAGGAGGGGCGGTTCTGGTTCCGCACCATCATCCCGGCCCACTACCCGATCCCGACCGACGGGCCGGTGGGGGAGTTGCTCGTCGCCACGAGGCGGCACCCGTATCGGCCCGCGCACATCCACTTCATCGTGGATGCTCCGGGCTACCGGGAGCTGACCACGCACATCTTCGTCGCCGGAAGCGAGTACATCGACTCCGACGCCGTCTTCGCGGTCAAGGACAGCCTCGTCAAGTCCTTCGAACCCGTGGACTCGGCCGAGCTGGCGGCCGACTTCGGCGTGACGGCGCCGTTCCGTCTCGCCGGTTTCGATATCGTGCTCCACACCGAAAGCGAGGACTGAAGCCATGATCGAATTCTCCTACGAGGCACTGCCGATGCGCGTGCGGTTCGGCGCCGAGGCCGCCCAGGCGGTGGGCGACGAGATCCGTCATCTGGGCCTGAGCCGCGTGCTGATGCTCTCCACCCCGTTCCAGGCCGAACTGGCCCGGAACCTCTCGCGGCAGCTGGGCGGACTCAGCGCCGGCGTCTTCTCGGAGGCGGAGATGCATGTACCGGTGGAGGTCGCGGCCAAGGCGCGCGCGGCGGCCGGAGAACTGGGCGCCGACGCCTGCGTGGCGGTCGGCGGAGGCTCGACGATCGGCCTCGGGAAAGCGATCGCGCTCGAATACGGACTCCCCATCATCGCCGTGCCCACCACGTTCGCAGGATCGGAGATGACCCCGATCTGGGGGATCACCGAAGGCGGCGAGAAGAAGACCGGGCGGGATCGGAGGGTGCTGCCGACCAGCGTCGTCTACGACCCCGAGCTCACCAGGACGCTGCCGACGGGGATGTGCGTGGTCAGCGGGTTCAACGCCATCGCGCATGCCGTCGAGGGGCTCTACGCGCCCGATCGGTCGCCGATCATCTCGCTCATGGCGGCGGAGGGCGTGCGAGCGCTCTCGCGCTCGCTGCCGGCGATCGTCGCGGAGCCCGGCGCGGTGGCGCCCCGCGCCGACGCGCTCCGCGGATCCTGGCTGTGCGGCGCGGTGCTGGGCGCCACCACGATGTCCCTGCATCACAAGCTCTGCCATGTGCTGGGCGGGAGACTGAACCTTCCGCACGCCGAGACGCATACCGTGGTGCTGCCGCATGTGCTGGCGTTCAACCAGCCGGTCGCCGGCGACGCGCGTCGATCGCTGGAGGAGGCGCTCGGCGTCGACGATCCGGCGCGGGAGCTGCAGCGACTCGCCCGCGAGCTCGGCGCCCCCGGCTCTCTGGCCGAACTCGGCATGCGAGAGACCGACGTCGCGGCGGTCGTGGAGCAGGTGCTCGCGCAGCCCTACGCCAATCCGCGGCCGGTCGATGCCGCGGCGGCCTCCGCGATCGTCCGGAACGCGTTCTCGGGGGCCGAGGTCTAGAACCGCGGGCCCGGCGCCGGATCAGGTCGGTCCGGCCGCGAGCCGGTAGCCGACGCCGCGCACCGTCTCGATGCGACTCGAGCCCAGCTTCTGGCGCAGGTAGCCGACGTAGACGTCGACGATGTTCGAGCCGGGGTCGAAGTCGTAGCCCCAGACGCGGCTCAGCAGCTGCTCGCGGCTGAGCACCTGCCCCGCATGGCGCACGAGCTCCTCCGCGAGCGCGAACTCGCGCGCCGACAGCTCGATCGCCTGCTCGCCGACGTGCGCGCGCCGCGTGCGGATGTCGAGGCGCAGGTCGCCGCAGGTCAGATCGGCTGGCGCCGCGGCGCCGTCCACGCGCATCCTCGCCCGGACGCGGGCCAGCAGCTCGTCGAAGAAGAACGGCTTGCCGAGATAGTCGTCGGCCCCGTGCTCGAAGCCGGCGATCGTGTCGTGCAGCTCCACGCGGGCGGTGAGCATGATCACGGGAAGCCGCGATCCGGAGCCGCGCAGCTGCTCCAGCACGTGGAAGCCGTCGAAGCCGGGCAGGCCGACGTCGAGGACCATCAGGTCGAACTCGTCGGTCAGCGCGAGCTGCAGCGCCTCCGGCCCGGTCGTGGCGACCCGGGTCGCGAATCCCGCGGCGCGCAGGCCCTTCTCGACGAATCCCGAGATGCGGGGCTCGTCGTCCGCGATGAGAATCGATGCCAAGGTGTCACTCTCCTGTTCCGGTTCGGCCGATGTCGGCCGGCTGCGGGCGTTCGGCGCCCGGCGGCGGCGCAGGGTCCTCCGAGGAGCCGGCCGGCCGCTCGCCGCCCTCCGGGATGGCGATGACGAAGCGCGCTCCGCCGCCCGCGGCGTCCTCGACCCAGACCTCCCCGCCGTGCGCCCGCGCGATGACCTGCACGATGTTGAGGCCGAGGCCGCTGCCGACCCGCTCGCCCGCCGCGCTGCCGCGGGTGAAGCGCTCGAAGATGCGCGCCTTCGCGTCGTCGTCCACGCCGGGGCCGTGGTCGCGCACCCAGAGCAGCAGCCGCGACTCGTCGGTGCGGGGGTCGACGTCGGTGCGGCTGCCGATCTCGACGCGGCCGCCGCCGTGCGTGACCGCGTTCTGCACGAGCTGCAGCACCGCCTGGGTGATCCGCGCCGGATCGAGCAGCGCGACCCCGTCGGCCACGACTCCCGGAGAGACCTCGGCTCCGGCGATGCCGCTCGCCTTGCGCGCGATCTGATGCACCAGGTCCGAGACGTCGACGGGCCGCGGCTGCACCGGGCTCGGGCCGTGCAGAGCGGCGGAGTCGGCGAGATCCTGCACGAGCCGGGCCATGCGCGCGAGCTCGTCGATCGCGAGCTCGCGGGTCGCGCGCGTGTCGTCCGGGTCGTCGGGATCCATCACCTCGAGGTGGCCCCGCACGATCGTGATCGGGGTCTTCAGCTCGTGCCCGACGTCGCTCAGCAGCCGGCGCTGCGACTCGAGCGCGTCGTCGAGCCGGTCGAGCATGCTGTTCATGGTGTCGGCGAGTTCGGCCACGTCGTCGTTGCCGACGATCGGCAGGCGCTCGTCGAGGGACCTCGCGGACACCCGGTCCGCGGTCTCCCTCATCTGGCGCAGGGGCCGGAGCAGCCGGGTCGCGACGATCGTTCCGGTGGCGGCCACGACCACCAGCACGATGGCGGAGACGACCACGAACATGCGCGCCGCCTCGTCGAACTCCGCGAGCTCCCGGTCGAGGTCGTAGACCATGACGAACGTGGTATCCGCCGAGCCCGAGGATCCCTCGACCCGGATCGGGGTCGACAGGTAGCGCCAGGCCACGCCGTTCTCCGCATAGGTGCCGATCCGCGGATCGTCGCCCTCCGTCATCGCGGCGACGTGCGCGGCGAACGCGTCCTCGCCCTGCAGGTCCAGATCGAGGTCGACGCCGGGGACGATGGCGATCCGGCCGTCCACCATGCCCAGCGCGCCGGTGTTGTCGTCGGGGCTCATCCGCTCCACTACCGCAGTCAGCGCATCGGTCGCCGATGCCCACCTCCCCGAGTCGGGATGCCCCTCGGTGACGATGTACCTGGCGGATTCGAGGTTCGCGCGCAGGCGCACGTCCACCTGTTCGAGGATGCGGTAGCGCTCGACGAGATACACGGACACGCCCACCGCGAGCAGGCCGAGGGCCGTCACCACGGTGATGACGGCGATGATGCGGGTGCGCACGGAGAACGAGAGGGCGCGCTGGCGGCCGCCTCGCTTGGTCGTCGTACTCACCTATCCAGTATTACGAGGTGCGGGCCCGGAGGAGCCACTCTAAGAGATATCTCATCCCCGGCGGCCCGCGGACGTGATGCAATTGAAGGATGAGCGGACAGGGCGAGCGGGCGTCGACCGCGGGGTCCCCTCGCGGCGCGGCCGCCGCATCCCTCGCGGAGCTCGAACTGCTCCGCGAAGCGCTCGGGATCGGGCCCGAGGCCGTCTCGGCGGTGTCGCGGGAGCCGCTGGGAGCCGGGTCCGCGGCGGGTTTCGACGTGAGCGTGGACGCCGACGACTCCGCTCCGGCCCGGCTGCGATACTACGTCGACACCTCCCGGCTCGCGGTCGAGCGGGAGACCGGGCTGGCCCTCGGAGCGCCCGACGGTCCCGGCGGTCCCGATGCGCGGATCTGGCTGCACCCCGCCGATCCGCACCTGCCGGCGCTCCCCGCGGTCGCCTTCCACGGCGCGGCGGAGGCGCTGCTCGCGCGGATCGGCGTCTCCGGCGGCTCCGCGCCCGAGTTCGTCGCCTACCGCCCCGGTCGTCGGGCGGTGCTCCGCATCGACACCGCTGACGGCACGGTCTGGGTGAAGGTCGTGCGCCCGCGGCGTGCCGAGCGGATCGCCGCCGCTCACGCGGCCTGCGACGAGGCCGGCCTGCCCACCCCGGCCGTGCTGGGCTGGTCGCCGGCGGGCGTGCTGCTGCTCGCGGACGCCGACGGGATCCCCGCGGCCTCGGCGGACTGGGAGCCCGATGACCTGCTGGACCGGGTCGCCCGTCTGCGGGAGAGCATCGCCGAGGTCGAGACCTCCGCCCCGAACGTTCTCGGACGTTCGGGGCCGGTAGGTGCTGCGCGGTCTTCAGCGGTTCCCACCGCTGAAGCGGTGCGCGGCATCGCCGAGCGGCTCGACTGGTACGCGGACCGCTTCGCGGGCTCGGAGCGCGCGGCGAGGATCGCGGCACGGGCGAGAGCGATCCTCGACGGCGAGTCCGGTCGAGCGGCAACGGTCGTCCACGGCGATCTCCACTTCGGCCAGCTCTTCCTGGGACCGGACGGCTCGATCACGGGCCTCGTCGACGTCGACACCCTGGGCGTCGGCGATCCCGGGGAGGATCCCGCGGCCTTCCTCGGTCATGCGGTGGCGAGCGCGCTCCTCACCGTGCCGGAGCGCCGCCGCCGCGTCTGGGACCTGGCCGACCGCGCCGCGGCGCGCTGGGCGCACGACAGCGGGGTGCGCGCCCGCTTCGCCGTCCACATGCTCGGCCACGCGCTCGCCGCCGCCGACCGCGACGACCCTCCGGGCGCCGCCCGCCTGCTGGGCGCCGCCGAGGCGGTGCTCCGCGGCGACCCGCCCTCCGGGGCTCCGCAGGCGGCCGACGAGCCTAAGAATGCTCTCACCCGTCCCTTGGAGACGGTTTAACCCCGGCCGGGAGTATTGAGAGTGCAACATCCGGGCGCGGCCGACCGCCGTTCCCGACCAGACGAAGGAGAACGACATGGACAAGAAGAAGTGGATTCTGTATGGGACCACCGGCGTCTTCGGCCTGAGCCTGTTCGCGGGCGGCGCCGTCGTGGCGGCGAACGCCCTCGAACTGCGGACCACCGACGGCACCGTCGTGCCGGGCGGCGCGATCACCGACGACGGCCGGACCGTCGCGGTGAACGGGCCGGCGCAGGAGACCGCCGTCGACTCGTCGGTGACCGTCGTCAGCGTCCCCTCCGCGGCCTCGGTGCCCACGCCGGCCTCGGCCGCGTCCGCTCCGTCGGCGCAGACGCCCGTCTCGGTGCCGACCCCCGCCTCGCCCGCCTCCCCGGCCTCGGCCCCCTCGGCCCAATCGGCGCCGACCCCCGCCAGCCCGCCGAGTGCGGCCTCGCCCGCCTCGGCGGCCTCCGCCGGCTCCCTCTGAACGGTTCCGTGACCCCGCCGCGCCCTTGAGCGCGCCGGGGTCGCGCGTGTTACCGGTTGTTTCCGAGCCGCTTCGGCCTCGCTGCGACAGTCCGTACGCTGAGGGAACGAGAAGTGAGGCCGGCGCCGGGCGCCTGCGCCTCATCCGCGAGATCGGCGAAGGGAGGCCGCAGTGCCTGACGACACCGCAGCTCGGAACCCGTCCGAGTGGAGGCTCCCCTCCGGCTTCCGCGACCCAGCCGAATCCCCGGTCTTCGCCGACGTGCTCGAGAACGTCGGCGCCACCCCTCTGGTGCGCGTGAACCGCCTGGCCCCCGGGGCTCCGGGAGAGATCTGGGTGAAGCTCGACCAGTTCAACGTCGGGGGATCCTCGAAGGACCGGATCGGCCTGAACATCATCCGCTCGGCGATCGCCGCGGGCGAACTGAGACCGGGGCAGCGCATCGTCGACTTCGGAGCGGGCAACACCGCGATCGGATACGCGCTCGCCGGGCTGGCCACGGGACACCCGGTCACGATCGTGCACAACCCGGAACTGTCGCCGGAGAAGGCGAGCCTCCTCCGGCTCCTCGGTGCCGATCTCGTGCCCGGACGCCACGACGTGCCCCCGGACGACCCGCGGAACTGGGCCGCCATCGCCGAGCGCTACGAGCGCGAGGACCCGAGCAACTGGTGGGCGAGGCAGGTCTCGACGCCCGCGAATCCCGACGCCCACGTCGACTCGACCGGCCCCGAGGTGTGGCATCAGACCGGCGGTCGCGTCACCCACTGGATCGCGGCCGTGGCCACCGGGGGCACGGTCAGCGGCACCGGCAGGTATCTGAAGTCCAGGAAGCCGGAGGTGTCGGTGATCGCGACGGATTTCACCGAGAAGGTCGAGGTCACGAACCTGCTGCCGATCCTGGACCGGGCCGAGGGCTGGGAAGAGCTCGAACGCGATTTCCCCGAGAACCTCCAGCTCGACGTGCTCGATCGCTTCGAATCGCGGCGCAAGGCGGAGGTCATCGATTACGGCTGGCACGTCGCCCGCACCGAGGGGCTGGTGCTCGGGCCCTCGTCCGTGCTGAGCCTGCGCATCGCCGTGGATCTCGCCCATCGGGTGCCTCCGGGCTCGGTCATCGTCAGCTTCTCCGCCGACAGCGGCCGCGACTACACCAGCCGGGAATACAACGCCGACTGGCTGCGGGCGAACGGCTACGGCGAGATCGCCGACAAGTACGAACCCCGCCACTAGAGCGAGAGCGTGCTCGACCCGCACGCTTTCGTGCTCGATCTGGAGCATCGCTCGCCGTCGCGATGAGCGCCGTCGGCGCGTCCTCCGCCGAGTTCGCGCGCCCGGTTCCGCGCTCTCGCCCTCGTCCCCGGGGCTCGTTCTTGTCGCCGTGTGACGCTCGGTTTCCTCGCGTGAAGCACGGTTGCCCACTGTTACCGCGCGCCGGGAGCGCCGCCGTCTCCTGCGCCTAGCATGTTCCACGAGTCGCGCCGCGGCGCACCGCGATCACGGAGCAAGAGAGCAGGTCCTCCCATGTCAGAGCCCATCCACTTCGGCTGGTTCGTCGGCCAGGGCTTCGGCGTCCAGGGCTGGCGCAAGGACAGCTCGCGCTGGGGCTACCGCTGGTATCAGCCCGACATCTGGGAGCAGGCGGCCCGCGTGCTGGAGCAGGCCGGGTTCGACTTCCTGCTCCTCAAGGACGGTCCCGTCTTCACCGGCACCGAGGCCAGCAGGAGGATCGGATTGGCCAGCGCGGAGGCGGCCCCGCGGCACGAGCCCCTGCTGCTCGTCCCTCTGCTGCTGCGGGCGACCACGCACCTGGGCATCGTCCCGACCCTGAACAGCTCCCACTACGACCCCTACATCGCCGCACGTCAGATCGCCACGCTCGCCCACCTCGACACGCCTCGCGTGGGCCTGAACGTGGTCACGAGCGGAGGGCCGAACGCGCTCGAGAACTTCAGCCTGTTCGATGAGCAGCTCGACTCCCGGGGCACGTACGACCGCGCCACGGAGTGGATCACGATCGTCAAGCAGCTTTGGCAGAGCTGGGACCGCGACGCGGTGATCGAGGACGAGGCGGGCCGCGTCTACGCGCTCGCGGAGCGGACGCGCCGGATCGACTTCTCGGGCGAGTTCTTCGACGTCGCGGGGCCCGGAGTGTCGCTCCCGTTCCAGGACGACGGGCCGCTCATCGTGGCGCCGTCCAACTCACCGCGCGGCCTGCAGTTCGTCGGCGAGCACGGGGACGTGCAGTTCGGCTACGCGACGAAGCCCGAGCACATCGCCCGGATCCGATCCGGCATCGACGGAGCCTCCCGTCCGGACGGGCGCGATCCGCGCGAGGTGAAGGTGTTCACCGCCATCTCTCCCAAGGTCGTCGGATCCCGGGCCGAGAAGGAGGAATACCTCAGCTGGCGCCGGAGCGACGAGTCGCTGCTCCGCGAGCTCCCGCTGCTCTCGGTGATCCTGGACTACGACCTGACCACCCTCGACTTCGATGAGCCGTTGCCGCGCGAGCTGCACGAGCAGTGGACGTCGAACCCGGTCAGCGCGGGGGTGGTCGGAGCCTTCCTCAGCACCGTCGACGATCCGGAGACGGCGCCGTTCCGCGAACTCGCCGCGCGAAGCACGCACGGCCAGTCCGGGGACATCGTCGGCACCGCCGAGGAGATCGCCGACCACGTCGAAGAGCTCGTCGACACGACCGCGCTCGACGGCGTGCTCTTCGACTTCAACGTCGACCCGGAGAGCCTGTTCGGCACGCTGGTGCCGCTCGTGCCGGTGCTGCGCCGTCGCGGGCTGCTGCGCACCGAGTACGGATCCACCTCCCTGCGCGAGAATCTGAACGAGTTCTGATCATGAGCGGGATACGACACGTCTACGACGTGCAGCTCCCCGGGCGCGGGGGCGGATCGCTCGCAGTGGACCTGCACTTCACCGGCAGCGCGGACGAGCACCCGGTCCTGCTCTGGTTCCACGGCGGAGGATGGACCCGCGGCGGCCGTCGAGCCTCGGAGGAGAAGATCCTCTGGCCCTATGCGCGGGCCGGCCTGACGGTGGTCTCGGTCGGGTACCGGCTGTCGGGAGAGGCGAATCACCCCGCGCAGCTCGACGACGCGTTCGACGCGCTCGCGTGGCTGTCGGATCCAGAATCCGGCTATTCGTTCGACACCTCGAGGGTGTTCGTCGGCGGCGGCTCGGCGGGCGGTCACATCGCATCGCTCGTCGGCGTCAACCTCCGGCGCTACCGGCGGAGGCACGGGGACGCGCTCCCGCCGGTGCGCGGCGTGATCGTGATCTACCCGGTGGCGAACCCGCTCGAGTACGACGCGGCCAAGCTCGCAGCTGGCCCGCCCGCTCCGGGCACCTTCGCGGCCTGGAGTCTCGAATCGACCGGAGGGAGGCCCGCGCAGTTCGGGCAGGCCCTGCTCGGACCGGATCCGGTGCTCTCCCCTTCACCGTTCCTGGACTCGTATCGCGAGCTGGTCCCCACGGACGTTCCGCCCTATCTCATCCAGCACGGCTCGAACGACACCGACGTCCCGTTCAGCCAGTCGCTCCTGCTCTACGACACGCTCTCGAGCCAGGGCGTGCCGACCACGCTCGTCCTCCACAGCGACGCCGATCACGGCTCGCCCTGGTTCCATCGCGGTCTGGCGCTCGACGCGGTCTCGGCGTTCGTGCGGGAGCACTCCGCCCCGCCGTCGTAGACGGAGCGAACCCCTCGTCTCCACAACCCACTGAAAGGCATGTCATGAAGAAGAGATCCCTATTCGCCGCAGCCGTGGCCGCAACGGCCTCGGCGGTCCTGCTCGCCGGGTGCTCCAGCCCCGCGAGCGATCCTGCTCCGACGGACGGCTCCGGCAGCGTCGAGCTGACGAAGGACGTCACGCTCGTGGTCGGCACGAGCAACCAGGAGGGTGCGTTCTTCGAGGAGTCGGGGCTGTTCGAGGACGTCCCCTACACGATCGAGTGGTCCTACATCACCGACTGGGGCGCGATCTACTCCTCGATCGCGTCCGATGCGCTGAACGTCGGGTACTGGGGTCTCGACTCGAATGCGGTGAAGGCCGTGCAGAACGGCGTGGGCGCGAAGTTCGTGTCGCTGCTCGGCGCGCAGGACGAGGCCGCCGCCGAGTCCGGCACGCTGAACGTCTTCGTGCGCTCGGACGCCGGCATCGAGACGACGGCGGATCTCGCGGGCGCGAAGATCGCGACCGGATCGGCCGGCACCACCTTCGACAACATCCTCAACGGGGCGCTCCTCGACGGCGGGCTCTCGGAGGACGACGTCGAGGTGATCCGCTACCCGGATGCCGACCAGACCTCGCAGATCTCGGCGCTGCTGAACGGCGAGGTCGAGGCGTTCGCGGGGAACATCGCCAGCGAGCAGATCGTCGGCGCCCTCGAGGACGGGACCATCGAGGTGCTGTTCTGGGAGAACCAGTTCAGCCCGGTGAACCGCCTGGTCGTCTCCAACGAGCAGACGCTCTCCGACCCGGCGAAGGAGGCGGCGCTCGAGGACTTCGTGCAGCGCGTGGCCGAGACCGCCTACTGGAAGGCCGATCCGGCGAACGAGCAGACCTACGCCGAGATCCTCAACTCGGTGGGCAACCTGCCCGTGGACGTCGGGCAGAAGGTCTGGGGGTACACCCAGAACGCGACCCTCCCGCTCCAGCTCGATGCGACGACCGAGCAGAATCTCGCTCAGACCATCGCCGACTATCAGGCTGCGGGCTACATCGACGAACCGCTGCCGGTCGAGGAGATCCTCGACACCCGATTCGCCGATGCCGTAGCGGAAGTCATCGGCGCCCACTAACCGGAGCGACTCCCCGCATGTCCACCACCGAGATCTCGAAGCCGGTCCTTCCGCTCGCCGTCGAGAGCAGACCGAACCGGGTCCCCACCTGGGTGAAGCGCCTGGCGAGCCCGATCCTGCTCATCCTGGTCTGGGAGTTCGCCGTGCTGGGCGGGCTCCTCGACGGGAAGGTGATCGCCCCGCCGCATCAGATCCCGCTGACGATCGCGGAACTCTGGGAGGACGGTTCCTTCCAGGCCGCGCTCCTCACGTCGTCGTTCCGCGCGATCAGCGGGCTGCTGCTCGGCACGGTGCTCGGTGCGATCGCCGCGCTGATCGCCGGACTGTGGCGGTTCGGGCACCACACCGTGGATCCGATCGCCCGGCTGCTGCTCCCGATCCCGGCGACCGGGCTCATCACCCTGGCGATCCTCGTGTTCGGGATCGGGGAGTTCACGAAGATCAGTCTGGTCGCCTTCGCGACGTTCTTCCCGGTCTACACCAACACCCTCCACGGCATACGCAGCGTGGATCCGAAGTTCGTCGAGCTCGCAGCCGTCGCGGGCCTGCGCCGCAAGGGCCTCATCCTCACGGTGCTCATCCCGTCGGCTCTGCCGTCGTTCTTCGTCGGGCTGAGATTCTCGGCGTCGATCTCCTGGCTGCTGCTCGTCGTGGTCGAGCAGCTGAACTCCACGGCGGGACTCGGCTTCCTGCTGACCGAGGCGCAGCGCTATTTCAGGACGGACATCATCATGACGGCGCTGCTGTTCTACGGGATCCTGGGGCTGCTCTCGGACGCGCTCGTGGTGGGCATCTCGAAGCTGGTGCTGCCCTGGCGGAAGGAGTACGACGGATCATGAGCATCTCGGAAGCGACGCCGCCGCTCCTCGAAGCCGTGGAGGGGGACGAGCACGTGGTGGTCGTGGACCGTCTCGTCAAGTCCTTCGGGGACCACGAGGTGCTCCGGGGAGTCGACCTGACCATCGGGCGCGACGAGTTCGTGGCGCTGCTGGGCCGGAGCGGCGGCGGGAAGAGCACGCTGCTGCGGCTCCTCGAGGGACTCGACACCGACTACAGCGGCGGCATCCGCGTCCCGCCGCGCCGTTCCGTCGTCTTCCAGGAGCCGAGGCTCCTGCCGTGGCGGAGGGTCTGGCAGAACGTCGTCCTGGGCCTGGACGGGTCCCGACGGGCCCTGCGCGAGCAAGCGCTGCAGGTGCTCGCCGAGGTCGGGTTGGAGCGTCTGGCCGACAGCTGGCCGGCCACCCTCTCCGGAGGCGAGGCGCAGCGGGTCGGGCTCGCGCGGGCGCTCGTGCGCGAGCCCGACCTCCTGCTGCTCGACGAGCCGTTCGGCGCGCTCGACGCGCTGACCAAGATCCGCTCGCACGCACTGCTGCGCGAACTCGTCCGTGTGCATCGACCCGGCGTGTTCCTCATCACCCACGACGTCGACGAGGCGATCGCCCTCGCCGACCGGATCATCGTGCTCGAAGCCGGACGCTTCATCATCGACACCCCCGTGCCGCGGGCGGATGCCGACGACGGATCCCGAGCCCGGCTCGATGCCACGAGGCGCGAGATCCTCGCCGCGCTCGGGGTGGAGGACCCGCTTCGGGCCGGGTGATCGGTGCGGCGCCCCCCTGCGACGGGGCTCGCGCGCCCGGTCGCCGCCGTTCCGGCCCTGGCCAATCCTCCTCCTGATCGGTACCCTGAACTCACCGCTCCGTCGGCCCGGCCGGGCCGACGGAGTCGCGGGGCGAGTTCCCGCGGCACCGGGTGCGGGGCGAACACACGCGGGGACGATTCGAAGAGGAACACACATGGGCGCGGCGGCGATCGGCGAACTGCAGCTCGAGAACGAGCACTTCCGGGTCACCAGGTGGACCATCCCGCCCGGCGGCGCCATCCCTCTGCACCGTCACGACCGCGCCTACGTGGTCGTCCCGCTCGTGAGCGACACCATGCTCGTGATCGACTCGGACGGGCGCGAGTCCGTCGCGCGTCTCACCGAGGGCGAGAGCTACGCGCGGTCGGGCGGCTTCGCGCACGAGGTGAGGAACCCGCACTCGGATCGACCGATCGTCTTCGTCGAGGTGGAGCGGCTCTCATGAGCGCCACCGTCGTGCGCCCGATCGCCGAGACCGACCGCGACGCCTGGGCCGCCCTCTACCGGGGATACCGAGACTTCTACGGGAAGCCGCACGACCCCGCCGTGCTCGACACCGTGTGGGGGTGGCTCATGCACCCCTTGCACGAGACTCGGGCCGTGATGGCCGAGCGCGACGGCGCGCTGATCGGGCTCGCCCATTTCCGAAGTTTCGTGCGCCCGATCGACGGTGCGCACGGCCTCTACCTCGACGATCTCTTCATCGCGCCCGAAGCGCGCGGCAGCGGCGCCGCGACGGCCCTGCTCGGCCGGCTCTCCGAGATCGCCGGAGAGGAGGGGGCCTCCTTCGTACGCTGGATCACCGCCGAGGACAACGCCGTCGCGCGCAGCCTCTACGATCGCGTCGCCCGGCAGACGCCCTGGGTCACCTACGATCTGGCCCCCCTGGAGTCCAGCCGGCCGGCCCGCCGAGGAACCGGTTGAGCTCCGCCGAGAACGACTCGGGCGACTGCGTGTTCGACTGATGGCCCGCGCCCTCGAGGATCGCCAGCCTCGCGCCGGGGATCTCGGCGGCGAGTCTCCGCGAGGCGGGCAGGTTGGCGCGATCCCTCGACCCGCAGAGCACGAGCGTCGGGCAGGCGATCCGCGCCAGGTCGGGCCCGAAATCGACGTGCATCACGGCTCGCGCGGCCGAGAGGATCCTGCTCTTGTCCACCCCGCCGCTCGCGACCGCCCTCGCCGGGAGCACCCGGATGAGCGCGTTCTGCACGCGCAGGAGCGCGCGCGGCGGCCGCACCTGTCCGGCGGCGAGGACGAGGCCGCGCACCCGCTCCGGGAAGTCGACGGCGGCGCGGAGCGCGATCATCGCTCCGAGCGACAGGCCGCAGAGGACCGCCTCGCGCCATCCGCGCTCGTCCATCGCTTCGACCACGCGCCGCGCGGCGCGCTCGAGCGAGAACGCGCCCTCGCCCGCGGCGCCGAGCCCCGGCACGTCGATGGCGACGCCCTCCCACGCCGCGGGAAGGGTCGAGATCTGCTGCGCCCACGAAGCGGGGGAGTCCCCGAGCCCGTGGACGAAGATCACGCGCGACGTCTCGGCCATGGCTCCCAGGATAGCCGCCGGGTCACCCGCGGCGTCTCGTCTGCGCCGACGTCGAGGATCGCGCCGATCCGCGTGATCGCACTCAGAAGCCCCGAAGGGCAGGTGCCTTCCTGCAGATCGGTGCGATCGCGTCGAGCGCGGTGGTCTCTGGAAGATCGCCGGCGGATTCCCGGACCCTCCGAGTGTGTGCCCGTGTGACGCGCGCGGATGCGGCCGCCCGGCCAGGCGGTTAGGCTCGCTCGGACCCCTATCCGCCGATTCGCAGGGGAGCCCCGTCCATGGCCCCGAGCAGAGTTCCCGCCGACCTCTCGGCGGGCCTCGCGGATCCTGCCTCGCGAAGCGCCTCTCCCGGCTTCGCGGCCAGCCTGCTGATCGTGCGCGACGGCGAGCCGCTGAGAGAGGAGCGCGTGAACGCGTCGGAGCGCTCCCTCTTCTGCGCCTTCTCGGCAGGCAAGCCGATCACGGCCGTCGCCGTGCACCTGCTCGCCGAGCGGGGCGCGCTCTCGCTCGACGATCCGATCAGCCGGCACTGGCCCGGCTACGCGGTCCACGGGAAGCAGACGGTGACCATCCGGGACGTGCTGACCCACCGGTCGCCGGCGCCCAACTCCACCGGCTCGGTGCTGGGCGACCTGCGCATCGTCGCCGACTGGGGCGCCTCCGTAGGGGCCGCGGAGCGCGCACGACCCCTCGCTCGGAGGTGGACCGCCGAGCGCCCCTGGTATCACGCGCTGAGCTTCGGCTTCCTCCTGGGCGAGGTGGTGGAGCGGGTCGCCGGGGAGCCGCTCACCTCGTTCGTCTCGCGGGAGCTGTTCGCCCCGCTCGGCATGCGCGATTCGTTCCTCCGCCTGCCGCGGGAGCGCGCGGATGACGCCGTCGAGCTGATCTCGCGAGGCCCCCTCGAACGGATCCGCCGAAACGTGTTCAACCGGACGGAGGTCCGCGCGGCACTGGCTCCCGCCGCCTCGCTGCACACGACCGCCCGCGACCTCGCCCGCTTCTACGCCATGCTGCTCCGCGGAGGCCGCAACGCCGAGGGCGAGCGGGTGCTCCGTCCCGAGACCGTGCTCGCGACGAGGGCGCTCGCCCACGACCGCCGCTTCGACCGCGGGATGCTCTACCGGGCGCGCTGGGGCACGGGGTTCGAACTCGGCTTCCCCGGGCGGGGCCTCGCCTTCGGCGACCGCACCAGCACCGCGGCGTTCGGGCACAACGGGTCGAACATCTGCCTGGCCTGGGCCGACCCCGGGGAGGATCTCGTGTTCGTCTACCTCTCGAATCTCGCCGAGAAGCGCCTCCGCGCGCGGAGGTACCTGAGCGGCCTCAGCGACGCGGCGCGGGATCTCACCTCGGGCGCCGCTCGGACCGCCCCCGGCTGAACTCCTGCGCGAGCGGGACTCCCAATGACGAGGGGGACCGCTTGTACCCGTCGAACGCGGTCCCGCTCGTAGAACGCGGTCCCGCTCGCGGCGCGGGCGCACGGGACCGCGCGGGAGAAGGGGTCAGGAGCGCAGCGCCGCGCGCTGCTCCTCGCTCAACGGGGCGGCCTCGAAGCGCAGCAGGACCTTGCCCGCGGGATGCTCCTCCTTGAGGAAGCGATAGGACTCGCGCACCTCGTCGACGGCGAACACCCGCTCGACCGGCGCGATCACGTGCGCGTAGGCGATGGCCTGGGCGAGCCAGTCGAGATCCTCCTGACGGGCGTGCGCGGTGCCGTCGGCGTGCACGCCGAGCTCCGCCGCCCGCGGGCCCGCGCCGATCGCGTTGATGCGGTCCGCCGGCACGCCCAGTCCGAGCAGCAACTCGATCTCGCTCGCGTCCTGCGTCGAGTAGGCGGCCTGGATGCCGTCGGGAGCGAGCGAGCGCAGGCGATCCGCGAGTCCGTCGCCGTACGCGACCGGCTCGACGCCGAGGCTGCGCAGCAGGCCGTGGTTGGCCTCGCTGGCGCTGCCGATGACGCGCGCGCCGAGATTCACGGCGAGCTGCGCGGCGATGACGCCCACTCCGCCCGACGCCCCGGAGACGTAGACCGTCTCTCCCTCGGCCGGCGAGATGGCGCGGATCCCCGCGATCGCGGTGCGGCCGGTGATGAACAGGCCTCCCGCGGTGTCGAGGCCGAGTCCCTTCGGCACCCGGTGCAGCGACTGCGCGGGATCATCGAGGACGAGGTGCTCCGCCTGGGCGCCCGCCCCGTGGCCGCCGAAGACCAGCTCGCCGGGCTTCCAGCCCTCCACGCCCTCGCCGACCTGGTCGATCACCCCGGAGAAGTCGGTGCCGTTGCCAGCGGTGCCCTGGACCGGCCCGAAGGCGCCGCCGAGGATCTTCCAGTCGACGGGGTTCAGCCCCGCGTAGCGCACGTGCACGCGGACCTGGCCCGCAGCCGCGTCGGGAGCCTCCCGGTCCGCGACGCTCAGGCGATCGAGGTCGCCGTTCTCGGTGTACTGGACGATCGTGCTCATGGGGTGCTCCTTCTCGATGCCGGCCGCTCCGATGATCCGCGCGGATCCGGGCCGCTACCGGGGGCAACGCCGGGTGCCGGGCCGTTGTTCCGCCTCGGTGCGCGCATCGTCACAATTCGCAACGCGGTCTTCGGGGCTCGGGCTCGGCGTCCAGGAAGCTTCCAGTCGGGACATCGTCTTCGCATAGCACGATCCTGGAGACTCGTCAGCGAAGGCAGGAGCGGCGAGTCCCTCCGCCGCGGAACGAAGGAGCAGAGCATGGCAGAGCGGATCCCGGAACCCGACCAGACCCCCGACGGCCCGGCCTACGAGGGACGGCTGCTCGACCGCCCCGAGGAAGAGGTCGTCGACCAGGGCGTCGGCTTCGACCTGCGCACCCTCATGAGCCGGCGCGTGCTGATCGGCGCCTTCGGCATCGGCGTCGGCGCGCTGAGCCTCGCGGCGTGCACGTCGACCGCGGGCGGGGGCGGCACGGCGTCGACCACGACCACGACCCCTTCCACGGGAGACCTGCCCGCGGGCGAGATCCCCGACGAGACGGCCGGGCCCTATCCCGGCGACGGCTCGAACGGGCCGGACGTGCTCGAGCAGTCGGGCATCGTCCGCAGCGACATCCGCTCGAGCATCGGCTCCGACGATCCCGTCGACGGGGTGCCGCTCGAGTTCACGCTCCGGATCACCGACATGGCGAACGGCGACGCCCCCTTCGAAGGAGTCGCGGTGTACGCCTGGCACTGCGACGCACAGGGCCGGTACTCCATGTACTCGGAGGGCGTCGAGAACGAGACCTGGCTCCGCGGCGTGCAGGTGGCCGATGCGGACGGGCAGGTGACCTTCACCTCGGTGATGCCGGGCTGCTACACCGGGCGCTGGACGCACATCCACTTCGAGGTCTATCCCGATGTCGACGCGATCACCGACAGCGCCAATGCGATCGCGACGTCGCAGCTCGCGTTCCCGGAGACGGTGCTGAACGACGTCTATCAGCTGCCCGCCTACGACGGCTCGGCGCAGAACCTGTCGCAGATCACGCTCGAGAGCGACAACGTCTTCGGCGAGGACGGCGGCGCCCTGCAGATGGCGACCGTCACCGGGAGCGTCGACGCGGGGTACGCGGCCGCCCTGGTCGCGCGCGTCGACACCGGGACGCAGCCCACGGGCGGAAGCGCCCCGGGCGGCGGATCCGGCGGAGGCGGAGGGGCCCCGGGTGGGCCGGGCGAGGCGCCCGGCGGCTGACCCGGGCCGAGGCGCCCGGGCCGAGAAACGGGCGAACACGGAACATCGAACAGGAACGAAGGAGCAGCAGATCATGATGGGACGAAGCAGTGCGCGGGGGAATGATTCCGCGGAGCGCGACGGGCGAGGCCGCACGGCACCCCGATGGATCGCGGCGGCGGTGCTCGCAGCCGGCCTCGCGGTGACGGGCTGCAGCGCGGTCGCGGGCGCGGAGACGGGGTCGGGCGAGACCTCGTCGACGAGTGCGGTCGTCGCGGCGGACAGCCTCTCCGGATCCTCGACGAGCGAGACCATCGCCGCCGCGGCCGAGGCGGCGCAGGCCTTCCTGGCGACGCTCTCCGACGAGCAGCGGGAGGCGGTGCTGTACGACTACGACGACGAGACCAAGAGCACCTCGTGGTCGAACTTCCCGGTCACCTTCGTCGAGCGCGCGGGGATCAACCTCGCCGACCTGGACGACGAGCAGCGGGAGGCCGCGATGCGCGTGCTCGAGGCCCTGCTGAACGACGAGGCCTACGCGACGGTCACCGGCATCATGGGCGGCGACGAGTACCTGCACGAGGAGAGCAGCAGCACCGAGGAATCGCTCGGCCAGTACTACCTCGCACTCTTCGGCGACCCCTCCGACGCCTCCTCCTGGGCGCTGCAGTTCGGCGGCCATCACCTGGGCCTCAACGCCGACCTGAACGGGGCCGACGACGAGATCACCTTCGCGCCCACCCACCTCGGCATCCAGCCCGCGGTCTACACCGATGACGAGGGCGACGAGGTGCAGCCCTTCGGCACCATCTACGAGACGGCCTTCGCCTTCTTCGACAGTCTCTCCGAGGCGCAGCGGAGCGAGCTGTACCAGGGCGAGACGGTGGCGAGCATGGTCTGCGCCCCCGGCTCCACCTGCGACTACCCCACCGGCACCGGGCTCTCCGCGGCGGATCTCACCGACGAGCAGCGCGAGCTCCTGCTCGACGTGATCGCGAACTGGGTCGGCCTCGCCGACGAGGAGACCACGGAGGCCGCGCTCGCCGAGATCGAGGCGACCCTCGACGAGACCACCGTCAACTGGTCCGGAGCGACCGAGTACGACATGTCGCAGGGCGACGGCATCTACTTCCAGATCTCGGGTCCGGACGTGTACATCGAGTTCGCGGCCCAGCAGGGATCGGCGGGCGCGGACGTCGACGGGGTGAACACCTCCGGGTGGGGTCACGTGCACACGATCTACCGGGATCCGGGCAACGACTACGCGGGCAGCGTCGAGCAGCAGGCGGGATCCGGCATGGGCGGCGGGCCCGGCGGCGCCGGGGACGGCAGCGCACCGCCCTCGGGCGGGCCCGGCGACGATTCCTGATCGCCGGCGTCAGCGGCGCCGGAGCAGCACCACGACGTCGTCGAGCTCGCCCCGCTGCCCGTCGGGCCCGGTCGCCTCGCGCGAGCGGGTCTCGGCGGTGACGAGTTCCCAGCCGGCCGGGTCCAGAGCGAGGTCGGCGAGCTCTTCCTCCGGGGTCGGGAAGCGGTGCTCGTGGCCGTGCGGCGCATCCGCCCACGGCGGGGCTCCCGCGTGCGAGGTGATCAGCAGATGGCCGCCGGGGGCGACGCGCTCGGCGGCCCGGCGAAGGATCTCGGCCCGGGAGAGCTCGACGGGGGAGTGCAGGAAGCTCGCGGTGACCAGATCGACCTCGCCCTCGGGGAGCCGGGCGAGATCCGACTCGACGAACCGTGCCCGGTCCGCGACGCCGGCCTCGCGCGCGGCCTCCCGCGCGCGGCGGATCGCGGTCGGAGAGATGTCCGCTCCGGTGGCCGCCCACCCGTGCTGCGCCAGCCAGATGACGTCGCCGCCCTCCCCGCAGCCCAGGTCGAGGGCGCGCCCAGGCGGCAGCGTCTCGGCGATGTCGCTCAGCACACGATTGGCCCTTCCCGACCAGACCTGCTCGGAGCCCGCGTAGCGCTCCTCCCAGTATTCGGCGGCCGCGATCTCGGGCCAGGCCCGCGGATCGTGCGTCGCCGTCTCGAAGTCCCAACCGACGAGAGCCGCGTTCACCGCGGCGCCGGTGAGCGATCCCGCTCCCATCGACATGGGCACGTTGGCATAGGGCGCGACGACGTTGCCGACGGCCCAGACGCGCTCGTGGGCGGTGCGGCCCATCTCGTCGACCGCGAGGAAGCTCCCGAACGGCTTGTCGTCGCGGTCGAGCCCCAGGGGGCCGAGGAACGCGTCGCCCGGGTGCGCGGCGGGCGCGAGGAACAGTGCGTCGAGCGGTACCTCGCGCCCGTCCGCGAGGCGGACCGACGCCGGCGCCTGCTCGTCGCCGAACACCTCGCGGATCGGCTCCGCCACGATCTCCACGCCGCGGGCGCGCAGGCGCCGCTCGGTCTCGGCCGGGAGGCCGTCGAGGGCTGCCGGGAAGACCGTCACGCGGTCGCTCCACTGGCGCACCAGCTCGGCCTGGTGCAGGCCGAGCGGCGAGGCGAGGAGCACGCCGAGGCGAAGGTCCCGCACCTCCCAGCCGTGGCAGTAGGGGCAGTGCAGCGCCGTCCGGCCCCAGCGCTCGGCGAGGCCGGGGAGATCTGGGAGATCGTCGACGATCCCGGACGCGACGATGAGGGAGCGCGTCGCGTGGATGGCGCCGTCGCCGGTGGTCAGTTCGAGGCCGTCCCCGCGGTCGTCGACCCGGGTCGCCTTTCCCGCGACGAACTCGACCCCGTATCGCGACGCCTCGTCCCTGCCCCGGGCGAGCAGCTCACCGGGCGGGAGCCCCTCCGATCCGAGCACGCCGTGCATGTGCTCGGCGAAGCGGTTGCGCGGGTTTCCCGCGTCGATGACGAGTGCGCGCCGCCGGGCGCGGCCGAGCATGAGCGCGGCGGAGAGTCCGGCGGAGCCGCCGCCGACGATGATGGTGTCCCAGATGTTCCGATGCATGCCACCAGAATGCGGGGCATACTGGACATAGCGCAAACTGTTTTGCAGAAATGGCAAGGAGACGATGGTGGCTGGAGAACTCGATCAGGTCGGAGCGCGACTGCGCGCCGCACGCCGGTCGCGCGAATGGACGCTCGAAGATCTCGCCTCGCGGGCCGGCATGTCGGCGAGCACGCTCTCCCGGCTCGAATCCGGCAAACGGCAGGCGAGCCTCGAGCTCCTGCTCCCGCTCACCAGGAGCCTCGGCATCCGGATCGACGATCTCGTGCAGCAGGAGGTCCCGGATCCGCGCGTCCGCCGCGCGGTGATCCGGAAGGACGGCATGCTCATCGCCCCACTGGCACCCGAGGGCTCGGCGATGCGCATCTACAAGATCACCTATCCGCCCGTCGAGACGCTCCCGCCGCTGAACGTCCACGACGGCTACGAGTGGCTCTACGTGATCGCGGGCCGGCTGCGGCTGCGGCTCGGCGAGCGGGATCTGGTCCTCGGTCGGGGCGAGGCGGCCGAGTTCGACACGCGGACCCCGCACGCCATGTGGGCGGCCGGGAGCCGCGCCGCTCAGGTCGTCAGCATCTTCAACGAGGCCGGCGCGCGCATGCACACTCACACGGTGGAGGGCTGATTCGGCCGCAGCTCGACGTAGTCGGTGTGCTTCGCGCTGAGCCCGTCGCCCGCCGTGCGGCCCCGCACGCGGCGCCACACCCAGGGGAGGGCGTGCGCGCGCAGCCAGGAGACCCCGCTCGCCTCCTCGCTGCCGTCGGAGTCGTCGTGGAGCGCGTGCTCGAGTCCGCCGAGCTCGGCCGCGTTGGGCACGCCGAGCACGGCGGCCGCGCGGTAGGCGAGCAGCCGGTGCCCGGCCGAGGTGAGGTGCACGCGATCCTCGGCCCACATCTCCAGATCCCCCACCTCGGGGATGGTGTCGACGTCGAGCAGCAGGCACGCGTGCTCACGGGCGATGCGCCGGACATGGGTGTTGAACTCGGCGAAGCGCTTCGCGAGCACCAGCGCCGCGCGGCGCCGGGGAAGGAACGGCGTGCCGAGCAGCACCTCCGCACCGGAGGCGCGGAGCCGGGCGACCTGCGTCTCGAGGCGGTGCGCGAGATCGTCGATGTCGAGCCGCGAGAGGACGAGGTCGTTCGCGCCGACGAGGATCGACACCAGGTCGGGCCGCAGGGGCAGCGCCTGGTCGACCTGCTCCTCGATGTGCTTCACCCGCCGGCTGCGCACCGCGAGGTTCGCGAAGCGGATGCCGCGGTCGGGGCCGCTGTGGGCGAGGAGCATTGCCAGCCTCGCCGCCCAGCCCTGGAATTCGCCCCGGGGCATGCGCGAGGAGTCGCACAGTCCCTCGGTGATCGAATCGCCGAGGGCGATGTACCGCTTCCAGCGCCTCGGCGGAACGGTCGGGTCGGCCGCAGGGCGGGGCTCGCTCCGAGGCCGCACCCGCGGCCTCGCGAGCAGCGCGTCGTCGATCCGGCGCAGCTCGATCGCCTCGTCGTAGTGCGCGAGCAGCTGGTCGCCGAGCGAGGCCCAGCTCCGGCCCAGCACCGACCGCCGCGCCGCTGCGGAGAACGAGGCGCGCTTCGCCGGATCGCCGGCCAGGTCGGTGACGCGCGCGCGCATCTCCGCGAGATCGCCGGGACGGTAGAGCCATCCGTTCACGCTGTTCTGGACGAGGTCCACGGGCCCCCCGACGCCGGTGGCCACGACCGGCACACCGCTCGCGAGCGCCTCCTGCACGGTCTGGCAGAAGGTCTCGCTCTCGCCGGTGTGGACGAAGAGGTCGAAGCTCGCCACCGCCTCCGCGAGCTCGATCCCGCCCAGGAAGCCCGTGAAGTGCGCGTCGGGCATGAGCCGCTCGAGCGCCGGGCGGCTCGGGCCGTCGCCGACGATCACGAGACGCACGCCGGGCAGATCGTGCAGCGCCGCCAGGTCCTCGACCTGCTTCTCGGGCGAGAGGCGTCCCACGTAGCCGACCACGACCTTCCCCCGGCCGATGCTCCTGCGCCACGCCTCGCTGCGGCGCTCCGGCGCGAATCGATCGGCGTCGACGCCGCGCCCCCAGCGCCGCAGCCGGTCCACGTCGAGGCCGGTCAGGAAGTCGATGGCGGAACTGGACGGGGCGAGGGTGAGGGTGGACTTCCGGTGCAGGCGCGCGATCCGCGCCTCCGCGAGCGGGGTGACGCCGGGCATCCGGTACTTCTCGGTGTAGGCGGCGATGTCGGTCTGGTAGACCGCCACCGAGGGGATGCGCAGCGCGTCGGCGGCCCGCACCCCCGCCCAGCCGAGCACGAGCGGTGACGCCAGGTGCACGGCATCGGGCTCGTACGACCGGAGCAGGCGCGCGACCCTGCCCGCGCTGACGGGCGTGACGCGCACCTGCGGGTACGAGGGGAAGGGGAAGGAGGGCAGGAGCGTCGTCTCCGCGCCGTGGAGATCCCCGTGGATCGGCCCCGCGTTCGGCGCGACGATCATCAGTTCGTGACCGCGGTTCGCGAGATGCTTGGCGGTCTGGAGCACGGAACCCGTGACTCCGTTCATGTGCGGCAGGAACGACTCGGCGAGGATCGCGATCTTCACGCCTCTATCGTCGCCGCTGCGATCCGGGAATGCGGTCCCGCGGGACCGGATGCACCGATTGTTCACCGAATCGGCACGTGCCGGTTACCTCCGGCGGCTCAGATGAACGCGGCGTGAATGCCGCCGGGCTGCTGGCGACGCCATCGCGGAAGCCCTCACCCTGGGTCCGGCGGGCTGCCCAGCACCAGCACCTTGCCCACCGCGCGGCCGTCGTCCAGGTGCGCGAGCGCGGCGGGCGCCTCGGCGAACGGGTAGCGGTGCGCGATCACCGGTACGAGCTCGCCGGAAGCCGCGAGTGCGAGCAGCTCGCGCGTGATCTCGGGTTTCGCCGTGGCGACCAGGGGGCGGAAGCGCCGCCGTCCGCTCAGCGAGAGCAGTGCGCCGAGCGCCATTCGGCCGAGCGGGCCGAACCAGCGATGCTCGCCGCCGGAGATCCCGACGATGCAACCGCGCGTTCGGAGGAGCCGCCGCAGCGACCGCAGCGGCGCGCGGCCGCCCAGATCGAGGATCGCGTCGTACCCGTGCGCGGGCAGGGCGGAGAGGTCGCGGTCGCGATCCTCGATCCGCTGGGCGCCCTGCTCCCGCACCGCCTCGGCGGCACGAGGACTGCAGCGGGCGTGCACCTCGGCGCCCCGCAGCACCGCCAGGCGCACGGCGAACATCCCGACGCCGCCGCCGGCGCCGAGCACCAGCACTCTGGATCCCTCGCCGACGCGGGCCAGATCGAGCGCCTGCCAGGCGGTGCCGCCCGCGAGGGGGAGCGCGGCGGCGGTGGCGTCGTCGAGCTCGGCGGGAACGGATACGAGCTTCGCGCGGGGCACGGCAACGAACCCGGCCAGCCCGCCGCCGTCGATCTCGCCGGCGACGCGGTCCCCGGGGCTCAGCCCCGCGACGTCGGCGCCCGCGGCGACGACGGTGCCGCACACGTCCCGGCCCTGCACCGCGGCCCGGGGGCGCCGCAGGCCGAAGGCGAGCCGGATCAGCCGCGGGTCGCCGCGCATGAGCCGCACGTCCGCCGAGTTGAGGGCGCAGACGCTCACCCGGACCAGCACCTCGGACGCGGCCGGCCGCGGCACCTCGCTCTCGATCGGGTGCACGGCGTCCGGGCCTCCGTACCGCCGTTGGCTCCAGGCCCGCATGGCGGTCGCGGTCGCGGGTGCGGTGGGCGTGTTCATGGTTCCTCCGGATAGTCGAAGGCGTCGTCGATGCGCACACCGAAGACGCGGCAGAGCTGGAACGCGAGCTCGAGGGTCGGCGAGTACTTGCCCTGCTCCAGGGCGATCAGGGTCTGGCGGGTCACGCCGACGCGTGCGGCGAGTTCCGCCTGGGTGAGTCCGCTCTGCTCCCGGAGCGCGCGCAGGCGGTTGGTGACGCGGGTCGGGCGGGCCATCAGGGCATGCCCCCCCGGTAGACGATCACCCGCGCGATCCCGCCGATGATCGCGGAGAGCGCGAAGGCGAGGTAGAGCGCGTTCGCGATCCAGAACCAGTCGGCGCGCGCCGCGCAGAGGACGAGCGCGCCGAGCATGCCGATGACGAGGAAGGCCTGGCCGACACGATCGCCGAGGCGCGCGATCTCGCGATCCCGCACATCCTCGATGTGGCGCTCCTCCGGGTCGCGCATGCCTGCGACGATGCTCCAGAGGATCCCGCCGACGACGGCGATCGCGATCGCCCCGCCGATCGTCCAGAGCATGGGGCCGACCCAGTCGATCTCCTCGACCGGACCCGCGCCCGCTTGCGGTCCGATCCACGCGATGTAGACGATCAGCCCCAGCAGGCCGACCACCATGCCGACCCAGGTGTTGCGTTCTCCGTATCCCATCACCGCTCCAATGTCAGATATTCTTTACATTTGAATCGTAGGCGGCTCATCGATGAGATGTCAAGAATTATTTACACCCCGGTCGGTGGGCCCGCGGGTGTGCCGGAAACCCGCGGGTGTGCCCGACGCCCACGGGCGTTCATCGGGTGCTCTCGCGCCTCAGGGGTGCTCCGGCGGGGAGTCCGGGGCTCCGGCGGGGGTGCGCACGCCCCGGATCAGCAGCCAGAGGCCGAGGCCGAGCTCCCACGCCGCGATCGGCAGGGCGGCGAGGCCGGAGAGCGGCGAGACCTGGTCCAGCGCACCGAACAGCGTGCCGAGGAACGAGGCGATCAGCAGCGGGGCGCCGATGAAGGCGAGCAGCGGGAGGACGCGCGGCACGAGCCGGTAGCGGTGCAGCAGCGCCCCCAGCAGCAGGGCGTTCACCGCGGGGAACAGGCCGGGGCCGAGGAGGAACGACCAGTCGTGGAGGGCGATCAGCGCCCCCTCGATCTCTCCGCCCGAGCCGCCCGAGCCGGCCTCGCCGCGCACGGTCGCGACCGAGAGCAGGGCGAGCGCGCCGACGAGGATCGCGGACGCCTCGAGCAGCCGGGAGGAGACGAAGCCGATCCCGAGGGCGGGTGCGCGTCTCCAGGCGATCGGGAGCAGCGCGACGGCGGTGCCGACGCAGCTCAGCGCCAGCACGATCTCGAGCAGTGCCGCCCAGGGGGCGAGTGCGACCGGGCCGCCGCCGTGGAGCAGTTCGGTGCGCAGGGCGAGTCCCGGGAAGGAGGTTGCGAAGGTGGCGAGGTAGAGGGCTCCGACGATGCGGGCCGCGCGTCGGTCGAGCGTCGTGAGGGGCATGGGCGTCTCCGTTGGCTGGGGCGGCTGAGTGTGGGGAGGGGGCGGAATCGCCGCAAAGGTGTACGCTGTACGCCTTTGCGGTCCAGGATAGGTGTACGATGTACACGTGTCAAGGAGGTGACGCGATGCCCGAGCCGGGATCACCGCAGCGGCGACGACTCGATCGCGACCGGGTGCTCGCCGAGGCCCTCGCACTCGCGGACGCGGACGGCCTCGACGCGGTCAGCATGCGCGCGCTCGCCGCACGGCTCGAGGTCGTGCCGATGGCGCTCTACAAGCACGTCGCCGACAAGGAAGACCTGATCGGCGGCATGGTCGACGCGGTCATCGCCGGCTACGCGCGGCCTGCCGCGACCGGGACCTGGCGGGAGCGCGTGCGGGAGCGCGCGCTGATCGCCCGGGCGGCCCACCTCGCCCACCCCTGGCTGCGGGAGGCGATCCAGTCGCGACGGCGCCGCAGCGCCGCCGTCCTCGGCCACATGGACGCGGTCGCGGGGGAGTTCATCGCCGGAGGCTTCTCCGTCGACCTGACCCACCACGTCATGCACGCCCTCGGCAACCGCGTCTGGGGGTTCAGCCCCGAGGCCTTCGACGGCGGCGACGACGTCGGGCAGCCGGACGGCGATCCCGCGGCGCTCCTGAGGATGATGAGCGAGCGCTTCCCGCATGTGACGGCGATCGCCCTCGACGCCTCGGCGCGCAATCCCTCCGGAAGCTGCGACGAGCAGTTCGAGTTCGAGTTCACGCTCGACCTGCTGCTCGACGCCTTCGAACGGCTGCGCGCCGCGGGCTGGGAGAGCTCCGGGTAGCGGATCCCGGTATCCTGCCGCTCCGGCCGTTTCAGTGGCCCCGGTTGCGACGGCGCACGGAGCGCTTCGGCCTCCCGCCGAGGTACGAGGCGGCCGGGTGTACGACGAAGCCGTGCTGCAGCGCCTCCCGCCCGATCAGCATGCGGAACACCATCGACTCGCGGCTCGTCAGCGTCACCTCCGCCCGCACCTTGCGTCCGCAGAGCAGGACGCTCATGAGGACGACCAGGCGGGGCTCGGCATGGCCCGAGGAGCTGCGCACGATCCGCCGCCCGTGCACCGGCAGCTCCACCGTCACGGACTCCAGCTCGCTCTCCTGCCAGGGATGCACGGTGAAGCGCACCCAGTCGGAGCCGTCCCGCTCGAACTCGATGATGTCCGAGGCGTGCAGCGCCGAGGTCTGCGCTCCGGTGTCGACCTTCGCCTTGATCCACCGCACGCCGATATCCGGGAGCCGCACCCATTCCCGCCACCCGGTCGGGGTGCTTGAATGGGAGGGTGCGATCACATCACCATCTTGGCAGGTCCGCGTCGTGAGGCTGGCCATCCTCTCGCGCGCCGCCCAGTCCTATTCCACCCAACGGCTCTCCGCCGCGGCCGAGCAGCGCGGCCACACCGCGCACGTGCTCAACACGCTCAGCTTCGCCATCGATCTCGCCGATGAGGCCCCGGATCTGCGCTACCGCGGTCGGGAACTCGAGGACTTCGATGCGATCCTCCCCCGGATCGGCAACTCGGTCAGCTACTTCGGCACGGCCGTCGTCCGCCAGTTCGAGCAGATGGACGTCTACACCCCCAACACCGCGAGCGGCATCTCCAACGCGCGCGACAAACTGCGAGCGATCCAGATCCTCTCGAAGCACAACATCGATATGCCCCCGACCGCGTTCGTGCGCAACCGCGCCGACGTGCGCCCCGCCATCGAGAGCGTGGGCGGCGCGCCGGTCGTCATCAAGCTGCTCGAGGGCACGCAGGGCATCGGCGTCATCCTCGCGCCGCAGGTGAAGGTGGCCGAGGCCATCATCGAGACGCTGCACTCCACCCGGCAGAACGTGCTGATCCAGCGCTTCGTGGCGGAGAGCCGGGGGCGCGACGTGCGCGCGCTCGTGGTGGGCGATCGGGTCGTCGCCGCCATGCGGCGCCGTGCGAGCGGCGACGAGTTCCGCTCGAACGTGCACCGGGGCGGCTCGGTCGAACCGTTGAAGCTCGATGCGGCCTACGAGCAGGCCGCGGTGCGCGCCGCGCAGATCATGGGACTCCGGGTCGCGGGCGTGGACATGCTCGAGGGCGAGGACGGGCCGCTGGTGATGGAGGTCAACTCCTCGCCGGGACTGCAGGGGGTCGAGCAGGCGACCGGGCTCGACGTGGCGGGAGCGATCATCGACTACATCGCGGGGCGGGTGGCCTTCCCCGAGATCGACGTACGGCAGCGCCTCAGCGTGTCGACCGGCTACGGGGTCGCCGAGATCGTGATGAACGCGGGCGCCGAGCAGATCGGCAGGAGGCTCGGGGATCTCGATCTCTGGGACCGCGACATCACGGTGCTGACCCTGCACCGCGGCGTGACGGTGATCCCGAACCCGCGCAAGCACGTGGTCCTGGAGCCCGACGATCGGCTGCTCTGCTTCGGCAAGCTCGAGGAGATGCGGTCGATGATCCCGGACCGACCGCGCCGCCGAGCCCGCGTGCGCAAGCTGCCGCCCGAGGCGCAAGAACTGCAGTGAGCCACCTGAGGCGTTGCCGGGCACAGGGGAACGCTCAGCCGTACCGGCACGGCCTCTCCTCGCGAGAGCGCTCAGTCGCGCTCCACGACCACGCGGAAACGCGAGAGGGATGCGTCGAGCGAGCCCCGTACATAGCCGATGGGTGACGCGGCCACCGTCTGCAGGAATCGCACCGTCTCCGCGGTGATCTGCTCTCCGGGGATGACATTGGGGATGCCAGGCGGGTAGGCGGCGAGCGAGTCGGCCGAGATGCGTCCCGCGGCCTCGGCGGCCGGCACGATCTCGTGCTCCGCGAAGTAGGCCGCGCGCGGGCGCATCGTCATCGGCCCGGGGTGGGGGAGCGCGGGGATCGCGACGCCCGTCGATGCTTCGTGCGCGCCATCGGCGATGTCGAACAGCGCACGGGCGAACCGGCCGAGATCGGGTTGCTTGCCGGGCCCGATGAAGGCCACGACCGCGTGCGCCGTGGAGATCTCGAGGTAGACGCCGTGCTCGCCGCCCAGGAGGTCGCGCACGCGATGGCCGCTCAGCCCGGTGCTGGAGACATCGATGGGGACCCGCAGCGGATCGTGGTCGACGATGTCGGGGAAGGCGGAGAAATCGTCGGAGATGATGGTGAAACGGCCATCCTCGCGGAGGGTGCGCCGCAGCTCCTCCACGGCGGTCAGCGTCTGAGCGATGAGTTCGCGGCCGTGCACCAGCGCATGCCGCGCCACGTCCAACGAGCCCAGGAGCAGCGCGCTGGCGCTGGTCGACTGCGTCAGCATGTAGGCGCGATCGAGCATCGGCTCGAGTGCGTCTGAGAACGGACCGTCGCCGAGGTGGAGCATGGCGGACTGCGTGAGGCTCCCGCCGAGCTTGTGCGTGCTCGACACCGTGAGGTCGGCGCCCAGGCGGGTGGGGGACTCGGGCAGTTCGGGGTGGAAGCCGAAGTGCGACCCCCAGGCGCCGTCGACGACGAGTGGCGCGCCGTGACGGTGCGACACCTCGGCGAGCGCCGCCACATCTGCGACGGCACCGAAGTAGCTCGGCGTGATGATGTAGACCGCCGCGACCGCGACCCCGTCCGCCGCGGCCCGGTTCAAGGCATCATCGAGGGCCTGGGGCGAGACACCGTGATTGATGCCGCGCTGCTCGTCGATGCTCGGCAGCACGAAGCGCGGCAGCAGGTCTCCCAGGAGGACGCCGTCGGTGAAACTGGAGTGCGCACTGCGCTGGGCGACCACCGCGTCGCCCGAGTGGAGCCCGGCGAGAGCGAGGGCGGTCAGCCGGTTGGCCTGGGAAGCCCCATTGGCGAGGAACCAGGTGCGTCTCGCGCCCCAGGCCTCCGCGGCGAGCCGCGTCGACTGCACGAACGGCGAGTCGGGTCCGACGTCGATCCCGTCGATCAACGGCGGGATGTCCATGGCGAGAGCGCGCGCGCCGCAGAACTCGCCCAGCTCGTGCGAGAGCCCGTCGGGGGTGGCGCCGTGGCCGGGGACCATCAGGTTCACGGTGTCCCGTCGCGACTGGGCGTCGAGGGCGGTTGCGTAGGGGGTCGTCGTCTGATCGGCGGGTGGCTGCGACATCGCTGGACTCCATCGTTGGGGACTTCGCTGAGTTTTATAATTGTTACATTCTCGACACATTGAAGCAAAATGTTCTCTTGAAAACTTCTAATCAATGGTAGATAGTGGTGTGTAGGTCGCTTTCATCTAACGTAATTTAGAGCATGTGCACCTCGGTCGGGGCACCGTTTGTCGCCGCCCGATGGTGACACGGAATCAATGGAGATAGACACGACATGACCACACGAGTTCCGTTCAAGAACCTCGCCGAAGCCGAGCGTCTCGCCAAGCGGAGACTCCCGAAACCGGTGTGGCTCGCGATCAAGGCCGGCAACGAGCAGGGCCTGACGCCCGCGGACAATGAGCGGGCGTTCACCGAGCTGGGATTCTCCCCGACGGTGTTCGAACGCCCGACGTCGTTCGACACGAGCACCTCCATCATGGGGACGAAGGTCGACATCCCCGTGATCGTGTCTCCGGTGGGTGCACAGGCCATTCATCCGGATGGCGAGGTCGGCGCGGCGCGGGCGGCGGCCCGGCACGGCACGGCGATGGGACTCAGCTCATGGGCGACGGACCCTCTGTCGGAACTGCTCAAGGTGAATCAGGACGTCTTCTTCCAGCTCTACTGGGTGGGTTCGAAGGCCGACATCGAGAAGCGCGTCGTCGATGCGAAGGAGCAGGGAGCCAAAGGGCTGATCGTGACGCTCGACTGGTCGCATACGCCCCGCAGGGACTGGGGAGTGCCGCCCGCGCCCCCCTCGAACATGGGGCTCAAGACGATGATGACCTTCGGTCCCTCCGCTCTCGCCCGCCCGCGGTGGTTCTCGAAATTCCTCGTGAGAGGTCGCATTCCCGATGTGAAGGTGCCGAACCTCTGGGGGCGAGACAAGCGCGACATCCCGACCTTCGGCACCGCCTGGGGCGAGTTCGAACGGACTCCCGCGCCGACCTGGGACGACATCAAGTGGATCCGGGAACTCTGGGGAGGCCCCTTCATGGTCAAGGGCATCAACACGATCCGGGACGCCAGGCTCGCGGCCGACCTCGGCGCGGACGCGATCTCGGTGTCGAACCACGGCGGGAACAACATCGACGGCAGCCCGTCGCCGCTGCGCTACCTTCCCTACATCGTGGAGGCCGTCGGGGATCGGATCGAGGTGATGGCCGACGGCGGGGTTCGCCGCGGATCCGACGTCGTGAAGATGCTCGCGCTCGGCGCGAAAGCGGTCTTCATCGGCCGCGCCTATCTCTACGGCCTGGCGGTCTCCGGAGAGGCGGGAGTCCACGACGTGCTCGACATCCTGCGCAACGGCATCAGAGAGACCCTCTACGGCATCGGGAAGAGCTCGATCCACGAACTCTCCCGCGACGATCTGATGGTCCTGAACGGCGACTTCTTCGTCCCGCCGACCCAGTAGCCCCCGACACGAGAGAGCACAAGGAGGAAACCGCTCGTGACTGAAACCGTCATCGTCGTCGGCGCGGGCAGCGCCGGCTGCGTCGCCGCCGCCCGCCTCAGCGAGGATCCGGAGCGCACGGTCATCCTGTTGGAGGCGGGTGAGGACCGGGGCCATGAGCCCGAGCTGCGCTCGCTCAACTGGCTCGATGCGCTCGGCCACCGCGATGTCTTCTACCCCGACCTGTTCGCCACCAAAGTCCAGGGCGGCGAGGCCCGTCTCTATCAGCGGGGCCGCGGCGTCGGCGGGTCCGCGTCGACCAACGCGATGCTGGCGCTCCCCGGACTTCCCCAGGACTACGACGGCTACGCCGAGCGCTACGGTCTCGCCCGCTGGTCGTGGTCGGAGGTCCAGCCGTGGTTCGCGAAGCTCAAGCCGACGCTGGTCCGCTCCACCGACGAGGAGCTGACGCCGGTGGACCGCGCGCTGCTGGACTCAGGCACGGTGCTCGGGCTCCCCGACGACGTCGACGCCTACACTCCTGAGGACGGGAGCGCTCGGCTCTACCGGACGGCGGATCGGCGCGAGAGACGCTCGTCGCTCGAGCTGTGGCTGGATCCGGCGCGGGGTCGCGGCAACCTGGTGGTTCGTCCGAACAGTCAGGTCGACCGCCTGCTGCTCGACGGCGCCCGGGTGGAGGGGGTGATCCTCGCCGACGGGGAAGAGATCCGCGGCGACCAGGTGATCCTCTGCGCCGGGGTGTTCGAGAGTCCGTGCGTGCTCATGCGCAGCGGCGTCGACCGGCCGGGGCTGGGCCGGGGGCTGCAGGACCACCCCGCGGCCTCGGTCTACTTCTCGATGAAGCCGGAGCACCGCGCGGCGGATCGCGCCATTCCGTGCATCGGATCCGTGCTCCGCCTCTCGTCGTCCGTCGGCGCCGGCGACCTCCATCTCCTGCCGCTGCACGGCGAGCTGCTCGCGAGCACCCCGCCGTCTCACGGCCTGCTGATGGCCGCGGTGATGCGCACCCGATCGCGCGGCGAGCTGACGCTCAACCCGGAGCATCCGCTCGCGCCGCCGATCGTCGACGAGCGGATGCTGACGCACCCCGACGACCGCCGGGCGATGCGCGAGGCGATCGACGCGGTGGCGACCGTCCTCTCGGGCGATGCCTTCTCCGAGATCGTCGAGCAGACCTTTATCGATGAGCACGGCACGCCGGTGGACGCACTGCGCGACGAGGAGGTCTTCGATCGGTGGCTGTCCACCTACGTGGGCGACTACTTCCACGCGGTCGGGACCGCGCGCATGGGCGGCGCCGACGATCCCGATGCCGTGACCGATGAGCTCGGCAGGGTGCACGGGCTCGAAGGAGTGTCGGTCTGGGACGCGTCGATCCTGCCAGAGGTGCCGAGCGCCAACACCCATCTTCCGGTCGTGATGCTCGCCGAACGCCTGAGTGCCGCGCACCGCAGCGGATCGCTCGTCTGACGAGCCAGAGAACGACGTCAAGAAGGAGATTCAATGTCACAGGAAACGTCCTCCTCCCAGCGCTGGGAGCACGCCAGGAAGGTCATCCCCAGGGGAGCCTCCTCGGGGCACCGGCTCGGCTGGAAGCAGGTCTTCGTCCGATCCGGAGGAGCCTATCTCTGGGATCGAGAGGGCAACCGCTACCTCGATTTCCTGAACGCCTGGGGCCCGATCATCCTCGGGCATTCCGACACCCGGGTGAACCAGGCGGTGCTCGAAGCCGCGAACACCTGCGATCTGACCGGTGTCGGCCCGCAGCTGGGCGAGATCGAACTCGCGGAGAAGGTCTGCGAACTGATGCCGTCCGCGGAGAAGGTGGTGTTCTGCACCTCGGGCACCGACGCCACCATGCATGCGGCGCACATCGCTCGAGCAGCGACGGGGCGGGTCAAAGTGCTCAAGTTCCACGGCAGCTATCACGGATGGAGCGATCATGTGGCGGTCGGGGGAGCCCGCGCGGATCTCACCGTCGACGCGCCGCTCGAGACGGTGAACAGCGCCGGGCTGCATCCGGGAGTGACGGGGGACGTGGTCGTGGTCGAATGGAACGACGCCGCGGGGTTGCGCGCGGCGTTCGACCGACACGGATCCCAGCTCGCCGCCGCATTCGCGGAGGGCTACATCCACAGCTTCGGCTGCGTCCCCCCGCAAGCCGGCTTCCTCGAGCTCCTCCGGGAGCTGTGCACTCGCCACGGCGTGCTGTTCGTGCTCGACGAGGTCAAGACCGGTTTCCGGGCCGCGCTGGGAGGCATACAGTCCGTCAACGGCGTCATCCCCGACCTCACCGCGTTCGGCAAGGCCATCGCCAACGGCTACTCCCTCGCGGGGCTCGCGGGTCGCGACGAGTTCATGGGGCATCTCGGCGCCTACACCCGGGGGGAGGCGACGATCGACGGCACCTACAACGCCAGTCCCTACGCGATCGCCGCGGCGAATGCGACGCTCGGCATCATGGAGAGCGAGGAGACGATCGCTCGAATCTACGCGCTCGGCGAACGGCTGCGCGCGGGCTATGCGCGGGCGATCGAGGAGGCCGGTGTCGAAGCCGTCGTGACCGGCATCGGATCGGAGTGGGCGGTCTACTTCCGCGCGACGGCTCCGCAGAACTTCCGCGACACCATGGACGTGGACACCGCTCGCTACGGCGCCTATCAGGCGGCTCTGCTGGAGCAGGGCGTCCTCGAGACGACGTCGGCCACCGGCGACCGGCGTCTGAACGCGTCGACGACGGAGGACGACATCGACCGTGCGGTCGATGCGGCGCGGATCGCGTTCGCGGCGGCGGCCGCGGTCTGACCCGAGATACCATCAGGCTCTATTCAAAGAGGTATAGAAAGGCAATGACAACATGAACTGGAATGCGAAACGCCTTCGCGGCGCAGCAGCCGCGGGCGCGGTCCTGGCGCTCATCGTCACCGCGGGGTGCTCGTCCTCCGAGAACGGCGAACCGGGCGGGTCCGGCGACGAGATCGCGATCGGATTCGCGCTCTCCCAGAGCGGGAACATGGCGGGCTTCGACGCAGAGCCCGGTGCGGCCGCGCAGCTCGCCGTCGATCAGATCAACGCCGATGGCGGCATCGACGGCAAGCAGATCCGAGTGATTCAGAAGGACGTCGCCTCCGACCCCGAGACCGTCGGCGTGGTGGCTCAGGAGTTCCTGCAGGAGGGGGTCGACCTCATCGTGACCCCGTGCGACTTCGACCTGAGCTCTCCGGCGCTCATCGCCGCGCAGGCGGCCGAGGTCCCCGCCATATCGATCTGCGCGGGCGATCCGAAGACGGCCGACCTGACCACCATCGGCGACTTCAGCTTCACGGCCAACGCCGGTTCCGACGTCGAGGGGGCGACGGGCGCGTCCTGGGCCTTCGACCAGGGATGGGAGAGCGCCTACCTGCTGCAGGACGAGAGCATCGAGTACACGAAGTCGGCCGGGGCGTACTTCGCGGGCGCGTTCGAGGAGCTCGGCGGCACGATCGTCGGCAAGGACAGCTTCCCCGGGGGCGACAGCATCGACATCAGCGCCCAGATCTCGAGCATCAAGGCCCTGCCCGAGCTGCCCGACTTCATCTACGTCGCCAGCTGGAATCCCGCCGGCGCGACCGCGATGAAGCAGATCCGGGAGGCGGGCATCGACGTGCCGCTCGTGGGCCCGAACGCGCTCGACGGGCAGACGCTGCTCGACATCCTCGGGGGAGCGGGCGACGTCTACTACACGGCCTTCGCCTGCTATGAGTACTGCTCGGGCGCGGCGACCCAGGAGGATCTCGACGCCTTCGTCGCGGACTTCACCGAGAGCAACGGATCCGGCCCGTCCAGCTCGTACGCCCTGCTCGGCTACAACATGGTTCTGGCGATTCAGAACGCGCTGACCGGAGCGGACCTGAGCTCCGGTGCGACGCTGCGCGATGCGCTGCAGTCGGCCGGGCCGGTGGCGACGCCGATCGGCGAGATGACCTATTTCTCGGACACCTGCCACAAGATCATCGACTTCCCGATGTCGATCGTGAACGTCGACGGCGGCTCCGCGAGTTTCGTCGAGCAGCACACCGCGAGGCTGGTCCCGGATCTCGGCGATGGGAACCCCTGCTCCGTCTCCTGAGCGTGCGTGAGGCGGGCGGGTGCGGGGGCGGGCATCCCCCCCACCCCCCCCCTAAAACTCCGTATTAACACCGCGCGGTCTAC
>NZ_JAGDYM010000008.1 GCF_017565745.1 Leucobacter weissii
TGGCCCCCCGCGGCGGGGGGGGGGGGGGGGGGGGGGGGGGGGGGGGGGGGGGGCGCCCCCCCCCCCCCCCCCCCCGCCTCACAGTCCGTAGACCCTGCGCGCGTTCTCCGAGCACGTCAGCTCGGCCACCCTGAGCGCCTCGCCCGTGCTCCATTCGCCGCGGTCGACGAACTCCTGCAGGGCGGCCGAGAGACCGGCGCGCCAGAGTCGAGCGCCCAGCAGGTGGAGCTCGGGGAGGCCCCAGGCGTCGCTGGAGTAGAGGAGCTTGCCGAAGGGAGCGAGCTCGAGGCCCTCCCGGATGATCGCGGTGGACGCGGCTCCGGAGTAGTTGATGCCGAGCCCCAGATCGAAATAGACATGCGGGAAGACCTGCGCCAGATACCCGGCCTCGCGGTGGTAGGGGTAGCAGTGCAGCAGCATGATCGGGGACCCGGATCTCGGGATCAGGCGGAGCCACGGCATGAGCAGTGCGGGGTTGCATCGCAGGAGATCCAGGTCGGCGTCTCCGTAGCCCGCATGGAGTTGCAGAGGGAGACCGCTCCGCGCCCCGGTCCAGAGGAGGAAGCGCAGCACCGTCGGGTCTTCGAGGCGTCGTCGGGCCGCGGCGCTCATCCCGCGTACCGCGGCGATCGTCTCCGAGTCGCTGGGAGGGGCCGGTTCGAAGTCGAAACCGTAGCGGTAGGCGACGATGCTCTTGAACCCGGCGGCCTCGAGGCTCGCCTCCGCCACCGCGCGGCGGAAGGCGGCGGGGAAGCTCTCCGCGGCGATGCCGGAGCCCAGGAGGCCTTCGGCCACCGACTCCAGTCGGACGATCTCGCCCACCTCGTGTCCCGCGAGCGCGGCGAAGGCCGTATTCGACGCCAGGTCGGTTTCCCCTCCGACCGTTCCCGTGTCGATGAGCGACACGGAGACCTCGCTCGCTCGCAGGAGGCGCCGTGCGACCTCATGCTGGCCGAGGCGGGAGCGCTCCTCGAGATACGCCTGCGCCCCGATGTGCCTCGGCAGGCCGAGCAGCGGGGCGCAGTGGCGGCGCAGGGCGAAGCCGGCCTGCGAGTCCAGATGGCTCGTCCCGTTCGGAGCCGCTTCGGCGCTCTCGGTGAGGAGCAGCGCGAACTCCGCGGGGTCGATCTCCCGCTCCAGCACGCTGTGGACGTGGTGGTCGATGAGCGGGAGGCGATCGACGGCTTGGAGGAGATCGTGGTGATTCATAGCGCTCCGATCAGCGGTTGGGGGTTCCAGGGCTCGAATGAGTCGATAGAAAATTTTGAGTTGTGCCAAAAATGTAACGTACGGTACTCTTCTTCTCAGATGTACTTCTTGTTACATTTAAAGTGAGAAGTTCGGTACATGTTACCGCTGATAGGTGTTGTCGAGCGGATTCGGAACGACCCGATCCGCCGAAGGGGATGGAGCCGCATGATGAAGTGTGGAGTGCTCGGGCGAGTCGACCCGGAGCCCGCCGGTCGAGGGAGTGCGCGATGACGGAGCGCGCGCTCGTGCTCGAGCACGGAGGCATGCACTTCGACGGCGTTCGCGCCGTCGAAGACGTCAGCCTTCGCCTCGAACCCGGAGAGGTGCTGGGGCTGATCGGCCCGAATGGATCGGGGAAGACC
Source organism: Leucobacter weissii (assembly GCF_017565745.1). Lineage (GTDB taxonomy): Bacteria > Actinomycetota > Actinomycetes > Actinomycetales > Microbacteriaceae > Leucobacter > Leucobacter weissii. The sequence goes on from NZ_JAGDYM010000008.1 coordinate 1,614, forward strand.
ACCACGCTGAACATGCTGAGCGGCGTCCTCCGCCCGTCCGAGGGGAGAATCCTGCTCGACGGCGTCGATGTGACGCGGAAGCCGTTGCGCAGCCGAGCCAGGGACGGCCTGGTCCGAACGTTCCAGAGCGTGAAGGTCTTCGGCCGGCTCACCGTCGAGGAGAACATCGAGGCGGCCGCGCTGGGCGCCGGGATGCGCCGCGCGGAGGCGCGCCGAGTGGCGGTCGAGACCCTCTCCGAGCTCGGCCTCGAGGCACTCGCCGAGGTGCGGGCGGATGCGGTTCCCGCCGGCCAGGTGCGCAGCGTCGGGATCGCCCGCGCCATCGCCCTGCGCCCGAAGTATCTGCTCCTCGATGAGCCCGCTGCGGGGCAGAACGAGGCGGAAGCGCTGGAACTGATCCGGATCATCGCGTCGTTCGCGCGCGAGCGCGGCCTCGGCGTCCTGCTCGTCGAACACGACATGACGGTCGTCATGGGCACCTGCGACCGACTGCACGTCCTCGACAGCGGGCAGACCGTGGTGTCGGGAGACCCCGAGACGATCCGCACCGACCCGCAGGTCATCGAGATCTATTTCGGAAAGGGGTGACCGTGGCCACACTCGAAGTGCAGGATCTGTTCGTCCGCTACGGCAAGTCGATCGTCGCAGTGCAAGGGGCCTCCATCGAGGTCCGCGAAGGAGAGATCGTCTCCCTGCTCGGCCAGAACGGCGCCGGAAAGTCGACCATCCTGAAATCGATCGCCGGAATCGTGGCCCCGCTCTCGGGGACCATCCGCTATGGAGAGACCGACCTGACCGGCAAAGGCGCCCCGCGGATCCCCGCGGGCATCGCCTATGTGCCCGAGGACCGCGGCGTGTTCGCATCGCTCAGCGTCGGAGAGAATCTGAGACTCGGGGCGATCTCGCGCAGGGACCGCCGGGAGATCGACGCTGACGTCGAATCCCAACTCGAGCGGTTCCCGATCCTCCGGAAGTACTGGAGCCGCGGGGCGAGTCTGCTCTCCGGCGGCGAGCAGCAGCAGCTCGCCATCGCGCGCGCGCTCATGATCCGGCCCCGGCTCCTGCTCCTCGACGAGCCGACGCTCGGGCTCGCGCCCATCATCGTCGACCTGATCTTCGAGGTGGTGCAGCAGTTGAACGCCGAGGGAGTGACGATCCTGCTCGTCGAGCAGAACGCCGTGAGATCCATCGACGTGTCGGATCGCTCCTATGTGATCCAGGCGCCCGGCCGGATTCTCGGCAGCGGCGACGCCCGGCAGCTCGCGGACAACCCGGAGGTCGTGGAGTATCTCGGCTTCTCGCCACTCGGCGGCGAGACGGAAAGGGGGAAGTGACGATGTGGATCCAACTGCTGGTCGACATGCTCGGGCTCGGCACCTTCTACGCGCTTCTGACGCTGGGCATCGCACTGCTCTTCGGCATCCTCGGCCTGATGAACTTCGCCTACGGAGAGACCATCATGGCCGGCGCCGTCGTGCTGCTCATCCTGAAGGACTCGCCCTGGTGGGTCAGCTGGCCGCTCGCGGTCGTCGCGGCCGTCATCGTGTCGGTGCTCACCGAACGGGTGGCGTTCCGCTCGCTCCGCAACGCCGACCCGGTGACGCTCATGATCGCGTCGTTCGCGGTCAGCTCGGCGCTGCAGGCCATCGCGCGCATGACGGCGCTCCCCAAGGTGCAGGGCGTGCCGCCGCAGCCGTTTCTGCAGCAATCGATCTCGCTCTTCGGGGCCCGGATCAGCATGCTCCAGATCCTCACGCTGGTGCTGAGCGCCGCCATGATCGCGCTGCTCGCGATCGTGATGCAGCGGACGAGCCTCGGGGTGCAGCTCCGGGCGGCGGCGGAGGACTTCGAGATGGCGAAGGTGCTCGGGGTCCGCGGCTCGTTCGTCATCATGAGCGCGTTCGCGATCTCCGGGGCGATCGCCGCAGTCTCGGCGATCGTGCTCGTCGCGAAGCAGGGCGCGGTCGGCGCCGAGATGGGGCTGCAGCCGCTCCTGATCGGCGTCGTCGGAGCCGTGGTCGGCGGTATGCGGAGCCTGAAGGGAGCCGCGCTCGGGGGGCTGCTCCTGGGCATGGCCACGGTGCTGCTCGAGACCTTCCTGCCCACCGATCTGATCGCGTTCAGGGATGCGTTCCTGTATGCGGCGGTCATCGGAATCCTCGTCATCCGGCCCCAGGGCCTGCTCTCAGGTGTAAAGGTGCGTGTGTCATGAGCATGTTCAGCCGCAACAGGAATCGAGTGCTCGCGACCGGTGGTGCGCTCATAGCGATCGTGGCCGTCGTCGCACTCCTCGGCGCGCTCACGGATCCCATCATCGAACGGGTGGCCGTCGGCGGACTGGTCGCCGTGGTCGTAGTGCTCGGCATCTCAATCTATTCCGGGAACTCGGGGATCATGTCCTTCGGGCATGTCGCGTTCATGGCCGTGGGCGCCTATACCGCCGCGTATCTCACGATCCCGCCGGCGCTCAAGAAGAGCATGTTCCCGGATCTTCCCGAGCCGTTGGTCTTCCTGCGGGACCTCGAGGCGCCGTTCCCGGTCGTGCTGCTCGCCGCCGCCGGCTGCGCGGCGTTGTTCGCGCTCCTCACCGCCCCGGCCATGGCTCGGCTCAGCGGCCTGCAATCGGGAATCGCCACGCTCGCCCTCCTGGTGATCACCTTCACCGTGACGAACTCCTGGACCGCCGTGACTCGCGGCTCCTCCGCCATGATCGGACTGCCGAAGCTGACGACCCCGCTCGCGGCCTTCCTCTGCGCCGGCATCGCGATCGTCGTCGCGCTCTGGTACAAGAACAGCCGCAGCGGTCTGCAACTCCGGGCCTCCCGGGAGGACGCCGAGGCCGCACTCGCATCCGGCATCGCCGTGGGCCGGCACCGGGCCACGGCCTGGGTGCTCAGCGCCGCCGTGAGCGGAACCGGCGGCGCGCTCTACGCGGCGTTCCTGACGACCTTCTCCTCGCGAACCTTCTTCCTCTCGCTCACCTTCGGGTTCATCGTCATGATCGTGCTGGGCGGCTATCTCTCGACGAGCGGCGCAGTGATCGGCGCGCTCGCCATCAGTGCGCTTCAGGAGTTGCTCCGGCGGCTGCAGGACGGACAGTTCACGGGTGGATTCGCGTTGCCCGGCGGGGTGACCGACCTCGTTCTTTCGGCGATCCTTATCCTTGCTTTGATCAAGGCACCGACCGGTCTCATGGGTATCCGAGAGCTCGGTCTGCCGCAGCGTCGAAGAAAGCAGAGTCTCGAACATGGATGAATCACTCACATTGGCAGAGGTGCTCAAGAAGTCCTACGAAGGCTTGAGCCCGGCGGAGCGGCGCGTCTCTCGAGCCCTTCTCGCGGACTACCCCGTCGCCGGGCTGGAACCGGTGAACCGGCTGGCGGAGCGTGCGAACGTGAGCGCACCCACCGTCCTGCGGCTGCTCTCGAAGCTCGGCATCGGGTCGTATCCGGACATGCAGAAGATGCTGCACGGCGAGATCGCGGCCCGGACGTCGTCGCCCGCCACGATGTACGGGCAGTCCGATGCGACGAGGGACGGTGCGGCCGATCACTCGCAGCGAGTCATCGAGCAGGGCATCGCGGCGACCTTCTCGGGCCTCGCGGTCGAGGACTTCAGCTCCATCGTCATGCTGCTGGCCACAACCAAGCGCCGAGTCTGGACGACGGGAGGACGCTTCAGCCGCCTGCTCGCCGAATATCTCTCGATGCACCTGCGGCACCTGCGTCCGAACGTCACGCATGTCCCCACCTCGCAGCAGGAGCGGGCCTTCGCCCTGCTCGACATCGGCGCCAAGGATGTGGTCGTCGCCTTCGACTACCGCCGCTACCAGGAGTCCACGGTGGAGTTCATGCGCCAGTCCAAGGCGCAGAAGGCGACCACGGTGCTCATCACCGATCCCTGGCTGTCGCCCGCGGCGCGCCATTCCGATTATCTGCTCTCGAACGCCGTCGCCGCGGCCTCCCCGTTCGACTCGATCACGCCGGGCTTCGCCCTCGTCGAGACGCTCATCGCGTCCCTCGTCGACGCGCTCGGCATAGATCCGGTCGATCGCGTGCGCCGCTACGACGCCATCGAGGATCTTCTCAACGACCAGAGCAGCACTGCCCCCGACACCGGTGGCGCATGACCGCGAACAAAGGACACACCGCATGACCACGCCCATCGCCGCGATCCTCACCTCCGACCTTGCGGGGCAGGTGCGAGGACGCGCCTTCCCCGCGGACGAGCTCGAGGCCTATCGGCGTTCCGGCTCGGGCTGGGTGCCGGCGAACCTGGCACTCGATCCGTTCGGGCGCATCGTCACCCCGAATCCGTTCGGTTCCATCGGCGACCTCCGAATCATGCCGGACCCCGCCACGCGCACCCCGGTGACCAACGAGCCGGGCGGGCAGCCGATCACCGTCATGCTGGGAGATCTCGTGAATCCCGACGGTTCGCCCTGGGACTGCTGCCCGCGCACCCTTCTCCGCGACGCGGTCGAGGATCTCCGGAAGGAGACCGGGCTGCGCGTCATCTCCTCGTTCGAGCACGAGTTCATGCTGCGGGATCCCGACCGCGTACCGGGTAGGAAGCCGTTCTCCCTGGAGGCGCTGCTCGCCTACGAGCCGCTCGGCTCGAAGGTGCTTCAGGCGCTGCGGGATGCCGGGCTGGAGCCCGAGATGTGGCTGCCGGAGTTCGGCGACCGGCAATGGGAGGTGACGCTGGCGCCCGCCCCCGCGCTCCAGGCCGCCGATCGCGCGATCCTGCTGCGGGAGATCGTGCGCAACGTGGTGCGCACGGAGGGGGAGCGTGCGACGTTCAGCCCGATCGTCGAGCGCGACGGCGGCGGCAACGGCGTGCACATCCACCTCAGCCTCATCGACGAGACGGACGCTCCCGTCGCCTACGACCCCACACGACCGGGCGGTCTCTCGCGCCTCGCGGGGTCCTTCGCCGCGGGAGTGCTGCGCCATGCCCCGGCGCTGCAGGCGCTGACCGCGTCGTCCGGCATCTCCTACGAGCGTCTCGCCCCTGGTCGCTGGAGCGTGGGCGGCCTGTTCCTCGGCGAGAACAACCGCGAGGCGCTGCTCAGGATCTGCCCCCTCTTCAACACCCCGGGGGCGGATCATCGCAAGCAGTTCAATCTCGAGTACCGCGGCGCAGACGCGACCTCGAACCCCTGGATCGCGCTGGCAGTCCTGCTGCGCGCCGGGCTGGAGGGCGTGCGCGCCGATCTCCCGGCGCCCGAGGTCGTCTCCGGCGATCCGGGGCGACTGTCCGCCGAGCAGCTGGCATCCGCCTCGCACGGCAGCATGCCCGCGTCCCTCGACGCCGCACTCGTCGCGCTCGAGGCGGACCGCACCGTGACCTCCTGGCTGCCCGCGCGCCTCCTCGAGACCTTCCTCCTCATCAAACGCGGCGAACTCGAGCTGCTCTCCCGCCTCGACGACCAGGAGCGCTACACGGTCTATGCGGATGCCTACTGATCGCTTTGCCGAACATGGAGAGCCGAGGTGAGGAATCTATGACGGGTACGACGGAAGACCGCTGGGAGCGCTTCTTCGCGGCGGTCGAGGATGCGCTCCCCGACGCGCTCCGATTGCGCAGGGAGTTGCACAGGGAACCGCGCATCTCGGGCGAGGAGGGCCCGACGCTCGAGCTCGTTCTCGAGGAGCTGGGTTCACCCGCCTGGGATCCCGTGGCCGAGACCGGGGGACTCGTGCGCATCGGCCCCGCAGACGGTCCCGCGATCGCGCTGCGAGCCGAGTTGGACGCCCTCCCGATCGTCGAGGAGAGCGGAGCGGCGTTCGCGTCCACCAACGGCGCGATGCACGCGTGCGGGCACGACGTGCACATCGCGGCTGCGGTGGCGGTGGCCCGCGCGGCGCAGCAGGTGCAGCTGCCGGTCGCGCTCCTGCTGATCCTGCAGCCGCGAGAGGAGGCGTACCCGTCCGGCGCGCGCGACATCTGCGAAAGCGGGCTGCTCGAGCAGCACGGGGTGCGCGAGGTCTTCGGCGCCCATGTGCATCCCCGGGTGCCCGCAGGCGGGGTGGCGGTCGGGGAGGGGGCCGTCAACGCGGCGGCGGACGAGTTCGGCATCACCGTGCGGGGAGTCGGCGGGCACGCCGCGTACCCCCATCACGCACGTGACCCGATCGTCGCCATGGCCGCGGTCATCGGCGCGCTGCAGACGCTGGTGAGCCGCAGAACGGACCCGATGCATCCGGCGGTCCTGTCGTTCGGCACCGTGAACGCCGGGAGCGCGGCGAACGTCATACCCGCGGAAGCGCACGCCCGCGGTTCGATCCGCACGATGGACGCCGACGATCGCGCGTTCCTGCACACCGCTTTGCGCGAGGCGGCGGCGAGCATCGCCGCGGCGCACGGGTGCCGGGCCGAGGTGACGATCGTGTCCGGAGAGCCCGTGTTGTACAACGACCCGGCGGTCTCCCGTGCCCTGAGGCGCGCGCTGGAGGACCGCGGCGTGCGACTCGTGGACCCCATGCGATCGTGTGGCGCGGACGACTTCTCCTATTACACGGAACGTCTTCCCGGGACCATGATGTTCGTGGGTGTCGCTGAGGGGGATGACGAGCCGGCGCTGCACACCTCCACGTTCCTGCCCAGGGAGGAGGCCGTCTCGGACATCGCGATGGCGTATGCGACCTCGATCCGCGTGGCGTACGACTCGGGTCTGTGCGTCGGCGCGGAAGCGGGATCCTCCGTGTGAAAAGTGCTGTTCCGCGGGGTTTCCCGGTCGGCGCCATGATTCGTCTCTGGCCACGGCTAGGCTGGGGTGGTGATCCGACACTTTCTCCGTGACGACGACCTCTCCCCGGCCGAGCAGCGCGAGGTGCTCGACCTCGCGATCCGGCTCAAGGCCGATCGCTTCGCCGAGCGCCCGCTCGAGGGACAGCAGACCGCAGCGGTGATCTTCGACAAGACGAGCACGCGCACGCAGGTGAGCTTCTCGGTGGGCGTTGCCGATCTCGGCGGCAACCCGCTGATCATGAATGCCAAGAACTCGCAGATGGGGGGCAAGGAGTCGGTCTCCGACACGGCCAAGGTGCTCTCGCGCATGGTCGAGCTGATCATCTGGCGCACCTACGCGCACGCGGGCCTCGAGGAGATGGCGGCCAACGCGACGGTCCCGGTGATCAACTCCCTGAGCGACGACTTCCACCCCTGCCAGATCCTCGCCGACCTGCAGACGATCCGCGAGCATCGTGCGGGCGGCGACGGCGATCTCTCCGGGCTCACCGCCGCCTACGTGGGCGATGCGGCGAACAACATGGCGCACTCCTACCTGCTCGGCTTCGCGACGGCGGGGATGCACATCCGGATCGGCGGCCCCGAGGGGTATCAGCCCCGCCCCGATATCGTCGCCGATGCCCGGCGGATCGCCGCGGAGACCGGCGGCAGCGTGACGATCACGGAGGATCCCGGAGCCGCGGTGGCGGGCGCCGACGCGGTCATCACCGACACGTGGGTGTCGATGGGTCAGGAGGATGAGGCCGCCGAGCGGGTGGCGCTCTTCGGCGGCTACCGGGTCACCCCCGAACTGATGGCGCTGGCGTCGTCGGACGCGGTGTTCCTGCACTGCCTGCCCGCCTACCGCGACTACGAGGTCGACGCGGCCGTGATCGACGGACCGCAGAGCGTCGTCTGGGACGAGGCCGAGAATCGCGTGCACGCGCAGAAGGCCCTGATGGCGTGGTTGCTGGAGGAGAGCAGATGACGGAGCAGACGAATCGCGAAGCCGGGGCGCCCGGAGGCAGTCGCGCTGCCGAAGCAGGAGCCCTGTGGGGCGGGCGCTTCGCGAGCGGACCCTCGCCGGCGCTGCAGGAGCTGAGCCGCTCGACGCAGTTCGACTGGATCCTCGCCCCCTACGACATCCGCGGATCCAAGGCCCACGCGGCGGCGCTCGCCGCCGCCGGCTACCTGAGCGACGACGAGTTGCAGCGGATGCGCGCGGCCCTCGACGAGCTGGCCGCGCGCGTCGCGGACGGGCGATTCGTGCCGTCGGCGGAGGACGAGGACGTGCACTCCGCGCTCGAGCGCGGCCTCATCGAGATCGCCGGCGTCGCCCTCGGCGGCAAGCTGCGCGCCGGTCGCAGCCGCAACGACCAGATCGCCACGCTCGTGCGCCTCTACCTGATCGATCATGCCGCCGGGATCGGGTCGCTCCTGCTGGATCTCGCGGAAGCGCTCCTCGATCAGGCGCTCGCCCATCCGGCGGCGATCCTGCCCGGCCGCACCCATCTGCAGCACGCGCAGCCCGTGCTGCTCGCCCATCAGCTGGCCGCGCACGCCTGGCCGCTCGTGCGCGATCTCGAACGACTGCGGGACTGGCGCCGGCGCGCGACCCGATCGCCCTACGGCGGGGGCGCCCTCGCCGGCAGCTCGCTCGGACTCGACCCGCGGCTGGTCGCCGCCGAGCTGGGCCTCGGCGATCCGCTCGAGAACTCCATCGACGGCACGGCGGCCCGCGACGTCGTCGCCGAGTTCGCCTTCGTCGCGGCGCAGATCGGCATCGACCTCTCCCGACTCTCCGAGGAGATCATCCTCTGGAACACCAAGGAGTTCGGCTTCGTCCGGTTGCACGACGGCTATTCCACGGGGTCGTCGATCATGCCGCAGAAGAAGAACCCCGACATCGCCGAGCTGGCGCGCGGCAAGTCGGGGCGGCTCATCGGCAACCTGACCGGCCTCCTCGCCGTGCTGAAGGGCCTGCCATTGGCCTACAACCGCGACCTGCAGGAGGACAAGGAGCCGGTGTTCGACTCCGTGCAGCAGCTCGAAGTGCTGCTGCCGGCCTTCACCGGCATGGTCGCGACGCTCTCGTTCGACACCGCTCGGATGGCCGAGCTGGCGCCGCAGGGCTTCTCGCTGGCCACCGACGTCGCCGAGTGGCTCGTGCGGCAGGGCGTGCCCTTCCGCGACGCGCACGAGATCTCGGGCGAACTGGTGCGCTTCTGCGAGGAGCGCGGGGTCGAACTGCACGAGCCGTCGGACGAGGAGTTCGCCGCGATCTCGGAGCACCTCCGCCCCGAGGTGCGCGAGGTGCTGACCGTCGAGGGGTCGGTGAACAGCCGTCTCGGCGTCGGCGGGACCGCACGAGCGCGGGTGGACGAGCAACTGGCTCGACTGGCCGAGCGGGTCGCGGAGTTCCGCGGCTGAACCGGGGGCTGGGCTCGACCCGGAGCCACGCCACCGCCGATACCGGGCAATCGACGCTGGGGCATCGGCACTGGGCTGTCGGCAAGGGGTCAGTTGTGGTCGTCTTGACGCGTCATCATCGCCACAACTGGCCCATTGCCGGGGTCGTCGCCCGGCGCGGTACGATGGCAGGCGTGTCAGACCAGAACGAACGTGACGGGATCCTGCGCGCGCAGCGCAACGACGAGAGCTTTCCGACCCTGTGGGATGAGCTGGAGTGGCGCGGCCTGGTCCACGTGTCGACGGATCCGGAAGTGCTGTCCGAGCTGCTCGAGGGCGATCCGTTCACCTATTACTGCGGTTTCGACCCGACCGCGCCGAGCCTGCATCTCGGCAATCTCGTGCAGCTGATCCTGCTGCGGCGCCTGCAGCTCAAGGGACATCGCCCGCTCGGGCTCGTCGGCGGGTCCACCGGCCTGATCGGCGACCCCCGCCCCACCGCGGAGCGCACGCTGAACGACCGCGACACGGTCGCCGACTGGGTGAATCGCCTCCAGGCGCAGGTGTCGCGCTTCCTCTCGGGGGAGGGGGAGAATCCGGTGCGGCTCGTCAACAACCTCGACTGGACCGCGCCGATCTCGGCGATCGAGTTCCTGCGCGAGATCGGCAAGCACTTCCGCGTCGGCACCATGCTGAAGAAGGATGCGGTGGCCGCGCGCCTGAACTCCGAGGAGGGCATCAGCTACACCGAGTTCAGCTACCAGGTGCTGCAGGGCTACGACTTCCTCGAGCTCTTCCGCAACTACGACTGCCGGCTGCAGACCGGCGGCAGCGACCAATGGGGCAACCTGACGAGCGGCACCGACCTGATCCGCAAGGTGGAGGGCGCGTCGGCGCACGCGATCGGCACCCCGCTGATCACCAACTCCGACGGCACGAAGTTCGGCAAGAGCGAGGGCAACGCGATCTGGCTCGATCCCGAGATGTGCTCGCCCTACCGCTTCTACCAGTTCTGGCTCAACCAGGCCGATGCCGACGTGATCGACCGGCTCAAGGTGTTCACGTTCCTCTCGCGCGCCGAGATCGAGGAGTACGAGCGACTCGTCGCGGAGGAGCCCTTCCGCCGGGCGGCGCAGAAGCGGCTCGCGCTCGAGGTGACCGCGCTCGTGCACGGCGGCGCGGCGGCGCAGGCGGCGATCGACGCGTCGGCCGCGCTGTTCGGCCAGGGCGATCTCGCCTCGCTCGACGCGGCGACCCTCGGATCCGCGATCGAGGAGCTGCCGGGCGCCCCGGGGGGCGAGGGGTCGGCGGTGGCGCAGCTGCTCGTCGACGCCGGTCTGGTGAAGAGCCTCGGCGAGGCACGCCGCGCCATCGCTCAGGGCGGGGTCTATGTCAACAACCGGCAGGTCGGCACCGAGGACGCGGTGCTCGCTGCGACGGATCTGCTGCACGGGCGCTTCGCGATCCTGCGCCGCGGCAAGAAGACGCTCGCCGGCGTGAGAGACATGCCCTAGCGCACGACCGTTTCCGGCCGTCGGCAGTGTGCGCCGCGACCGTCTCGGTCGCGCGGATGAGGCGATGAGCCGCCTCAGGCGGATCCGCTCCAGGCGGCGGGGATGAGGATCCAGACGATCTCGGCGCCCTCCGGACCCGCCTGCCAGGTGTGGGGCACGCGGCCCGGGAAGGTGAGGGTGTCGCCGGCGGAGAGCTGCCGCCGGTCGTGCGCGAACAGGAGTTCGACGGCGCCCGAGATCACGTGGAGCGACTCGACGCTGCAGTTGACCGTGTAGAGCTCGTCGCCGCCGTCCGCCCGGGGATCCAGGCTCGAGCGGATCACCTGGACGCGGTCCTCCTCGCGCGGCGTGACGAGACGTTCCTCGACGCCCGTGCCGCCCATGTTGATCCGAGGGGCGTCGGAGAGGGCGAGGTGCTGGATCTCGGGCGCCTCGAACAGGGCGCCCACCGGAAGGGAGAGCGCCTGGCACACCTGCACCAGCGCCGGCACGCTGGGCATGGTGTCGTCGCGCTCGATCCTGCTGAGGAATCCCTTCGTGAGACCGGCGGCCTCCGCGAGCTGATCGAGGGTGAGCCCCTGGGCGAGCCGAGAGGATCTGAGCTTCGCGCCGATCCTGATGCCCTCGGGCGTGGCCGACGGATTGACGGGCCTCATGGGGGCTCCTCTCGATCCCGGGTCATGGATCCGGGCGTCTGGGCGTCGAGCGGCGGAGTATCGCCGTCGGGTGCGGTTGACCCTCGGCGCTTTCGAGCTTATAGTGACATGAGGTTCACTCATAGAACTCTTTTGTTGCATATTAGTAAACTTTCCAGGAGCCGATGATGACACCCGAACAGGAGCCGCGCGGACCGGTCGACGCGAGCCTGACGCCCCGCTACGCGGGAATCGCCACCTTCGCCAAGCTGCCGAGGATCGAAGACGTCCCCTCTGCGGACATCGCCGTCGTCGGCGTGCCCTTCGACACGGGCGTGAGTTTCCGCCCTGGGGCGCGCTTCGGACCGAGCCACGTGCGCGAGGCCTCCCGGCTGCTGCGGCCCTACAACCCGGCCCAGGACGTGTCGCCCTTCGCGCTTCGCCAGGTGGTCGATGCCGGCGACATCGTCGCCAACCCCTTCAACCTCGCCGAGGCGGTCGAGCAGATCGAGACGGCGGCCACCGAGCTGGGCGACCGCGTCGACAAGATCGTCACGATCGGCGGCGACCACACCATCGCCCTGCCGCTGCTGCGAGCCGTCAACAAGAAGCACGGCCCGGTCGCGGTGCTGCACTTCGACGCCCACCTCGACACCTGGGACACCTATTTCGGCGCGCCGACCACGCACGGCACCCCCTTCCGCCGCGCGTCGGAGGAGGGACTCATCGACCTGTCCGCCTCGATGCACGGCGGCATCCGCGGCCCCCTCTACGGCAAGGGCGACCTCGAGGACGACGCCGCACTCGGCTTCCAGATCGTCACCACCGAGTTCGTCGAGGAGCACGGCGTGCCGGCCGCGCTCGAGCGGATCCGCGAGCGGGTGGGCCGCGCGCCCCTCTACATCTCGATCGACATCGACGTGCTCGATCCCGCTCACGCGCCGGGCACCGGCACGCCGGAGGCCGGCGGGCTGACGAGTCGGGAACTGCTCCGCATCATCCGGGGCCTCGCCGATCTGCCGATCGTGGGCGCAGACGTCGTCGAGGTCGCACCGGCGTACGACCATGCGCAGATCACCGCGGTGGCCGCGAGCCACGTCGTCTACGAGCTGGTCAGCGCCATGTCGGCGCAGTCCGGCTGAGCCCGACGGATGCGGGGCTCGTCGCGCCGGGCCCCGCATCCTCAACCCGATCACGAGAATCCGAAGGAGCATTCATGCGTACCCCATCCGAGACCGACGTCCTCACGGCCGCCGACGCGATCGTCTCGGCGTTCGCCGAGACCGATACAGAAGCCTACTTCGCGGGGTTCTCGCCCGACGCGAGCTTCGTCTTCCATACGGAGCCAGCGCGGCTGAACGCCCGCTCCGACTACGAGCGCCTCTGGCGCGGCTGGCTCGCGGAGGGGTGGCGGGTGGTGAGCTGCGAATCCGCGGATCGGCTGGTGCAGACCTTCCCCGGCGGTGCCGTGTTCAGCCACACCGTCCGCACCGCCGTGGCCACCCCGTCAGGTGGGGACGACTACCGGGAGCGCGAGACGATCGTCTTCCGCCTCGACGACGATGGCCGCGGGCTCGTCGCCGTGCACGAGCATCTCTCCGCCTTCACCGACGAGAACGGAGCCGCATCATGACCAGCCCGGAAACCATGGCCGTCAACCTCGACGGGCACGACGACTCCGCGGGACCGGTGCGCGGCCATCAGTCGCTGCTGAGGATCGCGCTCATCTGGCTCGCGGCCAACCTCGTCGTGACCACGCTGCTCACCGGCACGCTCTTCGTGCCCTCCGTCTCGTTCGGCACCGCTGCGACGATGATCGTGGTCGGCACCCTGATCGGCGTCGTCGTCCTGGTGCTGATCGGCAACATGGGAACGCGCTCCGGTCTTCCGACCATGGCGCTCACCCGCGGCGCCTTCGGCATCCGGGGCAGCCTGCTGCCCTCGGCCGCGAACCTCGTGATCCTCATGGGCTGGAGCTGGGTCCAGGCGATGCTCGCGGGCGTCACGATCAACGCGCTCATCGAAGAGGCGACCGGGTTCTCGAACCCCGCACTCTTCTCCGCGATCTGCCAGGGGATCGTCGTGGTGCTCGCCATCTTCGGTCACACCGGCATCTCGCGGATCGAACCGTGGCTGGCGCTCATCATCCTCGTCGTCATGGGCTTCGTGTTCGCTGCGGCGTTCGGCGCCTTCAGCCCGGCGGAGTTCGCCGCCATCCCGGTGGACCCCGAGCTGGGCGGCACCGCCATCGGCACGCTCGACATCGTGATCGCGACCGCGATCTCGTGGACCGTCCTCTCGGCGGACATGAACCGCCACGCGAAGAGCAGCACGGCGGGGATCGTGGGCTCGGGCATCGGATACACGCTTTCGACGGTGATATCGATGACCCTCGGCCTCGTCGCGTTCAGCACGGTGCTGCTCAGCGGCGGGGATGCGATCGCCTTCGACCCCGCGGTGATCGTGCACCATTTCGGCTGGCCGCTCGGGATCGCGATCTTCCTCTCGGTGATGGCGACCAACACGATGGTCGTCTTCGGGATGACCACGTCCGTCGTGAACGCCCAGTCCCACTGGCACCTGAAGTTCGTACCGACCGCGCTCGTGCTCGGCGTCATCTCCATCATCGGCTCGACCTGGCTCGGACTGCTGAACCAGTTCACCGACTTCCTCGTCATGATCGGCGCCTTCTTCGTGCCCGTCTTCGCGGTCATGATCGCCGACTACTACGTGCTGAAACGCCGGGGATACTCCCGCCAGATCCTGCAGGAGACCCGGTCGAGCCGGTACTGGTATCTCGGCGGGGTGAACTGGGCCGCCGTGGCGGTCTGGATCGTGGGCGCCGTGCTCTCGTACCTGCTCACCTACGTCGCGCCGAGCCCGCTGGGGGCGAGCATCCCGGCCTTCGCGGTCTCGTTCCTGCTCTACCTGGCGCTCATGCTCGGCCTGGGCGGGGTGCCGGGGCTCGGGCTGAGGGACGCGCGGGACCGGCTGCCGGCGGGGCACCTGCTGGACGCCTCCGAGGACGCGGGATCGGAGGGCGTCGGCGACGCCCGTCGCGGAGCGTGAGATGCGCACCGTCGACCTGAGCCGGCCCATCCGCGGGGGCATGCCGGTCTACCCCGGCGACCCCGAGGTCTCGATCTCGCGAGCGCTGACGGTCGCGGCGGACGGCGTGGAGGTCGCGCGTCTGGAACTGGGATCGCACACGGGCACCCACCTCGACGCGCCGTCGCACAGCATCGACGGCGGCGCGGCGGTCGACGAGATCCCGCTCGACCTCTGCTGGGGGCCGGCGCTGGTGCTGCGGGTCCGCCCGGTCGGCGCCGACGCCCGCATCGGACCGGAGCAGCTGGAGGCGCCGCTCCCGGACGAGCTCCCGGCGCGCGTGCTCGTCGCGACCGGATGGGATCGGTACTTCGGCGATCCGCTCGCCCCCGCGCACCCCTCGCTGACCGTCGAGCTGGCGGAGCGGCTCTGGGAGGCGGGTGCGAGGCTGCTGGGGGTCGATACGCTGAGCCCGGATCCCACCGGCGAGGGCGCGCTCGGCGCGCCGGGCGCATGGCAGGACTCGGCCCCGCTGCCCGTGCACGATCTCTGGCTGGGGCGCGGGGGCGTGATCGTCGAGAACCTGATGGGGCTCGTCGACCTGCCCGAGACGATCGAACTCGTCGCGCTGCCGCTGCGGCTCGACGGCGTGGACGGTTCGCCGGTCCGGGCGGTCGCCCGGGTGCGGCGATGACCGCGGCCGGGCGCCGCTCCACGCTCCAGCGCGCAGGCGACACGCCCGGAGTAGAAAGTTCATTTGCGCCGATTCCTGCCCGCGTGCTAAGTTAGTCGAGTTGCCAAAAACGGGGCCCAAGGCCCTGGGAAGGCAGCGGATCGACTCTTCGGAGGGCCTGTTGTGGGTTGTTACGGGGGGTGTCTGGTCTTTGAGAACTCAATAGTGTGCACTTGATTGTTTTGTGCCAAGTTTGGTTTCTGGTTGCCATGTTGTGGTGGCTGGGGGCCTGT